>JBBDIL010000013.1:0-61155 GCA_040880425.1 Burkholderiales bacterium | reverse complement strand
GCGACGGCTAGCAGACAGGAGTGCAGGCGGCCGGAGCGGCCGCCATGCGACGCAATATTGTTTTCCATTATTTCCCTCCGGTTAAGGTTTGCTGTTCGACGAATCGCTGTCGCGCGAGTTCCGCTGGTACCGCAGGCATGCCGTCGCCATCAGGCGACACCTGGAGATCATGCACACGCGACCGCGGCGCAGGCCCTTTCGTGTGAACTTTAACATTTCAATCGGGTCATTCGGTGTGACTGGGCAGCGATTCACCAGTCACCTCCCGGGAACTGGCGCGCGGGGCTTTGCCTCGCGCGCCTTTTCTTTATCCGCGTCGCTCCCCCGGGGTCTGTGCAAATCTGCGGCGCCTGGAGTGGCCGGCGGGAATTGTTGGTTAGAATCGCTACGCCACGCATAACAACAAGGCGCCCCATGTCCAGCAAACTGTTTTCCCCGTATATCCTCCGCAGCGTCGAGTTGCCGAACCGCATCGCGGTGTCGCCGATGTGCCAGTACATGTCCGAAAACGGGTCGGCGAACGACTGGCACCTGATGCATCTGGGCCAGTTCGCAATGGGTGCGGCCGGGCTGGTAATGACCGAGGCGACCCACGTGTCGGCGATCGGGCGCATCAGCCACCGCTGCCTCGGACTGTACAGCGACGAGAACGAAGCGGCGCTGAAGCGTGTGGTCGATTTCTGCCAGAAGTACGGTGTGGCGAAGCTCGGCATCCAGCTTGCACATGCCGGCCGCAAGGGCTCCGCGCACACGCCCTCGGAAGGTGGCAAGCCGCTCGCGGCGGACGAGAGTCCCTGGATCACGGTGGCGCCCTCTGCGCTGCCGTTCGCCCCCGGCTGGCACGTGCCGGAGGCGCTGGATGCGGATGGACTCAAGCGGGTAAGACAGCAATTCGTCGATGCCGCAAAGCGGGCCGCGCGCATCGGCTTCGAAGTTGCCGAACTTCACGTCGGTCACGGCTACCTGCTACACGAGTTTCTTTCGCCAATCTCGAACCAGCGCAACGATGCGTATGGCGGCAGCCCGGCAAACCGCATCCGCTTTCCACTGGAGGTATTCGAAGCTGTGCGCGCGGTCTGGCCGCAGGAACGTCCGCTCGGCGTGCGCGTGTCCGCGACGGACTGGATCGACGGCGGCTGGACGCCCGGGGAAACCGTGGTGTTCGCGAAAGAGCTCAAGGCGCTCGGCTGTGACTTCATCGATGCCACATCCGGTCAGCTCGATCCGCGCCAGAAGATTCCGCTTGCACCTGGATATAACGTCCGGTTCGCCGAGCAGATCCGCAAGCAAGCCGGAATTGCGACGATGGCGGTCGGCATGATTACCCATGCGAAGCAGGCGGAAGAAATCGTCGCGTCCGGGCATGCGGACATGGTCGCGATCGCGCGCGGCATGATGGACGACCCGCGCTGGGCCTGGCATGCCGCACGCGAACTCGGCGCCGAAACGCCTTACGCCCCCAACTACCAGCGCTGTCATCCATCTGTCTGGAAACCGTAGTTGCCACTTGCGACTATCGGGATGAACCACAATGACACGAAGGCACGAGGAAACACGAAGAGTTCCGGAAGGGTTCCCTGGCGGCTTTGCGTTGAGATTGTCTGCCTGACCTTTCCTCTTGCCGCGCGCGGTTGAGTTATCCGGTCTTTTATGATTCGAGAATGCCTTGAGTCCGATTTCAAGACGATTTACGAAATCGTCAACGACGCCGCACAGGCGTATCGCGGGGTGATTCCGGACGACTGCTGGAATGAGCCCTACATGTCGCGTGAGGAACTGCGGTGCGAGATCGAGGCGGGCGTGCGCTTTGCCGGCTTCGAGCGCGACGGCCGGTTGCTCGGCGTGATGGGTGAACAGGATGTGCAGGATGTCACGCTCATTCGCCATGCCTACGTCGCGGCCGCGTTTCGCGGCAGCGGTATTGGCGCGGCGCTCATCCGACATCTGCAGGCGAAGGCGAACCGGCGCCTGCTGGTCGGTACCTGGGCCGCGGCGACCTGGGCAATCCGTTTCTACGAGCGGCACGGTTTCCGCCTGCACACCGCGGAGGAATCTGAAGCGCTGTTGCGGCGTTACTGGCGCATTTCGGACCGTCAGATCGAGACCTCCGTGGTCCTCAGCGACGACTGATGCCGCATGTCGGGAGTAAACTTGGCGTGCGGTTTGCGGTCAACGCGACTACAGGTGCAAAGGAGGTGCGACATGAAAGATGACACCATTCGCTCCGGCAGTCGCCGGCGCTTGTTGCTTGCCGGGGTATCCGCTCCCATCGTCATCGCGTCCGGCGGGATTGCCGGTCGGCAGGCACTGGCCGCGACGCCTGCCTGCGAGGACGGTCCGACGCCGCGCCAGACGGCCGGGCCGTTCTTCACACCTGACTCGCCGAAACGCAATTCGCTGCTGGAAGCGGGCATGCGCGGACCACGGCTCACCGTCACCGGCACGGTGATCTCGACGGACTGCAAACCGGTGCCCGGCGCGCTGCTCGATTTCTGGCATTGCGACGCCAACGGCGAGTATGACAATCATGGCTACCGGCTGCGTGGCCACCAGTTTGCCGATGCGCAGGGTCGCTATCGCCTGGAAACCATCGTGCCCGCGCCCTATCCGGGCCGCACGCGCCACATCCACGTGCGTGTCCAGCCGCGCGGTGGCAGGGTTCTGACCACGCAACTGTATTTTCCCGGCGAACGGCTGAACGACCGCGATTTCCTTTACCGCCCGGAGCTTCTGATGCAACTCGCCAGCAGCGAGGGCAACTTCGACTTTGTACTGGACATGGGTTGAGACAGCACCAAAGACGAGTACAGACCGCGAAAGAGACCAGGGAAATCCATGCAAGAAAAATCTCGCCACCAAGGCACCACGTAATGCCAGGATATCTCCTGTGACTTTATTTACGCCGTTCGCGCCTTTGCGGTGAGCTGTTGTTCCTGCTTCAGCTTGCGCGCAGGGCGTCTACGATATTCAGCCGCGCGGCGCGTGTTGCCGGCAGGAAACCGCCGACAACGCCCATCGCCAGCGCGAACAGCAGGGTCTTCAGCGCGATTCCCGGCGTCAGTATGAAGCCGAATGTGAGATCGGCGAAGGTCTGGAAATTGGTGGTAGAAAAAGACGCGAACTGCATCAGCGACGCGCCGGCGAGTCCGGCGAGACCGCCGATCAGCGCAACCAGCATCGACTCCATGAGAAACGCGAGGAGCACTTCGCGGCGCTTGAAGCCGAGCGCGCGCAGGGTGCCGATCTCTTTCACGCGGTTGGCCACCGCCGCATACATCGTAATCATCGCGCCGATCGTCGCGCCGATCGAGAAGATGATGGTGAGAGTGAGGCCCAGGATGTTGATGAAGGTTGAAAGCGCGCGTGACTGATCACTGTAAAAAACCTGCTCGCGTTTGACTTCCTGCGCCAGCCGCGGGTCGATGTCGATATCCGCACGAAAGCGCTCGAAACTGCCGCTGTCCTTGAGCCGGACGACCATCGACGAGTACGCGGTGCGGCGGAATGCCTGCATGAGCTGCTCGACGTTGCCCCAGATCTCCGAGTCGAACCCGCTGCCGCCGGCATCGATGATGCCGACGATCTCCCAGTTGCGCTGTGCGAAATTCAGCCGGTCGCCGATGCGGGTACCGGTGTAGCCGCTGGCAATGCCCGAGCCGACGACGATCTCGGACGACCCCGGCCGGAACATGCGCCCCGCCGCGAGCTTTACCTGCGGGCGGAGCAGGAGCCCGCTGTCCGAGGTGCCGCGGATGACCACGTTGGACGGTTTGTTCTTTCCGCTCCTGGTGAGCGAAATGAGCACCACCGTTTCGCGCGAGGCAATCCTGCTGCCGTCAGGGCCGAGCGCCACCCCGGGGTGGGTTTCGATCACTGCGGCCTGATCACGATAAACCCAGCTCTGCACTTCCGTTTCGCTGCCCTTGCGGATGGCGATCACGTTGTCGTACTCACCCGTGTTGACGAGGGTCTCCTTGAGCCCTGCGTCGAGCATCAGCACGGTCGCAAATACGAACACCACCAGCGCGAGTCCGCCTGCGGTCAGCAGCGTGGTGACCTGGCGTGTCCAAAGGTTGCGTGCGATGTAGCTGACCGGCACCGACATGGTGTTCAGGCAATCGCCCGCAGGCCATCGACGATGTGCACGCGCGCGGCGGTGGCCGCCGGTACGATGGCGGCCAGCACGCCGACCGCGAGTGCGCACCCGGCCTGCCACGCCGCGGTTTGCGTGGAAACCTGGAACACGGGAAAGATGCCATCCGCCGCCTGGCCAAAGCCTTCGGCGGCTGGCCAGGTGAGCGCGAGGCCGAGCCCGCCGCCGATCGCGCAGATCGCGATCGACTCGCCGAAAATCAGCAACACGAGAAATCGCGGTCCGAAGCCGAGCGCCTTGAGCGTTGCATACTCCGCGGTTCGCTCGCGCGCGCTCATTGCCATGGTATTGGCCATCACCGCCAGGATGATCAGGATTACGACGTAGGACACGATGCGGATCGCCGCGATGATCTGGTCCGACATGGCGACGAATCCGAGCTGAAACGCCTGTTCGGTTTCGGTCATGGTCTCGGCGAGCGAGTTCCTGAACATCGCGTCTATTTCACGCGACAGAACTGCCGCATCGGCCGGATTGACGATGCCGGAGATATACACGCCCACCATGTTTCCGCCCCGTGGCCTGGCCTTGCGCACGAACTCGTTCAGGTAGTCCCAGTGAAACAGCATCTGTCGCGTGATCCTGGTCTCGTCGGAGCCGTCGAAGATGCCCCTGATCACGAACTCCCAGGTGCCCGGATAGATCGTTCCGCGCAGCGGCAGCATGTCGCCCACCTTGAAGTCGAACTGTTCGGCCAGCTGCCTGCCTACCAGCGCGCCCCGGCGGTCACGCTGCCACATGAGCAGTTGCTCAGCATCCAGCACGAACTCCGGATAAAGGTTGAGGTAGTTGGCGGAAACCGCGAACTGCGGGAAGAAATTCTTCGGCTCGCGATAGATCCCGCCGAACCAGTTCGAATAAGCGACTTCGGTGACGCCCTCGATACTGCGGATGCGCGCGTGATAGCTGAGCGGGAGGGGAAACACCAGCGAGATCGAATTGCGCGTGATCAGCCGCGCGTTGGAAGCTGCGTCGGCGCCCGCGTACCAGGCCCCGACCACCGTCTGCAGCAATCCGTAGGCAAGCACCGCCACTGCAAGACCGGCGATGGTCAGGGCGGTACGCAGCCGGTGGCGAAACGCGTTCCTGAGCACCATGCGCAAAAAGAACACGGCAGACCTCAGTGCCGCGCAACGGGCGCGTCCATCAGCTCGCCCTTGTCCAGATGAATGATCGCCCTGGCCGCGTGTGCCGCGCTGACGTCGTGCGTGACCATGATGACCGTCTTGCCGACCTCGCTGTTGAGGCGCTGTATCAGCGAGAGGATGTCGGCTGCGGACTGGCGGTCGAGGTCGCCAGTCGGTTCGTCGGCCACGATCAGCATCGGGTCGGAGACGATCGCGCGCGCGATCGCCACGCGCTGCTGCTGTCCGCCCGACAACTCGTTGGGGTAATGATCCATGCGATCGGCGAGCGCGACCATTTCCAGCATCATGACCGCCCGGTCGCGGCGCTGCGCACGCGAAAGCCCGGTGAGCAGCAGCGGCAACTCGACGTTCTCCAGCGCGGTCAGCACCGGCATGAGGTTGTAGAACTGAAAGATGAATCCAACGTGCGCAGCGCGCCAGTCGGCGAGCGCACTCTCGGACAAGCCGGTAATGTCCAGTCCGTTCACGCGCAGCGTGCCGCTGTCGGGTTTGTCGATTCCGGCGATCAGGTTCAGCAGCGTGGTCTTGCCGGAGCCCGACGGACCCATCAGCGCGGTGAAATCGCCGGGAAAAATGTCGAGCGAAATATCGGTCAGCACCGGTACCATCTGCCCGCCGCGGCGGTAGGCCTTTTGCAGGTTACGGATCTCGACCAGTGGCGCGGCCAAGGCTCAACCTTTCTTCAGCCTGATGCGGGCGCCGTCCCGGAGTTGCGCGCCGGGGCTGAGTACCAGCCGGTCGCCCGGCGCGACGCCCTGCACTGCGACCAGCTCGCCGATCTTCATGCCGGTGGAGACGGGCACTGCGCGTACGGTGTCGCCTTCGATACGGAATGCCACCTGGCGGCCGTTGCGCTCGACGATGGCGGAAGACTGCGTTGCCGGCAGCGGATCGCGCTGGTCCGGGGGCACCGGCTGCGACAGGAAGGCGACCCTTGCGCTCATTTCGGGGAGCACGCGCGGATCCCGATCGACGAAGCGCACCATGACCAGTACCGTGGCCTTGGCGCGGTCCACGGTCGGCACGGTACGCGACACCTCGCCCGCAAGCCTGACCTCCGGCAACGCATCGAGCTGGATTTCGCATGGCTGCCGCAACGCGATTCGCGCGATGTTCGACTCCGATACATCCGCCTCCACTTCCAGCGTGCTCATGTCGGCGATGGTGACCACCGCGCCCCTGGTGTCGGCCGCTGCGGAGAACGGCGTGATGTTGTCGCCGACGTTTGCGTTCTTGGTCAGCACCACGCCATCGAAGGGCGCGCGGATCACCGTCTGATCCATCGCCACCTGCGCCACGCGTGCGTTGGCTTCTGCCGAGGCGATCGCAGCGCGCAGGCCGGAGACCGCGGCCCGGGCTTTCTCGACCCGCGCGACATTTGTGTCGTGCTGCGCGGCGGAGATGAACTCCTGCGCGAGCAGATCTTCGGAACGTCTGAAATTCGATTCGGCGTCGCGCAGCTCGGCGAGCCCCTGCTCCAGATTGGCGCGCGCCAGGCGTACCTGTGCATTGGCCTGCTTGTGCGCCGCACGAACGTCGTCGCTTTCGAGCCTCGCGATCACTTCGCCTTTCTTCACCGAGCTGCCTTCCAGCACGCCGAGCCATTCCAGCCTGCCCTGCGCCTTGGAGGACACCGCCGCCATCTGCTGCGGCACCACGTAACCTGTGGCATTCAGCAGCGTATAGTTCAGCGAAGGGTAGGCGCGCGCGACGGTGGTGATCTCGACCTGCTGTGGCGCCGTCAGCGAGCGAAGGCCCGCAGCTGCGGCGACCGCCAGCATCGCCAGGCCCACCACGATCGTCTTCCATGGCCACCGCCGTGTGCCGGGCGCGGCCTGCGAGCGGTCGATCTTTAATCTGGAGAGGTCGGCGGGTTTCATCGGGATCGGTCGGGATAAGGTGGCGCGCAACGCACCGGCAAATCAAAGACCAGCATTATCCGCAAAGGTTTCGGTCTTCGAAAGCGGGTTTGCGTGGAACGAAGGGGTTCCGATGGGCGGATCATCTCTGCCGGTTTGGCAGACCAACGCAAAGGCGGAAGCCCTTAAAATGGATGTCCACGACCTGTAATCCAGACAATGAACCTTCACATGCCGAAAACCACCCCCTCCGCAATAGATTTCCGGTTTCTCGAGGAGTTCATCGCGTTCAAGTGGGACGAAGACATCGTCCTGCAGCTCATCGATTACATCCGCATTCCCTGCAAGTCGCCGCACTTCGATCCCGACTGGGAATCGCACGGCCATATGGAAGAAGCGGTGCAGCTTGCCGAGAACTGGTGCAAGGCGAATGCCGTTCCCGGCATGAAGGTGGAGATCGTGCGCCTGCCCGAGCGCACGCCGCTGCTGTTGTTCGAGATTCCGGGCAAGAGCGAAGGCACGATCCTGATGTACGGTCATCTCGACAAGCAGCCCGAAATGACCGGCTGGCGCGACGGCTACGGGCCGTGGATTCCGGTGATACACGAAGGGCGGCTGTACGGCCGCGGCGGAGCGGACGACGGCTACGCGGTATTTGCATCGATTGCTGCGTTGCAGGCGCTGCACGAACAAAAGCTTCCGCATGCGCGCATCGTCGGCCTGATCGAGTGCTGCGAGGAAAGCGGGAGCTATGACCTGCCCGCCTATCTCGATGCGTTGCGTGAGCGCATCGGCAAGGTCGATCTGGTGATCGGGCTCGATTCGGGCTGCGGCAATTACGATCAGCTATGGATGACCACCAGCCTGCGCGGCATTGCCGCCGGCACACTGACCGTGGAAGTGCTCGAGGAGGGCGTGCATTCGGGCGACGCCAGTGGTGTCGTGCCGTCGAGCTTGCGCATTGCGCGGCAACTCCTCGACCGCCTCGAGGACTCGAAGACCGGCCGCATTCTGCCGAACGCGTTTCATTGCGAGATCCCCGCCGAACGCGTCGAACAGGCGGCGCTCGCCGGCAAGGCGCTCGGCGAGGCGATGCTCACGCGCTTTCCGTTCGCCGGCGGTACGCAGCCGATGACGCGCGATCACGGCGAAGCGGTGCTGAACCGGACCTGGCGTCCGTTCCTGTCGGTGGTCGGTGCGGATTTCATCCCGCCGATCAAGGATGCCGGCAACGTGCTGCGGCCGAAGACCGCACTGAAACTCAGTTTGCGCATTCCGCCGCTGATCGATGGCAAGCGCGCCACCGGGGATCTGAAGCGCATTCTCGAAGCGGATCCGCCGTACGGCGCGGACGTCACCTTCGAACCGGATCAGGGCGCGAGCGGCTGGCATGCGCCGGCGACCGCGCCGTGGCTGAAGGCCGCGGTCGACGCAGCGTCGAAGCAGTTCTATAGAAAGCCGGCGATGATGATGGGCGAGGGGGGCACCATCCCTTTCATGGCCATGCTCGGCCAGCAATTTCCGGATGCGCAATTCCTCATCACCGGTGTGCTCGGCCCGAAGTCGAACGCGCACGGCCCGAACGAATTCCTGCATCTGGGTTACGCGAAGAAACTGACCGCGTGCGTGGCGCAGGTGATCGCGGCACACGCGCAGGAACGCTGACTGCGATGCAATCGCCGGCCCGGTAGCCGTTCAGCGGCGGAACATACCCGCGTCGCGCAGAAACTGCGCGCAAGCCTCCGCAAGCCGCACACCGCCGCGCTCGCAGTACGGGTGGCCGCCCGGGCCGCCGGTCCACATGTGCCCGAGTCCGGCGACCTCGATGTAACGCAGCCGCAGTTGTCCTTCCGCACGGTACTCGGCGATCGATGTATGCGCCGATCCATCGGCGGCGACCTTCTCCAGCGGGATGCCGGCCCGCCGGTTCGATTCGATTGCCTGTTCAAGCAACTGCTCCGCGCAGCGCGGATGCACCACCTGGTCGGCAGCGCCATGGATGATGGCGAACGGTGCGCATGCCGAGCGCGATGCACCGAGCGCGAGCAGCGGGCTCAACGCCAGCCCGCGCCGCATCACGCCCTGCGGATTCTGGGTGCCGAGGCTGCCCAGCAGCGGTGGCGACGCCACCGCCGCTACCGCGCGAAAACGCTCAGGGTGATGAAATGCGAGCAAGGCCGCCAGCGCGCCGCCAGCGGAAAGGCCGACCGCTGCGACCGCGTTCGTATCCACATTCACCTGCGTGGCGGCATCGTCGATCATCGCGATGATGACATCCAGTTCGCCCTGTCCGCGCTGCGCAGCCGGCTGAAACCAGTTCCAGCAGCGGAACAGATTTGCCAGCCTGCGCTGGTCCGGGCACAACAGGCGCGCGCGCAGACGGTCGGCCTCGCCGGTCCAGCCGGACGCATAGGCGAATCCGAGCGCGCGCTGCCTGCAGCCATGCAGCAGCACGATCAGCGGCGCACTCGCGGTGTCCGAGAGTCCGGCCGGCGTATACAGCCCATACGCCCAGGTATTCGACGCCCCGCGTCCCCACAGCAGCCGCGCGCCTCGCACCAGCACGCGCCGGCGCCGCCATTGCCTGCGCCACAGCCCGAGCCGTACCAGGATCCATGTGCGCAAAACGCGCAGGCGGCGCATCAACCACGTGAACATGACGCAAAGCTAACATGCCGCGCTCGATTTCCGCGAGCGCAGCCCGGCAGATCACATACATTTCATCGACAGGCGCAATCCCGGTTGTTGTCGATTGCAGACAGTTTTCGTGTCACGTTTCTGCCTGGATTCGCCTATGCTTGAATGGTCTGGGCTACGAGAGTTCAGGTCATGGCAATCGCACGAAACAAGGTCCCTGCGCAGCACTGGATGGTACGGCTCATTCCGGTGCATACGCTGAGTGAAGCCCTCAACCTGGCGCACAGGTACCGCGAAGGCAAAGCCTTTCGGCTCTACGTACACAACCGCCTGCGGATTGTCGTCCCGGCCGTGCTGTTGATGGTTGCCATCGCAGTGGCCAGCGCGGCCGCATTCATGGTCTATACCACCGGGATCAGCGGGTGGCTGGTACTGCCGGCAATCCTGCTGATGCCGGTGGTCCTGATTGGCAACCTGTTCGTGCAGACCTACGTCTTTTTCTCCTGGCTGGAGAACCGAGCTGTTTCGCGAACGCTCGGACGGGGTACAAAAGATCCACACGGGGTGTTAGCCGTGTGGCTGTCAAGAAACCTGGGTGTGGACATCGGGCCGGCACCCGCCATTCCCTGGGTGCTGGTCGCGCTGTTCTTCGTCGCGCCGCTGGCAATGATGGTGACCTTCGCCGTCGGATTCGCGCTGGTTCTTCTGGGCCTCGCGATCCTGCTGCCCATCGTCTACGCGAAGCTCGATCGCTGACCGCCCGGCATTGCGGGCTTCTCGCCAGGTCGCGCCCGATATTCATCTTCAAAGGTTCACTGCAGACCCGGGCTTCCACGCGGCAGGCGCGCCCAGGTCGACTCTGCGCGCACGGCCATGTGACAATCGGTCATTCTCGTGAATGAAAGAAAGTCATATGGCCCTGAAACGTCCGCAAGGCCCCGCCGGCACGATGGTCGTGCTGCAGCATACGTCGAAGATTCTCAGGGGAAACCCGCTCCGCGATCCGCATGCACGCAACGTCGGCGTATGGCTGCCGCCCCAGTACGATGCGCGCAAGCGCTTTCCGGTGCTGTACGACCTGGCCGGTTTCACCGGCACCGGCCTGTCGCATGCGAACTGGAAACCGTTCGGCGAGAACGTGCCGGAACGCGCGGCGCGGCTGATCCACGAGCAGAAGATGGGGCCGGCGATCATCGTCTTTCCGGACTGTTTCACCGCGCTTGGCGGCAACCAGTACGTGAACTCATCGGCGATCGGCCGCTACGCGGATTACCTCACGCGCGAAATCGTGCCCTTCGTCGACCGCGAATTCCGCACGCTGGCGAGCCGCGAGCACCGCGGCTGCTTCGGCAAGTCTTCCGGCGGCTATGGCGCGATCCTGCACGGCATGCTGTATCCGAAGACATGGGGCGCGATCGCCGATCATTCCGGCGACGCGTATTTCGATTTCATCTACCGCTGCGACTGGCCGAACACGCTGAACGAACTGGCGAAGCATCGCGCGCCGAAGCGCGTGCCGGGCGCTTACGACGCACGCGCCGAGTCGGGCCGCAAGGGGCTGGCCGAGGGGCTGGACGACGGGCGCATTCGGCGCTTCATCGCCAACGTGTGGAAGAAGGAGAATCTCTCGCATGCCGAAAGCCATGCCCTGATGAACCTGTGCATGGCGGCGACCTACGACCCCGATCCGCGCGCACCGCTGGGGTTTCGCGTGCCGTTCAACCTGGAGTCCGGCGAGCTCATCGAACGGCGCTGGAACAAGTGGCTTGCGCACGACCCGATCAACCTGGTGTCGAAGTACCGCGCGAATCTCGCGACGCTGCGCGGCATCTATATCGACTGCGGCTGGCGCGACCAGTACCACATCCATTACGGCACGCGCATCCTGTCGAAACGCCTTGCCACCGCCGGCATCCGCCATGTCTACGAGGAGTTCGACGACAATCACTCGGGCATCGACTATCGCATGGACGTCAGCCTGCCGTTTCTCTATCGCGCGCTAAATCCCTGATCGGAATGGCCGGCATACTGTGCCGGCATGCATGCCCGATCCGCTGAGCAGCCGGCGTTGCCGATCATTTCATCCCGCGGGATGACGACATCGCCGCGCATCATGCTGCACCGGCTGCCGTGTGATCTAATGCGGGCTGAATATCGTTCCTCGATACCCCGCACATATTGACTCCGAAGCGCCTGCGCGTCACGCTGGTCCTCGGCGCGTTGACTGCATTCGCGCCGATGTCGATCGACATGTATCTGCCGGCCTTGCCGGACATCGGCCGTTCGCTCGATGCCGATGCCGCGTCGGTGCAGCTGACGCTTTCCGCGTTTTTCATCGGGCTTGCGCTCGGGCAGGCGGTTTACGGTCCGCTGGCCGACCGCTTTGGGCGCAAGGGGCCGCTCTACTTCGGTCTCGTCGTCTACATCGCGGCATCCATTGGCTGCGCGCTGGCCTCGGATATCGATGCATTGATCGGGCTGCGTCTCATGCAGGCGCTCGGCGGCTGCGTCGGTATCGTGGTGGCGCGCGCGGTGGTGCGCGACCTCTACGGCCACCAGGAGTCTGCGCGCATGTTCTCGGTGCTGATGCTGGTGATGGGCGTCGCGCCGATCCTGGCGCCGCTGCTCGGCGGCTACGTGCTGATCTGGTTCGGCTGGCGCGCGATCTTCTGGGTGCTCGCACTGTTCGGGCTGAGCTGCATGCTCGCAGCGGCGCTGATCCTGCCGGAGACGCGGCCGGCGCATACGATCAAGCCCAACCTGTTCTCGGCGATATCCGGTTATGGCCGGCTGCTGATCGACCGGCGCTTCATCGGCTACACGCTTGCCGGCGGGCTCGCCCAGGCCGGATTGTTCGCTTACATCTCCGGTTCGCCGTTCGTATTCATCGAAGTCTTCGGCGTGCCCGCGCATCACTACGGCTGGCTGTTCGGCATGAACGCGGTCGGGCTGATCGGCGCCTCGCAGGTCAACCGTCGCCTGCTCGCGCGCCGCTCGCCGGATGAGCTGTTGCGCCGCGCGAACCTGGTCAATGCGCTGTTCGGTATCGCGCTGGCCGGCATCGCGTTCAGCGGATTCGGCGGCTTGCCGATGCTGCTGGTGCCGCTGTTCGGATATATCACCGCGCTCGGTTTTACTTTTCCAAACGCCGCTGCCGGTGCGCTCGCACCGTTCGGCGACCGCGCCGGCAGCGCGTCCGCTTTGCTCGGCAGCGTGCAGTTCACAATCGCCGCGGTCGCCGGCGCCGCGGTCGGATTGCTGCACGACGACACTGCCGTGCCGATGGCGGCGGTGATCGGTATGTGCGGCGCGGCGGCGTTTGCCTCGCACCGGTTACTGGTGCGCGCCTAGAAAACCACGCTGACCAGGTACAGGCTGAGGGACGGCAGCAGGAACAACAGCGCGATGCGTACCGCATCCGACAGCAGGAACGGCACGATACCGCGGTAGGTTTCCATCAACGGCACGTCCCTGGCAAGGCTGTTGGTGACGTAGACGTTCAGCCCAACCGGCGGCGAGATCAGGCCGATCTCGACCACGGTCAGCATCAGGATGCCGAACCAGATCGCCTTGTCGGCAGGATCCAGTCCCCACAGTTCGAGCCCCATCACGGTCGGAAAGATCACCGGTATGGTGAGGATGATCAGCGACAGCTCATCCATGAAAAAGCCCATGACGATGTAGAACAGCAGGATGCAGCACAGAATCAGCAGCGGCGACCACGCCAGCTGCCCGACCGATTCGGCAAGCTGTGCCGGCATCTGCGACAGCGCCAGCGCGGAGTTGAGCATGTCCGCGCCCAGAAAGATAAAGAAGATCATTCCGGTGGTGGTGGCGGTGCCGAGCAGGCTCTGGTAGATGCCGGAGCGGCCGAGCTCCCGGCGCGCCAGCGCCGCGACGAAGGTGGCCGCAGTGCCGACCGCCGCACCCTCCGTGGGGGTAAAGATGCCGGCATAGATGCCGCCAAGCACGATGACGAAGATCGCGACGATCGGCCAGATCTCGGCCACCGCGCGCAGCCGTTCGCGCGCCGGCGGTTTCGCGTGTCCCGGGCCATCCTGCGGATGCAGTCTCGCGTAAATCGCCACCGCGATGCAGTAACCGGTGGCCGCGATCAGTCCGGGGATCAGCGCGGCGAGAAACAGTTTGGCGATATTCTGCTCGGCGAGAATCGCGTATACCACCAGCGGCACCGAAGGTGGTATCAGAATGCCGAGCGTGCCGCCGGCCGCCAGCGTGCCGGTGGTGATGCGCCCGGAATAACCGAAGCGGCGCATCTCCGGCATCGCCACCTGCGACATGGTTGCGGCGGTCGCGATGGATGAACCGCACACCGAGCCGAACATTGCACAGGCGATCACCGAGGCCATCGCCATGCCGCCGCGCAGATGGCCGACCAGCGCATTCGCCGCGCGGAACAGTGCGCGCGACAACCCGCCCTGGGTTGCGAACTGGCCCATCAGGATGAAAAGCGGAATCACCGACAAGTCGTATACCGAGTAGCGCGCAAACGCGTGGCCCTTCAGGTGACTGAGCAATGCATCCTCGCCGGCGAGCAGCCAGAACCCGACCGCACCGGGGGCGAACATCGCCACCGAGATCGGCACGCGCAACACCATCAGCGCGAGCATCGCCGCGAACAAAGAAAGACCGATCTGGATGCTGCTCATCGCCGCGACGCCTGCCACGACAGCCAAGCGCCGAACAGCGCCACCAGTGCGGTCATCGCCAACCCCGGTGTCATCAGCGCGTAGCTCAGCCAGATCGGGAAGCCGAGGATCATCGTCTCCTCGCCGGTCTCGAACGCGGACAGTGCGCCGGCGGCAGTACGCCATGCGACCAGTGCCATCATCAGCGCGACCAGCAGCGCGCCGAACGATTCCAGCCGCGCACGAATGTGCCTCGATGCGCGTGCGGTGAAGAAATCGACGGTGATATTGCCGCGATGCAGCTGGCACCACGGCAGGAACGCGGCAACGCAGACAGCGAGCCCTACCTGCACCAGCTCGAAGTCGCCGAGAATCGGTTCGTAGCCAAGCGCGCGCGAAGCGATGCTGTAGCAGGTCATGCTGGCGATCGCGATCAGCACCACCCCGCCGAACAGCGCCGACAGCATCGCCAGCGTATCGACGATGCGATAGATCAGACCCCGCGCGGCTGGGGATCCGGTCGCGCTCGCGTGATTCATGTTCAAGTCAGTTCAGTGCGGCAAAGGACACGTCGGTGGTCAGGATCAGATTCGCATTGCCGCTGCCGGACGATTGAGCGTAGCCGCCGAACTGCCGGCCACGCAGCGGTTTGCCTTCGGCTGCCAGTGCCTGCGCGGCGCCGAGCATGGTCGCGATCGCGCGCGCGCCCATCTCGACCACGGCAGACTTTGCGTACTGCGGAAGCTCGGCCTGCACGGCATTCACGTCGCCGGCAATCAACCGCTCGATGATGCGTGCATCGGCTTCGCGCCGTTGCGGCTCGGGCATGTGATGGCGCCCGCGAACCAGCGCATGCGACAGCGCGCTGCTTGCCAATACCACCGCCTTGCGGCCGAGCCGCGCGGCAACCGCGTGGATCGCCGCACCGGCGCGCCGGCATTCTTCGAGATCGGCCATCAGCACCACCGGCATCCCCACCACTGCAATTTCTGCAGAAGGATCGAGATGCGACAGGGGCACGAAAGTGCCGTAATCCCAGGCGTAGTGCGGTGTTTCGTTCGGAACTGCCGGGATGTCCGCGCTCTTCCATGCCGCGACCAGTGCATGGGCGAACTCGGCGTCGCCTGTGTATCGGTACGGTGTTCCGGGGATGAGGTCAGGCGCCTCGTCGGCCACGCATACGCCCTCGTGCCGCGGCTGGCAGGTTGCGAACCAGTTGAACGTCGACACCCAGTGCGTGGAGATCACCACCCACACGTCCGGCTTCAGCGCGCGCAGTTTGCGACCAAGTTCACGTTCGCCTTCGACCAGCGTGCGCTGAAAATCCGGCGTGATGTCTTCGCGCGACAGCGTCGGCACGTGCGCGACGATGCCGGCGGCGAGCAGTCCGGTCATTTCGCGTTTTCCGCGATCAGCTTGCGCGCGCTTTCCAGCAGCATCCGGCCATCATGACCCTTGCGGGTTACTTCCTTTACCCATCCTTGCACAACACGCTGCGCGGCCTTGTTCCAGCGCGCCACTTCAGTGGCCGGAATGACGTTGATCCTGTCGGCGGAAATATGGCCGCGCCCGATCGCATCGTTCTCATGGAAGATGCGTCCGGCGGTGGCCGAAAGTTCCAGTCCACTGTTCTTGTCGATCACCTTCTTCAGATCCGCCGGCAGACCCTGGTAGCGTGCCTTGTTCATCGCCAGCACGAACACGGTAGTGTAGATGGCGGGCGATTGCGGATCGATCTCGCTGTGGTAGCGCGTGAGTTCGTCTGCCTTGAGCGAAGCCACCACCTCGTAGGGCAGCAGCGCGCCATCGATCACGCCCTTGGACAATGCCTCGGGGATCTGCGAAGCCGGCATGCCGACCGGGGTGGCGCCGAGCATCGCCAGCATGCGATTGGTCTGGCGCGTTGGCGCGCGGATCTTCAGGCGGCGCAGGTCGGAAAGCTGCGTCACCGGCTTGCGGACCATGTGGAACACGCCGCCGCCGTGCGTGTGGAACGCCAGCGGATGGATTTCGCGGAACTCGTCCCGGGCATGTGCCTGCACGTATTGCCATAGCGCCCTGCTCGAGCCTTCCGCGCCGCGCGACATGAACGGCAGCTCGAACGCTTCCACCAGTGGAAAACGCCCGGCGCTGTAACTTGGAATCGTCCACACTACATCTGCCACGCCATCCTTCACCTGGTCGTAGAGTTGCGCCGGCGTGCCGCCGAGTTGCATGGAGGGATAAATCTCGCACTGCAGGCGTTGCTTCGACTGTGCGGCGATGCGCTCGCACCAGGGTTCGATCAGGTTCTTCTGCGCGGGTGAGCCGGCCGGCAGAAAGTGGTGAACCCGCAGCGTCACCTCCTGCGCATAGGCGGTCGGTGCAAACAGCGCGGCGAAGAGTGCAGCGGACAAGATACATGCCTTCATGGATTTCTCCCGTTTAGTCGCATGGACGTCGCACGATCCATCGTGCGCGTTCGTCAGCCGGGCTGCTGTTCCCGGCCGGCGATATTGGCCAGGATCTCCGCGCCGCGATTGGCGGCCGACAGTCCGCGAAACAGGAAGCAGAGATTGATGACTGCCTGCAGCTCCTCCCAGGAGGCGCCGGCGCGGCGCGCGGCGATCGCGTGCAGCGCGGCGGCATCATTCAGGTCCATCAGCAGCATGCCGAACAGCATCAGCTGCGACGTCCTGGTGTCGAAGCAGTCCGGATACATGCCATGCGCGCGGATCTTTTCCTGAAGGTCGATCATTTCGGGATCGATCGCACCCGTCACATGCAGCCGCGCCTCGATGCGCGGCGGCACAAAGCCGAGCAGGTCGCGGTAGGGTGCGCTGCGCTCCTCGAGCGTGGCATGGGTGTCTGCGTATTCGCCGATTTTGCTGCGTACAGCGGTCTGGTCGATTCTGGGCGGCAGCATGCTTCTCTCCTCCGGATATCGTTGTTGTCAGGGAGATTTTACGCACGATCGCCGGATTCGTGGCTACTCGCGCCGTACTTGCCGCCTTCGGCGGCGTGTATCCGATCTTCCGCACATATGCTCGCGATGCCGCACGTGTACGCTGGAGCCTAGCCGTTGTCTGCCGCTGCGGGGCGATTGACGAGCCAGATGCCCAGACCTACCAGCGCGACCGCGATCGCGAACGGCGGTCGCATCGGTTCGCCCAGAATCATCACTCCGGTGATGACGCCGAACAGCGGCGCCAGGAAAGAGAACACCGACAGCCGGCCGGCAAGGTAGCGTGTCAGCAGCCAGAACCAGGCGAGATAGCTTGCGAAGGAGACGACCGCCCCCTGATAGAACAGGCTGGACGCGGCTACCCAGCTGAAATCGATCACGCCGGGCTCGCCCATCGCCAGCGACGCGACGGGCAGCAAAAGCGCGGAGACGGCGAGCTGGTAGAACAGGGTCTTCGACGCACTGGCGTCCGACAGCGCAGTCATGCGAATCACCACCGTGGTTGCCGCCCACATGAATGCGGCAACGATGCCGAATGCATCGCCCAGCAGCGACGAAGGGTCGGCGACAAAGCCTTCGCCGAACGCGACGACGATCCCGGCAAAGGCGATGCCGATTCCGGCCCATTGCACGGGTTCCAGCCGCTCGCCCGGCACGAACAGATGCACGCCGACCGCCGTCAGCAACGGGGCGAGATAGACGAACAGCGCCATGCGCGAGGCGCCGGTGTATTCCAGTCCCGCGTAGATGAAAAAGAACTCGCCGGCGAACAATGCGCCCGCCGCGAGCCCAGGCCACCAGGTGCCGTCACGCTCAAACAGCGGCACGCCGCGCATCCGCGCCCACAGCATCAGCAGCACGGCGGCGATGATCGAGCGCAGGCCGCCCTGCATGACGAAAGACACTTCATGCGCTGCCAGTTTGGTTGCGACGTGCGTGAAGCTCCAGATGAAGGTCAGCAGCACCATCGTCGAAACGGCGGCGGTGTCGAGCGGGCGGCGGCGGCCGCGAGTCGGGATCATTGTTTCTGTGCGGATCGGTCGAGGCGCGCAGGTTAGCAACAAAAAGGGCACCGTGCGGTGCCCTTGCCGGCGAATCGGTGCTTCAGTTCAGGCAGTAAACTCGCGCGAGGTCAAACGATAACGGAAGTTCTCCGGGTCGAGGCTGTCGAGACGGCCTTCGGCGGTTTCGCCCTGCGGGTACATCAGAAATCCGATCTTCGGTCCGCTTGAATTCGGCAGGCTGAGATCGTGTGCAAAGTTGTACGGCAGCCAGTTCGTTTCCCAGGCGCCGAACAGCCGTTCGCGCACCTGTGCCACCAACGGGTGCTGCAGCGTGAGCCCGGGTTGTTCCTCCAGTACCACCTTGCGCACATCGGCCGGGTCGGCCGGCACCCAGCCGTAACCGGCGAGGAACACTTCGGCGCGGCAGTGCTGCGCCTTCGATATATCGCCGCTCTTGCCCAGGCTGCGAAGCTCGAAACGCGAATCGGCGACCCGCACACCGTAGACGTCGCGCGCGGGAATGCCGACTGCGCGACACAGGCCGACGTAAAGCGCATTCAGGTCCGCGCATTTGCCACCGAGATTGCCGGTCTCGAGCATGAAACGGATGTCGCCGACGCCGCAACCGCGCGTATCCGGATCGCGGAACGTGTTGTCCACGATCCAGTCGTAGATCGCGCGCGCTTTCTCGATATCGGTGCGCATGCCGCGGCAGGCTTCGCGCGCAGTGCGCCGGACGATGCCGTCGGTGGGCATCAGTTCGGTTGCCTGCGTGTAGAGCCGCTGCGTGGCGCGATCCAGACGCGCCGGCCCGGACCGGTCCGACCAGTCGATTGCGCGGTCGCGCACTGCGAAGCGGCTGACCACCTGGACCGACGGTGCGGGTTCGCCGGTGCGCCACTCGGCAAACAGCATCTCCGCACCATAAGTCCCGTCGCGATGCACGCGCATGGTCCCGGCATTGCCGGACCACAGGTTGCCCATCGGCTTCACCCAGGCGGGGCCTTCCACCGAGGGCAGCGGCAGCCAGACCCGAGTGACGCCCGACGGGCTGGCGAGCTCGACGCGGGTGGTGACTTCGAAGACTTGCCAGCCTTCGGGCTGCGGGGAGAACGGCAGTTGCCGGGAAAAAGCCGCTGGCGGCAGGAATGCGGCAGCGGGAATCATTGTTCCGGCCTTGAGGAAAGCGCGTCGGTTCATTTGGGAAAGTTTCCGGTCGGTGTGTCGAAAGCGTCGGCTCAGGGTAACAGCTCGCGGATCTTCTGTTCCACCGCGGGGTGATCCCACTCGAGTTCGCCGAGCACGCGGTAGCGCACGCGATGCTGCGCATCGAGCAGGTAAGTCGCCGGCAGTCCGCGTGCGCCCCAGGCCTTTGTGACGCTCATGTCGCGGTCGAGCAGCACTGGAAGTGCGAGCCCGAGTTTCTTCAGGAACGGCTCGATGCGTCCCTCGCCTTCGCCGAAATTCACCGTGAGCAGCACGAAGTCTTCGCCGGCGAGGTTGTCGGCCAATTTCTGCAGTGCCGGCATTTCTTTCACGCACGGCGCGCACCAGGTCGCCCAGAAGTTGATCAGCACCGCTTTGCCGCGGTGTTGCGCGAGGCCGTTCTGATTGCCTGAGAGATCCTTTAGTGCGAGCTGCGGAGTCGCGCCGCCCTCCCACGGTTTCATCTTCGACAGGTCGGCCGCGGCGGCGGTGGCGGCAAACAGGCATGCCGCAGTCAGACAGGCAAGCAGTCGCATCATGTTCGTACCCGGAGCTGGTAAAAGACAACCGGGCGCTCAGGGCGCCCGGTTGGTTGGAACGGGATCAGGGCCGAAAGTTTACCGCGGATCAGACATCCCACGGACTCGGCCGGTCGGCGACGATGCCGTACTTTTCGATCGCCTGTTTGACCAGCTTGCGTTCGATCGTACCCTCGTCCGCCAATGCCTTGAGCGCGGCGATGACGACATGGTGGCGGTCGACTTCGAAGAAGTCGCGCAGCGCCTCGCGCGTGTCGCTGCGGCCGAAACCGTCGGTGCCGAGCGTGACGTATTTGCGCGGCACCCAGGTACGGATCAGGTCCGGCACCGTGCGCATGTAATCGGTGGCGGCGATGACCGGGCCGTCCGTCCCGCCGAGCGACTGTTCCACCCAGCACGGTTTCGGTTCCTGGTCCGGATGCAGGCGGTTCCAGCGGTCGGCGGCGATGCCTTCGCGGCGCAGCTCCGTGAAACTGGTCACGCTCCACACGTCGGCCGGAATTTTCCAGTCGGTCTCCAGCAGTTCCGCCGCCGCCAGCACTTCGCGCAGGATGGTCCCGCTGCCAAGCAGTTGCACGCGCGCATCGGCACCCGGACCACGGGGCTTTTTCTTTTGCGCCTCGCGTATTCGGTACATGCCCTTGACGATGCCTTCGCGCACGCCTTCCGGCATGGCCGGCTGCGGGTAGTTCTCGTTCATCACGGTGACGTAATAAAACACGTCTTCCTGGTTTTCCAGCATGCGCCGCATGCCGTCCTGCAGAATGGTGACGAGTTCGTAGCCGAAGCAGGGATCGTAGGCGACGCAGTTCGGCACGGTGGAGAACAGCAGGTGGCTCGATCCGTCCTCGTGCTGCAGGCCTTCGCCGGACAGCGTCGTGCGCCCCGCGGTGGCGCCCAGCAGGAAACCGCGCGCACGCTGGTCGCCCGCCGCCCAGATCAGGTCGCCGATGCGCTGGAAACCGAAGCAGGAATAGAAAATATAGAAGGGCAGCATCGGCACGCCGTGCGTGCTGTACGAAGTCGCCGCGGCGATCCAGGAGGAAATCGCGCCGGCCTCGGTGATGCCTTCTTCCAGGATCTGGCCGTTCCTGGCTTCCTTGTAATACAGCAGCTCGGCCTTGTCCTCCGGTTCGTAGAGTTGCCCGAATGGCGAGTAGATCGCCACCTGGCGGAACAGCGACTGCATGCCGAAGGTACGCGCCTCGTCCGCCACGATCGGCACCACGTGCTTGCCGAATTCCTTGTCGCGCAGCAGTTGCGAAAGCATATTGACGAACACCATGGTCGACGACTGTTCACGTTCGCCGGTGCCTTCCAGCAGCCTGGAGAATGCGTCGACCGCCGGCACCGGCAATTTCGGCCCCTCCGTGCTGCGCGTCGGGATGTAACCGCCGAGCGCCTTGCGCCGTGCATGCAGGTAGCGCATTTCGGGGCTGTCGTCGGCTGGCTTGTAGAAGCGCAGCTTGTGCACGTCCTCGTCGGATACCGGCAGCGAGAAGCGATCCCTGAACGCCAGCAAAGCGTCGTCTTCGAGTTTCTTCTGCTGGTGCGCGGTCATCTTGCCCTGGCCCCAGGTCCCCATGCCGTAGCCCTTCTTGGTCTGGGCAAGGATCACGGTGGGCTGGCCCTTGTGGTTCACGGCGGCGTGATACGCGGCGTAGATCTTCAGCGGGTCGTGGCCGCCGCGGTGCAGGCGATCGATGTCTTCGTCCGACAGGTGCGACACCAGTTCCTGCAGTTCGGGATATTTGTTGAAGAAGTGCTCGCGGTTGAAATGCCCGTCGGTGGCGGCGTACTTCTGGAACTCGCCGTCCACGGTTTCATGCAGGCGCCGGATGATGACGTTGTCGGTATCGCGCGCGAACAGCGGATCCCAGTCCGAACCCCACATCAGCTTGATCACATTCCAGCCGGCGCCGGCAAACAGGCCCTCGAGTTCCTGGATGATCGAGCCGTTGCCGCGCACCGGACCGTCCAGCCGCTGCAGGTTGCAGTTCACCACGAAGATCAGGTTGTCCAGGCCTTCGCGCGCCGCCATCGACAGGCCCGCGATCGATTCCGGTTCGTCCATCTCGCCATCGCCGACATAGGTCCACACCTTGCGGTCGGCGGTTTCGAGGATGCCGCGGTTTTCCAGGTAGCGCATGAAGCGCGCCTGATAGATCGAGGTCAGCGCCCCGAGGCCCATCGAGCCGGTCGGGAACTGCCAGAAGTTCGGCATCAGCCACGGATGGCAGTACGACGACAGGCCCTTGCCGCCGGTCTCGCGCCGGTAGTGGTCCAGGTTTTCTTCGCTCAGGCGTCCTTCCATGAACGCGCGCGCGTACACGCCGGGCGCGGCATGCGGCTGCAAGAACACCAGGTCGCCGCTTTGTCCGGCACGGAAGAAATGATTGTTGCCGACCTCGAACAGGTCGGCGATCGAGGCATAGGTCGCGATATGGCCACCGAGTTCCGGGTGTGCACGGTTGGCGCGCACCACCATCGCCAGCGCGTTCCAGCGCACCAGGCCGCCGATTCTCGCTTCGAGGTCGACGTTGCCCGGAAACTGCGGCTGATCGGCAAGCGAGACGGTGTTGCGGTACGGTGTGTTCAGCACCGGCGGCAGCGGGACGCTGCGCACCCGCGCGTGATCGAGCAGCTTGCGCAGGATATAGGTCGCGCGGTCGCGGCCTTCCTGCTGCACAATCGCGTCGAAGGCCTCCAGCCACTCCCGGGTTTCGGTGGGATCGAGATCCTTCGGCGGCACCCGCCAGTAGCCGTAAAGATCTTTTATGTCGGAGAGGTTGCTCATCGTGCGGTCCTTGGTTGGGGTTGTCGGGCCTCGCGGGCGCCTGCTTCAGGTTCGCGTGATGTTAGCGCGTTTCGAAAAGCATATGGTTTCGTTTGTCCCGGCAAATAGGCCATAATTCGGCATCTTATTCCGTAATCTGCATGACAAGACGCACAACATGCCTGAAACGCAGCTGGATTCGATAGACTGGAAAATCCTGTTTCTGCTGCAGGGCGACGCGCGCATGTCGAATGTCGAGCTCGCCCGGGCGGTTGGCCTGTCCCCCTCGCCCTGCCTCGCGCGCGTGCGCGCGCTGGAACAGAGCGGCTACATCAGCCGTTATGTCACGCTGCTGGATGCGCTCAGGGTCGGGCTCAAGGTCAGCGTATTCATCCAGGTCGCACTGGAAAAGCAGGTCGAGACGGCGCTGGAAGTGTTCGAGAACGCGATCCGCGAACGCCCCGAGGTGATGGAGTGCTACCTGATGACCGGGGAAGCGGATTATCTGCTGCGGGTGGTGGTGCCGGACCTGCAGGCGCTCGAGCACTTCATCCTCAATTTTCTGTCGCGCGTGCCCGGGGTCGGCAACATCAAATCGAGCTTTGCACTGAAACAGGTGAAGTACCAGACGGCATTGCCGTTGCCTGCGGCGCAGGGTGCGCGCGTGGAATCGCGCATTGGTAGCCGGCACAGAAAACCGGCAAAGACCTGAACCGATGGCGATGACGGGAACCTTGCAGACGCTTTGCATCTATTGCGGTTCGGGCACGGGAAACGACCCGGCCTACGCTGCGGCAGCGCGGGAAACCGGCGCACTGTTCGCCAGGCGCGGCATCACGCTGGTGTTCGGCGGCGGCAGCGTCGGTCTCATGGGCGTGACGGCGAATGCGGCGCTCGACGAAGGCGGCAAGGTGATCGGCGTGATTCCGCGGAGCCTGCGCAGCGAAGAGCTGGCGCACGAAGGCGTGAGCGAGATGATCGTGGTGGACTCGATGCACGCGCGCAAGCAGAAGATGGTCGATCTCGCCGATGCCTTCATCGCGCTGCCCGGCGGCATCGGCACGCTGGACGAACTGTTCGAGACCTGGACCTGGCTGCAGCTCGGCATTCACGCCAAACCGATCGGGCTGCTGAACGTTGCCGGCTACTACGACCCGCTGATCGATTTCCTGCAGCGCATGAGTCGGCAGGGTTTCCTCAAGCCTGCGGACCTCGAAAGCCTGCTGGTCGATGACGACATGGAGCGTCTGTTGAAACGCCTGCATGCATTCGAGCCGCCGTCCGGCGGGAAGTGGGTTACCGCCGATTCGCGCCTGGAACCCTGAACGCGTGGATCGAGCTGGATACTGACTCGACTCAAGACGGGTTCTCGCGTTCGGATTGGATCGAGGCGGTCAGCCAGTCTGGGAGTTTTCTGTCGCCGGCGTTATCGACGATGTACTGGCGAATGAGTTTGCGCACCACCTGCGACGGCGTCAGGTCCTGGCTGGCGCAGATTTCCTCAAAAATCTTCTTCTTGCGCGGGTCGACCAGGATGGTCAGGCGTGCGGTGCGGGTCTCTTTGGCCATGCAGTTAATGATAATACTGTTATAATCCAATACGCACTATACCCTAATTCTATGTAATTCCAATCCCATGGCCATGCCCCAAGTCAGTCGCGCCCGGACCCGTTTCGACCCGGGGGTGTCGGGGACGCGCTCTACATCGTGCGGACGATGCGCTTGACGAGCAGGTTTCGCGCTGCGCCGCGCCGCTGTTCCCCGCTTTGCGATGACGACAGCGGCCGGGGGACCCAGTTCACTGGGCGCAAACAATGAGCGCACTGCCGAATCCATCGCAGTGGTTGCATCTCGACTGGGTTTTGGTCGTCGTTGCCGCCTGGCTGCTGATCGGACTCGCCGGCCTGTTTGCGCTTCACCGGCTGGCACTGATTGCGAAAGTGCTGTTTCCCGCGGGGGGCGCGCTCGGAATTGCGCTGCTCGCGGTCGCCATGAGCGCGAGCGGCGGATCGCCGGAGGTCGTGGTTCTGCCGATCGGGCTTCCCGATCTGCCGTTCCATTTCCGGCTCGACGGCCTTTCGGCATTTTTCCTGATGGTGATAGGGGGTGTTGCGGCAGGCGTGTCCGTCTTTGCGGCGGGATATTTCCGCCGGGGCGAGGGTACTGCGCCGGGTCTGCTCTGCCTGCAATATCACCTGTTTCTCGCCAGCATGGCGCTGGTGGTGCTGGCGGACGACGCATACGCGTTCATGGTGATGTGGGAGACGATGGCGTTGTCATCGTTTTTTCTGGTTACCACCAACCATCGCATCCCAGAGATCCGGCGTGCCGGCTACCTTTATCTGCTGATT
The DNA here is from genome assembly GCA_040880425.1 of Burkholderiales bacterium. Taxonomy (GTDB): domain Bacteria; phylum Pseudomonadota; class Gammaproteobacteria; order Burkholderiales; family Eutrophovitaceae; genus DATKEK01. The sequence continues at coordinate 35,889 of JBBDIL010000013.1, read as the reverse complement.
GCGCACATCGGTGCGATCGGCATTCTGCTGTGTTTTGGCGTGCTGCAGGCAAACACCGGCGACTACACCTTCGCCAATATGCGCGCGCAGGAACTGACCCCGCTCTGGGCGTCGATTGCGTTTCTGCTCGCCCTGTTCGGGTTCGGCGCCAAGGCCGGCATTCTGCCGCTGCATGTCTGGCTGCCGGAGGCGCACTCTGCCGCGCCTTCGCCGGTGTCCGCGCTGATGAGTGCGGTCATGCTGAAGACCGCTATTTACGGTTTCCTGCGTGTCTGCTATGACCTGTTAACCGTGCAGATATGGTGGTGGGGGGGGCTCCTGCTGGCGCTCGGTCTTGCGACTGCATTGTTCGGCGTGGTGTTCGCGGCGGTGCAGGTGGACATGAAGCGTCTGCTCGCCTATTCCTCGATCGAGAACATCGGGCTGTTATTCGCGGGTATCGGTCTTTCCGTGCTGTTTTCCGCGTACGGCATGAAACTGGTGGCGGCGCTGGCGTTGACTGCGTCGCTTTACCATGTGGCGGCCCACGCGTTCTTCAAGAGCCTGCTGTTCCTTGGCACCGGTGCCGTGTTGCACGCGACCAGTGAGCGCAGTCTCGGCAGGCTCGGAGGGTTGCTTCGATACATGCCTTGGGTCGGTTGGGCGGTGCTGATCGGCGTGCTGGCCAGCGCGGGGCTCCCGCCGCTCGGCGGTTTCGTTTCCGAATGGCTTCTGCTGCAGAGTTTCCTGTTCACGCCCGGTTTGCCCAACTCGTTCCTTAACATGCTGATCCCAGTGGTGGCCGCGCTGATCGCGCTGATCGCCGCGCTCGCGGGCTACACAATGGTCAAGTTTTTCGGGGTGATCTTCCTCGGGCAGCCGCGCGAAGAGAAGTTGTCAAAGGCGCACGACGCCGGAGCGTGGGAGCGTGCCGGCATGATCTGGCTGGTCGGAGGCTGCGTGCTGCTCGGCCTGTTGCCCGTGCAGTTCATTCTGATGATTGATCCTGTGACGCACCTGCTGATCGGCGCTGGTCTGGGCGAAACCGTCGCTGCGAGCGGTTGGCTGCTCGCCCCGATATCGATGGAGCGCGCCAGCTACGGACCGGTCATATTTCTCGCGGGTGTCGCCGCAAGCTTCGGCCTGGCGTTCCTGCTGGTGCGCCGGCTGTACCACGGCCGGCTGCGCCGCGCCGCGCCGTGGGATTGCGGTTACCCATGGCAGACGCCGCGCATGCAGGACACAGCCGAAGGCTTCGGTCAGCCGATCCGGCAGATTTTCGAGCCGTTCTTCCGCAGCGAAAGGCATTTGCCGTCGCCGTTCGACGCAACACCGCGCTATAAGGTCACGGTCGGGGATCATTTCTGGCACTGGCTGTATCTGCCCGCCGCGGCTGCGATCGAGCGTGCGGCGAAGCTGATCGGCTTGCTGCAGCAGGGGCGGATCTCCGTGTACCTCGTCTACAGCTTCGTCACGCTGATCGCCGTGCTCGTCTGGGTGACCCGATGAGTTTGCTCGGTGTGGCCTCGCAACTGCTGGAAATCATCGTCGCGCTGGCGCTCGCGCCGCTGCTGCTTGGCTGGGTAAATCAGTGGCGCGCATGGTTGCAGAACAAGTCGGCGCCGGGACTACTGCAACCCTACCGGGTACTGCATAAGCTGTTCAACAAGGATTCGGTCATCGCGGAGCGTGCCTCTCCGCTGTTTCGCGCCGCACCCTATATCGTGCTCGGATGCATGATTCTCGCCTGCGGCATTATTCCCATGCTTGCGATCGGTCTTCCGCTGTCCACTGCGGCGGACGCAATCGCGCTGGTCGGGCTGTTCGCGCTGGCGCGCGTGTTCATTGCGCTTGCCGCGATGGACATCGGCACCGCTTTCGGCACACTCGGTGCGCGCAGGGAGATGCTGATCGGATTTCTCGCCGAACCGGCGCTGCTGATGGTGCTGTTTACCGCTGCGCTGATCTCACAGTCCACCTCACTCACCACCATCGTCGATACTATTGCGCACCGGGATCTGGCGATCTATCCGAGCCTCGCCTTCGCCGGGGTTGCATTTGTCATGGTCTCGCTGGCGGAGAATGCGCGTGTTCCGGTGGACAATCCGGCGACGCACCTCGAACTGACCATGGTCCACGAGGCGCTGATCCTGGAATACTCGGGCCGGCATCTGGCGCTGCTCGAGTGGGCCGCGAGCCTGAAACTGTTCGCCTACTCATGCATCGGGCTGGCGTTGTTTTTCCCCTGGGGCGTTGCGGAGGCGCAGGTGCCGTCGGCGCTGCTGCTGGCGCTGCCGATCCTGATGGTCAAACTCGCGATCGGCGGTGTGCTGCTTGCGTTCCTGGAGACAGTCAGCGCCAAGATGCGCATTTTCCGCGTGCCTGAGTTTCTCGGCACCGCGTTCATGCTTGCGGTGATCGGGATGCTGATCCACCTGTTGCTGGAGACCTGAGCATGGAAGGTTCGCTGGTCGGACAGTTGATTAACCTGTTTGCCGCGGTGCTGCTGCTGCTCGCGTTCGCGATGATCTCGCAGCGACGGATCATTTCGCTGATTCATTTGCTCACCATGCAGGGCGCGATCCTGGTCGCCGCCACCGCTCTGACCGGTTACGCAACGCATCAGCATCACCTGTACGTGTCCGCCGGATTGACGCTCGCGTTAAAGGTGTTCCTGATTCCGTGGCTGCTGCACCGGATCATCGCCCGGCTGAACGTGCGCTGGGATGTGGAGACGCTCATCAATATTCCGACACTGATGCTGATCGGGATCACGCTGGTAATTTTCGCCTTTCACCTGGCGCAGCCGATTTCGGAGCTCTCCACCTCGATCGCACGCGGGACCCTCGGCATCGCGCTTGCCTGTGTGCTGCTGTCGTTCATGATGATGATCACCCGTTCCAAGGCCGTGCCCCAGGTGATCGGGTTTCTCTCGATGGAGAACGGTCTGTTCTTTGCGGCCACCGCGGCGACATATGGCATGCCGATGGTGGTTGAGTTGGGCATCGCGCTGGACGTGCTGGTGGGTATTCTGATCCTTGGCGTTTTCATGTTTCAGATCCGCGAGAAGTTCGACAGTCTTGACATCCGGCACCTCGAGAAACTGAGGGAAGACTAGATGTCCCCCCTGTTCCTCGTTCTGGCGATTCCGCTCACAGGCAGCCTGGCCCTGGCACTGTACGGTCACCGCGACTACGCACGATGGCTGAACGTGTTGTTCAGCTTGGGTACTTTCCTGGCTGCTTGCGCGCTGACAGCCCAGGTTATCTCCGAAGGGCCGCTGTTCGCGCTGAACAACGAGTTCTTCATCGACCCGCTGAACGTGTTCCTGGTCACGCTGACCGCGTTCGTGGCGTTTACCACTGCCGTGTTTTCCGGCCCTTACATGAAGGTCGAGCGCGAACACGGCCGTATGACGCCGCGCAGGATGCGTCTGTACCACTGCATGTACCAGCTGTTCAGTTTCACCATGCTGGTGGCGCTGACCACCAATAACCTTGGAATTCTCTGGGTCGCGATGGAGGCGGCGACGCTCGCAACGGTAGTGATGGTCAGCGTCTATCGCACCGCGGCGAGCCTGGAGGCCGCATGGAAGTACTTCATCCTTTGCGGCGTGGGTATTGCGCTGGCGCTGTTCGGTACCGTGCTGCTCTACATGGCGGCGGAACGGGTGGTGGGCGCCGACGGAGGCGCACTGCTGTGGACCCACCTGGATGCGGTCAAGGGCCGGCTCGATCCGACCATCATCACCCTGGCTTTCGCGTTTCTGTTCATCGGCTATGGCACCAAAGTGGGACTGGTGCCGTTGCATAACTGGCTGCCGGATGCGCACGCGGAAGGCCCGACTCCGGTATCCGCGGTGCTGTCTGGTCTGCTGCTGAATGTTGCGCTGTACGCGATCCTGCGCTGCAAAGTGCTGACCGACGGCGCATTGCAGAGCGCGCTCACCGGTCAACTCATGATGGGGTTTGGACTGCTGTCGGTGGTAGTGGCGGCATTCTTTCTGCTCAGGCAGAAGGACATCAAGCGCATGTTCGCCTACTCTTCGATCGAGCACATGGGCCTGATTACTTTCGCGTTCGGCATGGGCGGTGCGATCGCAACCTATGCGGCCCTGCTGCACATGACGGTGCATTCTTTGATCAAGTCGGCGATTTTCTTCGCCGTCGGCCACGCCGCGCAGAAGGCAGGCACACAGACGATGGACGACATTCGTGGCCTGCTGAAAGTCAGCCCGACCGTCGGCTGGGGGCTGATGCTGGGTTCGCTCGCGATCCTCGGCATGCCGCCGTTCGGCGTGTTCGCAAGCGAATTCCTGATTCTGACCACGGCGATGCGCGAACAGCCGTGGGCGACACCTTTCCTGCTGCTTGGCCTCGGTGTCGCGTTCGCAGCGGTATTCAGCCGGGTGCAGCCGATGGTGTTCGGGGAAACTTCGATGAAGCCGCTGGCGCATCCGCCGGCTCTGACGCCGGTGTTCGTTCATATCGCGCTCGGCCTGATGCTGGGCCTTTACATTCCGCCGTACCTGAGCGAGTGGTATCACCAGGCGGCACAGATGCTGGGGGGCTGAGGATGAGAATCGGCGGGCTGGACATCGATGTCGATTGCCTGTCGGCGCCGCTGCCGGTCTTTCACGGCCGGGTGACGCCGGAAGGGTGGTCTGCCGTCGCGAGCGCGATGAACGATGTTGGCGGGCGACTGCTAACGCTGTGGGGAGCCGATCGACGACGCAACGGTGGGGGCGGCTATGCCATCTGCGCGGCGTATGCGGTGAGCGAAGGCCTGCTATGGGTCGAGCTGCCGCTCGCCGGGCCAGACGCAACTTATCCTGATCTTTCGCCGTCGTTTGCGTTTGCCAACAGGATGCAGCGCGCCGTCGCGGATCTCGTTGGGTTGCATGCCGAAGGTGCGGCCGACGAACGTCCCTGGCTGAATCACGGTGCGTGGCCGGCGCGATTTCTGCCGTTGCAGCAGGATGCATTTGCCGGACCCCGCCCGCTCGCCTTGCCGGTGGGCGACTATCCCTTCGTTCGTGTGGAAGGCGACGGCGTGCACGAGATACCAGTCGGACCGGTTCACGCCGGCATCATCGAACCGGGCCACTTCCGGTTTTCGATCGTCGGAGAAAAGGTGCTGCGCCTGGAGGAACGCCTGGGCTACGTGCACAAGGGCATCGAACAGCGTTTCACGCACCTGCCGCCGTTGGAAGCACACCGCCTCGCTGGCCGGGTATCGGGCGATTCGACCGTGGCGTTCGCATGGGCCTACTGCATGGCATTGGAGTCGGCTGCCGGCGCCGAGATCCCCGCGCGTGCGGCCTGGCTGCGCGCCTTGATGCTGGAGCGTGAGCGCGTGGCCAACCACCTTGGCGACTTGGGTGCGCTTGGTAACGACGCGGGACTGGCGTTCGGGCTGGCGCAGTTCTCCCGCCTGCGCGAGGATTGGCTGCGGGAGTCGGGCGAGGGTTTCGGCCATCGCCTGATGATGGATTGCGTGGTGCCGGGCGGCACGGCGCGCAATCTCGACGGCTTTACCGCGGATCGAATGGTCGCCCATTGCGACGCGGTCGAGCGCGAAGTGCAGACGCTGCGCCGGATCTACGAAGAGCATGCGGGGTTGCAAGATCGCCTGATCGCCACCGGCCGCGTGCAGCCTGAACTCGCTGCACGGCTGGGCCTGACTGGGCTGGCCGGTCGCGCGAGCGGCCAGGCTGTCGACCTTCGTTGCGATCATCTCTGGCCGCCTTACGACGCGCTGGACGCGAGAATGGCGACGCACCGGAACGGCGATGTTGCGGCAAGAGTCACGCTTCGGTTCGAAGAAACGCTCGAGTCGTTGCGGCTGATTCGCGCAATCTGCGCCCGTCTGCCGGGCGGGGCGGTGCATTCGCAGGTTGTGTTGCCTGTGACAGATGCGTGCGGTGCCGGCTGGATCGAGGGCTGGCGCGGAGAAGTGTTCGTCGCGCTCGAGCTCGAGGTCGAGCGCGACACAGTTCGTATTCGAAGATGCCACTGCCACGATCCCTCGTGGCAGAACTGGCCGGTGCTCGAGCACGCGGTGATCGGCAATATCGTTCCCGATTTCCCGCTGATTAACAAATCGTTCAACCTGAGTTACTCGGGGCACGACCTCTGATGTGGAAGATCGTCAAACAGATCGCCCGGACCGGCATGCGCACCGAGGCGCCGCCAGAAAGTGATGACGCGCTGCGCGTCGAAGCCGAGGCGATCCAGCGCGGGATCATCGATATTCTCGGCAGGGCGCTGGCGATCCGGCAGGTGGATGCCGGCTCGTGCAACGGCTGCGAACTGGAAATCCACGCACTGAACAATCCCTATTACAACATCGAGGGACTTGGCATCAAGTTCGTCGCGAGTCCCCGGCATGCAGACATGCTGCTGGTCACCGGTCCGGTTTCCCGGAATATGGAACTCGCACTCAGGCGTACCTGGGACGCGGCACCCGATCCGAAGCTGGTGGTCGCGGTCGGCGATTGCGGCTGCACCGGCGGCATCTTCGGAGAGAGCTACGCGAGCTGCGGGCGCGTGTCGAACGTCATTCCCGTGAACGTGGCCGTGCCGGGCTGCCCGCCGCCGCCGATCGAGATCCTGCGCGGCATCCTGACCGCAGTGCGCCGTTTCGAATCCCCGCAGATACTAAAGCGCTGAGCGGTTTCCCCTTCCGTTCCCGGGCAATGCGGAATGAGGCCCATGTGCCCCGCGCGCGATTCGCTGGACCTTCACGCATTACAATAACCACTCGGAGCAACATATTTGCTCGGCTCTCACCAAATGAGGCTTGTTATGAATAACGCTACCCGGGAACTCATCCGGAAGTACTACGCCGCGTTCAATGCTTCGGACATGGACGCGTTTCTCGATTGCGTGCATGAGCAGGTTGCGCATGACATCAACCAGGGCGAACGCGAGATCGGGCGGGAGGCTCTCGCCAGCTTCATGCAGCGGATGAACCGCTGCTACCGGGAACAGATCGTCGACCTGGTGGTGATGGCGAGCAACGATGGCGAACGGGCGGCCGCGGAGTTCGTCGTGCTGGGTGAGTACGTGCAGACCGACGAAGGCCTGCCGGCTGCAAACGGGCAGAAATACCAGTTGCCCGGCGGTGCATTCTTCGATGTCGCCGACGGCAAGATCACGCGCATAACCAACTACTACAACCTGCAGGAATGGCTGCGGCAGGTTGGAGCGCAGAAGCAGGCCTGAGTGCTGAGTGGCGAGGACTGAGCAGAAGCTGTTTACGGGGCGGCTACGGAATATCGGAAAAGATGACGCTGCGGGTTGAACGGTTTTCGGGGAAGGGGCTCGAGCAGTACGTGGACGAGCTGGCGCGGTTGCGTATCGAGGTATTCCGCGAGTTTCCCTACCTGTACGAAGGCACGCTGGACTACGAACAGAAGTACATCCGGACTTATATCGGTGTACCGGACAGCGTGATCGTGATCGCGTTCGATGGCGAAAGGGTGATCGGCGCTTCGACCGGGCTGCCGCTGGAAGCGGAGACCGACGAGGTGAAGAAACCCTTCATCGAGCACAGCTACGATCCGAAGAAGATCTTCTATTTCGGCGAGTCGGTGCTGGAGAAGGCGTATCGCGGCAAGGGCCTCGGCGTTCGCTTTTTCGAGGAACGCGAAGCACACGTGCGCGGGCTGGGCCGTTTCGAATGGACCTGCTTCTGCGCGGTGCAGAGGCCGGAAGATCATCCGCGCCGCCCGCAGGGCTACGTGCCGCTGGACATCTTCTGGAACAGGCGCGGCTATTTCAAGCATCCGGAGCTGAACACCACGTTTTCCTGGCGCGAGATCGGTGAGCAGTTGGAGTCGCCCAAGCCGATGACCTTCTGGCTGAAGCGGCTTTCCGGCGAGCGCGTTTGACGTTTTCTACAACTCGAAACGGCACGAAGCGCTCAACGCGGTGGGCGCAGAGGAAAGTCAAAAGAGAAACTGAACGCAAAGGCCGCAAAGGTGCGCAAAGGTCGCAAAGAGAATTCCAATAGGTTCTCTTGGTGCGCTTGGTGCCCTTGGTGGTGAATGCAGTTTCTGGATTTCCTCCGCGTGCTCTGCGACCTCCGCGTTGAGAGCCTATCCTCAGCGACTCGCAGCACATTGCATTTCGAGAACAGGGAGTAGAGATGCGTATCGCCATCGGCGGCTTTCAGCACGAGACCAACACCTTTGCGCCGAGCAAGGCGACCCTTGAAGAGTTCGTGCGCGGCGGCGGCTGGCCGCCGCTGCTGCGAGGCAAAGATATCTTCGATGGCGTCGCCGGCATTAATCTGCCGATCGCGGGATTCATCGACGGCATGCAGGGCAGCCGGCACCAACTGCTGCCGACGGCGTGGGCGGCGTCCAGCCCGTCGGCGCATGTGACCGAGGAAGCTTTCGAGCACATCGCCGGCATGATCGTCGATGCGATCCGGAGCGCGGGGCCGCTGGACGCGGTCTATCTCGACTTGCACGGCGCGATGGTGACCGAGCACCTGGACGATGGCGAGGGCGAACTGCTCGCCCGGGTGCGCGCGGTGGTTGGAAACGCGATCCCGGTGGTGGCGAGCCTCGACCTGCACGCGAACGTGACGCAGCGCATGCTCGAGCACGCCGACATCCTGATTGCCTATCGCACCTACCCGCATATCGACATGGCAGAGACCGGCGGCCGCGTTGCGCACTACCTGCGAAAGCGGCTGGACGGCATGCCGCGGCCGAAAGTCGCCGCGCAGCGCGTGCCCTTCCTCATCCCGCTGCAGGCGCAGTCCACCATGCTGGAACCGAATGAAAGCCTTTATGCCGAGATCGCCGGTCTGCAGACCGACGGCATCGCCGCGCTGTCGTTTGCGTGCGGATTCCCCGCCGCGGATTTTCCGGAATGCGGGCCGCTGACGTTCGCCTATGCGGAAGACCCGGCGGCGGCTGAGCGCGCCGCGCAGCGTCTGCGCGCGATGGTGGAGGAAGCCGAGGGCGATTACGATCTGCCGGTGTACGAGCCGGACGACTGCATCCGGCGTGCGATGCAGATTGCCGGGCGCGCCTCGCGTCCGGTGGTGATCGCCGATACGCAGGACAATCCCGGCGCCGGCGGCGATTCGGATACCACCGGCATGCTGCGCGCGTTGGTCGCCAATCGTGCGCGCCGTGCCGCACTCGGATTGATAAACGACCCGCAGGCGGCGAAGGCGGCGCACGCCGTGGGCGAGGGCGCGCAGATCGATATCGCGCTCGGCGGCAAGTCGGGGATTCCGGGCGACGCGCCGTTTCACGCGCAGTTCGAAGTGGAGAAACTGTCCGACGGCCGCTTCACCTGCACCGGCCCGTTTTATCGTGGCGCGCGCATGAACCTCGGTCCGTGCGCGGTGCTGCGCATCGGCGAGGTGCGGGTGGTGGTGGCGTGCGAGAAGCCGCAGCTTGCCGATCAGGAGATGTACCGCTTCATCGGCATCGAGCCGACCGAACAGGCGATCCTGGTCAACAAGAGCTCGGTGCACTTCCGCGCCGACTTTGCGCCGATCGCGGAAGAGATTCTTGTGGCCAAGTCACCGGGCCCGATGCTGGCGGACCCGGGCGAGTATCCGTGGAAACGCCTGACGCCGGGAATCCGGCTCAAGCCGCGGGGAACCGCGTTCGCGCAGGGTTGAGACGGCCGGTGCGCGGGCTGTTTCCCCGCGCACCGTGAACCCTGCTTCGATCAGCGCGCGGTTGCCGGAGCGCCAGGGGCTACATAATCCCGGCCGAAAATCCGCTCCAGGTACTTCGCATCCATCGGCTTGGTGAACAGGCTGACCAGCACCATCACTACCGAAGCCGACATCACGCACACGCCGGCGGCGCCGAACGGGTTGTTCCAGCCGACGCCGACCAGCAGCGTCGCGTAGAGTCCGACCCCGGTGAGAAACGAGGCGATCGCGCCTGCCCTGGTCGCGCGCCGCCACAGAAGGCCGATCATCAGCGGACCGGCCGCGCCGGAGACGATCCCGCCTACGCCGATCCACAGCAGGACGGAAAGGAACTTCGGTGGATTCCACGCGAACGCGATCGCTGTCAGTCCTACGAGAACCGTGGCGATTCGCGAGATCCACAGCGCGTTGCGATCGATCTGCTCCGGCGTCTTGCTGGCATGGAACTTCGGCGCCAGGGTGCGCTTGTACAGATCGTTGCTGAAGATCACCGCGATGGCGATGAACAGGCCGTCCGCAGTGGACATGATCGCCGAGAGCACCGCCACACCGAGCAATCCGCCCAGGAACGGCGGGAACAGCTCGGTGAACAGCGCCGGTATCGCCGCATCCGGACGGATATCCGGGCCGAGCAGCGCGCGCGCGTGCAGCCCGCCGAGCACTGTGAAACCGAGGATCGAGCCGATCGGGATCACCAGGATCAGGAACAGGCGCAGTTGGCTGGAATCCTTCAGCGCAAAGACCAGCTTGCCGATATGCGGGTTCATCGCGAACGGCAGGTGGGCGACGAACATCAGGAACACCAGCAGCAGGCTGCCGAAGATCGGGTCGCCGACGGCGAAGTAGGTGTCCCAGCCCAGGTTCGGGTCCTGCGCCACCAGCGCATTGTTGATCTCCGACGGCCCGAAGCCGGGGAAACCCTGCGACAGCAGGAACATGGCGGTAATGATCAGCGCGATCAGCACCATCATCCCGCCCTGCACGCCGTCGGTCATGATGTCGGCGTGGGTGCCGCCCAAGGCGATGTATCCGGCGACCACGCCGGCGGTCATCAGGATCGCGGTCTGGTAATTGAGCCCAAGGATGATCTCGAAAATGGTGGCGGCTGCGACGAACTGCGCGGTGATGTAATAGATCAGCAGCAGCGAAAGCAGCGCGAACGCGATGCGCAGGAAATTACTGTCGTAGCGCTGCCCCATCAGCTCCGGCAGCGAATTCGACTTGAAGCGGTCGCCGATGCGCTTGATGAATTTTATGGTCAGGATGACGCCGAGATAGATCCCGACCGGATAGATCAGCGGATACCAGATCGCCGCGAAACCCTTCGAATAAGCCAGCCCCGGCAGGCCCATGAAGGTCGATCCGCTGGCGATGGTCGCCGCGAAGGCAAGTGCCAGCGCGACCGGCCCATAGGCGCCGCGCGCGACGGCGAAGTCCTCGCCGGTCTTGACCTTGCGCATGCCGTACAGGCCGATGCCAATGAACATCGCCAGGAAGATCGCAACCCAGAACCAGCCCCAGGCGCCCAGTGTCGTCATTTCGTTCATTTGTCGCTCCCTTCGTTCCGGTGGGCGGTCAGAACCAGTCCGACCGTGTGACGACGTAAAGGATGCCGATCACCCAGTACGCAAGAACGACGAGCAACGCAAGCGTCAGCAAGTTCATGGGTCTTCTCCTCCGCTCGGGCCAGCGCGGCAGCGCCCCGGTAGTGCCGTTGGCCGGTTTTTTATGGTGTATTCATGGGGCCTGGTACGGATGTTAGCAGGCAATGGCCCGCAGTTGGCCGGGTTGTGGCTGGAGGCGCAAGCCCCCGGTTCACACGGCCGCCGCGATCGCCTTGCCCATGTCTTCGGTGTTCGCCTTGCCGCCGACGTCCGGCGTGCGCGGGCCGTCCTGCAGGCAGCCTTCGATCGCCTGCATGATCGCGGCGGACGCATCGGCGTGGCCGAGGTGTTCGAGCATCATCGCCGCCGACCAGATCTGGCCGACCGGGTTGGCGATCTTCTTGCCGTAGATGTCCGGCGCGGAGCCGTGCACCGGCTCGAACAGCGACGGAAATTTCTTCTCCGGGTTGATGTTGCCGGAAGGCGCGATGCCGATGGTACCGGCAGTGGCCGGGCCGATGTCGGAGATGATGTCGCCGAACAGATTGGAGGCGACGATCACGTCGAAGCGCTGCGGGTTGAGCACGAGCTGGATGGTCAGCCCGTCGATGTGGTACTGGTCGGTTTTCACGTCGGGGAAATGCTTCGCCGCGGCGGCGAAGCGCTCGTCCCAGAACGGCATCGTGATCGAGATGCCGTTCGACTTGGTGGCTGAGGTCAGGTGCTTCTTCGGCCGCTTCATCGCCAGTTCGAAGGCGTACTTCATGATGCGGTCCACGCCCTTGCGGGTGAAGATCGATTCCTGGATCGCCATCTCGCGCTCGGTGCCGGCGAACATGCGCCCGCCGGTCGCGGAATATTCGCCCTCGGTGTTCTCGCGCACCACGTAGTAGTCGATGTCGCCGACCTTGCGCCCGACGAGCGGGCAGGGGATGCCGGGCATCAGCCGCACCGGCCGCAGGTTCACGTACTGGTCGAAATCGCGCCGCATGTGGATCAGCGAATCCCACAGCGACTTGTGGTCGGGCACGATCGCCGGCCAGCCGGTGGCGCCGAAGAAGATGCTGTCGTGTCCGCCGACTTTATCGCGCCAGTCCGGCGGCATCCACCAGCCGTGCTTCGCGTAGTTGTCGCAGCTCCAGTCGAAGTGGTCAAATTTCAGCTCGATGCCGAACTTGCGCGCGGCAGCGTCGAGCACGCGTACGCCCTCTGGCATGACTTCCTTGCCGATGCCGTCGCCGGCGATGACTGCGATTCTGTGTGAACTCATGGTCGGATTCCTGAAGCCCTGATGATGAACGGATGATACGGCCGGTCGCAGGCCGAACCTGCGCATTCTAACCGCTGCATCCCCGATGCGGCTGACCGCACGGGTACTGCCGATCGCGCGTGTGTTAACTTTAGGGCCGTGTCCGCTACGCGCAATGTCGATTGCCGATGCCGGCACGGATTTCACCAAGAGATCACCGCGATATCCGGATCAGGAGAACTGGGAAAAGATGCGTCCGCTGGAAGGTACTACCGTCGTCGCGCTCGAGCACGTCATCGCCGGGCCGTTCTGCACCCGCCAGCTTGCGGATCTCGGTGCGCGCGTGATCAAGATCGAGCGGCCCGGCGTCGGCGACCCGGCGCGCGCCTATGACGAGCGCGTGCGCGGCATGTCGTCGCATTTCGTCTGGACCAACCGGTCCAAGGAAAGCATCACGCTCGACCTGAAGCAGGATGCGGCGCGGGAGATCGTGCACAAGCTGCTGGAGAAAGCCGACGTGCTGGTGCAGAACCTCGCGCCCGGCGCGGCGGCACGCATGGGTTTTTCCTTCGAGTCGCTCAACGACCGCTACCCCCGGCTGATCGTCTGCGACATCTCCGGTTACGGCGCCGACGGGCCCTATCGCGACAAGAAGGCCTATGACCTGCTCGTCCAGAGCGAGTCCGGGCTGCTTTCGGTGACCGGAACGCCGGACACGCCCTCGAAGGCGGGCTGCTCGATCGTCGACATTGCCTCGGGCATGTACGCCTACACCAACATTCTGGCCGCGCTGATCGAGCGCGGTCGCTCCGGGAAGGGCTGCCGCATCGACATCTCGATGCTGGAAAGCATCGCCGAGTGGATGAGCTTTCCGCTCTACTACGCCTACGACGGCGCCGAGCCGCCGGTGCGCGCCGGCGCCTCGCACGCGACCATCTACCCCTATGGCCCGTTCCCGGCGGGCGACGGCAAAGTGGTCATGCTCGGACTGCAGAACGAACGCGAGTGGGCGGTGTTCTGCGACAAGGTGCTGGAGCAGCCGGGTCTGAAGACGGACCCGCGCTTTTCCTCCAATCCGAAGCGCTCCGCCGCGCGCAAGGACCTGTACGACGTGATCGTCGACACCTTCTCGACGCTCACTGCGGACGAGATCGTGAAGCGGCTGGACGCGGCGCAGATCGGCAACGCGCGCATGAACGACATGCACGATGTCTGGGAGCATGCGCAGCTTGCCGCGCGCAGGCGCTGGACGGAGGTCGATACGCCGGCCGGGAAGATCAGGGCGATGCGGCCGCCGGGCGTGCCAGAGGCTTTCGACCCGCGCATGGATGCGATTCCCGCGATCGGGCAGCACACCGATGCCATACTTGGCGAACTGGGTTACGGTCTGGCGCAGATCGAAGGACTGCGGTCGGCGGGCGTGGTGTGAGCCTGTTGCCGGCGCGTTCCGGCACGCTAATGACAGTGTTGAATCACAACGAACGAGGAGAACGATAATGAGTCTGTTGTCGAACAAGGTCGCGATCGTCACCGGTGCCGCAAGCGGTTTCGGCGCGGAAATCTCGCGTCATTATGTGCGCGAGGGTGCGAAGGTCGCGGTGGCCGACCTGAACGAGGAAGGCGCGAAAAAGATCGCCGCCGAACTCGGTGACAAGGCCTTTGCAATCAAGTGCGACGTATCCAGGCGTGAAGACGTGGACAACCTGGTTGCCGAAACGGTCAGGAAGTTCGGCACCCTTGACATCGTGGTCAACAACGCCGGTTATACCCACAAGAACCGGCCGATGCTGGAAGTGGACGAAGCGACCTTCGACCGCTGCTTCGACGTCAACGTGAAATCGATCTACCTGATGACGATGGCGGTGGTGCCGATCCTGCGCAAGAAAAAATCCGGCGTCATCATCAACGTGGGCTCGGTATCCGGCATCCGCCCGCGCCCGGGCCTGGTCTGGTACAGCGCCTCCAAGGCGGCGGCGAACCTGATGTCGAAGGCGATGGCGGCGGAGCTTGGGCCCGACAACATCCGCGTGAACGCGATCTGTCCGGTCATGGCGCCGACCGGCATGATCGCGGATTTCATGGGTATGCCCGACACGCCGGAGAACCGCGCGAAGTTCGTCGGCAACATTCCGCTCGGCCGGCTGGCGACGCCGGTCGATATCGCCAAGGCCGCGGTGTACCTCGCCTCCGACATGTCCGATTTCATCACCGGCGTCGAGTTTCCGGTGGATGGCGGGCGTGCTGTCTGAGTGGGCGTGCCGGCCGGTAATGCCGGTGGCAATGTACCCGTGAGTACCGCGGCCGCGCTGGACATCGAGGAACTGCGCAACTGGATCGGGCGCAGCGAGACGCGAAGCGATGTGGTGACTGCTGCGCCGGCCGCGGCGATGTCCGCCACGCTCGACCGCGACGATCCCGCACCGGTGCCCGGCACCGCGCTGCCGCCGCTGTGGCACTGGCTGTATTTTCTGCCGCTCGCGCGGCAAAGCGAAATCGGTCCCGACGGTCATGCGCAGCGCGGCGGTTTCCTGCCGCCGGTGCCGCTGCCGCGACGCATGTGGGCCGGGGGGCGTCTGGAGTTTCGTGCGCCGCTGCGCGTCGGCGAAGAGATTACCCGTGCATCGCGCATCCTAGACGTCACCGCCAAGGAAGGCCGCAGCGGCAGGCTGGTGTTCGTGTCGGTGCGCCACGAAATCGCCAACGCGCAAGGAGTGGCGATCGCCGAGGAACACGACATCGTCTACCGCGACCATCCGCAATCCGGTGCGCCGGCACCGAAGCCGCAAGCGGCGCCGGTCGGTGCCGCGTTCGAGCGCGAGATCGCGCCCGACCCGGTGCTGCTGTTCCGCTATTCCGCGCTGACCTTCAACGGTCACCGCATCCATTACGATCGCAGCTACGTCACCGAAGTGGAAGGCTATCCCGGCCTGATCGTGCACGGACCGCTGATCGCCACGCTGCTGCTCGACCTGCTCCGGCGCAATCTGCCGGATGCGCGCGTTGCGCGTTTCGACTTCCGCGCGGTGAGCCCGCTGTTCGACATCCATCGATTCCACGTCTGCGGCAGGCCGGAAGGAGACAACCGGGTCGCGCTGTGGGCACGTAATCACCAGGGCGGCCTGGCGATGGAAGGCACCGCCGAGCTTGCCTGATGTGCGGATCAGGAAACCCGTTTACCCCACGGAGGAAAATCAGAAAAAAGCGAAACACGAAGGCACGAAGGCACGAAGACACGAAGACACATAAAGAATTCTTGATCTGCCCTCTTTGCGTCCTTTGCGCCTTTGCGGTGAGATCTGGTTTTCGGTTTTGCTCCGGTGCCGCCGACACGGCGTTGGCGAAGCCATCCGGGGCGGGAGGCGGCACTCCGGCGCACTCCCCGCAATCGGCCGACTTCGTCGGTAACGTGTCCGTGCGCCGCTCCGTGTCTTCGTTGGTAGATATGAATACTTTTGAACCCATCGGCCTTCGACTTGCGAAAGCATGAACATGAACGCGACACCAACTGACAGCTACCAGGACATCCGCGACGCGGTGCGCGGGCTGTGCGCGCAGTTCCCGGACGAGTACCACCGCAGGATCGACGAGGCGCGCGGTTACCCCGAGGAATTCGTCGATGCGCTGACGAAAGCCGGCTGGATGGCGGCGATGATTCCTCAGGAGTACGGCGGCTCCGGGCTCGGGCTGACCGAGGCCTCGGTGATCATGGAAGAGATCAACCGCTGCGGCGGCAATGCCGGCGCCTGCCACGGTCAGATGTACAACATGGGCACGTTGCTGCGCCACGGCTCAGACGAGCAGAAACGCGCCTGGCTGCCGAAGGTCGCCAGCGGCGAACTGCGGCTGCAATCGATGGGCGTGACCGAGCCGACCAGCGGCACCGATACCACCAAGATCAAGACCACCGCGGTGAAGAAAGGCGATCGCTACGTGGTGAACGGACAAAAAGTGTGGATCTCGCGCATTCAGCACTCGGACCTGATGATCCTGCTCGCGCGCACCACGCCGCTTGCCGAGGTGAAGAAAAAGTCGGAAGGCATGTCGATTTTCATGGTTGATCTGCGCGAGGCGATCGGCACGGGCATGACCGTGCGGCCGATCCGCAACATGGTCAACCACGAAACCAACGAACTGTTCTTCGACAACCTCGAGATCCCGGTTGAGAACCTGATCGGAGAGGAGGGCAGGGGGTTTCGCTACATCCTGGACGGCCTGAATGCCGAGCGCACGCTGATCGCCGCGGAATGCATCGGCGATGGCTACTGGTTCGTCGACCGCGCGGCGAAATATGCGAGTGAGCGCATCGTTTTCGACCGGCCGATCGCGCAGAACCAGGGGGTTCAGTTCCCGATCGCCGAAACCTATATCGAGGTCGAGGCCGCCAACCTGATGCGATGGAAAGCCTGCGCGCTGTTCGATGCCAGGCAGCCGTGCGGCGCGGAAGCCAACATGGCGAAATACCTCGCCGCCAAAGCCTCGTGGGAAGCGGCCAACGCCTGCCTGCAGGTGCACGGCGGTTTCGGCTTCGCCGCGGAATACGACATCGAGCGCAAGTTCCGCGAGACGCGGCTGTATCAAGTGGCGCCGATCTCGACCAATCTCATCCTGTCCTACATTGCCGAACACGTGCTCGGCATGCCACGCTCGTTCTAGTGGCTCCGACGTGGAACGTAAATCCTGGAAAAGTCAGAGAACGGCTTCACCACGAAGGCACGAAGGCACAAAGAAACACGAAGCAAGAAGTACTCATTCTTTCGCGTTCTTTGTGCCAGTTTGTGCCTTCGTGCCTTCGTGGTTCGCTTTTCGTTCTTACTTGCGTCTCTGCGCGTTCGATGACGCCGTCTGCTCGCTAAAGCCGGATGGGCAGTTCGCGGATGCGTTTGCCGGTGACGGCGAAGAGGGCGTTGCAGACTGCCGGGGCGATCGGGGGCGTGCCGGGTTCGCCGACGCCGCCGAGGTGTTCGATGCCGGAGTCCACGATGTGCACTTCGATCTCCGGCATCTGTGACATGCGCACCATCCGGTAGTCGTGGAAGTTACTCTGCGCAACCCGGCCGTCCTCGACGGTGATCTCGCCGTCCAGTGCGGCGGTCAGGCCGAATACGATTCCGCTCTCCATTTGCGCGGTCACGTTGGCGGGATCGAGCGCGAAACCGCAATCGATCGCGCACACCACCCGGCGCACACGCGCGACACCGTCGACCACTTCCACTTCGGCAACCTGGGCGACGATGGAGTGGAAACTCTCGGCGAGCGCGATGCCGCGCCCGCGGCCCTCGGCTGGCGGCGTGTTCCAGCCGGCTTTCTGCGCCGCCGTTTCCAGCACCTTGCGATGGCGCGGTGCGTTCTCCAGCATCGCCAAACGATATGCGAGCGGGTCTTTGCCGGCGGCGTGCGCGCACTCGTCCATGAAACTCTCGGTGAAGAATGCGTTGTAGCTGTGCCCAACGCTGCGCCAGAAGCCGACCGGCACCGGTTCGTGCGTGAGCACGTGCTCGACATGCCGGTTCGGCATCGCATACGGCAGGTCGAACGCGCCCTCCGAGGTGGTCTTGTCCTTCATCAGGTCCGATGCCGCCGCCGGCAGCAGTCGCGCGGTGATACCACCGGTGCAGGACTGGCCGACGATGCGGTTGCGCCAGCCGGTGATGTTCCCGGCGCTGTCCAGCGCGGCATCGAAACGCGCCGCCGCCATCGGGCGATACATGTCGTGCTGCATGTCCTCTTCGCGCGACCACAGCAGTTGCACCGGCGTATCGGGCAGTCTTGCCGCAAGAGTGACCGCCTGCAGCACCACGTCGACTTCCGCGCGCCGGCCGAAGCCGCCGCCGAGATAAGGCGTGTGCACGGTGACTTTCGCACTGTCGATGCCGGCCGCACGCGCGGCGAACCAGCGCACCAGGGTCGGCGCCTGGTTGCCGACCCAGACTTCGCAGCTGCCATCACTGCGCACGATCGCCGTGCAGTTGATCGGCTCCATGGTGGCGTGGGCCAGATAGGGTGCGAAATAATCCGCGCGCAGCAGCTGCGCCGGTGCGGCGAGCGCGGTGTCGACGTTGCCGACCGCCTCGTAGGTGCGCCCCTTGCCGCTCGCCAGCAGCTCGAAGTAGCGCTCGCGTTGCGCGACCGTGTCGTGCGCGGCATGCGCACCGTCTTCCCATTCGATGCCGACGTCGGCGAGCGCGCTCCGGGCTTGCCACCAGCTTTCCGCTACCACCGCGACCGCTGCCGCAGACGTGCTGGTCGCGGGCAGCCCGAACACGCCGCGCACGCCTTCGCGCTGCTGCGCCTGCGCGTCGTCGAGTGACTTCAGCTTGCCGCCGAATACCGGGGATTGCGCGATCGCCGCGTACAGCATGCCGGGCAACCGCATGTCGCAGGCGAACTGCGCGCTGGCGTCGACTTTCGGAGCAACGTCCAGCCGCGCCTGCGATTTGCCGAGCAGGCGGAACTGCGCGCGGTCTTTCGGCCTCGCATCCTGCGGAATCGGCATCGCCGCCGCATCGAGTGCAAGCTCGCCGAAGCCCGCGCTGCGACCGCTCGCCGTGTGCACGACCTTGCCGGCCTCGATACCGCATTCGGATGCCGGCGCGCCGAAGCGCGCCGCTCCGGCGCCGACCAGCATCGCGCGCGCCGCGGCGCCCGCGTGGCGCATCGGCATCCAGGCATCGCGCACGCTGGTGGAGCCGCCGGTCGCCTGCACGCCGAGAACCTGACCGAGTTTGTACTGCGTGTGGCGCATGAATGCCGCGACCCAGCCCTGGTCGTCCGGGCGCACCGGCACACCGTCGCCGATCATGGTCGCATTGGCGTAGAAGGCATCGATCGGCGCCTGTTCGAAGCGCACCGTCGCGGGATCGGCATCGAGTTCCTCCGCGACCAGCATCGGCAGCGTGGTGGTCACGCCCTGTCCCATCTCCTGGCGCGGCACCTGCACCACGATGCGCCCGTCGGTACCAATCTTGAGCCAGCCGGTGAGCACGGCTTCGCCTTCGCCGGCTGTCAGCGCGGCGGGCGGTACCAGGCGATCGCGTTCGCGATAGAAGCGCCACACACCGATGGCGAGCGCGCCGCCGGCCACGCCGGCCGTGATCAGGATTCGCCTGCGCCACTTGCTCTTCGGTTTGCCGGTGCTGGTGTTCATCGTCTGTCTCCGTGCGATGCGTGCGGTTCGACGAGCGTACGCCCTAAAGTGGCGGCAGTGTCGCCCCGATCTGCTCGAGAATCCCGCGTGGCGCACCGCCGACGGTCGGTTCGGGAAAAATCAGCGTCAGGCGGCCGTCGGCAACCCGGTAATAAAAGTAGTGTGGCGGAATGACGACCTTGCGTCCGGTCGGCGCGATTGGCTCCATGCCGGGCATGGACCAGGTGCCGGTGTGGGTGCCGCCCTGGCGCCACTTGATCGCGTAGTTGCCCTGGCCGCGGTCTTCGATCTCGTCGTACGCATACGTCCAGTCCGGGAAGCCGGCGTAGAGCGCGCGCAGCATCGCGAGAAAGCCGGCTTTGGCAAGTATCCGCGTCGCCGCCACGAACAGCAGATCGTCCGCCGCCGTGCGCCCGACGCGGTCGACGTCATGCGTCTTCAGCCCTTCGACGTAATCCAGCAGTACGGTGGGGATGTCACTGTTGGCCATGGCAAGAGTTCAGAGAAAAGAGCGAAACACGAAGAGATAAAGAGCGAGACACGAAGAGATAAAGAGCGAGACACACAACACGCCGCCTTGCGACTTGTTGAGGAGCAGGCTCACGTTTGCGAAGCCAACGTGATGCCGGTGCCAAAAGCACGAAGACACGAAGTAAACCCCCAGAACAAAAGCGTGACGCAAAGGCCGCCAAGAAGCACAAACAACGCAAAGAAAAAATTTCAAGCTGCATTTCTTCGTGTCTTCGTGCCCTCGTGTTTCGCTTCTGGTCTTTCGATCTTCACAATCAGAGTATCCCGTAACGTCGAAACACGTCCGCCAGAGGTTCGCCGCGGCGCAGGGCATCGCGAGTGTGGTTTTCTCCGGAGACCTTCTCGGCGGCGCGGGCGATGATCTCGTTCTCGTGTTCGCGCGGCACCACTACCACGCCGTCGGCGTCGCCAAACACGATATCGCCGGGATGCACCAGGACGCCGCCGCACTCCACCGGCAGATCCCGTTCGACCATGCGCGCGCGTCCCTTGGTGTCGAGCGGGCCGATGCCGCCGTGAAACACCGGGAAGCGCAGGTCGCGGATCTGCTTCACGTCGCGCACCAGGCCGTCGGTAACGCATCCCGCCGCCTTGCGTGCAACGCAGGCGGTCGACAGCAGTTCGCCCCACGGCGCGATCCGGTCGGTCGGACCGTTGCAGGCCAGCACCGCGACTTCGCCCGGCTTGAGATCGTCCACCAGTGCGATCTCGATTTCGTAAGGGTTCTCGCCTTCGCTTACCGAGTACGCCGGCATGTACAACCCGGTGCGCGCGCGGCCGACCAGCACCAGGTGTTCGTCCAGCGGGCGTACGAAGGGTTTCATCGCCCGGCGCATCAGGCCGAGGCCGTCCATGACGTCCGAGAGCACAGCCGCGCTCAGCGCATGTAAGGATTCGAGGTCGGTCGATTGCATGTCGATCTGCGGTTTGTGTGCGTGCGGTTGTTCAGGAAAGCGGGCGCTGTTGCCTGCGTACGGCGACCACCAGGTCGTAAAGTGCGACGACCAGCGCCAGCAGCAGCAGTCCGAGGCCGCCCCACACCAGCGGCATGACCGGACTGCGAACCTCCTGCACGACGTCGAGGGTGATCTCGGGCGCCACCGGCGGCGTGCCGACTTCCTCGAGCAGGAACAGGTATGCACCCGCGTAACTGATCTCGATCGGGCCGATATCCAGCGATGCCTTGCCGCCGCGCCCGAACCGGAGCAAAAAAGAGCGTTCCAGGATCGTATGGTCGTATTCCAGCAGCGTGGCCTGGTAGCGCAGGTCGCCGGCATCGTCGATCGACGCTTCCGGAATGCGGAAATTCAGCCGCAACTTGATGTCGTTCATCTCCGGCGTCAGGTTCAGCGGCTGCGGGCGGAATCCGAGGCCGCCGCTGAAACGCAGGATGGTGCCGTCCGGCAGGGTCCAGCGCTCTCCGCGTTCGGTCATGCGGAAGGTTTCCGCAACGTTTCCGCTCACGTATACGCTATAACCGTAATAGAGCGGACCGAGAATGATGCCGAGCATCAACAGCATGACGACTGGCGGGCGCATACCGCGCTTATACGCGACGCGTGCCCGGCGATCAAGGCGGCGCACGCGCAATCCCGCTGGCGGGAGAAATCCACCTGAGGGTCGGATTGTTTGAGAAAGATCAAACATGCGCCGGGTGAACCAGCATTCGGCGACGATTTCGCGTACCTTGGGACGCATCCCATTCCGTTTCGCCGTGCTGCCGCCGTTACGTGAGAGCGCGATTCGCCGATTCGTGCGCGGCTTGCCGCGGGAAACCTGTCATCCGTAGGAGCGAGAACATGAAAACCGACGTATCACCACCGCCTGACCTCAGCGCATTCGGTCCCGCGCGCGCCACCGTGGCCGGCACCCCGCTGAATCCGGACGAACTGCGGCGCATGCACGCCTTCTGGCGCGCCTGCAATTACCTTGCGCTCGGCATGATCTACCTGCGCCACAATCCGCTGCTGCGCGAAGCGCTGAAGCCGGAGCACATCAAGAACCGGCTGCTCGGGCACTGGGGCGCGGCGCCCGCGCTTTCGTTCACCTACACGCACCTGAATCGCGTGATCCGCCGCGACGATCTCGACATGATATTCATGGCCGGTCCCGGGCATGGTGCGCCCGGCGTGCTCGGCCCGCTCTACCTCGAGGGCAGCTACTCGGAGGTCTACCCGGACAAGAGCCTCGATACGGAGGGTATGCAGAGATTCTTCCGGGACTTCTCGTTCCCCGGCGGCGTCGGCAGCCACTGTACGCCGGAAACGCCCGGCTCGATCCATGAAGGCGGCGAACTCGGCTACGTGCTGTCGCATGCCTGCGGCGCTGCATTCGACAACCCGGATCTGATCGTGGCCGCAGTGGTGGGCGATGGCGAGGCCGAGACCGGGCCGCTCGCCACCGCCTGGCATATCGGCAAGTTCCTGAATCCGGTACGGGATGGCGCGGTGCTGCCGATCCTCAACCTGAACGGCTACAAGATCAACAATCCCACGCTGCTTGCCCGCATCAGCCACGAGGAACTCGAAGCGCTGTTCCGCGGCTATGGCTGGACGCCGTACTTCGTCGAGGGCTCCGAGGCGGATGGTATGCACCAGGCGATGGCGGCAACGCTCGACCGCTGCATCGCCGACATTCGTGCGGCGCAAACGGCGGCGCGCGCCAGCGGCAATCCGCAGCGCGTACGCTGGCCGATGATCATATTGCGCAGCCCGAAGGGCTGGACCGCGCCCGCCGAAGTCGACGGCCGCAAGCTGGAGGGATTCTGGCGCGCGCACCAGGTGCCGATCGCCGGCGTCAAGACCAACACGGCGCACCTCAAGCTGCTCGAACAATGGATGCGCAGCTACAAGCCTGAAGAACTGTTCGACAAACAGGGTGCGCCGGCCGCTGAACTGATCGCACTGGCGCCATCGGCAACGCGCCGCATGGGCGCCAACCCGCACGCCAACGGCGGCGTGCTGAAGAAGGCGCTGCGGCTGCCGGACTTCCACGATTACGCGGTGAAAGTGGAGAAACCCGGTAAGATCCGCGCCGAAAACACGCGTCCGCTCGGCGCTTTCATGCGCGACATCATGCGGATCAATCCGGATAATTTTCGCGTATTCGGCCCGGATGAAAACACCTCCAACAAGTTGCACGATATCTACGAAGTCAGCAAGAAGCTGTGGCTGGCCGAAAGTTTTCCGGAGGATGCAGGTGGCGGCGAGCTTGCACCCGACGGGCGCGTGGTAGAGATGCTGTCCGAGCACACCATGGAAGGCATGCTGGAAGGCTACCTGCTAAGCGGGCGGCACGGCTTTCTGTCCAGCTACGAGGCCTTCGTGCACGTCATCGACTCGATGTTCAACCAGCACGCGAAGTGGCTGGATATATGCAATCACCTGTCCTGGCGCCAGAGCGTCGCTTCGCTCAACCTGCTGATTACCTCGACGGTGTGGCGGCAGGATCACAACGGTTTCACCCACCAGGATCCCGGCTTCCTCGATGTGGTGGTGAACAAGAGCCCGTCGGTGACGCGGATTTACCTCCCGCCGGACGCCAACTGCCTGCTGGAAGTGGCCGATCGCGCGCTGCGCAGCCAGAATCTGGTGAATGTGATCGTCTGCGACAAGCAGAATCATGTTCAGTATCTGGATATCGAGCAGGCGATCGTCCACTGCGAGAAGGGTATCGGCATCTGGGAATGGGCGAGCACCGATCATGGCGGCGAGCCGGATGTGGTGATGGTGTCCGCAGGAGACGTGCCGACGCTGGAAGCGCTCGCTGCCAGCGCGCTGCTGCGCGAAGCCTTCCCCGACCTGAAGATCCGCTTCATCAACGTGGTGGACCTGTTCAAGCTGCAGCCGAAGTCGGAGCATCCGCAGGGACTTTCAGACCGCGATTTCGACAGCCTGTTCACGCTGGACAAACCGGTGCTGTTCAACTTCCACGGCTACCCGTGGCTGATCCACCGGCTGGCCTACCGGCGCACCAACCACCGCAACATGCACGTGCGCGGATACAAGGAGAAAGGCAACATCAACACGCCGCTGGAACTCGCGATCGAGAACGAGATCGACCGCTTTTCGCTGGCAATCGACGTCATCGATCGCGTGCCGCGCCTGCGCGTCGCCGGTGCGCACGCCAAGGAGCGCTTCCGCGACATGCAGATCCGCGCCCGCAACTACGCGCACGAACACGGCATCGACCAGCCGGACCTCGCCGACTGGATGCCAGTGAAAAACTGACCGGTCAGGCCGGCTGGGTGGCGCGCCGCGTGTAGCGTCCGCCGACGCCGACGGCGGTGAGCAGGGCGGTGATCTTGAACACGCCGATCAGGATGAATATCCAGGCCTGCTGCTGCATGTCCATCAACGCGCCGAACATCAGCGGCGCGATGGCAAGACCGACGTCGAGGCCGGAGTAGACGACGCCGTAGACGCGTCCGGTCGCATTCTTCGGCGCGGTCGCGCGCACCAGCAGGTCCCGGGACGGGCCGGCGATTCCGAAACCGAAGCCGATCATGCCGAGCAGCACCGGCAGCAGCATGGGCGGCACGGTGCCCTGCGCGACCAGGATGGCGAGCAAGCCGGCCGCGCCGTACGCGATTGCGATCACGCGTTCGTGCTGCTGCATGCGTACCGCAACGAAGCCGCCCGCAACAAGGCCGGCCGCCATCGACAGCATGAAGGCAGTGATGCACGCCGTTGCATACGTGAACGGTACCGAATAGAGATCCCGAAGCGCCGCCGGCGCAAAACTCTGGATGCCGCCCAGTGCAATTGCGGTGATGAAGAAGAACGCAAAGCACATCCACACTGCCGGCAGCTGTAAAAAGCCGAGCGCGCCCGCGGGTCCGTCGGGCTGTTTCCTGCCGCCGACCGAATCCGCGACCTCGCGCGGGTCGAGCAGGTCGCGAAACGCGATCAGCGCCACCAGCACCACGAATGCGAGTGCGGCTGCCGCAAGCAGCGCGATGCGCCAGTGCGCGATGGTCGCGATTCCGGCCAGGAATATCGGCGCCGCCGCCCAGCCCAACGTGCCCGAAAGCCCGTGCACGCTGAAGGCGTGGCCGAGCCGCGGCGAACTCACGCGGCGGTTCAGCAGGGTGAAGTCGGCGGGATGGAACACGCTGTTGCCCAGTCCGGCGACCGCCGCAAACAGCAGCAGCATCGCGTAACTCTGGCTGGCCGCCAACCCGAGCGCCGACAGCGCGAGCAATCCGATCCCCGACAACAACACCGGCAGCGCGCCAATCCTGTCGACGACGAAACCCGCGAGTGCCTGTCCGGCGCCCGAAATGACGAAGAACACCGTCATCAGCAGGCCGAGCTCTGCGTACGAAAGTCCGAATGCGATTTTCAGCCACGGAAACAGCGGCGCCAGGATCAGGTGGAAGAAATGCGAAGTCCCGTGCGCCAGCCCCACCAGGCCGATCACCTGAGCGTCGCTGCGGAATGTTTGTGCAGATGCGGTCATCGGATGTGACGGCGTGGCGGACGGTCGACAGCCCCTGCTATTGTGAATGTGCCAGATTTAACCACAAAGACACGAAGGCACGAAGAGACACAAAGAAACCCGAGCGGGAGATTTCTTCGAATTCCTTTGTGCCTTCGTGTCTTCGTGGTGAATCCCGTCCTCAGAAGCCGGGCCACCGATGCTAGTTCAGCGTACGTACGGTGCCGGTGTCGTCGGTCGACGGCAGGTCCATGGTCGGCACGCCGAGCTGGAGATCCCATTCCGCCTTGGCCACCGTGTCCTGGATCAGTTTCATGACGCCGTGCAGGAGGTTCTCGCCGAGCGTGAGGTCGATGCCGTTGCCTTCCTTCGGCATCATCGACAGTACGGTCAGGCCCTTGTCGTTGCGCCGGGCGCGGATGCGCGAGACCAGCATCGGTTCGTCGCCGAGCGGGTGGGTGCGGTCCGGTTCCTTTACCGCCTTGGTGAACTGCACCTGCTTCAGCGCCTTCTCATGCTCGAACCCGACCAGAGCCTTGCGTGCCTCCGGGTTCGCCTGCCGCTGGATATCCGGCTTGGCCTGCGCCATCTGCAGCAGCACCGGCCAGAAGCGCTTGACCAGCCGGCGCGTCAGCCAGAACAGCACCTCCTGCGATCCCGAGAACAGCACCCGCACGACGAGACGATCGTCCTCGGGGGCAAATTCGACAGTGATGCGTTCCAAGTTCATGACGAACGAAGTTTACCCGAAGGGGAGAGTACCGGAGAAATGAGTAGAGCAAAGGCGTGAACCACCAAGGTCACCAAGCACACCAAGAGAAGCAAGATCGGACCTTTTCTTGTTGGCGTACTTGGATGAATCCGGCGGCAAGAGATCCGGCCTGTTGCGGGAGCAACGAAGTGGGCGTGGTCCATCAGGTGCACCGAGAAGTTCAATCTCGCTTCAAGGCTTTTCTTGGTGTCCTTGGTGTCCTTGGTGAGCTTGGTGGTTCGCTGTTGCCCTTGACTGGACTTGCTCAGTACTCAGCACTCAGTACTCAGTACTCAGTACTCAGTACTTGGTACTCAGCACTCAGCACTCATCGCTCGACTTTTCAGTCCTCCGCGTGCGCGGGTTTGTGGGCGGCGGCGAGTTGTTGCTGCACGTTCGGCGGCGCCTGTTCGTAGTGGCTGAACTCGATGCTGTAGGAGCCGGCGCCGCCGGTGATGGATTTCAGGCGCGACTGGTAATTCTCCAGCTCGGCGAGCGGCGCTTTGCCGGTCAGCCTCACCAGGCCGCCGGCGAGCGTGTCGTTGCCATTCACCTGGCCGCGGCGGGCGGAGAGATCACCGCTGATGTCGCCGATGGCGGATTGCGGCACCATCACCTCGATGTTGACGATCGGTTCCAGCAGGATCGGTTTGGCCTTGCCCACGGCATCGAGGAAGGCCTTGCGCCCGGCGGCGATGAAGGCGACTTCCTTGGAGTCGACCGTGTGGCTCTTGCCGTCGTAGACCGTGACCCGCACGTCCTGCATTTCATGGCCCGACACCGGGCCCGACGCCAGCACCTGGCGCACACCTTTCTCGACCGCCGGGATGAACTGGTTGGGAATGACGCCACCCTTGACCGCGTCCACGAACTCGAAGCCGGCGCTCCGCGGCAGCGGTTCGATGCGCAGGAACACTTCCCCGAACTGTCCGGCGCCGCCGGTCTGCTTCTTGTGGCGGCAATGGCCTTCCGCCTTGAGTGTGATGGTTTCCCGATAAGGCACGCGCGGCGGGCGCGTCTTCAGCTGCATGTTGTACTGCTTTTCCATTTTTTCCAGCGTGAGCCGCAGGTGCAGCTCGCCGAGCCCGCGGATCACCGTTTCGTTCAGTGCCGCGTCCTGATCCACCTGCAGCGTCGGGTCTTCGGATGCGATTTTGTGCAGCACGTCGGCGAGTTTCTGCTCGTCGCCGTGACGCGTCGCTTCCAGCGCCAGGCCGAACACCGGCTGCGGAAACGCCAGCGGCTTGAGGTGGATGTGGCTGTCTTCCTGCGAATCGTGCAGCACCGCGTCGAAATGGACGTCTTCCACCTTGGCGACCGCGCAGATGTCGCCGGGCACGCCTTCGTTCACTTCGGTGTGGGTCTTGCCCTGCAGGCGATACAGGTGGCTGACCTTGAACGGCTTGCGCGCGTCGCCGATGAACAGCTGCGAGTTTGGCGTGACCGTGCCCTGGTGGATGCGAAACACCCCGAGCTTGCCGATGAACGGATCGATCTCGACCTTGAACACATGCGCAAGCACGTGTTTCGCCGGGTCGGGCTGCGCGTGCAGCGGTTTCGCCTCCGCGCCCTCGCCGCGCAGGAAGGGCGGCGGGTTGCCTTCCGCCGGATTCGGCATCAGCCGCGAGAGAATATCCAGCAGCAGGTCGAGGCCGGCGCCGGTGCGCGCCGACACGAAACACACCGGGATGAGATGGCCCTCGCGCAGGGCGCGCTCGAACGGCTCGTGCAGTTGCGCGGGGGTGACATGGCCCTGATCCAGGTACAGCGCCATCAGCTCTTCGTCGACTTCCACCGCCTGGTCGACCAGCGCGACATGCGCCTTGTCGACCGGCATCAGGTCGGATTCGCCGTCCGGCCTGAAAAAACAGTCGACCACCTCGCTGTTGTTCTTCGCCGGCAGGTTGATCGGCAGGCACTCGCGCCCGAACTCCTCCTGGATATCGGCAAGCACCTGCGCCGGGTCCGCGCCGTCGCCATCGATCCGGTTGACGATGATGATGCGGCACAGTCCGCGATCCTCCGCCCACTGCATCATGCGGCGGGTCATCAGTTCGATGCCGCTTTGCGCATTGACGATGATGGCCGCGGTTTCGACCGCGGACAGGGCGGGCAGCGCATGGCCGACGAAGTCCGGGTAGCCGGGCGCGTCCAGCAGATGGATCAGCGTGTTGTCGTGGACGAGGTGTGCGACCGCGAGCTTGACCGAGTGGCCGTGGTCTTTCTCGCGCGGGTCGTAGTCGCAGACGGTCGAGCCGCGCTCGATGGTCCCGGCGCTGCCGATGGCGCCGGTGCGCGCAAGCAGGCTTTCGACCAGGGTGGTTTTCCCGGAGCCGCCCTGGCCGACGAGGGCGAGGGTACGGATCCGGTCCGTCTCGAAGCGCGCCATCGCCAGCCTCCTCCGTAATTATTTGATCGCTGTGATCGGCGTTGCAGAGGCAGTATAGGCCGGTCCCCGGCGCGTGCCAAAAGTCCGCCACGATGCCACCCGGCGCAGGCCGCGGCCGTTGCATTGCAACGTGCGTTGCCTTCCGGCGTCGATGCAAGCAATCCGCGCAGACCCCGCGAATCGAAAGCCGCATGCACCGACCTCGCAAGGTGTCGGCGCGATCCGGTGCTGCATCGCGGAAGGCCCGTGCCCGGGCCTCGCGCATCGCGGCCGCTGTTGCCGTTCAGCGCCCGCGTGCGTCCTTGCGCAGCCCGATGCGGCCGTCTTCGAGTTCCAGCCAGCGGTGCAGGGTTGCGGCGCTTGCCGCCGGCTTCTCGATCAGGAAGGCGAACAGGTTGCCCTGGCGCGGGAACAGTTTCACGAATGCGCGCGCAAAAGGGCCGAGCACGCGCAACGCAATGCGCTTCGATCTGCCGCCCGCATCCGGCGCCGGCAGCGACAAGCCGTAGAAAAAGCGGATGCGCGGCGCAACCTGCGGGCGATAGGTGCGCACCATTTTCTCGACCTCGCGTTCGGTCCAGCGGTAGACGTAATTCGGCAGTCCGGTGTCGCGCATGCCGGCGCCGCCTCTCGCCACCGCCTCGATTTCGT
Source organism: Burkholderiales bacterium (assembly GCA_040880425.1). Taxonomy (GTDB): domain Bacteria; phylum Pseudomonadota; class Gammaproteobacteria; order Burkholderiales; family Eutrophovitaceae; genus DATKEK01. Next base: position 6,462 of record JBBDIL010000013.1, on the reverse strand, counting down.
ACTCGTAGGTCAAGCCCAGCCGCGCCGCGACGCGCATCAGCAGGCTGTCGCGCGCCTCGAATACCAGCGCGCCGCTGCGGCACACGCGCACCATCTCCAGCAGCGCGCGATGCGGCGACTGGCAATGATGCAGACCGGCATGCACCAGTACGTAGTCGAATGCGTCGTCGCCGAAACTCAGGTTCTCCGCATCTTCGCGCGCGTAGACAAAAGGCGCGAAGTCCTCGCGCGCCTCGGCGAGATTGCTGATGGTGACGTTGGTGAAGCCGAGCTGTTCGAGCAGACGCTTGTCGCCGCGCCCCGCGCACACCACCAGCACGCTTGCAGAACGGTCGGGGATGAGCCGGTCTACGACGCGCCGGTAGAATTCCCAGCGCGGCGCGTGCGGATTCGTTGTCATACCGCCTGACGCCGGCCTGGATGCGACATTCAGGGCAGCACCTTGACCTGGCGCACGAACTCGAGCGTGTAGGCCTTGCGCCAGGCGGTTCCGGATTCGAGCATGCCGGCGCCGACCATGAAATCGAAAGTCTGCTTCCAGCGCGCATCGGTCATGGCCAGGATGCCGAGCGTCTTCGCATCGCCGCCGTCGACCAGGCCGTAGCGCTTCATCGTCGCCACGCCGTAGGCGATCGCGTCGTCCGGCATCTCGGGATTGTCGCGCTTGATCAGCGCATTGCCGGGCGCCGGGTTGGCGAGATAACTTTTCCAGCCTTCGGCGGTGGCCCGGTAGAAGCGGCGCACGAGGTCCGGGCGCTGCTTCACGGTCTTCTCCAGCGTAACGATCGTCTGCGCATAGGGCGGGTAGCCGTACTCCGCGAGCAGGAACACTTTCGGCGCGATGCCGGCCTTTTCGATGATGTAGGGTTCGGAGGTGGCGTAACCCTGCTGCGCGACCTTGCGGTCGACCAGGAACTGCTGGACGCTGAACGCATAAGGCCGCTTCTGCCGGTCGCTGAAACCGAAACGCGCTTTCAGCCAGGGCCAGAACGTGGTCTCGCTCGCCTGCCCGATCAGCAGCGTGCGGGTTTTCAGGTCCTCGATTTTCTGCACGTCCGGATGCGCGATCAGCACCACCGGGTCGGACTGGAATACCGCGCCGACTGTCACCACCGGCAGCTTCTGCTCCACCGCCTGCAGCACCTGGATGTCGTAGCCCATGACGAAATCCGCGCGCTCCGCGAGCAGCAGCTGCAGCACGTTCACCTGCGGCCCGCCCATGCGCACCGTCACGTCCAGCCCGTGTTTCTCGTAAATGCCCTCCGCCACCGCCTGGTAGAAGCCGCCGTGCTCCGCCTGTGCGTACCAGTTGGTGAGGAACACGACCTTGTCCAGCGCATGCGCGCCGGGCGCAAATGCGGCAATGAAGAGTGCAATTCCCGCAAGCAGCCGTTTCATCGCAATCCGATCCGTCTGGGTAAGTGCGGAAAGTCTACCCCGTTCAATCTCACGTGAGGACGGCGGTTCACTTCTCGCGTGCCAGTTCGCTTTCGTGCCACTTGCGCAGCGCGAGCCACGACAGCGCGGAGACCAGCAGGAACAGTGCGATGCCGGCGGCGGTGATCAGCAGCAGCGCGGCGAACAGGCGCGGGATGTTGAGCTGCAGGCCGGCCATGAGGATCTGGTAGGCGAGCCCGGAACGGGTGCCGCCGGTGCCGGCGACGAACTCTGCGACCACCGCACCGATCAGCGCGAGCGCGGCGGCGATGCGCAGGCCGGCGAAGAAGTACGGCGCGGCGCTCGGGATCCGCAGCCGCACCAGCGTCTGCCAGCGCGAGGCGCCGTACAGGCGGAACAGGTCGAGCAGGCCGGGATCGACGCTGCGCAGGCCGATAGTGGTACTGGAGATCACCGGAAAAATCGCCGCCACGGTGGCGCAGATCACCAGTGCCGGCAGCGGCTCGCGCACCCAGATGATGATCAGCGGCGCGATCGCCACGATCGGCGTCACCTGCAATACCACCGCATACGGAAACAGGCTCGCCTCGATCGCGCGGCTCTGCACGAACAGGAACGAGATCGCGCTGCCGAGCAGCACCGCCAGCAGCAGCGCGATGCCGGTGACTTGCAGCGTGATCAGCAGCGCGCGCCACAGCAACGCCCAGTCCTCCACCAGCGTGCGCAGCACGAGCAGCGGCGAGGGCAGGATGTAGTGCGGGATCTCGTTCAGCACGACGATCAGGTGCCAGAGCAGCAGGATCACGAGACCGGCCGCGACCGGCCCGAGCCAGCGCAGCAGGCGTTCGCCGCTCATGCCATCGCCTCGCCGGATGCGGCGGCGAGCGCCTCGGACAGCCTGGCGCAGGTGCGCGCGTAGACATTCGTGGCGCGAAAGGCATCGGTGCGCGGCTGCGGCGCGTCGATCGCGAACTCGGCATGGATGCGTCCGGGGCGCGCGCTCATCACCAGCACGCGCGAGGACAGGAATGCGGCCTCGTAGATGCTGTGGGTGACGAACACGACGGTGAGGCGTTCGCGCGCGGCGAGCGCAGCGACGTCGCGGTCCAGGCGGTGACGGCTGATCTCGTCCAGCGCGCCGAAGGGTTCGTCCATCAGCAGCAGCGCGGGCTCGGTCACCAGTGCGCGCGCGATCGATGCGCGCATCTGCATGCCGCCGGACAGCTCGCGCGGATACGCGCCGCGGAACGCGGCGAGTCCCACCAGGTCGAGCGCGTGCGCGACCTTGCGTTCCGCTTCGCTGCGCTCGGTGCGCGCAAGATCGAGCGGCAGACGCACGTTCGACGCGACATCGGACCACGGCATCAGTGTCGGATGCTGGAACACGAACGCGCTGCGCCGGGCGATCTCCGGCGAACGGGCGACACTGCCGCTGTCCGGCCCGATCAGCCCGGCGATCAGCCGCAGCAGCGTGCTCTTTCCGCAGCCGGACGGCCCGATCAGGGTGACGATCTCGCCCCGCTGCACGGTAAGGTCGATCGGCTGCAGCGCGCGCACGCCGCTGGTGTAAACCTTGTCGGCGCCGCGGATCTCGATCACGGCAGGAGCGTCATGCATTTCGGCGGCATCGGATGGACGATGCAACGATTCTACTGCGGGCACCGCTGCGGCAGTTGTAAGCTCTCGCCTTCGTCAACGCCGGCCGCCTTCCGCGGCATTGTTTCCTGGACCAGTCGAATGTCGTCTACCCGATCACTGAACCTGACCGATCCCGAGCTCGGCCGCGCGGGCGCCTTGCTCACCGAGTTCCTGCGCGGCTACGAGCGCGCCATTCCCGCGCCGCGCATCGTGCCCGATGTCGACCGCGCCCAGCTCGCCGAACTGCTGGCGCAGCCGTTCCCGCGCGAGGGCATCGGCATCGACGCGCTGTTCCGCGAGATCGGTGAGAAGATCGTCCCCAACTCCACCGCGATCGCGCACCCGCGCTTTCTCGCCTACGTGCTCGGCCCGTCGAACGGCATCGCGCCGTTCGCCGAGGCCATCGCCGCTGCGCTGAACCAGAACTGCAACTTCTGGCAGCTCTCGCCGGTCGCGAGCGTGATCGAACGCAAGCTGGTCGCCTGGCTGGGCGGGCTGTTCGGCTATCCGCATGCGGCCGGCGGACTGATCACCAGCGGCGGCTCGATGGCGACGCTCACCGCGCTGTCGGCCGCCCTGCACGCGCGCTGCGGCGAAGACTTCCGCCGCAACGGACTGCAGGGCCGCGCGAAACCGCTCGTGCTCTACACCTCGAGCGAGGCACACCGCTGCGTCGAGAAAGACGCGGTGATCCTCGGCCTCGGGCTCGACAACGTGCGCAAGATCCCAGTGGACGCACAATTCCGCATGCGCGTCGATCTGCTGGAAGCGGCCGTCGCCGAAGACCGCAGCGCCGGGCGTGAGCCCTTCTGCGTGGTCGCAGCCGGCGGCACCATCAACACCGGCGCCATCGATCCGGTCGACGCGATCGCCGACTTCTGCGAACGCGAGAAGCTGTGGCTGCACGTGGACGGCGCCTACGGCGCGCTGTTCGTGATGAGCGAAAAGAAGAAGGCGCTGTTGCAATCCTGCGGCCGTGCCGACTCGATCGCGCTCGACCCGCACAAGCTGCTGTTCGCGCCGCTGGAAGCCGGCTGCGTGCTAGTGAAGGATCGCGACGTGCTGCGCCGCGCGTTCGGTTTCAGCTCGTCCTACCTGGCCGCCGACCCCGACCCGTTGCTCACCAACTTCATGGACTACGGCCCGCAACTGTCGCGCAGCTTCAAGGCCTTCAAGGTCTGGTGCGCGCTGCAGGCCTTCGGCGTTGATGCCTTCGTGCAGGCGATCGACCACCAGCTCGACATGGCGGCGTACTTCGGCGAACGCATCGCCGCGCAGCCCGCCTTCGAACTCATGGCACCGGTCACCCTGAGCGCCGTTTGCTTCCGCCTCAAGCATGGCGACGATACGGCCAACCAGCGCCTGCTCGCCGCACTGACCGCCGAAGGCACCGCGCTGCTCGGCCCCGTCACCCTGAACAACCGGACCGGACTGCGCGCCTGCGTGACCAACTACCGCACGACGAAGGAAGACCTGGATCTGGTGGTGGAGCGATTGATGGCGCTGGCGACGTCGTAGCCGGTTCACCCGGCCGGCATGGCTCATCGTCCACATTCAGGCGGCGTATTCCGCGGGGCATTCCTGCGGTTACGCCGGGCATGCGGCGTCATGCGCCGCCTTTGCATGCAGCTGACGGAGCCAGTGCCGGCGACTTCCTTTCCGGCGGCGACACTGGGCCGCTACCGATGGTGGAACCGGACAATTGCGATCGCGGAATACTTGCAGAGTCTACGCCAATGGCGTAGAGTGCCGCGATGTTCACCTTCATCGAATCGTCCATGTTCGAGCGGGTTCTGCCCGTTTACCTGGACGACGATGAATACGCCGAGTTGCAGCAGTACTTGATACAGAACCCGGAGACCGGAGAGATCGTGCCGGGCACGGGAGGCGTCCGGAAGATGCGCTGGGCTCGGCCGGGGACGGGCAAGCGTGGCGGGCTGCGAGTGGTCTACTACTTGCGGCGGCGGCCCAACGAGTTCTGGATGTTGACCCTCTATGCAAAGGCGAAGAACGATAACGTCCCCGCGCATGTCCTGAAACAGTTGTTGGAGGTATTTCGTAATGGGTAAGAAGCTCAAGGGAAAAGCACTGGAAAAGTTCGAAGCCGGGCGTGATGTCTGGCAGGAAGTGCTGGATGGTGTCCGGGAGATCAAAGCGGGCGGGGGCAAGCGAAAGCAGGTCGACGCCAGGTCGCGAGTGGTTCGCGTGCGACTCAAGAGCGGCCTCTCGCAGGCGAAGTTTGCTGCGGCACTCGGTGTTTCCAAGCGGACCCTGGAACAATGGGAACAAGGCCGGCGCGAACCCTCCGGCGCTGCTAAGCAACTGCTGAAGATCGCGGAGCGGCATCCCGACGTGCTGATCGAAGTGGCCGCCTGAAACTTGTGGTAGGCCTTAGTTGAACGCTTGAACTGGCGAAGTGGTGCGGTCGAGCACAAGTTAGTGCCGGGCCGAAGCAGAAGCACCGCGCTCACCGCCGAAGGCACCGCGCTGCTCGGGCCGGTGTTGCTCAACGGCCAGGCTGGATTGCGCGCCTGCGTGACCAACTACCGCACGACGTGGGAAGACTTGGATCGGGTGGTGGAGCGGCTAGTGGATCTCGCGTCACGACAGTAACTGATAGCTCCGGCGCACCGCATCCCGCAGTTTGTCCGGCAGCCAGGGGCCCTGGCCAACGGTTGACGAACCGGCGGATGCTATTAACATTGTTCACCTCCCACGCCGTCTGTTTCTTCACGGGCGGCTAATGACCCGACTTGGACGGGGCTGATATCGTGCACAACAGTCGAGAGATATCGGGAAATCAAGGCCGATGCGGCGGTGGGAATACACCGCAATCAGGATGGACGGCGATTAGGCCGTCGAATTCACGTTGGGCGCCATCGGCGTGGCGCGACGCAAAGGTAAGCGAGAAAGGCAGCGATGCTTAGTTCCTACTCGATTCTGAGACGAGAATTGAAGAACCTTAGGGAGTTCTATTCGACAACATCGTCAGCGTATCGGCAGGTCGAAAAACTGGGCGGGAATTTCAATTTCGAGTCAGGCGCCCTCACACGCAATGCCAAGCGAAAAGCGAAACAGAAAGTACGGCGTCGAGCAGCAAGCAATCTCAGGGCTGAGACAATGTTGCGCGAACTGATTATGGTGCGCGTCATTTCAGCGCTGGAAACATTCCTGACCGATATAATTCGCGATGTGTTCGTCGTAACTAAAGCACCATTTATGGACGGGACCGTGGTAATTCAGATGACTCAGGAGGAATTGATTGCAAACAGTACACAAACGCAGGTCCTTAGCCGGGTGATCAACAAGGAAACGAGGAAACTCACCAGTGGAGGCTTCAGCGAATTCATAAAGTACTACAGAAAGCGATTTGACTGAGCTTCCCCCGAAATTTCGTCTTCCAGGAGGTGGGGTATAACCTCAACT
>JBBDIL010000012.1:0-127244 GCA_040880425.1 Burkholderiales bacterium | reverse complement strand
ATCCGCGAAGGCGGACGCACCGTGGGCGCCGGCGTAGTGTCGAAAGTTATCGAATAGCCGTGAGCGACAGGAGGTAAAAGGCACGGCAGGTCCGGTCTTTTGCGTCTCGGCAGTCACGTCTGACGTATCACGGAGCAAATTATGCAGAATCAGAAAATTCGAATCCGGTTGAAAGCGTATGACTATCGTTTGATCGATCAGTCTGCGCTGGAGATCGTCGAAACAGCGAAACGCACGGGCGCGGTAGTGAAAGGCCCTGTTCCGTTGCCAACGCGTAGAGAGCGGTTCGACCTGCTCCGTTCGCCGCATATCGACAAGGCCTCGCGCGAGCAGCTCGAGATCCGGACGCATCTGCGGCTGATGGACATCATCGACCCGACAGACAAGACGGTCGACGCGCTGATGAAGCTGGATCTTCCGGCCGGCGTGGACGTGGAGATCAAGTTGTAATGGTGTAGGGACCATAAAGACCGGGGACGCGAGGCTGCCCGCCGAGAATCAGGGCGGCAGTTTGTTTCTCCGGCGGGTGATCCCTGGTTTTATGAATAGATTGCCGGCCAATTGCAGCCGGCGCCTCTTAAAGAGGGAATAACAATGACTCTAGGACTTGTCGGTCGCAAGATCGGCATGACCCGGCTGTTTACCGACGACGGAGATTCCGTCCCGGTGACCGTGCTGGATGTGTCGAACAACCGCGTGGCCCAGATCAAGGCCGCTGAAACCGATGGCTACACTGCGGTGCAGGTCGCTTTTGGAGCGCGTCGCGCCAATCGCGTGACGAAGCCTCTTGCCGGGCATTTCGCCAAGGCGGGAATCGAGGCAGGCCGCGTGCTCAGGGAATTTCGCGTGGACTCCGGTCAGCTCGGCGAGCTGAAGGTCGGCGGTCAGATTGGTGTCGATCTGTTCCAGGTCGGGCAGCATGTCGATGTCACGGGAACCACCAAGGGCAAGGGTTTCGCCGGTGTAATCAAGCGCCATCACTTCTCGTCCAACCGCGCGAGTCACGGCAACTCGATCTCTCACAATCGCCCGGGTTCCACTGGCATGAATCAGGATCCGGGCCGGGTGTTTCCCGGTAAGCGCATGGCAGGGCATCTCGGTTCGGTCAAGCGCACCACGCAGAATCTGGAGATCGTGCGAATCGATGCCGAACGCCAGTTGCTGCTGGTGAAGGGCGCCATTCCGGGCGCGGATGGCGCGGATGTCGTTGTGCGCCCGTCCATCAAGATCAGGGCGGGGGCGTAAAACGATGGAACTCAAGCTGATCAACGATCAGGGCAAAGCCACGTCCAGCGTGAAGGCGTCGGATACGCTGTTTGACCGCGATTTCAACGAGGCGCTGGTGCATCAGGTCGTGACCGCGTTCATGGCGAATGCCCGTCAAGGTACGCGCGCGCAGAAGGCGCGTGGCGATATGAGTCGTTCGCACCGAAAGCCGTGGCGGCAGAAGGGGACGGGACGCGCGAGGGCCGGTTTTGCGGGAAGCCCGCTCTGGCGTGGAGGTTCGCGGATCTTCCCCTCGAGCCCGGATGAGAATTTCAGCCAGAAGGTCAACCGCAAGATGTACCGGGCCGGCCTGGCGGCGATTTTGTCGCAACTCGTGCGTGAAGGACGTCTTGCCGTGGTGGAAAACTTCGGTGTTGACTCTCCGAAGACGAGGCAGCTGGCACAGAAGATCAAAGGCATGGGGTTTGATGAACTGCTGGTCATCACCGATTCGGTGGACGAGAACCTGATGCTGTCCTCGCGCAACCTGCCCAATGTGCTGGTAATCGAGCCCGGACAGGCAGACCCGGTGAGCCTCCTGCACTTTGGGCATACCGTTATTACCCGGGGCGCGATCGCCAAGATCGAGGAGATGCTGTCATGACCGCTGCTGCCAAGTACAACGCCGAGCGACTGATGCAGGTACTGCTCGCGCCGGTGGTTTCGGAGAAAAGCACCTTCGTTGCTGACAAGAACGAACAGGTGATCTTCCGTGTGATTCCGGATGCGACCAAGCCCGAGATCAAGGCTGCGGTGGAGCTGATGTTCAAGGTCAAGGTGGACAGCGTGCAGGTAACCAACGTCAAGGGAAAGGAAAAGCGCTTCGGGCGCTTCGTTGGCCGCCGGCGCAACTGGAAGAAGGCCTATGTATGCCTGCAGCCCGGACAGGAGATCAATTTCGCAGCCGGGGAGGCAAAGTAAATGGCTATCGTAAAACTGAAACCGACATCTCCCGGCCGCCGACAGACAGTCAAGGTGGTCAACGCGGATCTGCACAAGGGGCGTCCGGAAGATTCTCTGGTCGAGAAAAAGAGCAAGAGAGCCGGGCGCAACAGCCATGGACATGTAACCACCCGCCACAAGGGTGGTGGCCATAAGCGTCATTATCGCCTGGTTGATTTCCGTCGCGACAAGGATGGTATTGCGGCAAAAGTCGAACGGCTCGAGTACGACCCCAATCGCAGCGCCAACATTGCGCTGCTTCTGTACAAGGACGGCGAGCGTCGGTACATCCTGGCGACCAAGGGCATGACGGTCGGGCAGGAAGTACTGAGTGGTCCGGAATCTCCGATCAAGAGCGGAAACGCTATGCCGTTGCGGAATATTCCGGTCGGCACGACGATTCACTGCATCGAAATGAAGCCTGGAAAGGGTGCGCAGGTCGCGCGTTCAGCCGGGGCATCGGTGCAGTTGCTGGCGCGCGAAGGCACCTACGCGCAGTTGCGGCTGCGCTCCGGCGAGATTCGCAAGGTCCATGTGGACTGCCGTGCGACCATCGGTGAGGTCGGGAACGAAGAGCACAACCTGCGTGTGATCGGCAAGGCTGGCGCAATGCGCTGGCGCGGCGTACGCCCGACCGTGCGCGGTGTGGCGATGAACCCGATCGACCATCCGCACGGCGGTGGCGAAGGACGCACCGGGACCAAGCGTGACCCGGTCAGCCCGTGGGGCCAGTTCACAAAGGGATACAAGACGCGCAAGAACAAACGCACGCAGAGCATGATCGTGCGCTCGCGCAAGTCGAAGTAAGGGATAGACAGATATGGCACGTTCAATAAAGAAAGGCCCCTTCGTCGATCATCACCTGATGGCCAAGGTGGATGCAGCGCGCGCTACCAATGACAAGCGCCCGATCAAGACCTGGTCGCGTCGCTCGACAGTGCTGCCTGATTTCGTGGGGTTGACCATCGCGGTCCATAACGGACGCCAGCATGTCCCGGTCTACGTTACCGAAAACATGGTGGGCCACAAACTGGGCGAATTCGCGCTGACCCGGACATTCAAGGGTCATTCGGCTGACAAGAAGTCAGCGGTCACTCAGAAGAAATGACCGGGCAAGGAGCAATGAATATGGAAACTTCAGCTGTACTGCGCGGGGTCCGGCTATCGGCACAGAAGGGTCGTCTGGTTGCAGACCAGGTTCGCGGTCTCCCGGTGGACAAAGCCCTGAATGTGCTCAAATTCAGCCCGAAAAAGGGCGCCGGCATCATTTGCAAGGTGCTGGAGTCCGCGATTGCGAACGCCGAGCACAACGACGGCGCGGATATCGACGAATTGAAGGTCACGCGCATCCATGTCGAGCAGGGGCCGAGCTTCAAGCGCTTCATGCCGAGAGCGAAGGGACGTGCCTTCAAGATCATCAAACCGACCTGCCACATCTACGTGACGGTTGGAGACAAGGCAAAAGGATAAACCATGGGACAGAAGATTCACCCGATTGGCTTCCGGCTCGGCGTCCAGCGCAACTGGACTTCCCGTTGGTTTGCCAACAGCAAAAACTTCCCTGGGATGCTGCTGGAAGACGTCAAGGTGCGCGAGTTCCTGCGCAAACGCCTTGCCCATGCCGCTGTGAGCAAGGTCGTGATCGAGCGCCCGGCCAAGAACGCCCGGATCACGATACATAGCGCGCGTCCGGGTGTGGTGATCGGCAAGAAAGGGGAGGACATCGAGAACCTCCGGGCTGAACTGCATAAGCTCATGGGCGTGCCGGTGCACGTCAATATCGAAGAAGTTCGTAAGCCAGAAACCGACGCGCAGCTGATCGCTGATTCCATTGCCCAGCAGCTGGTTAAGCGGATCATGTTCCGCCGTGCGATGAAACGCGCTATCCAGAACGCCATGCGCCTCGGCGCCCAGGGCATAAAGATCATGAGCGCCGGGCGGCTGAACGGCATCGAGATCGCGCGCACCGAGTGGTACCGCGAAGGGCGAGTGCCACTGCATACCCTCCGCGCCGACATCGACTACGGGTTTGCCGAGGCCAAGACGACGTACGGGGTGATCGGAATCAAGGTCTGGGTGTTCAAAGGCGAGGTGCTGGCGCGCAACGAACAGCCTGCGACGGCGCAGCCGACATCGGAGCAGCCGGCCCCCGAGAGAAAGACGACAAGACGAGCAGGAGCCAAGAATGCTGCAGCCAGCTAGGACCAAGTTCCGGAAATACCACAAAGGACGCAACTACGGCGTCGCAACACGCGGTGCCAAGGTTTCTTTTGGTGAATACGGGCTCAAGGCAATCGACCGCGGGCGGCTGACCGCCCGCCAGATCGAGGCTGCGCGCCGCGCAATGACCCGCCACATCAAACGCGGTGGGCGTATCTGGATCCGGATCTTTCCGGACAAGCCCATTTCCCAGAAGCCTGCGGAAGTGCGCATGGGCAATGGAAAAGGCAACCCTGAGTATTTCGTCGCGGAGATTCAGCCGGGCAAGGTGCTTTACGAGATGGACGGCGTTGACGAAGCGATCGCGAGGGAGGCTTTCCGCCTGGCAGCGGCGAAACTGCCGCTACGGACTATTTTCGTGCAACGGCATGTGGGGTGATGATGAAACCCGATGAATTGCGATCCAAGAACGGCGCCGATCTTGATAAGGAATTGCAGGCATTGCTCCGGGCGCGGTTTTCTCTGCGCATGCAACTTGCCACGCAACAACTGAGCAATAACAGCGAACTCAAAAAGGTGCGCCGTGATATTGCGCGGGTTCGTACGGTGATGACCGAAAAGGCGAAAAAGGCATGAATCAGCAGACCAGCACTCCCCGAAAGCTGACCGGACGCGTAGTCAGCAGGAAGATGCAGAAGACCGTCACGGTGCTCGTGGAACGCATGGTGCCGCATCCACTGTACGGCAAGTTCGTCAAGCGTTCGAAGAAATACCATGCGCACGACGAGGCGAACGAATGCAATGCAGGCGATACCGTGACTATCCAGGAATCGCGGCCGATTTCGAAGACCAAGGCCTGGAAAGTGGTTCGGCTGGTCGAAAAAGCACGGGAAATCTGATCCGGCCTTGATGGCAATCGGTTTTCCCTTTAAAATTCGCGGTTTCCCCGGCGTCGGGTATTCAACGTAGAACCGGGTAACAACCCTGACGGGTTCCAAAACTGGCCTGCCGATACCAAGATCACTCCGGCGGGCGAAGTTGGAAAGTGAGAATAAACCTATGATTCAAATGCAAACTCGGTTGGACGTCGCCGACAATACTGGCGCTCGTTCCGTGATGTGCATCAAGGTGCTCGGTGGATCGAAACGCCGCTACGCCGGGGTCGGCGATGTCATCAAGGTGAGCGTGAAGGATGCAGCGCCTCGCGGCCGGGTGAAGAAGGGTGAGATCTATAACGCGGTCGTCGTTCGGACCGCGTCTGGAGTGCGCCGGCAGGACGGGTCGCTGGTCAAGTTTGACTCGAACGCGGCGGTATTACTTAACAACAAACTGGAGCCGATCGGCACTCGTATCTTCGGACCGGTAACGCGTGAACTGCGTACCGAGCGTTTCATGAAGATCGTGTCGCTCGCACCGGAAGTGGTCTGAGGGATTCAGGGCGATGCGCAAGATTCGGAAAGGCGACGAAGTGATTGTTGTTGCCGGCAAGGACAAGGGCAAGCGCGGAACCGTGCTCCGGGTGGTCAGCGACGACTATTTGATTGTCGAGGGCGCAAACCGGGTGAAGAAGCACCAGAAGCCGAATCCGATGAAGGGCACGACCGGGGGCATCGTCGACAAGGAAATGCCGTTGCACGTATCGAATGTTGCAGTTTTCAATCCCGCAACCCAGAAGGGCGACAGGGTGGGAGCCAAGATCCTGCAGGACGGCAGAAAAGTACGCGTGTTCCGTTCCAACGGCGAAATGCTGGACGCGTAAGAGGACAGTTCATGGCGACGAAGAAAACGACGGCACCGAGCAAGGAAACGGCAGACGCGGCCTCGCCGGCGCGGTTGCATACTTATTATCGCGAGACGGTTGTGCCCGAATTGCTTAAGCAGTTTGGTTACAAGAGCGTAATGCAGGTGCCGCGCATCGAGAAGATTGTGCTCAACATGGGTGTTGGGGAAGCGGTCAACGACAAGAAGATTCTTGAGAACGCCGTATCCGATCTGACCGCGATTGCAGGGCAGAAGCCGGTTGTCACCAAGGCGCGAAAATCGATTGCCGGTTTCAAGATTCGGAAAGGCTATCCGATCGGTTGCATGGTCACGCTGCGCCGCCAACGCATGTATGAATTTCTCGACAGGTTGATTTCTGTTGCGATCCCGCGCGTGCGCGATTTTCGGGGAGTATCTGCGAGATCGTTTGACGGTCGCGGAAACTTCAATATCGGTGTGAAGGAGCAGATCATCTTTCCCGAGGTCGAGTACGACAAGATCGACGCGCTCCGTGGGTTGAATATCAGCATTACGACTTCTGCGAAGACCGATGACGAGGCCAAGGCGCTTCTGTCGGCCTTCAGGTTTCCGTTCAGGACTTGAGATTGCTATGGCCAAAACCTCTCTTACCAACAGGGAAAACAAGCGTCGGGCGGCCGTGAAGAAGTACGCCGCCAGACGGACTGAACTCCTTGCGATCATTCGTGACAGCAGCGCTTCGGAGGAGACCAAGGCGCAGGCACGTGAAAGGCTTCAGCGGCTTCCGCGCGACTCGAGTCCAGTGCGCCTGCGGAATCGTTGCGCGCTGACCGGACGGCCGCGAGGCGTTTATAGAAAATTTGGGCTGGCAAGAAGCAAGTTGCGCGATATAGCGATGCGTGGCGAGATACCCGGCGTAATCAAAGCGAGCTGGTAGCAGGAGAAACCCGGATGAGCATGAGTGATCCCATCGCCGACATGCTGACCCGTATCCGCAACGCACAGCGCGCGGAAAAGGGTTCGGTAGTCGTGCCTTCGAGCAAGGTCAAAGTCGCAATCGCCCAGGTGCTTCGGGACGAAGGCTATATCGACGAATTTGCCGTACGCGACAACGCAGGAAAAGCCCTTCTCGAGATCGGTCTGAAGTACTACGCCGGGAAGCCGGTAATCGAGCGCATCGAAAGGGTTAGCCGCCCGGGGCTTCGCATTTACCGGCCGGCAAGACAGATTCCCCAGGTCATGAATGGCCTGGGTGTGGCGATCGTGTCCACGCCCCAAGGTGTCATGACCGATCGAAAAGCGCGCGCCACCGGTGTTGGCGGCGAAGTTCTGTGCATCGTGGCCTAATCGGCGGAAATAGCGGAGTCAGGAACAATGTCTCGTATCGGTAAATGGCCTGTGAATGTGCCAAGCGGCGTTGAAGTGACGCTTGCTGACGGCAAGGTTTCAGTGAAAGGGCCGCTCGGCACGCTCAATCAGACCGTGAATCCGCTGGTGCGGGTTAAACGCGAAGGCGACAAGCTGTTGATGGAAACGACCAACGACTCCATCGCATCCAACGCGATGTCGGGAACACTGCGTGCATTGATTGCGAACATGGTGCATGGCGTGAGCAAAGGCTTTGAGCAGAAGCTGAACCTCGTCGGAGTGGGCTACCGGGCGCAAGCACAGGGAGACAAGCTGAACCTGACAGTCGGCTTCTCGCATCCCATCTCGCACCAAATGCCCAAGGGCGTGAAAGTGGAAACGCCGAGCCAGACGGAAATTGTCATTCGTGGCGTCGACAAGCAGGTGGTTGGCCAGGTGGCGGCCGAGGTGCGTGGATATCGCCCTCCTGAGCCGTACAAGGGCAAGGGCATCCGCTATGTCGGCGAAAAGGTCGCGCTCAAGGAAACCAAGAAAAAGTAATCGGGGTTCGTGATGATCGAGAAGAAACAGGCACGGGTGCGACGGGCGCGGCAGACACGGGCAAAGATCGCCCAGTTGAAGGCGGTGCGTCTGGCGGTGTTCCGTTCAAACGGGCATATCTATGCGCAGGTTATCGATCCGACGGCGAGAGTGCTCGCGGCCGCCTCGACCCTGGAGCCGGAAGTACGCAAGCAGCTCGGCAAAGGCGCGAACATGAAGGCGGCGCAGGTTGTAGGCAAGCGAATCGCCGAGAAAGCAAAGGCGAAGGGTGTGGAGCAGGTTGCATTCGACCGCTCGGGTTTCAGATATCACGGCCGCGTGAAGGCGCTTGCGGACGCGGCGCGCGAAGCCGGACTCAAGTTTTAAAAGGACTGCCATGGCCAGAATGCAACATCAGTCTTCCGAGCGCAGCGACGGATTGCGAGAGAAGATGGTTTCGATCAACCGCGTCACCAAGGTGGTGAAAGGCGGTCGAGTGCTGGGCTTTGCGGCATTGACCGTGGTAGGGGACGGTGACGGCGGCATCGGCATGGGAAAAGGCAAGGCGCGTGAAGTGCCTGTCGCCGTGCAGAAGGCGATGGAAGAAGCGCGACGCAAGCTGTTCAAGGTCTCGCTCAAAAACGGCACCCTGCAACACGCGGTTGTCGGCGAGCATGGCGCGGCGAAAGTCTATATACAGCCCGCCTCCGAAGGTACCGGTATCATCGCCGGCGGGCCGATGCGTGCAGTGTTCGAGGTCATGGGTGTGACTAATGTGCTGGCAAAGTGCATCGGCTCTTCGAACCCTTACAACGTCGTACGTGCAACGTTGAATGGACTGGCGGCGACCAGTACCCCTGCAGAGATTGCAATGAAGCGCGGCCTGACGGTCGAAGAGATCCTGGGGTAACGCATCATGGCTGAGAAGAAAGTTACGGAAAAGAAACCCGCGGCAAGGAAGACGGTCGCAAAGAAGCCGGTCGCCGGTAAGACTGCCGCCCCCGCGGCCCCCAAGCGCAAGGCTCCGAAGAAGGCGGGCAAGTCCACAGGCCAACAGGGGGGGGCACGCGTCAGGATAACGCTGGTTCGCAGCGTGATAGGCACGCGCGAATCGCACCGGGCGACGGTCCTGGGCTTGGGCCTAAAGCGCCGGCACCAGACTGTAGAGCTTGTAGATACGCCGGCGGTGCGCGGCATGATCAACAAGGTGAATTACCTCCTCAAGGTGGAGGCGTGATGCGACTGAACGAACTGAAGCCGGCGGCCGGCGCAAAAAGGGATCGAATGCGTGTCGGTCGTGGAATTGGCAGCGGCAAGGGCAAGACTGCCGGCCGGGGCCACAAAGGTCAGAAGGCGCGCTCGGGCGGCTTTCACAAGGTCGGATTCGAGGGCGGTCAGATGCCTCTCCAGCGGCGCTTGCCGAAGCGCGGGTTTACCTCGTGGTCGCGGGGCGATGTGGTTGAAATACGCCTGTCGGTCCTCAACAAGCTGGAAGATGCTGAGATCGACCTGCCCGCTCTGAAGAAAGCTGGAGTGGTCGCGAACAAGGCGATCGCAGCGAAAGTCATTCTTGCCGGCGAGATCAAACGCAGCGTGAAGTTGCGCGGTATCGCGGCAACCAAAGGTGCGCGCGCGGCGATCGAGGCCGCGGGCGGCAGCGTAGAAGGATAAGCATTGGCGCAAGATAGCCTGGCTGGCAGCAGCGGAAAGTTCGGCGATCTTAAGCGCCGGCTGCTTTTCCTGCTTGGCGCGTTGATCGTGTACCGCATCGGCGCGCACGTGCCGGTGCCGGGCATTGACCCGGCTCAGCTGCAGGAACTGTTCCGCTCGCAGCAGGGTGGCATCCTCGACATGTTCAACATGTTCTCGGGCGGAGCGCTGTCTCGCTTCACGATCTTCGCGCTCGGGATCATGCCGTATATCTCGGCGTCGATCATCATGCAGTTGCTGACGGTGGTCGTGCCGACGCTGGAGCAACTGAAGAAAGAGGGTGAAGCAGGCAGACGGAAGATAACGCAGTACACGCGTTATGGGACCCTGGTGCTGGCGACATTCCAGGCCATCGGCATCTCGGTCGCATTGGAGTCGCAGCAGGGACTCGTGCTGGATCCGGGGTTGATGTTCCGGTTCGTCACGGTGGTCACTTTGGTCTCGGGCACCATATTCCTGATGTGGCTCGGCGAGCAGATAACCGAGCGTGGAATCGGCAATGGCATCTCGTTGATCATTTTCGCCGGCATCGTTGCCGGTCTGCCCAGCGCGATAGGCGGAACCCTGGAATTGGCCCGGACGGGTACCTTCTCGATCCCCCTGGTGCTGGTGCTGCTGGCGGGCGCGATTTTGGTAACAGGCTTCGTGGTATTCGTGGAAAAAGGCCAGCGCAAGGTGCTGGTGAACTATGCGAAGCGCCAGGTTGGACGGAAGGTGTACGGCGGCCAAAGCTCGCATCTGCCGCTCAAACTGAACATGGCGGGGGTGATCCCGCCGATTTTTGCGTCGTCAATCATCCTGTTTCCGGCGACGCTGGCAGGATGGTTCGGCAGCAGCGAACGCATGTTCTGGTTGCGGGATTTGAGCGGCATGCTGCATCCCGGGCAGCCGATCTATGTGATGTTGTATGCAGCGGCGATCATTTTCTTCTGCTTCTTTTATACCGCCTTGGTGTTCAATCCCAAGGATACGGCTGAGAACCTGAAGAAGGGTGGGGCCTTCGTGCCGGGAATCAGGCCGGGTGAGCAGACCGCGCGTTACATCGAGAAGATCATCATGCGCCTGACCCTGGTTGGCGCGATCTATGTGACGTCGGTGTGTCTGTTGCCGGAGTTCCTGATCCTGCGCTGGAATGTACCGTTTTATTTTGGTGGCACCAGTCTGCTGATCATCGTGGTGGTGACCATGGATTTCATGGCGCAGTTGCAGGCTTACGTCATGTCGCATCAGTACGAAAGCCTGTTGAAGAAGGCGAATTTCAAGGGCGGGATGTTCCCGACCCGGTAGCAAAAGCAGTTGGTCGAATGGCCAAGGAAGACACCATCCAGATGCAGGGTGAAGTGGTGGAAAATCTGCCCAACGCGACTTTTCGCGTGAAACTGGAAAATGGCCATATCGTGCTGGGATACATCTCCGGGAAAATGCGGATGCATTACATACGTATTCTCCCGGGGGACAAGGTGACCGTGGAACTGACGCCTTACGATCTCAGCAAGGCGAGAATTGTGTTCCGGGCGAAGTAGGCGAGGTTCGCGGCTCAAGGCAACAGGAGACAGAAATGCGAGTACAGACATCAGTCAAGAAGATG
Organism: Burkholderiales bacterium; assembly: GCA_040880425.1. Taxonomy (GTDB): domain Bacteria; phylum Pseudomonadota; class Gammaproteobacteria; order Burkholderiales; family Eutrophovitaceae; genus DATKEK01. Next base: position 115,951 of record JBBDIL010000012.1, on the reverse strand, counting down.
TGCCGGCACTGCAAGATCATCCGGCGAAACAATGTTGTGCGCGTAATCTGCAGCGATCCGCGTCACAAACAGCGTCAAGGTTAACCGCGCGAAGTACGCGCATGTTTAAAGCGGGACGAAAATGGCTCGAATTGCCGGCGTAAATATTCCGAATCATCAGCATGCTTGGGTCGCGTTGACTGCGATCTACGGCATCGGCCGTACGCGCGCGAACCATATCTGTGCGGCGGCCGGAATCAATCCAACGGTCAAGGTCAAGGATCTGTCCGACACTGAGATGGAGAAACTGCGCGAGCAGGTGGCGCGCTTTGCCGTTGAAGGCGATCTTCGCCGCGAAGTGACCATGAACGTCAAGCGGCTGATGGATCTCGGATGCTACCGTGGCGTGCGCCACCGAAGGGGCCTCCCGGTGCGCGGTCAGCGCACGCGTACGAACGCCCGCACGCGCAAGGGACCGCGCAGAATTATCCGCGCAACTTCGCGCGCCAAGTAACAGGGATTACAGGACTGGATTAAATGGCAAAAGCAACCAGCACCAGGGTTCGGAAGAAGGTCAAGAAAAATGTGGCGGAGGGCATCGCCCATGTACACGCATCGTTCAATAACACCATCGTGACCATTACCGACCGTCAGGGCAATGCGCTTGCGTGGGCAACCTCAGGCGCCGCCGGGTTTAAGGGTTCGCGCAAAAGCACGCCTTTCGCGGCCCAGATTGCGGCAGAGCAGGCAGGCCGCGCTGCGCAGGAGTGCGGCGTGAAGAACCTGGAAGTACGAATCAAGGGACCAGGGCCCGGGCGCGAATCGGCGGTACGCGCGCTGAATGCGGTCGGGTTCAAGATTACCAGCATCTCGGACGTTACGCCTATTCCGCATAACGGCTGCCGTCCGCCGAAGAAGCGTCGCATCTGACGCAAGGAGCGAATAACGTGGCCAGAAATCTCGATGCCAAATGCCGTCAATGCCGTCGCGAGGGAGAAAAGCTCTTCCTCAAGGGCGAGAAGTGCTTCACCGACAAATGCGCGATAGAACGCCGTTCATATGCGCCGGGTCAGCACGGGCAGAAGAACACACGGCTTTCCGATTACGGCAAGCAGCTGCGCGAGAAACAGAAAGTGCGCCGTATCTACGGTTTGCTCGAGCGTCAGTTCCGCAATACCTACAAGGAATCAGATCGCCGCAAGGGTGTGACCGGCGAGAACCTGCTGCAGCTGCTGGAGTCACGTCTGGATACAGTGGCCTACCGCATGGGTTTCGGTGCGTCGCGTACCGAGGCGCGCCAGGTGGTGCGCCACAACGGAATTCTGGTGAACGGAAGACGGGTCAACATCCCGTCTTACCAGGTGCGTGCCGGTGATGTGATCGAGGTTGCAGAAAAGGCGAAAGGCCATCTGCGCGTCAAGGGCGCGGCAGAGGCGGCCGAGAGCCGCGGGTTTCCCGAGTGGATCGAGGTCGACATCAAGGCGCTCAAGGGCACCTTCAAGGCCGCACCGCAACGCAGCGATCTCCCGTCCAACATCAACGAGTCGCTGGTCGTCGAGCTTTATTCGAAGTAATCCCGTGCAGTCCGGTGGCCGACCATACGGTGGTCCGGAACACCGGGGCCGGGAGTCCGATCTTTTGTAGAGGATCAAGTTTATGCAAAGCAGCTTCCTGAAGCCGCGAATTATCGATGTGCAAAGCGTTGCCCCATTCCATGCCAAGGTAACGATGGAGCCGTTCGAGCGCGGGTACGGCCATACTCTGGGCAATGCGTTGCGCCGGGTGCTGCTGTCCTCGATGCCGGGTTTCGCGCCAACCGAAGTAAAGATGAACGGCGTTCTGCACGAGTACTCAACCATCGACGGCGTGCAGGAGGATGTGGTCGATATCCTGCTCAACCTGAAAGGCGTGGTGCTCAAGTTGCACAACCGCGACGAGGCGGTGTTGAATCTCAAGAAGCAGGGCGAGGGACTGGTCACGGCCGCGGATATCGAGGCCACGCACGATGTGGAGATCGTCAATCCGGATCATGTGATCGCCCACCTCACGCCTGGCGGCAAGCTCGATATGCAGATCAAGATCGAAGCGGGCCGCGGTTACGTGCCGGCAACAGTTCGTCAGGCGACGATGGAAAGCCGAAGCATCGGTTCCATCCTGGTCGACGCGTCATTCAGCCCAGTAAGACGAGTGAGCTACGCGGTTGAGAGCGCGCGCGTTGAGCAACGTACTGACCTCGATAAACTGATCGTGGATATTGAAACCAATGGCGTAGTCGAGCCGGAAGAGGCAATCCGCTATGCCGCGCGCATCCTGATGGACCAGTTGTCCAGCTTTGCCGATCTCAAGGGTACTCCGGCGCCGGTCGAGCAGCCGAAGATGCCGCAGGTTGATCCAATTCTGTTGCGCCCGGTCGACGATCTGGAACTGACGGTGCGCTCCGCCAACTGTCTGAAGGCGGAGAACATCTATTACATCGGTGACCTGATCCAGCGGACCGAAACCGAGCTGCTGAAGACACCCAATTTGGGCCGCAAGTCCCTGAATGAGATCAAGGAAGTGCTCGCCGGTCGCGGGCTGACGCTCGGTATGAAGCTGGAGAACTGGCCGCCGACCGGCCTGGAAAAGATCTGAAGAAACTCAGGATGATGGGGTCAGAGAAAGAATGAGAAGGGCCATCAGCGCGATGCCGAACCATTCAACTTCTGGCGTCGCTAGATAAGGAAAAGGACCATGCGTCACCGACTTGGACTGCGCAAACTGAATCGCACCAGCAGCCATCGCTCTGCGATGCTGCGCAACATGACCAACTCACTGCTGCGGCACGAGGTGATCCAGACCACGCTGCCCAAAGCCAAGGAGTTGCGCCGTGTTGCCGAGCCAATCATCACGCTGGGCAAGAAACCGTCGCTAAGTAACCGCCGGCTGGCCTTTTCCCGGCTGCGTGACCGCGACATGGTGGTCAAGCTGTTCGATGAACTCGGGCCGCGCTATGCGAGCCGAAACGGCGGCTATCTTCGTATTCTCAAAGCCGGATTCCGGCAAGGCGACAACGCGCCGATGGCATTGGTGGAGCTGCTGGATCGCCCGGAACAGGAAGGCCAGGAAACCAAAGCCGCAAAGGAAAAATAAGCACTGCTCGGTCAATCTAAAGGGCCGGCGATGCCGGCCTTTTTTTTGCGCTGACGATCGGTCAACCGGCAGCGCGATAACTGTCCGGGTGCGCCAGCCCGAGAACTGCGCGCAGGTAAAGTCCGGTGTAGCTCGATTCGTTCATTGCAACTTCCTCGGGTGTGCCCTCGGCAACGATGCGGCCGCCGCCATCCCCGCCCTCGGGGCCCAGGTCCACAATCCAGTCTGCGGTCTTGATCACATCCAGATTGTGCTCGATCACGACCACGGTGTTGCCGTGATCCCGCAGACGATGCAGAACGTTGAGCAGCAACTCGATATCATGGAAATGCAGGCCGGTAGTCGGTTCGTCCAGGATATAGAGCGTGCTGCCGGTGTCCCGTTTCGACAGTTCGAGCGCCAGCTTGACCCGCTGCGCCTCGCCGCCGGAAAGTGTGGTGGCCGACTGGCCCAGGCGGACATATCCCAGGCCGACCTCCAGCAGCGTATTCAGTTTGCGCGAGATCGCTGGCACTGCTGCGAAAAAGTCCCTGGCGTGCTCGACCGTCATTTCCAGGATTTCATGGATGCTTTTGCCTTTGTACTTCACCTCGAGGGTTTCGCGGTTGTAACGCCGTCCGTGGCAGACATCGCAGGGCACGTAGATATCAGGCAGGAAGTGCATCTCGACCTTGATGACGCCATCGCCCTGACAGGCCTCGCAGCGGCCGCCCTTGACGTTGAACGAGAAGCGCCCGGGCCCGTAACCTCGCTCGCGCGACAGCGGCACGCCAGCATACAGATCGCGAATCGGCGTGAAGAGACCGGTGTAGGTCGCCGGGTTGGAACGTGGCGTGCGGCCGATCGGGCTCTGATCGACGTTTACCACCTTGTCGAAATGCTCCAGTCCTTCAATGTTCGCAAACGGCGCGGGTTCGTCGCTGCTGCCATACAGGTGCTGCGCGACTGCACGGTACAGGGTGTCATTTACCAAGGTGGATTTTCCGGAGCCCGAGACGCCGGTGACGCAGACCAGCAGTCCCGCCGGAAGTTGCAGTGATACCTCCTTGAGATTGTTGCCGCTTGCGCCCTTCAGGATCAGCCGCTTCTTTGCGTGCGGCTTGTGCCGTAGGCCGGGCATGTCGATCTGCTTGCGCCCGGAAAGATACTGTCCCGTGAGCGAGTCCGGGTGCGCGGCTATTTCATCCGGCGACCCTTCCGCCACTACACGGCCCCCGTTCTCGCCAGCGCCCGGTCCCATGTCGACGACATGATCCGCGCTCATGATCGCGTCGTGATCATGCTCGACCACGATCACCGTGTTTCCCAGATCGCGAAGCTGCTTGAGCATTGCCAGCAAGCGGTCGTTGTCGCGCTGATGCAGCCCGATGGAAGGCTCATCCAGCACGTACATCACCCCGGTCAGGCCAGAGCCGATCTGCGAAGCGAGGCGGATACGCTGCCCTTCGCCTCCAGACAGCGTGTCCGCCGAGCGATCCAGACTCAGATACTCGAGGCCCACGTTGTTCAGGAAATTCAGGCGGTTGACAATCTCTCGCACGATCTTGTCGGCGATGGTCAGACGCGAGCCTTCCAATTTGAGCCCGGAGAAGAACGCCTGTGCCTCGCGCAGTGTCATGGAACTGATCTCATAGATCGGCCGTTCGGCAACAAAGACGTGCCGCGCTTCCCTTCGCAGTCTCGATCCGCCGCATTCCGGGCAGGCTCGCGTGGCGAGAAACTTGGCCAGCTCCTCGCGTACCACGGATGAATCGGTTTCGCGGTAGCGGCGTTCCAGATTCGGCACGATGCCTTCAAACACGTGCTCGCGGTGGTACTTGTTGCCGCGTTCGCCAACATACAGGAACCGAAGTTTCTCGCCTCGGGAGCCATGCAGGATGACGTTGCGCAGCGACTCCGGCAATGACTCGAAAGGCGCATCGACATCGAACCCGTAATGCATGGCCAGGCTGCTGAGCATCTGGAAGTAGAACTGGTTGCGACGATCCCAGCCTTTGATCGCTCCGGCCGCAAGCGACAGATTGGGGAAGGCCACCACGCGCTCGGGGTCGAAAAAAGTAATGCTGCCGAGTCCGTCGCAGCGCGGGCACGCGCCCATGGGATTGTTGAAGGAGAACAGCCGCGGCTGCAGTTCTGGCAGCGAGTAGCTGCAGACCGGGCAGGCGAACCGTGCCGAGAACAGGTGTTCCTTGCCGCTTTCCATCTCAACCGCAATGGCGCGGCCCTCCGCGTGGCGCAGTGCTGTCTCGAACGACTCGGCAAGCCGCTGCTTCATCCCGATTCGAACCTTGAGACGGTCGATGACGATCTCGATCGTGTGCTTCCTGTTGCGCGCGAGCTTCGGCGGGGTGTCCAGTTCGTAGACGGCACCGTCCACGCGCACGCGCACGAACCCCTGAGCCTTGAGGTCTTCGAACAGATCGAGGTTCTCACCCTTGCGGCCCACCAGCAGAGGCGCGAGGATCATCAGCCGGGTGTCCTCGGGCAGCTCGAGCACATGGTCAACCATCTGCGAAATGCTTTGCGCGGCAAGTCGCACGCCATGTTCCGGGCACTGCGGTTCGCCGACCCGGGCAAACAGCAGCCGCAGATAATCGTGGATTTCGGTAACCGTGCCGACGGTGGAGCGCGGGTTGTGACTGGCAGATTTCTGTTCAATCGATATCGCTGGCGAAAGGCCTTCGATCAGATCGACGTCGGGCTTCTCCATGATCTGCAAGAACTGCCTGGCGTAGGCCGACAGTGATTCGACATAGCGACGCTGACCCTCTGCATAAAGTGTGTCGAATGCAAGCGACGACTTCCCGGACCCCGACAGCCCGGTGATCACCACCAGCTTTTCACGTGGCAGATCGAGGTTGATATTCTGCAGATTGTGCGTGCGTGCGCCGCGAATGCGGATTTTGTTCATGTTTCCAGGGGCGGACCGACGCGTGGAGATCCCTTTAGGTGAGTGAACCTGATACTATACTGCACTTCAAATTTCGTTCCCAATCCGCGGCTTAATCTTTTCCCTGATGCTTCCGAAAGACCGGATGTCCGTCCGGGAGTTACGCGCAAGTCTCTGCCTGGCAGGCATATTCGGACTGAGGATGCTGGGGATGTTCATCATCCTCCCCGTCTTCGCGCTGTACGCCCAGAGCCTGCCCGGCGGGCAGAACTACACTCTGGTGGGAATCGCGCTCGGTGCCTACGGCTTGACCCAGGCGCTGCTGCAGGTGGCGTTCGGCCGGCTGTCTGACCGCTGGGGCCGCAAGCCCGTGATCTACCTCGGTCTGGTGATTTTTGCGATCGGCAGTTTCATCGCGGGGGCTGCCGACGATTTGTATTGGGTGATCGCAGGCCGCGCAATCCAGGGCGCTGGGGCGATTTCGGCGGCGGTGATTGCCTTGACTGCGGATCTGACCAGCGAGCGCAACCGCACCAAGGCGATGGCGATCATCGGTATGACCATCGGCGCTACCTTTGCGCTGTCGATGGTGGTGGGGCCTGCGCTGGGACACGCCATCGGCGTGCCGGGTATATTTGCAATGACCGGAATCCTGGCGCTGTGCGCGATCCTGGTCGTGCGATTTCTGGTGCCGGATCCCGAGCCCTCACTGTCGGGCACCGGCGCCGAACCGGAGGTATCCTTGGCACGGGTGCTGCGCGACGGGCAGCTCATGCGGTTGAACTTCGGGATTTTCATACTGCATGGCGTGCTGATGGCATTGTTCATCGTGGTGCCGGTCGCGCTCGCGCAGCATCTTGCACCTGGCGCGCACTGGCGCGCATATCTGCCGGCCATGCTCGGCAGTGTCGCCATCATGCTGCCGGTGATGCTGGCCTCGGAAAGAGGCGGATGGCAGAAGCCGGCATTCGTTGGCGCAGTCGCGCTGCTCGCGGCTGCCAGTGCGGCGCTCGGACTGTTATCGCATTCTCTGGCACTTTTCGTTCTGGCACTGCTGTTGTTCTTTGCGGCATTCAATCTGCTGGAGGCTTCGCTGCCGTCACTGATTTCGAAGCTCGCACCCGCGGGGGCCAAGGGCGCCGCGATCGGCGTGTACAGCACCACGCAGTTCCTCGGCGCTTTCCTCGGCGCGGTCGCCGGCGGCTGGGTCGCGCAGCGGTTCGGCATTGGCGCGGTCTACTGGTTTTGCGCGATGGCAGCGCTGGCGTGGCTGGCGATCTCCGGCGGAATGAGCGCCCCGTCAGGGCTGTCCACCAGGCGCTATCAGCTGCCACGGCTGGAGTCCAGGCGGGCTCTCGGACTGGAGCGTGAACTGGCAACCCTGCCGGGCGTATGCGAAGTCATGCTCTCGGGGGACGGTTTCGCGTACCTGAAAGTGGACAGCGCCGGTTTCGACGAAGAGAATGTAATCCGGCTGATCGCGAGCAAGAGCGGATAAAACAACTGGGAGGAATCAAATGGCTTCGGTAAACAAGGTAATACTGATCGGCAATCTCGGGCGCGATCCCGAAGTGCGCTATCTGCCCAGCGGCGACGCGGTGACCAACATCAATATTGCGACTACAGATGTGTGGCGCGACAAGAGCGGCGAGAAACAGGAGCAGACGGAGTGGCATCGCGTCGCGCTGTTCGGGAAAACCGCAGAGATTGCCGGCGAATACCTGAAGAAAGGTTCGTCGGTCTACATCGAAGGTCGCCTGCAAACTCGCAAGTGGACCGACAAGGAAGGCCAGGAGCGCACGACCACCGAAATCCGCGCCGATCGCATGCAAATGCTCGGTTCGCGTTCCGGCGGGTCGGAAAGGATGTCTTCGGACGATGCCCCCTCCGCACCGGCAAAGAAGGCTGCCGCAGGCGGCAGCGACAAGGGTGCCAGCTTCGACGACATGGAAGACGACATCCCGTTCTGAAGCCAAACGCCGCTGCCTGCGCAGATCCTGCGCGTTCGCAACCGGCGCCGCGCGGTACCCTGGAGACGCCTGCGAACAAGCGGGATAAGTGCGGGGTCCAACCGAATACGACGCACTCGTGCGGCCCGCCGCCAAGTTGGAGAACAGGCCGTTTTTCCGGGAAAATATCCGTTATTCAGACAATCAGACCGGCTCACAGCAATTGACCGTGCAGCCGCCGCTGAAAGGTTGACCAGATGACACTGCAGAATGTAAGCCTCGAGGACAAATACAAGCTCGACCGCGGCCGCATCTTCATAACCGGCACGCAGGCCCTGGTACGGCTGCCGATCATGCAGCATCTGCGCGACGGCTCCGAGGGTTTCAGCACGGGCTGTTATATCTCCGGCTATCGGGGCAGCCCGCTGGGCGGTTACGACCAGCAACTGTGGGCTGCCAAGAAGTACCTGGCGGAGAACCACGTGGTATTTCAGCCGGGCGTAAACGAAGACCTGGCGGCGACCGCGATCTGGGGCACCCAGCAGCTCGGTTTTCACGGCGAACCGAAGTACGACGGCGTGTTCTCCATCTGGTACGGCAAGGGACCGGGCGTCGACCGCACCGGCGACGTCTTCCGCCACGGCAATCTCGCCGGTACGCACCCGCGGGGCGGGGTGCTGGTGCTGATGGGGGACGACCACACCTGTGAATCTTCCACCACTGCTCACCAGAGCGAGTACGCGCTGGTCGACGCGATGATTCCAATTCTCAACCCGGCCGGCGTACAGGAGCTGCTCGACTATGGGTTGTACGGCTGGGCGTTGTCGCGCTACTCCGGCTGCTGGGTAGGCCTGAAGTGCGTGAAAGACACGATTGATGCGAGTGCCTCGGTGGACGTCAGTCCGGAGCGCGTGCGTATCGTCACGCCGGCGGATCACAAGCTTCCGCAGGGCGGGCTGAACATCCGCTGGCCGGATGCGGCGCTCGACCAGGAGGCGCGCCTGCACAAGCACAAGCTCGATGCGGTCCGGGCGTTCGCGCGCGCCAACAGGCTGGACCGCGTGATCATGGATTCGCCCGGGGCGAAGCTCGGCATCGTTACCTGCGGCAAATCGTATATGGACGTGCGCCAGGCGCTGCAGTACCTCGGCATCGACGAGGCCGAAGCGCAGCGGCTGGGCTTGCGCATTTACAAAGTCGGCATGACGTATCCGCTCGAGCCGCAGGGGCTCGCCGAGTTCGCCGAAGGCCTCGACCGGATCGTGGTGGTCGAGGAGAAGCGCGGCCTGGTGGAAACCCAGGTCAAGGAGGTCTTGTACGGTCGTGCGGATGCGCCGCAGGTGGTCGGCAAGCGCGACGAACTCGGAGCGGAGCTGTTCCAGTCGAACGGCGCACTCGATCCGAACGAGATCGCGGTCGCCATCGGCCGCCGCATCCTGGAACGCAATGGCGATTCGCAGCTCGCGGCGCGTGTCGCGGAACAGGAGAAATTGCGCACGCGCGTTCCGGCGAAGCCCGCGATGGATCGCACGCCGTACTTCTGCTCCGGCTGCCCGCACAACACCGGTACCCGGGTACCGGAAGGGTCGATCGCGCTGGCCGGCATCGGCTGTCACTACATGGCGCAGTGGATGGACCGCAATACCGCAGGCTATACGCAGATGGGCGGCGAGGGGGCGAGCTGGATCGGCGAGGCGCCATTCGTAAAGACGCCGCACGTGTTCCAGAACATCGGCGACGGAACCTACTACCACTCGGGGTTGCTCGCGGTGCGCGCTGCGGTCGCTTCCGGCGTGAATGTGACGTACAAGATCCTGTTCAACGACGCAGTGGCAATGACCGGCGGCCAGCATGTCGACGGCCCGCTCAGCGTGCCGCAGATCACCCACCAGGTGGCTTCAGAGGGTACCAAGAAAGTGGTGGTGGTCACCGACGAGCCGCACAAGTACGGTGCAAATGCAGGATTCGCGGAGGGCGTCGAGGTCTATCACCGCGATGACTACGACACGGTACAGAAGCGTATGCGTGAAGTGCCGGGCGTGTCGGTGATCGTGTATGACCAGACCTGCGCTGCCGAGAAACGCCGCCGCCGCAAGCGCGGCCAGTTCCCGGATCCCGCCAAGCGTGTGGTCATCAACGATCTCGTATGCGAAGGCTGCGGCGATTGCGGCGTGAAATCGAACTGCGTTTCGGTGATGCCGCTCGAGACCGAGTTCGGCCGCAAGCGCACGATCGACCAGTCTGCGTGCAACAAGGATTATTCCTGCGTGAAGGGGTTCTGCCCGAGCTTCGTGACCGTGCACGGTGGCAGCCTCAAGAAGGGCAAGAGCCTTCCGGTGCAGGAAGACACCGCGGGCGGCGTGAATGTCGAAACGCTGTTTCCAGCGGTGCTGGAACCGAAGCTGCCGGCACTGGACGAGCCGTACGGCGTGATGGTCACGGGTGTTGGCGGCACCGGCGTGGTGACGATCGGCGCCATTGTCGGCATGGCCTCGCACCTGGAAGGCAAGGGCTTTGGCGGTCTGGATATGGCGGGGCTGGCGCAAAAGGGCGGAGCGGTGTGGAGCCACCTGCAAATTGCGGCAAAGCCCGAAGACATCAGGACGGTACGACTCGGCTCGGGCGGAGCGAAACTCGTGCTGGGTTGTGACCTGGTGGTGTCCGCCAGCCAGAAAACCATGGATGTCACGCGGGAAGGGTCGACCCGCATGGTGGTCAATACTCACCAGCAGATGACAGGGGATTTCACCCGCAACGCCGACATGCGCTTTCCCGCTTCTTCCCTGCAGCGCACGATCGCCAAGGGCGTTGGCGAGAGCGGCGCGGACTTCGTCGACGCGACGCGGATTGCGACTGCGCTGCTCGGCGACTCGATCGCAACTAACATGTTCATGCTGGGGTTCGCGTACCAGAAGGGCCTGATTCCGGTATTGGCGGAAGCCATCAACAAGGCGATCGAGCTGAATGGCGCCGCGGTGAAAATGAACCAGGCGGCGTTCCTGTGGGGGCGTCGTGCAGCGGTGGACATCGCGGCGGTCGAACGGCTGATAGCACCGAAGCCGGAAGCGGCGGCGAGCACGCGGCTGTCGGAAACGCTGGACGAACTGGTTGCGCGCCGCATCGAGTTTCTGACCGGATACCAGAACGCGGCGTATGCGGCACGCTACAGGTCGCTGGTCGATCGCGTGCGCGAGACCGAGGCTGCCAGAACCAAGGGCCTGTCCGGGCTCGCGGAAGCGGTAGCGCGCTATTACTTCAAGCTGCTTGCATACAAGGACGAATACGAGGTCGCCCGGCTCTACACCGGCGGACAGTTCGAGAGCAGGATCAAAAGTCTGTTCGAGGGTGATTACAAGCTGCATTTTCACCTTGCACCGCCGCTGCTCGCAAAACGCGATCCGCAGAACGGGCAGCTGCGCAAGTCCGAATACGGCAGCTGGATGTTCCCCGCGTTCAGGCTGCTGGCGAAGCTTCGTGTCCTGCGCGGAACGGCTTTCGATGTGTTCGGCTACACGCGTGAGCGCCGTACGGAGCGTCGCCTGATTTCCGATTACGAAACGGTCATTGCGGAAATCCTGGAGCGCCTGAATCCCGAGAACCATGCGCTTGCGGTAAAGCTAGCGAGCATTCCAGAAGAAATCCGCGGTTTCGGTCATGTGAAAGAAGCGCACCTCGAGAAGGCAAAGCTGAAGGAAGCCGAACTGCTGGCGTCGTTGCGCGCGCCGCAGCAGATGCGTACCGCGGCCTGAGCGGGGTTTCGTTGCAGTCCCGCAGGCTACCGTAAACTGCGGCCTGCCGCCGCACAGAGCTGCAGCTACGCAACCGCGTCAGGCTGGCGTCAGATTGCGCAAGGTGTGGCGCGCGATCATTGCCTCTTCGTCAGTCGGAACCACGAGCACGCGGACGCCGCTGTCCGGTTCACTGATGACCCTTTCGTGCATGTCGTTCGCGCGGCGGTCGACTCGAATCCCGAGCCACGCGCTTGCGTGGCATACCGCGGCCCGCACCGGCGCCGCGTGCTCGCCGATGCCTGCGGTGAACACCAGCGCGTCCAGCCCGCCCAGCGCCGCGGCCAGCGACCCCAGTTCGCGCGCGATACGGTAGACGAACAGGTCGATCGCGAAGCCTGCACGCGGGTCCGGCGAGGCGAGCAGCGTGCGCATGTCGTGGCTCAGCCCGGACACGCCCAGCAGCCCGGACTCCTGATACAGCAGCCGGGACAGATCGGCGGGCGACATGCCATGCTCCTCGAGCAGATGCAACAGCACGCCGGGGTCGATGGCGCCGCTGCGGGTCCCCATCATCAGTCCGTCCAGCGCAGTGAATCCCATGGTGGAGGCGACGCTTTTTCCTGCGAGCATTGCGCACATGCTGGCGCCGTTGCCGAGATGCGCGACGACCACACGACCGCCGGCGAGATCGCCAACTATCTCCGGCAGTTTCAGCGCGATGTACTCGTAGGAAAGACCGTGGAAGCCGTAGCGCTTGAGGCCGCCTGCGGTGAGTGCAGCGGGCAGGGGCAGCGCGCGCGCGATTGCCGGCTGCGACTGATGGAACTCGGTATCGAAGCAGGCGACCTGCGCCAGCCGCGGACGGTGTTCCGTGACTGCCCTGATCCCTGCAATGTTGTGCGGCTGGTGCAGCGGCGCCAGGCTGCTGAGCTTATCGAGGTCATTCAGTACGCCATCATTGACCCGGACCGGCTGCGAGAAGCGATCCCCGCCATGCACCACGCGGTGGCCCGCGGCAATCACGGTGTACCCGGCGTCGTGGTCTTCCAGCCAGTCGAGCGCCTCCCCCACCGCCAGCGCATGGTCGGCCTGCGGGGGCATCGGCCGCGCGGCAAGCGCGTTGCCCTCCGCATCCCATGCGCTGAAGCGTGGATTTGCGCCGAGACCGTCGATCTGGCCGCGGAAGATGCAGCCTGCCGGCTGGTCCAGCGCAGCGGGGTAGAGCGCAAACTTGATGCTGGACGAGCCGGCGTTGATGACGACGATTGCGTCGCTCATACCGCGGCTTTCCGCGCCATCAGCAGCGCGATCGCGCAGGACGCCACGCGGCTCTGCACGCCGTCGGCGCGGCTGGTCAGCACGATCGGCACGCGCGCACCGAGCACGACGCCCGCCGTCTGTCCTTCCGCCAGATACTCGAGCTGCTTGGCGACCATGTTGCCCGACTCGATGTCCGGCACCACCAGGATGTCCGCTTGCCCCGCGACCGCGGAAACGATTTCCTTGGTTTTTGCCGCCAGCGGCGAGATCGCGTTATCGAACGCGAGCGGGCCGTCGAGCACGCCGCCGGTAATCTGGCCGCGGTCGGCCATCTTGCACAGCGCCGCCGCGTCCACCGTCGAGCGCAGTTTCGGCGTCACCGTCTCCACCGCGGACAGGATGGCGACCTTGGGTTCTGCGATACCGAGAGTCCGCGCGAGATCGATCGCGTTCTGCACGATATCGCGCTTGGTTTCCAGATCGGGCTCGATGTTGATCGCCGCATCGGTGATGAACAGCGGCTTGGGATACGAGGGCACGTCCATCATGAACACGTGGCTGATGCGCCGGCCTGTGCGCAGACCTGATGTCGATGACACCACTTCGCTCATCAGCTCGTCGGTGTGCAGGCTGCCTTTCATCAGCGCATCCGCCTTGTCTTCACGTACCAGCCGGACTGCGGCTTCGGCAGCCGCGTGGCTGTGTTCCGTGGAGATCAGCTCGATGCCTGAAAGGTCGGCACCGATCTCCGCGGCCACCGCACGGATCTTGTGTTCGGGGCCGACCAGAACCGGCACGATCAGTCCCGCCTGCGCGGCGGCCAGTGCGCCGCCGAGCGAACCCGGGTCGCAGGGATGCACCACCGCGACCCGGATCGGTTGCAGTCCCGCGGACATTGCCAGCAGTTTGCGGTGGCGTGCATTGTGGTCATGCAACCGGATTTCCGGCAGCACGACGCGTGGACGTCGCACCTTGGTTTCCGGCGCGAGCACTTCCGCAGTCCCCGTGATCACCACCACGCCATCCTGGTTGACGCACCTGCAGTCGAACACGACATGGCGCGAGCGTTCGAACTTCTCGCGCACGGTGACGGTGACGGTGACAGTGTCGCCGATTGTGACCGGGCGCGCGAAATGCAGGCTCTGGTCGATGTAGATGGTGCCCGGCCCGGGATACTGGGTGCCCAGCACGGTCGAAATCAGCGCCCCGCCCCACATGCCGTGCGCGACTACCTCGTGAAATCGCGTGCCCCTCGCGTATTCGGCATCCACGTGCGCCGGATTGACATCACCGGAGATCACCGCAAACAGCTGGATATCCTGCGGTGTGAGGGTGCGTGTCAGGCTCGCGTTGTCACCAGGCGCAATCTCGTCGAAGGTTCGGTTCTCGATGTAGTCCATGTTGTCGGGCCGGATTCAGGACAATGACAGCAGCGAATTAAATCAGCAAAGCGTCCACCCGCGCACGCTTGACGCGAGTCATCGGCACGGCGACGGCGGATCGGCGGGGATGCTCCGCTGCCAGATTACGCGAATGCCGGGCCGATGCGTTCCAGCTGATCGGTGACCAGCGCGTCCACACTCCATTGCAGAAGGTCGAGTGCAGCTTCCGACTCGTTCACCGTGTAGGCCATGACGCCGAAGCCCGCCGAGTGGATCTCACGTACCGCCTCATGTCCGAGATGTTCCCACGCCGCGTGCAGGGAGGCGCATTCGAGTCCGTCCATGGTTGCCTTCCAGTCGTGCGGGATTTCGCTGCACAGGAGCCCGCGCGGAAGTTCCGGGGCCTCTTTCCGCGCCGCCTCCAGCGCCTCGGTCGAAAACGATGAGATCAGCGGAGGCAGATGTGCGCCTGCCCAAAGCAGCTTCGCCATCCTCGCCACGGTGGTGCCAGTCTGCGCCTCCAGTCCCGGCTCGGACTTGAGTTCGATGTTTGCCCATAGTCCGGCTTCGCGACACAGTGCGCAGGCGGCCGCAAATGCGGGCAGCGGCTCACCGAGATACTCGTTGCCGAACCAGCCACCGGCGTCCAGCCGGCCGAGCGCCACGAAGTCGAGGTCTGTAACCCGTCCGCTGCCATTGGTGGTGCGGTCCACCGACTCGTCGTGCATCAGCACCGGGGAGCCGTCTGCGCACAGTCGAACGTCGAACTCGATACCGCGAAACCCCATATTGCGGGCCAGCCTCAGGGCCGCCAGCGTGTTCTCCGGCGCGAGGACGCCACCGCCGCGGTGAGCGATGATCCGGGGATAGGGCCAAAGGGGGCGGGGCAGCGACATGGGGAAAGCCGATTATAGCTGCCGCCTCGATTGAGGCCGTCCGCTGCCCTTGCAATGTGGTGGATCGCCCTTATTTTCGGCCCGGGCAGCATGCCCATTCAGGTATACTTTCCTTAACTTTTCGGGGGATACGATGCCGATCTACGAATACCGGTGCGCCGCATGCGGACATGAGCAGGAAGTCCTGCAGAAAATGTCCGACGCGCCGCTGACCGATTGCCCGGTGTGTGGCAAGGCGGCCATGACCAAGCTGATCAGCGCGGCGGGCTTCCAGCTCAAGGGCAGCGGCTGGTACGTGACCGATTTCAGGGGCGGGGCCAAATCCGGCGCGAAGGACAAGGACACGAACTCGAAAGAAGAAGCGAAACCGAAGGAAGAAACCAAAAAGGACGAACCCAAGAAAGCTGCAGATTCGCCCTCGGGCGCCACTCCTGCAGCGGCGGGTCAATAGCGCGCTTGTGATATTTCATGCCGTCGCCCGGCTGTGGACCCGGAAGCCGCACGCGACACTGTTTCTGCCGTGTGCTTCGTCTGCTCCCGCATCGATCGTTGCCGCCTGCTTTCCCGGGACATATCCAGCTTCCGCATCGTCCGGTGGTTCCGCTCTGCCTGATGCGGGTGCCGAACCGAAGCCTGCCGCTATCATGAGTAGCTGTTTGCCTTGCATGATGCCGGCAAGGGGCGGGGTGGCCGGCAGCTGAGCCCGAAATTCCCACGCCCCGGCGTGCGGCCCGTATTCGTGAATCTACGTTTAGCCAACTACCAATAATGCGCACTGATTACTGCGGACTGATCACCGCCAAGCATCTTGACCAGACCGTTACGCTTTCCGGCTGGGTCCACCGCCGCCGCGACCATGGTGGTGTCATCTTCATTGACCTGCGCGACCGCGAAGGGCTGGTGCAGGTAGTGTGCGATCCGGACAATGCGGAAACTTTTGCCATTGCGGAAAAGATCCGCAACGAATACGTGGTCAAGATCACCGGCCTGGTGCGCCCGCGGCCGGAAGGCACGGTCAATCCCAATCTCACCAGCGGACAGGTGGAAGTGCTGGCCCGCAGCCTGGAAATTCTCAACCCGTCGCTGACGCCGCCATTCCAGATGGACGACGAGAATCTCACCGAGACGGTGCGGCTCGAATACCGGTACCTGGACCTGCGCCGCCCGGCCATGCAGAAGAACCTGCGCCTGCGTTACAGGGTGGCGATGGCCGTGCGCAGGTTTCTAGACGCGCACGGCTTCATCGACATCGAGACGCCGATGCTGACCAAGTCGACTCCGGAAGGCGCGCGCGACTACCTGGTGCCGTCGCGCGTGCACGCTGGAGAATTCTTCGCGCTGCCGCAGTCGCCGCAGCTGTTCAAGCAACTGCTGATGATTTCCGGCTTCGACCGTTATTACCAGATCACCAAATGCTTCCGCGACGAGGATCTCCGGGCGGACCGGCAGCCTGAGTTCACCCAGATCGACATCGAAACGTCTTTCCTCGGCGTACCCGATATCGTCCTGCTGATGGAGGAGATGATCCGCGCCCTGTTCGACGAGGTGCTGGACATCAAGCTGGCGAACCCCTTCCCGCGGCTGACATACAGCGAAGCGATGTCGAAGTACGGCTCGGACAAACCGGATCTGCGCGTGCCGCTGGTGCTGACCGAGCTGACCGACGTTATGAAGGAAGTCGAGTTCAAGGTATTCCGCGAGGCGGCGCAGATGGAGGGCGGACGTGTCGCGGCGCTGAACGTGCCGGGTGGCGGCAGCCTGAGCCGCAAGGAAATCGACGATTACACCCAGTTCGTGTCGATCTACGGCGCCAAGGGACTGGCCTATATCAAGGTCAACGAGCTCGAGAAGGGCCTGGAAGGATTGCAGTCGCCTATCCTCAAATTCCTCACCGAGACCGTGGTCAAGATCGTGTTGGAGCGTACCGGCGCTAAGGACGGCGACCTGATTTTCTTCGGCGCGGACAAGGCACGGGTGGTGAACGAATCGCTCGGCCAGCTGCGCACAAAGGTCGGTCACGAACGCGGGCTGGCGGAGAGCGGCTGGCGCCCGGCCTGGGTGATGGAGTTCCCGATGTTCGAGTGGAATGAGGACGAGAAGCGCTGGGACGCGCTGCATCATCCGTTTACCAGCCCGATGGACGGGCACGAGGAATTTCTGGAAAAGGAACCGGGCAGGGCGCTTTCCAAGGCCTACGACATGGTGCTGAACGGCTCGGAAATCGGTGGCGGGTCTGTGCGTATCCACCGCCAGGACGTGCAGTCGAAAGTGTTCCGTGCGCTCGGCATCGATGCCGATGAGGCTGCACGCAAGTTCGGTTTCCTGCTGGACGCGTTGCAGTACGGCGCCCCCCCGCATGGCGGCATCGCCTTCGGTCTGGATCGCATCGTCGCGCTGATGGCCGGCACGGAATCGATCCGCGACGTCATCGCCTTCCCCAAGACGCAGCGCGCGCAGGATCTCATGGTCAAGGCGCCGAGCCCGGTCGACGACCGGCAGTTGCGTGACCTGCATATCCGGTTGCGTACCGCGGAGTCCGGCAAACCGAAGTAATCCGGAACCTGCGGGACCGAACATGGCGTGCCGCCGCCGGCGCACATCGCATGACGGAATTTCAGGGCTTGGCCCTGCGAACAGGAATGCCCACGCGCCACTTCGGTGAGGCTCGGTGAAGTACAAGATCCCGACATCGGTTCTGGTGGTAATACACACGCCCGAGTTGCAGGTACTGCTGCTTGAGCGTGCGGATCACCCGGGCTACTGGCAGTCGGTGACCGGCAGCCAGGACGAGGGCGAGACGCTCGAGCAGACCGCGGTGCGCGAAGTTGCCGAAGAGACCGGGCTGGATGCGCGGAAGTATCGACTGACGGACTGGCTTCTGCGCAACGAATTCGAGATCTTCAGCGAGTGGCGCTGGCGTTATGCGCCCGGCGTAACCCGCAACACCGAGCACGTGTTCGGTCTGCTGGTACCCCAGCCTGTACCGGTCAGGATTGCACCCAGAGAACACCTGAACTACGAATGGCTACCGCATGACCGTGCTGCGGACAAGGTCTTCTCATGGAGTAATGCCGCGGCATTGAAGGCGCTGCCCGCGTATCGGTAAACCGCAGTGCAACAAACCGGACTGGCGCCGGTCTGAATATGATATGGTTTTTGCCCCGTGCAACGGGGATTCAGGAGCGATCGTGATGCAAGCGACTGTTACCGCCTTTGATGACTACAGCCGTCTCGAGGATCAGGACTGCGAGGCGCGTATTCTTGCGGCCCGGCAGAAACTGGGCAGCAAGGCGGTCATACTCGGCCACCACTACCAGCGTGCGGATGTCTACAGGCATGCCGATCTCACCGGCGACTCGCTCAAGCTTTCCAAACTGGCGGCGCAGGCCGACGCCCAATACATCGTATTCTGCGGCGTGCACTTCATGGCGGAAGTGGCGGACATTCTTTCCAAGCCGGAGCAGGTGTCGATCCTTCCCGACCTTGCTGCGGGCTGCTCGATGGCCGACATGGCGAATCTGGCCAAGGTCGAACGCGCATGGAGAGAGTTGTCCGAGGTGCTGGATCCCGAGCAGGAGGTTACGCCGGTCACCTACATCAACTCGGCTGCGGACCTGAAGGCGTTCTGCGGCGAGCACGGCGGCATCGTCTGCACCTCGTCTAACGCCAAAGCCATCCTCGAATGGTCCTTCGCGCGCCGCGGCAAGGTGCTGTTCTTTCCGGATCAGCACCTCGGCCGCTGGACAGGTTTCAAGATGGACATCCCGCTCGAGGACATGCTGATATGGGACCCGGATGAGTGGATGGGTGGCCTCACGCCGGAGCAGATCCAGCGCGCGAAGATCCTGCTGTGGAAAGGGCATTGCTCGGTGCACCAGATGTTCCAGCCGCAGCACATCCTCAAGTTCCGCAACCAGCATCCGGACGGGCTGGTGATAGCGCACCCGGAGTGCCGTTTCGAGGTATGCAAGCTGTCGGATTACGTCGGCTCGACCGAGTACATCATCAATACCATCCGCGAAGCGCCCGCGAACACGCGCTGGCTGGTGGGCACCGAGCTCAACCTGGTCAACCGCATCGCAGAGGAGTTCAAGCCCCAGGGCAAGATCGTCCAGTTCATGGCACCGATGGTCTGCATGTGTTCGACCATGGCCCGGATCGATCCGCAGCATCTCGCCTGGTGCCTGGAAAATCTGGTGGAAGGCAATACCGTCAATCGCATCCAGGTGCCTGCGCGCGACAAAGAGCTTGCGAAGCTGGCGCTGGATCGCATGCTCCAGGTGTCCTGAAGTTCCCGCCGGCCGGGACTACGCATGCGGCTTCGCATCGTCCTGGCCTGCGTCACCCTTGCGATCATGCTGGCGCCCACCGGCGCGCCCGCGGAGACGGCGGTCAACGTCTCGAAGAACGGCAGCGTGTTTTCCATTGAAGCGGTAAGCACCGTGGCGGCGCCCCTTGAAACCGCCTGGGAGGTGCTCGCCGACTACGAATCCTATCCGGCGTTCGTGCCAAACCTGACAGTCAGCAGGCGCATCGGGGACGATCCTCTCCGCGTCGAGCAGAGGGGCGACTTTCGCGTGCTGTTCTTCCGCAGGGAAGTGCATGTGCAGCTGCAGATCGACGAACAGCCTCCACTGCGGATCCTGTTCCGCGCGTTCGCAGGAAATCTGAAGTCGCTGTTCACCGAGGTATCGCTCGAGCCGCATGACATCGGCACGCTGATCAGGTACAAGTCGACCATAGAACCGGACTTCTGGGTGCCGCCGCTGATCACCTCCACCATTCTGCGCTTCGAGTTCCGCGGCAAGCTCGAAGCAGTAGCTGACGAGATCATGCGACGCACTGCCGGGGCGAAGGCCGCGCCATGAACAAACTGCAGATCGTCACCTACAACATCCACAAGGGCTTTTCGCATTTCCAGCGGAAAATGTCGGTGCACGACCTTCGCGACCGGCTGCAGGGGCTGGGAGCGGACGTGGTGTTCCTGCAGGAGGTGCAGGGCACGCATGCGCGCCACCAGGAGCGCCATGACGACTGGCCCATGGCGCCGCAGTATGAGTTTCTCGCCGACTCGCTGTGGAGTGCGTATGCCTACGGCAAGAACGCGGTCTACGATGCCGGCCATCACGGCAATGCGATCCTGTCCAAATTTCCGATCGTTCGCTGGGACAACGAAGACGTCTCCATGCACCGGGTAGAACAGCGCGGCCTGCTGCACTGTGAGATCGACGTGCCCGGATGGGACAGGCCTTTGCACTGCGTGAACGTCCATCTCGGACTGTTCGCACACTGGCGCAGGAAACAGGTCGAGCTGCTGCACCAGCGCATCGAGCGGCTGGTTCCCCGGGGGGATCCGCTGGTCATTGCCGGAGACTTCAACGACTGGCGGCGCAAGGTCAGCAACCGGCTGGCGGAGTCGATGGGAACGGTGGAAGTGTTCGAACAGGCGCATGGCCGCCCGGCGCGCAGTTTTCCGGCGATGCTGCCGCTGCTGCAGCTCGATCGCATTTATGTGCGCGGGTTTCAGGTAAGGATCGCTCACGCCCATCGCGACCGGCGCTGGTCGGGGCTCTCTGACCACGTGGCGCTGTCGGCGCTGCTGGAGCGGAACTGAATCGACAGACGCGCAGCCAGCCGCTCACGCCGCCACGAACCAGCCGCCTTCCCGCCGGATTGCGCCGGCCTGCTGCAGTTCCGCGGTGATGGTTTCTCCGAGTCTCCCGAAATCCGCGCCGAAGAAGCGTTCGGCGTATTCCGCATAGACCGGAATCGAGGAGAGGTAGGCCTCAAGGCCGGCTGACGCGATACGGCCGCGATCCAGCAGCGAAAACACGAACATCACCTTGAGCGCACTGCGTGCCATTCTCAGCTCGTCCGCAGCAAGTGCTTCCAGCCGGCGGTAGGCGCGTTCCAGCGCCGGCTCCAGTTCGGTAAACGGCGTGCCGTGCCCGGGAATCACGGTGCGCGCGCCGAGCTTCGCTATTGCATCGAGCGTGCCGCGCGTCGCTGCCAGCCGCTGGTCGCGTCCTTCGCCCGGCAGCACAACGCCGAAACCGTTTTCCCAAAGTGCGTCGCCCGAGACCAGAATGCGCTCATCCGCGCAGTAGAACACCAACGCATGCATGTCGTGGCCCGGCGCGGCTACTGCCTGCCAGACCAGTCCGCCCCAGTCGAGCGTGTCGCCGGGGCAAATCAGATCATCGAATTCGAAGCGCTCGCAACGCTGGTCAGCCCAGTTCAGCCAGAGTGCGCGCTCGTCCCAGGCCTTGATCGCTCGCGCCTCGCCTACCGGGATGCTCAACCGGCAACCGGTCTCGCGCCGTAGCAGCGCATTGCCGCCCATGTGATCGGAATGGCAATGCGTGTTGACCAGCCAGTCGAGACGGTTTTTACCCAGCGTTTCCGGCGTCTGCAGCAATGCAGCCGTGCGGCGCGCGTCGCGCCCGTAGCCGCTGTCGATGACGACGTTCTGGTTCTTGCCGGAAATCAGGACATGATTCGCATTCAGCCAGTCGCGAACGACCACCTTGATCTGCGGAAGAATGCGTATTACCGGATTCGGAATCGTCATGGTGCTCTGAATCGTGAGCCGTGCGGCGCGTGCTCTCGCGCCGGGACCGGACGCGGGCCATTATCGCCGAAGCCCTGTCCATTGCGACGCGCGGTGTAGAATGCGCCTCCCTTTCGGCGGCGCGCTGCCGCCGGGCATTGACCGATCGACTGCCCTTGACTGCTGCCGCCGCAAACCAATCTGCCGGAGCATCGCGCGGCGACTGGCGCGTTATCCGCTCGCTGTTCCCTTACCTGTGGGAGTACCGCTGGCGCGTGCTGATCGCGCTCGTCTGCCTAGCCACCGCCAAGGTGGCCAATGTTGGCGTGCCGCTGGTGATGAAGGAGATCGTCGACGGGCTGGAAGGCTCGCAGGCGGTTCTGGTACTGCCGATTGCGCTGCTGGTCACCTATGGCCTGCTGCGCCTTTCCACCACCCTGTTCGCCGAACTGCGCGACGTCGTCTTCGTCAGGGTGACCAAGCGTGCGATCCGCAGGGTGGCGCTGGAAGTGTTCCGCCATCTGCATTCGCTCAGCCTGCGCTTCCATCTCGAGCGCCAGACCGGCGGCGTATCGCGCGACATCGAGCGGGGCACCCGCGGCATATCGACGCTGCTCAATTACATGCTGTTCTCGATCATCCCGGTGATTCTCGAGTTCGGCCTGGTCGCAGCGGTGCTGCTGGCAAAGTTCGACTGGCGGTTTGCCGCGATCACCTTTTCAGCGGTGGCAATCTATCTTTCCTACACGTTTGCCATTACCGAATGGCGAATCGGCATTCAGCGCCGGGCCAACGAACTCGATTCGCGCGCCAACACGCGCGCGATCGACAGCCTTCTCAACTACGAGACGGTGAAGTATTTCAACAACGAGGACTACGAGGCTCAGCGTTACGACCGCAATCTGCAGCAGCACGAATCCGCCGAGGTCCAGCGCGAAGTCTCCCTCGGGCTGCTCAACATCGGGCAGAGCTTCATCATCGCCATCGCAGTGACTCTGCTGATGGTGCTGGCAGCGCAGGGCGTGGTGGCGAGGGATCTGACGCTCGGCGATCTCGTGCTGGTGAACGGCCTGCTGATCCAGCTGTATATCCCGCTCAACTTCCTGGGCATGGTGTACCGGGAGATCAAGCAGTCGCTGGTCGACATGGACAAGATGTTCCGCTTGCTCGGCGAGAATCGGGAAGTGGAGGACCAACCCGGCGCTGTCGATCTGGTAGCCCGCGTTCCAGAGGTTCGTTTCGAACAGGTCGATTTCGATTACGAACCGCGCCGCAGGATCCTGCAGGGGGTGAGCTTCGTCATCCCGCGCGGAAAAACTGTGGCGGTAGTCGGGCCGAGCGGATCAGGTAAGTCGACGCTGGCAAGGCTGCTGTTCCGCTTCTACGACGTGAGTGGCGGGCGCATCACGATCGAAGGTCGCGACATCCGCGACCTGAAGCAGAAAAGTCTGCGTGCCGCGATCGGGATCGTCCCGCAGGACACTGTGCTGTTCAATGACACGATCTACTACAACATCGCCTATGGCCGCCCCGAAGCGTCGCGCGATGAAGTGATCGCCGCGGCGAGGTCTGCGCACATCCACGAATTCATCGTCAGTCTGCCGGACGGCTACGACGCCACCGTCGGCGAGCGCGGCCTCAAACTGTCCGGCGGCGAAAAACAACGCGTTGCCATAGCCCGCGCGATTCTCAAGAATCCGCAGATCCTGATCTTCGACGAAGCGACTTCGGCGCTGGATTCCAGGTCCGAGAAAGCGATCCAGGCGGAGCTGGAGCGCATCGCCGCGGAACGCACCACGCTGGTGATCGCGCACCGTCTGTCGACCGTGGTGGACGCCGACGAGATCCTGGTCATGGAGCAAGGGCGTATCGTCGAGCGTGGCACGCACCGCGAATTACTTGCCACCGGCAGGATCTACGCGAACATGTGGATGCTTCAGCAGGAAGAGGCGCGCAGCGAAAACCTGTTGCCTGCGGATGGTTAGCGCTATGCCAGTAAATTCCGCTGTAATAGGCGATTCCATCGGTTTCTTGATTCGGTGTCGTGGAATCTTCCTTTACTTGCTGATTTTTGGTATTTTGTGCTGCCGGCGTCCGGGACTGCGGAGGTCCGGATACGGGTCGACTGGCGGGTTGGGGACGGCACTGCCTTCCCGCCCAATATCTGCGTCAAAGAATACTTTCAAATAATCAAGGAATTAAAAGATATGCGAAAGGTGCTGGTCGCAGCCTGGGTTCTCGCCGTGTCCTGCGTGCCATGGGTCGCCCAGGCGCAGGGGGTGTCTCCGCTGCTCGCCAAGCCGGTCAATATCGGCATACGGTCGGGAGCGGCGCTGGTCATCGATCAGGAGACCGGCGAGCCGATCTACCGCAAGAACGCCGACCAGGTGATGCCCATAGCGTCGATCACCAAGCTCATGACCGCGATGGTGATTCTGGACTCCGGCCTGCCGCTGCTCGACTCGGTTGTCATCGAGCGTGCGGACATCGACCGGTTGAAGGGCTCGCACTCGAAACTACCCGTCGGCTCCGAACTGATGCGCGCCGAAATGCTCAAGCTTTCACTGATGGCTTCCGAGAACCGCGCAGCCGCGGCGCTGGCCAGAACCTATCCCGGCGGCAAGGTGGCGTTCGTGGAGGCGATGAACCGCAAGGCGCTCGAACTGGGCATGTTCGAGACGCGCTTCGTCGATTCCACCGGATTGCATCCTGGCAACGTCGCCACAGCCGAGGACCTGGTCAAGCTGGTGGCGGCCGCACATGACTATCCCCTGATCCGCGAGTACTCGACCGCCGCCTCATTCCAGGTGGAATCGAAGGTGGCCAGTCGTCGCTACCTGCTGCGCTACGTGAACTCCAACCGCATGGTGCGAAGCCCGCAATGGGAGATCGGGCTGTCGAAGACCGGCTACATCAGCGAAGCGGGACGTTGCCTGGTACTGCACGTGCGCATCGGGGACAAGCCGTTGGTGATCGTGCTGCTGGATTCCTGGGGTCGGCTGACGCGCATCGGCGATGCGAACCGTATCCGCCGCTGGATCGAAACCGACCTCATTCCGACAGGCCGGTTCAGCTCGTAAGTATCAAGCGGCGCGCGCGCCGCTGCGAAAGCCGATCGCGCGCGAGATGGTGTCGGCAACTTCCTTCACCCGCGAGCCCCACGCCTTGTCCAGGCGGTTGGTCGGTGCCGAAATCGACAGGCCGGCAACCAGCCGCCCTTCGTCGTCGTGAATGCCGGCGCCGACGCAGGACACGCCTTTCTCGGCTTCTTCGTTGTCGAACGCGTAGCCGGACTTGCGGATGCGATCCAGTTCCCGGGTCAGCGCCTGCAAGTCGCGGATCGTGTTCTTGGTGTACACGGGCAGCCCGGTGCGGTCCGCATAGGTACGGCACTTGTCGGGCCCGTCCTCCAGCAGGAAGAGTTTACCGACCGCGGTTATGTGCAGCGGCGCCCTCGCGCCAATGAGGTGCACGACGCGTATCGCCGAGCGGTCGGACATGATGCGTTCGACGTACACTATCTCGTCCCCTTGGCGAACCGACAGGTTCACGGTTTCGTGCAGTTCCTGGTGCAGTTCGCGCATCGCGGGCAGTGCTTCGTCGCGCAGGTTGATGCGTGTCTTCACCAGGTTGCCGAGTTCCAGCAGCCGTATGCCGAGCCGGTAGGTGCCGGGCTCGACACGGTCGACCATCCGGTACTCGACCAGGACATTCAGGATCCTGTGAGCGGTGGAGGGATGCAGGCCGGTGGTATTGGCCAAGCGCTTGAGGTTAACCGGCTCACTTGCGCGCGACAGCGTGTCGAGCAGATCCATCATCCGCTCGATCACCTGGATAGAAGTCTTGCCGTTTCCTTCAGCCACCGTCCGTTCCTCGATGCTGTAGATAGGGGATTGCTGCAACGCGGCAATAGTAGTATACGCGGAGACCTGAAACAACCGCAGCCTGTCTCCTCTATACGCGTCCGGAGGCGCTCCGGACGCACGGAGGTCATGTGCTATGATCGCGCGGTCGCTGCGTCGCGCGCTGCGTCATTACAAACGCGCGCACGGCAGAGCGGATGACGCCCGCCTGTTCGCGCACCCGTCGTATTCGACAATCATCCGGAACGGAAATCCATGCGAGTCGGCCTTTTTGTTACATGCCTCGCGGACCTCATGCGTCCGAGTGTCGCGTTGGCGGCGCTCAAGCTGCTGGAGAACGCGGGTTGCGAAGTCGTGGTGCCGGAGGCGCAGACCTGCTGCGGACAGCCGGGTTACAACTCCGGAGACCGTGCCGCGGCGCAGGCACTGGCGAGGAAAGTCCTCGTCGAATTCGACGACTGCGATTATGTGGTCCTGCCGTCCGGTTCCTGCGGTGGAATGATCCGCGCGCATTATCCGGAACTGCTGTCCGAATTTCCCGAGCTGAAGGCGCGTGTCGAGGCGCTGGCCCGCCGCACATTCGAACTGACGGATTTTCTCGTGAATGTTCTGCAGATCGAAAGCGTTCCGGGCCGTTTCGAAGGCACCGTCACCTACCACGATTCCTGCGCCGGACTGCGCGAGCTTGGGGTCAAGTCGCAGCCGCGCAGACTGCTGGAGAAAGTACCCGGACTGAGGATGATGGAGATGGAATCGCCGGAGCAATGCTGCGGCTTCGGCGGTACCTTTGCAGTGAAGTACGGCGAGATTTCATCGCGTCTGGCCGACCTCAAGAGCGAGGACGTTGAAAAGTCGGGCGCCGATGCGCTGGTGCTCGGCGACCTCGGCTGCATGCTGAACATCGAGGGCAGGTTGCGCCGGCGCGGCAACAACAGCACGCGGGTGCTGCACGTCGCCGAAGTGCTGGCGGGTATGACCGGCGACGAAGTCGAATGAGCGCAAAGGGCTGAACGGGCGCTGGCCCCTGGTCCGCCCACGGAGAAAACATGCAAGTCACATCCAGACAGTTCAAGCAGTCCGCGTCGCGCAAGCTTGCAGATCCCAATCTGCAGAAGGCGCTTATGGGTATGAAAGGCCGGCTGGCGACGGCGCGTGCCAGGGCGGTCCTTGAACTGGACAATTTCGAGCAGATCAGAGAAGAGGCGGCGCAGATCCGTGACCATGGCCTCGCGCACATGGATCTCTACCTCGAGCAGTGGGAGAGCAACGCAAAGGCGGCCGGCACAATCGTGCACTGGGCCGAGTCGCACGAACAGGTCAACCGCATCGTGCTCGAGATCGCGCGCAGGAACGCGGTGCGCAAGGTCATCAAGTCCAAGTCGATGCTGGGCGAGGAAACCGGCCTGAACGACTATCTGGCAGGCGGCGGTATCGACGTCCGCGAGACCGACCTCGGCGAGTACATCATCCAGCAGGCGGGAGACCATCCGTCGCACATCATCGCGCCCGCCGTGCACAAGTCGAAAGAGGAAATCGCCGAGCTGTTTGCGGAAAAGCACCAGCGGCCGCGGCTGAACGACATCACCGCACTGACACACGAGGCGCGCGAGATACTGCGCCCGCATTTTCTGGATGCAGACATGGGCATCACCGGTGCGAACTTCCTGATCGCCGAGACCGGTTCCACCATGATCGTGACCAACGAAGGCAACGGCCGCATGACTACCACCATGCCGCGGGTGCACGTGGCGGTTGCCGGCATCGAGAAAATCCTGCCGACGCTTGAGGATCTGTCCCAGGTTCTGCGCCTGCTTGCGCGTTCGGCGACCGGCCAGTCGGTCAGCAATTACCTTTCGATCACCACCGGGCCGAAGCACCCCGGCGACAAGGATGGGCCCGAAGAATTTCACGTGGTCATCGTCGACATCGGACGCTCGCGTGTGCTGGGCTCGGAACTGCGCGAGGCGCTGCGCTGCATCCGCTGCGGCGCCTGCATGAACCACTGCCCGGTTTATCAGAACATCGGCGGACACGCCTACGGTTGGGTGTATCCGGGTCCGATCGGGTCGGTGCTGACGCCGGCTTACGTCGGCATCGAGAATGCGATCGACCTGCCGAACGCGGCGACCATGTGCAACCAGTGCGGCGTGGTGTGCCCGGTGAAAATCCCGCTGCCGGACCTGATGCGCAAGCTGCGCGAGAAACAGGTCGAGAAACATCTGCGGCCCATCGGCGAGCGGCTCGGCCTCAGGGTCTGGGCATGGGCGGCACTGCATCCGCGAGTCTACGCGTTGCTGACGCGGATCGCGGCGCGCATGGGGAAGCTGCTCGGCGGCCGCGAGCGGCTGCTGCACAAGCTGCCGCCTGGTGCGGCAGAGTGGACTGTGGGGCGGGACCTGCCGGCACCACGCGGTCGGACCTTCCGTGAGATTTATGCTTCGCGTCGGCGCGCGAGCTGATTGCACGCGGCCGCTGGATTGCGCCGGGTAACAGGGAACGAGCATGTCAGCACGAGAGAACATCCTGAAGCGCATACGTGATGCGAATCGCACGGCGCCCCAGCCGACGGCCGGCGAACGCGAGGCCGTGCAATCGCGGCTTCGCGCCCCGCCGCGAGGAACGCCGCCAACCATGAACTGGGAGCTCGCGCCGCGTTTTACCGAGCGCTGCCTGGCGATGCTTTCCACCGTCGACGAGATCGGGTCGCTGGACGAGGTCCCGGCCGCGATCGCGCGCTACCTTGGTTCTCTGGAGCTGCCGCTGCGCGGGGTCTGCTGGCCGGAATACGCGGGACTGGATTGGGCCGCCGCGGGCATCGACATGCAGGCGCGGCCTGCAAACGGGGACGACAAGGTCGGCGTCACCGGCACCTACTGCGCTCTCGCGGAAACCGGCAGCCTGATGCTGCTCTCGGGCGAAGACTGGCACGCAACCACCAGCCTGTTGCCGGATACGCATATCGCCATTGTCAGCGCGTCGCGCATCGTGCGCGCGATGGAGGACGGCTGGGACCTGGTGCGCGCGGAACACGTCGAATTGCCGCGGCAGGTGAATTTCGTTTCCGGCCCGTCGCGCACCGCGGATATCGAGATGACGCTGGTCATGGGCGCCCATGGGCCGTTCCGCGTACACGTCATCATCGTGAACGGGTGATGCCGGACGCAATCGACCGGACTCCGGGAACAAGAACGATAGCAATCGAGGAATCATGCTGATCCATACCGAGAATCTCAGGCTACTGACCTGTGGAATCGATCATCTCGAATCAATCGTGCGCGATCCCAAGTCGCTTGGCGCGCTGCTGAACGTTTCCATCCCGGACGGCTGGCCGGGGTATGCGCAAGCCTACCCGCATTGCCTCGAGCTTTTGCGCAGGGAGCCCCTGCGGGCATTGGGCGGGTGGTGGCTGTATCTGTTCATCCATGCGCACGAGCGTGCGCTGGTCGGCTGCGGCGGGTTCAAGTCGCCGCCAGCCAAAGACGGTGTCGTCGAAATCGGTTACGAGATCGCCCCGGCATTCCGCGGACGCGGCCTGGAGCGCGAGGCCGTGACCGCGCTGCTGCGTTTCGCATTCACGCGTCCCGAAGTGACTGCGGTGCAGGCACTCACGCCCGCGAAGCGCGGTCCGGAAACGCAGCCGTTGGAACAGGCGGGCATGCGGATGTCCGGCAAGGCCGGCGACCCGCAGGCCGGCGCGGTATGGGTCTGGCGCATGACCAGCGATGAGTTCGCGCACGCCGTGCCACGCAGGGCGGCCTGAAGCCTGTCGCTCCACCCGGCCCGCGGGTGCCGCGTGCTTCTTCTCAAGGATGTTTGCGCCAGGCGTGCCTTGCTCGCGCGGCGCGTCCTGAAGATGTCCGTTCAGGCATCGACCTGCTGAAATCTTTCTCTGGCATGATGTCGCCCCCGGCATGGCGGAAGTGCTGCGATGGCACGCGTCCCGGCGCACCGGAACGGAGCATTCGGTCGATCCGGCGTTATTCAGAACCATTTGCACGAGCATGAGCAACCCGGAACAGAATCGCTCCACCGCGAAGCCGGCCAGACCCAGAGGCTGGCGCGCAAGACTCCGCAGATTTCTGCCCGCCGCGGAGGCGATCAGACACAATCGTTGGATCGGCTGGCTGGGCCCCGCGATTCACCATCCGCGGCTCTGGCACCTGAATCGTCATGGCGTCGCCCTCGGGCTGGCGATCGGGCTTTTCTTCGGCTTGATCATCCCGCTTGCGCAGATCCCGCTGTCGGCTGCGGCTGCGGTCATGCTGCGCGCCAATCTGCTGGTCGCGGTCGGCAGCACCCTGGTTACCAATCCGTTTACTTTTGCGCCGCTGTACTTCTTTGCTTATCGTCTCGGCTCGTTTCTCACCGGAGAAGGCACGCCGGAGGCAGCGCAGGCGGCGCTTGGCGAAGTCGCGGTGGAAGCCGCCGTGCTGTCGATGGGGTGGGCCGAGAAAATTGTCGAGATCGGCATACCGCTGATCGTCGGTTTGTCGGTGCTCGCTATCGCAACAGCGGTGTTGGCCTACTTTACGGTACTGATTCTGTGGCGCGCCTATGTCCTGACCGAATGGCGGCGCCGGCGGCGGGCGCGCCAGCCCTGAAGATTCCGGTCGCAGGGTTTGCCCGCAATGGGTGCAAGTCGTTATCATTACGCACTTTTCGCGTTCTCTGGCGCCTCGCTCGAACCATCGTGCGGCGTGCGATCATTACGGTAAGGAGTTGAGAACGCGGATATGTTGCAGTGCGGGCAAGTAGTCGCGACCGGTTTTTCCGGGAACGCGTCGGCGGCAGCCAAGCTGTCGTGCAGCGCATGAAGTACAAGATTCAACGACGCTCGAAGCGCGCATCGACGTGCGAAGCCGACCCACCTGCCCGGCAACGGTTGCCGGGCGGATGCAGGCCAAAACAAACAGAGCCATTCTGAGGAGGAGACTGTTATGTCAAAAACCAAACTCCCGTCGCAGGACACTGCGGCTGATATCCGTTCGCGCCGCAAATTCCTTGGCGGCGCCGCTGCGCTCGGGGGCGCGGCTACGCTTGCAGCACTGCCCGGATGCGGGGTCGGCGGCGACTCCGGCGAAGGCAATGCAGTCACTGCCGCCGCGTCCGACCTGCCGGAAGTCCGCCTGAAGTTCCAGGGTGCATTTCCCACCAAGGATCCACTGTTCGACATCTCCCTCGACCTGTACAAGTTCATCGAAGATCTTTCCGGCGGGCGCATGACGGTGGAACTGCTGCCGGCGGGCGCCGTGGTCGGCGCCTTCGATCAGGCCGACGCGGTGAACAAGGGCATTCTAGACGGCAGCCACGCGGTACCTGCATTCTGGTATGGCAAGAACAACGCGCTGTCCCTGTTTGGCACCGGGCCCGCGCTCGGCCACGATGCCAACACGCTGCTGGCGTGGATGGAATACGGCGGCGGCCAGGCGTTGTACGAGGAAATTTACCGCGACGTGCTCAAGCTGAACGTGGTGCCGCTCGCCTATGGGCCGATGCCGACGCAGCCGCTCGGCTGGTTCCGTAAAGAGGTCAAGTCCGCGGAGCAGTTTAAAGGCGTCAAGTACCGCACCGTGGGTCTTTCGATCGACGTGTTCAAGAACATGGGCGCATCGGTGGTAGCGTTGCCCGGCGGCGAGATCGTGCCGGCGCTGGAACGTGCGGTGATCGACGCGGCCGAGTTCAACAATCCGGCTTCCGACATGGCGCTTGGCTTCCCGGATGTCGCCAAGATCTGCATGGTGCAGAGCTACCACCAGCCTGCGGAATTCTTCGAGGTTCTGATCAACCAGAGAGTCTGGGACGAATTGCCGGAGATCTACCGTTCGATCTGGAAGATCGCGGTCAAGGCGGCGAGCGCGCAGATGGGCTGGAGAACGATCGAGCTGTACTCGAAGGCCTACGTGGAGATGCGCGACAAGCGCAACATCAAGTTCATCGAAACTCCCAAGGATATTCTCGAGGCGCAACTCGATGCCTGGGACACGATCATCGAAGAGAAAAGCGTGGACAACCCGATGTTCAGGAAAGTACT
This sequence comes from Burkholderiales bacterium, assembly GCA_040880425.1. Lineage (GTDB taxonomy): Bacteria > Pseudomonadota > Gammaproteobacteria > Burkholderiales > Eutrophovitaceae > DATKEK01. The sequence continues at coordinate 84,291 of JBBDIL010000012.1, read as the reverse complement.
CGATTCGCAGAAGGCGTTCATGCAACGCGCGGTCGACTACCAGACCACGTTCATTGTCGATCCACAGCAGGCCTTCGATCACTTCTTCAGAAAAACCTGATGAGCGTAAAACCGTGACGGCGCGGGCGGGCAACCGTCCGCGCCGTGCGTTTGCCGCGGGCTGAATCGAGGACAAATCGTGAATCACTATCTGTTGCTGATCGACCGGATCAGCGCCTGGACCGGGAAGACGTTTGCGTGGACGGTCGTGCTGCTGACGCTGATCGTTGGTTACGACGTGACGATGCGTTATATCTTCAATGCGCAGACGCAGTGGGGGTTCGATCTGGCCTACATCCTCTACGGCATTCTGTTCATGATGGCCGGTGCTTACACGCTTTCGCGCAACGGTCACGTCCGCGCCGACATGATGTATCGGACCCTCAGGCCGAAAACGCAGGCCTGGTTCGACCTGGTGCTCTACCTGCTTTTCTTTCTTCCGGGCATTTCCGCACTGGTCTACGCGGGTATCGATTTCGCGCACGTGTCCTGGCAGATGCGGGAAGTCTCCAGCGTAACTTCTTCCGGGGTTCCGATCTACCCGTTCAAGTTGGCCATCCCGGTCGCCGGTTTCCTGCTGCTGCTGCAGGGCTTTGCCGAGATCGCGCGCTGCATCGTCTGCATCCGTACCGGGGAGTGGCCGCGACGACTGCATGATGTCGAAGAGGAGGACATCGACCAGCTGAAGAAGATCATCTCCGACGATCCGGTCAAGGGAGCATAACGAAAATGCAGTTTCGCAATCTGCTCAAGCTCGAAGCGCGCACTATCGGCTTCGGCATTATCGGCCTGATCCTCCTCGGTTATCTTCTTTTCCTGCCGCCGCCCTCGCAGATCACCAATGCCCACCTTGGCATGGTGATGCTGGGCGTCATCATCGCTTCGATCCTGCTCGGCTTTCCGATCGCCTTCACCCTGATCGGCCTCGGCATCCTGTTCGGTTTCGTCGCCTTCGGGCGCTCGGGCGTGCCGCTGCTCGAGAGCCCGATCTTCGACAACATGGTGCTGCGCACCTACGGCGTGATGACCACGGACGTGATCATCGCGGTGCCGCTGTTCATTTTCATGGGTTATATCGTCGAGCGCTCCGGCATCATCGACCGGCTGTTCAGGAGCCTGGAGCTGGCGATGTCTGCCGTGCCGGGTGCGCTCGCGGTGGCCACCATCGCCACCTGTGCGATGTTCGCGGCCGCCACCGGGATCATCGGTGCGGTGGTCACGCTGATGGGGCTGCTTGTGCTGCAGCCGATGCTGAAGGCGGGCTACGACGTGCGCCTGTCCACCGGCGCCATTGCGGCGGGCGGCTGCCTCGGCATTCTGATTCCGCCGAGCGTGATGCTGATTCTCTATGGCGCCACCGCCGGCGTGTCGGTGGTGCAGCTTTACATGGGTGCGCTGATTCCGGGAATCATGCTGTCCTGCATGTACGTCGGCTACGTGATCGTCCGGGCGATCATCAACCCGAAGCTCGCACCGCGGCTGCCGGTCGAGGAGCGCAACGTGCCGTTCAAGGAGATCGTCAAGATGCTGGCGACTTCCGTCTTCCCGCTCGCGTTCCTGATCGCTGCCGTGCTCGGCAGCATTCTGTTCGGCGTGGCGACGCCGACTGAAGCCGCGGCCGTGGGCGCGCTCGGCGCGGCACTGCTGGCGGCGTGCTACGGGCGGATGAGCCTCACGCGGCTCAAGGAATCGGTGTTCCTGACCTCGCGCACCACCGCGATGGTGTGCTGGCTGCTGGTCGGCTCGTGGGTGTTTTCGTCCACCTTCGCCACCCTGGGCGGGCAGAATCTGCTCGAGAGCTGGGTGTACGCAGCGGACCTGTCGCCGGGCGGCTTCCTGTTCTTTTCCCAGCTGATCATCTTCCTGCTCGGTTGGCCGCTCGACTGGACGGTGATCATCATCATCTTCGTGCCGATCTTCCTGCCGATGCTGCCCGCGTTCGGCATCGACCCGCTGTTCTTCGGACTGCTGACGGCGATCAACCTGCAGACTGCCTTCCTGTCGCCGCCGATGGCGATGGCGGCGTACTACCTGAAGGGCGTCGCGCCGCCCCACGTCACGCTGGCCGACATCTTTTACGGGATGGTTCCGTTCATGCTGCTGCAGCTCGCCGCGATGATCCTGCTGGTGCTGTTCCCGGCGATCGGCATGTGGTTGCCGAGCGTGTTCTATCAATAACGACTGCGGGCCCGAGCCCGTGGAAAACTCTGGGAGGCAACTGGCATGAAGCAGCGTGTTCTGGTCACGCGTGAAGTGTTCGACGAGACGCTCGAATACCTGCGGCAGCACTTCGACGTGGTTGCGAACCAGGACGACAGGATCTTTCCGCGCGAGGAACTGATCGGGAAACTGCAGGGCATGGCGGGCGCACAGACCTCGGGCACGGACCGCATCGACGCCGAACTGCTCGAACGCTGCCCGGACCTGAAGGCGGTCTGCAACACGGCGGTCGGTTACAACAATATCGATGTCGACGCCTGCACCGGACGCGGCGTGATGGCGACCAATACGCCGGACGTGCTGACCGACAGCGTGGCGGACTACTCGATGGGAATGATCGTCGCCACCTGCCGGCGCATGACCGAAGGCGAACATTACCTGCGCCGCGGCCAGTGGCGCGCGACTTTCCTCAAGCAGATGCTGGGGCAGGACGTGCACCATGCCACGCTCGGAATCGTCGGCTTCGGGCGCATCGGGCAGGCCATTGCCCAGCGTGCGCGCGGCTTCGACATGAGTGTCCTCTACCACAATCGCTCGCGGGCTCCGCGCGAGATCGAAGAGCGTTACGGGGCGAAGCACGTCTCGAAAGAAGCATTGCTGAAGACCGCGGACGTGGTGCTGCTGATCCTGCCTTACACGCCCGAGACGCATCATTTCATCGGTGCCGCGGAACTGGCGATAATGAAGTCCAGCGCGGTACTGATCAACATGGCGCGCGGCGGCATCGTCGACGATGCAGCGCTGATCGATGCGCTCAAGAAAAAGACCATCTGGGCCGCGGGGCTCGACGTGTACGAGAACGAACCCAAGTTCAACCCGGGTTTTCTCGAACTGGAGAACGTGGTGCTCTCGCCGCACATTGCAAGCGCATCGGAACCGACGCGCAAGGCGATGGCGATGACCGCGGCAAAGAACCTGGTGGCGGCCCTCACCACTGGCAATCCGCCGAACCTGCTAAATCCGGATTGCAGAAAATTCGCGATGTCCCAATGAGCCGCAGCCTGTCCAGATTCCGTTCATGGCCGAAGGTTGGTGCGGCGGGATCTCACCACCAGGGCACCAAGGCATCAGGCACACTACGGCGCAGTTACTTCTTGGTAGCTTGGAGCCTTGGTGGTAAAGATGCTGTTTGCCATCTCACGGCGGCCGGGAATTGCATATGACGGAACTGTTCAAGCTCGGTTTGCACGAAGCGGCCAGTCGCATCCGTTCCGGCCGGATGAAATGCGCTGCTTACATGGACAGTCTGCTGTCGCGCATCGATGCACTGGAGCCCAAAGTGCAGGCCTGGCAGTGGCTCGATCGTGAGCGGGCCCGCGCGCTTGCAGCCCGAGCGGACCTCAAGGATGCGCACTGGCGCGCGGCGCATCCGCTGCACGGCCTGCCGGTCGGCGTAAAGGACATCTTCTACACGGCAGGCATCCCGACCGAAATGGGCTGCGCCCTGTACGCGGGTTATGTCCCGACCGAGGATGCCGACCTGGTGCGGCGTCTGGATTCCGCGGGCGGCATCCTGCTCGGCAAGACGGTGACAACGGAAGCGGCATTCATGGTGCCGGCGAAGACGCGCAACCCGTGGAACCCGGCGCACTCGCCCGGCGGTTCATCCAGCGGATCCGCTGCAGCGGTTGCGGCCGGTTTCGTACCGGCCGCGCTTGGCACGCAGACCAACGGCTCGGTGATCCGGCCGGCGGCATTCTGCGGCGTGGTCGGATACAAGCCGAGCCAGGGCATGCTGTCCGCGCGCGGCATGTTGCCGTTCTCACCTTCGCTCGACCAGCCCGGCGTATTTGCGCGCAGCGTGTCGGACGCAGCCTTTCTCGCCTCCTGCCTGACGTCGCATCGTAGCGCGATCACCCCGGACGTGAACGTGCTGAGAAGTCCGCCGCGTCTGGCCGCGGTACGTTCCCCGGTCTGGTATCTTGCTCAGCCCGAACAGCGCGCGCAATTCGACGCGGATATCGCACGGCTGCGCAAGGCCGGGGCCGGCATTGACATCATCGAGATTCCGGGCGAGTTTGACGCCGCACTGCGCGTGCACCGGACCATCATGCTGTACGAAGCGGCGCGGGTTTCGCGCAAGGTCCGGGCGCAGTTCCGCGAAGGCATCTCGGACTACCTGAATGCCGCACTCGACGAAGGCGAGGGCATTGCCGACGCGGACTACCGCGAAGCGATGAAGACACGCACCCAGTTGCAGCATTCGCTTGCGCATTTCTTCGATCGCGGCTATTCGGCGATCATCACGCCGCCTGCCGCGGGCGAGGCGCCCGGCTCGCTGGATTCGACCGGCGATCCGCGCTTCTGCACCATCTGGACGCTGACCGGCACGCCCGCGATCACCATTCCCACCGGCAAGGGAAAGAACGGGCTGCCGCTGGGCCTGCAACTCATCGGCGCGGCGGAAGAAGAAAACTATCTGCTCGCCACTGCCGCGTGGTGCGAGAGGCATTCGCCCTTTCGCGGACTGGTCTGAATGCGCCTCACCGATTGCGCAGAGAGGGCGCGTTAACCTCGTTTCGCGCCTTCCAGAACCGATTCGCAGCCCTTGCTTAAACAATACTTGCGCGACCTTGTAGTTCGGAACGGCCGCGCGTCGCGCCGGATCGTCTTTCCGTTGCTGCCGGCAGGCTAGAATTGCGCCAACCGGGGTCGGGGCGAGGTTATCCGTCCAGCACGATTCCCTAACCATATTGACGCGTGCGTGTGCGGCGCTGCCGCGCACGCCGCCATGCGACGAACAAGATGACGATTCTGCTGTTTGTGGTTGGAGTGATTGCGGTGATCGGGGGTGCGGAAATGCTGGTGCGCGGTGCGTCGCGCCTGGCAGCTGCGGCAGGTATTTCGCCGCTGGTCATCGGCCTGACCGTGGTCGCCTTCGGCACCAGTTCGCCGGAACTGGCGGTAAGCGTGAGTGCGGCGACGGCCGGCCAGAGCGACATTGCCATGGGCAACGTGGTCGGCAGCAATGTGCTGAACGTGCTCCTGATCCTGGGTGCATCCGCGCTGATCGTGCCCCTGGTCGTTGCGCAGCAGTTGCTGCGCCTCGACGTGCCATTGATGGTCGGTGCGTCGATTCTGCTGCTGGTGCTGGCGCTGGACGGCTCACTCGGCACGCTGGACGGCAGCCTGCTGTTCGCGTGCCTGATCGGCTACACGGTGTTCCTGATCGTGCAGTCCCGGCGAGAGCGCGACCCGGCCGTGCTCGGCGAATATCAGCAAGCTTATGGTACGCAACCCACGGGCGGGGTGCTGCGCCAGCTCGCGCTGGTCGCCGCGGGTCTTGCGCTGCTGGTCATCGGTTCAAACTGGCTGGTGGATGGCGCAGTGGTATTCGCGCGCTGGCTGGGGGTGAGCGAACTGGTCATTGGCCTGACCGTGATCGCGGTCGGCACGTCTCTGCCGGAGATCGCGGCCACCATCATCGCCGCGATCCGGGGCGAGCGCGACATCGCGGTCGGCAACATTGTGGGCAGCAATATCTTCAACATTCTCGGCGTGCTCGGCCTGTCCTCGGTGATCGCGCCCGGCGGTATCGCGGTCGCGCCATCGGTGCTGAGTTTCGACCTGCCGGTCATGATCGCGGTGGCTGTCGCCTGCCTGCCGATCTTCTTCACCGGCTGGCGGGTGGACCGGTGGGAAGGCGCGGTATTTCTCGGCTATTACGTCTGCTACACTTCGTACCTCGTTCTGAGAGCCACCGAACACGACGCGCTCCCTCATTTCAGCCGCATCATGGTGGTTTTCGTGCTCCCGATCACCGCGTTGACGCTCGCGATCATTGCGTACCGCGCCTGGCGCGCGCGTGTCGATCGGGCGGGGTGACAGGACAAACTAAAAAATTCGATCATGTCATTCGCAGACATCGCGCTTCCGGTGATCGTTGCGCTGCCCTTCGTCGGGGCAGTGCTGCCGGCGCTCACCGCGCGCGCTTCGGCGAACGTCATTGCCTGGGCCGCCGCCGCCGTGCCGCTGGCGATCCTCGCGTTGCTGGCGCCGATGTTGCCGGAAGTCTTTGCCGGCAACGCGCCTCGCGTTTCCTTCGCCTGGCTGCCCGCGCTCGGGTTGAACGTTTCGCTGCGGCTGGACGGCCTGGCGATGCTGTTCGCGCTGCTGATTCCGGCGATCGGGCTGCTGATCATTCTCTACGCGCGCTACTACCTGTCGGCGTCCGATCCGATGGGGCGCTTCTTTGTCGCGCTGCTGCTGTTCATGGGTGCGATGATGGGCATCGTGCTGTCGGACAACCTGCTGCTGCTGGTGGTGTTCTGGGAACTCACCAGTCTCACGTCCTTCCTGCTGATCGGTTACTGGAGCGATCGCACCGATTCGCGTGAAGGCGCGCGCATGGCGCTGGCGGTCACCGGTACCGGCGGCCTCGCTCTACTCGGGGGCGCGCTGCTGCTAGGGCATATCGCCGGCACCTACGAGATCTCCGAGATCCTCGGGATGGGCGAACTGATCCGCAGCTCCGACCTGTATCTGCCGGCGCTGCTGCTGATTCTCGCGGGCGCGTTTACCAAGTCCGCGCAGTTCCCGTTCCATTTCTGGCTGCCCGCGGCGATGGCGGCGCCGACGCCGGTGTCCGCTTACCTGCATTCCGCGACCATGGTGAAAGCCGGGCTGTTCCTGGTGGCGCGGCTGCATCCGGCGCTCGCCGGCAGCGATGCCTGGTTCTTCCTGGTCGGTGGATTTGGCCTGGTGACGCTGGTGTTCGGCGCCTATGCCGCAATGTTCAAGCACGACCTCAAGGGCCTGCTCGCGTACTCGACCATCAGCCACCTCGGCCTGATCATGTTGCTGCTCGGCATGGGCACCGAGCTCGCCGCGGTGGCCGCAGTATTCCACATCATCAATCACGCCACCTTCAAGGCTTCGCTGTTCATGGCGGCGGGCATCATCGATCATGAAACCGGCTCGCGCGACATGCGCAGGCTGGGCGGGCTGTGGAAGTTCATGCCTTACACCGCGGTGCTGGCGATTATCGCCGCGGCGTCGATGGCCGGCGTGCCGCTGCTGAACGGCTTCCTGTCGAAGGAAATGTTCTTCGCCGAGGCACTGCATGTGCAGAAGCTCGGCGCAGTCGGTTGGATCCTGCCGCTCGCGGCCACCGCGGCCGGGGTGTTCAGCGTGGCGTATTCGGTGCGTTTCATTCACGACGTGTTTTTCCACGGCGAGCCGAAGAACCTGCCGAAGAAACCGCACGAGCCGCCGCGCTGGATGCGAATTCCGGTTGAACTGCTGGTTGCGATCTGTCTGCTGGTCGGCATTCTTCCGCAGATGACCGTGCGCCCGATGCTCGACGTCGCCGCCGGCGCCGTGCTCGGTTCGCCTGCGCCGGCGTACAGCCTTGCGATCTGGCACGGCTTCAACCTGCCGCTGCTGATGAGCGTAGTGGCGCTGGCCGGTGGTACCGCGGTGTACTTTTCGCTGCAGAAGCTCTATCGGCTGCATCTGCACGAAGGCGGCCCGTGGACCGGGCACCGCATCTTTCATGAACTGCATACCTGGCTGCTGCGCAGTTCCGCTGCGGCCAATGCGCGGCTTGCAAACGGATCGCTGCAGCGCTATGTGGCGGTACTGGTGAGTGTTTCGCTGGTGGTCGGCTTCGCCGCGTTTGCCGAACCGATCGATCCGCATCAGGCCGTGCTGATGCCGCTGACCGCTCCGGCGGCAGCCGGTTGGATGGTGCTCCTGGTCGCCACGGCGGTGGTGGTTGCGAAGCATCGTGATCGCTTCACTGCGCTGGTGGCGACCGGTGCCGTCGGGCTGATGGTGTCGGCGATCTTCGCGTACTTCTCCGCGCCCGACCTCGCGCTGACGCAATTGGTGGTGGAGACCGCGAGCGTGATCCTGCTGGTGCTGGTGTTGCGCTTCCTGCCACAGCGCTCGCCGCTCGAGACACTGCCGCGCAAACGCATGCGCGACATCGGCCTGGCAGCCCTTGCCGGGCTTGGTACCGGCGCGGCCGCCTGGTGGCTGCTCACCCGCCCGCACGCATCGATCTCCGATTATTTTCTCGCCAACAGCGCGCCGCTCGGCGGCGGCACCAATGTCGTCAACGTGATCCTGGTCGACTTCCGCGGCTTCGATACGCTGGGCGAAGTGACGGTGCTTGCGCTGGCCGCGCTCGGCGTGGTGGCCATGCTCGGCGCCGGCGTGGCGCCGCGCGAGGGCGCCAGCGCGGCGCGCCGTTCGGTGATGCTGTCCAAGTCTGCGCAGATTCTGCTGCCTGCCGCGATGCTGACCGCGCTTTACATCTTCCTGCGCGGGCACAACCTGCCGGGCGGTGGATTCATCGCCGGCCTGGTCGCCGGCGCGTCCGGCGTGCTGCTCTATGTTGCCAACGGCATCGCATGGTCGGAGACGCGCATCCGCTTTGCCTACCGCTCGCTGATCGGCGGTGGTCTCGGCATCGCCTTCCTCACCGGAGCGGGAAGCTGGCTGTTCGGCATGCCGTTCCTGACCAGCACGTACGACTATGCGCATCTGCCGGTCATCGGCAAGGTTCCGCTCGCGAGCGCGGTCGCGTTCGATCTCGGCATCTTTCTCACCGTGGTCGGCGTGGTGATGCTGATGCTGTCTACGCTCGGCAGATTTTCGGGCGATGGAGGAAAGCAATGGAAGCCCTCGTAGCCTCGGCGATCGGCATCCTGTTCGCGGCGGGCGTGTACCTGCTGCTGCGCGGGCGCACGTTTCCGGTCGCGCTCGGGCTAACGTTCCTGTCCTACGGCGTCAACCTGATGATCTTCGTCGCCGGCGGCATGCTGCTCGATGCGCCGCCGATCATCGGCAGCGGCGAAACCTATACCGATCCGCTGCCGCAGGCGCTGGTGCTGACCGCAATCGTGATCGGTTTCGGCATGATTGCGTTCTTCCTCGCGCTCGCGGTGGCCGCGCACGGCGATCTCGGGACCGACCACGTGGACGGCAGGGAGCAGGGACGGTGAACCACTGGATCATCGCGCCGATTGCGCTGCCTTTCGCGACCGCGCTGCTGACCATGCTGCCGATGGGGCTCACGGCACAGCGCGTGATTTCGCTCGGTTCCGCATTGCTGCTCGCGGTGATCTCGATCGGCCTGATCGGGCTTGCCGGCGGGGAAGCAGACGTGTACGCGCTCGGCGCGTGGCCGGCCCCCTACGGCATCGTACTGGTACTCGACCGGCTCTCTGCGATGATGGTCGCGCTCACCGCGTTCTGCGGACTTGCGGCCCTGATGCACGCGGTCTCCGGCTGGGACGCGCGCGGCCGCGATTTCCATCCGTTGTTCCAGTTCCAGCTCGCCGGGCTGTGCGGCGCCTTTCTGACCGGCGACCTGTTCAACCTGTTCGTGTTCTTCGAACTGATGCTGATCGCGTCGTACTGCCTGCTGCAGCATGGCGCGGGCGCCTCGCGCCGCGCGGCTGGCATCCAGTACGTGGTGCTCAACCTCACCGGGTCAACGTTGTTCCTGGTCGCTGTTGCGCTGATCTACGGCGCGCTCGGCACGCTTAATCTGGCCGATCTCGCGGTCAAGGTTTCGGCGATCGAGCCGCACCAGGTGCCGGCGGTGCGTGCCGCGGCGCTGATCCTGATGGTGGTGTTCGCGCTGAAGGCGGCAATCCTGCCGCTGTATTTCTGGCTGCCCTCGACCTACGGCGCCGCGGCTGCCCCGGTTGCCGCGATCTTCGTGGTGCTTTCCAAGGTCGGGGTCTACGCAATCCTGCGCCTGCATGGCATGGTATTCGGTGCCGATGCGGGTGCGCTCGCGCATGCCGCGGATGCGTGGCTGTTGCCGGCTGCGCTGGCGACGGTGGCGATCGGCGGCATCGGCGCGCTCGGCGCCAGCACGCTGCGCGAGTTGAGCGGCTACCTGGCGATCGGTTCGAGCGGACTGGTGCTGGTATCCGCGTCGCTTGGTACGCCGGAAGGCATGCAGGCCGGCCAGTTCTACCTGCTGCACAGCGTGATCTCGGTATCGGCGCTGTTCCTGCTGGCGGATGCCATCTCGGCGTTTCGCGGCGATGACGGTGACCGTATCGTGCGCGCCAGGGCGATCGAAAAGCCGATGTTCTACGGCATCCTGTATTTCCTGATCGCGATTGCCGCGGCGGGTCTGCCGCCGCTGGCGGGCTTCATGGGCAAAGCCATGGTGCTTTCTGCGGCAGTGCATGCGCCGGGCACGGGCTGGGTGTTCGCGGTTGTGCTCATCGCGTCGCTACTCAACCTGCTTGCGCTCGCGCGCGCCGGCATCCAGATTTTCTGGCATTGCGCAGGCGAGGCGGCAATACCGTCGCGCGAAAGCTGGCGCAAGGGCGTATCTGCGGCCGCATTCCTGACCGCGGTCACCGTTGCGCTTGCCGTGGCGGCCGGTCCGGTCGCGCGCTACGCGGGATACAGCGCCGCGCAGCAGGCGAGCGCGTATGAATACGGCGGCGAGCTGCTGCGAAAAGGCATGCAGGTGAACCGATGACCGCGATCCGCCGGCTTTTTCCGCATCCGCTGCTGTCGCTGTTCCTGCTGGCAGTCTGGCTGCTGCTGAACACCACGCTCGCAGTCGCGCACATCCTGCTCGGCCTGCTGCTCGCCGCCTGGCTGCCGCACGTGCTCAGACAGTTCCTGCCGCGGCTGCTGAGCATCCGGCGCCCGTTGTACGCGGTGCGCTTCGGCCTGCTCGTGCTGTGGGATATCGTGGTCGCCAACGTTCGCGTGGCGATTCTGGTGCTCGGACCGAAGAGCCGCCTGCGTCCCGGCTGGGTCACGGTGCCGCTCGAACTCGGCGATGCGGGTATCGCGTCCATTCTCGCCGGCATCGTCACGCTGACGCCGGGCACGGTTTCAGTCGAGCTGGACGAGCAGGCAACCGCACTCAGGGTGCACGTGCTCGATCTCGCCGACGAGCAGCAGCAGATCGCGCAGATCAAGAACCGTTACGAGCGCGGACTGAAGGAGATATTCGCATGCTAGACATCGCCATCACTCTTGCGGCATGGATGATCGCCGCCGCGCTGGTGCTGAACGTGCTGCGCCTGGTTCGCGGGCCCGACGCGACAGACCGCGTCCTCGCGCTGGACACGCTGTACATCAACCTCGTCGGGCTGATCGTGCTGATGTGCATCGACACCGGATCCAAGATGTACTTCGAGGCGGCGATCGTCATTGCGCTGCTCGGTTTCATCGGCACGGTCGCGCTCGCCAAGTACATCCTGGCCGGCGACATCATCGAGTAGCGCGCATGGGCACGTTTGTCGAAATCCTGGTATCCATCTTCATCCTCCTCGGCGGATTCTTCACGCTGGTCGGCTCGATTGGCCTCATCCGCCTTCCGGACTTTTTCTGCCGCCTGCATGGCCCGTCGAAGGCCACCACGCTCGGCGTCGGCGGCCTGCTGATCGCATCGATCCTGCATTTCAGTTTCACCGGCGAGGGCCTGAGCCTGCACGAGTTGCTCATCACCGTGTTCCTGATGGTGACCGCGCCGGTAAGCGCGCAGATGCTCGGCAAGGCGGCGCTGCGGATACGCGGGGACAAGCCGGATTCTGCGCCGCGCGCGACGCGGGATTCCGCCCGATAAGTTGTTTGACCGGGACGGAACTCCTGCAGGCAGCACAGTCTAATCGGGGATCGCATTTCCGCCCGCAACACGGACGGCGTGAAACACGGGCTTCGTCAACGACATCCAGGAGAACAGAATGAAATGTCCGGTCTGCAGCGATTCCGATCTGAAAATGGCGGAACGCCAGGGCATCGAAATCGACTACTGTCCGTCCTGCCGCGGCGTGTGGCTCGATCGCGGCGAACTCGACAAGATCATCGAGCGCTCGAGCGTTGCGCAACCGCAGGCCCCGGTGGCGATGCCGCGCGATGCCGACCGCCGCGACGGGCGATACGACGATGACCGCCATTACGGAAAGCGCAAGCGCAAGGGCGGATTCCTCGGAGAATTGTTCGACTTCGACTGATTCGCGTCGCGCGCCTGTTGCGGCGCGCAGGAAGGCCTGTGCGGCGGTCGCAGGCGTCCCAGGGCCGAAGCTTGCCTTGATGTCAGCTTCCCTTGATGTCTTGGTGTCCTGGCGCTTCGGTGGTTAATCTCCTGTTTTTCACTTTCGCGCGGCAACCTGCATGACCATGTCTACCCCGCCTGTCGCGGCGCCGCCGACGCAGCAGTCGCTGCTGCGTCGCGTCGAGCAGTGTATGGTTGCGGACCGCCATCGATTGCGTCGCGCGATCCGCGACGCGTTCGACGGGCGCGGCCGGCGCGAGGACAGTGCGCTCACGCGCCTGACCGCCGCGGTCGCGGCATCCGTCGCAAAGGCGGAGGCGCGCCGGGCGCGCATGCCGCGCATCGTCTACCCGGAGGAACTGCCGGTCAGCGCGAAGCGCGCGGACATCGCACGCGCGATCGCCGACAACCAGGTGGTGATCGTCTGCGGCGAAACCGGTTCCGGCAAGACCACGCAACTGCCGAAGATCTGCCTCGAACTCGGGCGCGGGGTGTATGGCCAGATCGGCCATACCCAGCCGCGGCGGATCGCAGCGCGATCGGTGGCGAACCGCATCGCGCAGGAACTGCGTTCGCCGCCCGGCGACACGGTCGGGTTCCAGGTGCGGTTCACCGACCGCTCGAGCCCGCAGAATCTCGTCAAGCTGATGACCGACGGCATCCTGCTTGCCGAGACGCAGTCCGACCGGTTTCTGAATGCCTACGACACGCTGATCATCGACGAGGCGCACGAGCGCAGCCTGAACATCGATTTCCTGCTCGGTTATATCAGGCAATTGTTGCCGAAGCGCCCCGACCTGAAGCTGATCGTGACGTCGGCGACCATCGACGCGGAAAAGTTCTCCCGCCATTTCGGCGACGCGCCGGTGATCGAGGTATCTGGGCGGCTGTACCCGGTGGACGTTATCTACCGGCCGTTCGACGAGGACGACGAGGATGCGCACGACATCGACCTGCCGGAAGCGGTTGCGGACGCGGTGGACGATCTGACGCGGCAGTCGCGCAGCGGCGACGTGCTGGTGTTCCTGCCCGGCGAACGCGAGATCCGCGAGACCGCGGAGGCGCTGCGCAAGCATCACCCGAAGGGTGCGGAGATATTGCCGCTGTATTCGAGGCTGTCGGCGTCCGAGCAGGAGCGCGTGTTCAGCCCCGGTGGTGCACGCCGCATCGTGCTGGCCACCAACGTCGCCGAGACTTCGCTCACCGTACCGGGCATCCGTTACGTGGTCGACTCCGGCCTCGCGCGCGTCAACCGCTACAGCTACCGCAACAAGGTCGAGATGCTGCAGGTGGAGAAGATCTCGCGCGCCTCCGCCAACCAGCGCGCCGGCCGCTGCGGCCGCGTGATGAACGGCGTATGCGTGCGCCTGTACGGCGAGGACGATTTCAACGCGCGAGGCGAATTCACCGACCCCGAGATCCTGCGTTCCTCGCTGGCCTCGGTGATCCTGCGCATGCAGGCGCTGAAGCTGGGCGAGGTCGAGGATTTCCCGTTCGTCGATCCGCCCGCGCCGAAGGCGATCGCGGACGGCTACCAGTTGCTGACCGAACTCGGCGCGGTGGACGAGGACGACAACCGGCGGCTGACCGAGGTCGGCCGGCAACTCGCGAAACTGCCGATCGATCCGCGTATCGCGCGCATGATCGTCGCGGCGAAGGAGTTCGGCTGCCTGCGCGAAGTGCTGATCATCGCCGCCGGCCTGTCGGTGCAGGATCCGCGCGAACGACCGATGGACAAGATCGAGGCGGTGAACCGTGCGCATGACGATTTCACCGACGAGCGCTCGGATTTCCTCACCTGGCTCGCGATGTGGAAATGGTTCGAGGAGGCGCTCAGGCACAAGGCATCCAATCGCAAGCTGGTGCAGTCCTGCCACGACCGCTTCCTGTCGTATCTCAGGCTGCGCGAATGGCGAGAACTGCACGGGCAGCTCGCGGCGATGGTTGCGGAAATGGAATGGCGTCCGAACGAAAAGGACGCGCGCGATGAGGAGATCCATCGCGCGCTCCTGACCGGGCTGCTCGGCAACATCGGTTACAAGTCGGACGAGGCGGGCGTCTATCTCGGTGCGCGCGGCATCAAGTTCTCGATCCATCCCGGTTCCGGCCTGAAGAAACGCCAGCCGAAGTGGGTGATGGCGGCCGAGCTGACCGAGACCACGCGCCTGTTCGCGCGCTGCGTGGCCGCGATCGAACCGGACTGGATCGAGAAACTCGGGACGCACCTGTCGAAGCGCAGTTATCGCGATGCGCACTGGTCGAAGGACGCCGGAAACGTACTCGCGCTCGAGCAGGTGACCGTATATGGGTTGATCGTGGTGCCCCGGCGCAAAGTGGTGTACGGCACGGTGGACGCGCGCGCCGCGCGCGAGCTGTTCATCCGCGGCGCGCTGGTGGCGGGTGAGGTCAACGCGCGCGCGGCCTTTCTCGAGCATAACCGCAAACTGATCGAAGACGTGCAGGGCCTGGAGCACAAGTCGCGCAAGCATGACGTGCTGGTGGACGACGAGTCGATCTACGCGTTTTTCGACGAGCGCGTGCCGGACGACATCTGGAGCTGGGCGGCATTCGACAAATGGCGGCGCGAGGCCGAGCGCAAAGACTCCGGGTTGCTGCGGCTGACCCGGGAATACCTGATGCGGCATACCGCGTCCGAGGTGACCGAGGATCTCTATCCGGAACACATGGAGATCGCGGGGCAGCAGCTCAGACTGGACTACCGCTTCGAGCCCGGTCATGCGCTGGACGGCGTGACCATGACGGTCCCGCTGCCGATGCTGAACCAGGTGGACGAGCGGCGCTGCGAATGGCTAGTGCCCGCCCTGCTGCGCGACAAGGTCACGCACCTGGTCAAAGGCCTACCGAAAGGCCTGCGCAAGCACTTTTTCCCGGTGCCGCAGGTGGTGACGTCTGCGCTGGAGATCATGCAGCCGGGTACGCGCCCGCTGGGTCAGGCGCTGTCCGCGGCGCTGCTGAAGAAAGCCGGGGTCGAGGTGCCGCAGGACACCTGGGAGTCGATCGAGCTGCCGCCACACCTGCGCATGAACTTCCGCGTGGTGGACGACGCCGGCCACGAAGTGGCGATGAGCCGCAACCTGGTCGAACTGCGCTCGGAACTGGGGGTCAAGGCGCGGCGCAGCTTCACCGAATCCGCTGCGGTTGAATTCGAGCGCAAGGGACTCACGGGCTGGGATTTCGGCGAACTGCCGGAGATCATGGAAGTCGATCGCGGCGGGCAGAAGATCGTCGGCTTTCCCGCGCTGGTGGACGACGGCGATGCGGTCTCGCTCACCCTGCTCGACACCGAAGCCGAGGCCGACGCCGCCACGCGCAAGGGCTTGCGCCGGCTGCTGCGGCTGGCGTTGCCGGAACAGATGAAGTTCCTCGAGCGCAACCTGCCGGGCCTCACGGGGATGGCGTTGCGCTACACGCTGCTGCTGGAAGAGCAGGGTGTGCGCGGAGACAAGGCCTCGATCGCCGACCGGCTGCGCGAGGAACTGGTGACCGCCGCCTGCGACCGCGCGTTCTTCGTCGATGACGAACTGGTGCGCGACCGCAAGGCCTTCGATGCGCGCGTCGTCAAAGCCAAGGCGCGCGTGATCGAAGTCGCCAACGAACTGTGCCGATTGCTCGGGGAGATCCTCGCCGAGTACCACGCGCTGCGCTCGGCGCTGAACGATCCAGGCTACAAGGCGTGGCCGCGCGCGGTCTCCGACATCCGCGCGCAGCTGAAGTTGCTGCTGCCCGCCGGTTTCATCGCCGGCGTGCCGTTCGAGCGCCTCAAGCACTACCCGCGTTATCTCAAGGCGATCTCGTACCGACTGGGCAAACTCGCCACCGGTGCCGAGCGCGACGCCCGCTGGCAGGAGCAGCTCGCGCGCTTCGCGCAAATGCTCGCAGTGCGCGAAGAACAGGACCGCCAGCGCGGCGTACGCGATCCCAGACTCGAGGAATTTCGCTGGATGCTGGAAGAGCTGCGCGTGTCGCTGTGGGCGCAGCAGCTGAAGACGCCTTATCCGGTGTCGTTCAAGCGGCTCGATAAAGTCTGGGCGGAGTTGTAGTTATGAAACCTTCTCACCGCAAAGGCGCAGAGGGCGCAAAGGAAGGTGGAGAGCAATCGGCAGCATAATGCCGCTGGATTGGAAGACGAAGGACAGGAGGAAGCTCATCGAGCCGTGTCCGACTGTGGCTTCGATAGAGGCGTTCCTGGAAGCGGTCGGCAGGGTAAGAGGGTCAGGCTTGGCATGTTGCATATTTCTTTCGAGGCCAGAATATGGGGGATTCTGTCCGGCCCGATTATTCGCGAGTGATTGAAATGGGGGAGCGGTGAACGATCGATTGGAAAGTAACAAGCAGACGGTAAAGGACTTTTACGACCTCATGTTCAACCGATGCCGTCCGCGCGAGGCAATCGAGAAGTACGCCGGGGCGACTTACATCCAGCACAATCCGCACGTCGGCGATGGCAAGGAAGCCTTCATCGAATACTTCGAGCGGATGGCGCGGGAATACCCCGGCAAGCGCGTGACGTTCAAGCGCGTTCTTGCCGATGGGGAGTATGTCGTGTTGCATTGTCACCAGGAGTGGCCCGGAGACAAGGACCGCGACTGGGCCGGTATCGACATTTTCCGGCTGGATGCCGACGGGAAGATCGTTGAACACTGGGATGTGCTGCAGGTGATTCCCGGTACGTCGGCCAACAGCAACACGATGTTCTGATGCCGGCGCCTGGCAATAGCGGAGTACACGTCGTCTTGCGGCGTGTGTCGCGCATTGCCGCCGACGCGCCAGAACCGGTATGTTGGAACTTTGATCCCGAAGTGAACTGGAATCGACATGCACAACGAGGTTCTTGCGTTCTGGTTTGAAGAAATCGAACCAAAGAAGTGGTGGGCGGCGGACCCGGAGTTCGATACGCACATCAAAGAACGGTTCGCGCCGCTCCTGGCGCGCGCCGCCCAGGGCGAGCTGTTCACGTGGCGCAAGCAACCCAAAGGACGTCTCGCCGAGATCATCGTTCTCGACCAGTTCTCCCGGAACATTCATCGCAATACCCCGGCTGCTTTCTCGCAAGATCCAATGGCTCTGGTTCTGGCACAGGAAGCCGTTTCGGCGGGGATACTCGAATCGCTTTCCGCGACAGAGCGACCGTTCCTGCTCATGCCTTACATGCACAGCGAATCAAGATTCATCCACATGCAGGCCGAAAACCTGTTTCGCGAACATACGTCCCAGAACAGCCATGAATTCGAACTGAAACACAAGGCCATCGTCGATCGCTTTGGACGCTACCCGCACCGTAACGGGATTCTCGGGCGCGCCTCCACCGCGGAAGAAATCGAGTTCCTGAAACAGCCGGGGTCGGGGTTTTGACTCACGTGCCGATCCCGGGCCATGGACTGAAGCGGGTCGCCATAGGGCATCCGCTATTCGCCGACCATGGCAGCGTGACCCAGGTCGATGGCGCGCATCCGCCGTCGATTTTGCCCCGCGCACGCACGATGGTGGCGGGGATGCAACGACCGGCTATGGCGAATCGAAGGAGCGCGGTCGCGCGGTTTTTATGCGGCCTGGTTTCAGTGTGGGTCGCCGGCATGGTCCATGGCGCCGACCCCGCCAATTTCGAACGCTGCGTTGCGAACGATCGCAGTTGCAATGAGGCGCTGCTGACCGTTGGCGAGCGGCGGCAGGTCATGGGATTGCAGGGTCTGGCGCACTTCCGGGATTGCCTTGCCGGCCTGCGCTGCAACCTGAACTTGCTCACCGGGGACGAGCAGCGCCGCGTGCAGCAAGCCACCGCGCGCCTCAACTACCAGGCCTGCCTCAGGGGCGATGCGGACTGTAGAAGGCGTGCGCTCAGCGCCCGGCAGCGCACGGAGGTGGAGCTGGCAGACAGCGCGCGCAATTTCGAGTTTTGCCTCGGCGGGCTGATTGCCTGCGACGAATCGGCACTGACCGACGAACAGCGTGCCGTCGTGCGCGCCGCCTACCTGGAGCGCAACTACCTGGGCTGCATGAACACGGTCGGGACCCTGGTGCGATGCAATCCGGACGATCTCTCGGCCGCGCAGCGTGAACGGGTCCGCCGCAGGAATGTGGAAACGAACCTGTATGTATGTGTCAATGCGTTGTTCGGTTGCGATGAAAGATTGTTGACGCTGGCGCAGCGCGCGCAGCTCAAGGACGGAAGAGCTGGGGCGCACTAGGCAGAGACTCGGGACCCGCACTGGAGGGACTGCCTCTCCGGATACGGCCCATCCGATTACTTGATCGGTATCGCCACCGGCCGCAGAGGGTGCGGAGGACGCAAAAAAATGCGGACGGCAATGCTTCAGTGCTGTCCGCTTTTCCCTCTGACCGGCTTTTTCTTGTCGTTGGCGGATCTCTTTTTATTCTTGGTCCCGCGCCGGGTCCTGAGCAGTTCCGGGATAGCCTCTGGGGGAACCGGCGGACTGAACAGGTAACCCTGCATCTGGTCGCAACCGAGGCTCTTAAGTTGTGCCGCCTGTTCTTCGGTTTCCACGCCTTCCGCGACGACCTCGAGCCGGAGGGCGTGCGCCATGGAGATGATCGAACTCACGATCGCCAGGCTGTCCGCGCTGTGCGTCATGTCCACCACGAAGCTACGGTCGATCTTGAGTGCGTGAATCGGCAGCCGGGCGACATAAGCCAGCGAAGAGTATCCCGTACCGAAATCATCGACGGCGATCTCCACGCCCAGCTCGCATATGGTCTGCAGCTTGTGCGTGACAGCCTCGACGTTCTGCATGAGCACGCTCTCGGTCATTTCCAGGTCAAGCGTACCGCCGGCATCCTGGATTCTTTCGACTGCTTCGACCACGTTACCGACAAAAGTGCTCTGTCGGATCTCGATCGGGGAAACATTGACGGCGATTCGAGGCAGACTCAACCCCTGTGCGGTCCATCGGCTGCAGTCGCGCGACACTTGAAGCAGCGCCCAGACCCCCACATCCAGGATCAGGCCGGTCTCTTCCATGAGAGGAATGAATTTTGCAGGAGGAACCAGACCCAGATCCGGGGCTTGCCAGCGGATGAGTGCCTCCAGCCCGACGATCCGGCGGTCGGAGACGGTGACCTTGGGCTGGTAATGGAGGACGAATTCCTCATTCTCCAGCGCGCCGCGTAGCCTGTTTTCCAGTGTGAGCGATTCCGCGATTCGCGCGTTCATGTCGGGGGCGTAGAACAGGAACCGCTCTCCCGTCGCCTTGGCATTCTTCAGCGCTGCCTCGGCATTGGCGTAAAGCGTTTCCGGAGCATCGCCGTCGGAGGGGTAGATCGCGACGCCGAAACGTGCCGAGAGGCGAAGTTCCTGCCCCGCCAGGACAAAGGCTTGTCTCACAAAGGGCGACACGCGATCGTTCAGAAGGTGTGCAACTTCTGCAGTGCTACCCACATTGGCCAGAGCGATTGCGAAGGTATCCGCGCCGACCCTCGCCACGGTATCTTCTGCGCGCACGTGTTCCTGCAGGCGCTTTGCGAGCTCCCTGAGCAGCGCGTCGCCCGCGGACCGGCCCAGAGAATCGTTGATCACATGAAAGCGTTCGATATCCGCCAATACGACCGCAGCCAGGCGCTGCTCGCGCTGTGCCGCGCGTATGTATTGTCCGAGGCGATCGAACAGGAGCGTGCGGTTGGCCAGACCGGTCAACGCGTCGTAGTACGCGAGGTAATTGACCGTCTCGTCCTTTGCGATGAAGGTAAGCGCGAACGAGATGTCGGCCGACAACTCGTTCAGCAGCTTGAGTTCATCGTCGTCGAAGAAGTTGCGCTCGGGTGCATACAACGTGAGTACGCCGGACACCTGCTCCTCGGCAAACAACGGCAGCACGACCGCGGATTTCGCGCCCAGGCGAATCGCGTCGTGCCTGATGCTCAACGTATCCGGGCCAATCTCCTCGTCCGCAGCGCGCGTTCTATCCTCGAGGGCATTGTCGACGGCAGGCCGTTTCTCCTGCAGCGCTACCGCAGCGACGCCGGCAGGGACAAAACCCCCGGGTCGCTCCGGAGAGTGCTTTCCGACACTCAGATCGATCGGCAGGCCTGCTTGCGCGACCGGTACGAGTCTTCCGCTCCCGTGGTCCAGCATGGCGATCCAGCCGACGCTGAATCCGCCGTGTTCGACGATAATGCGACAGGCCTCGTCGAACAACTCCTGCCGGTCGCGGATGCGCACGATGGCGGAGTTGATCCCGCTCAGTACGGTCTGTATTCTGCTCAAACGCGCAATTTTCTGTTCTTGGGCGCGACGACCAGATATATCGTGGAAAATCACCTGCACGAGCCCGTTCTCGAGCAACTTGGCGCTGATCTCACCCGGAACCGTGCTGCCGTCCTTGCGCTGAATCATTCGCTCGAAGCGCAGGGTCTCGCCGGCCAGGGCCCGTCGCACGCGTGCGGCATGCAATGCCCGCTCTTCCGCGATATACGTATCCTGCACATGCATGCCGAGGAGCTCGGCCTGGGCGTAGCCCAGGAGTTCGCAGCCCCGGGTGTTTACCATGACGAAATTTCCATTGGTATCGGTGAGGAAGATTCCGTCCGCGGCCTGTTCGATCAATCCGCGGTACCGCGCTTCACTGTCAAGTATTTGCTGTTGCGCCTGCCTGGACGCCGTGATGTCGCTATGCGTGCCGGTCATGCGTAGTACCCGCCCGGCTGCATCGCGCTCGACCACCCGACCCACGGAACGGATCCAGCGCCATTCGCCGTTCTTTGCCCGCATTCGGTACTCGACATCCAGCACTGGAATCGACCCCTTTACGACCGCGGCCAACTGGGATCTCACCCGCGCCAAATCGTCAGGCTGGGTGAGATTTTCCCAGGCCGCCAGGCGCAACGGCACTTCATCCGGCTGGTAGCCGAGGATCGGCCACCAGTGCCGGCTGAATCGAACGTCGCCTGCAGCAAGGTGCCACTCCCAGGTTGCGAATCCGGACGCCTCCAGTGCAAGATCGAGCCGGTATTCACTTTCCCTCAATCGATCTTCGTTTTGCTTGCGCTCGGTGATGTCGCGTATGAAGGCGGCAAAGACGGGCTTTCCGCCGATCACCATGTGGCTGAATGCAATCTCGGCCGGGAACTCGTGACCATCGCGGTGCAGTCCCGAAAGTTGAGTGCCGCGCCAGTTCAGGGTTTTGACCCCGGTTTCGAGAAAGCGTGCAAAGGCCCGACGGTGCGCGTCCCGCAGGTGCTCCGGTTGAATCAACGAGACATCCTGACCCACAAGCTCGGCAGAGTCATAACCGAAAACTTCCCCGACTGCCGGGTTTGCATACTGGATGCGTCCTGTATTGTCGGCCAGCAGCACGGCGTCGGTTGTGGTTTCCCAAAGCAGACGCAACCGCTCTTCGCTCGTGGCTAGTTCCTGCTCCGCCTGGCGGCGAGCACGGCGTGTGTCCCGCTCGCGCAGCGCTCGCTGCACCGCGGGCGCAAGCCGGGCCAGGTTGCTCTTGAGAATGTAATCGGTCGCGCCGGACTTGAGAGATTCGATCGCCCTTTCCTCACCGACCGTGCCGGAGACCAAGAGGCAGGGAACATCCGGCCGCAGCTGCCGGGCGATGGTGAGCGCCTCCAGGCCACTGAAGCCGGGTAGCGAGAAGTCGCAGAGAATGACGTCGGGTTCGAAGTCGTGCAGTTCGTGAACGAACCCGTCGCGGGTGTCGACCCGGCGCGACACACATGCCAGCCTCGCGCGCTCCAGCTCGCGCAGCGCCAGCATGGCGTCCGCCTCGGAGTCCTCCACGAAAAGGATCCTCAGGATCGTGTCGACCGCGTGTTGCCGTCGCAGATCGCGTTGCCGGTCGTCAGGTGTCGTCATGGGAAAGGCGGTACAAATTCCGCGTCGGTCGCCATTGCGGTATGGTGCGCCCCAGGGGCCTCATTGTCGAAACATTGTGTACTGACGAAGGACGATGCGCCGCGGGTCCGTGAATGATGCGGTCAAGGAGGGCATGCAAGGCAGGGTGGGCCAAGATGACTTGTGCGCGTTGCGAGCAATAGTGATGCATCAGTGCAGACATCGCAGTTCCCTGAGAAGATCGTTTGATCGGGAGATCCCGAAGTGCTGTTTGCGTAAAGTGTCGGAAGGTGCTTGGCAGACGTCAACAGGACGCTGATCTGAGCGGTCGATGTGCGGCTCGCCCCGGTCAATCGCGGGCTTGACGATCGGATGAGTTATGCTCAGGCAGCACGCATGTACGGTTGCAGCGTCTGATCATCGCCAGCGAAAATGCGGCGCCGGGGAGAGAACATGAAAATCAAAACCATCGAAACGCTGTCCTGTGACGCGGGCTGGCGCAGTTACCACTACGTGAAGCTGACCACCGACAACGGCATCGTCGGCTGGAGCGAATTCGACGAAGGTTTCGGCGCGCCGGGCGTGAGTGCGGTGATCGAACGCATCGCGCCGCGCGTCGTCGGGCAGGAGGTCGGCGAACACGAGCGCATCTACGCGGACGTCTACTGCGCGACGCGGCCGGCTGCGGGCGGCGTGGTGGCGCTGGCGATGGGCGCAATCGAGAATGCGCTGCTCGATGCCAAGGCAAAGCATCTAGGCGTACCTGTGTACGAACTGCTCGGCGGAAAAATCCGCGACCGCATCCGCGTGTACTGGTCGCATTGCGCGACCTGGCGCATCAACCACCCCACCCACTACAAGCCCGCGATCACCAGCCTCGACGGCGTGAAGGCGATTGGCCGCGAAGTCCGCGAGAAAGGCTACACCGCACTGAAAACCAATATCTTCAGATACGAGAAAGGCGGCAGGAACCCGCGTGGATGGCGGCCGGGGTTCGGTGTGCCGTTCGCCCCGGAACTGAACGTCGAGCGCGACGTGCTGCGCGATCTGGTCATGCACCTGGAGGCGATGCGCGAGGGCGCCGGCCCGGACGTGGACATCCTGCTCGATCTGAACTTCAACGCCAAGACCGAGGGCTTTCTCAAGATCCTGCGCGCGATCGCGCACCTGGACATCTTCTGGGTCGAGATCGACAGCTTCAGCCCGGAGGCGCTCGGATACATCCGCCGCCACAGCCCGCACCCGATCAGCTCCTGCGAGACGCTGCTGGGGCTACGCGAGTTCCTGCCCTATTTCCGCGAGCAGGCGATGGACGTGGCCATCGTCGACACGCCCTGGAACGGGGTGTGGCAGTCGATGAAGATCGCGGCCGCGGCCGAGGCGCACGAGGTGAACGTGGCCCCGCATAACTTCTACGGCCACCTGTGCACGATGATGAACGCGCACTTCTCGGCGGCGGTGCCGAACCTGCGCATCATGGAGACCGACATCGACCGCATCGCCTGGGACGACGAACTGGTGACCCATGTGCCGGAGATCGTGGACGGTCACCTGGTGCTGCCGGACCGGCCGGGCTGGGGCACGGAGCCGGACGAGGCCGCGATCCGGGCGCATCCGCCGAAGGGCTCCCTGGGGCTGGTCAACTTCCGTCGCGACGACTGAGTGCGCGAGGGCAGTGCGGCCCGGGTAGCCGGGCCCGCGCTGCGCTGGATCAGCGCGGATTTCTCCTGGGCTGCCGCTTGTTCGGCTTCTTGAAGGGTCTCTTCCCCTGTCCGCCGCCGCCACCAGCGCCGCCCGGCTTGCCGAAAATGGCCGCTGAAGGCGTGGGGCGACGATTGTCGCGGTCCTGCGGCATCTCGCGGTTGCCGGGGGCGAGTTCGATCTCGAGTTCGTTGATCTCGTCCCATTCGGCGTCGGTACGCTGCCGTTCGGGGATGGAAAGTAGCTGCTGTAGCCGCTGTCGCGGGGAGGTCTGTTCTGGTGAGTTCATGGCGCTATTATCCCATCGCTCGGCCCGGAGAGCACGCCGCCGGGTAAGTGTCAGGCCGGGAGCGGTCCGTCCGGGTGACGGCCGGCACGCAGCCGCAGAGCCGGCATTGAAACGACACGGGCGGTGTGTCTGGGCGGTCGCGCGGTAGACTGGCAGCGAACCCGGGAATGGAGGAGAGATGGCGCAGCGCCATCGGACAAAAGCTCAATCGGCTGCGACTGCCGCTACGGTGCGCGAGGCGACCCAGGCGTTGCTGCGCGCCTTCGGCATGACGACGGTGTTCGGCAACCCGGGCTCGACTGAGCTGAAGTTCTTCCGCGACTGGCCATCGGATTTCCACTATGTCCTGGGTCTGGAGGAGTCGATCTGCGTGGCGATGGCGGACGGCTACGCCCAGGCGACGCGCACTGCGGCGTTCGTCAACCTGCATTCCGCCGCGGGCGTGGGCCATGCGCTCGGCAGCGTATTCACCGCGTACCGCAACCAGACGCCGCTGGTCATCACCGCCGGCCAGCAGACGCGCGCGATGTTTCCGACCGATCCATATCTCTATGCGTCGGAAGCGGCCGAGTTCCCGAAGCCGTATGTGAAGTGGAGCGTCGAGCCGGCGCGCGCTGAGGATGTGCCGGCGGCGATCGCGCGCGGCTACTACATCGCGATGTCGCCGCCGCGCGGGCCGGTGTTCGTGTCCATCCCCGAGGACGACTGGGATGCGCCGGCAGAGCCGGTAGAACTGCGCAAGGTGAGCCGCGAGCTTGCTCCCGATCCGCTTGCATTGGGCGAGCTGGCGGACGCAATCGATGCCAGCCGCAGGCCGGCACTGGTGGTCGGGGCTGCGGTGGACCAGGGCGGCGCGTGGCAGCAAGCGATCGCGCTCGCGGAAAAACTCGAGGCGCCGGTGTGGGCCAGCCCGATGTCCGGGCGCTGCAGCTTTCCCGAAGACCACCGCCTGTTCGCCGGTTTCCTGCCCCCGCTGCGCCAGGCGCTCGCCGACAAACTCGCGGCCCACGATCTGGTACTGGTACTCGGGGCGCCGGTGTTTACCTACCACGTGCATACCGGCGGGCCTTTTGTCGCGGAAGGCACGCAGCTCTGGCAAATGACCGACGACCCGGTATTCGCGGCGCGCGCGCCGGTGGGCAACGGCATCCTGTGTTCGCCCAGGCTGGGAATCGCGCAATTGCTGGATCTGCTGCCGGTGCGTCCGCGCGCGCAAGGCAAAGGCCGCGAGCCGCGGCAGGCGCCTGCGGCAGGCAATCCGCCGAGCGGCGCCTACGCGATGCACGCGATCGCCCGGTGCATGCCGAAGGACGCGGTTATCGTCGAGGAAGCGCCCACCCAGCGCGACGCGCTGCATGAATATCTCCCGATTACCACCAGCAGTGGCTTCTACGCGGGTGAAAGCGGCGGGCTGGGCTGGGCCCTGCCCGCAGCGGTCGGCGTGGCGCTGGCGGAGAAGCAGCGCAAGGTGATCTGCGTCGTCGGCGACGGTTCCAGTCTCTACACCATCCAGGCACTGTGGAGCGCGGTGCGACTGCAACTGCCGATCGCGTTCGTGGTGCTGAACAACTCCGGATACTCGGCGCTCAAATCCTTCGGCGGCATGCTCGGCATCACCGGTGCGCCCGGACACGACGTGCGCGGCGTGGACTTCGTGTCCATCGCGAAAGGCTTCGGCTGCGACGCGCGCAAGGCCGCAACCGCCGCGGAACTCGACGTCGCGCTATCCGCCGCGATCAGCGCGAGCAAACCCGTGCTGGTGGAAGTGATCCTGGACACCGCGGTCAAGCGGCTGTATTGACGCGGCGTGCAAATAAAACTGCGAACCACCAAGGCCACCAAGAGCACCAAGAAAACCAGCAATCACGCGAAAACTCGCGAAGCAATTCTTTAACGCTGGGTGACGTCAGACGGTCCTGCACCGGAAGACGCAGATGTCGCGAATGATTCTTTGCGTCTCTTGGTGTCCTTGGCGATCTTGCTGGTTCGATTTGTCTCTTGCCTCGATGCAGCACGCTAGCGGCAGTTGCCGTCGCACTGGATCAGACGCTGGCCGCAGGTGATACGGTCGAAGTTCTCTTTCGCCACCGCATCGAAATCGCCGCCGGCGTGACGCAGCAGGGCATGGTTGCAATGGCGCTGGTAAGTGGCATAGACCGGTTCGCCCAGCCATTCGACATTTGCGCAGCCCGGGTTGCCGACACCGAACTGGATGCCGAGCCGGTACTCGGCGCACAAACCGCCACGGTGCTGCACCATGCCTTCGATGTGCCAGTTGCCGTCGGAAAGCAGCCAGGCGCGAATCTCGCCGAAGTGGAAATCCATGCGCGCCAGGTCCTGAGCACCGATCGGTGCGCTCCGTCGCGGCTCGGTGGAGAGCTTGCGTACATCCTGCGCGGACGCGATCTGCGCGCTTGCGCTGAATGCCGCAATGAACAGCAACGGCAGGAAAATACGGGGAAACAGCATGCAGTCACTGTAGCATCTTGACGGTGGGCTGACACATACGTTGACAAGCCCGGCTTCTGGTCTAAACTTGGGCCGACATCGAAGGCGGTTCCGCGAGGAGGAGAACATGAAAACCGTCCAGCAGCTCCTGGAAAGCAAGATCCATCGCCTTGTGACCGTATCGCCGGACACGACAGTCTACGACGCGCTCAAGCTGATGGCGGAGAAGGAGATTGGTGCACTGGTGGTGCTGGATGGCGAGAAACTGGCCGGCATATTCTCCGAGCGGGACTACGCGCGCAAGATCATCCTTCACGGAAAGGCCTCGCGCGAAACCAGCGTGCGCGAGATCATGACCGGCAAGGTGGTTTGCGTGCGGCCGAACAACACCGTGGACGAATGCATGGCGCTGATGACCGACAAGCGGATCCGGCATCTGCCGGTCGTCGACGGCAAGCGCGTGATCGGCGTGATTTCGATCGGCGACGTGGTCAAGGAGATGCTCGCAGAGCAGCAGTTCATCATCGAGCAGCTCGAGCATTACATTGCGGGCTGAATCCGGAATGCGAATGGTACTGATATTTTTTTGCCGGCAGGTCGATTGCGGGAGGCCGTTATCCTGAAGGTCGGCCTGGCTTCGACTACTGTGGCGGTGGTGTTGGTGTTTTCCGGATGCAAGTCGCCCTCGGCGCTGACTGCGGAGGCGATCGGTTGCCGCGTGACCGGGATCGAGATCGTCGACAGCGAGTTCAAGCGCGAGGGTTCGACCACCGCCTGGTGCGCGCGTTGCGAAGATGTGACCTACCAGTGCGCAACAAATCCCGAACGCAACCGGGTCGAGTGCCGCGAGGTGGCGGACGGCGCCGCGCCCTGCCGCTGATTCGCCGCCCCGCGACGGGGCATGAGCACTACAATGCTTGACCTCGAATCGCTGCACCTCAGTTTCTCTCCATTGGGCGATCGCGCCCTGCTGGTCGAGCTCGCCTCGGAACCCGGCCCGGAAACCAGTGCTCGCGTGCGTGCAATCGCCGACCGCCTGCGGGCGATCGGATTGCCTGGCGTGTCGGATATCGTTCCTGCGTTCTGTTCGGTGGCGCTGCACTACGATCCCGCGGCATTCTTCGAAGCCGGCGGCGAGCGCACGCCCTACGACGCGCTGGTTGCGGAGCTGCAGCAGGCGCTGCTCGAAGCGGGCGCGCTGCCGGAAGACAACGGCCGGCTGATCGAGATTCCCGTCGTGTACGGCGGCCGCTTCGGCGAGGACCTGGATCCGCTCGCGTCCGCTCTCGGCATGAGCGCCAAAGAACTGATCGACCGGCATTGCGGCTGCGTGTACACCGTGTACATGCTGGGTTTTGCGCCCGGCTTCCCGTATCTCGGCCCTCTCGACCCGCGCCTGGAAGTGCCCCGGCGCGATTCGCCGCGCACCAGCGTGCCGCCGGGCAGCGTCGCGGTTGCGAACGCATACACCGGGATTTATCCATTGAGCCTGCCGGGCGGCTGGCATCTGCTCGGCCGCACGCCGCTGACGATGTTCGATCCGCGGCGCGACCCGCCGGCGCTGCTGAGCGCCGGGGATCGCGTGCGTTTCGTGCCGGTCGGCGAGTCGGAGTTCGATCGATGATCGAAGTGCTGCGCGCCGGCGTACTGACCACGGTGCAGGATCTGGGGCGCATCGGTTCGCAGCACTACGGCGTGCCGGTGTCCGGTGCCATGGATACCCTGTCGCTGCGCGCGGCGAACCTGCTGGCAGGCAACGCGGAAGGTGCGGCGGCGCTGGAGTTCACGCTCGACGGGCCCACGCTCAGATTCGAGCATGACGCGCTGATCGCGATCTGCGGCGGCGAGTTCGCAGCGCTGATCGACGGGGTCGAAGTACCTGCGGCCCGGCCGGTATGGCTGTCGGCGAACTCGGAACTCCAGCTCGGCGCATGTCGCCGCGGATGTCGCGGTTATCTTGCGATTGCCGGCGGAATCGATGTCGAGCCGGTGCTTGAAAGCCGGTCGACGTATCTGCGCGCAGGATTCGGCGGATTGCAGGGCAGGTCGCTGCGGCGCGGAGACCGGTTCGGTTTCGGCAGGCCTGCGACGGTCGCGTATCCCGGCGTGCGCGCGAAGCTGCGCGAACGGGGCGCGCACAGCGCCACGCCGCATTGGGCGGCAAACCTGCATCCGGAACGGCTGACGCGCTCGCCACAGGTCATTCGCTTCGTGCCTGCGAGGCACTGGGAAAACCTCGATACGGAGGCGCGCGCGAATTTTCTTGCATCCGAGTACCGTATCGGCGCCAATTCGGACAGGATGGGCTACCGGCTCGAGGGGGCGGATCTGGAGACTGTATCCGGCGCGCATGCCGTGTCCGAAGGCGTCGTGTTCGGTACCATACAGCTGCCGCCGGACGGCAGTCCCATCGTGCTGATGGCCGATCGCCAGACGACCGGGGGCTACCCGCGGCTGGGCGAAGTGGCGGGCGTCGACCTGCCGCTGCTCGCGCAACTGAAACCCGGGGACAGCCTGCGATTCGAGAAGCTCGCGCTGGCGGAAGCACAGCGGCTGTGGCTGGTACAGGAAGAATCCGTCGCGCAACTGCGCGAGTCGATCCGCGCGCACGTAGACCAATGACCATCGCCATCGACTTCAATTGCGATCTGGGCGAAGACGAATCCGCCGAGGGCATCGCGCGCGAACAGGCCATCCTGCCGCATGTCAGTTCGATCAACGTGGCCTGCGGCTTTCACGCCGGCAGCGTGCATGGCATGCGCAGGACGATGGAAGCGGCTGCGTCGCTCGCGGTTGCGATCGGCGCGCATCCGTCGCTGGACGACCGCGAAGGCTTCGGGCGCAGGGAGCTCGACGTCACGCCGGAACAGGCATACACCCTGATCGTATATCAGGTCGGCGCGGCGGCGGCGATCGCCGGATCCGCGGGCGCCCGCCTGAATCACGTCAAACCGCACGGCGCCCTCTACAACATGGCGGCGCGCGACCCGGCGCTTGCCGGTGCGATCGCGCAGGCCGTGCGCGATGTCGATTCCGGGTTGGTGTTGTATGCGCTCGCGGGCAGCGAGCTGGTGCGCGCGGGCGAAGCGCTCGGGCTGCGCTGCGCCAACGAGGTATTTGCGGACCGCAGTTATCAGCCTGACGGCAGTCTTACACCGAGATCGAGACCCGGTGCGCTGGTAGACGACCCGCATGCCGCGCTCGGTCATCTCATGACGATGCTGCGTGAAGGACGCGCCATCGCGACCGACGGCAGCGCGGTCTCATTGCGCGCGGATACCGTCTGCATTCACGGCGACTCACCGCGCGCCCCCGAATTCGCGCTGCACCTGCGCCGCGGTCTGGAAGACATTGGCATTCCGGTGCGCGCGATACTGCGCAGGGACTGATTTTTTTCCGAGTTTAGCGTATATTTCGGCCCTTTCGGCCGTTCCGCGCCCCGTGCATGCGCTGGCGGCCGGAGTTTCAATGCGGCGCGTCGCAATGGCGCGCCAGTTCGGGAGGCGCATGACAGATACCAAGACCCTTGCAGCACGCGCTGCGCTGATCGTTTGCGCAGGTTTGTCGATGGGGCTTTGCCTTCCTGCGATTGCGCAGGACAATGATCGGAACGCTCAGGATTTCGCCAAGCGGATCGACCCCACCGATTTCAAACACCGATTCGATCTGCGCAACGAGTATTTCGATTTCTCGGGCGGGGAGTATGTGAACCAGGTGGTGCCGCGCGGCGAGTACGCGGTGAGCAGGACCCTGGCGTTCCGCGCGGAACTGCCGATCGTCACTTACGACTCCGGCCAGCCCGGCGCCGGCACCGATTTCGGGATCGGAA
The DNA here is from genome assembly GCA_040880425.1 of Burkholderiales bacterium. Lineage (GTDB taxonomy): Bacteria > Pseudomonadota > Gammaproteobacteria > Burkholderiales > Eutrophovitaceae > DATKEK01. The sequence continues at coordinate 53,963 of JBBDIL010000012.1, read as the reverse complement.
ACTTGCTCACGCGTGTGGCGTGGAGGGCGGCGCGCACGGAAAGTTATGCCTTCGTTATGGGCACGGAGGCGATATTCGATACCGCTTCCAGGGATACTCTCGGGCAAAGCAAGAACGTAGTAGCGCCGTTCGCGTTCATGGCTATCGAGCTTCCGCGGTGGAACTCGATTTTCTTTCCGTATATTCAGTACTACCACTCGGTGAGCGGTGACGATGCGCAGCCGGACGTGCGCGTTACGAATCCGAGGACATCATTGCTGACACGCTGGCCGAAGCGCACCTACACGTTCGTTGAAGCAAGCTATTTTATCGACCACGAGCGTTCGGACCGCGTCGGTGCGACCCTCAAGACCGAGCTGGGCCGCTTCTATACGTCCAATACTGGCCTGTACGTGCGTCCCGGCATTGGTCTCTATCGCAACGACCTGCCCCAGGTATTCAACTGGAGCATGGAAATCGGAATGCGCCACCTGTTTTGAGTGTTTCACTGCCGGCAACAAAACGGGCAGCCGCGGCTGCCCGTTTTTTTCCAGTGCAAGGCGTCAGTCGCGGAAAGCCTCGATCGAGATGCTGATCTTTACTTCGTCACCGGCCGCGGGTACGCAGGCGCCCATGCCCAACCCGGATCGCCGGATCGTGGTGCTGGCGTCCGCGCCGCACAGATCCTTCTTGTTGATTGGATGCGTGCCGCAGTTGAAGCTTTCGATGGTCAGGTTACCGGCTTCGCAACGCCGAGGAGCGTGAGTTCGCCTTCCGCCGCCACAGTTCGGCCATATACATGCCGAGTGCGATATTGCACGGGATCGCGAAGGCGATCAGGCAGTGCAGGGCGATGGCGACCGCGGTGTATGGATAGTTCATTCTTGTATCCGATTGCCGATCGGCCGGTTCGGCAGCCGGTTGGCGACGGCGTTTCTTGACCGGTAGCTTCGGCGGGGACACACTCCGCGTCCGTGGAATCCGGAAAGAAAAAATCAGCTCCCCGCTTCGGTGCAATCATAATCGGGGACGAGATCCTGTCGGGGAAGCGGCAGGACAAGCATTTTCCCAAGGCGGTGGAGATCCTGCGTTCGCGTGGGCTGGGGTTGTGGTGGGCGATGAACCTGCCCGACGATCCCGGCATGATCACCGAAGTGCTGTCGAGCACGATGGCGCGCGACGACGTCGTGTTCTGCTTCGGCGGCATCGGCGCGACGCCGGACGATCACACCCGGCAATGCGCGGCGCGCGCAGCCGGGGTCGAACTGCTGCGCCACCCGCAGGCGGTCGCGGAGATCGAGGCGCGTTTCGGCGCGGAGGCCTATCCCAAGCGCGTGATGATGGCGGAGTTTCCCGCCGGCAGCCGCATCGTGCCGAATCCCTACAACCGCGTGCCCGGGTTCAGCTACGGGCGGCACCACTTTTTCCCCGGTTTCCCGGAGATGGCCTGGCCGATGATGGAATGGGTGCTCGACAACGAGTACCGGCAATTGCAGCGCACGACATTGCCGGCGGATCTGGCCATCATCGTGAAGGACGCGGGCGAGAGCCAGATCATCGACCTGATGAATGACTGCCTCGCGCGCTATCCGGATCTCAAGGTCTACAGCCTGCCGAGCTTCACCCCGGAAGGCCGGCGCATCGAACTGGGGGTGCGCGGCGACGCGGCCCGGGCCCAGCATGCGCTCGCCCTCCTGCAGGATGGGGTGTCGGCACTCGGTATCGAATGGACCTTGCGGCCTTGATGGCGGGCTCGGCGTGTAGGCCTGCCGAGTTTCGCAGGCACAAAAAAAGCCCCGGAGTGCCCGGGGCTTTTTCGTAGCGTCAGCGGATAACGGTTCAGGCGGCCTTCTTTTTGGCTGCGGCGCCGGTTTGCGCGGCGGCCGCGGCCACGTTGGCCTCGGTCATCGCGGCGAGCTGCTTGTTGGCCTTGGTCAGGTTGTCATAGGCGGTGTTGGCGATGCCCATGACCGACTTGACTGCGGCGACCGCGGCTTCAGACCCGGCCGGCGCCGACTTCAGTGCGGCGTCCAGCGCGGTCACAAACTGCTTGTTGAACTCTGCGATCTCAGCTTCCAGCAGGGAACCGAGTTCGGAGCCGGTCGAAGTGGACACCTCGTATACCGACTTCGCGTATGCGCCGGCCTTCTCGAAGCCAGGCTGCGCAACGCTGGCGGTCCAACCCGGCAATTCGGCAACATCCTTGATTTCGCTCAGTGACTTGGCGGACTTCAGGCCGTCGTCGAAAGCAGAGCGGGCGGCCTGGAGGTTGATCTCGGCCAGTTGTTCCACGCCTTTAGTGGCGACTACGGCGAAGCGGAGTGCGGCTTCCATTTGCGCTTTGCCAATTGTGGTGAGCTGCTCGGGTAAAGCCATCATAAAAAACTCCTTGTAAACAATATATTAATGCCAGAAATCTGGCGCATCGGCAGCAGTTGCTGCGCTGCACAAAACCCATTATAGGGCCCATCCTGCTCAAGTCAAGGATCGGAGGGAAATGATTTTGCGATGCAACATCCCGGGCTAGTCCAGCTTCACCGCCAGCGTCATGCCGTCGCCAATCGGCACCAGCGAGGGGTACACCCGCGTGTCGGCGTGTACATGCCGGTTGAAGTCGCGAATGGCGACGGTGTCTTCATCGGACTCGTCGGGGTCCGCCACGCGACCGTACCAGAGAGTGTTGTCCACCGCGATCAACCCGCCGGGCCGGAGCAATGTGAGTGCCCGCTCATAGTAGCTGCGGTAATTGAGCTTGTCGGCGTCGATGAAGGCCAGGTCGAAGGCGCCGGCGCGGCCGTCCGCGATCAGCCGGTCCAGTGTCTCGACCGCGGGTGCCAGTCGCAGCTCGATGCGCTCGCTGACACCGGCCTGCCTCCAGTAGCGGGCGGCGACCGCGGTCCATTCCTCGCTGACATCGCAGGCGATCAATCGCCCGCCGGCCGGCATCGCGAGCGCGATCGACAGGCTCGAGTAGCCGGTGAAGACGCCGATCTCCAGCGCGTTGCGCACCCCCAACAGCCGGACCAGGAGTTGCAGGAACTGGCCCTGCTCGGGCGCGATCTGCATCTTTGCCATCGGATCGGCCGCGGTTTCCTCGCGCAGTCTGCGCAGCAGCTCGGGCTCGCGCAGCGAGTTCGCCAGCAGGTATTCGTACAGGGCGTCGGGCAGGGTGAAGGTCTTGTTCGACATGCGTGGGCTCCGCCATGGGTTAGGATCGGCGCGTCGATCGTCTGCCGGTTGTCCGGAGGTTGCCACCGATGTGCCAGTTGCTGGGAATGAACTGCAATGTTCCCACCGATATCTGTTTCTCCTTTCGCGGATTCCATCGGCGCGCCGGCGTCACCGGCGACCACGCGGACGGATTCGGCATCGCTTTCTTCGAGGGCGCGGGTTGCCGCGTGTTCATCGACGGCCAGGCCGCGGTGGAATCGCCGATCGCCAGCCTGATTGCCGAATACCCGATCCACAGCATGAACGTAATCGCCCACATCCGGAAGGCCACCAAGGGCGCAGTGGCGCTGGTGAACACGCACCCGTTCGTGCGCGAACTCTGGGGACGTTACTGGATCTTCGCGCACAACGGCGATCTGCAGAACTTCTCGCCCGAACCCTGCGACCCCTATCGTCCGGTGGGCACCACCGACAGCGAAGCAGCGTTCTGCCTGATGCTGCGCGAATTGCGGGCACGCTTTCCCGAAGGCGAGCCGCCGCTGGCCGAACTGCAGGCGGCACTGCGCGAGCTGTCCGCCGGGCTCTCGGCGCACGGCAGCTTCAACTACATGCTGTCCAATGGCGAGTACCTGTTCGCGCACTGCTCGACCAGGCTCGCCTACATCGTGCGCGAGGCGCCGTTCACCGTGGCACACCTGAAGGACCAGGACGTGGCGGTCGACTTCAGCCAAGTGACCACGCCTGACGACCGGGTCGCGGTGATCGCCACCGAACCGCTTACCGACAACGAGGCGTGGACTTCATTCGCGCCGGGCGAGCTGATCGTGTTTCATCACGGCGCGCCGTTGTCCGCGTGATCCCCGGGCGCAGGCAGCGCCCGCCTGCGCGGCAGCGCCTCGCGGCGCCAGTTCGCCGCCGCCCATTGCAGGCAATCCCTCGCGCCGGCGCGAGCGTACTCTCCCGGCAACGTCAAACCCAGAAAGCGCAGCACCGAGTCGATTGTCTTCCACGGATGCTGCGGGTCCACCGGCTGCGCAAGCGTCTGCTTCGAAAGTTTTTCGCCCTGCTCGTTCAGCGCCACCGGCAGATGCAGGTAGGCCGGCTGCGGCAGGCCGAGCAGCTGCTGCAGGTAAATCTGGCGCGGCGTGGAATCGATCAGGTCGGCACCGCGCACGACATCGGTAATGCCTTCCTCGGCATCATCTACTGCGCACGCGAGATGGTAGGCGAACACGTGGTCGGCGCGATACAGCACGAAATCGCCGATGTCGCGCGCCAGGTCCTGTTCGATCCTTCCCTGCAGCGCGTCGTCGAAGCCGATCGGGCTGTCGTTCACGCGTACGCGCTGCGCGCGTGCCGCACGTCCCGCCGGCAGCCCGTCGCGGCAGGTGCCGGGATAGACCGCGCCTTCGAGGCCCGCAATGCCGGCCTCGCCGATCTCCCTGCGGCTGCAGGCGCAGGCGAACGTCACACCCGTCTGGCGCAGCCGGTGCAGCGCCGCGTGATACGCATCGCCGCGCCTGCTCTGGAACACCACCGGTCCATCCCAGGGCAGGGCGAATGCCTCCAGGCCGTGCAGGATCGAATCCACCGCACCCTTTGCCACGCGCGGCGGATCGAGATCGTCGATACGCAAGTGCCACGCGCCGCCCTGCGCGTGCGCATCCAGGTAACTGCCGATCGCCGCCACCATCGAACCGAAATGCAGCGGCCCGGAAGGCGTCGGCGCGAATCGTCCGCGATAGGTGGTCATTGTGTGCATGTTAAAAGCGAATCGTTACCACGGAGACACAGAGGCACAGAGGAAGAACAAGAGAAAAACCAACCTGAACAAAGAGCACTCGGGTGCAGGATTCATTTTCGAACGCTTTTCTCTGCGGAATTTCTCTGTGTCTCTGTGGTTCATCCTTTCCCAGCGACCAGCCGGGCATAGAAAATCGCGCAGGCGTAGAACACCAGCGACAGCACGATCTCGACGCCGGCGAGGGCGGCGGACAGGCCGGTGTCGCTCCACGCGCGCACCACGCCTTCGGTGAAATAGGCGAGGATCAGCATCGACGCCCACTGGTAGGTATAGCGCCTGCCCCGCAAGACGCCGGGCAGGGGCGCAAGCAGTGGCAGCGACTTCAGCACCAGCCACGACCCCCCCGCGCGCAACGGTGCCAGCCACATTTCCCACAGAAGGCACAGCGCGATCAGTAAGACGAGACTCGTGATGGCGCCGAGATGCAGTACGCGGATCATGCGCGCGCCGCCTTTGCCAGTGCCACCAGTTCCGCCCGGGCCTGCCCGGCATCCTGTATCAAGCCCGGAAACTCGAAACGCAGGCGCGTGCCGTCGGCGCGGACATCGAACCCGTCGCAGTCGATGCCCGTCATTTCCGCCTGCTTCGCATCCAGCCTGTAAGCGTGACGGCAGTAATCGCGCAAGGCCGCCGCATGTTCGGCGTTCATGTGCTGCAGGATCTCGGCTTCCGCTTGGGCGATCGGAAGATCCGGCGCGAGCATGCTTGCGCCGTCCAGCCAGTGCAGGCTGCCGAAGCCTGCAATCAGCCGCACCTGTTTCGGTTCGATCGCGAAAAAGCGGAATCCGCCGATTGCCAGATGCTCACGCGATTCCGGCAGCATGCGCATGAAACGCTCGGCAATGACCGGGTCGTCGACCGGCAGACAGTCGCCGATCAGCGTGGCGCGCGCCTCGCGCTGCAGCTGCGCATGCATCGGCGAAACGGTGAAGGAAGCATGCTGGTCGTGCTCGAGATTGCGCGTGTGCTCTGCGAGATGGCTTATCAGCAGAATCACGCGTCCGCGCTGGTCGGTGCAGAACGGTAATGCTGCGCCGTACGGGTAACCGGGCTGCTTCTCCGAATGCGTGGCCAGCACGCCGGTATCGAATCGCCGCAGCAACCTGCGCACTTCGTCGCCCCGGGTCATGTCACGCCATCCCTGGTCCGGGTGCGGGCGATCGATTGCAGCGCGGTGACGTCGTGGAGCATCAGAAGAAATCAGTTTTCACCGCCAAGACGCCAAGACACATCGCACCGCGAAAAACATCGAATCGATCGATATGGATTCTCTTCGTGTTTCTTTGTGTCTTCGTGCCTTTGGCGCCGGCATCACGTTAGCTTCGCAAATGTGAGTCCGCTCCTCAACAAACCGCGATGCGGCGTGTTGTGTGGTTCGCTGCTCACCAGTTTCTTTGCGGCTACGGTCTCGTGCATCTTCACGTCACATGCGTGCCAGCTTGATCGCCGCTTCGGCGAGACGCTGGCCGAGGCGCAGGCACAGGCGGCGTTCTTCTTCGGTGACGGGCAGTTCGGCGTTCTTGCCGGCGAGATGACTCGCGCCGTATGGCGTGCCGCCACTGCGCGTGCTGTTCAGCTCGTGCTCGGTATAAGGCAAGCCGACGATCAGCATGCCGTGATGTAGGAGCGGGAGCATCATCGACAGCAGGGTCGATTCCTGTCCTCCGTGCATCGATGCGGTGGAGGTGAAGACTGCTGCCGGTTTGCCGGCCAGCGTCCCGTTCTGCCAGAGCGCGCCGGTTCCATCGAGAAAATACTTCATCGGTGCGGCCATGTTGCCGAACCGCGTCGGGCTGCCGAGCGCGAGACCCGAACATTCTTCGAGGTCCCGGACTTTGGCATAGGGGGCGCCTTCTTGCGGAACTTCGGGTTCGGTGGCTTCGCATACCGTCGAGATCTTTGGCACGGTACGCACGCGCGCATGCGCGCCGGGAACCTGTTCGATTCCGCGGGCGACCAGCTGCGCCATCTGCCGGACCGCGCCTGTGTGCGAGTAGTAGAGCACGAGCACATCGCGCATATTTCTTGCTCCCTGAGCGAAAACTCCAAGTATTATATGGCCGCGTCCAAGTCCATCCGATGAAGATCAAACTCGCATCCGTCCGCGATCTGGGCAAGCAGTTCTGGCTGCTGGGCAACTTTCTTTCGCTCGTCTATCGGCGCTTTCGCGACGAACGCTGCTTTCAGCTTTGCGGCAGCCTGACTTTCACCACGCTGCTTGCACTGGTTCCGCTGGTCACCATCATGTTGACAGTGATGACCGCGTTCCCGGTCCTCTCCACCCTGAGTGACCGGTTACGGGAGTTTGTGACGGATAATCTCGTGCCCAATGCCTCCAGCCGGGTGGTGACCGTCTATGTCCAGCAGTTCGCGGACAATGCCGCACGCCTGACCGCCGCCGGCGTGACGCTGCTCGGTGCGGCCGCGATCATGCTGATGCTCACCATCGATCGCGCCTTCAACACCATCTGGCGCGTGAAGCGCCCGCGCCCGCTGATCCAGCGGGTACTCGTTTACTGGTCGGTACTGACCATCGGGCCGCTGCTGATCGGCGGCAGCCTGACACTGTGGTCGTGGCTGCTTTCCGCATCGATGGATACCGCGCAGTATGTTCCGGAGTTCACCCTGGTGATGCTGAAGATCGTGCCGCTGGCAATGACCGGTGTCGCGTTCGCGCTGCTGTACCGGCTGATGCCCAATCGTCAGGTCACGATACTGGATGCCAGTGTCGGCGGCATCCTGGCGGCGATTGCCTTCGAGGGCATGAAGCTCGGGTTCGGGCAGTTCATCACGCATTTCAGCACACACAGGCTGGTCTACGGCGCCTTTGCCACGCTGCCGATCTTTCTGGTGTGGGTGTATCTCTCCTGGGTGGTGGTGGTATTCGGTGCGGTGATCACCGCGGTGCTGCCTTACTGGCGCACCGGTGGCGTGAAACGCGAAGGCGTACCGGGCAGCCAGTTCATCGATGCGCTCGAGATACTCGGCATGCTGTGGCGTGCGCATCGCGGTGGCGAGGTGTACAACCTGCAGCAGCTGCGCTCGGTGGTGAAGCTTTCGTGGGAGGACATGGAGGCGATTCTCGACCAGCTGCTCGACGCCGGCTGGGTGGCAAAACTCCAGGGCAACGGCTGGGTTCTCGCGCGCGACGCATCGCAGATAAGCGTGCGCGATGTGTATCGCCGCTTCCTGGTAAGCGAGGCGGCCGCAGTCGCAACCGAGGAACAGGCGATCCGGAACTTCGTTACTCGCGCAACTTCCGCTGTGGAGAAAGTAATCGACGTTTCGGTCGCCGACCTGTTTGCGATGCGGGAAACGCGCTCGTCGTCCCGCGCCGCGTAGCGCCTCTACATCTTGCGCGGCTCGGCGGGAGACGTCGGTTTCGATTCGCCCTTGACAGGCTTCACCGCGGGATCCGTCTCGTATTCCCAGTTACGCGCCAGCACGCGCCTCACCAGGTTGGGGTATTTCGCCTTGCCGAGCGAGCCGTTGTAGCGGCCGAGCGCGCGGAACAGGTCACCGCGCTCGATATCGAGATAGTGGCGCAGGATCGTGCAGCCATAACGCAGATTGGTGCGCAGGTAGAACAGATTGTGCTCCTGTTCATCTCCGATCACTTTCAGCCAGAACGGCATCACCTGCATGTAGCCGCGTGCACCGGCGCGCGAGATCGCGTACTTGCGGAACGCGCTTTCCACCTGGATCACCGCCAGCACCAGTTGCGGGTCGAGTCCGGCGCGGGTCGCCTCATAGTGCACGGTGATCAGGAAATCGCGTCGCGCGTTCTTGTCGGAGATGAACCGTTCCAGCCGGGCCGACATGTCTGCCAGCCATACCTGGCCGTCGAATTCATCCTCGAATGCCAGCCGCGGGGCGGCGTTGTCCGCCACCGACCGGTGCAGGACGGCGCGTACGCTGGCCGACAGCGGTTCGTACTGCTGGGCACCGGCGAGCACCACCGAAGTCGCCGTCAGCAGGCAAACCGCTCCAAGAATCTGAGTCAAGTGCCAGTACATACGAGGGATTTTAGGTGGTCCGGGACTTTTTGCAACTCAATTGACTCCTGCTTTTCCGCAGACCGGGCCTGGACCTCGGCCTTGCCTTCCTTCAGGCCGCGATCGCCGATGGTCACGCGCCACGGCACTCCGAGCAGTTCGAGATCGGCGAACATCACGCCCGGGCGCTCGCCGCGGTCGTCGAGCAGCACCTCGACTCCCGCTGCTTGCAAAGCATCGTGCAGGCGATCGGCCGCCTCGCGCACGGCTTCGCTGCGCTCGTAACCGATAGCGGCGATGGCCACCTGAAAGGGCGCCATCGGCAGCGGCCAGACGATGCCGCGTTCATCGTGTCCCTGCTCGATCGCCGCCGCGACGATGCGCGATACGCCGATTCCGTAGCATCCCATCTCGAACGGCCGATGCTGCCCGGATTCGTCCACGAAGGTCGCGCCCATCGCCTCTGAGTACTTTGTGCGCAGCTGGAAGATGTGGCCGACCTCGATGCCGCGGCAGATCTCCAGCGCGCCTTTCCCGTCCGGACTCGGATCGCCGGCCACCACGTTGCGGATGTCGGCGATCTGCGCCGGCTCCGGCAGGTCGCGGCCGAAGTTCACGCCGGTCAGGTGATACCCGGCCTCGTTGGCGCCGCAGACGAAGTCGCTCATTACGGCAACCGAGCGATCGGCAATCACTTTCACGCCGTCCGGAATCTCAACCGGCCCGATGTAGCCGGGGCGGCAGCCGATGCGCGTCTCGATTTCCTTGTCGGTGGCGAAACGGAACGGGCTCAGGCCCGGAATTTTCGCCGCCTTGATCTCGTTCAACTGGTGGTCGCCGCGCACCAGCAGCATGAACATTTCTTCGTTGCACACGACAGCCAGCGCCTTGACCGAACTGGCGAGCGGCAGCCCGAGCAGGTCAACTACGTCTTCGCAGGTGGTCTTGCCGGGCGTGGGCACTTTCTTCATTTCCTGCGACGCTGCCGGACGCGGCTCTGCCGGAGCCAGCGCTTCCGCCAGTTCGATGTTGGCTGCATAGTCGGAATCCGGGCAGAACGCGATCGCGTCCTCGCCCGAGTCGGCCAGCACGTGGAATTCGTGCGATCCGGTGCCGCCGATCGCCCCGGGGTCGGCGGCAACCGACCGGTACTTCAGCCCCAGGTGCTCGAACACACGTGAGTAGGCCTCGTACATGTTGCGGTACTCGCGCTCCAGGCCCGCATGGTCCGCGTGGAAGGAATAGGCGTCCTTCATCACGAATTCGCGCGCGCGCATCACGCCGAAGCGCGGGCGAATCTCGTCGCGGAACTTGGTCTGGATCTGGTACAGGTTGACCGGAAGCTGGCGATAGGAGCGGATATCGCGGCGCGCGATATCCGTGATCACTTCCTCGTGCGTCGGTCCGAAGCAGAAATCGCGCTCATGGCGATCCTTGATCTTGAGCATCTGCGGACCAAACTGCTCCCAGCGGCCGCTTTCCTGCCACAGTTCCGCCGGCTGCACCGCCGGCAACAGCAATTCGACTGCGCCCGCGCGATTCATTTCCTCGCGCACCACGCTCTCGACCTTGCGCAGCACGCGCAGTCCCAGCGGCAACCAGCTGTACAGTCCGCTGCCGAGCTTTCTGATCAATCCCGCGCGCAGCATCAGCTTGTGACTGACGAGCTCCGCCTCTGCGGGTGGTTCCTTGAGCGTGGGGACGAAGAACTTCGAGACTCGCATCGATCGCTGCCGTTGTCGAAAAGCCGCTATTCTACAGAGCTTTACAAGCAGACTCTGGTCCGAAACCCGTATGTTGTCCGGAAAATGGCGCGTTCAGCGCTGGTTCGAGCGCGAGACGTCGGTGGATGTCAGCGAGCGCGATGGCGTGCGCTCGCTGCACCTCGGCAGCTCCACCGTGCAGAGTTCGATGAAGCTGTCGGATCCGGTCGACCTGGTGCTTTCGTACACCCGGGCGATGATGTCCTTCCTGCTGTTCGCGCCCCGGCCGAAACACGTGGTGATGATCGGGCTCGGCGGCGGCTCGCTCACCAAGTTCATCTACCACCGCATCGACGGCACGCGCATCACGGTGGTGGAAAACAACCCGAAGGTGATTACCGCCGCGCGCCGGTACTTCTTCGTGCCCGAGGACGACGAGCGGCTGCAGGTCGAACTGGCGGACGGCGAAGAATGGATTGCCCGCCATCCGGAAAGCTGTGACGTGCTGATGGTCGACGGCTATGACGGCCATAATCAGGTGCAGGCACTGTCGACAGAGGATTTCTACGCCTCTGCCAGGGCTGCGCTGGAGCCGGCCGGGATCCTGGTGGTGAACCTGTGGTCGAGCGACCGCCGGTACGACACCTACCTGCAGCGTATCGAACGCGTGTTCCCGGCGGTGGTCTGCGTGCCTGCCGAGCGCCACGGCAATGTCGCGGTCCTCGCGTTCGGCCGGGCCCCGGGCACCACGCGCTGGGCGGAATTGCGGGCCCGTGCCCGCGACCTGGAAGCCACTTACGGGCTTGAATTCATGCGCATGGTGGAGGGGATGCGCCGGCTCAACCCGCATTCGGACAGGGATTTGACCGTCTGAGCTTCCCTGAGGCCTGTTTCTGTGGAAAAATCGGTCCCAGACAATTCGGCGGGGTGGCTGACATGATCGATCGTGACGGCTATCGCCCAAACGTAGGAATCATCCTGTGCAACGGCAGAAACGAGGTCTTCTGGGGTAAGCGGGTCAAGGAGCACGCCTGGCAGTTTCCGCAAGGCGGAATCAAACACGGCGAGTCGCCCGAGCAAGCGATGTACCGGGAACTCAAGGAAGAGGTCGGGCTCCAGTCTCTACACGTGAAGATCTTGGGTCGTACGCGCGACTGGTTGCGTTACGACGTGCCCCAGCACTGGGTGCGCCGCGAAAGCCGCGGCGTCTACCGAGGGCAGAAACAGATTTGGTATTTATTGCGGCTGGTCGGGCGGGACTGCGACGTCAGCCTTCGCAGTTGCACGCACCCGGAGTTTGACGCCTGGCGGTGGCACGAGTACTGGGTGCCGCTGAATACGGTGATCGACTTCAAGCGCGAGGTCTATCGTATGGCACTGACCGAGCTTGCCCGGTTCATCAACCTGCGCACGCCCCGTTACTACGCGGGCCGGCCTCGGCCCGTGCCGGTAGTGGAGCTGGAGCCGGTCAGTTCCGGGAGTTCCGGCGCCAGCAACGGCTGATCCAGTCCGATCAACACGATCAGGCGCTTCGACTGCTCCACCCAGAACTCCGCGGCGTCCCGCAGGGCGTCGACGGCGGTCGCGAATTCCTCCGGTTCCGTTCGCGCGAAACCCGACAGCTCCTCGAAGACGATCACCTCGCCTTTGCCGGCTGACTGCGCGCGGTCGGCGATGCAGTCGTAGAACGCGTCCCAGTTCTGGCCGAAATACTCCGGAAAGTGCAGCGCCTTCGCGCTCGCCCGCAAAAAGGCCGATTTGTCCCTGGCTTTGCCGGAATCCACGGTGACGAGTTCCATGCCGGCCGCTTGCGCAGCAGCGGCAAGCGCCGTCGGCAACCGTGCATTGAAGCGCAGGACGCTGCCGGCGTTGCCGGCGAAAAGCTGTTCCAGGGTCATTCCCGTATCCGTCTGAAGCTTCTGTAGTGGTCGTCCGTGTAGTACAGCTCGCCGCCGCGTCCGGCAACGATCCGGCGGGCGCCGCGGGTGCGCTCGCCGGGCGTGGGCACCGTGTATTCCCTGTAGTAGCCGCGTTCGGCGGCCGGCAACCTGCCTTCGCGATTGAAGAACGTGGTGCCGTCGCGCGAGTAGGGAAACGGCCCGCCCTTGCGGATCGACGCGAGCGTGTCCTCTGCCTCGGCCGGCAGCTCGGAGACCGCGATCTCCGGAAAGCCGGACTCCGTGGGTTCTCCGCCACAGGATATCGTGACAAGCAGCGCCAGCATCAGCGCGCCGGCAATGCCCCGGAAACTCCCCAAGGCTTCGCCGAGCCGGTGAAGCGCTGCGTGAAACCACGTCGTCATTGATGCACTGCGGTTCCGATGCCGCCCAAGCAGCACAGGACAGACAAGGTGCGATACCCGCGCATGTCTTGCGGACTCATGTTCCGGGCGTCGGAATCCCGCCGCATCGGCCCCGCGTGGCGAAATGACCCACAGGTGAGCGGTCACTATATCTGCTGGGCTGGGGTTGGCCGGCACACAATTTGTTGTGGTGCAGGCGGCCTGCCGGCGGATGCATCGGACTGGAATCGGGCATGCTTTATTGCTTGCGGCTGTCAGCGACGCGAGGGTACCATGCCCCAATCATGGCGCTCCAAATTCAAGGATGAAGCACGTGGAGTCGCGTCGAAACAACTACGATGTGGCCAACAGGATCGATACCACCGCCCCGGGACTGGTGAATCGCGAAGTCCGCCGTATCTTTCTCGAACTGTACCCGGATGCGTCGGCCCAGCTCCTCGACCGGAGCTATGACGATGTCACCCGCCTGTTCAACGGCGAGCACCCCGGTTACCGCGCCTGCGACACCTCGTACCATAACCTCCAGCACACCATGGATGTCAGCCTCGCGATGGCCCGGTTGATGGACGGCTACGAGCGCTCGCGCGACCGCACCGAACCGATCGGTTCACGACTGTTCGTGTTTGGCATCGTCACCGCGCTGCTGCACGATGTCGGCTACCTGCGCAAGACCAACGACACACGCCACGAGAACGGCGCCGAGTACACGCTTCGTCACGTATCGCGCGGCGCAAAATTCATCGAGTACTACATGGACAAGATCGGCATGACCGACCTTGCGCCGGTGGCGAAACAGATCGTGCATTTCACCGGCTACGAACGGGACGTGAAACGCATCCGGGTGCCGAACCTGATGTTCCGCATGCTGGGCAACATGCTCGGTACCGCGGACATCATTGCGCAGATGGCGGACCGCTGTTACCTGGAAAAGTGCCGCGACCGGCTGTTCCCGGAATTCGTTGCAGGCGGGCTTGCCGCCCGCGACGAATCGGATCGGCGCCGCAGTGTCGTGTTCCGGTCGGTCGAGGACTTGCTGGCGAAGACGCCCGGCTTCTACAAGACCGCAACCGCGCGCCTGAATGAACAGCTCGGCAGCGCCTACGGTTATGCCGGGACGCACTTCGGCGGCCAGAACCTGTACATCCAGGAAATCGACAAGAATATCCAGTACGCGTCGCAGATCGCGCCCCAGCGCGATCTCAATCTGCTGCGCCGGACGCCGCCGCCGCCCCAGGTGGGCGACGACACGGAGATCAAGACGGCCTGACCAGCATGATTTTTCCCACGTGCGTGCTGCTTTCCATCAGCGCGTGGGCTTCGGCGGCATCCTTCAGCTCGAACGTTTTGTAGACCACCGGTTTGATCTTGCCGGCTTCGATCAGCGGCCACACCTTTTCCCGTAGTGCTTTCGCGATGGCGGCCTTGACCTCGACCGGTCGCGGCCGCAGCGTCGAGCCGGAAACGGTCAGCCGCCGGCGCAGGATATCGGTCATGTCTATCGTGGCCTTGGTGCCGCCCAGAAAGGCGATCAACGCCAGCCGCCCATCGTCAGCCAGGCAGTTCAGCTCTCTCGGCACGTAGTCGCCGCCGACCATGTCGAGTATCACGTCGACACCGCGGCCGTCGGTGAGCTGCTTGATCACCGCGACAAAATCTTCCGAGCGGTAGTTGATCGCGCGCTCCGCGCCGAGCATCTCGCAGGCCCGGCACTTTTCGTCGTTGCCGGCGGTGACGAACACACGGTTGCCCAAGGCGTGCGCGAGCTGGATCGCGGTCACGCCGATGCCGCTTGAACCGCCCTGTACCAGCAGTGATTCACCCGGCGACAGGCGCGCGCGTTCGAACACGTTGATCCAGACCGTGAAGAAGGTTTCGGGGAGGCTGGCGGCCTGGATGGCATCCAGGCCTTTCGGCACGGGCAGGCATTGCACGGCCGGCGCATTCACGTACTCCGCATAGCCGCCGCCGGTCACGAGCGCGCAGACTTCGTCGCCGATCTTCCATCCGCTCGCGCCATCGCCCAGCGCGACGACGCGGCCCGCGACTTCCAGCCCGGGAATGTCGGATGCGCCGGGCGGCGGGGCATACGCGCCCATGCGTTGCAGTACATCCGGGCGGTTCACCCCGGCGGCTGCGACTTCGATCAGCACCTCGCCCGCCGCAGGGCGCGGCACCGGGCGGGTCGTCTCACGCAGCACCTCCGGCCCTCCGGGAGCGGTGATTTCGATCGCACGCATGTTCGATGGCAATGTCGCAGGCATTTGCAGATCCTTTCGTGGAAACTCCCGCTTTATAGCATTGCACTTCAAGATGGCTCAAGTTTGTGCGTCATACACGATTGCGGCATGATTGCTGTAGAACAGCCAAACGATAACGAGGGGGCAGGAAATGGAATACCGCTATCTGGGGAAAAGCGGACTCAAAGTCTCGCCGCTCTGCCTGGGCACCATGATGTTCGGCGAACGTACCGATTTTGCCGAGGCAGGTCGCATCGTCGGGGCGGCGCGTGACGCGGGCGTCAATTTCATCGACACTGCGGATGTCTACGTGAAAGGAGAGTCGGAGCGCATCGTCGGCAAGCTGACTGCATCCTCGCGAGACGGGTGGGTGCTTGCAACCAAGGTCGGCAATCCGATGGGCGAGGGCCCGAACGAACGCGGTCATTCGCGCAAGTGGCTCGCGCAGGCGTGCAATGCCAGCCTGAAGCGGCTCGGCACCGACTACATCGACATCTATTATCTGCATCGCGACTTCGAGGATATCCCGCTCGAAGAGACGATTGGCGCCATGGGCGATCTGATCCGCGAGGGCAAGGCGCGCTATTTCGGCGTATCGAACTTCCGTGGCTGGCGTATCGCGGAAGTCATGCGCGTCTGCGGGGAGCTGGGTGTTCCGAAGCCGGTTGTCTGCCAGCCCTACTACAACGCGATGAACCGCCAGCCGGAGACCGAGATCCTGCCCGCCTGCCGGCACTACGGCATCGGCGTGGTGCCTTACAGCCCGCTCGCGCGCGGTGTGCTGACCGGAAAGTACCAGCCTGGCCAGGAGCCGCCGGGCGAGACCCGCGCCGGCCGCAAGGACAAGCGCATGATGGAAACCGAGTTCCGCGAAGAGTCGCTGGTCATCGCGCAGAAGTTGAAACAGCGTGCGGAGCTGAGGGGCATGAGCGCGGGCCAGTTTGCGTTCTGCTGGGTATTGAACAACTCGATCATCGACAGCGTGATCGGCGGTCCGCGCACGTTGCAGCAATGGACCGAATATCTTGGCGCGCTCGGACACAAACTCGACGCCGGAGACGAGGCATTGGTCGAGTCGCTGGTAAGCCCGGGCCATCCGTCGACGCCCGGCTACAACGACCCGCAGTACCCGCTCAACGGCCGGCCGCTACGTTGGGCCGAATAGGCGGGCAAATTGCGAATGACAAGCGAAACACGAAGACACGAAGGCACGAAGAGAACCGAGAAGGGAAACTCAACGCAAAGAGGACAATGGAACGCAGAGGCTGCAATAGATACTCGACAATGGATCTATTGAATTTCTTCGTGCCTTCGTGCCTTTGACTTCGGCTCACGTTGATCAGGCTTCGCCAGCTAAACGTGACCCTTCGCCGCAACAAGCGACTGCGTCGCGTGTTGTGTGTTTCGCTTTTGAAGTTCCGTTGTGTCAACGTCGCGTGAGGTCCACATGGCTGACAGCAAAGTCGCAATCGTAACCGGGGGGTCGCGCGGGATCGGGCGGGCGATCGTCAATACACTCGCGGCGCGCGGCCATCGCGTGCTGTTCACTTACTCCAGCAGCGAGAAGGACGCGCAGCAGCTCATGAGCGCGGTGCAGTCCGCCGGCGGCGAGGTGCGCGCGCTGCGTGCGGATGCGGGCGATGCCGGCGCGGCACGCGCGGTGGTGGATGCTGCGGTCGAGGCGTTCGGCGGGCTGGACGTGCTGGTGAACAATGCCGGCACGCACCTGCCTGGCGTGACGCTTGCGGATACGCCGCCCGAGGAATGGGATCGCATCCTGCGCGTAAATCTGTACGGTCCGTTTCACCTGGTACAGGCTGCGCTGAAGCCCATGCGCGCACGCGGCGGCGGCAACATCGTCAACATTTCTTCCAACGTGACCCAGCGTTTCCCTCCGGCCTACGGCGCCTACACGATCTCGAAGTGCGCGCTGGACGCGTTCACCCGCATCCTTTCCAAGGAGGAGGGCCCGAACGGGATTCGCGTGAACGCAGTGGCGCCGGGGCCGATCCGCACGGACATGCTGGCGGAAGCGTTCCAGAGCCTCGGTCCGGAGAAAGCCGATGCCTTCGTCAAATCGGTCCCGCTTGGCCGCGCGGGGGAACCGCAGGAGATTGCCGAGGCGGTCGCATTTCTTGTTTCCGATGCCGCAAGCTACATGACCGGCCAGGTCGTGTACGTAAACGGCGGCGGTCCGCGTTGAACGCCGGCGTCGTTCCATCGGAAAAACGAGTCAATGCCGCGGATTCGCGATGAAGAGCCCGTCGATTCAGAGACGGTTCGCGCGCTGTTGATCGAAGCATTCGGGGGCGATGCGGAGGCGCGGCTGGTCGATCGTCTGCGCGCATCCAATAAATGCCTGATATCGCTGGTGGCGGAGGAGGGCGGGCGCGTGCTGGGCCACGTGCTGTTCTCGCCGATCGCAATCGACATCGAAACTGGGGAAGAGAAGTCCGCTATCGCGCTGGCGCCGCTCGCGGTGCATCCCGCGTTCCAGCGCCTCGGCATCGGCAGCGCGTTGTCCAGCGCCGGGCTCGCGCGACTGCGTGATGCCGGGCACGAACGCGTGTTGGTGCTGGGCGATCCCGCCTACTACCCGCGCTTCGGTTTTCAGCCGGCCGCGCGCTACAAGGTGCGCTGCCCGTTCCCTGCGCCGGAAGAAGCCTTCATGGCACTAGAACTGCAGCCCGGCGCGTTCGCAAACTGCGCCGGCATGGCCGTGTACGGCCCGGAGTTCGACGACCTGGAGTGAGTGGTATCCATTACGAAAACGCCGGGACGATCTGAGAAGCGGAAGAGCGAAACACGAAGTCACGAAGGCACGAAGAAAGAAAAGCAGTAAATCGAAAAGCAAGGCCGTCCTGGCGTGCGGCCAATGCTAGAGATCCATCTGTTGTTCGTCTTCGTGCCTTCGTGTTCCGCTTTTGGCGTTTTTTGAGCTCTGAGCGGCAGTTCCGCTCAACCGAAAACCGGGAACGTTTCGAACTTGCCGCGCAGGACTTTCTCGGAGCTCTTCTGGTGCAGCCATCCTTCGATTGCGGTGGCGTAGACGCGGCGGAAGTCGGTGGTGTGGGCCATGTTGTCGCCCTCGTCCAGTTCGGAGAGGTTCGGAGCCTCTCCGTAGTGTCCGCCCCTGACCTGTTTCCCGATCAGGTACATGTGGTTCGCGGTGCCGTGATCGGTGCCCAGACTGGTGTTCTCAGGCACGCGCCGGCCGAACTCCGAGAACACCAGCAAAGTCACATCGTCCGCACGCCCGATGCGTTCCAGGTCGCGCATGAATCCCGCAACCGCATCCGACGCGTATGTCAGCAGCCGTGCGTGCAGGTCCGACTGCTGGACGTGCGTGTCGAATGCGTTGTGCCGGAACGAGGTGTAGTAGAGCTGCGTCGGCAATCCGGCCTCGATCAGTGACGCAATCTTGGGAAGATCGATCGGCGCGATGCCGTAATCCACCGGGGATTCGTAGCGCGACCAGGCCTCGCGCACCAGATCCGAGGCCTCGGCTGCGCTGCGCGCGACATCGTGCAGGAAGCGGCGCGATACGTTGGCGTCATCGTGCATCGCCGGCAGACTATCCAGTGCGGGGCGCGCCTGCATTATGCCCTTGCGGCCAAAACTTTCGGGATCGTCGAACACCACCGGCACCTGACTGCGCGCGCGCACGGCGAGCGACTGCGCTTCGTCGATGTTGATGATCGAGTTCGGCGTGTCGGCTGGCAGCATCGAGTCCGCGAGCCGGCCCACCCAGCCGTACTCCTCGCCGCTGTTCGGCGCAGCGGTATGCCAGTAGGCCATCGAAGTGAAATGCGAGAAAGACGGGTTCGCATACCCGCAGCCGTGCACGACTGCCATGCGGCCGTCCTTGTACAGGCGTTCGAATCCGGCCATGCCCGGGCTGAAGCCGAAGCGCTCGTCGATCTTGCGAACTTTGTCCGGGCGGATGCCGATGTTCGGCCGATGCCGGTAGTACGCATCGTCCGCATAGGGCACCAGCGTATTCAGACCGTCGTTGCCGCCGGACAGCTCGAGTATCACCAGTATGCGTCCGCCTGCCTGCGCGGCGTGCGCCATCTGGGTGAAGAACAGCGGCACGGATTGCGCCGCGCCCATTGCGATCCCGCATCCGCAGGCCTTCAGCAGGCTGCGGCGTTTCGGGGAGTTGAGGGTGGAAATTCTGGACATTGCGGGATTCTCCTTCAGCCGAGCTGATACTCGGGCAGGCTCATGATCAGGTGCAGCAGCGCGCGCAGGGATTCTTCCATGTAGGTGGCGGCGTCGCGGACGTCGTTGGTCCCGATATCGGACTGCAGAAAGCCGGCCAGCCTCTCGCGCGTGGCCGCGTCGACCGGCACTGCGACGAAACGCGCGAGCAGCACGTCAACCGCGTCGGAGGCGGTGCGGGCATTCGCGTTCAATACCATCGCGGTCAGGTCGACTGCAGCGGTATCCCGCTCGATCGGCTTCACCTTCTGCAGCGCCATCTGCCAGCCTCGATAGCTTGCCAGGCGCGTGTTGAAGTCCTCGTCACGGTCGGCCATCATCATCGACATCGAGGTCATTTCCCGGTCTGCGGGGGCGGTCGCGCTGGTGACATCCATCCCCTGCGCGAGCCGCTCGCCGACACGCTGGATATTGAAGACCGGCGACGGCAGCCGGTCCGGCGGGATGAACATGATGTCCGGGAACAGTACGTCGTAGGCAAAATTACCGCGCGCGAGCAGCAGTCCAGGCGTGATCCAGCTTCGCCCCTGCGCCCAGCCCGCGACGGTCGGCGGAAACAGCAGGTGCTGGCCGAGCGAGGCGGTGACTTCGTTGAAATCCGGTACGCCCGGAACTTCCGTCAGGCCCAGCTTCTTGTAAGTCGATATCACCAGTTCCACCGGGCTCTTGATGCGCGACGCAACCGAGGCCTGGCTGTAGAAATCCCGTGAGAGAAACATCGTGGTCAGCAGCGGTCCGATTTCGTAACCGCTGTCGCGAAACATCGCCGCCAGCTTCCTCTGTGTCTGCGGCGTCAGGTCTTCGCGCACGAAATAGCGATAGAGCTTGCCGGCGAGATATTCCGCGGTAACCGGTTCTTCGAGAATGATGTCGATGACCTCGATGCCGTCGAATGGGCCGGTGCGGCCGAGTACGGTCTTGCTGGCGCCGTCATGTTCGTCCGGGCGTACGACGAAATCCAGGTCGACGAAATTCCAGCCGGTGAACGCGCGCGCAGCTTCGCGGATGTCGGTTTCCGTGTAATTGCCGACGCCCATGGTGAACAGCTCCATGATCTCACGCGCGAAGTTCTCGTTGGGCGCGCCCTTCACGTTCACCCCGGCATCCAGGAAAGCCAGCATTGCCGGATCCTGGGCCACACCGATCATAAGTTCCCGGAAATTGCCGGTGCCCTTTTCGCGAAACAGCTCGTTCTGCAGCAGCATCTTGCGGTAATCCCGCACCTTCACCTCGCTGGTCGCGAAATGGCCATGCCAGAACAGCGTCATCTTCTCTTCCAGCGGGCGGTGCGTTGTCAGCATGCGGTTCGCCCACCAGTAGGCGACGCGGTGCGTCTCCAGCCGGCTGGCGCGCAACCAATAGAAGAAACGGTCTGCGACCGGCTGGATGCGGCGATTGCCCGACGGTTTGACCTTGACCCCCAGCGCTTCGCCCTGCTTCTTTGCGAGCTCGGTGGCGGCCGGGCGCGAGGGCGGGAAGGGTTCCAGCCCCGGATCGTGCGCGCCGGAGTGATCGAAGGGCGCCAGGTGTTCGTTCGGAATGCTCTTGTGATCGACCAGATGCCGCACCGCGCCTTCCGGGCTCATTGCGGCGAGCCGCGCGATCTCTTCTGGCGTGCCGC
The DNA here is from genome assembly GCA_040880425.1 of Burkholderiales bacterium. Classification (GTDB taxonomy): domain Bacteria; phylum Pseudomonadota; class Gammaproteobacteria; order Burkholderiales; family Eutrophovitaceae; genus DATKEK01. Next base: position 32,927 of record JBBDIL010000012.1, on the reverse strand, counting down.
CGAAGCCGGCGCGCTCGAGCAGGTGTGCCGCACGCGCGGCATTCCAGTCAGCGGAGGAGATTGGCCTGAGATCGTTGGCCCATTTTGCCGGACCCGCCGCGGATGGTGCGGCGAGCGCCGATGCAGTGCATAGCGCCAATGCGCATGCCAGAACGTGGGTTTTCATTGCGGGAGACTCCATGGAATTCGCCATGCCGGCCCAGGCGCCCGGCGTCCCGCCAATGTTACGACCGGGGCATCGCCCGGAGCGTCATGATTTTCATGAATTTGCCGCGAGGGCCAGGCAAACACGATGAACCACGGAGGAAAAGCGAGAGGAGATTCCCGACGCAAAGGCCGCAAAGTAGCGCAAAGGCCGCAAAGAAATCCCTGAAAGTATTCTTCGTGTCTTCGTGCCTTCGTGTTTCGCTGTTCAGATCTTCCTTCGTTTCCTCCGTGGTTCAGATGTCTTTGGCTTTGAGGATGCGTTCCAGTGCCGCGCGCATGTCGGGCGGGACTTGCGCGGACTTGCGCGAGGCGCGGTCGACATAGACGTGGATGAAGTGGCCCAGCGCGGCGGCGGTGTCTTCGTCGTTCCTGAACAAACCGATCTCGTAGCGCACGCTGCTGTTGCCGAGTTTCGCCACCCGCAGCCCCGCGTGCACGATATCCGGGAAGGTGATCGGCGCGAAGTAGTTGCACTGCGTTTCCACCACCAGGCCGATGGTCTCGCTTTTCTCGAAATCCAGCACGCCCTGCTCGATCAGGTACTGGTTCACGACGGTATCGAAGTACGAGTAGTAGATGACGTTGTTCACGTGGCCATAAACGTCGTTGTCCATCCAGCGGGTCGGGATGGTCTGGAAATGCCGGTAGGCGCTGCGCGGTTCCGGGGATGGTTTCGACATGTTCTCCTCAGTGGTGCGCGGCCTGGTCCGCGGTATCGCTTCTGCGTCGCATCTGCGACCAGTCTATCGCCAGCAGTCCGGCCGCGACGATCACGCCCATGCCCAGCAGCGAACCATTGTCGGGGAACTCGCTGAACGCCAGGTAAGCCAGCAGCGTCGACCACAGCAGCTGCGAATAGATGAACGGTGCCAGTGTCGTTGGCGACGCGTGGTCCATCGCCCGGATCAGCAGGAAGTGGCCGAAGCCGCCGAGCAGACCGATGCCCACCATGAACAATCCCTGCAGTGCGGTCGGCCCCTGCCAGCCGAACGGCAGCGCCACACTGGTGAGCACGCTGCCGACCAGCGCGGTGTAGAAGAGCGTGGTGTGGGGATTCTCGCGTCCCGCCAGCTTGCGGGTGACGATCTGGTAAATGCTGAACGTCAGGGCCGTGCACAGCGGAAAGATCGCGGCCGGCGTGAACAGGGCGCCGCCCGGGCGGATGATGATCAGCACGCCGGTGAAGCCGAGCAGCACTGCGAACCACTGCTTTAAGGTCGCGCGGTCTCCCAGCATCCAGCCGGCCAGCAGCGTGGTCAGCGCCGGGCCGACGAAACTGATGGCGGCCGCCTCCGCCAGCGGCAGGTAGCGCAGCGCAAAATAGAAGAACATCGTGCTCAGCACCAGCAGCAGCCCGCGCAGCATCTGCAGGCCGGGCCGGTTGGTGCGCAACAGCGAAAAACCGACGCGCGGCCAGAGCAGCACCAGCATCACCAGCATATGCACCATGTAGCGCGCCCAGATCAGCCCGGGCATCGGGTAGGACTGAAGCATGTACTTCACCAGCGTGTCCATGGAAGAAAACATGAACACCGCCGACATCATCAGCAGGATGCCGCGCAGGGTATGGTGAGGTGTTGCCTGACTCATAAAGATCAATATTTCACCGCAAAGGCGCCAAGAACGCTAAGAAATGCCATGAGATTCATGTTGTGCTTCTCCGTGCCTTTGACTTTGGCTCACGTTGATCAGGCTTCGCCAGCTAAACGTGACCCTCCGCCGCAACAAGCGACAGCGTAGCGTGTTGTGTGGTTCGCTTTTCAGGGTTTCCCCATTTTTTCTCAGCGCTGCCCCGGCAGCACCTTGCGGCCGGCGAAGCGGGCGTTGGCGCCGAGTGCTTCCTCGATGCGCAGGCCTTGGTTCCACTTGGCCATGCGCTCGGAACGCGAGAACGATCCGACCTTGAGCTGCCCCGCGTTCCAGCCGACCGCGAGATGTACGACGGTCACGTCTTCCGTTTCGCCGGAGCGCGCGGAGACGATGGTGCCAAAGCCGGCCGCCTTGCCTGCATCCAGCGCGGCCTTTGTCTCGGTCACCGTACCCGCCTGGTTGGGTTTGATCAGTACTGCGTTGCACGCTTTCCCTGAAGCCGCATCCTTCACCCGTTTCGCGTTGGTGACAAGATAGTCGTCGCCGATGATCTGTACGCGTCCGCCGACCGCGGCAGTGAATTTGCGCATGCCCTCGGTGTCGTCTTCAGCGAGCGGATCCTCCACCGAAACGATCGCGTAACGTTCGCACCAGCCGACCAGCAACTCGCACAGCGCATCGCTGTCGAGCTCGCGCTCGTCCAGGCCCAGGCGATAGCGGCCGTTGCGGCAGAACTCCGAGGCGGCGACATCCAGCGAGATGCCGATCTCGACGCCGGGCGTATAACCCGCGCGCTCGATTGCGCGCGTGAGCATGGTGAGCGCTTCCTCGTTCGAATCGAACGCAGGCCAGAACCCGCCTTCGTCCGCCACTCCCTGCAGCTTGCCGGCTTCGGCCATCAGTTTCCCCGCGGCGTGGTACACCTCGGCAGTCATGTTCAGTGCCTCGGCGAAGCTGGCGGCGCCGAGCGCCATCACCATGAAGTCCTGGATATCGACCCGCCGTCCCGCGTGTGCGCCGCCGCCGAAGATCTGGATTTCCGGTAGCGGCAGCGCCACGTCGTGACCCTGCGCCAGGTACATCCACAGCGGCATGCGGTGCAGCCCTGCGGTAGCATGCAGCACCGCCATCGAAGTGGCGATCATCGCGTTGCCGCCGAGTTTGCTCTTGTTCGGCGTGCCGTCCAGCGCGATCAACGCGTCGTCGATCTCTGCCTGGCGTTCCGCATTGCGCCCGATCAGCGTCTTCGCTATCGCGCCGTTCACGTTTGCCACGGCCCTGGAGACGCCCATCCCGCCGAAGCGCTCGCCGCCGTCGCGCAGGTCTACCGCTTCGTTCGAGCCGCGCGACGCGCCGGCGGGTGCGATCGCGCGTCCGATCGAGCCGCCCGCAAGCAGCACTTCCGCTTCCACCGTGGGCCGCCCGCGCGAGTCCCAGACCTGCCTGCCGCGCAAATGGGATATGGTTTTGTCGCTCATGTCCGAATTGTCGATCGTGTTGCCGCTATGTTGGAGGAAAGTTTCATTTCAGTGCGACGGTCCAGGCGTCGCGCAGCGCGGCAAGCGTGCCGGCCGGCCGCGCAAGAAGCTCCCCGGCGAATGCGCGTACGCACTCGCGGTCCTGTTCTTCGGTGATGTATTCCACCGGAGATTTGCCGTCTATGCGTCCGAGCATCAGGCCCGGCAGCAGGTGCGCGGTGCGCGCCTCGATGTCAACCGCGGGTTCCCAGCCTACGTTGCTCAGATAAGTCTGTGCGAGCACGTCGAAACATTCGAGGTAACGCGTTGTCCATCGAGGACGCCAAACGCATTTGAGGAGCAGATGGTTCAGGCAGAAAGCGAGATCGAATGCGGGATCGCCGTACCAGGCGCACTCCGCGTCCAGGAACACCGGCCCGTGCGGCCCCACGAGGATGTTCTTCGGGCTGACGTCGCCGTGCACCAGCGCTTTCTTCGTGGCACCCGTCACCCGCACCAGGCTTTGCAGCCGGTCGGCAAGCGCGGGATGACGTTTCGCCGTTGCCGACAGGTAGGGCTCGAGACGTATGGGGTGAAAGATGTGGTCGGTCGCGAAGCGTTTCGCGATCTCGAGTTTTCCGGCGGTGGCGCCGTGTATCGCGGCGATCCGGCGTCCGACTTCGCGTGCGGTATCCGTGCTGATCGTGCCGTCGCGCAACTGGGTCTTCCACACCGGGTAACTTTCCGGCGGCAGGAAGCTCATCACGAACATGCCGTTCCCCGCGTCCTCGCCCAGGATCTGCGGCACGGCGTCCGGCTCGACGCCCGCAGCCACCTTCATCCACTCGATTTCCCAGTGATTGCGCTCGACCGGTGCCTGCCAGTCCGCTTCGACTTTCAGCTTGGGCAACGCGCGCTTGATGCAGACCGGCCCGCGCCTGAGGTCCACGCGCACGATATCGGAAGACACGCCCCCGGTGAGAGCGGTTACCACCGGGGTTTCACCGGGTTCGAGCAGCCCCATGCGCGAAAGCGCGGCGAGAAAGGGATCGTTCTGCATTCTTCGTGTTGTGCGCGCCTCAAGCTTGGCCGCGGGAGCGGTTCGGCGCATCATTGCAGCGCCGGAATTTCCCAGCGCGATGAGTTGCGCACTCTAGCACAGCTTCCGAACCATTCACGATGAAAGCCATACTCGCACTCGACCAGGGAACCACCAGTTCGCGCGCGATCGTGTTCGACGCCGAAGGGCGCGTGCTCGGTCTCGCACAGCAGGAACTCAGGCAGATTTTTCCGCAGCCCGGCTGGGTGGAGCAGGATCCGGAGGAAATCTGGACCGCACAGTTGCTCACGGCGAAGGAAGCGCTGGTTCGCGCAAAACTGTCGGCCGACGACATCGTCGCGATCGGCATCACCAACCAGCGCGAGACCACGGTCGTATGGGATCGCAGCACCGGCCGGCCGATCCATAACGCGATCGTCTGGCAGGATCGCCGGACGGCGGGCATGTGCGACCACCTCAAGCAGCAGGGCGTGGAGGCGCTGGTCACCGGGCGCACCGGGCTGGTGATCGACGCCTATTTCGCCGGCACCAAGCTGCGCTGGCTGCTGGATCACGTGGATGGCGCGCGCGAGCGCGCGGAGCGCGGCGAACTGGCGTTCGGCACGATCGATTCGTGGCTGATCTGGAATCTGACCAAAGGGCGTTTGCATGCGACGGACATGTCGAACGCATCCCGCACGCTGCTGTTCAACATCCATACGCGAGACTGGGACGAAAAACTTCTGCAGCTCCTGCGCGTGCCGCGGCCCCTGCTGCCGAAGGTGGTGGATTCCGGCGGCGTGTGCGGCGAGAGCGATCCCGGACTCTTCGGCAAGGCGCTGCCGATCGCCGGCATCGCGGGCGACCAGCAGGCAGCGCTGTTCGGCCAGCAATGCACGCAGGTCGGCATGGTCAAGAATACCTATGGCACCGGCTGTTTCATGCTGATGCAGACCGGCGAACGGCCGGTCGATTCGAAGAGCAAGCTGCTGACCACGGTGGCGTGGAAGATCGGCGAACGCCTCGATTACGCGCTCGAAGGCAGCGTGTTCATCGCCGGCGCGGTGGTGCAGTGGCTGCGCGACGGGCTCGGGCTGATCCGCTCGTCACCCGAGATCGACTCGCTCGCGGCGCAGGTACCCGACAGCGGCGGCGTGTACATGGTGCCGGCCTTCGCCGGCCTGGGCGCGCCCCACTGGGACCCCTACGCGCGCGGCACCATCGTCGGCATTACCCGTGGCACCGGCGCGGCGCATTTCGCCCGTGCCGCGCTGGAATCGATCGCGTTCCAGACCGCGGACGTGCTCGATGCCATGCAGACCGATGCGGGCATCGCGGTATCCGAACTGCGGGTGGATGGCGGCGCCAGCCAGAGCGACATCCTGATGCAGTTCCAGGCCGACATCCTCGGCGTGCCGGTGCTGCGGCCGCGCACCTACGAGAGCACCGCCCTCGGCGCTGCGTATCTTGCCGGCCTGACGGTTGGATTCTGGAAGGGCGAGTCCGAACTGGCCGGCCATTGGCAGCTGGAACGCCGCTTTGAGCCGAACATGCCGTCCGATCGGCGCACGGCGCTGAAGTCTGCCTGGCGGCGGGCGGTCAAGCGTGCCAAAGGCTGGGAGGAACCGGTCGAATCCGGAGTAAAACAGGGCCTGCAGAAAATTGACAACTGACTGATTTGCTAAGTAACGTGTCCGTCTCAGGGGCCATGAGCCGGGCAAGGAACGGCGTACTGCATGGCGAAAATCGCGATCTTCAACCAGAAGGGCGGGGTCGGTAAGACCACCACGTCGCTGAACCTCACCGCTGCGTTGGCCCGCCGCGGCTACAACCCGTTGAGCATCGACCTCGACCCGCAGGCCCACCTCTCCTATGTGTGCGGCACCACGGTCGATCACTCCGACGATTCGATCTTCAGTTTCTACCAGCAGGTCAAACCCCTCACCCAGCTGATCCGCCCCGCGCACGGCGGCTGGCTGTCGATCCCGGCGCATGTGGAGTTGTCCAAGGTGGACACCCAGTTCGGCAAGGGGCCGAACGTCCTCACCCGGCTGAACCAGGGCATCATCCGCGAGAACCTCAACACCGGGCGCCCGATCGTGATCGACTGCTGCCCGATGCTCGGCGTGCTCAGCCTTTCGGCCATCTTTGCGTCGGACAGGGTGCTGGTGCCGGTATCGGCAGACTATCTGGCGGTGCAGGGCGTGCATGCAGTGGAGCGCACGCTGAAGGCGCTGGAACACGTGCTGAAGAAACCGGTGCGGCGCAGGTATGTCATCACCCGCTTCGATGCCCGCCGCAAAATGTCCCACCAGATCTACGCAGCCCTGAAGGAAAGGTTCCCGGAGGAAATCTGCGAAACGCGCATCTCCGAAAACGTCGCCATCGCCGAGAGTCCCGCCTCGCGCAAGGACGTTTTCTCCCATGCGCCGGACAGCAAAGGCGCAACCGATTACGACGCCCTGGTGGATGAACTGGTCAACAGCGGTTTCATCGAGACCCGCGACCGCGAACCCGACCGCGACAGCGAAACCAGGCCACCGATCCAGAGACGCCCGTAGTTCTTCCCGGGTCCCGAGTCGGTTGTCTTGACTTTACTCGGCCCTCAGCACTCGGCCCTCGGCCCTCAGCACTCGGCCTTCAGCACTCGGTACTCAGTCCTCAGCACTCGGCCCTCGGCCCTCAGTCCTCTTTCTCATCATCCGTCTGTCTCGCGATCAGCGAGATGATGTCCTCGAACTGCACCGATTCATCGCGGTTCTGCATCTGCATTTCCTTGCATTCGAGGATCTCGCAGTGCATGTACATCTGCGAGATTTTCTTTTCCGCTTCCTCGCGGTCGCGTGCATGCACCACCAGGTTGTCGACCGGCAGCCCGGAGCGGGTGCGGATGCGGAACCCGTACTTGAACATCGGAGTGGGAGGCAGCGCCATGCGGAAGATTCTACGCGGATTCGGTTGCCGATCCACGTCGATCTGGCGGGTCGCTGCGCGGTCGTGCCGTGTTGCGATGCGGGCTCAACCACGAAGGCACAAAGGCACCAAGTTCACAAAGAAACCGCTGGTCAAGTCCTCGTGCTTCTTTGTGCCTTCGTGAGTTTGTGGTGAGAACCCCGATCCTCGATTGACCTCTTATTCTGTGCGCTCAGACTTGTTGCGCCTCCAGCTGCTTCTGGTAGCGCTTGTAGTTCTGCACGTAGTGCTCGGCGTTCCACTGCAGCATCTTCACTTCGTCGTCGGTGAGCTGCCGTACCACCTTGCCCGGAGCGCCGACGACCAGCGAGCGGTCGGGGATTTCCTTGCCCTCGGTGATCAGCGCATGCGCGCCGATCAGGCAGTTGCGGCCGATCTTCGCGTTGTTGAGCACGGTCGCCTTGATGCCGATCAGGCTGCCATCGCCGATGGTGCAGCCGTGCAGCATCACCTGGTGGCCGATGGTGACATTCCTGCCGACCGTCAGGCGGACGCCTTCGTCGGTATGCAGCACCGAGTTGTCCTGCACGTTCGAGCCTTCGCCGACGGTGATGAGATCGTTGTCGCCGCGGATCACGGTGTTGAACCACACGCTCACGTCGTTCTCTAGCACGACCGAACCGATCACCGTCGCGTTCTCCGCAACCCAGAAGTCGCCCCTGGTGACGACTTTTCTTTCGCCGAGGGAATAGATCATGTTTTGATTTGAATCAGAAGAAAGTGGCCGGAAGCGGTGAATTATAGGGCGATCCGCCGCGCCGTCCGGGCGCGGGGTTAAAATAAACGCGTGAGATAGTCGCGGTACCGCCCGGTGCCGTGCCCGGAACGCAGGAGGAGCCACCATGTCCACCGTGACCGCAATGAAAACCGGCGGCAAGACCGATGTCGCCGCCTTGCTCGGCAAGGACGCCGACACGCTGCTGAAACACGTCTGCAAGACCATCCCGAAAGAATCGCTGCATTTGCCCGGCCCGGATTTCGTCGACCGCGTGGTCGCGCATTCGGACCGCAGCCCGGGCGTGATGCGCAGCCTGCAGCAGATCTTCGACCACGGCCGCCTTGGCGGCACCGGCTACGTTTCCATCCTGCCGGTGGACCAGGGCATCGAACACTCGGCCGGCGCTTCGTTCGCCAAGAACCCCGCCATGTTCGACCCCGAAAACATCATCAAGCTGGCGATCGAAGGCGGCTGCAACGCGGTCGCCTCCACGCTCGGCGTGCTCGGCGCCTGCTCGCGCAAGTACGCGCACAAGATTCCGTTCCTGCTCAAGTGCAACCACAACGAATTCCTCACCTACCCGAACAAATACGATCAGATCTTCTTCGCCAACATCCGCCAGGCGAAGGATCTCGGCGCGGTCGCGGTCGGCGCCACCATCTATTTCGGTTCGCCCGAATCCTCGCGCCAGATCATCGAAGTGAGCCAGGCCTTCCACCAGGCGCACGAACTCGGCATGGCCACCGTGCTGTGGTGCTACCTGCGCAACCCGGAATTCAAGAAGGACAAGGACTATCACGTCTCCGCCGACCTCACCGGCCAAGCCAACCACCTCGGCGTCACCATCGAGGCGGACATCATCAAGCAGAAGCTGCCGGAGAATAACGGCGGCTACAACGCCCTCAACACCAAAGAGAATCCCTACGGCAAGACCGACAAGCGCGTGTACTCCGAACTCACCAGCGACAACCCGATCGACCTCACGCGCTACCAGGTCGCCAACTGCTACATGGGCCGCGCCGGCCTGATCAACTCCGGCGGCGCTTCGTCAGGCGAAAGCGATCTCGCCGAAGCCGTGCGCACCGCGGTCGTCAACAAGCGCGCCGGCGGCACCGGCCTCATCTCCGGCCGCAAGGCTTTCCAGCGCCCGATGAAAGAAGGCGTCGAACTGCTGAACGCGATCCAGGACGTGTACCTGTCGAAGGACGTGACGGTGGCCTGATCGCAGCCGTCAGCCTCCAACGAAAAAGCCCCGGCGAACCGGGGCTTTTTCTTGTCTGCTGTCAGGCGTCTCGGCTCGGATGATGGCGCTCAGGTGCGCGACCAACAGAGTTAACCGGATCACGCGGCGCGGAATGACATGTGCATTTCTTGTGTTGTTTGATTAAGTGCCGTTGGTATCTATTTGACGGTTAAGGCGTAAACGCAAACTTGCCAAAATGTCAGATTTGACTTCCTTTGCAGACGCGCTAGAAAGAAAGCTGACACGGGCGATAACCACCGAACAGCCCCGAAGATAAAAGAACCGAATAATGCGCATCGGGGGCGGCTTCTGTGAACATGGAGGCTGCGGGACGGTTGGCTCGGACGCAGCGTCTCGCATCAAAAGGGAGTGAGTCCGTTCGTGGCGTGTTCGGTCGCGACAGTATTCTTTGGGTACTGACGGCATTCTGTCAGTATTTCCGCATACCTTTCGATCCTCGGCTCGCGCTGGGCGAGCTGTCCCCGCCATTCGATGCGCCCGTCCTGGTTTCGGCCGCGCAATCGCTTGCTTTCAGGGCGCGCTGGGAGTCGAGACCGGCGAAGACACTCGCAAAGCTCGCCGCGCCGTTCGCGGCACTGCTGCAACCGGTCGCGCCCGCGTTCCCAGCGGAACCGAGTCTCGGCAACGAGGCTGGAACGGCGAGTGCATGCTTCGCCTTCGTGCTCCGCGTCGAAGAAGGGCGTATCGCGTTTCTAGAGGAAGGCCGGCCGGGGCACACGATCCTGCCCCTGTCGGAGTTTGCCGCGCGCTACGCGGGCTACGTACTGCGCGCCGCGCCGCGCGACGGGAAAGTCAGCGACCCGGATGCGTCGTCGGCGCAGCGCGAGCGGTTCGGCTTCCGCTGGTTCGTGCCGGAACTGCTCAAGCACCGGCGTATCTTCCGCGACGTGCTGATCGCCTCCCTTGCGATCCAGCTCATGGCGCTCGCCACGCCGTTGTTCACGCAGGTGGTGATCGACAAGGTCATCGTCCATCACACCATCAATACCCTGCAGGTGATCGGCATCGGCCTCGCGGTGTTTCTGGTGTTCACCGCGATCATGAGTTGGGTGCGACAGTACCTGATCCTGCATACCGGCAATCGCATCGACGCGGTGCTCGGCATGCGCGTGTTCGAGCACCTGTTTCGGCTGCCGCCGCGGTACTTCGAGCGCCGCCCGACCGGGGTGCTGGTCGCACGCGTGCAGGGCGTCGAAACGATTCGGGAGTTTCTTGCCAGTGCCGCGGTCACGGTGATGCTGGACCTGCCTTTCATGGCCATTTTTCTCGCGGTCATGTTTTGGTACAGCTGGCAACTCACCCTCGTCACCATGGCGATCCTGCTTGCGATCGTCGTGTTGAGTCTCGGCGTCGCGCCTGTGATCCGCAGGCGCCTGAACGAGCAATTCCTTCTCGGCGCGCGCAACCAGGCGTTTCTGACCGAGTACATCGCCGGGCTGGACACGGTGAAATCCCTGCAGATGGAACCGCAGCTCAACAGCCGCTTCGGTGATTACCTCGCGTCCTATCTGCAAGCGAGCTTCCGCACACGGCAGCTCGCGAATACCTATCAGGTTTCGGCGCAGACGCTGGAGCAATTGATGACGCTCGCGATCCTTTGTCTCGGCGCGTGGATCGTGATGCAGGAAGTGGGATTCACGGTCGGCATGCTGGTCGCGTTCCAGATGTTCGCGCACCGGATTTCGCAACCGATGCTGCGGCTGGTCGGGCTCTGGCAGGAGTTCCAGCAGGCGGCGATCGCGGTGAGAAGGCTGGGCGACGTGATGGACGCGCCGCAGGAACCGTACTCCCTGCAGCCAAGCCGCGAGTCCATCCGCAAGGGGCGCATCGAGATCGAAAACCTGGGTTTCCGATATGGCGAGGGATTGCCGTGGCTGTACCGCGGCCTGAACCTCACCGTCGCGCCGGGTCAATGCATCGCGATCACCGGACCGTCGGGATGCGGCAAGAGCACGCTCGCGCGGCTGCTGCAGGGTTTCTATCTTCCGACCGAGGGCCGCATTCGCATCGACGGCCACGACACGCAGCATCTCTCCGCCAATGAATTGCGCAGCCAGCTGGGCGTCGTGCCGCAGGAGACCGTGCTGTTCTCCGGCTCGATCTACGAGAACATCGTTCTCGGTAATCCGCACGCGACCTTCGAAGACATCGTGATCGCCTGCAAAGCGGCGGGAATCCACGACGTCATCGAAGCCATGCCGCAAGGCTACCAGACACCGGTCGGCGAACACGGCGCCGGGCTCTCTGGCGGCCAGAAACAGCGCATCGCCATCGCCCGCGCTCTGCTGAAGCGCCCGCCCATACTGATCCTGGACGAAGCCACCAGCAGTCTGGACGACGATGCGGCCAACGCAATCGGCGAGACGATCAACGCGCTCAGGGGACAGGTAACGATCCTGATGATCGCGCACACGCTTCCGGCGAGCGTCCGCGACGTGCTGTCTGTCGCGATCGACGGAGTAGACGCGGGATGATTACATGCACGGGCAGCGAGCGATCAAGAGAGAATGCATGCCGTGATCAAGCCGACGTGCCGGCTTCACTGAACCAAGGACAGTCTTCGCAACGGATACATTGAGGATTACCCATGATGAATTTGCTCTCGGAGACCTTCGGCATGCGGTTCTACTACTGGACCGGCCTCAACTGGATCATCCTGTTTCCGTTGTACGTGATCGGGCTGGCGCTCATTGCGCTGCTGTGGTGGTGGCTGGCGAAACGCATGAAGCGCCCGTGGGCGGTAACCGTGCCGCTTCTCTTCGTGCTGGCGATCGGTCCGTGGGTCGAGGAGCTGTGGATCGCGTGGAACTTCGGGCGGCTGTGCAAGAAGGATGCGGGGGTGTTCATCAACAAGACGGTGGAGGTGGAGGGGTTCTATGACACGACCCGACCCACAACGCCCGTGCCGCGAAACGAACAGGCGGCGCAAGACCTGGACCGGGGCGGCTACAAATTCTACGAGATGGTGTATCCGAATACGGAGGGCGGGCCCAGCAAGGTGGTTCGGCTGGAGAAGGTTAACGGCGTGTGGACGCCGACAGTCCTCGACAGCGCCACTGCGAGGTATCACTACACGACCAATATCTATGGTGAGCGTGCAGCCCACAAGATCACGCGCCAGGAATCGCGTGTGACCGACAAGCAAGCCAACGAAGTGATCGGACGATATATTGCATACGGAAGACGGCCGCCTTGGTTCTTTATTGGTCTTGGGGAAGTTCCGTACTCTTGTGACGGACCGGATGGCGGGCCGAACAGCAAGTACAACAGGCTTATTTACCGCGACGTTCTCAAACCTATTCAGTGAGCGAGGGCACAAACGTGGTGACGACACTCGACCACTACAAGTACGCCACTTTGTCTACTGCAGCCTATGTTCGGATGGGCGGGAGCTTACTGGACGGGGCAGCGTTCGCCGCCCGAGCGTCTGACCCCAATCAAGCCCGAGGCCGCCTCCCTTTGTCGATCGCGCAGTATCTGTTTGATGCCAACGTAACGTTTTACGGCGACCGTACTACCTGGAACGTCCGCCACTACCACGGCAACGACAACCCCGCCACACCCGACCCGACCGGCTTCGCTGCGACGTTGTTCCAGTTGGGAGAGCAAGGTGAGCAGGTGCTGGCCATCCGCGGCACCGAGCCCAACGAAGACGGGCGGGTGGATCTCTGGCAAGCCTCCCTCGGTGCAATCGGCATCCTCGGCCTTGCCCTGCCGCAGACAGTGTCGATGGTCAATCTCATCCTGCGAATGCGGGCCGACAAGAACGATCACGCCGTCCCACAACTCGCGATACGGACTTCGCTTGACCGCGAGACGGAACGCGCGGTCGCGGTAAGCGGAACGCGTGAGACGGTCAACAAATTCGGCGATCCGGTGTTCGAATCGGTGATCGTCCACATCGATTTCGAAGTCACGCATGTCGGCAGCGGGCTCGGACTGATATCCGAGGGCCAGAAGATCTCGGTGACGGGCCACAGCCTCGGCGGACACCTCGCCGTGCTGGCCGCGCGGCTGTTTCCCGACCTCGTCGATTCGGACGTGGTGGTTTTCAACGCACCGGGATTTGATCCGGCGTTGGCCGCCAGCGCGCCGGTGCCGGCGTCCCTGGTGCTCAACGCATTGGCCGAAGGATTGGGCGGCGGCGCGGCGCAGTACATCGATCCCACCGCGCACCGGCTGACGGAAGAGCTGATCGCGCTGTTCGGTAACATGGGAGTCCTCACGCCTGTATCGAGCTTTCAGGCGTTACAGATTCACAGTATCGAGAGCGAAGACCTCGCGCCGGGCGATGATTTGAGTCTCGTGGCGAGTGTGCTGACCAACCAGCAGGTCCTCGGGGACTCCACACACGTTCCCACCGAATCGAATAGCCACGTGATCGAGCCGCTGACGGATGCACTCGCGCTGCATGCGTTGCTGCATCGCATCGACGGCGCCCTGAGCTTTTCCGCCAACGAGACACTGCTTCTGGCCGCTTCGCCGCAGATCAATCGCAGCGACGAGGCGCTCGCCGAAGCTCTGTTCAGACTGTTTCTCCCGGACGGACAGTTTCTGTCTCGCCGGGACGGTGCGGAGGCGACGCCAGTCTACGTGGCAGAGCGGCTGCTGACCTCGGATGCGATCGGCCTGTTCGACAACTTCGGATGGTTGGGCAAGGGTGACATCGATGCGCGTGACGCGTTTCATGATGCCGTGCTCCGGATTCAGGCGAGGCTGGATGCGTCGTCAACGTACGCGGTCGAGAATCTGGCCAGCCTGTCTGCCGAAACCATCGGCGCTCTTGCCGGGGGCGGTTCCGAGCATAACGTCGGCGAGGCGTACCGCTACGCTCTGGTTGCGCTCAATCCCTTCGCGGTGATCGGTGCCGACTACACGTTGCACAACAGCGCCGGTGAGCTGGATCTGTTCGATCCAGACAACCGGCTCGGGGCATTGACAGACCGATGGATCGAAGACCGCGCCGCGTTTCTCGCCGCCAAGAACGAGGCTTACACCCTCGACCTGTCCTTTGCGCATGGCGAACTCGGCGCCGAGAACTGGCGCTATCAGGATGGGAGCCTCGGGCATACGGTCGATGTGCGCGGTCTGAACTCAGACCCCGAGGTCCCCTTCAGCACGGCGCTTCCCCGACTTGCACTATTCGGTGGCTCCGGAGCGGACGCACTTGTCGGCGCGAGTCAGGCCGATCGTCTTTACGGCGGCGCGGGCACGGACGTGCTGGAAGGCCGCGGCGGGGAAGACTATCTGGAGGGCGGGCGCGGACTAGACGTCTATCAGTACCGTGCGGGCGCAGCGCTCGTTGGCACATTCAACGACGGAGAAGACACGATCCTCGACATCGATGGCAAGGGGGTGTTGCGCTACGTCTATCAGAGCGGACTCTTCTACGGAAACGCGGATGGTTTCGTTATCGCGGATGCCAGTGTGCGCGTGTCGGATACGGAGTGGCAGAGCGCCGACGGTCGATTCTTGTACACCAGGCTGCCGGGCGAGGCGGGGCGCGAGGACCTCAGGATTACGTTCGGCAACGACGCCGGTGGCAGCCTTGCGCTGAAGGATTTCCGCGATGGAGATTTCCATATCCGGTTATTGACGGCTCGTGCGGAGACCGTGTTCGAGGAGCCGGTCAACACGATTCTCGGCGATGAGCTGAGCAACCTGCTGACCGGCACCGATCAGCCGGACCTCATCGAAGGGCTCGGCGGAGTGGACGTGATCCATGCCGGCGTGGGCGACGATGTCGTATCGGGCGGGGATGCGGCCGATCTGCTCTACGGTGAAGCGGGCAACGATCGCCTGTTCGGAAATGCAGGCGACGACCAGCTTTACGGCGGCGCAGACGAAGATGAACTGCACGGGGAAGCAGGCCGCGACATTCTCGAGGGCGGCGAAGGCAACGATCGCCTTTCGGGAGGCGCGGACAGCGATATCGTCGTGGGCGAGGATAGCGACGACGAGCTGTTCGCTGCGGACTTGATCGACATTGCCGCTGCGTTGCTGTCTGGAGAATCCGCATTTTCGCTCCGCAGCAAAGGCGATTGGCTGGACGGCGGTGAAGGCAACGACATCCTCATCGGCGGCAGCGAGAACGACGTGCTGCTCGGAGGCGGTGGCGCGGATATGCTCGTTGGGGGTGCGGGTGACGATGTCATCCGTGGCGACAGCGGGCGCGAGATCGTGTCGCGCGAATGGGAAGTGGCGCGTGAAATCATCGAGACCGATCTGGCGCTGCACTATCAGACCCGGTTTACGAATGCGGGCATCCGGCTGAGCGTCGATGCCGGCGACGACCGCATCTACGGCGGGGCAGGGGACGACTGGGTCTTCGGGGAAGGCGGCAACGATCTCGTCGACGGCGGCAGCGGCAACGACGTACTGTTCGGCGACGCGGGAGACGATGTGTTGGTCGGCGGGTCGGGCGACGACCTGCTCGTCGGCGACAACCCGACCATGGTCACGGCCGGGAACGAAGGCAACGACTATCTGGACGGAGGCGCCGGCAACGACACGCTGTACGGCAACGGCGGTGACGACGTACTGATTGGCGGCGCGGGAAATGATGTGCTTCATGGAGGCACGGGCAAGGATACCTACATTTTCAATCGGGGCGACGGCAGCGACACGATCATCGACGAGCCGGGCGATTCGGGGTTTGCCGACGCAAGTATCCTGATTTTTGGCGGCATTCTCCGTAGTACCGTCAAGTTCATTCCGGGAAGCCTGCTGATCGATCTCGGTCCGGCCGACGAGAACGATCCCGAGTCCCTGCGCGACAGAATCTACTTCGCAAACTTCGACACGCTCGATCCCTGGGTGACGCCGGTTATCGATTACATCCTGTTCGATGACGGCACCCGCATGACTTTCGACGATATCCTGGCCAAGGGCTTCGATATCGATGGCGCGGATCTGGACGACAACGGGAGCGCGAATCCGGTGCTTGTCGGGACTGCGGTTGCCGACCGAATCCGTGGTTTCGGCGGCCATGACGAACTGCAAGGATTTGGCGGGGACGACTACCTTGATGGTGGCGCGGGGAACGATCGAATTTTCGGGGGCGACGGCAACGACCATCTGATCGGCGGGGAAGGGGCGGATCAACTGGTAGGCGATGCCGGCGCCGATCGCCTGGAAGGCGGCGACGGCCGCGATGCGCTGTGGGGCGGCGCCGGCGACGATTACCTTGCGGGCGGGGCGGATTTCGACCGGTTGTTCGGCGGCTCGGATAACGATACCTACCTGTTCGACGTGCAGGACAGCGTGTTCGACCTCGAGGGATATTCGTATATCGCACTGCCCGAGGGGTTGCAGGCGGACGATCTCGATCTGCGTAGGACGGTCGTAAACGGTCAGGTCGTCTTTCAGCTCAAGCGCAGTGTTGCTGCGGGCGGCAGCGCTCTCGCGGATGGGATGGGGATTTCGCTCGGCACGGATGAGCGTCTCGCCGGGTTCATTCTGGCGGACGGCACGGTACTGGATCGCGAGCAGGTGCTGCGCGCCTCGCTGATCAACGGCCAGAACCTCACCGGGACCGAGGGGGACGACCTGCTCGAAGGCTACGCAGGCGACGATTGGTTGCGCGGTGACGAAGGAGATGACCTGCTGCGTGCCTACCGCGGCAACGACCGGCTGGAGGGCGGTGCGGGCGACGATCAGCTTTACGCCGGCGCGGGCGACGACCTGCTTTTTGGGGACGCCGGACACGACACCCTGGACGGCGGCGAGGGAAACGACTGGATGTCCGGCGGTGTCGGCAACGACAGCTACCGGTTCGGGTTCGGCTCCGGACGGGACACAGTTGCCGACGAGGGCGATCCCGGCGACATCGACTCGGTCCTTATCGGCGCGGGTATTGGGCGCGCCGATCTCGCACTCGCACGGCGGGCGAACGGCGACCTCGCCATCTCGATCATCGGCAGCGGGGACGAACTCGTTCTCGATCGTTACTACCTGAAGCCCGCCAACCGGATCGAGCACATCGTGTTCGCGGACGGAACCCGGATCGATTCCGCGGAGCTCGATCTGCTTGCGGTCCCGCCGATTACCGGCACCGACGTGGACGACACGCTTGCCGGCACGCCTTACGACGACGTGCTGCTGGGGCTGGCCGGCAATGACATCCTGAACGGCGGTGCCGGCAACGATACGCTCGCGGGCGGTTCGGGCGTCGATTCGTACGTGCTGGTTCCAGGCGGCGGGCTGGACCTCGTAATTGAAGCGGGCAACGAGCCCAGCATCGTTGCGCTTGCAAGCGGAATACGATTTTCGGATCTGCGCACTGTGCGTGAAGGCGACGACCTGCAACTCCTGATCCGCAATTCGACGGACGGTCTGATCATCGGGGAGTACTACGCGGGCGCTCAGGATTGGACTGTCGTCAACAGCGCAGGAGAGCAGATCCCGCTTCCCGCACTGATCGAGCAGCTCGCGTCTGCAGGGGGCATTGGCTCCCTGGCTGAAGCCGAGCAACGTTATCTCGATGCTGCGCGCCTGCGCTACCTTGCCGAGATCGGCGTGTACGGTTACTCCGGCGACCTGAGGATCGCGAACCAGTACAGCGACGATCCGGTGATCTTCCGCGATCCCTGGGAGGACGAAACCGTCGAAGGCGAACTGCGTTACCTCAACCTGGCGAGGATTCAGGCCGGCCCGTCGGACAACTTTCTGGATTTCCGCTACAGCGGTGTGATCGCCTCGGATGCCGGCGAAAGCGACGACTTCATCTATGCGTACGGCTGGGGTTTCTCGTCGATTGGCGATTTTCTTTCGGGCGGCGCCGACGACGACCGCATCGTCGGCACCTTCGCCGACGACGTGATCGTAGGCGGCCCGGGCGGCGACTACCTGGCCGGGACCGACGGCAACGATACGTATCTCGTCCTGTACGAGCACGACGGATTCGACATCATCGATGAGGCCATTCCGGAAATCTTTCTCACGGGCGGTTATTACTCGTTTGCAGGCGGCCGGGCGAGCGTCGATACCGTGGAATTCGGCAAGGGCATTCTTTACGCCGATCTTGAGCTGAGTATCGGATCGGAGGCAGTTTCGCTTCTCGGGTCGGGAACATTCTCGTCGCATCTGGTCACGCTCGACATTACATGGAACGAGGGTAGTGGCGTAAGGGTGCTGTTGCCTGACCGGAGTGACCCGGTCGTGGCAAACAGCCTGGTGAACTTCCCCGGAGAGTCGTTCGGCATTGAGAGGATCTTGTTTGCGGACGGTTCGAGCTACTCGATTGAGGACTTGCTGGTGCGAGCGTCGCAGTCGACCAGGAAGATCGGCACTTCGCTGGATGACCATTTATTTGGTGACGAGCGGAACAATGCGCTTTATGGCCTCGCCGGCGACGACGTGCTCATTGATTACTCGGGAGACGACGTACTGGACGGCGGCCCCGGCAATGACTTTCTTCAGGACTTCGACGGCTCCGACGTATTCGTGTTCGGGCGCGGGTACGGACATGACCGCATCTACAACGTGGATTCGAGTGCTGCCGGACATGATGTCGTGCGTTTCGGTCACGACATATACGCGGAAGACGTAACGGTACGAATCGGAGATATCGATTTTATCGGAATCGCGTTTGACATCGATGCCACCGGCGATCGCCTCGAGGTTCTGGGCTGGATTTCCACGGCGTACCCGACCCTGGGCGGAATCGAAGAGTTCCGGTTCGCGGACGGCACAGTCTGGGACAAGAACATGGTACTGGAGCGCCTCGAGCGGCGTCCCGCCACGAGCGGGATGGATGTGCTTGTAGCCGCGTCATCTGGAAGCGAGCTGGACGGCCTGTCCGGAAATGACTTTATATTCGGATGGGATGGAAACGACATCCTGCGCGGCGGCGAAGGTGGAGACTACCTGGATGGCGGGGCCGGCGTCGACGCGCTGTTCGGCGACGATGGCGCCGACAGACTGGTCGCGGAGTTCGAAGGAAAGATTCTGGATGGTGGCGCCGGCAACGACACACTGCTGGCGGCTTCCGCCGGCCATTTGGTCATCGGTGGATCCGGCGACGATCAGGTGCAGGTCGCTGCAAGAGATTCCGTTGTGGCATTCAACCAGGGAGATGGCAGAGACTGGTTGTACATCCCGCAAGGCACCACGCTTTCGCTCGGAGGCGGCATTAAGATCGAGGATCTTGTCCTTGTTCGTTCCGGACAGGACATGCTCCTGCAGACGGGGCAGGACGATGCATTGTTGTTGACCAGGGGATTCCTCCCGGTGAGCAGCTGGCCTGCTATAAATCTGCAGATCATCGGCGAAGACATTCGGACCTATGATTTATCGGCAGTGCTTGCTTCATTCGAGCAGCAGGCGCAGTCGGACCCTTCCTTCCAGTTGACGTTGACGGAGGTGCTGCCCTTGTTTCTTCGGTCGGTAAGCACCTCGCATGCATACGGCGGTTCGCTGGCTTACAAATACGCGACGACGGGGAGCGTGAACAACGACTTGGACGGAGTAGTGCCCGTACTGACCGGATCGACGTTCGGGCACGCACCGCAATTTATCCCAGGCACGATTGCGGTACCTGTTACGGGTGATGGCTCGGCAGACATCCTCGTCGGGACCGAGGCAGCAGAAGAACTCGCGGGCGGTAGCGGCGACGACTGGCTGGATGCAGGTGGTGGCGACGACACGCTCGTCGGCGGGCCGGGTGCGGACCTGTTGATGGGCGGCGAAGGCGTCGACACTTATTTATACAGCGCTGGCGACGGCAACGATACCATCTGGGACCCGGCGGGACCGAACACCCTGATGTTTGGCGGCGGCATCCTGAGTGAATCCGTCACGCTCGGCCTCGGATCGCTGTTGCTGCGCCTGGGCGATGGCGGTGACCGGATTCGCCTGGTGAGCTTCGATCCGCTGGATCCGCACGGGTCACGGGACATCGATTCCTTCGTATTCAGCAATGGCGAGACGCTTTCCTACGAACAGCTTCTTGCGCGCGGTTTCGACATCGCCGGAACATCCGGCGAAGATACGCTGAGCGGCACTGCGCTGACCGATCGCATAACCGGCGGCGCCGGCAATGACGTGCTGGACGGACTTGCGGGCGACGACGTGCTATCGGGCGGTGCGGGTGCCGATGTCTATCGCTTCGGGCGCGGCTACGGGCGCGATCGCGTGATCGAATCGGGACTCGCGAACGAGGTCGATGTCGTGCAAGTTCAAGACGGGGTGACGCCGTCCGATCTCACGCTGGCGCAGGCTGGCGCACACATCGTGATCGCGATTACGGGAACGGAAGACGAACTCGTCATCGAGAACTGGACCGATCCGGTCGAGCGCGTCGAAGATGTGCGGTTCGCCGACGGTAGCGTGTGGAATCTCACCGACATGCTGCAGCCGTCCAACCATCCGCCGGCGTACACCGGCGGCCTGAGCAGCCAGGCGGCGCTCGAGGACAGCCTGTTCAGCTACGCGCTGCCGCCGCAGACTTTCGTCGATCCGGATTCGGGAGACGTGCTGCTGTACTCTGCAACTGTTGAGGGAGAATCAGCACTGCCTGGCTGGCTGAGTTTCGATCCGGCGACACAGGTGTTCTCCGGCACACCGGGCAACGACGACGTGGGCGTCGTCTCGATCATTGTCAACGCAGCGGATCCGGAAGGCTTCGCCGCATCCGGCGGATTTCTGCTGACCGTGAACAACGTAAACGATGCCCCGGTCGTGTTCGCGCCGCTTGCCGACGTGAGTATCGTCGAAGGACGCCAGTATGCGATACCGGTCCCGGAGGGAACATTCCTGGATGTCGATGTGGGCGACAGCCTTGCATTGTCGGCGCGCGTGGCAAGCGGCCCGGTGTTACCGGCGTGGCTTGCTTTCGATCCCGACGCGCGACGGTTCGTGGCTGGGCCCGGATTCGAGGATCAGGGCGACTACGCGATCGAAGTCGTCGCGACCGATCTCGCGGGTGCGTCGGTCGCCGCCGCGTTCAACCTGCGGGTGATCAATGTCAACACCGTGTACGGCAGCAATGGACCGGATAGCCTGGTACTCGCAGGCGATTACGACATAGTGTTTGCTGGGAACGGGAACGACGTGGTCTCCAGCGGTGCGGGAGACGACGTGGTTTTCGGCGAGAACGGCGACGACGTGCTTCACGGCGAGACGGGCAACGACTGGCTGGACGGCAACCGGGGACACGACGCGCTGATTGGCGGCGCCGGCGACGATCGGTTGGTAAACGACCTCGGACGCAGTTTCGCCGCCGGGGGAAAGGGCGATGACACATTGAATCTTGCGGGATCGGCGCGAGTCATCGCGCTGAACGCGGATGAGGGTCACGATCGTCTTCTGGGTGCTTCCGATGCGACTACGGTCTCGCTCGGCCTGGGTATCGACCGATCGGTGCTCGCGCTGCGTCGCGACGGCGAGAACCTGGTGCTGGACACCGGCGCCGATGCGACGCTGACCTTTGCGGACTGGTATGCATCCGGTAAGAGTGGATCGTCCCGCCTGCAGCTCTTCAACGGCGACGGGGTTCGCCTTTTCGATCTAGATGCCTGGGTCGCGGATTTCGATGCCGCACAGGCGAGCGGCGCGCCGTTCGATTTCGCGCAGCGCCTCGACTCGCAACTTCTGTGGACGAGCGACTCGCAGGCCGTGGGCGGACAGCTCGCCCTGCAGTATGCGGCGCACGGTGCGTTTTCAGGTTTGAGTGCGGAGGGCGTGCAGTCGGTATTGGCCGATCCGGAATTTGCGATCGCACCGCAGCCGTTCGCGGCGACTTCGGAGACGGTCGTGGGGCAGAGCTTCGATATCGGCGGCAGCATGCGACTGTTGGACACCGCTTCGCGTGACCTGAATCGGGTAATGGTCCCCGAAATGGATGCCAACGCATTGCCTGGGACTGTCCCGAATTCTCAGCCACGGCGCGAAGCGCGCGCCGCGCTTGTGTCCTGGTACGCGCATGTCGCGATTCAGACGGCAATCGACCGCAGTTGGTTGCGAAGCGCTGCACTTCATCGACACAAGGACACGCAACAAGGCGCTGGCGCGGACGAAAGCAGGATCGAAAGGGCGTGGCGGGAAGTCCATCGCCGCCTCGATTTCCTGGTGTTGCAGGACGATGATACGGGCGGTGCGCCTTATGGCACGGCCGGGTGGTTACGGCTGCCGTACGGCGGCCATTTCGACCGGAGTGCTTCGTACGCGACGGCATCTGCCGTGCACCATGGACTAAAACCGTTCGAAGGACTATCGGAGGGTTTCAGCCGGCTGAGCTGAAGGTACGGTCATGACTTACTCGAAGAACACCGAACTGGATTTTGCGCCGGGCATCCTGCGCATGCAGGATCATGCGCCCTCGCCGTTGCCGCGCGTCGTTCTCTACGTGTGCCTGCTGTTGTTTGCGGCCATGCTTGCGTGGACGTGGTTCGGCCGGCTGGACATCATCGCCGTTGCGCAAGGCAAGCTGGTTCCTGCCAGCTACGTCAAGATCGTGCAGCCTTCCGAGCCCGGCATCATCGCGGAGATCCTGGTACGGGAGGGCGAGGAGGTAAAAGGCGGGCAGGTGCTGATGCGCATGGCGACGGACGTGTCCGACGCCGAAGTCGCAACCGTCGAGACCGATCTGCATCTGCGCCGCCTGCAGTTGCGGCGCATCCAGGCCGAACTTGTTGACCGCCCATTCGATTTGCAGCGGGGAGATCGTGCTGATCTGTACCAGCAGATCCTCGCGCAGTACCGCGCCAACAGGGACGCGCTGCGCGACCGGGTCGAGGGCGAACGGGCGGTGCTTGCCAAGGCGGAGCAGGAGCTGCGCGGCGCGATCGAGATGGATTCGCGCCTCAGGCAGACGGTGCCGATCTACCTCGAGCAGGAGGCTGCGTACGAAAAACTTGCAAACGAAGGGTTCGTTTCCAAACTCGCGGTGCTGGAGAAGACACGCGAACGCATCGAGAAGGAGCAGGAGCTCAAGGCGCAAAGCTACCATGTCGGAAGCCTGCGGGCGACGATCGAGCAGTCGAAACAACGGCTCGCGCAGATCGAGTCGGGCTACCGGCAGCAACTGCAGAATGAACAGCTCGAAGCCAACGCGCAGCGCCTGCGTCTAGAACAGGAAGCGGGAAAGCAGGCCTACCGGCGCGGTCTGCTCGAACTCAAGGCGCCGCAGGACGGCGTGGTCAAGGATCTCGCCACGCACACGACCGGCACTGTCGTGTCCCCCGGCACGATCCTGATGACCCTCGTGCCGCAAAACGATCCGGTCAAAGCCGAAGTGTGGGTTACCAATATCGACGCGGGCTTCGTGCGCACCGGGCAGCCGGTGCGGCTGAAACTTGCCGCGTATCCATTCCACAAGTACGGCATGGTCGAGGGCGTGGTCGAGTACGTAAGCCCGGATGCCGCGGAACTGCCAGACGTGCGCGAGCGCGACCGCAAGGACGCGAGGGAGCACGTCATGCCGCCGTCCGGATTCCGCGCGCTGGTCGCGCTGCAAAGTGATCGCCTCGAGCGCGACGGGCGCGAATTCCGGCTCAACCCGGGCATGCTCGTCTCCGCCGAGATCCATCTCGGCGAGCGCACGGTGATGGAGTACCTGACCTCTCCGGTGAGCAAGACGCTGCACGAAGCCGGTAGAGAACTCTGATCGAAAGGGATTCGTTGCCGGATTTGTCGCTCAAGATTTAGCAATGGGGCGCACGCAATGTTCGTATGGCTCCATTTCGCAGTAGACCATCCTGTCGTGGGCCGAATACGCGGTGGGTTCCGTGATCTTTAACGCTGATCGAGTGTGCTTCCGTTGGACCGAAATCGGTCCGGAAGATGTCGAGATCGTGGACTATCACTGAAGGAGAGTCGCCATGGCCACGAATGGAATGCGCCCGGTGCACCCGGGCGAAGTCCTGAGAGAGGACTTCCTCGTTCCGCTCAATATGAGTGCCAATGCATTGGCAAAAGCCTTGAACGTGCCTGCGCCGCGTATCAACGATATCGCGCGCGAGCGTCGGGGCGTGAGCGCGGATACGGCCATGCGACTGGCACGCTACTTCGGCGGCGATGCACGCTCGTGGCTGAACCTGCAGACGGCGTATGACTTGCGTGTTGCGGAAATTGCGAACGCCAAGCGGATAGAGCGCGAGGTGGTCCCCACTACGGCATAGCTGTCCTGTCGCCGCTCAGGATTGTTACAGATACGGCGAGAACAGCCGCGCGATGCCGTTGCGCAGGCGGATCGGCATCGGGCGGGCGAGTTCCTCGGGCGTGACGCGGTGTGCGGCGGCGATCTTCTGCATGATCAACCGGTCGAGACGCTGGGCGAGCGGTTCGTCGTAGCACTCGAGGTTGTATTCGAAGTTGAGCCGCAGGCTGCGGGCGTCCCAGTTGGTCGAGCCGATCAGGGACCAGAAGCTGTCGACCACCATCAGCTTGGTGTGGTCGAAGTGCGGGCCGGTGAAATGCACGCGGCA
Source organism: Burkholderiales bacterium (assembly GCA_040880425.1). GTDB lineage: Bacteria > Pseudomonadota > Gammaproteobacteria > Burkholderiales > Eutrophovitaceae > DATKEK01. The sequence continues at coordinate 8,254 of JBBDIL010000012.1, read as the reverse complement.
GCCATGGCTGATCAGTTCGGTCAGTTGCGGGGCCGTGGCCCAGTGCAAGAGCGGGATGTTGCTCTTCGCCGGCAGCACGATGTCGACTTCCACGCCGCGCATGGCGGCGACATGCAGCGCGCGCAGCAGCACTTCGTCCGGCAGGAAGTAAGGCGTGACGATGCGCACGCGGCGGGTGGCGACCGACAGCGCGCCAAGCAGGAGGTGCAGGATGTTGTCGATGTCGGCGTCGGGGCCGTCCGGGATGCCGCGGGCGGCGACGCTGCCGGCGCGGTCGAGATTCGGGAACCAGGTTTCGCCTTCGAGATATTCGCCGGTGGTGAAGGCCCAGTCCACCGCGAAGGTGCGTTGCAGGTCGGCGACCGCCGGGCCGTCGACGCGGAAGTGGAGGCAGTGGATCGGGTGGCGGGGATCGTGGTCGATCCAGTGGCCTTCGCGGATGTTCATGCCGCCGGTGAAACCGGTGCGGCCGTCCGCCACCATGATCTTGCGATGGTTGCGCAGGTTGGCGTAAGGGAACATGCGCGGCACGCGTGTGGGCAGGAACGCCGCCTCGCGGATGCCGGCCTTGCGCAGGCGCTTGAGCATGGATGGCCGCGTGTAACGCGAGCCGAAGTCGTCGATCAGCACGCGCACCTGTACGCCGCGCTGCTGGGCGTTTATGAGCGCTTCGAGAAATCGCTCGCCGGCGCGGTCGTTGTCGAAGATGTAGCTGACCAGCGTCAGCGATGTTTCGGCGCGCTCGATGGCTTCCAGCATCGCAGGGTAGGCCTGGTTGCCGTCGATCAGCGGTTCGATCGCATTGCCGGAGAGCAGCGTATTGCCGGTGAGTCGCTGGCCGAGGAAGGACAGGCCGGCAAACGCCGGATGGCGGGCCGCAAAATCCTCGCTGCGCAAGGCTTCGCTGCGCAGGGCGGCGGGCACGCTGCTCAATTCCCAGGCTGCGGCGAGCTTGAGCGCGCTCGCGGATCGCTTGATGCGGTTGATGCCGAACGCCAGGTAGAACATCGAACCCACGATCGGCGCCAGCCAGGCGAGGCCGACCCAGCCGATGACGGCAGGCACCTGGCGCTTGCGCAGCACGGCGTCGATGGTGACGGCGATTGCGCCGACGATATGCACGACGGGGGTAAGTGCGGCCAGGATTTCGGCAATCGAGAAGTTCATTTGTCGTTGGTTCTGGCGGGCGCCACCGACGGCGATACGCGGCGCACAGGACGGATTATGCGCGTGATCCTGCGGCGCTTGCAGCCCGATTCCGGCGGCATGCGGGTTTCATTCGCAAGCCCGGTGCTTTATAGTATTGGCTGTCCATGCACGTGCATGACTCAATAAAGCTCGACATTGGCGCGCGTACCGGACAGTAGGTGCGCCTTATCCGCAGCATAAACTGAGGGAGGCAAACATGGATCTCTCCGCATTCGCGGCATCGCTGCAAGACACGCTCGGCACACATCTTCCCGGCATACTCGGTGCACTGGCGATTTTGATCGTCGGCTGGATCATCGCAGTCATTGCCCGTGCCACCGTGAGGAAATCGCTCTCGCTGCTCAAGGTCAATGCGCGCATCGACGAGACCACGCAGGAAAAGGTGGACGTCGAAGGCGGCCTGGCGGCCGGCGTGTTCTGGTTGATCATCCTGCTGACCCTGATCGGCGTATTCAACACGCTGAGTCTCGACCTGGTATCCGATCCGTTCAACGAGATGATGCGCCAGGTGTTCGGTTACCTGCCGAGGCTGGTCGCGGGCGCGTTGCTGCTGCTGCTTGCGTGGGTGCTGGCCACCGCGCTGCGTGCGCTGGTGAGCAGGGGACTGGCGGCGACGACCTGGGACAAGAAGATCTCCGAGCAGGCCGGCATGCAACCGATGAGCAAGAGCGTCGGCAACGTGCTCTTCTGGCTGACCATGCTGCTGTTCGTGCCGGCGATTCTCGGCGCGCTCGATCTGCAGGGGTTGCTGGAACCGGTGCAGGGCATGATCGACAAGACGCTGGGGATCATCCCGAACATCTTCGCCGCGATCGTGATCGGCTTCATCGGCTGGCTGGTCGCCAGCGTGCTGCGCGGGCTGGTAACCAACCTGCTGGCCGCGGCAAGTATCGACCGCCTGGGATCGTCGATCGGGCTGGATGAAACGGTGCGCCTGTCGCGGCTGGTGGGCATGCTGGTGTTCATCTTCGTGTTCATCCCGGCGCTGATCGCGGCGCTCGATGCGCTGCAGATCGAGGCGGTCTCCGGCCCTGCGACCGACATGCTGGGGCTGATCCTCGAGGCGGTGCCGAACATCCTCGCGGCGGCGGTGATCCTGATCATCACCTGGTACGTGGCGAAGTTTGCCGCCGATATCGTGCGCCGGCTGCTGGCCGGCATGGGGTTCGACGCGCTGCCCGGGCGGCTCGGATTTTCCTATGCGTTCAAGGATCCGCTTACGCCCTCCAGCCTGGTGGCCGGCATCATCGTGTTCTTCGCGATGCTGTTTGCAACCGTCGAGGCGGCAAACCGGCTCGGCTTCACGCAGGTGCGCGACCTGGTGACCATGTTCATCTCGTTCGGCGGCGACGTGCTGCTCGGCGCGCTGATCCTGATCGTCGGTTTCTGGCTGGCGAACATCGCCTACAAGGCGATCGACAAGTCGAGCGGCGAAGGCACGGCCGGGCTTGCGCAGGTCGCGCGGCTGGCGATCCTCGGCCTGGTGATCGCCATGGGCCTGCGCGCCATGGGCATCGCCAGCGATATCGTGAACCTTGCCTTCGGCCTCACGCTCGGCGCAGTGGCCATCGCAGTTGCGCTATCCTTCGGTCTGGGCGGGCGCGAAGCCGCCGGCCGGCAGATGGAGCACTGGCTGAGCAAACTGCGCAAAGGCGACTGAGCGGCGAGCCGCCAGGCAATGCTGATGGGTGGGGAAAAGCCCCGGGGTTCCGGGGCTTTTCTTTTTTTGAAACCCGGCTGCATCGATGGCAGCGATACAGTAACCTTGCGTTCCTCGGGAGAGAGATCGATCCGGCTTTGCCGGCCGGCAGCAGCATAAAAATGAATCACCAAACCATACTTGAAACCCGTGGGCTGACCAGAGAGTTCAGCGGGTTCGTCGCGGTGCAGGATGTCAGTCTGAAGGTGCGCATGGGCAGCATCCATGGACTGATCGGCCCGAACGGCGCCGGCAAGACTACATTCTTCAACCTGCTCACCAAGTTCCTGCTGCCGACGGCGGGCCACATCGTCTATCGCGGCGAGGACATCACCCGCGAGCGGCCGGCCAGGGTTGCGCGGCGCGGGCTGGTGCGCTCGTTTCAGATCTCGTCGACGTTTCCGCACATGACGGTGCTGGAGAACGTGCGCATCGCGCTGCAAAGAAAGGTGGGCCATTCCTTCGAGTTCTGGAGATCCGAGGCTTCCCTGCAGAAGCTGGACGCGCGCGCGCATGAGATTCTTGCAAGTGTCGAGCTTGGGGAGTTCGCGGGGCTCAAGGCGGCGGAACTGCCTTACGGGCGCAAGCGCGCACTCGAGTTTGCCACCACGCTGGCGCTCGAACCCGAGCTGATGCTGCTGGACGAACCGACGCAGGGCATGGCGCACGAAGACGTCGGCCGCGTGGTGGCGTTGATCAAGAAGGCGGCGGAAGGCCGCACCGTGCTGATGGTCGAGCACAACCTGAGCGTGGTCGAAGACCTGTGCGACACCATCACCGTGCTGCAGCGCGGCCAGGTGCTCGCGGAAGGAACCTACGACGAGGTTTCGAAGAACCCGCAGGTGCTGGAAGCGTATGTAGGAGTCGCGGATGAGTGAAGCCACGATTGCAGCCGATACCATGCTGCAGGTGGGCGACCTGCATGCCTGGTACGGCGAGTCGCACATCCTGCATGGCATGTCGTTCTCGGTCGCGCGCGGCGAACTGATCACATTGCTCGGCCGCAATGGCGCCGGGCGTACCACGGCGCTGCGCGCCATTCTCGGACTGACCGACCGCCGCACCGGTACGATCCGGGTCAAGGGCCGCGATGCGATCGCGATGGCGCCGCACCGGATCGCCCGGCTCGGCATCGGCTACTGTCCTGAAGAGCGCGGCATCTTTGCCAGTCTCACCGCCGAAGAGAACCTGCTGTTGCCGCCGCGGGTGGCGGACGGCGGCATGAGCGTCAGGGAAATCTACGAGATGTTCCCGAACTTGCTCGAACGCAGGAAGAGCCAGGGCAGCCGGCTTTCCGGCGGCGAGCAGCAGATGCTGGCGCTCGCGCGCATCCTGCGCACCGGCGCGGACGTCCTGCTGCTGGACGAAATCACCGAGGGGCTCGCGCCCGCGCTGGTGAAGATGCTCGGTCGTGCGGTGCGGCAGCTCAAGGAAAAAGGTTACACGATCATCATGGTCGAACAGAACTTCCGTTTCGCCGCGAAGCTCGCCGACCGCCATTACGTGGTGGAGCACGGCAAAGTGGTGGAAACTGTTGCTGGCAACGAGCTCGAATCGAAGCTCGACCTGTTGCACGAATATCTTGGCGTGTGATGCGCCGCCTTTTGCAAGGAGGAATCCAATGACACAGAAACTGATTGCAGCCATGTCCTGCGCGGCGCTGCTGCTCGCGGCCTGCGGCGAAAGCGAAACGGATGACCGGGCGATTTCCGACGGCGCGGTGCGGGTCGCCGTGCTCACCGACATGTCGGGGCTGTACTCGGATGTCGGCGGCACGGGCGCGGTGGTGGCGGCGGAGATGGCGGCCGAGGATTACGGCGGGGCGGTAAACGGCGCGAAGATCGAGATTCTTTCCGCCGACCATCAGAACAAGGCTGACATCGCGGCGCAGCGCGTGCGCGAATGGATCGACCGCGGCGGCATGGACATGGTGACCGATGCGCTCAACTCGGCGGTGGCGCTCGCCACCGCGAGCGTGGTCGCGCAGAAGCAAAAAATCATGATGAATACCGGTGCGGCGTCGACGCGGCTCACCAACGAGGAGTGCACGCCGTACACGATTCACCATACCTACGACACTTACGCACTCGCCAATGGCACCGGCGAGGCCGTGGTGAAGCAGGGCGGCGACAGCTGGTTCTTCCTGACGGCGGACTACGCCTTCGGGCATTCGCTCGAGCAGGACACGGCGAACGTGGTCAAGAAGAACGGCGGCCAGGTGCTCGGCGCGGTGCGTCATCCGCTGAGCACGTCGGATTTCTCGTCGTTCCTGCTGCAGGCGCAGAACTCCGGCGCGAAGATCATCGGGCTGGCAAATGCCGGCGGAGACACCATCAACTCGATCAAGGCCGCGAACGAGTTCGGCATCACCAAAAAGCAGAACCTCGCCGGTTTGCTGGTGTTCATCAGCGACATTCACAGCCTCGGGCTGGAAGCCACCCAAGGCATGTACGTGACCGAGGCCTGGTACTGGGACCTGAACGACGAAACGCGCGCCTGGAGCAAGCGCTTCATGGAGCGCACCGGCAGCATGCCGACCATGAACCATGCCGGCGTGTACTCGTCGGTGATGATGTACCTGAAGGCGGTCGAAGGCACCGGCACCGATGACGCCGACAGCATCATGCAGTGGTTGCGCGACAATCCGCAGAGCGACGTGTTCGGCAAGAACATGGTGCTGCGCGAGGACGGCCGCCTGCTGCACGACATGTACCTGTTCCAGGTCAAGAAGCCGTCCGAGTCCAAAGGCGAGTGGGACTACTACCACCTGCGCGAGACGATCCCGGCCGAGCAGGCGTTCCAGCCGCTGTCGGAATCGCGCTGCAGCCTCGTGCAGAAGTAATCCCGGCAGCACCGCGGCCACAAGAAGGATAGATGAACACCATCACGCTCGACGCGCTGTTTGGCCAGCTCCTCCTGGGGCTGGTCAACGGCTCCTTCTACGCGACGCTGAGCCTGGGCCTGGCCGTGATCTTCGGCCTGCTCAACATCGTCAACTTCGCGCACGGTGCGCTCTACATGATGGGCGCGTACGTGGCGTGGATCGCGCTCGTGCAGTTCGGCGTGGGTTACTGGGGCAGCCTGGTGCTTGCGCCGCTGATCATCGGTGCGTTCGGCATGCTGATCGAACGCACGATGCTGCAGTGGCTGTACAAGCTCGATCACCTCTACGGCCTGCTGCTGACCTTCGGCATCGCACTGATCCTGGAGGGCACTTACCGGCAGTTCTTCGGCGTTTCCGGGCAGGCGTATCCGGTTCCAGAATTGCTGGCCGGCTCCACCGACCTCGGTTTCATGACGCTGCCCAATTACCGTGCTTGGGTGGTGATCGCCTCGCTCGCGGTCTGCATCGGCACCTGGTACGTGATCGAGCGCACGCGGCTTGGCGCTTACCTGCGCGCGGGCACGGAGAATCCGAAGCTCACCCAGGCCTTCGGCATCAACGTGCCGCTGCTGGTGATGCTGACCTACGGCTTCGGCGCCGGCCTGGCCGCGTTTGCCGGCGTGCTGGCGGCGCCCGTCACCCAGGTCACTCCGCTGATGGGGCAGAACCTGATCATCATCGTGTTCGCGGTGGTGGTGATCGGCGGCATGGGCTCGATACTCGGCGCGATTGCGACCGGGCTCGCGCTCGGCGTCATCGAGGGCCTGACCAAGGTTTTCTATCCGGAGGCTTCGTCTACGGTGGTTTTCGTAATCATGGCGATCGTCCTGCTGCTGCGTCCGGCCGGATTGTTCGGGCGGGAGAAGTGAGCGCGCGATGAATCGCACCTGGATCGGTTTTCTCGTGTTGTTTGCGCTGCTGGTCGCGGCGCCGTTCGTGGTCTATCCCGTGCTGGTGATGAAGGTGCTGTGCTTTGCGCTGTTCGCGTGCGCCTTCAACCTGCTGCTCGGATATACCGGCCTGCTGTCGTTCGGGCATGCCGCGTTCCTGGGATCCGCCGCCTATGCGACCGGATACGCGATGACGCAATGGGCGATCACCCCGGAACTTGGGCTGGTGTTCGGCACACTGGTTGCGGCCGCGCTCGGCGCGGTGTTCGGCGGACTGGCGATCCGGCGCCAGGGCATCTACTTCGCGATGGTCACGCTTGCGCTGGCGCAGATGGTTTATTTCTTCTGCCTGCAGGTGCCCTTCACCGGCGGCGAGGACGGTTTGCAAGGCGTGCCGCGCGGTGCATTGTTCGGGCTGCTCAGCCTGCGCAGCGACATGGCGATGTACTGGTTCGTGTTGGCAGTGTTCGTGGCCGGCTTCCTCTTCATCTACCGCGTCATCCACTCGCCATTCGGGCAGGTGCTGAAGGCGATCCGCGAAAACGAATCGCGGGCGCTTTCGCTCGGCTACGATGTGGATCGCTACAAGCTTCTGGCCTTCGTGCTCTCCGCGGGCATCGCCGGGCTTGCCGGCGCCACCAAGACACTGGTGTTCGGTTTCGCAACGCTGACCGACGTGCACTGGGCGACTTCCGGCGAAGTGGTGCTGATGACGCTGGTCGGCGGCGTCGGCACTCTGCTCGGCCCGGTGATCGGCTCGGTCGTGATCGTGACGCTGCAGAACGAACTCGCCGACAAGGCAGGTTCCTGGGTCACGGTGATCCTGGGCGCGATTTTCGTGGTGAACGTGCTGCTGTTCCGCCGCGGCATCGTCGGCGAGATCGCCGCACGATTTCCCGGGAAGCAATAGCCGAGGGCACGTGAGCCGCGGCTGGCGCCCACTTATTCCCCTTGTGTTGTCCGGGTTTCCCCGGGGCTGCCCGATTCATTCCGAACGCGGATTCCCTTCCGGAGTCTATAAATAGACTAACGGTACTCGTGGCAAGAGGAGGGCGCGATGGGTTCGGCAACAGTCAATCTTGCACAGGCCGTCGCGGGCCTGATGGCGGTCGAGAAACGCATCATCGAACTTGCCGACCCGCGCGGTCTGCGCGGCCTGCGCTTCGAGTGGAACGACGACATCGACTTCGGGCACCTGCTCGACCCGGTGCCGGTAACCGTCCACAAGCCCGAGGGCGGCAGCGTCGAAACGGAATTCACCCTGCAGGTGCTCGCCCGGTTCCCCGCCAGCGGCCACGCCGAGATCGACGCCAAGATCACGGAACTTGTCGAAACCCTTGCCAGTTCAGGCGAATAATGGATCGAAAATCGTAAGGCAGAAAAGCGAAAAGAGATTCCGTACGCAAAGCTCGCAAAGGAGCGCAAAGACCGCAAAGGAATGCCATGGCATTTCCTGGTTTCTCTTGGTGTTCTTGGTGCCTTGTTGGTGAGATCGCTTTTGGTTTTTGCCTTCGGCGTGACTGAGCTTCCCCCGAAATTTCGTCTTCCAGGAGGTGGGGTATAACCTCAACT
>JBBDIL010000011.1:0-131233 GCA_040880425.1 Burkholderiales bacterium | reverse complement strand
TCGCGCGTCAGCCGCATCATCGCGCAGGCCGAGCAGGCAAAAGGCAAGGCCTGACCCCGAAGTGTGACCCCGAAGTGCGCGAAGTGCGCGGAGTGATTGGATGGATCGCATATTCTTTGTTCTTGGCAGCCTCTCCGCCTTTCTCGGCGTCGCCCTCGGCGCCTTTGCGGCGCACGGGCTGAAGGCGCGGCTGACGCCTGAGCTGCTCGCGACTTTCGAGGTCGGGGTGCGCTACCAGATGTACCACGCGCTCGCGCTGCTGGCGGTGGCGTCGGCGTGCACGCGCTGGCCGGGGCCCGTGCTGACCACCGGTGGATGGCTGTTCGTCGCCGGGATCGTGATCTTCTCCGGCAGCCTGTATCTGCTTTGCCTGACCGGCGCGCGCTGGCTCGGCGCGATCACGCCGCTCGGCGGCCTCGCGTTTCTCGCCGGCTGGTTGTGCCTCGCCTGGGCGGCGTGGCGGGCTGCGTAACACTTTGCCGGGGAACGCGTACGCAACATCGACAAGAATAACGCTGAGCGTGGATGGCGCGGAGGAACCCTCAAAACTACGCTAACCACCAAGGTACCAAGCGCACCAGGAAAACCGGAAGGACTGAGTAATCCTCGTTGACGTTTTGTTGGACTTTGTTCTTGCTCCGCATCCTCTGCGACCTCCGCCTTGAGAGCTTGCCTTGAGCGCTCTATCCATGTCTGGACCGAATTCGATCAGACTGCGCCCGGCCACGCCGGACGATCTCGCGCTGCTGCGCCGATGGGACGAGCAGCCGCAGGTACTTGCGGCGGATCCCAACGACGACTGGGGCAGGGAAACGGAACTTGCGCGTTCGCCTGACTGGCGCGAGCAGTTGATCGCCGAGGCGAACGGCCGGCCGATCGGTTTCGTGCAGATCATCGATCCGGCGCGGGAGGACAGCCACTACTGGGGCGACGTGCCGCCGAACCTGCGCCCGATCGACATCTGGATTGGCGAAGCGGACGCGCTCGGTAAAGGCTACGGCACGCAGATGATGCGCCTTGCGCTGGAACGCTGTTTCGCCGACGCGTCGGTGACCGCGGTGCTGACCGATCCGCGCGCCGACAACGTGCGCGCGCACCGCTTCTACGAGCGATGCGGTTTCCGGTTCGTCGAGCGGGGGCGGTTCAATCAGGACGATTGCTTTGTGTACCGCATGGAACGCGCAGATTACCGTTGAGAATCCGGATAGGTCGCATCAGCCGCACAAATGCGCCGCGAATCCTGAGCCTGCAAGTGCCCGTGCTGCGAGACCTCTTTCACTTTGCACCGCTCGACAGCGGTCACGTATTTCTCGCTGCGGCAGGCGGCCTTGTGAGCATCGCGTGGTTCGAGCTGTTCAATCTGGTTCGCATCCGTCGTCTTGCATGACGACGCAAGCATGAACACAAAGCGCATGGCGGCGCATTGAACCACTCCCCGTTTCCTTGCCTGTCCTTTTCCCAACCCTGAAGGCCCTGCCCAATTAGCGGTTTTCCGGGCATTTGGGCGGTGGTGTTTTTGACGGAGATCAACTCTTTTTTGTTTTGAAGGCGTAGTGTGCGTTGGCGCACATAACAGCTACTGGCAGCGAAGTAGCTTTGATGGAAACTCGCTGGACGCTGATCCTCCGTTTGCTGTGACGGAAGGGGGCGATCCCGCGTCAGCTTATGGGAGGTGCCGGGTGTCCGCCAATTTTCCAGAAGTCCAAACGCAAAGCCCGCATGCGCCTGCAGTGCATTTCCCGAACACGCTTCGGCATAAGTCGAGGCCCGCGCCACTTCCACCCACGGCAAATCACCTGCTGGCGAACGTGCCGGTGGCAGAATACCAGCGCCTGGCGCCACACCTGGAGCCGGTTACCTTGCCGTCAGGCTGGCCGATCCATGAAGTCTCCGTCAACTTGAAATATGCTTTGTTTCCCACGGATGGCATCTTTTCCAGGCTACACGTGATGGAGGACGGCGCCTCGGCGGCATTTGCTCTCACGGGTAACGAGGGTCTGGTCGGGATTTCGCTGCTCATGGGCGGAGGCGGGGTCACGACGAGCCGTGCCATCGTGCAAAGTGCCGGTCACGCCTACCGGTTGCGAGCGGACATCCTGATGCAGGAATTCCAGCGCGGCGGGCATTTTCGGTACTTGCTGCTGCGCCACAGCCTGGCGCTGATCAACCAGATTGCACAGTTTATCGTGTGCTATCGGCATCATTCGCTCGAGCAGAATTTCTGCCGCTGGATGCTCATGAGCCTCGACCGGTTGCCTGGCAACGAGATAGCCATGACCCAGGAGCTGATCGCAAACACGCTGGGCGTGCGTCGCGAAGGCGTTACCGAAGCGGCGGGGCGGCTGCAAAGGGACGGCCTGATTCATTACCGCCGCGGCCACATCACGATACTGAACCGTCCGGCACTGGAGCAGCGGGTGTGCGAATGCTACGGTGTGCTGAAGAAGGAATACTCGCACCTGCTTTGAACGAGGCCTCTCCGCTTCACTATTGACATGCCGCCCACTGTTCGACGCTCGACCGCACGGATCGCTCGATTTCGATTCCGGTCGTGAGGGTGCCGAAATCGCCCGCGCGGACGACGATACCCGTATAGCCTTTGCTTCGATCCCAGAAGGGGTAGGTTCCGAGTGCGCCCGGACTGGAAACCCTGGATCCGGGCGCGCAGTTGAATGTCGCGCTCCGGCATTCGTGCCAGAGACCGAATCCGTAGTGCCAGTCTTCACCGAGCGCGGCCCCGCCGCCGATGCCGGAAAGGATCGGCGAGTAAACCATGGGGATAGATGCCGTATGGTCTGTCAGAAGCAGGCCGATGGAGATCGCATCCAGCAACAATCCTTCTCTGAGCGCCTTGAGAAAGGCCAGGTAATCGTTGGCGGTCAAATGCATGCCGCCGGCAAGGGAAGGATTGGATGAAGACGGGAAGTCATAGCTCGATGCACCAAACAGCCCGGTTTGTGACTTGAACTCCGCGACAATGGCTTGCCAGCTAACAACACCGCGCGCCTTGATCGCCTGCCGCCAGAAGCGCGGCGACTAGCGTCGAATCGTTCAGCCTGATCCAGTGGGCGCGCTTCTGGCGGCACTGCTGGCAGTGCCGGCCCGGTACCCGGGCTGCCGACCGAGGCCGGAATCCGGAAAACGAATTTTGTTAATCGGGTGTCTGTCCCGCGCGTTCGGCGCCGGACGTCTCTTGTCCGCTGCGGTAATAACCGTCTACTGTTACAGGTGGGCGAAGACAGCGGGCCAAAAGCCGGCACGCTGGCCAGCGAATCGGCACACACGCCGGTGTTCCACCGCTGCGCGCCGCGCGCAGACAAAATGGAGGCCGCATGCCAGCCGACGAGAATGACGTTTCCATTCCACAGGACGCCATGGCCGCCGCCGATCGCGGCAACGTGATCGAGGCCATCAGGATCGTGCGTGAAGCAACCGGGTTCGGACTGGTGGAGTCCAAGGAGGCCGTGGAGGCCTATCTGCAGGAGACGCAGATCGTGCATCCCGGCGACGGCAGCGTGGAGATCCCGATGGATGCGGTGGTCGCCCTCCATCAAGGCAGGCTGATCGACGCCATCCGTTTCACGCGCGAGCGAAACAGTCTCGGTCTGATGCAGGCGAAGGAAGCGCTGGAGGGTTATCTTGCAGCCAACCCCATCGTCAATCAGCAGTTTCGCGCAGCGGTCGCAGAGCGGCGTTCACGCTTGCTTCGGAACGTCGTCGCTTTGCTGCTGGCGGGCGCGCTCGTTCTGGGATACGTTTTCTTTTCCGGCGGCACGCCGGAATAGGCCATGCGCAATGTGCGCCGGGTGCGTAACGTTCTCTCCGCGGGGCTGGCATGGCGCATGATGGATGAAGGGTTTGCTTTGCGGGTCGGGAGGCAGAGATGATCTTCCGCGCGACGTTGATCTGGGTGATCGGGCTGGTGACGATCGTGCCCTTTGGCACCTACTACCTATTGTTCCACGCCGGGAAGGATCAATACGCGATTCTGATCGTCGGTGTGCTTTTCTGGATATTCGGATATTGGGGTGTGGTCGGTCCTGTGCTGGCCGCGGTGCGCGTGCATACCGCATTCGCCGCGCTTGAACAGGCGCACGCACGGGGCAGACTGCGCGAGGCGATGCGCAGCGAACAGACTGCGGATGCCGTGATAGACCTCATCGCCGCCGAGAACCGTATTCCGCGTTTTCTGGCGGCACGCGTATTCCGGTTTTTCGTCGGCAAGTTCGGGGCAGTGGATTCGCAAGCAGGCGCACCCGACGCCGGCAACGGGCGACGGGACTGATGATTGTGTCTGTCGGCCCCGCGAACCGGGACGTGGTCCGCTGCACGGAGTGTTCTGGCCGGCATGGCGTCGCGCCGTCGCTTCGATCTTCGCGTATGACCAACCGGTTTTGCGATGGAACGACATGACGTAATCGTGGCCGGCGCCGGCCCGGTCGGGCTGAGTCTGGCGCTCGGGCTGGCGCGCGCCGGAACGGACGTGCTGGTGCTCGAAAAAGAGGCGGTCACCGCGGAACACTCGCGCGCTCCGGCGATCTGGCCGGGAACGCAGGAAATCCTTGCGCAACTGGGCGTGATCGAGCGTTTCCTGGAACAGGGCATCGTGCTGCGGCGGATCGAGGTGCATGATGCCGACCGCGGGCGCGTCCTGGTGCGCATCCCGATTGAGGAGCTTCGCGACGAAACGCTGTATGCGCATCTGCTCATCCTTCCGCAGGCGCAAACGGAGCGGCTGCTGCTGCAGGCGCTGCACGAGCAGGCACGCGCACGCGTGCTGTTCGCTGCCGAGGCTGCGGGGTTTGCGCAGGACGCGTCGAAGGTTGAGGTGCGCTATCGGTGCAACGGCCGCGAAGAGTTGGCGCAGGCACGATTCGTCGTCGGCTGCGACGGCGCGCACAGCCGGGTGCGTGAGTTCCTTGGTGCCGCGTTCGAAGGCATGACCTACTCGGTCAAGGCCGCGCTCGCCGATGTCGATGTCGAAGGCGATAATGACGAACCGTTTCCGCGCCTCACCACGCGGCCCGATCTGGTGATCGCGATCCGGATAGACCGGCAGCGCTGGCGGCTGATCCTGCCGATCGCATCCGAAAGCGGACATTCCCTCGATACGCGGGTCGCGGAGGCCATGCGCGCGCTGTTTCCGTCGAGACGCTACCGGCAGGTATGGCAAAGCGAATTCCGGCTGCACAACCGCCTCAGCTCGCGTTTCGCGCAGGGCAGGATCGTGCTCGCCGGCGATGCGGCGCATCTGAACAGTCCGGTGGGCGGGCAGGGGATGAATGCCGGCATTCGCGATGCCGCCGAACTGACGCGCGCGCTGCATGCCGCGCTCGAGCAGGACTCGGTCGAGCCGGTCGCCGCGTATGCCGCGCGTCGCCGTGGCGAAATCGAAGCCGGCGTGAACCGTTTTACGGACCAGATGACCCGGCTGCTGCTTTCCGGACGCGGCAGGATGGTGCGGCCGGTGATGCGGACCGCCGACATGCTGCTGCGCCTGCCGCCGTTACGGCGCCGGTTCCTGCGTCGCGTGGGAATGCTCGTTCCGCGGAACTAGTGCCGCGCACATTGGCTAGCGCTGCCGGATGACGATCGTGTACAGGTAATCCCCGCGCACCACGCGCAGTGCGACACGGCCCTCGGTCTGCAAGGCGTCGACCAGCTCGCGCGCGTTGCGGACCTTGCTGTTGTTCACGCCCACGATCACGTCGCCGGGCCGCAGGCCGCGACGCCAGGCAGGGCTGTCGCGAACGACTTCCACCACCATGACCCCGGCTTCGTCGCCGCGCCGGTCTTCGACCGTGCCGAGCGTTGCACCGCCGAGCTCGGGTATTTCCACTGCACCGCGTGTGGCGCCCGTGCGTACGCGTTCAATGCGCATTCTCGTGGAAACCGTACGGCCATCACGCAGCAGAGTGAGTTCGACCTGCTCGCCGATCGGAACCAGACCGACCCGGTTGCGCAGATCGGCTGAACTGCGAATCGCCTGGCCGTTGACTTCGGTGATCACGTCCCCCGCACGTACGCCGGCTTTGGCGGCAGGCGAGTCCGGCGCCACTTCGACCACGACCGCGCCCTGCCCGGACGGCACGCCGAGCGCCTTCGCCAGTTCCGGGGTGATCTCCTGCGTCGTCAGACCGACGTAGCCGCGGCGCACTTCGCCGAAGTCGATGAGCTGCCGCATCACCGCAGCCGCCATGTTGCTCGGCACGGCGAAGCCGATGCCGACGTTACCGCCGGCCGGGCCGATGATCGCGGTGTTGATGCCGATCAGCTGGCCCTTGAGGTTCACCAGCGCGCCGCCGGAATTGCCGGGGTTGATCGAAGCGTCGGTCTGGATGAAGTCCTCATAGCCTTCGATGTTGAGCCCGGTGCGCCCGAGCGCGCTGACGATACCGGAGGTGACGGTCTGCCCCAGCCCGAACGGATTGCCGATCGCGAGTACGTAATCGCCCACACGCAACTCGTCGGAATTGCCGAGCGGGAGCGCATGCAGATCGTCCGCTTCGATGCGCAGCAGCGCGATGTCGGTACCCGCATCGGAGCCGAGCAGTTTTGCTTCGAGTTGTCGCCCGTCGCGAAGGGTGACCAGGACCTGCTGCGCGTTCTGGATCACGTGGTGGTTGGTGAGCACCAGGCCTTTTGCCGCATCGACGATCACGCCGGAGCCGGCGGAAATCTGAGGGCGCGGTTGCTCGGGCAATCCGAAGAAACGGCGGAAGAACGGGTCCTGCAGCAAGGGGTTGTCCTGTTCGGGGGCACGCGACAGCACCGCGATGTTCACCACCGCCGGCGTGACCTCTTCGATCAGCGGCGCGAGGCTGACCACCTTGCCGTCCGCGGTGAGCGGCGGGATGCCGGCAACTGCGTTGCCGGCGAGAATGAGCACCGCCGTCGCAAGCGCGATACGGGGGCGAATCGGGGAGAACACGGAGATCATCGAGCGGCCTGCTGGTTGGTTGCCTTGCTGCGGATTGTGCACAGGTGGGGCGGGACTGCCGCCAAATCAAGTGCGCTCAGGATTCGTCGCGCCGCGCCGCTGTATCACGCGTAGCCAAGCTCGCGCGCGCGCTGCTGGTCCAGGCGGCGCGCGACCACGTCCTCGCTGGCGCCCGTGCCGGTCAGTACGCGGCCGGCGAGCTGCAGGCTGGCTTCGATCGTTTCGGGCACCGCGAGCGTGGCGCCTGCCTGCACCAGGCGCGCGGCGTGCGTACCGTCGCGTGCGCGGGCATAGATCGGAATCGCCGGCCAGCCAAGCCGTATCTCGTTGATGATTTTCTCGACGGCCAATGCCGAGTCGATGGTGATGACGATCGCCTGCGCCTTGTCGATATGGGCGCGGTTCAGCATTTCCAGGCGTGTGGCGTCGCCGTAGAAAACCGGCATCTTGTCCTGTCGGGCCTGCGCCACCGAAGTCGGGTCCGTGTCGACCGCGAGGTAGGGAATTGCCTCGGCTTCGAGAATCTGCGCGATGGAGCGGCCCACGCGTCCGAATCCGGCGATGATGACATGGCCCTCCAGTTCCGCCATTTCCAGGACACTGCCCTCCTGCGCGCGGGCGCGTGCGCCGCTCTCCATCTTCGCCGCGAGCCGTTCTGCGGCGACGGCGACAAAAGGCGTGATCACCATGGTCAGGCCGGTGACGATCAGCATGAACTGGCCGACGTCGGCGGCGAGCAGACCAAGGCTCAATGCAAGGCCGACCACGATGAAGCCGAACTCGCCGCCCTGGCCCATCAGCAATCCCGCCTCGATCGAAGTATGTCGGGGCAGACCAAAGGCCACGCATAATGCGGCGGTGATCGTGGACTTGACGGCAAACAGACCCATAACCGATGCAGCGATCCAGAATGGTTCGTCCAGAATCACGCGATAGTCGATGCCCATTCCCACGGACATGAAGAACAGACCGAGCATCAGGCCCTTGAACGGTTCGATATAGACCTGTACTTCGTGGCGGTATTCGGTTTCGGCGAGCAGCAGTCCCGCGAGAAATGCGCCGAGCGCCATCGACAGGCCTGCGGCACCGGTCACCGCCGAAATACCGATCACCGTAAGCAGAATCGCCGCCATGAACATTTCCGGGCTGCGGGTCTGCGCAACCGCGCGCAGCATCGGGCGCAGTATCAGTTGCCCGATCGCGTAGATCAGCGCGATCGTGACCACGGCCTTTCCGAGGGCCAAGGCCAGATCCAGGCCGACGTTGCCGCCGGCCTTTGCGCTCAGCACGCCGAGCATGAACAGAATGGGCACCACGGCGAGGTCCTGCATCAACAGGATGGAAAAGCTCGAGCGGCCCAGCGGCGTGCCGAGTCGCCGCGTCTGCATCAGCAATTCCATGACGATCGCTGTCGATGAAAGCGCGAGACAGGCGCCGAGAACTACCGAGGCCGCAGGCGAATTGCCGAACTCCCATGCGATGAGCGCGATGATCGCACCGGTCACCAGGATCTGCAGGCTGCCGAGCCCGAATACCATCCGCCGCATCGACCACAGGCGCTCGAGCGAAAGTTCGAGCCCGATCATGAACAGCAGAAAGATCACGCCCAGTTCGGCGAGCTTCTGCACGCCATGCAGGTCCGATATCACCGCGTACGACAGCCATGACAGTTTATCGGCCAGCAACCCGAGACCGTAGGGGCCGATTACCGCGCCGACTACGAGATAGCCGAGTACCGGGCTGACGCGCAGCCGGTGCAGGAACGGCACGATGACCCCGGCCGCGATCAGAAAGATGACCGCTTCACGCAGGTAGGGGATTGCCGCATGTTCTTCCATTTAAATTGCTCCTGGCCGTGAAACGACGGCGCCGGGCTAGAGGGTCATAATGGCAGCCACGGCAGATACTGCCCCGAAAACGCGATCCCGGCTTGATCTGCAACAAGCCGTCGCGGCTCGCAGGCTGGAACGCGACGTGTCGTACCAGTGGGCGATGCTGGGTGTCTACACCTTGCGAAGGCGAGCCGCGGGCATTATCGATCTCGTTTGCGCAAGGGGTTTGCGTCCCGGACCATGGATGGGTATGCGATGAAGCGCAATCTCCGGATCATTCTGAGCCTCGCTGCACTCGCGGTCATCGCGGCGGCGTTGAGCATGCTCTACCTGATGTCCGGCGTCGGTGTGGACGAAGCCGGTGCGCCGCCGGATGCCGAAGCCATCGAGCGCCCGGAAACCGCGCCGCGGCCCGAAGCGCCGCCCGAAACCGCCGAACCGCGGCCGGCAATTCCGTCGAACGGCGTACCGCTGGACGGCCCGGCGCCGCGGGAACCTTCGAGCGTGCCGCGACCTTCCAGGCCGGCCAACGGCGAGACTGCGCTACCGCGTCCGCCCGCACCTTCGGTCGATACCGGCGTGTACAAGGTTGAACTCGGTGCAGATGCGGAACTTCGCATTCCCGGTCCGCCGGGGCAGTTGCTGGTGTGGATCGGTGCGCCGACCGTGGAATCGCACATTCCGGAAGACATGGCTCGAACCGAGGGGACCTTGCCCGCGGTCGGGCGGACGGCACGCATCACGCCTTTCGCGCCGGGCCTGGAGGTCGTCCCGGCGGAAAGTGTGTGCATGCAGATTCATCCGCGCGGCAGCAGTACTCGATTTCAGTTGATTCCCAAGACGCCCGGATCATTCAAAGTCGGCGCGGAGGTTCACTTGTTCGACACCACGGACTGCAGTGGCGCGCCGGTGCCGCAGGCGGTGACCACGCTCGAGGTCAAAGTGACGGTGGACAGGTCACGCCAGGTCGGGGAACACGCCGGCGAGTTGTGGACGGTGTTCTGGAACAAGCTGCTCGAGTTCTGGGGCGCGCTGCTGGTATTGCTGTTCGGGTTGGTCCTGTTTCTGATCCGAAAACGGCTGAAAAAGTGGTTTGGCTACGGCGACTGATCTGCGAAGAATACATCGCCGATACCCGGCAGAACGCCAGTCATTCTGTCGGACGCGACCCGAAGTTTTTCTCGCCGCATGTCACTCACGCAAGTTCGCTCACCCTGAACTTGACCTAGCGCAAGAGCCTGTCAGGAGGCTTGTGCGATCATTTTTAACATAGGCGGTTGCTTGACCGACGCGGGGGATGCAACGGAACAAGCCGCTTGTCGCAAGCCGTTTTTTTGTTTTTCCAGGGAGGTTTTTGGTGATTCGCGAAGTTGCTGGTGACATTCTGTTGACGAAGGCGCAGGCGATTGCGCACGGCGTCGCCCCAAATGACCACTTCGACAGCGGGCTTGCGCTCGCTCTGCGGGAGAACTGGCCCGCGATGTTCAAGGACTTCCGCCACTATTCCCGCCAGACGCACCCCAGACCGGGTGAACTCTGGGCTTGGGGAGGCGTCGGTGGAATCCGCATCTTCAATCTGCTTACCCAGGACGGCGAGCATGACCATGGCGCGAAGCCGGAGCGGGCCACGTTGGCCAATGTCGACCACTGCCTGAAGCGGCTACGGCATGAAATCGAGAAGCACGAGGTGAGGAGTCTCGCCCTGCCGAAACTGGCGACCGGTGTCGGGGGGCTGAAGTGGGACGATGTGCGCGCTCTGATCGACAAGCAATTGGCCGATCTGCCGATCCCGATCTTTGTCTATACCACTTATGACAAGGGCCAACAGGCAAGCGAATCCGGCATCTGATATCGCGGCTGGCCTGGGGCGAACGGCGTCCCGCAAGGACGTCGTTTCGCAATGGACGGCGGGTTTCTTCCGGCGAGGGAAACTGCGGGCAACGGCGCATCAGATAACTCCAACCGCGCGCAGAAAAATCACCACGATCAGCGGCGGGATCGCGAACTTCAGCAAAGCGATCCAGAGCCGGCCGATGCGCCGCCCTTCTAGCGCGGTTTCCCGCAGTGCCGGTGACGACCAGCGCCAGCCGACCAGCAGCGCGGTCAGCAGACCGCCGGAGGGCAGCAGCACGTTCGAGACCAGATAGTCGGTGCTTTCGAGAATGTTGCGCCCGCTCCAGTCGATGTCTGCCCACAACCCGAAACCAAGCGAAGCGGGGATGCCACAGATGAAGATTGCGCTGCCAACCGTGATCGCGGCGCGCCGGCGCGGCCAGCGCAGGCGCCGCATCACATAGGCAGTCGGAATCTCCACGCCGGAGATGCTGGCCGACAGTGCCGCTGCAGCGAGAAGAAAGAAGAACAGCACGCCGACAACCTGACCTGCCGGCATGGCGAGGAACACCTGCGGCAGAGTGATGAAAACCAGTTGAGGTCCGCTCGCGGGATCGAGTCCGAAGGCGAACACTGCGGGAAAGATGGCGATGCCGGATAGCACTGCCATCAGGGTGTCGCCGGCGACGACTGCCGATACCGCGCCGGGAAGCCGGTGCTCCGAGCCGAGATAACTGCCGTAAGTGACATACAGGCCGAGGCCCAGGCTCAGCGAGAAGAAAGCCTGTCCGATTGCCGCGAGGTAGATACCTGGCGTGGCGAGCAGACTCCAGTCCGGGTCGAACAGAAACGCCAGGCCTGCTCCGCCACCTGGCAGTGTGAGCCCGCGGATCGCCAGCAACAGCACGATCAACGCGAGTAACGGTGTGACGATTCGCGTGAGTCGTTCGATTCCGGCACGCACACCGGCTGCAACGACCGTCACGGCCCCGAGTGCCATCAGGAATTGCCAGAACACAGGCTGCCACGGGTCGGCGACGAAGTCCTCGAAGTAGCCGCCGAACTCTTCCGCCGCGCGCTGCCAAAGCAGTCCGGTCAAGGCGCCGCTGAAGTATTTCAGTGCCCATCCGGCAACCACCAGATAGAAGGTCATGATCAGAAAGCAGGACAGCACACCGAGTACGCCGGGCGCGATCCACAGCGGATTGCGCGAGATCACGCGATAGGATTCGATCGCGTCCGCCTTGGAGTGCCGGCCAATCGCCACCTCGGCGATGACCAGCGGGATGCCGAGTACGAAGATCGCCGCCAGGTAGACCAGCAGGAAAGTGGCGCCCCCGTTCTCGCCCGCGACATAGGAGAAACGCCAGACATTGCCGAGGCCGACCGCCGCGCCGATGGCGGCGATCACGAACGCCCCGCGCGAGCCCCAGCTCTCGCGTTGCGCCATACCGGTTACGGGTTCTGACATGAGCCCTGTGCTGAAACCTGCACTTCAGGCCGAAGCCCAGCGCTCCACCTCGGGCACCGCACGCGAGTAGGCCACATCGAGCAGGGGACTGGACAGCAGGAAGTCCGCGGTCGCGCGGTTGCAGGCGATCGGCACGTTATAGGCAACGGCGATGCGCAGCAGCGCTTTCACGTCGACATCGTGCGGCTGTGGCATGAGCGGATCCCAGAAGAAGATCACCAAGTCAATCTGCCCTTCGGCTATGGCCGTGCCTACCTGCTGGTCGCCGCCAAGCGGGCCACTCTTGAAGCGCCGTATGTCAAGACCGAGTTCCTCTGCGATCAGGCCGCCGGTGGTACCGGTGCCGCAGAGCTCGTGCCTGCTCAGGGTGCCGCGGTTGTAACGCACCCATTCGAGCAGGTCGGGCTTGCGATTATCGTGCGCGATCAGCGCAATGCGCTTGCGCGCGTCCATGGTGACGGTGGTGGTGTTCATGGCGGCCCCTCCTGGCGGAATCTTCGTTGCGGATGGTGCCTGTAAATCGGCTGGCGTGCCCGGCGCACGTGGAGCATGTACGTGTCACTTGAACTCGGCCGCCGCGGCCCAATCTAAGAAGCTCCCGGAGCAAACCTGCTTTGCCTGCCCGTATCCTGCGGCAACTGCTGTCGCAACCACTTGAAAGAGGAAACAACCATGTCGAAGAGCATCCGCTGCGTGGCGGGGGCGATGGGTCTCTGCGCCATGCTCGGGCTGGCGGTTCCGGTCGCATTTTCCCATCCGGAGGGCGAACCCTGGGGCAAGCCCGAAACCGAGGTGCGGCGGGTATTCGACATCGGCCAGGGCGAATCCGTTGTCATCGACGTCGACGGTGCCGGGTTCTTTCACGCGGCAGAGATCGTCAAAACCGGGGGCGCCAGCGATAAGACGCTGGTGGTCATCGAGATGGACGGCAGGCCGTCGATGGATTACTCCTTTGCGACGCTGAGCAACCAGATGCGCTGGCTGCAGTCGCACGACATGGTTGCAAACGTAAAGAAAGCCGGTGACACCGGCACCATGACCCTGTGGTTCCGCGCGCCGATCGAGTACAGGTACTCGCTGAAGGTGGTTGTTCATGTCGGTGAGGAAGGCGTTTCCAGCCTGAACCTGCGCGTTCTGCGCAGCATGCCGGACGAGGCCGGCGACCACCAGGGACACGACCACTGAAGCCGTTGCGGCTGGCGGAACCGGCCCGGGCATTCTCAGCAGGACATCGCCGATGATCGAATGGCTGCAGGATAATGAAACGTTGCTCTGGTGGATGGGGCTGGGATCCGTCGTTGCCTTTGCCGTTTCACTGGTCGCAGTCTACGGGTTACTGGTGTTGCTGCCGGCGGACTACTTTCGTCAGGAGAAGAGCCGACCGAAGCCATTCGGGCAGCGGCATCCCGTTCTGAGATGGGCGGTGCGAATCGTGAAGAACCTGATCGGCGTCGTGCTGTTCGTTGCCGGCATCCTGATGCTGTTCCTCCCGGGGCAGGGCCTGCTTACCATTCTCGTCGCAGTGATGCTGTTGAATTTTCCCGGCAAGTACCGTCTTGAGCGCTGGCTGGTGACCCGGTCAGGCGTGCGGCGCTCGATCGACTGGCTGCGGCTGAAAGCCGGCAGGCAGCCGCTGGTCGTCGATCCCTGAGGCAAGGGAATACACCAGGTGGCGAATTGAGCAAGACCGCAAGCGCGGAACACGAAGGCACGAAGAGAATCAAAAGCGATCACACGCCAGAACGATCTGACCCCGGAGATTGTTTGCACGCGCCGCCGCTTTCGCCGCACACCTTGTGTGTGGTTGGCGTTTCTTCGTGATTCTTCGTATCTTCGTGCTTTTAAGGTTCCCCGGTTACACGCCTTCGACCAGGACGAACTTGCCGTCGGATGCTTTCTGGCGGATGTCCCTGGCGACGCGGTATTCCGGCGAGTCGTACCACTGGCGGGCTTTTTCCACGTTCTCGAATTCCAGCACCACAACGCGCTTGGGGTTCCAGTCGCCTTCGAGCGTTTCCACCTTGCCGCCGCGTACCAGAAATTTTCCGCCGTGTTTCTGCAGCGTGGGGCCGACCAGCTTGCGGTATTCGTCGTAACCTTGCGGGTCGCGCACTTCGACTTCGGCAATCAGATAGGCAGACATCGTTCCTCCATTGTTATAGGTGCGGCAGCGGGTCCCCGCTGCTGAAGGCTGCATTATCCATGCGGGCGCCTGCCGCTGCACGGGCCGCTGGCCATTGCGTGCGGCGAGACCGGTACAATTGTACGGAACCGTTTACGGAGATTCGCTCATGACAATGTTTCTGTTTCGTGTTGTTTCTCGCGTCGTCCCGGTCGCCTGCGCCGCTTTGCTGCTTTCGGCAGTTCCGGCCACGGCCGCCGGTGTCACCGACGAGCGGTTGCTGTCCGCGGCCGGCGATGCCGACAACTGGCTGACCTACGGACGCGAGTACGGCAATCAGCGATTTTCTCCGCTCGCGCAGATCGATACCGGCAATGTGCGCAAGCTGACCCCGAAGTGGGTTTACCGCAGCGGTGTCGCGTCCACCTTCCAGGCTACGCCGATCGTGGCGGATGGCGTCATGTACGTGTCCCTGCCGTTCAATCATGTCGTCGCGCTCGATGCGCGCACCGGCAGGGAGATCTGGCGCTACGAACACGAGCGGCGCACGAAGAAGATGTGCTGCGGGCCCGCCAACCGCGGCGTGGCGGTGGCCTACGGAAAAGTATTCATGGGTACAGTCGATGCGCGGCTGATCGCGCTGGACGCGAAGTCCGGACGCATCGTGTGGGATACGCCGCTCGTGGCCGAGGTTGACGGCGAAACAGAACGCACGGAACAGCTCGCGCAGGACGATCCGCTCAGGGGACAGCGCGTGACCGGTGCCACAGGCGTGGGCGCGAACATGGCGCCGCTCGTCTACAAGGGCAAGGTCATCATGGGCATCACCGGAGTGGGCTACGGACTGCACCTGGATTCGGACCGCGAGGGCGCGCCGATCGGTGCGGTAGTGGGCATTGCGGGGCAGAGCCAGCGCGCGGGTTTCTATGCCGCGTTCGATGCCGGGACCGGGGAAAAAATCTGGCAATTCGACGCCACGCCGTCCAGCGGATGGGAAGGCGAGTTCCGTGCGACCACACCGGATGGCGAGCCGCTGGATCGCGACATCGAGCAGGAGAAAGCCACGTTCATGCAGTACAGGGACGCGTGGAAACGCGGCGGCGGTTCGGCGTGGACGACGCCTGCGGTCGATACGGAGCGCGGCCTGCTCTACGTCGGTTTCGGCAATCCGTCGCCGCAGATGGACGCGGTGACGCGCCCGGGCGACAACCTCTACACCGTGTCGGTGGTCGCGCTGGATGTCGAGACCGGCAGGTACCGCTGGCATTTCCAGCAGGTGCCGCACGATATGTGGGGCTACGACGTGGCGAGCCCGCCCGTGCTGTTCGACGCCGAGATCGCCGGGCGCAAGGTTGCCGCGGTGGGGCAAGCTGGCAAGACCGGCTGGTTCTACGTCAATGATCGCCGCACCGGCCGCCTGCTGTTCAAGTCGGAGCCATTCGTGCCGCAGAACAACCTGTTCAGGCAGCCGACTGCGGAAGGCGTCGAGATTTACCCTGGCGGCGCGGGCGGCGCGAACTGGTCGCCGGTGGCCTACGACGAGCGCAACGGGCTGGCTTTTGTCGCCGCGCTGCACATGCCGATGAAATATACCGTGCGCGAGGTCCCCGCCAAAGGCGACCAGCCGGCAGTACGCTACTCGTCTCTCGAGCCTGCACAGGCGCCGCAGTGGGGCACGCTGAGCGCGATCGACCTGCGCAATCGCGGCAGCATTCGCTGGCAGGTGAAGACACCCGAACCGTTGATCGGCGGCGTGCTCGCGACCGCAGGCAACCTGCTTTTCGTCGGCGAGGGCAACGGACGGTTCAACGCATTCGATTCACGCACGGGCGAACGGCTCTGGCAATTCGATTGCGAAGCCGGCGTGAACGCGCCGCCGGTCACTTTCCGCGTCGACGGCAGGCAGTACGTTGCAGTTGCCGCGGGCGGCAGCCAGATTTTCGGCTACAAGCAGGGCGACGCGGTGTACGTGTTCGGGCTGGAGGACTGAGGCCCCGCGCGATCTGCGCGAAACGAATAAGCAGAACCGATTCTCACTACCGAGGCACCAAGGACACCAGGTAAGGCAGTTAAAAGATAAGCGAAACGCAAAGGCCACAGGGGACGCAAAGGAGATGAAGAGGACGACGGCAGATGTGACTGGACATGGATCACGCTGGATCAAGGCGCGTGCCGGATCTGGTGCCGCTCCTGCAAAGTCAATCTTGCCTTGCTGCCTTCCTGGTGATCTTGGTGCCTTGGTGTTGAAACCGCTTTTGACTTCCTGGCACGTTACAGCGTGGCGAGCGGTGCGGGCCGGAGCCGGCGCTGGACGAGGGTGTCGAGGAAATCCGGCAGCACGCGGATGAGTTCTTCGGGATGGTTGATGCTGCGTGCGCCGTCATGCATCAGTACGATGTCGCCGGCATTTGTCCTGCCGAGCCGGGCGGCGATGCCGCCCGTGCGGGCCAGTGGACCCCAGTCCACTGCACTCAGGCTCCACAGCGCGACGCGCTGACCGCCGGCTTCCGCTTCGTCGATCATGCACTGGCGCAGGCGGCCGTGCGGCGGGCGGAAGAATTTCGGCGCTCGGCCCACGATATCGGAGATCGCAGCCGCGCCGTCGCGCACTTCCATCTGCGCCGTGCGCGAACGCATCGTCCACGGATGGCGATGGCTCCATGTGTGGTTTCCGATCTCGTGCCCCGCATTCTCGACCCGGCGAACGACATCTGCATGCGCGCGCGCTGCGCGGCCGATCACAAAGAACGTGGCGCGCATGCTCTTCTCCGCCAGGACGTCCAGAATGCGCGGCGTCCATTCCGCATCCGGCCCGTCGTCGAAGGTGAGCCAGATGCGCCCGTCGTCAGGCGCGACGTGCGTCAACGGCGGTGTTGAGTAGCGTCTGTGCATTTTCCCTGTTGCCTCCGAAACGTCTGAGCAGCGCCGCGCGCGTGAGCCAGGTTACCGTCGGCTCCGGGCGTGCCGTGATCGCGGTGCCATTGCGCGGCGCGAAGGCCCACACCAGCAGGCCGATATGCGCGGTCAGAAATCGCTTGCGCCGGCCTTCCGCCACCGGCTCGTTGATGAATCCGATCTGCTCTCCGTGACGCAGCCAGCCGATGCCCTGGAACGCCTTGATCTCACGGAACCGTTCGTCATTGCGACATAGATCGCCCAGGATTCGCAGCGATTCGAACAGCAGCCGCGCGAAGCCCAGGGCGATTGCAGCGGGTGTTCCCGCGTCGAGCGCGGCGATGCGTGCGTTGTTGAAATGCAGGATCCCGAGGACATCGCCGGGCCCGAGTTCGGTGCCGTCCGGGAACTGTCGAGGCGGGCCGCGGTAGCGCACTTGCCCGACGAACAGCAGTGGGCCCACCCGCTGCAACCGGTGCCAGCGCTGATAGAAGCCGTCGACTGCGTGCAGGCCATGCCTGACGATATGACGCAGCCACTCCATCATGTCGCCTCCGCGGTCTGCCTTGCCATTGCGAACACCTGCTCCGCAATGCGATCGGCCCCGTCGCGCCGGCCGAGCGCCCATGCCCGATCCTGGATACGGGCGAGTTCCGCGCGGTCGGCGAGCATCGACACGATGCGCGGCACCAGTTGCTCGTCGGATACCAGGCAGCCGACACGGTGTTGTTCCAGGAAGCGTACATTGAATCCCTCCTGCCCGCGTAGGGAGCGTGTGGCGAGCAGCGGCCGGCCGCAGGCGAGCGTTTCGGCGACGGTCAGACCGCCGGGCTTGCCGACCACGATATCGGCCGCGCGCATGAACACTTCCATGCGGTCGGTCCAGCCGTGCAGATGCAACCTCGACCGGTAACGCGCCGCGAGCGGCGCGAGCGCCGCCTGTGCCGGGACATTGCTCGCCGTCAGCGCAAGCAGTTGAACGTCTGGCATTCCCGACAGCAGCCTGATAACGACGGCATCGACTCCCAGTCCGAGTCCGCCGCCGGGAACCAGCACGACCGGGCGGCCGGGGTCGAGGCCAAGCTCCGCCCGTGCCTCGCTCGCGGTGGGCGGGTGGCGGAAGCCCGGCATCAGCGGAATGCCTGCGACCACTACGCGCGAGGGCGCCACACTTTGCAGATTGGCGACCGTTTCATGCGCCACGCAGTACAAATCGATTCCCCGTCGCGCCCAGAAATCGTGAATACCGAAATCGGTCGGCACGCCGACTGCGGGTATGTCCAGCTTTCGGTGCTTCCTGACCGACGCGAGCAGGGCGACGGGGGCCATTTGCGTGGCGACTATTGCATCCGGCGCGAACGCCTGCAGGCAGGTTTCCAGTCGATGCGCAAGCCGTGCCCAGCTCCATTTGATCAGACCGCGCCGCAGCAGCACGCTGTTTGCCGCCGCAGTCTTCGCGCGCCCCGGCAGAGACGAGCACAACAGGCGCAGAAGCAACCGGTCCGTCGCGTGGCGCTCCCCGTCTTGCTTTGGCAGGGCCCCGCCGGCGCAGGCGCTGGCGAAAAAATCCAGCGCGGCAGTCAATTCCGAAGGCGCCATGCGATTGTTCTCCAGCAGATCGCGCCAGAGTCCCTGGTCCAACTGATAGACGCTGTCGTAGAGATCCGGGTGCTCCTGCACCAGCCGGAGATAGGCGTTGCGGATGGTATGCGAAACGCCCGCGTCCATCAGCGACCAGAAATCGAGTGTGCGCACAGTCGCTGCGGGCAACCGGGCGAGCAGGGCGGCCTCGACGGCGCGGGTCGCCGCGACGTGACCGGAACCCAGAGTCGAAGTCAACAGCAGAATGCGGGGTGCAATTCCCTGCGGGCGGGCCAGTCGCGAAGACGCGAATCGTAAGGTGGGTGGAAATGCGCCGCGCGCGCCGGCAAATAGGCCGCGGATCTGGTCCACGCGCGCCGTTATTCCAGCCTGCAGGCTTTCGACGTTCAATCGATCCATAATCGGTATCTGCAGACGAAATCCAGGCGCCCGTGCAGATCACATTGTATCGGGCGACGGCCGCCAGCGGGCCTGAATACAAGAATGGTCGAAGTCTGCCGATGCGAGGTGATCGCGAACGGGAACAGCCGGTTGCGGAAATACAGTCCGTTAGGCATATTGCATGCCGTTGGAAAACCTGGGCTTTGCTCCAGTGGAAACCGGAATCCCGGGTTTGGAAGTTCGGGCGCCGCGTGGTATCTCGCGCTGCTTCAGCAGCAGGCTGGTGGCGCGAAACAGACGCCATGCGTCGGGCAGTTCCTGCGTCCAGAAACGCAGGGTGAAGATTTCGGACAGGCCGAGATCGACATGTCCGAGAATGCGGTTGATGATGAAGACGCGTGCCTGCGACGGCGACACTGCTTCACCCAGTGCGATGCTTTCGGTAAACGGAATCAGCGGGTCGTTCCTGCCGTGAATCAGTATCAGCTTCGCATCCAGCCGGGAAAGATCCCTGGCGTGCAAGTTCAGGCCGGCCACCGTTTCCCGAGACCGGGCAGGCAGTGCGGCGATCAGATCGTATGTGCGCTGCGGATCGGTGTTCACCAGCAGGTCGTAAACCGTACGGCCCTCCGGGCCGAGCCCCGGCGCCAGCACGGAAATGTCGGCAGTCTCGTCCCTGAGCTTTGCTTCCACCATCGCATCGATGATGGCGCGATCGTCCGGGTCGCTCAGATGGTCCAGGACGCTGCGCGCGAACACCAGCTTCCCGTACTCGCTCGCCTCCATGTGACGCAGTTTTCCACGATGCTCGTAGTAACCGGTGGTGAAGAAGCGGATCGATTTGCGCAGGTCGTGATAGCCGCCGATCCCGAGGATGAACCGGACCTGTTCCCGGATGTCGTCTTCGAGCGAGGCGAGTACGGCAGGCCCCACTGCGTAACTGAAGGCGCCGATTCCGATACGTCCGTCCGGTGCGAGATCTTCCCGCCCGGACAGAAAGCGGACCGCATCAGCGACTTCGCGCGCGTCGTCCGGCCGCACTTTCAGCTTGCGATAGCCGGGCAGGTCGGGCGTGAGTACCGCGAACCGCGCGCGTGCAAGTGTGACGGCAAGCTCCACCAGTCGTGCGTCGTCCTTGCCTTCCGGAACGGCGCCGGGAACCAGCACGATCGCCGCATCGGGCGCGCCGTCGCCCGGCAGATAGAGGTCGCCGGCATGCGGGCGACCATCGATCGTATAGGCAACCGGTGTGCGCGACGGTCGCGCAGTCTTCTGCTTGAGCCTGCTGTCCCCCGAGCCTGCGGCGATGTCTCCCAGCACCAGCAGCGCCTCCTGCTGCCTTTGCAATGCGCAGCCGGAAACTACGATCAGGATCAGCGCGCTCATTGCAAGCGCGGAGATCTGCACACCGATAGGCTTGTCGACTGGCCGCATCATGCGATACGAAACCTGACGTTGTAGCGGGGTTCTGGAAACTACGGACTCGACGTGGATAACATTGCACAAAACCGGAACCCATCCAACGACCAAGGCACCCGGGACATCAGGAAAAGCGTGAGATTCCTCTAAAGGCTCTCTTGGTGTCTCTGGTGGTTCGCTTTTCTCTAGAAACCATGTGTCTTCCGTGTCCTCCGTGGTGAATGGGTCTTGCCGTTCTACACACCCTCGACGCCGACGATCCGCGCCCGGGCGGTTTTCTGGCGCACTTCCCTGGCCTTGCGATATTCGGGTGAGTTGTACCACTCCTGCAGCTTTTCCAGGCTTTCGAACTGGCAGACGACCAGGCGCCTGGGATTCCAGTCGCCTTCCAGCACATCGATTTTGCCGCCGCGCACCATGAATTTTCCGCCGTACTTGTCCAGCGAGGCGCCGGCGAGCTTGCGGTATTCCTCGTAGCCGAGGGGATCGATGATTTCGACTTCCGATATGAGGTAGGCGGGCATGATTCCTCCTGGATTGTTGTGTTTTTCGGCCGGCCGACTGCTGCCGGATCCTGAAAGAGTAGCGGGTTGCGCGGCTGGCTGCCATAGCGGGGGCAGATGCCGCTGCGCAATTCGACAGCTTGTGGTTATCATGTAGCGGGCAATTCGATGGGAGGCGGACGGATGTTCAAGGCCCTGATCCGGAGCCTGGGTGAGCGAACCAGAGTCCCGTTCAGCGTCAGGTTCGCGGACGGCAGCAGCTGGCAGAACCAGTCCGGCGAGCCGCTCGTCACCTTGCACTTCCGGACCGCACGGGCTCAATGGAAAATGCTCGCGTTCGGACATATCGGTCTGTTCGAGTCCTACTTCGATGGCATGGTCGACATCGAGGGTGACCTTGGAAAAGCCATCCGGATCGGGTTCGAGGGCGGGATCAACAGCAAGCCCGGACCGCTTGTGTGGTTGCGCAACCAGTGGCACGAGTTGCGACATTCCAACCGCACCATCGCCCGGGCGAAGGCCAACGCCCGCTTCCATTACGCGCACGGCGCGGATTTCTACGGCTACTGGCTCGACCGCGAACTGATGATGTACACCTGCGGGTACTGGAAAGAGGGGACGCGGACCATCGAGGAAGCGCAACGCAACAAGGTCGAGCATGTCTGCCGCAAAGTGCGGCTCAATCCCGGCGAAACCGTGGTGGACATCGGCTGCGGTTTCGGCGGGCTGATGTTCCACGCGGCAGATCACCACGGCGCGAAAGTCTGCGGCGTGAACACCACCACCGAACAGGTCGACTGGCTGCGCCGCGAAGTGGAGCGGCGCGGGATGGCGGACCGCCTTGAAGTCCGCGAGGCGGATTTCCGGGAAGTGCACACGCAGTTCGACAAGGTCATCTCGATTGGTACGCTTGAGCACGCCGGCCGCGACCAGCTGCGCGAAGTGGTCAAGGCGCACGCGGATTTCCTCAAACCGGGCGGGTTGGGCATGCTTCATTTCATCGGCCATGTCGGCGTACGCAATACCGAGTACTACATACGCGAGCACGTATTCCCGGGCGGCTGGATTCCAAGTCTCGCCGAAACCATTACCGCCATGGAGGACTGCGGGCTCGAGGTGGTGGACATCGAGAACCTGCGCCGCCATTACGCGCTGACGCTGGATGCCTGGGTCGAGCGCTTCGACCGCGACTGGGACGAGATCCGGGCAATCGATCCCGCACAGTTCGACGAGCGCTTCCGGCGAGTATGGCGAATGTATCTCGTGTCCTGCGCGGAGATGTTCCGCTCGCCGTTCGGCAAGACGCATTTATTCCAGATCGTGTTCAGCAAGGGCAACATTTCGCGCGACAACTATCCGATGAGCCGGGCCTTCCTGTACGCGGACGACCTGGCGCAGCGCACGGAAATTCCCGTGCCGAGGCAGCGCGCTAGCGCCTGAAAGCGCCCATGCCGAGCTTCGACGAACGCAAGGCCGGGCTGATCGAACAGGTGCGCGCGGCCGGCGCGCAGTTGGGGCTGTCGAAAGACACGTCGAACCTGTTCCGCGATCGCCAGGCGCAACCACGGCGCCGGCTGGACGTGCGGGCATTCAACCATGTCCTTGAAGTCGACCCCGACGCCGGCTGGGTGGATGTGGAAGGCATGACGCCCTACGACGCGCTCACTGCCGCAACGCTCCGGCACGGCGTCATGCCGGCAGTGGTGCCGCAGCTCAAATCCATCACCATCGGCGGGGCGGCGGCCGGGGTCGGCATCGAGGCGTCGTCGTTCAAGTTCGGCCTCGTACACGACACACTGCTCGAGATCGAGGTGCTGACCGGAACCGGCGAGACGGTGATTGCGCGGCCGGACAACGAGCATCGGGACCTGTTCTTCGGTTTTCCCAACTCGTACGGTACGCTGGGCTACGCACTGCGCGTCAGGGCGCGCACTGCATCGGTGAAACCGTACGTGAAAATCAGCCACAGAAAGTATGCCGATCCGGCCGCGTTTTTTCGCGAGATCGAGCGGCTGGCGGACACCGACATTGATTTTCTGGACGGCGTGATATTCGCGCCGGACGAGATGGTGGTGACTCAGGGGCGGTTCGTATACGAGGCACCGTGGGTCAGCGACTATACGTACGAGAACATCTACTACCGCTCGCTGCGCGAACGCGACACCGATTACCTGACGGTGGCGGACTTCATCTGGCGCTGGGATACCGACTGGTTCTGGTGCTCGAAGAACATTGGCGCGCAGCATCCGCTGATGCGCCGCCTGCTTGGGCGCGAACGTCTCAACTCACGTTTCTACACGAAGATCATGCGCTGGAATAGCCGCACCGGGTTGACGCGGCGGCTCGACCGGTTCTCCGGATGGCACCGGGAGACTGTTATCCAGGACGTGGACATCCCGATCGCGCGCGCGGCCGAGTTCCTGGATTTCTTTCACCGCGAGATCGGCATCCTGCCGGTCTGGGTGTGCCCGATACACGCACGCCGGCCGGTGGGTCATTTCGATCTCTATCCGGTCGATACCAAGGCGATCCTGGTGAACTTCGGGTTCTGGGACGTGGTCCGCCGGCGGGAACCGTTCGAAGCCGGCCATCACAACCGGCTGATCGAGAAAAAAGTGCAGGCGCTGGGCGGCATCAAGTCGCTGTACGCCGACAGCTATTTTCCGGAGATCGAGTTCTGGCGTATCTACAACGGTGAAGCCTGGCGCCGGCTGAAAGCGCGCTATGACCCGGACGGCATCCTTGGCGACCTGTATCGCAAGACCGTGCTGCGGCACTGATGCGCGGATACGGGATGCTCGTCGGGAAGCCCGGAAGAAAAAACGAAAAGAAAAAACTGACGCAAAAGCCGCAAAGAGCGCGAAGGCCGCAAGGAGATACCGGGCAGGAGATCGGCTTTGCCCTGGTACCTTCGCGGCGCAAGGTTTGTCTGTCCACTCGCAATGCGTAGAGCAGCCCGCGCAGCCACATTGCCGGACTCCATGGCTTCGATCATTGCACGGGCGGCGCGAGCCTCACATCACGAGCATGTTCCTGTCTTCCTTTGCGGCCTTTGCGTTCTGCTTCTGTTTTGACGCTGCGCGCCGCGGCTAACGTCTGCGCGTGCCGGGGTCGCCCATCATCTCTTGATGCTCCATCATGTGCTCCATCATCATGTGCATCATGTCCATGCGGTCCTGCATCATCTGCTGACGTTGCTCTGGATCCATTCCCCGCATGGGCATGTCGCCGCTGTCACCGCGGCGCCCGTGCATTCTGCCCATCATGTTGCCGCCCATGCCTCGCAGGTCAGTCATCTGCTCCCGCATCGTTTGCCAGTGCTCCTCCATCAGGCGTTGACGCTCCTTCGCATCCTGAGTCTGCTGCATGCGCTCCATCTGTCGATGCATCTGCTCCATGCGTTGCTGCATCTGCTCCATGCGTTGCTGTGAGTATCCGTCCTGCTGGGCGGCAGCGAATGGCGCGGCGACCAGCAACGCGGCCGCCAATAAGGCAGTTAGTGTTTTCATATCGAGTACCTCGACCATGTGACGGCGGAATCGAATTCGCACCGACCGGCGCGCAACCCACCGACTCATGTGGTCTTTATAGAAGGTGCGCAGACGGCATGGGTTGACATGGGTCAACCCAACCGGATTCTTCCGGAAGCGATGCTGGGCATCTTACCGGTTGGGAGCAGGATCGACGGGAGCAGGTTCGCGCGCTTGCCTGTGGCGGACGATTCGCTGCGAAAACCAGCGCCCGAGCAGAGCGAGCCCGGCACCGCACAGCACGAACGTCCATTCGTAATTCAGCACGCGGATGGCGATCCCGCAGAGGGCAACGCCGGCGGCCTGGCCGAGAAACATGCAGCAGGCGTGCAGCGCGAGCGCCACGCCGCGTGACTTCGGCGCCATTTCAGTGGATCGCGTCTGCAGCGTGTTGTGGAACATGTAGAACGCGATGCCGGCGACGATCAGCAGCACCACCACGGGTTGCCACACAGGCAGCAGCGGCAACAGCACATAGCAGCCGAGCAGAAGGAATGCACCGCCGGTGACCAGTCCGGTTTCGCCGAGGCGGCGCAGCAGCCAGCGCACGCTCAGGCTGTAGAGCACGCCGCCGAAACCGAACGCCGCGATGACTGCACCGATGGCGAGGTAGGAGAGACCGAAACGGTCCTTCAGGTAAGCGCCGGTGTAGGTGAACGCACCGTAGAACAGGGCGCCTTCTATGGATACGGTGAGCAGCACGGTGCGGACCCAGCGGTCGCGCAGCACTTCCGCGTAGCCGCGCAGAAACCCGATCTTTCTGAACGAGGGCGTTGCGAGCTTGCGCGCGCGGACGTCCTGTACCAGAAGCGCCATACTGCTGGCGAAGAACAGCAGGGCGAACAGCAGAAAGACCGCACGCCAGGTCACCAGGTGTGCGAGCGCGCCGCCGACGGCGGGACCGAGGATGTGGCCGAGCAGCACGATGCCCAGGAAGCCCCCGAGCGTGGCCTGGCGTTTTTCGTAGGGCGTGTTGTCGCCGATCCAGGCGAGCGCGAGCGGGATGATGCCACCCGCGCCGATGCCGGTTACGAATCGCAGCGCGGTGAGCGCGGAGAGCGAATCGATGAATGCACTGCCGAGCGACGCAGTGCCGGCGATGAACGATGATGCCGCGATGACACGGGTCTTGCCGATGCGGTCGCCCAGCGGACCCAGGACCAGCTGAAACAGGCCGTAGCCGAGGGTGAACGCTGTCACCACTACTGCGGCGGTCGTAACCGGGGAATCGAACGCTTCCGCGATGGTGGGCAGCAGCACGTCGAACAGGCGCAGATTCGCGCCGGATACGAACGACGCGACGGCGATAACGGCGAAGACAGGGTTCATGTGGAGCGAAAAGTCGGCATTCTGCCGGAGATCGCGCAGAACATCGACTGGCAGGTGTATCGTGGTGCCATGGCGCCGACCGCCGAACAATCCGTTGGCCGGTTTGCGGCAGGCTTGACCGCGGTCAATATTCGGTAGGCGTCTGGTGTTAAAAAGATCTTCCGTGCCTATCAGTTCATTCGTTGCAGGAGGTATCGAAATGCCTACTTATGCCATGGTTACACGCGTAGTGCCCGAGCTGATCCGCAACCCGCGCATGCTTGAAGAACTCGAACGCAAGGCGGTCGACGCGGTAAAGCATTACTGTCCAGAGGTGAAATGGCTGCAAAGCTACGCGATTCTCGGACCCTACGATTACCTCGATCTGTTCGAAGCGCCGGACAACGAAATGGCAGCCAAGGTTTCCACGCTGATACGCGCACATGGCCGTGCGCATACCGAGGTATGGGTTGCGACCGACTGGCAGAAATTCAAGCAGGGTTTGCACGACATCGCCCCCGAGCCGGGTGCCGAACGCCGAGTGTAGGGGTGGTCGCCGCGTTTGATTTTGACGGTGACCGGGATCATTTCGGTCGCACAAAGGGATAGCGGGCGGCAAGGCTGCGCGTGATCAGGGCGATTCCGCACTCGTTGCCTACTGTTTCCGCGACGATGATGCAGTCGGGATCTTCGAAATCCGTTGCCAGGCGCACGCCTTTCGCCCCGGCCAGTGCATAGAGGTTATCCGCCATTTTGCGTTCGATCTCCTGGCTGGGAATGCTGGCGGCGAGGCCGCGACGCTCGAGCCGTACGTGGAAACTGCCGCCGGCGATGCGATCGATCATCGGTGCGGTCGCCTGATTGAGCCGTTGAGCAAGGTTGTCGGGTGTGAACGCGAACACCTGTTCTATCGGAATCACACGGCCGAGATGCCGGGGCCAGCGCTTGCCCGCAAGCCGTGCACTTTGCACCGCCTCCAGGAAGACGTCGGCGTCGTTCACCCAGCCGATGCAGACATCCCGAAACGCCGTACGGAAGAAACGTCCATGGGCGCTCAGACCTCCTAGCAGGTCGCGCTCGTGGTGCGGCCCGGGCATGACGGTGACGATCACGTTCCACTCGCGCATGTGCCAGTTTATGCTCTGCCAAAGTTTACGTCCGCGCGTACCGTGGTTGCGGTGCGCCGCCGGCGCCGAAATCAACCCTCGCCGGACAGCAGATTGGCAAGCTGGCGGGCGTTCTGTACGGCGTGGCCGGCATCGGTATTATCGAAATAGACGTGCACATCGCGCCGCTCGCTGCGCCAGCGCCCAATTCGCTCGGCCCAGGCTCTGAGCGCGGAAGCGGCGTAGCGCGAAACGTAGGTTGTGGTGTGTCCGTGCAGGCGCACATACACGAGGTCGGTAGTGATGCGCTCCCAAAACGGCCAGTCCGCGGCATCGGACTGCACCGAAGCGATCGCGTGATCGGCGAGCAGCTTCGCCACGTCGTCTTGGAACCAGCTGGCATGCCTGAACTCGATCGCGTGCCGTGTCTGCGGCCAGGATGCGAGCTGCGCTGCGAACGCAGACAGACGATCGAGGTCGCAGGTCAGGCTGGCGGGAAGCTGCCAGAGTACAACGGCGAGCTTGGGAAAGAGCGGGTGCAGCCGCGCGCGCTCACGTGCAAGCGCGTCTTCCGGGAAAGCGAGTCGCAGCCGGTGGGTGAGATATCGGCCTGCCTTGGCCGCGAACCGGAACGTGGCGGGTGTGTTGTGCAGCCAGCTTTCCAGTGTCGCTGCCTTGAGCGAATGATAAAACGTGGCGTTCACCTCGACTGCACCGAAGTGCGCGCAGTAGTGTGCGAACCAGTTCCGGCGCGGCACACCAGCATAGAAGCCGTCCTTCCAGCGATCATAGCTCCAGCCGCTGGTGCCGATGTAAACATCGCCGGGCATCTTTGCGCTCCTGCAAGGTTTCCGTAAAGCGAACCCGCCGCCGTAATGGCTGCGGCGGGCGGACTCGAAAGCTTCCGTGCCAAGCGTACAATGAGCCGACTTTTCGATAACGACAACCGCAGCGGAGGATCCGATGAGCGCAAACCTGCAGTTTTCGACCCGAAAGATCTCGCTGAACACCTGGCTGGCCAGGATCGGCCTTGCCATCGCGCTGATCTGCGCGCTGGCCATGATCTTCTCCGGATTCGGCTACCAGCTCGGCCTGTGGCACTTCCGCACCGGCTTCGCGATCATCAAGTGGTCGTTCTTCGGTGCGCTGGGAGCGGTGGTTATTTCGTTGCTCGGACTGGTGAATCCCAAGGCCTGGAACGCGCACACCGTGCTGGTGGGGATGCTGGGGATCGCAATCGGACTCGGAGTGGCATACGTGCCATGGAGCTGGAAACAGACGCTGGATGCCTTGCCCTATATCCATGACATCAGCACCGATGTCGTGAATCCGCCGGAGTTCGTCGCCACGCGCGCCTTGCGCAAGGAAGGCGAGAATCCGGCCGATTACGCGGGGCCGGAAGTCGCGCAGCAGCAGATGGATGCTTATCCGGACCTCGTGCCGATGGTGACCGACGTGCCGGCGGTGGAGGTGTTCGAGCACGCGAAAGCGGCGATCGAAAACATGGGTCTCGAGCTGATCGATGCGGATCCGCAAGCCGGGCGGATCGAGGCCACGCATACCTCGTTTTTTTACGGATTCAAGGACGACATGGTAGTGCGGATCGTTCCTGTACCGGAAGGCACGCGAGTCGACGTGCGTTCCAAATCGCGCGTCGGCCGCAGTGACCTCGGCCAGAACGCGAAGCGCATCAGGGAGTTCCTCGAAGAACTCGACGCCGAACTGGCGGGGTGAGAAGGCGGGCCTTGTCGCACAGCTACATCACCACAAAGGCACAAAGGCACGAAGTCCTCCGACACGAATGTTTCGCCGCGTTTCTTTGTGCTTCTTTGTGTCCTGGTGCCTTGATGGTTCGTCTTCCGGGCAGAACTGTCCCGATCAGCCTTCGCAGGCCATCGCCAGCAGTGTGCGCTCGGTGGCTGACGCGGGCTGTTTCCAGGTAAAGGGATTGTCGACGTTCTCGCGGGCAACTGCGTTGCCGCGTCCGAACGGACGGCCGTAAAACCTGCGCTCGGCGACCGCAATCTTCTGCTGACTGCAGTCGAACGCCAGACGGATGCGGATCGATCTGTAGGCGGGCAAGGCATCGGTTGCGGGCCGCTGAGTCTCGTAACTCCACACTATCCATGCGCCTGCCATGTTTCCGCTGCGCTTGATGCTGTCGCGGTCGATCAGCGTGACTTCATCCACGCCGTACAGCACGACCAGCAGATCCTTCGCCAGAACGGGAGAAGCACACATCGCCAGCACCAGGCATGCATTCAGGAGTTTCTTCTTCATTGTTCGCTCAGTATTTGCGTGAGGGTCTGTACGGTTGTCGCGGTTCGGTTGAGACCGCAGGAATGTTACCGGGTTTCTCCGTGAGAGAAATTCAACGCCGGCAATTGGCGCGCCAGACTGAACGCGATCCGTCTAACCCTGCGGGACCGGTTCGCGGTTGGCCAAAGCGATCCATCCCCGAATGATCCGGTACAGAACCCACAGCCCTGCACCGACCGCCACCACCCAGCCAATGAAGAAACCGATGATGGTCACGAAGAAAAACCCGGCGACCATCGCCCACAGCAACGCGAACCAGAACGTCCGGATCTGCCAGCGGAAGTGCGGTTCGACCCAGGTGCCGTGCGCTTTGCTCTGATTCGCGTAGTTCAGGATTACGGCAATGATCGAGGGGATGCCGAAAACGAAGGCGCCCGCGATGGTGATGATGCTGGTGGCGCCAATCAGCACGCTCAGAGAATGCAGCGCGTAGACCGCATGCGCCGTGGAAATGACGGAATCGCGCGGTTGCGTCGCATTGGCGGTGGCGGGCGTCTGTTCGTTCATCTGGTCGTTCCTTTCTTCGTTCAGTCCCGGTTGCGCCTGGCTTGCGCGATGAACTCCGCGGCCTTCTCGGCGATCATCATGGTGGGAGCGTTGGTGTTGCCCGAGGTGATGCGTGGCATGACAGAGGCGTCGATGACGCGCAGTCCCTGAATGCCATGGACCTGCAGCCTGTCGTCGACCACGGCCAGCGGATCGCTGCCCATTTTGCAGGTGCCGACCGGATGGAAAATCGTGGTCCCCAGGTCGCCGGCGGCCTTTGCGAGCTGCTCTTCGCTCTGGATTTCCGGGCCGGGTTTCCACTCTTCCGGCGCGAACCTCGCCAGCGCCTTTGCCGACATGATGCGCCGGGTCACGCGGATCGAGTCGACCGCAACCTTGCGGTCTTCTTCGGTGGAAAGATAGTTGGGGTTGATCGCCGGATGGGCATACGGGTCGCGACTTTTGATGCGAACGTGGCCGCGGCTGTTCGGCCGCAGGTTGCACACGGATGGCGTAATCGCGGGAAACGGATGCAGCGGCTCCCCGAACTTGTCCAGCGACAACGGCTGTACATGCCACTCGATGTTGGCAGACGGTTGCGAGGGGTCGCTCCGGGCAAAGGCGCCGAGCTGGCTGGGCGGCATGGTCAAGGGGCCGGTGTGAAACAGAAAATATTCGAGCCCCATTGCCATTTTGCCAAACACGCTCTTCGCCCGGTCGTTCAGGGTGATCGTGTTCTGCACCTTGTACATCAGCCGCACCTGCAGGTGGTCGTGCAGGTTTTCGCCGACACCCCGCAGATCGTGAACCACCGGAATGCCGTGTTCGCGCAATATTTCGCCCGGGCCGACTCCGGAGAGCTGGAGGATCTGCGGAGAGCCGATCGACCCGGCGCACAGCAGTACTTCACCGCGCGCCGCGGCCAGGGCCTCGCCATTGGTCGTGCGCAGTTCGACGCCGGTCGCGCGTCTGATCCCATTTTGCTGCTCGATGCGGAGGCGCTGGACATGCGCGCGCGTCAGAATACGCAGATTGGTGCGCTGCTTGATCGGCCACAGGAAGGCGCGCACCGCGTTCCAGCGCACGCCTTTGCGCTGGTTCATCTGGAAATAGGCATTGCCGAAGTTGTCACCCCGGTTGAATTCGGGGATCTTCGGGATTCCGCATTCTTCGGCGGCGTCGCGCCAGGCATCGAGAATCTCCCAGTTGACCCGGCGCTCCTGCACCGGCAGTTCGCCGCCCGTGCCGTGCAGTTCGTCCGCGCCATGCACGTAATCCTCCATGCGCTTGAAGTAGGGCAGCACGTCGTCCCAGCTCCAGCCGCGGTTGCCGAGTTCCGACCAGTAATCGTAATCGCTCTTCTGCCCGCGCATGTAGATCATCGCGTTGATCGAAGTGCATCCGCCGAGCACCTTGCCGCGCGCATAACCGAGCGTGCGGCCGTTCAAGCCCTCGCCCGGCTCGGTGCGATACATCCAGTCGGTGCGCGGATTGCCGATGGTGAACAGATAGCCGACCGGGATCGGAATCCAGAAGTAATTGTCGCGCCCGCCGGCTTCGAGCAGCAGCACCCTGACTTTCGGGTCCGCGCTCAGCCGGTTCGCCAGCACGCAGCCGGCAGATCCTGCGCCAATGATGATGTAGTCGTACGATCCCAGCGACGCGGGCATCGAGCTCCTCTCCAGAATGTTGTTATGCCGTCAGCGATTGCGTGATCCGAAAACGATAGCCGTTGCCGGCGGTTCAAGCGGGAACGGAATTCACCACGAAGACACGAAGGCACGAAGATACACAAAGTAAACCGATACTGGCAGGGGTTATCACGCTTCGGATTGTCTTCGTGCCTTCGTGTCTTGGCCTCCGGCGTGACGTTGGCTTCGCAAACGTCAGCCTTCGCCGCAACAAGCCGCTGCACGACGTGTTGTGTGTTTCGCTCCTGGTGCGTTGTCTTTCTTCCCCGGAATGTGACTGCGTTCGTTTTCGTCGACTATGCGAGCCGGGTCGCTAGTGCGCGGTTGCGGAATCCGACGGCGTGATCCAGGCTTCGGACAACGTATCCGCGAGGCCGCCGAGTTCGGATTCGCCTACATACACCGCGAAGGTCACCCATGCGGAGATGGTGGCGGGCGAACCCGGGCCGATGCGTTTGAGCCTGCCTTCGAACAGGACGTGCTTTCGCACCGGCTTGGAGAAGCGCAGGGTGAGTTCGCGCCCGGTGCCGGTCGTCAGTGCGGCCTCTTCGACCTGGCCGCGCGCCATCGCATACAGGTCGGCCACGAACTTCTCCGCGGCGGCCTGCCGCAGCCAGACATCGTGCTGCGTGCCCTCGAAACCCGCGCCGCGCACGCTCACGCGCAGGCGCAGATCGCCCGAGCGCGGCATGGTGCGCCCGACGATCTCGCGCACTTCGATGTCGACGTAAGAATCCGAATCGCCAAGTCTCATCGCATGCTTCCAGACACTGCGTGTGGTGTTGCATCTTGCGGCTCCCGGGCCTCCCTGCACGGCCGGGCTCGTGGCAACCAGTATAAGGGTGCGCATCGTCCCGGGACGGGCGAGGCGCGGGGGCGCCGATTGCGTACAATACCGGGTCGTCGGAACAAACGCATAGGGCGTTGAGAATATTGCCTTTTCGCCTGGCCAATGCAGCGGCCGAGCGAACCGGGCCCTGAGAGTTCAGCCAACGCCGATCGAACAACCGCAATGCCGGATTCCCCAGCACCCGCACTCTCGCTCGATGCAGTCAGCTGCACGTTTCCTGGCCGGGACGGCGTGCCAACTACCGCGGTGCGCGAAGCATCGGTATCGGTGGCCGATGGCGAGTTCGTATCGCTGGTCGGTCCGACCGGCTGCGGGAAATCCACGCTGCTGAATGTGGCGGCCGGACTGCTTGCGCCCAGTGCGGGTGAAGTTTCGGTATTCGGACACCGGTTGAAGGGACTGAACAGCCGCGCCGGGTATCTGTTCCAGACCGACGCGCTGCTGCCCTGGCGCACCGCGCTCGACAATGTTGCATTCGGACTGCAATTGCGTGGCACACCGAAACCGGAATCGGCGGCGCGTGCGAACGACTGGCTGCGCCGGGTCGGGCTGGCAGCGCACGTCGGCAAGTATCCGCATGAACTCTCCGGCGGCATGCGCAAGCGCGTCGCGCTCGCACAGACGCTGATCCTCGATCCGAAGATGCTGCTGATGGACGAGCCGTTCTCGGCGCTGGACGTGCAGACCCGCAGCCTGATGGAAAACGAGTTGCTGGCGCTATGGTCGCAGGACCGCAAGTCGGTGTTGTTCGTCACCCACGATCTGGAGGAGGCGATCGCACTGTCCGACCGGGTGGTGGTGCTGTCGGCCGGACCGGCGAGCCGGCCGATCGCCGAGTTCGCGATCGATCTGCCGCGCCCGCGCGATGTCGCCGAGATCCGGCTGACGCCGCGCTTCGTCGAGTTGCACACGACGGTCTGGCAGGCGTTGCGTGAGGAAGTGCTCAAGACCTACGCACAGGAAGAGGCCGCATGAAGTCGCGACTGCTTCCGCTTTACCAGGCCGCACTGCTGCTGGCGCTGTTCGTGCTCTGGGACGTGCTGACTCGCACCGAAATACTGCCGCCATTCTTCTTCGGGCAGCCGCTGCTGGTGCTCGAGCGCGTGTGGGACTGGTTTTCGACCGGGAAGGTGTACCCGCATCTCGGCGTCACGCTGCTCGAAACGGTGCTTGCGTTCGTGATCGGCACCCTTTTGGGGCTGGTGGTCGGGTTATGGCTGGCACTGTCGCCGACGGCATCGAGTCTGCTCGACCCGTACATCAAGGCGTTCAACGCCATGCCGCGGGTGATCCTGGCGCCGATCTTTGCGGTCTGGTTCGGGCTCGGGATCTGGTCGAAGGTGCTGCTGGGCGTGACGCTGGTGTTCTTCGTCGTGTTTTTCAGCGTGTACCATGGCGTGCGCGAAGTGAGTCCGGTGCTGTTGTCGAATGCGCGCATGCTCGGCGCATCGCGCCACCAACTGCTGCGATTCGTCTACATTCCGAGCGCGACCGCGTGGGTGTTCTCGAGTCTGCACACTGCGGTCGGCATGGCCTTCGTCGGGGCGGTGGTGGGCGAATACCTCGGATCCGCGAAGGGCGTCGGCTACCTGATCCTGCAGGCGGAAGGCGTGTTCGACATCAACACGGTTTTCGCCGGCGTGCTGGTGCTGACGGTATTCGCGCTGATTCTCGACCGGGCGGTCACGGTGGGGGAGCGGCACCTGCTGCGCTGGCGTCCCGGAAACGTCGCAGGCAGTTTGTAACACGGCTCGTGTCGAGCCGTGCGGAGCGCCCGTACCGCATGCGGGCAGATACCTGAAGTCATTCGAACATGGATTTTGTAAATCAAGCCGTGCTGGTCGGCGCCGTGCTGGTGTTGGTCAGCATCCTGGCGAGTCCGCTGGCCAGGCGCACGGGCGCGCCGGTGCTCCTGCTGTTTCTGGGCATCGGCATGCTGGCCGGTGTCGACGGCATCGGTGGCATCCGGTTCGATAACTTCGAGGCCGCATACCTGATCGGCACGGTCGGCCTTGCGGTCATTCTGTTCGACGGCGGTATACGCACGCGTACCGACACCTTCCGTATCGGTCTGCGGCCGGCGCTGTCGCTGGCGACGGTGGGCGTGATTCTGACGGCCGCGC
This sequence comes from Burkholderiales bacterium, assembly GCA_040880425.1. Taxonomy (GTDB): domain Bacteria; phylum Pseudomonadota; class Gammaproteobacteria; order Burkholderiales; family Eutrophovitaceae; genus DATKEK01. The sequence continues at coordinate 96,822 of JBBDIL010000011.1, read as the reverse complement.
TGGTCGGGGTGGCGGCGGCCTGGGCTTTCGACCTGAACTGGCGCGAAGGCATGCTGGTGGGCGCGATCATCGGCTCCACCGACGCGGCAGCGGTGTTCGCGCTGCTGCACGCGCACGGCATGCGGCTCAAGCAGCGGGTGGGCACCACGCTGGAAATCGAATCCGGCTGCAACGACCCGATGGCGATTTTTCTGACCCTGGTGTTTGTGTCTGCGATCGCCACCCAGGACGAGAGCCTGAACGCGGGCGTCGCGCTGCAGTTCGTCCACCAGTTCGGGCTCGGCGCCGTAATCGGTGTGCTGGGCGGCCGCGGCCTTGCCTGGCTGATCAACCGCATCGAACTGACCAGCGGCCTGTACCCGCTGCTCGCGCTGGCCGGCGGGCTGTCGGTCTATGCGATGACGACGGTATTCGGCGGCAGCGGCTTTCTCGCGATTTATATTGCCGGCCTGGTGATGGGCAACAGCCAGCTGCGTACCGCGAACAATATCCTGCGGGTGCACGACGGGCTGGCGTGGCTGGCGCAGATCACCATGTTCCTGATGCTCGGCCTGCTGCTCACCCCGAGCGCGCTGGTGCCGACGATGCTGCATGCGCTGTTCGTTGCGCTGGTGTTGATGCTGGTCGCACGGCCGCTCGCGGTATGGCTGAGCCTGTTGCCGTTCCGCTTCCCCTGGCGCGAGCAGGTGTTCATGTCCTGGGTGGGACTGCGCGGCGCGGTGCCGATCGTATTGGCGACCTTCCCGGTGCTGGGCGGTGTGGTGGATGCGAGCCTGTACATCAATATCGCCTTCTGGGTGGTGCTGACTTCGCTGGTGATCCAGGGATGGACCGTGGCGCCGCTCGCCAAGCTGCTGGACCTGCAGCTTCCGCAGGAGCACGCGCCGTATTATTCCGAGCCGCTCGACGTGCCGGGCTACGCCGGTGTGCGGCTGCTGGCCTACCGCGTGAACGAAGCGAGTCCGGCGCTCGGGCGCATCGTCGGCGAACTGCCGCTGCCGGCGGGCGTACGCATCGCGGCCGCGTTCCGCGGCGACAAACCGCTGGAGGATGTCGGACACGTGCAGATCACGGCCGGCGATCTGCTGTACGTGATTCTGCGCGAGGAAGACATTCCCATCCTGGAGCAACTGCTGATCCCCGAGGACGAGACGGAGGAAACGGAACAGGTCCGTTACTTCGGCAGCTTCATTCTCAACGGCGACTCGCGGCTGGGCGACGTCGGCGAGGTCTACGGCATCGAAGTGCCGGAGGATGCGCAGGATCTGACGCTGGCGGAGTTCCTCGGCAAGAGTTTCCGCAACCGCGTGGTGGTCGGCGACCGCGTCAAACTCGGGGCAATGGATCTCGTCGTGCGCGAACAGGTGGAGGGACGCGTCACCAAGGTCGGCGTGCGCATCGCGCGGCGGTGATCTGGATGCCGCCGTTGCGCAGTGCCTGGAATCCTGAGAAGGGCAACAGCAAGGCGAGCCACCAGGGTGCCAAGGTACCAGGAGAAACGATTCAATGTGTCTTTGTGTCGTGGCGAGAGGCGCTGTGAAGCGTCAGTCACCCGGATGCGTATCCTATCCTTATCGCAAATCTCGTAAGAAGTTGGCGTTGTTGCTGATGCCCCGGTGGTGAAATCGCCAGTCTTGCCGGCCGAAGGCCGGCCTCTTCATCCTTCCGCCTTCATCTTTTGCTTACTCACGCTGCGCGCAGTCCCAGCGCGGTGTTGATTTTTTCCGCGGCCTGCTTGAGTACGGGCAGGATGTTGCGGGTGACATCGGTGGGCGAGGTGCGGTTCGCCTGGCCGCTCACGTTCATCGCGGCGATGGTTCGTCCGTTGCGATCGATCAGCGGGACCGAGATCGAGATCAGGCCGTCTTCGAGTTCCTGGTTCACCAGCGACCATCCCTTGCGCCGGTCCTCCTGGATCATTTCCTTGAGTTTGTCGCGGTCGGTGACGGTGCGCGCGGTGTAGGCGCGCAGGTCGCTGCGAGCAAGCGTGGCGTCCAGCGCTTTCTCCGGCAGGTCGCCGAGCAGCACGCGGCCCATCGATGTGCACCATGCGGGCAACCGGCTGCCGATCGACAGACTGATGGTCATGATCTTCTTGGTCGGCACGCGCATGATGTAGACGATGTCGGTGTCGTCCAGCACCGAGGCCGAGCAGGATTCGTGCACTTCGTTTACCACTTCTTCCATGAACCGCTCGGCCAGATCCCACATCGGCGTCGTCGAAATATACGAATAGCCGAGATCGAGGATGCGCGGCGTCAGGTAGAACTCGCGCCCGTCGCAGCCGACGTAGCCGAGTTGCTGGAGGGTGAGCAGGATGCGGCGTGCGCCCGCCCGGCTCAGCCCCGATTTCGCGGCGGCTTCCGATAGCGTCAGCTTCCTCGCGTCGCGCCCGAACGCCGTGATGACCGAAAGCCCCTTGGCAAATGATTGAAGGTATTGGTCTTTGCCGGGCCTACCGGCGTTTGCGGCGGTGGCCTCGTCTGATCCGTTACGGGATTCGCCTGCCGATTTCATCGTCCTTGTCGATGCCTAGGTTTCGGTCGGAGGTGTTGACACGCTTCGATTCCTTGGCCTAATGTGTTCGCTATAAAAACAAATGTTCGCACAGCGAACAAAGTTCGACAAGCGCGGATCGCAACCGACCACGACCCGCCAGATCCGGCAGCGGCCCAGCCCGAAACGGTCTCCGCCGCCCAAACGGAATACACGGAGGAGACGTGTACGCCCAGTTCGACCATTGCGTGGCGCTAGCCGCCGCGGTCGCCGTTTCTTCGTATCGGAGAGATACGGCCGACGCGCGCAGTTCATCACCATCACGTCTTCCCGCATCCCTTGCCTGCCTGCCGCATGCGCCTGCGTGTGCGGTACGGCGCGTCAGCTCACATCCGGCACACGAGGAGAAACCATGACGACCTACCACACGGAGTTCGGGTCCCTGAAGCAGTACGCGAAAGGGACCATGGAGATCATCAACGACAACCCGAAGTACTACGTCTATTCGAACGTGTTCGAAGTCGCGTCCAACGCCAGGCCCTACGAGAAAATCGCCGTGGCGAAGAATCTCGAGTACGTGATCGAAACGATCCGTGCGGAAGGCGCTTCGCCCTGGATGACCTGCGCGCACGATGAGTTTTGCGTGTTAATGGACGGCGAAGTTGAAGTCGAATACGTCAAGCTCGACAAGCCGGAAGAGGTTGCACCGTCGGGCAAGGACGGCACCGTGCAGCTGAAAGGCGAGCCGAAGGGCAAGCGCATGGGCACGATTCGCCTGAAGCGCGGCCACCAGGCCTTGCTGCCGAAAGGCGCGGCCTATCGCTTCAATGCGAAGACGCCGTCGGTCCTGCTGCAGCAGACCATCAAGGGCGATCTCACCATAGAGAAGTGGGGCGAGATCTGCATGCAGTAAAGAGCCAGGACGATGGCGGGACGATGAAGCAAGGCATCGCCGGCTTCGCCGCTGTCAAATGCCCATCACGATTTGCGGAGTACATGCCATGAATGCACCAGCCGAAATCAAGCTTCCGGAGAAGATCGCCGGATACAAAACGTTTACGCTCGGCGAGTTCACCTTCTCGCGCGACGAATATTTCGTCACCGTTACCTGGCCTGCGAAGGGCCAACGCCAGTCGCACACGATGAGTGCCGATGCCTTTCTGCGCGCGATCATGCGTGACGTGGCATGGGGATTCTTTTACGGGCTCGTCAATTTCGACGCCGTATTCGGCACGCGCAACCTCTACGGCAAGGTCGAGCTGTTTGCCGGCCGCTACAACGAGGCGATCCACGGCGCCGGTTTGTCCTACGTCGAAACCTTCGAGTCGCCGAAGGCGATGGCGAAATTCAAGGAAATACTTTCCGACTGGGTAAACGCCGGGTTCGACCCGTTCGCCGCGCCGGCGGAAACCGGCAACACGGTGTTTGGCGAGAAGAACGGCAGCAACCTGGAGGCCATCGAACGTTTCCGTGTTGCCACCAAGCGCATGCCCGGCCTGGAAGGCGATTCGCCGTTGCGCGACGATTCGAACGGATTCGCAGTCAACCGCGCATTCGCCGACGTGTCCCAGGAGGAACCGGAGATCAAGGCCGAGCGGGGTTTCGAGAAGGAACTGCACGCGTTCAATCTGTTCAAGTATCTCTCGCGCTCCGATGTGACCTGGAATCCGTCCGTCACCTCGGTGTGCCGCCAGAGCCTGTTCTGCCCGACCACCGAGGAATACATCCTTCCCATCATTCACGGCAACGACCGCGTTGAGTGGTTCGTGCAGTTGTCCGATGAGATCACCTGGGAGGTCAGCGATCGCGAGACCGGCCGGCCGCGCGCGCGACTGACGATGAAGGCCGGCGACGTCGCTGCCATGCCGGCCGACATCCGCCACCAGGGTTTCGCCAAGAAGCGCTCGATGCTGCTGGTATGGGAGAACGCCACGCCGGACCTGCCGAAGCGCTACGAGCGCGGCGATCTAAAACCGTGGCCGGTGGACTTCTGACCGGTGGCCAGGCCATTGCTGCCGGAAGCCAGGCGCACGCGCAGAGGCTGAACCGACGAACTCACCACCAAGGCATCATGAAAAACCGAAAAAGGCTGTTGCAGTTCTTTGTGCCTTGGTGCCTTGGTGGTAAGCCGGTCTTTTCTTGAGCGCCTTTGGTTCGCGGTAAACGAAACGTGTCCTCGAACACTACGAAAATGCACGCTATCCAGGACAAGCTTTTTATCGACGGCGAGTTCGTAGAGTCGGAATCGAAGTCGCGCATACCGGTTCTGAATCCGCACGACAACTCCCTGATCGCGGAGGTCTCCGAGGCGCAGCAGGCGGACATCGACCGCGCGGTGGATGCTGCGCGCAAGGCCTTTCCCGCCTGGGCAAAAACCGCCGCGGCTGACCGCGGCCGGCTGCTGCTGAAACTGGCGGACGCTGTTGAAGCGAACGCCGACGAACTCGCGAGGCTGGAGTCGATGGACACCGGACATCCGCTGCGCGACACGCGCGGGCTGGACGTGGTGCGCACGGCGGTGACGTTCCGTTATTTCGGCGGCATGGCCGACAAGTTCCAGGGCAGCGTGGTGCCGGTTGAACAGGGATTCCTGAACTACGTGTTGCGCGAACCGGTCGGCGTGGTGGGACAGATCGTGCCGTGGAATTTCCCGCTGATGTTCACCAGCTGGAAAATGGGCCCGGCGCTGGCCGCCGGCAACACCGTGGTCATGAAGCCCGCGGAACTGACGCCGTTGTCCACGCTGAAGGTGGCGGAACTTGCGAAGCAGGTCGGATTCCCGAATGGCGTGATCAATATCGTGCCGGGCTTCGGGAATACCGCCGGCCAGTACCTCGCCGAGCATGCGGGCGTGGACAAGATCGCCTTCACCGGTTCGACCGCGGTGGGGCGCAGGATCGTGCAGGCCTCGGCCGGCAACCTGAAGCGCGTGCAGCTCGAACTGGGCGGCAAGGGCGCGAACATCGTGTTCGACGATGCCTTTCTGCCGGCGGCGATCAACGGCTCGGCATTCGCGATCTTTCATAACCAGGGCCAGGCCTGCATTGCGGGCTCGCGGCTGATCCTGCACGAGAAGATCGCAGACCGGTTCCTCGAAGGTTTCCTGCAACTGGCGCGCTCGATCAGGCTGGGCAATCCGCTGGACGCTGCCACCGAGATGGGACCGCTCACCTCGCAGATGCATCGGGACCGCGTACTGGCCTACGTCGAGGTGGCGAAGGAAGAAGGCGGCGAAATCCTGCTCGGCGGCAAGCCGCCCGACATCGAAGGGCTCTCAAAAGGCTTTTACGTCGAGCCGACCGTCGTCCGCGCGAAACCGGCCGATCGCGTATCGCAGGAAGAAGTGTTCGGGCCGTTTGTCACCGTGACCACCTTTCGTGAAGACGAAGAAGTGCTGGCAATCGCCAACGGCACGGAATACGGCCTCGGCGGGGGGTTGTGGACCACCGACCTGCAGCGCGCGCACCGCACCGCGGCGGCGATGCGCAGCGGCATGGTCTGGATCAACTGCTACAAACGGGTGAATCCGGGGTCACCGTTCGGCGGCATCGGCCGATCGGGTTACGGCCGCGAAATGGGTTTCGAAGCGATGCACGATTACACCGAGGCGAAATCCGTGTGGGTGAACGTCGACGCGAAAATTCCACCTTACTATCCACGCGGCTGAAGACATGAATCTCACCACGGAGGCACGGAGACACGGAGTATTTGACACAGAGAATTTCAAGTGTGATCTGAACGAGGCTTCCGGTGATTGCGCGGCATAGCCGGATGTCGAGTCGTTTCCGCTATTGCACGATGCATCGGTCGGTTTCTCTCCGTGCCTCCGTGTCTCTGCGGTGAATACGATGTTGCCAATCCATCGACAGGAGGTCGAACCATGGCACTGACACGCGAAACGATGACGGACGAACAGCGCAAGTCGGTCGCGCTGGAGTACCTGAAAGCATTCGACAAGGGCGGGGTGACGTCGGACGGTGGCAGCATCCTCGACCTGTTTGCGGACGATGCGCAGGTCTATTTCCCGAAATGGGGCCTGGCCAATGGCAAGGACGAGATTGGCAATCTGTTCGGCGACGTCGGCGGCACGATCAAGTCGATCGTCCACCACTACGCCAGTTTCCACTGGGTGTTCTCCGGCACCGACGTGATCGTGTGCGAAGGCGAGAGCCATGGCGAGCATCGCGACGGGCCATGGCGAGCGGGCGTGCCGGACTGGGGTGCGGGACGCTGGTGCGACGTGTTCGAGATCCGCGACTGGAAGATCCAGCGCGTGTTCATCTACCTGGATCCGGACTACGCGGGGAAGGACACTGCGCGCTATCCGTGGCACGGGAAGAAATGAAGACGCGCAGGCGCAACCGGACAACGGCATGATCGACAAGATCGTCGAATCGCTGGAATCCGCGGTGGCCGGCATACACGACGGCGCCACAGTGATGATCGGTGGCTTCGGAGGTGCCGGCCAGCCGGCCGAGTTGATTGATGCGCTGATCGCGCAGGGCGCGACGGACCTGACGATTGTCAACAACAACGCCGGCAACGGCGAGACCGGGCTTGCGGCCCTGCTCAAGGCGCGGCGCGTGCGCAAGATCGTCTGCTCGTTTCCGCGCCAGGCCGACTCGCAGGTGTTCGACGCGCTCTATCGTGCGGGCGAGATCGAGCTCGAACTGGTGCCGCAGGGCAATCTCGCGGAACGCATCCGCGCCGCGGGCGCCGGCATCGGCGCGTTCTTCACGCCCACCGGCTACGGTACAGACCTGGCCAGGGGTAAAGAGACGCGCATCATCGATGGCAGGCCATACGTGCAGGAATATCCGATCCATGCAGACTTCGCGTTGATCAAGGCCGATCGCGGCGACCGCTGGGGCAACCTGGTGTACCGCAAGACCGCACGCAATTTCTGTCCGGTCATGGCGTCGGCGGCGAAATGCGCAATCGCGCAGGTACGCGAGATCGTCGGGCTCGGCGAGCTCGATCCGGAAGCGATCGTCACGCCGGGAATCTTTGTGCGGCGCATGGTGCAGGTGCCCCATGCCGGCGGCGCGGATGCCCGCGCGGCGGCGTAGGACGCACGATGGCAGCGGACATGGGAAAACTCAATCGCGATCAGATGGCTGCCCGGGTCGCCCGCGACATACAGGACGGCGCAATCGTCAATCTCGGCATCGGCCTGCCGACGCTGGTGGCGAATCACATTCCGGCCGATCGCGAGGTGCTGCTGCACAGCGAGAACGGCGTGCTCGGCATGGGACCGGCACCGGCGCCCGGCAAAGAAGACTACGACCTGATCAACGCCGGCAAGCAGCCGGTCACGCTGCTGCCCGGTGGATCCTTTTTCCACCATGCGGATTCGTTCGCAATGATGCGCGGCGGGCATCTCGACATCTGTGTGCTCGGTGCCTTCCAGGTGTCGGTCGGCGGCGATCTCGCCAACTGGCACACTGGCGCGGCGGATGCGATTCCGGCGGTGGGCGGCGCGATGGATCTCGCGATCGGTGCAAAGAAGGTGTACGTGATGATGGAGCACCTGACCAAATCCGGCCAGAGCAAGCTCGTCGAGCACTGCACCTACCCGCTGACCGGCATCGCCTGCGTGAACCGCGTTTACACCGATCTGGCGGTCATCGAAGTGACGCCGAAAGGCCTGCAGGTGCTGGAGTTGGTCGATGGACTGACGCTCGACGAGTTGCAGCGCCTGAGCGGCGTGCCGCTGTCGCTCGCGCCTGAACGCGCGTATGCGTGATCTGTAGCTCAGTCCGAATGGAGCGGAAAGAATGACAAGCGAACCACGAAGACGCGAAGACACGAAGAAAACAAATACGTTCGGAGAGAACGCACTCCAGGTGTCAGAGAGACGGTTTGTGTCTGGTGCGAGATTGCAAGACGCACGTTCATATGCAGGAGAACCAGTCCGTTCGATTGATCGCATGTTTTTCATTGGTGCCTTCGTGCCCTCGTTTTTTCGTGTTTCGCTTCTCGCGATGCAATGGCACAGATCGGTGGTAATCGCTCAATGAGATCGTTCGTCTACCAGGGCCAGCCGTCGCGCGTGGTGTTCGGAGCCGGTTCGCTGGATCGCGTCGGTGACGAAGTCGATCGCCTCGCGGCGAAGCGCGCGCTGGTGCTGTCGACGCCGGAACAGCGCGCGGCCGCGGAAGGCGTCGCGCACCGGCTGGGTGCGCGTGCGGCCGGGGTGTACGACAGGGCGGTGATGCACGTGCCGCTGGAGACTGCCGAGGACGCGCGCAGACTTGCGGCCGAACTGGGTGCGGATTGCTGTGTCGCCATTGGCGGCGGTTCGACCATCGGGCTGGGCAAAGCGATCGCGCTGGTGTCGGAACTGCCGATCGTGGCGATTCCCACCACTTTCGCCGGATCGGAGATGACGCCGATCTACGGCATAACGGAAAAGGGCCAGAAGAAAACCGGCCGCGATGCGCGCGTGCTGCCGAAGACGGTGATCTACGACCCGGAACTGACGCGCACGCTGCCCGCGAAGATCGCCGGGCCGAGCGGCTTGAACGCGATCGCGCATTGCGTCGAGGCGCTGTATGCGCAGGATGCGAACCCGATCGCGTCCCTGATGGCGGAGGAAGGCATCCGCACGCTGGCAGCGAGCCTGCCGGCGGTCGTGCGGGACGCTGACGATATCGAAGCGCGCGCAGATGCACTGTATGGCGCGTGGCTTGCCGGCACATGCCTCGGGCAGGTCGGCATGGCGCTGCATCACAAGCTCTGCCATACGCTCGGCGGTTCGTTCAACCTGCCGCATGCCGAGACGCACACTATTGTGCTGCCGCACGCGACGTATTACAACCGCGACGCAGCACCGGAAGCGATGCGGCGCATCGGCCGCGCGCTCGGCAGCGCCGATGCGGCCGGCGCACTATGGGACCTGGCGCGCGCCGTCGGCGCGCCGCTGGCACTGAAAGATATCGGCATGCCCGAAAACGGGCTGCAACGTGCAGCACGCATCGCAACCGAGAACCCGTACTACAACCCCCGTCCGGTCCGCTACGAAGACCTTCTTGTACTGCTGAAGGATGCCTGGAACGGCGTGCGGCCGGAGACCGGAGTAACGCATGCCACCGCATGACGGTGGAAGATCAACCTGAGAGGAGGAGGCCGAAGATGTCAGATCGCAAACGTATCGTGATACCGAATCGCCGCTTACGGTCGGAACTGGACAGACGTAATTTCCTGCGGCTGTTCGGAGGCGCCGCGCTTGCGGCGGGCACCGCGGGCCTTACCATTCCCGGGTGCGCACGCCAGGCCGAGACCATCAAGATCGGTTACGTCTCGCCGCAAACCGGACCGCTCGCCGCATTCGGCGAAGCCGACAGCTACGTGCTCGGCGGCGTGCGCGAAGCGCTGAAGGACGGCCTCACCATCGGCGACGTCACCTATCCGGTAGAGATCGTCGTCAAGGACAGTCAGTCGAATCCGAACCGTGCCGCAGAAGTTGCGGGCGAGCTGATCCTGTCGGACAAGGTCAACCTGATGGTGGTCGCCTCCACGCCGGAGACGACCAATCCGGTTTCGGATCAGTGCGAACTGAACCAGGTACCGTGCATCTCTACGGTCGCGCCCTGGCAGCCGTGGTTCTTCGCGCGCGGCGGAAATCCGGCCGAGGGATTCGACTGGACCTACCACTTCTTCTGGGGTCTGGAGGACATCATCGCGGTGTTCACCAACATGTGGAAATCCATCGACACCAACAAACGTGTCGGCGGACTGTTCCCCAATGACGGCGACGGCAACGCCTGGGGCGATCCCGAACGTGGCTTTCCGAAGCCGCTCGAGAACATGGGATTCAGTCTCCTCGATCCGGGCCGTTATCAGAATCTCACTTCGGACTTCAGCGCGCAGATCGCGGCGTTCAAGGATGGCAAGGTCGAGATTCTTACCGGCGTGGTGATCCCGCCCGACTTTCGCACCTTCTGGACGCAGGCGCGCCAGCAGGGTTTCCGGCCGAAGATCGCCTCGGTCGGCAAGGCGCTTCTGTTCCCGCCGGCGGTGGAAGCGATCGGCGACAGCGCCGATGGACTGTCCACTGAAGTCTGGTGGAGCCCGTCGCACCCGTTCTCTTCGTCGTTGACCGGTGCGAGCGCAGGCGATCTCGCCGAAGGCTACGAAAGCGCGTCCGGCAAGCAGTGGACGCAGCCGATCGGTTTCGTGCATGCCCTGTTCGAAGTCGCGGTGGATACATTGAGAAGAACTTCGGACGTAGGCGATCCGGCGTCGATCCGCGACGCACTCACGGCCACCGACCTCGAAACCATCGTCGGGCCGATTTCCTGGGGTAGCGGGCCGGTGAAGAACGTGGCGAAAACGCCTCTGGTCGGCGGGCAGTGGGTGAAGGGCGAGCAGCACATGTTCGATCTGGTGATCGTGAACAACCAGACTGCCGGCAACATCCCGGTGGCCGGCGAACTCAAGCCGATCGCCTGACGCAGCGCCGTCGCAGCCCCGCGGCGGCGCCTTTTCTCCTTTCAGGATAGGCATCACGATGCCCAGGCTGCTTGCGCTTCACGGAATCTCGAAACGCTTCGGCGCGCTGAAGGCGACCGACGAAGTCAGCTTCGAACTCGAAGAAGGCGAGGCGCTTGGCATCCTCGGCCCGAACGGCGCCGGCAAGACCACGTTGTTCAATCTGATCAGCGGCGACCTCAAAGCGGACGCGGGCCGGGTTTTCTTCGCGGGAGCGGACATCACGCGGCTGCCGCCGCACTGGCGCTGCCGGGCAGGCATCGGCCGTTCGTACCAGATCCCGCACCCGTTTTCCGGCATGACGGTGTTCGAGAACCTGCTGGTCGCCGCGGTATTCGGCGGCGGCCGGCGCGAGGCGGATGCGACCTTTGCGTGTGCAGACATTCTCGATCGAACCGGGCTCGGGCGGAAAGCCAATCAGCTCGCCGGCACGCTCACTTTGCTGGACCGCAAGCGGCTGGAACTTGCGCGCGCACTCGCCACGCAACCCCGGGTGCTGCTGCTGGACGAAATCGCCGGAGGTCTCACCGAACACGAAGCCAGGGAACTGGTCGCAACCATCCAGGGCGTACGCGACCAGGGCGTGGCGATCGTCTGGATCGAGCACGTCGTGCATGCGCTCCTGGCCTGTGTGTCGCGGCTGATCGTTCTTAACTTCGGCGAACTCATCGCCGAAGGCGATCCGCGCGAAGTCATGGCCAGCAGCGAGGTGCAGCGGGTGTACATGGGGATAGAGGTGTGAGTGCGCATATGAAAGACGAAGAGCGAAACACGAAGACACGAAGACACGAAGGAAATCCTGAGCGCGTTCTCGCATGCCGCCCGTTCGCGCTTCCTTGGTCTGGTGAATGCGGTCCAGAAAGCGCTGCTTGTTTTGTCTTGCTGTTCTTCGTGCCTTCGTGTCTTGGCCTCCGGCGTGACGTTGGCCTCGTAAGCGTCAGCCTTCGCCGCAACAAGCCGCTGCGCGGCATGTTGTGTGTTTCGCTTCTCTATCGCCAATGCAGATGACCATGCTCGCAACGCACGCGCTGGACGCGTATTACGGCGACTTCCAGGCGCTGTTCGGTGTCGGGATCGAGATCGGCGCGGGCGAGGTGGTTGCGGTGATCGGCGCGAACGGGGCAGGCAAGTCGACGCTGCTGAGGGCGGTCACCGGGCTGGTGAAGGCGCGGCGCGATGCTGTGCGTTTCGAAGACGAGCCCATTGGCGGTTTGCCGGCGCACGAGATCGTCGGACGCGGCATCGCGATGGTGCCGGAAGGGCGCAGGCTGTTTCCCAGCCTGTCAGTGGAAGAGAACCTGATGCTCGGGGCCTATCGCAAGCGCGCAGGTCCGTGGAACCTCGCGCGCGTTTATGAACTGTTCCCCGTTCTCGGCGAGCGGCGCCGTATGCCCGGCACTTCTCTCTCCGGCGGGCAGCAGCAGATGGTGGCGATCGGGCGCGCGTTGATGTCCAACCCGAAGCTGCTTATCTGCGACGAGATGTCGCTCGGTCTCGCGCCGATCGTGATCAAGGATATCTACGACGCGCTGCCGACGCTGACGCGCGAGGGCATCACGCTGATCCTCGTCGAGCAGGACGTCGGGCTGGCGATGCGCGTCTCGAACCGACTGTACTGCCTGCAGGAAGGCCGCGTATCGCTCGCCGGCCGCTCGGGCGACGTCACCCGCGAACAGGTATCGGCGGCGTATTTCGGAGTCTGATGCAAATGCTTGACCACAGAGACACAGAGGCACAGAGAAACCCGGAAAGAGAACGAGAAATAATATGGCAGGCCTCACTCGAAGCTCGCAACGTGGCCGCATCATGCGGTCGATATGGTCTCGTTCATGTTCGTGTTTTCTCTGTGCCTCTGTGGTTCAGAACCTCTCGTAGCCTAGACCGATGATCGGCTGGGCCAATACGATCATCCAGGGCGTGCTGCTCGGCGGGCTGTACGCGCTGTTCGCGATGGGACTGTCGCTCGCGTTCGGGGTGATGCGGCTGGTGAATATTGCGCACGGCGACCTGATCGTGCTGGCGGCCTTCCTCGCGCTGCTGGTCACGCAGATCATGGGCGTGTCGCCGCTGGTAGCGCTGGTGATCTGCGTGCCGGTGATGTTCGCGCTCGGTTACGCGCTGCAGCGCGGCTTGCTCAACTTCACGCTTGGCACCGATATCCTGCCGCCGCTGCTGGTGACTTTCGGGCTGTCTATCATCGTCCAGAACGGCCTGCTGCTGTCGTTCTCTGCCGATCCGCGTGCACTGCGGCTCGGCGGCTTCGAAACCGACAGCTTTCATATCGGCGGTGGCATCGCCGTCGGATATTTCCCGTTGCTGGTGCTTGCCGTGGCGATCGGGCTGACGGTTGCGCTCGAACTGCTGTTCAGGCGCACGCCGCTCGGCCGCGCATTCCGCGCGACCTCCGACGATCCCGAGGCTGCGCAACTCATGGGCGTGAACAACCGGCACGTATATGCGTTGGCGATGGGCGTGGCGCTGGCCATCGTCGCCGTCGCCGCGGTGTTCTATGGCATCCGCACCACCTTCGCGCCCACCGATGGCCCGGACCGGCTGCTGTTTGCATTCGAGGCGGTGATCATCGGCGGGCTCGGTTCCTTCTGGGGCACGCTTGCCGGCGGCATCACGCTGGGCGTGGCGCAGGCGATCGGGTTCAGGCTCGATCCGGGCTGGGGTGTGCTCGCCGGGCATTTCACGTTCCTCGCGGTCCTGCTGTTCCGGCCGCAGGGCTTTTTCCCGAGGACGCGATGAACGCTACCGTGGAACGCAGCACGCGTGCGAGCCGCAACGGCGCGATCGTCGCCGGCGTCGCGCTGCTGGTGCTGGTGTCGCTGCCGACGTGGGGCGAATCGAGCTGGATGCGCACGCTGGTGGAATTCGCCTGCCTGCTGACGCTGGCGCAGATGTGGAACCTGCTGGCCGGCTACGGCGGCGTGGTGTCGATCGGACAGCAGGCTTTCCTCGGGCTCGGCGCCTATTCGCTGTTCGTGCTGGCCGACGATGCCGGCATCAATCCCTTCCTGTGCGTGCCGCTGGCCGGACTGGTTGCAGCCGCGATTGCTTACCCGACGGCCAAGGTGGTGTTCAGGCTGTCGGGTGGCTACTTTGCCATTGGCACCTGGGTGGTGGCCGAGGTATACCGGCTGCTGATCGCCAACTCGTCGTACTTGGGTGGCGGCTCGGGCAAGAGCCTGGCCGCGGTGCGCGAGTTTTCGCGTGGCGCGCGCGAGTCGATTACATACTGGATTGCGCTGACGGTCGCGGTTGGCGGGGTTGCTTTCGTGTACCTGCTGCTGCGTTCGCGGCACGGGCTCGCGCTGACCTCGATTCGCGACAGCGAACGCGCCTCCGAGAGCCAGGGCATCGACGTCGACGGTACCAAGCTTTGGGTCTACATCGCTTCCGCCGCCGGCTGCGGGATCGCCGGCGCGCTCTATTATCTGAACATCGTGCGCATCTCTCCGGATTCCGCGTTCAATGTCGGCTGGACCGCGTACATCATTTTCATCGTGGTGATCGGCGGTATCGGCACCATCGAAGGCCCGATCCTGGGCACGTTGATCTTTTTCCTGCTGCGCTGGGCGCTGGCGGATTACGGCAGTACCTACCTGATCGTGCTCGGCGCGATCGCAGTAGTGGTGATGGTCAGGTTTCCGCGCGGATTGTGGGGATACGTGCAGGAGCGGTATGACCTGCGGTTCTTTCCGGTGCAGAGGAGATTGCGTGTCGCGGAAAAGAAAGGACAGGACTGAGGACTGAGTGGAAAGCGGCGAGTAGAGGCTCGAAGGGCAGGACTGAGTGACGAAGGCCGGGTGAGATGCAATGAACGGCCGGCCGGTCTGCAATGTGGTGTCATTTCGAATGATTGATATCTGGAGACGGGATGCAATGCGAAATCTGAACGAAGACAATCTGACCGATGCGGTGCTGGCCAAGCTGGAGGGCGCGCGCGATGCGCGATTCAAGGAGATCATGACCAGCCTGATCCGGCATCTGCATGCCTTCGTGCGCGAGACGGAGCTGACCGAGGCGGAGTGGTTCGAGGGCATCCGTTTCCTGACCGCGACCGGGCAGAAATGCGACGACAAGCGGCAGGAGTTCATCCTGCTGTCGGACACGCTCGGCGTGTCGATGCTGGTCGACGCGATCAATCACCGCAAGCCGGGCGGCGCCACCGAGACCACCGTGCTGGGGCCGTTCTACGTGCCCGGTGCGAAAACCTTGCCGCTCTGGGCGAACGTGGCGGAAGGCATCAAAGGCGTGCCGGCGTATATCTCCGGCCGGGTGCTGGACATCGACGCCAAGCCGGTCGAGGGCGCAGTGCTCGACGTCTGGCAGACCGACGGCGAGGGCTTCTACGACGTGCAGCGGCCGGACGCCTCGTACGCGCGCGGCAAACTCACCACCGGCGCCGACGGGCGTTACGGATTCCGCACCGTCAAGCCGGTGAGCTACCCGATTCCCACCGACGGCCCGGTCGGCAGGATGCTGCTCGGCATGGGGCGGCACCCCTACCGGCCCGCACACGTGCACACCATCGTCTCGGCACCCGGATACGAAACCGTGACCACGCATCTGTTCGTGGAAGGCGACGAGTACCTGGATTCCGATGCGGTGTTCGGCGTGAAGCATTCGCTGGTGGTGGCGTTCAAACAGCATCCGCCCGGGCCTGCGCCGGACGGCGGCAGGAGCGATGAGCCGTTCTGCACGGCGGAGTACGATTTCCGGCTGGTACGGGATTGAAAGGCAAAGCGAACTACCAGGACACCAAGGTCACCAGGAAGGACTTAAAGAAAAATGGATTCCGTGAATTGCTCGCCTTTTGTGACCTGGTGACACAGTCACGAAAGATTATTTATTGGCTTTTCTTGGTGTCCTTGGTGTCCTTGGTGTCCTGGTGGTGAGAATGGATTTCGATGACTGACTGGAAGGGTCTCCCGTTCGCACCACCACCGGGCACTGTATTGTGTACGAGCGCCGAGGTGGTCTCCGGGCAGGGAAAGGAAGTGGTGTTCGGCGAGGGGCACGAGGCGTTTCGCGTGCTGTTGCTGCGCGCGGGCAAAGGCATCGTCGCGTATCACAACTGCTGCCCGCACTTCTCGCTGCCGCTGAACTACGAACCGGGGGAGTTCCATATTTTCGATGGCGACGAACTGATGTGCGCGCACCATACGGCGATGTTCAGAATCGCGGACGGGGATTGTTTCGACGGGCCCTGCAAAGGCGCCAGCCTGACGGCGATCCCGGTACGGGTTGCGGAGGACGGATCGGTGAAGGTGGCGGCGCAACTGGAGAATGAAGGGAGGACGGCATGAAACACGAGGCGATCGGGCTGATCCTGGATGAACACCGTTCCCTGTCGGCGGTGATCCATGCCGCCGAGTTTCTGGTGCGCAACTACGTTGACGAGGGAAAGATGCCGGATTTCAGGCTGCTGCACGCAATGCTGTACTACGTGCGCGAGTTCCCGGAGCGCCGCCACCACCCGAAGGAGGACGAAGTGCTGTTCGCGAAACTGAAGGCGCGCACGCACGAGGCGGATACGGTCATCGCCGAGCTCGAGCAGGAACACGTGCGAGGCGAGCAGATGCTGCATGCGTTGACGGTTGCGCTCAGCAACTGGGAGGCCGGTGCGGAAAGCGGTGCGGCAGCGTTTCAGTCGGAACTGAAGCGATTTGCCGATTTCTACTGGCGGCACATGGAGAAAGAGGAAAAGCAGGTCCTGCCGGTGGCCGAGAAAGCGTTTACCGAAGAAGACTGGAAAGAAGTCGAAGCCGCGTTTGCCGGCAATGCCGACCCGATGCTGGGCAAACACACCGGCAACGAGTTCCGCGACCTGTTTTCCCGGATCGTCCGCCTCGCTCCGCCGCCGATCGGGGTCGGGCCTGAGTCCCGCTGATCCAAATTAGTGAGCAACCCTCAACGCGGACAAAACCCGGGAACAGAAGCTCAACGCAAAGGCCGCAAAGGCGCGCAAAGAACGCAACCTTGTCCGATGACGGAGCTCATGTACTTTTCGTGTCTTTGCGGTCCGCATTTCAGATCCTGACCGCGTCTGTTCGTTGAGCGTTGGTTTGCGCCTCACGCCGGCCGCAGGCCGGCCGCTTCATCCTTCATCCTTCCGCCGTCATCCTTGTCCTCCGAGCCAGCGTTTGCGGGCGCGGGCGGCTGTGCGGTCGTCGACTACGCTGAGTACGCAGGTGTCGAGCCGCGCGGCGGCGAGTAGCAGGTTCGCGGTAAAGAGTTCGTCGCGCCGGAAGGCGTGCATCTGCACGGTTTCGCCGGGACGGTAGCGGCTGAGCCTCGACTCGGCGGTTTTTCCCGTCAGCTTCAGGCCGTCGATCGCGACAAGGGTGTCGCCGGCCGCCAGGCCGGCCTTCTGCGCGGCGCCGCCGTCGAGCACGTGGGTGATCTTCAGTTCGCCGCCGCTGTCCGCTGTGCGCACGCCGATATCCGCCCGCCGCGCCAACGCCTTGTCGGTTTTCTCGCTGCGCTTGCCACCCTTGTCCGCCACCGACTCGGCGCGGCGTAAGCTCAGGTCGATGCCCGCGTGGCGAAGCAGTCGTTCCAGCGGCAGGTCGCTGGTGCTGCGAAGCGCCTGGTCGAAGAAACGCCGGAGCTTCAGTCCGCTGACCTGTTCCGCCAGTTGTTCGACGCCGTGCTCGGCGACGCCGATCCCCTTCAGGCCATGGCGCTTCCACAGCGCGCGCATGACATGGTCGAGCGAACGCCGCCCGCCGGTTTCGCTGCGGATCAGCAGATCCAGGCACAGCGCGATCAGGCTGCCCTTTACGTAATAGCTCACCACCGCGTTCGGCGCATTCTCGTCCTGGCGGTAGAACTTGGTCCAGGCGTCGAAAGACGACTCGGCCACGGTCTGCTTCTTGCGGCCGCTGCCGCGCAGCACCGAGGTGATGCTCTTGCCCAGAGATTCCAGGTAGGCGTCGCGGGTGATCAGGCCGGAACGCACCAGCAACAGGTCGTCGTAATACGAGGTGATGCCCTCGAACGCCCACAGCAGGGTGGTGTAGTTCTCGCGGTTGAGGTCGTAAGGCGTGAACGCCACCGGTTTGATGCGCTTGATGTTCCAGGTGTGGAAGTACTCGTGCGAGCACAGTCCCAGGAACGTGCGATAGCCGTCGGTCACTTCCTCGACACCTTTCAGCGGCAGATCGTCGCGCGAGCACATCAGCGCGGTCGAGGCGCGATGCTCGAGCCCGCCGTAACCGTCGCCGACCGCTGTGACCAGGAACACGTAGCGTGTCATCGGCGCCGGTTCGCCGAAGAAACGGATCTGTGTTTCGCACAGGGTCTTGAGGTCGCGGCACAGCCGGTCCATGTCCGCGCGATGCTTTCCGCTGATCGCGATGTCATGCGGCACGCCGCAGGCCCGGAACGTCGCCAGCGTGAAGCGGCCGATCTCGACCGGATGATCGATCAGTTCGTCGTAATCGCCGGCGCGGTAGGTCCCGAAACCGTACGGCCGGGCGCCTTTGCGCGGCATCGCGGTGGCGACGCGCCACGCCCGGTACTTCGCACCCTTCGGCGGCAGGATCTCGACTTCGCAGGGTGCGTCCTCGTGGCCTTCGGCCTTCAGGAACACCGACGGTCCGTTGAAGAACGCATGCGTCGTGTCCAGGTGCGCGCCGCGCACCGACAGGTCCCATGCGTACACCTCCATCGTCACCGTCACCGGCCCGTCGCTGGGCGCGACCTGCCAGGTGTTCTTGTCCAGCTTGACGATCGGCACGGGTTTGCGCCCGCTCTGCGCGCGGATGCGCACCACGTTCCTGGCGAACTCGCGGATCAGGTAACTGCCCGGAATCCAGGTCGGCAGCGAAAAGCGCTGTCCCGCCGGCTCGGGATCGGCGACGGTGCAGGACACCTCGAGCAGGTGGGCTTCTGGATTGCGGAGAAATATGGAATAACGGATTGAAGCGGGCATCGATGGAATCGGGGTCATCGGATCGGACATGGCTTTATGTCTGGAATGTGGCGGGCCGTCAAGATTCCAGTAGCCGAACTGCGCGACTAATCCACGGGAGCGTGTTTCCTGTGCGCCAACGCACGGAACGTTTGCCGCGGATGGCGCATAAGTGCGTCATCGACGGCTGGCTGCCGGACCGGGTAATTCCGCCTGGCATGGAAAAACCGAACGGAAAGTCCGCGACTGTCGTAATGCATGTCAACGGCGGAGCTTGGCTACAGCATTGCCGAGACCCGCAACTGCCGGGAACTCGCCATGCGTCGAAATCCTTGCAGGCTCAACTGAAGAGGAGAAGCAAATGGTCGGATTGCAACGAAACTACAAACCGTTGAGATGGCTCACGGCAATGTGCCTGGCTGCGATTGTTTCCGGATGCGGCAGCGGCGGTGGTGATGGCGGCAGTGGCGGCACGGGTACGCTGGGGGTGTCTCTGACCGACGCGCCGGCCTGCGGATTCGACGCGGTTAACGTGACCGTCAGCAAAGTGCGGGTGCATATGGGCAGCGATGCCCAAGAGGACACGGGCGAGTGGTCCGAAATCACGCTGAATCCGGCAAGAAAGATCAACCTGCTGGATCTCACCAATGGCGTGCTCGAATACCTTGGCGAAACGACGCTGCCGGCGGGCCACTACACGCAAATGCGCCTGGTGCTGCTGGCGAACAGCGGATCGAGTCCGGTCAACAATTCGGTTGTGCTGTCGTCCGGCACACCCGCAGGGGAGATCGCGCTGATCACGCCAAGCGCTGTGCAAAGCGGACTCAAGCTGATTCATGAGTTCGGCGTTGCCGCCGGGCAGCGTGTGGATCTGGTGCTGGATTTCGATGCCTGCAAATCCGTCGTGTGGCTCGGCAACGGAGGCTTCCTCCTGAAGCCGGTAATCAAAGTCATCCCCACTGAACTCAACGGCATCACCGGCTTTGTCGACGTATCCGTGCTGGGCAGCAACGTCACGGTATCGGCGCAAGCGAACGGCGCCGTGGTCCGGTCCACCGTGCCGAATCCGCTGACCGGCGCATTCTTCCTCGCTCGCCTGAATTCTGGCAACTACGATGTCGTGGTGACCGCGGACAACCATGCCGCGGCGGTCATCCAGGCCGTGCCGGTGGTGTCGAGCACCAGCATCGTGGCGGTCAGCACCGATGCCGTGGCGATCTCGATGCCGGCCTCCCTGGCCCGGAACATCAGCGGCAGCGCATTCCTTGTTCCGTCGGGCGCGAACGATGAGATCGTGTTCGTGACTGCGAAGCAAGTCTTCGGCGGCGGTGTAACAGTAACCGTGAAATCACGCGCAGCCGATCCGCTTTTCGGGGCTTACCTGCTGACCTTGCCCATCGGTGCGCCGCTGTTCGGCCAGTACGGTACGGGCGCGCTGCCGATTGCGTTTGCCGAACAACCTGCACTTGCGGGTCAATACACCGTCGAGGCCTCCGCGACCGGTTATCAGAGCCAGTCGTTCAGTCATGACATTTCCGCGGCGGATGCAATACAGGACTTCACCCTGATCCCGTAAGGCAAGCGGGTGCTGTCCCGGGAAGGGCTCCAGTGCGGAGTCCTTTCTTTCGCCTTATGTACGCTAGCGCATAGAGCATCTTTCGCGATCGGCGCATAAATGCCTTTGCGACAAATAGTGCTGGAGGCGGTTGGCCCTGATTTTCATGGACGAAGCGCAGCCGACACCATTCCTCGTGACGCAGGAACCCGGCGCCTGAATCCTGATTGGTTTTCGCAGGATGCATGACCGATCGGGTTCGTTTCGATTCGTTTGCAAAGCAGTCTTATCAAAGGAGTTTCCTAATGAAACATTTACAACGGCACTTGTCACAGTGTTTGTTCGGCAGCGCCCTGCTGATGGCTGGCGCTGCCGCGGCATTCGCCGCCGAAGCGCCATCCCTGGGTGCGGCATCGGGCTTCGCAGTCCTGAGCGCGGCACCCGACAGCGGCGGGGCGGTGACTTGCACCGACTCCACCATTACCGGGGACGTCGGTTCCTCCGGCGGCAAGGCCTCCATCGTTCAGACGAACTGCGTGATCGACGGGGCGGTTGTCGCACCGGTGGGCGAGAAGGTCGTGGCGGACTTCAACGATGCATATGACGCGCTCGCGCTCGCCCAGTGTGATGACGTTCTGATCACACTCGACGGGCAGACTCTTGAGCCCGGCGTCTATTGTTTCGACGCGGCAGTCACATCCACGGGGGGCGTGCTGACGCTCGACGGCGATGGATCCTCGGACGGAACCTGGATCTTCAGGATCGGAACGCTGGGAACAGGCGCCCTCACCGGCACCAACTTCACGGTCGTCACGGCTAACGGCGCAGAGGCGTGCAACGTGTACTGGTCAGTGGCCGAGGCCGCGACGATGACGGATTCCGACTTCAAGGGAACCATCCTCGCCGGCGCCGGAATCACGATCACCGGCGGCACCTTCGAGGGCGATGCCATGGCGAAGGCGGGCGTGACACTGACCGGCGCTGCCTCGACCGGTTGCGAAAGTGCAGTCGTCGAGCCGCCGAAGCCGCCGAAGCAGCGCTGCGATCAGGGCGTGGGCAATGGGTCCGAAGGCTGCGATCCGGGCAATTCGAACCAGGGCAACCCCTTCAATTCGAACGACGAAGAGGGCGGGACGCCGGGCAACCCGGGCAAGAAGGGCGGCAGGAAGTAAGCGCTTCTGGCAACAGCTCGATACGGAGGGGCGCGGTCCGGCCCCTCCGTTTTTTTGCCTGTCGCATGGCAGACAGCGGATCGCGCATCCGCAATCCGCGAGGAAAGGAATCGACCATGATCTATTTCGCTGTGGTATTCCTCGTCGTTGCCATCATCGCCGGCGTGTTCGGATTTGGCGGCGTCGCCGCCGGCGCCATCTGGATGGCGAAGATCGTTTCGGTGATTTTCCTGGTGCTGTTCGCGGCCAGCCTCATCATCGGCCTGACGAAAACGCGCTGACCGGCAAAGCCGGTCCGATCCCCGCGCGGGGCGGTTGCGGATCGCGGGGGATGCTCGCGCTTCCGGTCGCGGCACAACTTCGGCGGGCGCTGTGTGCGGTGGCGAACAGAAGTTTGCCGACAGAGAGAGGATAAATGCGTCATCGCCAGATGGCGCGGGCCCGTCTCGATGCGAACTGAAGCGGAAGCGGCCGGGCCGACAGCCGGCCATCGGCGAGCAGCATTTAACAGCAGCACCCTGACATAAACAGGTAAACACCCGCGGGGGATCGGCAGCATGCCGGACGCCTGTGGATTTTGAGGAAAAGGAAAATTCAGATGGACAATTTCGGAAGTACATTTAAACCACGCACCACATTGCTCGCAGCGGTTTTGGCGGCCGCCTTCGTCGCCGGATGCGGCGACGGGGTGGTCTCCGGTGGGGACGGTGGCGGTACCGGGGGTGGTTCAGGCCCCGGACCCGCAGGCGCTTCGCCGAGTCTCGGAACGGCAGGCACCTACGGCGTTTTCGCCAGCGACGCGGCGGTCACGCTTGCGGCCGACTCTCTGGTCGAAGGCGATGTCGGTCTGAATCCTAACGCTGCGTGCAATAACTGTGTCGTGGGCGTGA
Organism: Burkholderiales bacterium; assembly: GCA_040880425.1. GTDB lineage: Bacteria > Pseudomonadota > Gammaproteobacteria > Burkholderiales > Eutrophovitaceae > DATKEK01. The sequence continues at coordinate 74,292 of JBBDIL010000011.1, read as the reverse complement.
CCGTGACCGGGGAGATTCACAACGGCGATGCAGAGGCCATACAGGCTCAGAGTGACTTCGGTGACGCGTACACCGACGCCGCGAACCGAACGGAGAACGCCTGCACCATCGTGGATAGCGAACTCTCGAGCGCGCAGGCGGATTGCAACGGCGTGACGAACGGACCCACCTATGTCGCGGGGCTCTACCGCACCGCCAACCCGATCGGAATAGGCGCTACCTTCACCATCACCCTGGATGCCAAGGGCAATCCGGATGCGGTCTTCATCTTCCAGACCGATGCCGCGATCACCACCGGAACCAGCAGCACGGTGATCCTCGCCAACGGGGCACAGGCGAAGAACGTGTGGTGGATGGCCGGCACCGCAGCGACGCTCGGCGTAAGTTCTGATTTCAAGGGAACCGTGATCGCCAATAGCGAGGCAGTCTCAGTGCTAGGCGGTACGGTGGACGACCGCACGCTGGTCGAGGGCAGGCTGTTCTCGTCGGCTGCCGCGGTTTCGGTAGAGGCGTTTGCAACGGTTACCGTGCCTCAGTAAGTTGACCCGGCACGGGTAACACAGGCAGGACAGGAGGGCCGTCGCGAGACGGCCCTCTTTTTTTTGGGGCTTATGTACGCAAACGCACAGAACATCGCGCGCGCGAGAGGGATAGTTGTCATTGCGAGGCGTGGTGCCGAAACCTCGGCATCGCGGGCAGGGGTCCGCGGTGGAAATGAATCAGCCGCACACCGATACTTTTCGGGGTCCCATGATCAGGAGAGACAGATGAACAGATTCGGAAATCCTTTCAACCCACTGACGTGGTTCCTGGCGCTGGTGCTGGCAGTCCTCGTGGCCGGATGCGGCGATGGAACCGTTAGCGGCACAGACGGCACAGGCGGTACAGGCCTAGCGACAGCCCCGGGCGCGGGTACGGGCGTAGGCGGCGCGGGTCAGGGACCGGCACCGCTCAACTTGGGGGCAGCCGGCAACTTCGTAATATTGGCGGAATCGACGATAACCAGTAGTCCGCCTTCGGACATCACCGGGGATGTAGGCTTAAGTCCTGCGGCTGGATCGAAGATTGTACTGACCTGCGCGGAAGTGACCGGAAGCGTCTACGACGTAGATGGCAGCTTTACTGATGCGGCTTGTCTCGTGACGGACCCGACGACCCTGACCACCGCAATAGGCGACAAGGGTGCTGCGTTTACCGATGCCAATAGTCGCGCAGCCGACTATACCGAACTGGGCGCCGGCGACATCAGCGGTCTCAATCTCGGCCCGGCCACATACAAGTGGGGCACCGGCGTCCTGATCGCTTCGGACCTCACGCTCACCGGCGGCCCGAACGATGTCTGGATCTTCCAGATTGCGGAGACCCTGACCGTCAGTTCAGGCGTGCAGATCGTCCTGGCCGGTGGCGCGCTGCCTGAGAACATCTTCTGGGCGACCTTCGCCGCAGCGGACTTCGATACGACTTCGGTATTCAAGGGCGTCGTCTTGTCACAAACAGCGGTCGTCCTCAAGACCGGCGCAACGCTGGATGGCAGGGCATTGGCCGGTACCGCCGTGAATCTCGACAAGAACGTCGTTACGCAACCGTAATACAGGCGTCATGCTGGACAAAAAGGCCGTCGCGAGACGGCCTTTTTCTTTCATGATTACCAATGATACTCAGCCGCTATTGGGCGACGATAAAGCCCTCCCTCACCCGTCGCTTCGCGCCACCCTCTCCCGGAGGGCGAGGGTTACACCCTTCTCCCTCCGGGAGAAGGGCTGGGGATGAGGGAAATCCGGGATGGCGACTCGACGCAACCGTCGCGTTTGCTGGCTGAGGTTCATTGGTAATCAGGTTTTCTTTTGGTGCGCGCCTTCGCGGCAGGCGGACGCTTGCGCAACGGTACGGAAACAGCCGCGGTGCGGTTAACGGATAGCAGTCGGTTCCGCTCGACGCTGCCTGAGGTCGGACAGCAGTCGGCTGGTTTCTTTCCTGACCACGGCGTAACACTCGCACGCGCGGGCCTCCAGGCCGGCACGGTCGAGCACCGCGATATGTCCGCGGCGGTAGCGGATAAAGCCGGCGTCCTGCAACCTGCCGGCGGCTTCCGTAACGCCCTCCCGGCGTACGCCGAGCATGTTGGCGATCAATTCCTGGGTTGTGACCAGCTCGCCGGACGGGATTCGATCGAGTGTCGCCAGCAGCCAGCGGCATAGCTGCTGCTCGACAGAATGATGCCGGTTGCAGGCCCCGGTCTGAAACATCTGCGTCATCAGCGCCTGCGTGTAGCGCAGCAGCAGGCTCTTCATCAGGCCCAGGCGATCGAACTCCAGTTGCAGAATGCCGCGCGGCAACCGGTATGCGTGTCCCGCGGTCTGTACCACCGCCGAGCTCGTGGTGGTATCTCCGCCCATGAAGAGAGAAACTCCTACCATGCCTTCGTTGCCCACTCCCGCGATTTCGGCCGATGCGCCGGACTCGGTTATATACTGCAGCGACACGATGGCAGACGTGGGGAAATAGGCATGTTGCAGCTGCCCGCCCGGTTCGTAGAGCATGTCACCCAGCAGCATCGGGACCAGTTCCAGATGCGCAGACAGGCGCTCGAAGTCCGTATTCGGCAGGACAGCGAGCAGATGATTCTGATCCGGACTATGGGCCAGTGCCATTGCGCACCCTGGAGAGATTGCGTTTTATGCCTTCGCGGAGATTTCCACGCCGACTCCGCGGTAACCGATGAAGCGGCAATGCCGGTTGAACATAGACTCCCCGCTCACCTGATATCGCTGTCTCGAGCCGTCGGTGTTGACGCGGCTGCAGACGAAATCCAGGAACGGTTGCCGGGCGGCGATGGTCGTTTGCAGCAGTTCGCGTTCTGCTTCGTCCCAGCCCGCCGCGCGATCGACGCTCTTCTCGCCTGTCAGGGTGTCGACCCGGATTCCGAGCATCTCCAGCACCGGGCCGGAAACCTTGGTGAACTGGCCGTTCTCGTCCTGCTCCCAGTACCAGTCGGAGGCCAGTTCGGTCAGGCTGCGGTATCGGGCCTCGCTTTCGCGCAGTTCGGCGGTTCGTTCCTGCACCGTCTGCTCCAGCTCCCGGTTGTGGCCCTCGAGTTTTCTGTAGAGCAACCGCACTTCCAGCATGTTGCGGATGCGTGTCTTGACTTCGACCAGATCGAAGGGTTTGCTGACGAAGTCTCGCGCGCCGGCCTGCAGGGCGCGCAGTTTGTGGCCGGGTTGTGCGGTGATCACGAGGACGGGCAGGTAATCCTCGGCATCGTTTGTCTTGAGGCTTTCCATTACCTGGAATCCATCCATGCGGGGCATCTGCAGGTCGAGCAGGATCAGGTCGTAGCAGTTCCTGCGGTGCAGCGCGCAGACTTCCTGCGGGTTCATGGTGGAGGCAATGCGGGTGTAGCCGGCCTCGCGCAGCACTTGCTCGAGCAGGATGACATTGGTCTCCTGGTCGTCGACGATCAGAAGGCTGGCGCCGAAAATCTCGGTCTCGTCGATCGTCATACCGGCTCCTTTTGGGCTGGCCGGGCCGATGCCGCCCGCGAAGATGCCAGAGCCATATCCAGTGCGTCCATGAACTGATCCACTTTGATGGGTTTGGTGAGGTAGTCGAAGAATCCTGCTTCGATGCCGTGCTCGATCTCGCGCGGCACCGCATTTGCGCTGAGCGCGAGGATCGGGATATGCGCGGTCGACGGGTCGGCACGCAGGATCCTCATGGCCTGCGTTCCGCTGATGCCGGGCAGGTTCACGTCCATCAGGATGACCTCGGGCTGGTAGGCGCGTGCGAACTCGATTCCGGTATCGCCGTCCGCTGCGCTCAGCAGCCGCAGGTCGGGGCGGCGGGCAATGAGCTGCTCGACAAGTTCCAGGTTCGCCGGATTGTCTTCCACGTAGAGCACGGTACTCGGCGGCCTGTCGCCGGATACCTGCGGCCGGACCGGCGCCGGAAGCGCGAAGTCCCGGATCACGAGATGCGGTGCGGTGGTCAGCGGCAATTCGATCCAGAACGTACTACCAACGCCGACCGTGCTGTCGGCGCCAATGGCGCCTTCCATCAACTCCACCAGCCGCTTGGTCACGACGAGGCCGATCCCGGTTCCTTCTTCCTTGCCGGCTTCCTTTCCGAGCCGATTGAACGGCTGGAAGAGATTCGCAAGCTGGTCCGCAGTCAGTCCGGCGCCGGTGTCGCGGACGCTGATGCGAATCGAACCCTGCGCGCCCGGCGTGAACGCCATTGCCACGGCGCCTCCCGGCCGGTTGTACTTGATTGCGTTGAAAAGCAGATTGATCAGAACCTGCTTGACCCGGGTGCGGTCCGCCTTGACGAAGTAGGGAATCTCCAATCGCGGAAACGTCATGTCGATGCCGCGTTTCTGTGCCTGCGGCTCGATCATGGCGCGGCATTCGAGCATGACTTCGATCAGAGACACCGGCTCCCGCGACAGGGTCACCTTGCCCGACTCGATCAGCGACAGATCGAGTATTTCGTTGATCAGTTCCAGCAGATACCAGCCTGCCTTGAGAATCTGATCGAGGTTGCGTTTCTGGGACGCAGTCGGTGCCGGGGAGCCGGATTCGAGGACCTGCGCGAAACCGAGTATGGCGTTGAGGGGCGTGCGCAGTTCGTGGCTCATGCCGGACAGAAAATCCGATTTCGCGCGATTGGCCTTGTCCGCCGCGGCCATCGCCTCGTTCAGTTTCGACTCGACGCGCTTGCGCACGGAATTGTCCGTGCCGATCAGCAGGTAACCGATGATGTCGCCGGTGTCGTTGCGCAGCGCGGTGATCGATACGACAGCCGGGAAACGGCTGCCATCCTTGCGGATGTAGGTCAGTTCATAGGTGTCCTCGATCTCACGGGAAGCCTTGAACGCCAGGGCTTCGAATCCCGGCGCGATGGGCGTTCCCAGCTCCAGGCTCAATGCCGCCGCACGCGCCTTTACTTCATTCGGATCGTGGATATCGCTCGGGCTGATCCTGTTGACGACTTCGCTGGCGCTGTAGCCCAGCATGCGTTCCGCACCGACATTGAACAGCTGGATGATGCCCTTCTCGTCGGTGGCGATGATCGAGAAGCTGGCGCTGGTGAGGATCGCGTCCTGCAATGCCCCTGCCTTGAGCAGGGCATCGTGGTGGTGCACGCCGGTGATGCCGTCGGCGCCGCCGGCGTTTTCGGCAAGGGTGGGGTCGAATTCTGTTTTGGACATGGGTGATTTCCGCGTTGCGCGTGCAAAGCTCTGGTGCGGGTTGCGCCTGCCGGGCGGCAGACAGCGGGCGCAATCCTTCCACAGGCCGGAAAGTTGCCTTCGTGCAGACTAGCGACGCGGGCAGTGCCTGTCTGTACGCCAGCGAACATAGGCGCGGAACGGCGCGGGCGCCCGCCCGCGCCGTGGCCGGGCGGACCGCGCCGCTGTGATGCTAGTTCGGGTAGTTGAAGATGATATTCACCCGGCGATTCTCCTGCCGGCCTTCGATGCTCGTGTTGTAGGCGAAGCGCCGGGTCTCGCCGAAACCTGCCGCCGACAGCCGGCTGCGCTCGACGCCGAACTGAAATACCAGGGCGTTCACCACATTCTCGGCGCGTCGCCGGGAGAGCTGCATGGCTTGCTCGACGGTTCCCTGCAGGTTGCTGGTGTGGCCCTCGACGGTTGCAGTGACCCGGGGGTTCGCCCGCATGAAGTTCGCCACCTTGCGCAGCTCGTCATGGTATTGCCGCCGGACTTCCGCCTTGTTGGCATCGAACTCCATTTCCATGGCCATGGTGACCCTGACGGGCGCCGGTTCGATGCCCTCGATATCCGTGGCGCAGGCGATGATGGCATTGATGCGCCGGTTGAGGCGTCTGCCTGCGTCAGTCCGGTTGTCGGTTATGGGGCGTGTCTCTCCGTAACCCACGGCCTGAAGCCGGGAGCGGGCGATGCCGCGGCTCACCAGGTAACTCACTACGCTCTCCGCCCGGCTCTGGGAGAGCCGCAGATTGTCTGCGCTCGTTCCGACCTCATCGGTGTGGCCCTCGATCACCGCGGTGGTCTCGGGGTACTTGCGCATGAAGATCGCCACTTTTTCGATTTTCTCCTCGGCTTCGCGTTGCACCGTGTACTGGTTGATCTCGAACTGGATGTCGAGAATGCTGCAGTACTCCCGGGTCTTCGCGACGATGGGCACGATGACCAGCACCGGCTCCGGGGCGGGCGCTGCCGCGGCCGGCGCGGCCGCAACCGGAGAAGGCGCGACCGGAGCCACGGCCGCCGGTGGCGGCGTTGCGGCGCGGGCGCCGAATGTGTAGACCAGCCCGACCAGCAACATGTCGATGTCGCCCTGGTTGCCGACTGCATCGTTCACCCGGTAGCGCTCCCACTCTCCGCGTACGGCCAGCGCCCGCGTGAAGTCATACTGAACGCCGAGGCCGACTTTGTAGTTCCACTCGCTCTTCTCGGGGTTCGGGTCGCTGACTGCGACCGCACCGGTGCCGGTGAACGTGTCTTTGGCCTGGGTGTAGGTCGCGCCCACACGCCCGAGCGCGGAGAATCTCTGCGTAAACGGCAACATGCCGACCGCATCCAGATTCAGACCCTGCAGTTTGATGTTGCCGGTCAGCGATCCTGCCGGCGCCGTATTCGCCGTGAACCCGAACTCGCCGAGATTGAAGTAGCCCCCTTCGACGGCGAAGTACGGATTGAATTTTCTGCCGGCGAGGAGCTTGAACCCGATATCGCGGTCGTCGTCCTCGATCGAGGTCACGGTAAGTCCCGCTCCCAGCAGCCCGGCCGTGATGCGTTCGTCGTGAATCTTCGCCCTGGACTGGCTGATGCCGAGTCCGCCGTACCAGCCGGAATCGGCTGCCGCTGAAACCGGGACGTTTGCCGCGGCAAATGCCGCCAATCCCAGTACGCCCATGGCTTTAACCAGTTTCATGTTGATTCTCCGAAGTCGTTCGTGCGCCTTACGGAGCCGGAACGTTGATGACGGTGTTGACCAGCGTTACGGAAGCGTTCAGGGCCAGCGCCCTGCCGTTCAGCGTCGTGCAGCATGGATTGCCGGCAGTCGAGAACGAGGTCCCTGCAGAAGAAATGATGGTGCCCGCCATGGTCCCGCCACCGGCGCCATTGATCGTCGCGGAGCTCCCGACTTGCCAGAAGACGTTCCCGGGCAGCGCGCCGCCGGCCAGGATGACGCTGCTGGGCGCCACGTCGCCGACTGTCAGCGTGTTCGCCATCTGGAACACCCAGACCGCTTCGGTGTTGCCGCCGGCGTCGAGCGTGAGATCCGAACCCGTGATCAGGAAGTCGCCGGCGGCGTGCGCGTAGACGCCTGGGGCAAGCGTGAGCCCGCCGAGGTTCTGGCCTGGGTCCGTCGCGCCGGGTCGCCCCGCGAGATCGTTGAACGCGGCTAGCGCGTCGGCTGCCGCCTGGTCTGCGAGCGCCTTGGTCGCTGCCGTTCCCTCGTGCGCGCACTCGAGGGTCGGCGGCGGTGCATCCGTGTTGATCGTCCCGTCCACCGCGCCGATATTCAGCGTCGTTTCGGTATAGGTGCACCCCGTGGCTGGCCCCCCGTTCGGAGGCGTATAGGCCATCGAGTTGTCGTGGAACCCGGTGACCAGGGTCGAAGCACCCGTGGTGCCGATGGACACCGGTTGGCCACCGGCGCCGGAGATCACCGTGAAGATTCCCTGGTTGGTCATGCCGGCGCCACCGCCGGCGAGTCCCGCGAAGCCGGCGGCTGTGCCAAGTACGGGCGCCGCGCCTGCGGGTCCGGGGCCGGCACCGCTTCCGGAAAGACCTGCTCCGCCGCTGCCGAAAATTTTTCCGTCATCGCCGCTGCCGCATCCGGCGACGAAGGCCGCGAGTGCCGCTGCCGTCAACCACCTGCGCGCGTTGAAACCGCCGCCAAGATTTTTCATGAGCCGATCCTTCGCCTGTTGCATTTCATGCCGACCTGACAGACGTCACAGGTCGATAAACGTTTATCCGCTTTTCGGTCGGACAAAACCGTGCGATAGCGAACACAGGGCGGTCGATATGCAGGCAAGCCCAAAAAGCCGGCGCAGTGATCAGTCGAGCTGCAGCTCGAAACTGCCTTCGGCGCGCTCGACTGCGATCAGGCGCAGCAGCGGTGTGAGCTCCTCGCGGTACTGCGGGGGAATACGGGCCATGCCCAGAAACGCGGGGTTGGCGCCATATGTCCACGAACCCTCGCCGTCGAGCTGAAGCGGTCCTTCGATGGTGCGCAGGTACGCGTGTACCGTCTTGCCCTCGGCATCGAGGCGCACTTCGAAATTACCGAGTGGCGAAATGGATGTAAGAGTCGAGCCGGCGCCGCGCCATTGGGCAGTCGCGTTGCCTTGCGCGCCGTCGCGCGCAAGCGTCAGGCTCGCCACGCGGATCAGCACCTCGCCGGTGAGGCCCAGCGGCGCGAGCTTGGGCAATCCAACACCCAGCACCGCGGCCGGCAGGCTGGTCTCGGCGTTGGTCAGCACGATCCGGGACATGGAAATGCGCACGGGAAAGCGCCTGCCGGACTGATCCAGTTCGATTTCGCCTGCAAGGTGTCCGCGCAGCAGCGACTCCGGTGCCAGCTGCCAGGCGATACTCTTGGCGATGCCGGTCTGTCCATTCGTGTCGCGAAGCTCGATCAGTCCCGACCCCGACCACAGGGTGCCCTCGGCCTGCGCCAGGCGCAGCTTGCCGTCGCTTGCGCGTTGCAGGCCGGCATCGAGCAAGGTTGCCGGCGCGATGGCGATCAGCGCGACGGCGTAAGCGGCAAGCCCGACGGCGAGAAGGCTCCAGCGCTTCATATCGATCTGGCACGCACCAGAGTTGCCGTCACGCTGACCAGACCCGGCGTCGAAAGCGCTTCGATCCGGCAGGTGTCGAGACGGACATGCTGCGATGCCAGGCCGGCGATCCAGTTGTGCCAATCTGCGAACGCCACCGCACCGAACACGACCGTCACCTGGTTCGCGTCCTGCACATCGATGCGCACCAGCGCATGCGACAGCGCGGCAGCGTCGGCCTGGGATTGCACCAGCGTGCGCAGGTCGGTCTGCGATATGGATATCGCCGGCACGGCACGCAGTCGTTCGAACTCGGTCGCCTGTCGTTCGAGCCGGGTTGCCTGTGCTGCCAGTGCCGTGACACTGGTGTTCAGACGCGCGCGTTCCTTCGCGGCTGTCTGCACCAGCACCGCGTACGCGGCAATGCCCAGCAATACGGCGAGGGTTGCAACGATCGCCCGTTCACGCGGCGAGCGTGACAGCCAGAGCATGCGCAGGCGCGTTTTCATGTCGCACGCACGGTGATCACCGCCCTTGCGCCTGCCGTCCCGGTCGATGCTGCGGCAGGTTCGACGCTCAAGCCGGATTGCGCCAGTCGCGTCACGATGCGCTGCACGGCCGCCTCGTCGCCGGTGGCAAGCTCGAGCGTCATGCGGCCGCTTTCGTAGGACACGATTCGCAGTGCACCCGCGGGCAGGTCGCGCATGGCTGTCATTACGATCCCGATCATCGGCAGGAAGTCGCCGCTGTCCGGCTGACCCGCAGCGCGACGCGCCTCGGCGAGCTGGCGGCGCATTTGCAATGCCGGGTCCACCACTGCAACCGCGTCCGGAAACACGCTGCGAAACCTGGATTCCATCTGCTGACGCAGCGCGCGCTGCTCGCTTGCAAGCGACGTCCAGTCAATGACCATCGCGAACGCCTGAAACGCCAGCGCCGCGCCCAGGATCCAGGCGGCTGGCCGCAGGCGGGCGGTTGCACCGGCGAAGTCGCGCCAGTGTTCGTTCGCCTGGGCCAGGCCGATACCGGCCTCGGGCGCCGCCGTGCGCCAGTCCCACGATCCGGCATGGCTCACCGCAACGCCGAGTTCGCGAGTCCACGCCTCGAGATCGGGCATTGCGTCCGCTGCAGTCGTGTACAGCGCGATCGAATCCGGTCCCACGCTTTGGGCTTCCGCTGCTTCGAACATCATGCGCAGCGACAGCGGCGGCAGGTCGCGGTCGCCGCAATCGGTGGCCGTGCCTTCGAATTCCCCGGTGCGGACAAACCCTTCCCGGCCGTTCCATGCAAGGCTCCACTGGCCCGTCGCCCAGGGCAGCAGCAAGGTCTCGCAGTGAACCTCGTATCCCCGAATGCCGACCGCGCCGAGCGCATCGCGCCAGCGCTTCAGCCCCGGCTTGTCCACGACTGCCAGCACATCGTTCTCGCCCACGCTGCCGAGCCAACTTACGTGGTTGACGTCCGGCTCGCCCGCGGTCCGGTCCTCCACCGCAAAAGCCAGCACCGGCCCGGCGCGGCGCCTGGCCGCGCGCGGCACGCGGGCCCGCGTGATCAGAACCTGGGCGGCGGGAACTACCAGCTGGATGCGCTGCGCGCGCCGGGGCAGCTCGGCGAGCCGTCCATTCCCGGTAACAGGTTCGCGACCGTTGTTGACGAGGGCCCAATCGCAACGCAGCGGCGGATCGGCAAGCGGGGCGTAGATGCGCAACAGGCTCATAGCGTTTTGTCCCAGACGATGGCAGGCCAGCCGCTGATCTCGCGCGCGAGCAGCGCCGATCCGCGTGCCCGTGCGCCGCCGATGGTTACCCGAACGGACGCCAGGAAATACTTGCTGCCCGTCGAGATGTTTTCGGTCGGCACGATGAGCCCGGGAGGCAGATGGCTGTAGAAATCCTCCCAGCCGCGAAAGTAGGCGTTCTCGCGCTGGGCGACGAGGTTGCGTGCGCCGTCCAGGCCGAGGCCTTCGACGACAGCAGCAAGGACTTCGGGCGAAGCGGTGTTCGCGTTCACGGCGGTGAAGCCGGGGAGTGCGGTGACGAACGGGCGCAGGCGGGCACGCACGGCGTCGTCGAAACCATGCACCAGCGCGAGCTCGGCCACGTCGGTCAGCGGCCGGTTGGCGGCAAGGTAGGGCGCAGGCAGCGACAGATAGAAATCATCTTCGGCGCCGCCCTGCGGCTGCGGTTCGCCGTCGGTGTCGAGCCAGTCCGCCAGCGTATGGGCAAGTGCGGCGGGCAAACCCAGCGTCTCCAGCAGGCGTTGAAAGTTGGCCAACTGCGCAGGGTTCACCCTCCCGCCTTTGATCAGGTTGTTGAGATTGAACAGGCCCTGCTGGTCTTCGATGTGTCCTGTAAGTTCGCCGTTCTCGATCGGCATCGAAGGCAGGCGCAGCGCCCAGGGTTCGCCGAGATGGTCGACGTTGCTGAGGCGGCGATCGTAGGCGAGCACCGCGCGCGACCAGTCCACGCCCGCGTGAATCAGCACTTTCGCCTGAACGTGATCGGCCGTGAGCTCGCTTGCACGCGACCAGTTGCTCTGCGCGATCATGATTGCCGTCGCCGCTATCGCAGCCATCGTCACCACGCCCATGGCAAGCACGATGGCCACGCCGTTCTGCTTCGCTCTCATGGATTCAGCGCGATCACGCGCACGATTTGCTCGCCTGAGGCGAGCCCGACATGCAACCGCACGGCGCGGGGAATTTCAGGGTCGCGCGGTGAAGTTGGCCATGCGTCCACCCATGCGAGATCGGCATCGAGGTACTGCAGCTCGAACGCCGCGACGCCTGTCAGCACGGCATGGCGGGCCGGAGTCGCGGCGGGCGCTACGTCGAGGCCGGACCATAGCCACAGTTCGATCTCCTGCCTTTCGTTCAGGCCGTACGCGACTCGCCGCGGCGTGTCCACGCCTTCCGCAGAGGCAAAGCGGCTGATCTCCAGGCGCGGCCCGGGTGTACCGCCGGGTCGTCCGAGCCAGGCCGGTGCGCTGCCGGATGCGCTACGCACTTGACGCGGCGCTGCCATCTGCATGTCGCGCTCGAAGCGCGCAATGAAGGCTGCTACGCGCCGCCACTTCTCCGTCTCCAGGGCGACGTGCTCGCGCGCATCGAGTACGGTGGCGAGTCCGCGATAAGACATCAGTGCCAGTGCAGAGAGGATAAGCAGCGCGGCCAGAACCTCGATCAGGGTGAATCCGCGCAGTCGAAAGCTCACGCGGGTTTTCATTGGACCGGATCCGGCGGATTGACCACGAACCCGGTGAGTTGCGCGAGCGCGTACGTCTGCTCGGGCGCCCGGAACACGCGAACCTCGACGCGCCGGAACGTGATGTTCGGCGTGGCGATGATCTCCCGGCGCCACGCGAACTCAATGCCGCCCTGGGTTTGCGTGCCACGCTGAATACCAAGCGGGGGCCATTCCATGCGGGCGCGTTGCTCGGCCAGAACATTCTCCGCGACCCAGCCGGCGAACATGCGCGCGCGCAACTCGCCGACGCTGCCGGTCCCCGCGCCCGCCACGCGCAGTGCCGCGATGAGCGCGATCGAGATAATCGCCAGAGCGACCAGTACCTCGACCAGGGTGAAGCCGCCGCGCTCAGCGCTGTACCGTTTCGGCATTTCCCGTTCCCTTCCTTGCCAATACGGATATGTCGCCCACCGGCGATCCCGTCACCATTTCATGCGCGGCACCGAATGACATCCCGATGCTGAACGAAAGCGTCGTGCCATAGGGAGTGAACTCCAGGCGCATGTTTTCCGCCGGGCGCATGTTCTCGACCTGCACGGCCGAGATTTTCATGCCCTGCGGCAGGGAACGCGCGCGCAGCGCATCGTCGTCGCGAATCTCGGTCCAATAGGTGTCGTCGTTGAACTGCAGGAATCGGTACCCCGGTCCGTCCGATATCCAGGCAATGGACCTGCCGGTGAGGCGCGATTGTGTTGCGGCGAGATCGAGCAATTGCGCGAGCCTCTCCGCTTCGACGCGCAACCGCGCCCGATCGTCTGGTTGCGCGATGGTGCTGACCAGGCCGACAAACAGGCCCATGATCAGAAGAACGATGAGCATCTCGATCAGCGTGAACCCGCGTTGCCCGGCTGTCCCTGAGCGCCATAAATGACACGCAGTGAGGCGAGGCGCGCCGCGCAGGCGCGAAGAACGCGAAGGCGCGCGAAGAAATGCAATGCGACGCCGAACCGGCCAGTTCGTGCGTGAACCGGGTGCCGTCATTGTTCATGCTCCCCGCGGTTCTGACTTTCGTGTCTTCGTGATGAATTGTTCAATGTCTGTTTCGGTTCTGCGTGTTACAGCAACCACGAACCGATGTCGGAATCGTTGCCTTCGCCGCCGATCGCGCCGTCGGCGCCCAGGCTGAAAACGTCGATCTCGCCTCGCAGGCCGGGGTTCAGATATTGATAGGGATTGCCCCAGGGGTCTCGCGGCAGACGCTCGACATATCCGCCCGCTTTCCAGTTGGGTGGCAACGGTGCAGTAGTCGGTTGCAGGGTCAGCGCCTGCAGTCCCTGTTCGGTGGAGGGATAGCGGTGATTGTCGAGGCGATAAAGCCTGAGCGCCTGCATCAGGCTCGAGACGTCCTGCTTTGCGGCGATGATCCGTGCTTCGTCCGGGCGGCTGATGATTTTCGGTACCACCAGCGCGGCGAGAATGCCGAGAATGACGACCACCACCATGATCTCGAGCAGCGTAAACCCGTGTTGCCGTGTCGTGCGTTGCATTCAACCCTCCCTGCGGTGCATTGATCTGAGGGTCGTTCACACGCGTCCCGATCCAGCCAGATGAAGCGATTATCCGCTTTGTCGGTACGCTTTCTGTTCGCTAGCGCACATACGTGCGGGAGGTTTCAACCTAATCTCCGCATTGCACGAGGATGCTCTTCGTGACGTCGTTGACCGTGTGCCGCCAGCCCTGGTGCCGATGCGAGAGAACCTGAGCGATGCAACAGATTTCCGTCGATCGAATGAACTTCGCGCAGACAGCCGTGATAACGCTGGTGACGATTGGCGCGCTGGCATTGCTCGGCTTCGTGGCTGCGTACTGGACGTGGGCGTGGCTTGCCCCGCGCCCGGAGCCGCGCGCGCAGACTGCCGCGGAATCCGCAAGCGGTGCACCCGCCGGCGCGCTGTTCGGCAGCGTGCAGCAGGGCGGGCAGGGGGAGCCGGGGGAGACGATCGGTCCCGCGCCATCGGGAATCGTCATCAGACTGCACGGCATCGTGGCCGCGTCGCGCGGCAAGGACGGATTCGCTGTCGTGGAACTTGGGCCGTCGCTGATTCTCGCGGTGCGCGAAGGCGAAGAGATCGCTCCCGGTCTGCGGCTCGTGGAAGTCGGTACCGATCACGTCATCCTGGAGCGCGACGGGAGTCGCGAACCGCTTGCTTTGCCGCAGAAGCACGTTTCCACGGAACCCGCTGCGTCGCGAGAAAACCCATGAGGAGTCCCGTGTATTTGCGTCGTCTTGAGAAGGTGCACCCGATAGTGAGAATGTTGAAACTTTCCTCGTCCGCGAGCTGGCTTCCCTGGCTGGCGATTGCGGTCGCGATCTGCGTGGCTTCGCCCGCATATCCGCAGGAGCGCGACAGGGGAACGGCCAGGCCTGTTCCGCTTCCCGCCGATGCGACAACGGCAAGGCCGCCCGCACCGCAAGCTGCGCCGGCGGTGCGCCCGGCGCCCGCGCAGCCTGCGCGCACGAACCCCGACGTCGTCACGCTCAATTTCGTCAACGCGGATATCGAAGGCGTGGTGAAGGTGGTGAGCGAGATAACCGGCAAGAACTTCGTGCTCGACCCACGGGTGAAGGGCACCATTAATATAGTGTCGGCAAAACCGGTTCCGCGGACCACGGTATTCGAAATTTTCCTGTCGGCGCTGCGCCTGCATGGTTTTGCCGCGATCGAGGATCGCGGGCTGGTCAGGATCGTTCCGGAGGCCGAGGCCAAGCTGCATCCGAGCCCCACCCGTGATTCGGGGGATCCGCTGCCCGGCGTCGGAGACCGGATCGAGACCCGCATATTCACCATGAAGCATGAATCGGCGGTGCAGACGATGGCCGTCCTGCGCCCGTTGATCGCGCCCAACAACACGATCACCGCCTACCAGAACAGCAACTCGCTGGTGATCACGGACTATGCGAACAACCTGCAGCGCCTGGCAAAGATCATCGACTCGATCGACCAGCCGGGCGAAAACGATCCTGTCCTGATCCCGCTTCAGTTTGCGTCAGCGGTCGATGTGGCGGTGACGGTCAACCGGCTGTTTGCGGAAGCGGCACAGGCCCAGGGCGCTGCCGCGGCTGAGCCAACCCAGCGCTTCACCGTGGTCGCGGATACCCGTTCGAACAGTCTGCTCGCACGCACCGGCGATGCATCGCGACTGGCCCGGTTGCGCAGGTTCGTGCAGATGCTGGATTCGCCGACTAACGCCGGCGGCAACATTCACGTGGTTTATCTGAAGAACGCAGAGGCGGTGAAGCTGGCCGCAACCCTGCGGGCGATCTACCAGGGTAACGGCGACGAGGCATTCGCGCCGCCCTCCGCCATGCCCGCGGCTGCTGCACTCGGCGCCTCGACCCCGGCAAGCATGCAGGCCCCGGTCGACCCCGCATCTCTCGGCGCCACTCAGGCGATGCCGAGCGCGCCCGGAATCATCCAGGCGGATGCGGCCACCAACTCGATCATCATCACCGCGCCCGACGCGATCTATAACAATCTGCGCGCGGTTCTGGACAAGCTCGACGTGCGTCGCGCCCAGGTTTATGTCGAAGCGCTGATAGCCGAAATTACCGCGGACAAGGCCGCGGAGTTCGGCATCCAGTGGCAGGACCTGAGCGGACTGGGAAAAACGTCCACGCAAGGTTTCGGCGGTACCAATTTCGGCGGCCCCGGCCAGAACATCATCGGCATCTCCCAGAATCCGGCCTCGGCCGGCCAGGGGATGAATGTCGGCATTGTGAAGGGACAGGTTTCGATCCCGGGTATCGGCCAGATCATCAATCTCGGTGTATTGGTGCGCGCGCTGGAAACCGACGCTAATGCAAACATTCTGTCCACGCCCACATTGCTTACCCTGGATAACGAAGAGGCGGCGATCGTCATCGGCCAGAACGTTCCTTTCATCACCGGCCAGTACGCACTGACAGGCGCGGCCACCACACCTACACCTTTCCAGACGGTCGAGCGGCGCGACGTGGGATTGACGCTGCGGGTCAAGCCGCAAATTTCCGAAGGCGGGACCGTGCGCCTGCAGATCTACCAGGAGGTCTCCAGCGTCGACAGTACGACCAATCCTGCCGGCGTGATTACCAACAAGCGGGCGGTGGGAACGACGGTTCTGGTCGACGACGGCCAGATCGTGGTGATCGGCGGCCTGATTCAGGATACCGTGAACGACGGCGTGGGCAAGGTTCCGATCCTCGGCGACCTGCCGCTGCTGGGCGCCCTGTTTCGCTACAAGACGCGCTCGCAAAGCAAGACCAATCTGATGATTTTTCTGAAGCCGACGGTGGTGCGTGACAGTCAGCGCGCGGATGCATTCACCGGCGAGCGCTACGACTACATCCTCGGCGAGCAGCAGAAGGCCCAGCCGGCGCCCGACGTGGTACTGCCGGACATGGAGTCGCCGACTCTGCCGCCAAGAAACCCGGCGGAGAACAATCCGGCCTCGCAACAGCTCGAGGTCGAGATATGGCCTTATCGCGAAGAGGGGCGCAGATGATGAACCGGGGCGCGAACCGCATTCCCTACGCGTTCGCCAATACCAACGGCGTGGTTGTCACGTCACTGGACGGCGAACTTGCGGAAGTGGCGATACGCAGCGGTGCGCACGCAGGCGCGCTGGCCGAATTGCGCCGGACCCTCGGCGTGCCGGTACGTGCCCGACGCATCGACACCGAACGCTTCGATGAGCTGATTGCCGCCGCGTACAACGGATCCGATGCGGGGGCCGCGGCGCTGGCCGGCGACCTGGCGCAGGATCTGGATCTCTCCAGGATGCTGCAGGATATTCCCAGAATCGAGGATCTTCTCGAAAGCCAGGACGATGCGCCGGTCATCCGCCTGATCAATGCCTTGCTCACCCAGGCGCTGCGCGACGGCGCGTCTGACATCCATATCGAGGCCTTCGAAACGCGCTCGGTAGTGCGGCTGCGCATAGACGGGACGCTGCGCGACCTGATCGAACCGGCGCGCTCCCTGCATGGCGCGATCGTGTCGCGGGTGAAGATCATGGCGCAGCTCGACATCGCCGAAAAACGTCTGCCGCAGGATGGCCGCATCACGCTGCGCGTGGCGGGAAAACCGGTGGACGTGCGCGTGTCGACCATCCCCACCGGGCACGGCGAGCGCGTGGTGCTGCGTCTGCTCGACAAGCAGGCCGGGCGGCTCGATCTCACGCGGCTCGGCATGGACGACGCCACGCTTGCGCACATGGACCGGCTCATCCTGGAACCGCACGGCATCGTGCTGGTCACCGGCCCGACCGGTTCCGGCAAGACCACCACACTCTACGCTGCACTCTCGCGACTGGACGCTGCGAAAGTCAACATCATGACCGTCGAGGATCCCATCGAGTACGACCTCGACGGCATCAGCCAGACCCAGGTGAACGCCCGCATCGAAATGAGTTTCGCGCGGGCGCTGAGAACGATCCTGCGTCAGGATCCGGACGTGGTGATGATCGGCGAGATCCGGGATCTCGAGACCGCGCAGATCGCGGTGCAGGCGAGCCTTACCGGGCATCTGGTCTTCGCCACTTTGCACACCAATGACGCGGTGAGCGCGGTAACGCGTCTCGTGGACATGGGTGTCGAACCCTTCCTGCTCGCATCCAGCCTGATCGGCGTTGCGGCGCAACGCCTGGTGAGGCGGCTGTGCCTGGAATGCCGCAAGCCCTTCGCCGCCGATGCCGCACAACTGCAGGCGCTGGGTCTCGCGCCGACCGACGGAACGCTGTATGCGGCACAAGGCTGTCCTGCCTGCAATCGCTCGGGCTATCGCGGGCGCACCGGCATCTACGAGCTGCTGACGGTCGATGACGACTTGCGCCGGCTGATCCACGACCGTGCGTCCGAGCAGGCACTGCGCACGCACGTCGTGTCGCGCGGCATGCGTTCGCTGCGCGACGACGGCATGCGCTGGGCAGGGCAGGGTGTGATCAGTCTCGAAGAAGTGGTGCGCGTCACGCGCGAGTAGCTGAAAAGCAAACCTTTACCGCCGAGGCGCAGAGGAAACGCAGAGGAAAGCAAAACCCTATGAATTGCAAAATCACCTGCGGCGCACGGGAAAGTTATCGGACAGACTGCCCGTCACGTTTTTATGTCCGTTTTGTGTTTCTCCGCGTTTCCTCTGCGCCTCGGCGCCTAAAAGGGTACTCCGGGCTACGCCAGGGTATCTGCGGTTAGGATTTTTCGATGGAAGCATTTAAGTACCAGGCACTGGACGCGGCCGGACGCACGGTATCCGGTGTGGTGCAGGCCGACACCGCGCGGCAGGCACGCATGCAGTTGCGCGCCCTGGGGCTGCTGCCCTCGATGGTCGGGCAGGTGAATGCGCGGGAAAAAGCGGGACAGCTCTGGGCGCGTGGCATCTCCCAGGCGGAACTGAGCCTGGTGACCCGGCAGATGGCGACGCTTCTCGCGTCCGGGTTGACCATGGAGCAGTCGCTCAACGCGCTGATCGAGGCGGCTACCGAGCCGGTCACGCGGGAAGTACTGAACGGTGTAAAGACCGAAGTAACGGCAGGCGCGTCACTGGCCGGTGCGCTGGGTGCTTACGGGAAAAGTTTTCCGGATTTCTACCGCGCACTGGTGCATGGCGGCGAGGAATCGGGCGCACTGCCAACGGTATTGCAGCATCTCGCCGACTATCTCGACGCGCGCCAGGCGCTTAAGCAGAAAACCACCCTCGCGCTGCTTTACCCCGTCCTGGTGACGATCGTGGCGCTCGCGATCGTAACCGGACTGCTGGTCTACGTGGTGCCGCAGGTCGTGGATGTGTTTCAGCAATCCAGACAGAGCCTGCCTTTGCTCACGCGCGTGCTGATTGCAGTGAGTGACTTCCTGCGGGGCACCTGGCCGTACCTGGTCGCCGCCATCATCGGTGCGGCGGTGGCGGCGCGTTACACGTTGCGCCGCGATGCGCCGAGACGGCGCTGGCACGCCTTTCTGCTGCGGCTGCCATGGCTGGGGGCCCTGATCGTCGGAGTCAACACTTCGCGCTTCGCCAGCACGCTGGCGATTCTGGTCGGGGGCGGCGTGCCGCTGCTCTCGGCGCTGGCTTCCGGTGCGCGGGTGATGACCAACATGGTGTTGCGCGAGGCAGTCGAGCGCGCCATAAAGCGGGTGCGGGAGGGCTCCAGCCTGGCTCGCGCACTCGGTGAAACCCGCGCGTTTCCACCGCTGCTGATTCATCTGATCGCGAGCGGCGAAGTCAGCGGCAAGCTCGAGCAGATGCTGGAACGTGCTGCGCATCTGGAAACTCAGGCGCTGGAGCAGCGACTTGCGGTTTTTCTGACTCTGCTCGAGCCGGTGATGATCCTGGTGATGGGCGGGGTCGTGCTGCTGATCGTGCTTGCGATTCTGTTACCTATCATCGAGATCAATCAGCTGGTCCAGTGATTCCCCCGGGCAGCAACTGCCGTTTTCCAGACCGGGATTCCGAGGGTGGTCTGGGTGCGTAGTTTGTGCGTTGGCGTACATACGGCGCGTTACGCTTGAACTAGGCTTGCATTTAATCCGAAGCGAGGGACCGAGGCGGTGCAGCGGTTCCAGCCGAGGGCTTTGAAACGATCGGTTCGCGATGATCGCACTACACTCTCCGAAACAGAACAGGCTTCTCGATGCGCTGCCGGTGACGGACTACGATCGCATGCTGCCGCATCTGGAGTGGGTCCCGCTCGAACTCGGCCTCTCTCTCTACGAATCCGGAACCCAGCAGGAATTCGTGTACTTTCCGACGGCCAGCATCGTGTCGCTTCTCTATGTCATGCAGGACGGCGCCTCGGCGGAGATCGCGGTGGTCGGCAATGAGGGCATGGTTGGCATCGCCTTGTTCATGGGCGGGGAAACCACCCAGAGCCGCGCGGTAGTGCAGAGCGCGGGTCACGCCTACCGGCTCGAAGGGGATTTTCTGAAAAACGAGTTCGAGCGCGGCGGCCCGCTGCAGCACCTGCTGCTGCGCTACACGCAGGCGCTGATCACGCAGATGGCGCAGACCGCGGTATGCAACCGGCACCATTCCGTCGAGCAGCAGTTGTGCCGCTGGCTGCTCTTGAGCCTGGACCGCCTGCCTGCGAACGAGTTGACCATGACACAGCAATTGATTGCGAACATGCTGGGCGTACGACGCGAAGGCGTGACCGAGGTCGCCGGCAGGCTGCAGATGGCAGGGTTGATCCTCTACAACCGCGGCAAGATCACCGTGCTGGACCGCCCGAGACTGGAAGCACGGGTCTGCGAATGCTATGCGGTGGTCAAACGGGAATCCGATCGCCTGTTCTCCCGCAAGGCTGCGATCGCGGTTCACGATTCGTGACCGAAAGCTTACGCAACCGTCTTGCACTGGCGCCGGCAGCGTCCGCGACTGCGAGGGCGAAGCTGGAGCCGGAGCGTGCAGGGCCAGCCGAGAGAGAAGGGTCGAATGAAAATGTCCTGCTCGCCGCGATCCCGCGCAAACAGTACCGCGGCCTGTTCGCGCGGCTCGAACCGGTCGCATTGACGTTCGGTGAAGTGCTGTTCCAGCCGGGAGATGCGATTCGCCATGTCTATTTTCCGGAAACCTCCCTGGTGTCGTTGCTGACGCTGGTAGACCATCACCTTGCTCTGGAAGTCGGCATGGTTGGTCGCGAGGGCATGGTCGGCCTGCCGTTGGCGCTCGGTGTCGCGGCGTCGCCGTTTCGCGCGCTGGTGCAGGGAGCTGGCGCCGCAATGCGGATGAAATCCGCGCACTTCCTCGCGGAAATGCGGCAAAGCCCGCAGTTGCAGGCCGCCGTGTGCCTGCATACCTATAACCTGATGGCCCAGGTCGCACAAACCGCTGCCTGCAACCGTTTCCATGTAGTACAGGAACGCCTTGCCCGCTGGTTGTTGATGACAGGGGACCGGGTGCGGTCAAACGACTTCCGGCTGACGCAGGAGTTTCTTTCGCACATGCTGGGCGTGCGGCGAGTGGGCGTGACCATGGCCGCCGGAGAGTTGCAGAAACGCAAGCTGATCCAGTACTCCCGGGGCAGTATCAGGATCATCGATCGCCACGGCCTCGAGGCCGCGTCGTGTTCGTGCTACGAGGTGGTCAGCAGCCGACGATGCTGACGTCGACCCGCGAGGACTTTCCAGCAGACGCTTGCGTCCGGCCCTGCCGGTGTCGCGCGACTTGCGTTGGCCGACTTCCGATCCGACGAACTCAGCGTATCGTTTCTGAACGGTTCAGCGCACCCATTGCCCAAGTGGGATGCTCAGGTAAATGGCCGCGGCGGCGACCTTGTTGTGTTGCTCGAACTTCGGAAAATACATCGCGTTCAGCTTGATGCGCCCCAGATCGTAGGTGATCAGGGGGGATCATGGCGACGAAGCCTACGCCGCCGTTGTAGGTTTTGCTGTGCATGGCGGCAATGGCGCCGCCAATCTTCAACCGCTCGCCCAGCTTGAACTGGTAGCCCAGCCCCGCGAACTTCGCCCAGTTTCGTCCCGAATCGTGGTACGCACCGACCTCGGCAAAGCTGACGCCCCGTGCGCTGTCAGTCAGTTCATGGTGCAGACCGAGCCCTGGGTTGAATTCGTTGTCCAGGTTGCGGCGATCGACCGCCTCGCGGTCGGGATGGTACGAAAGCCCATATATATTGAGTACGAGCGCATCGAGGTCGATTCGTACGCTTCCCGAGCGCGCCTGCTCCGATGGCATCGTGCCCGCACCGTCTCCGCCAGCCGTATCTGTGCTGTCTTCCACGTTGTCCGCCGCGCAGAGGGCCGGCAGAAATAAAACGACGAAGAAACTTGATAGCAGACAGCCACGACGGATCTCGATATTGCTCTCGTTCGCCCGGGCGGCGCCATGCTACGCATCCGATGCGTTGGTTGAAGAAGCCCGGGCAGATGCCGAAAGTCCTCTTCATTCGGGACGGCGAGCACGCGCGCTCGACAGCGCCGGCACAATAACGGGATCTCGTCGGAGCGCAGGCGCAGACAACATCGAGAAAGTTGCGAAGACTGCACGGCGGGCGCTCCGTGAACGGGGACCAACGCGGCAACAGGAAGATTTGGCCTTCCCAGAACGGCATGTTCTTTGGCCCTCTTCGACGTGCAGTGCACCGACGCCTCATGGTGTACGTCGCGCTATGTACGGTTCAGAACGTATTTGGTAACATGCGAAACCGATAGCTATCCGGCCGTTGACCGCAGTCAGTCGCTTTGTTATCGGAGGTGCCCCGTGAGCAGAACCCTTGCCGCTACAAAGGCGTCCGCAGTTCCGCCGCCACCGGCCACGCAGAATCTCCTGCTTGCAGCGTTGCCCGCGGCCGACTATGCGCGGCTGCTGCCGCACCTGGAACCCGTTCCCCTGCCGCTCGGCTGGTCGGTCTACGAATCCGGCGATCGGATGGCGCACGTGTTCTTCCCGACCGAAGGCATCATTTCGTTGCTGTACGTGATGGAGAGCGGCGCGTCCGCGGAAATCGCGATAACCGGCAATGAAGGCCTGGTCGGGATTTCCCTGTTCATGGGAGGCCAGAGCACGCCGAGCCGTGCGATCGTGCAAAGCGCCGGCCATGCCTACCGCCTGCGGGCGGACTTCCTCATGCGCGAGTTTGAGCGCGGCGGCGAGTTGCAGCATAAGCTGCTGCGCTTCACCCAGGCGCTGATCACGCAGATGGCGCAGACCGCGGTGTGTAACCGCCATCATACGGTGGAGCAGCAATTGTGCCGCTGGCTACTGCTGAGCCTGGACCGGTTGCCCTCGAATAAACTGGCCATGACGCAGGAATTGATTGCGAACATGCTAGGCGTACGTCGCGAGGGCGTGACCGAAGCGGCCGGACACCTGCAGGAAGCCGGGCTCATCGATTACCGGCGCGGCCATATCGCCGTGCTCGACCGCCCGGGACTGGAGGCGCGGGTCTGCGAATGCTATGCGGTAGTCAAACGGGAATCCGACCGCCTGCAGGAACCCGTTGGCGCGGCCTGAGTCAGAGCCTCGGCCACAACCGTTGACAGCACACCCGGCGGCTGCAGATCGCGTGCGGGTGGGGTCGATACGCGAACGCTGGCGATGCGGCACGCGCGCTCGGCGCGTCACCCCGCAGGAGCGTCATGGAGAACCGGTCGATCGCATCTGTCGACGCGGGCCACATTCCCGGTTGCGGATCCGTCAACTGCCGAATCATGGCTGCGACCGTCGGCCGGGTCGTGTGCTATGTGCGGCAGCGCACGGATCGTGCGGACGGTAAAAGGCAACATCGATGAACGGTCCGGGGTGCGTGTTCGAATGTCCGGATCGAAATGTAAAGGGAATGCGATCATGCTCTATACCATCGCCGTAGTGCTCATCGTCTTGTGGCTGCTTGGATTGATCACTTCCACTTCCATGGGCGGATTTATCCACGTTCTGCTCGTAATTGCCATCGTTGCCGTTCTGCTGCGTGTGATCAGCGGACGCAGCCCGCTGTGAGCCGCTGCCATCGGCATGCCGTGAATGTTGGAAGGAGCAGGCTGGCATGATCAAAGCGATCGCTTTGGCGTTGCTTGCGGGGGGTGTTCTGCTCATCGTCTTCGGTATGAACGCCATGAATTCACCCAGTTCCGATCTATCCCGGCTGTTCACCGGCGCGCCTACCGACAGGGCGCTCTATATGGTGATCGGCGGCGTTGCCATGTCGGTTGCGGGCCTTGCGGGACTGCTGCCCTTCTTCAGGAAGAACTGAAGGACGAAAGCAGCGCTCCCGGGATTGAGCCGGCCGCGCCTCGTTCTACGCATCGGCCTGCAGGCAGACTTTTCCGGTAGACCGGTTCGTCCTCAAAGCGCCTGGTAAACCGCTGCCGGATCGGCGGATCCGATCGGGCAGTCACCGTTCTTGGCGAGATACATGGCGATATCGGCGCGCCGAATGAGATCATGCGGATCCATACCATCGCAGGGGCTCACGACAATGCCGATGCTTGCGCTTACCGAAATCGGATGGTTGTCGATCTCATAAGGTCTGGACAAAAAGCTGCCGAGTTTCTGTGCCGCCTCAGCCGCACCTTTCGCGCTATCGAGATCCCGCAACAGGACGACGAATTCGTCCCCGCCGTAACGACAGGCGGTGTCTGCGCCGCGGATGCAGGATAGCAAGCGCTGCGCCACCTGCTGCAGCAGTTTATCCCCGGTCGCGTGTCCAAGTTCGTCATTGACGCTCTTGAAGCCGTCCAGGTCGAGCATCAGCAGGCCGACGTACTGATACTTCCGCGTGGCCTGGGCGATTGCCTGGTGAAGCCGGTCCAGCAGCAACGTGCGATTGGGCAGTCCGGTCAGCGCGTCATGATGTGCGCAATGGCGCACCGCCTCCAGTTCCTGCTCGAGGCGAACGACTTTGAGCCTGAGGCGCGAGATGGTGTCGACGTACTCGTCCAGTTGCGCTCGCATGACGCGTGAATCTTCCCGGGCCTTTGTCAGTGCGCGCTCGAATTCGCCCAGCGTCGCACGGACTTGTGGCAACCGACAGTCGGCGGAATCCCCGGCGCCGTCGCCTGCGGCGCCGGGGAGGTCCGGCGTGCCGGGGTGTGCCGCCATCCGCGCGTTTGCAGTGCCGTTTGCGCGAAGAATCTTCATGGGTCGTGTCAACGGGCAGAGTGCCCGGCCCCGCGCCGAGTCGCGGCAGGATCGCGCGGGGCGTTGTAGGCGTCGACCGCTGCGTCCCGGACGTCCGGCGATGGATCGCATCGGTTTCCATGCGCATCCTGAAGTCCGGCGAGCGCATACCTCGCCGGAAACCCACTGTCGGTGTGCGGGTCGACCGGCACGAGTCTGCTGGTCCACGATTGTTTCACGCAGGGATCACGGGGAACGCTCAACCCTGACCGCCATTGCTCCCTGTCGGTGCGGCTGTCGGGCATTCCGCCGATGTCTGGGTCGCGCGCGTGTCCCGACGTTGCGATTGCGGCACAGACCGTCGCGGCTCCGGCGACCGTCGCCAGCACGCGTGCAACGAGTATCGACATGTTCTGTCTCCTGTTTTTCCGCGTCTGCGCGGAACCTGCTTTCCTCTGCCGTCAGCGGCCGCCCACTACGGAACCACCGCTCCCGCGAAGGCGATCCGTCCGGACCACGCGGTCCTCGGTCGGCTGCTGCACGACAGTGGCTTTTTATCGCCTGCGCACGCGTTTTTCCGTGCGTTAAGCCACATTGGCCGGTTTCTCCGGCGGTAGTCGCGACACA
This sequence comes from Burkholderiales bacterium, assembly GCA_040880425.1. Taxonomy (GTDB): domain Bacteria; phylum Pseudomonadota; class Gammaproteobacteria; order Burkholderiales; family Eutrophovitaceae; genus DATKEK01. The sequence continues at coordinate 49,106 of JBBDIL010000011.1, read as the reverse complement.
AAAAAAGGGCCCGGAAGGAGATTGCAAAACCGGGCCCCGGTGCTTCCGGCGTTCATCCCGTTGGGAGGGGGAGGGATGAATGAGCACCTGCATGAATGATCTACCGCCATATCGGATTGTTCTGTGCGGTACCGCACAGATGGGCTGTCATGTCAGCGCGTAGAATCTCCAATGAAATCAGTGACAGCGACCCGGGTTCCCGCGATCGGCGGTCGATCGAGGCCGTCCGACGGCTGATTCCAGGACGGATAGACGCCAATCCCGGCGTCGCCGGTGCAAGGTACTGACCCAATGGGCAGATACCGCGAATATCAGGCGTGCGGGCGAGGCAGATGCGAGTGTGGTGTGGCTCGTGTAATGCATTCCGGCGACGCCCTCCACCAGAGTCTGCGCCGACATCCTCTCCTGGCCCGTCAGGGCTCCCGGACCATTCTGGCTGCAGTTGCACTTTTTCTCCGGAGGTACGCAATGAACATCGCGATTTGGATGCTGGCCGGCGCCGCGCTCGGCTGGATTGGTTTTGCCTATTGGGGCTTCAACGAAAAACGGGGTCCGGTGGTCTCCAGCATCATTGGCGCAGCGGGCGGATTGTTCGGCGGGAAAATGGTTGCGCCGATGTTTCTCGAGGCGGCTGCCGTGCCCGGCAATTTCAGTTCGGCCTCGCTTTTCTTCGCTGCCGCCGTCGCGGCAATGTTCCTGTTCGTTGGCAACCTGGTTCAGGATCGCTGGGGTGTGTAGGCATTGCCGGCCCGGCAGCAGCATGCGGGAGCGCCTTGCGGGAGATGACAGATGTTGACGACGCATCGAAATCCTGAAGTTTTCGACAACGATTCCGGAAGCCGTGAAACGTTGCTGAAGACTGGGGCGTTGCAGGACGCCATTTTCAACAGCGCCTACTTTTCCAGCATCGCCACGGATGAGAAGGGCGTCATCCAGATCTTCAACGTCGGCGCCGAGCGCATGCTTGGCTACTCCGCCGTCGATGTTCTCAACAAGATTACCCCGGCCGACATTTCCGACCCGCAGGAGCTGATCGTGCGCGCCGCCGCGCTCAGCCTGGAACTGGATACACTGATCACGCCGGGTTTCGAGGCGCTGGTTTTCAAGGCCACGCGCGGCATCGAGGACATCTACGAGCTGACCTACATCCGCAAGGACGGCAGCCGCTTTCCGGCCGTGGTTTCGGTGACGGCGCTGCGCGACGACCGGGGCGCCATCATCGGCTACCTGCTGATCGGCACCGACAACACCGCCCGCATGGAGGTCGAGGCGGCCCAGGCGCTTCTGGATCAACGATTGCGGGACCAGCAGTTCTATACCCGGTCTCTGATCGAATCGAACATCGATGCCCTCATGACGACCGACCCGCAGGGCATCATCTCGGACGTCAATCAGCAGATGATCGCGCTCACCGGGCGCACGCGGGACGAACTGATCGGTGCGCCGTGCAAGAACTTCTTCACCGATCCGGCACGGGCCGAAGCTGCGATCAAGCGGGTGCTGACCGAGAACAAGGTCAGCAACTATGAGCTGACGGTGCGTGCCCAGAATGGCGAAGAAACCGTGGTTTCATACAACGCCGCGACTTTCCACAACCGCGACCGCGAGTTGCAGGGCGTGGTCGCGGCGGCACGCGATGTGACGGAACTGAAGCTGTACGAGCGTACCCTCCAGGAAAAGAACATCGAGCTGGAGCACGCCAGCCGGATGAAATCCGAGTTCCTGGCCACGATGTCGCACGAACTGCGTACGCCGCTGAACGCCATCATCGGCTTCTCCGAGGTCCTCAAGGACGGCCTGATCGGCGGGATGAGCGATGCCCAGAACGAATACATCGGCGACATCTTCTCCAGCGGGCAGCACCTGCTGTCCCTGATCAATGACATCCTCGATCTGTCGAAAGTCGAAGCCGGCATGATGGCGCTGGAACTGGAGGCGGTCGAACTGAAGGGCCTGCTGTCGAACAGCCTGTCGATCGTCAAGGAGAAGGCAGCGGCACACGGCATAGCCCTCGAACTCGACATCGCCGCGGACCTGGGGCTGCCGCTGCTGGACGTTCGCAAGACCAAGCAGATCGTTTACAACCTGTTGTCGAATGCGGTCAAGTTCAGTGCCGAAGACGGGCGCGTGACCTTGCGCGCGCGGAGTGTCTCGCGCAGTGGGGTCGGCACGCTGGCCGGTCCCTGGCCGGTGCATGGTTTTCCGCTGGCGGAAAGCGAGTACGGGGAATTCCTCGAAATCAGCGTCACCGATGCCGGCATCGGCATCTCGACCGAGAACATGGCGAAACTGTTCCAGGCGTTCAGCCAGATCGACAGCAGCCTGGCGCGCAAATTCGAGGGCACCGGGCTCGGCCTGGCGATGGTCAAACTGCTGTCCGAATTGCATGGAGGGACTGTGGCGGTGGCAAGCGCCGAGGGCGAGGGCGCGCACTTCGCTGCGTGGCTGCCGTTGCGCACGCAGGCGGCTGCCGCCGCCGAGGTGTCCAGGGATGCCGTCGACGTGGTCAACGACATGGCCAGGCCGGCGGGACGCGTGGTGCTGGTCATCGAGGATGACGATCATGCGGCCAGTCTGGTTCGGCTGCTGCTGGAGGCCGAGGGTTTTGCCGTGCTGCGGGCCGCGGATGCGGAAACTGGATTGACGCTGGCGCGCGGCAGACTGCCCGACCTGATCCTGATGGACATACAACTGCCCGGCATGGATGGACTGGCGGCGACGGCCTTGCTGAAACGGGATCCGGCCACCGCCGCGATTCCGATCATTGCGCTGACGGCATTGGCGATGAAAGAAGATCGGGACCGGGGCAGGGCTGCCGGATGCGATGCCTATATCGCCAAACCCCTGCGCTACAGGGAACTGTATACGGTGATCGATGCGCTCCTGAACAAGGGGGCGCCTGCGCCGGCCGCCACCGGCAATGCAACGAGGCCGACGCCATGAGCACTGCCGCGGCCACAATCCTGATCGTCGACGATGAAGCCAGGGATCGCAAACTCCTTGAAGCGCAGCTGAAACCGGAGGGCTACCTCACGCTGAGCGCTGCCAGCGGCGAAGAGGCGCTGGCTTCGGTTGCGTCCCGGGTCCCGGACCTGATCCTGCTCGATGTCATGATGCCCGGCATGGATGGTTACGAGGTTGCGCGCGCGCTCAAGGCCAATCCAGCCACGTCGAATATTCCGGTGATCATGGTGACCGCACGCACCGGCCGCAGTGCGCGCCTGACCGGGCTCGAGTCCGGGGCCGAGGAGTTTCTGACCAAGCCGGTCGATCGGGCGGAACTGTGGCTCAGGGTGCGCAATCTTCTGCGCCTGAAGGAGTTTGGCGACTATCTGCAGAACCACAGCCTGATTCTCGAACAGCAGGTGCAGGCGCGTACGAAGAGCCTGCGCGAAAGTGAAGCCCGGTACCGTCACCTGGTCGAACAGGCTGACGATGGCATTCTCGTCTGCGACCCCAGGGGGATGTTCACGATGGTGAATTCGCGCGCCTGCGAACTGCTCGGATACAACGAGGGCGAATTGCTCGGCAGGAACGGGAGCTTCATCTACCCGAACGAAGAGAAAGCATTGCACGCCCGGCGCATGAAATCGGTGAGCGCCGGCAAGATTTTGCGCTTCGAGCGCATCGTCACGCGCAAGGACGAAAGCACGTTTCCGGCGGAAATCAGCCTGAAAATGCTGGACGACGGCATGATCCAGGTGATCATGCGCGATATCACCGAACGCCATGCACATGAGAAGAAGATCGCCGGCCTCAGCCGGATCCATGCGGTTCTGAGCGGCATCAACGGGGCGATCGTCCGCGTTCGCGACCGCCGTGAATTGTTCAGGGAAGCCTGCCGCATCATCGTCGAGCAGGGCGGCTTTGCGCTGGGCTGGATCGCGGTGCTGGATCAGGTCACCGGGAAACTGGTGGCGGCCGACCAGGCCGGGCTGCCGGAAGGCTCGGGCATCGGCAGCGCCATGTTCAACGGATCGATCGGCCTTGTGCCGGTAAGCATCGCCGCAGCGGCGCTGAGGGACAAGCGCGCGACTACCGAGAACGTCATAGCGGATGCGTCAGGGTCGATGGAGTCCGGTCAGGAGCCGGACACCATGCAGATCCGGCGGGCCGCCCTCGATCTGGGTGCGAAGTCGGTCATCGTCCTGCCCCTGATCGTGGACAAGGTAACGTTCGGTATCCTGACGCTGTATGCACGGGAAGAGGATTTCTTCGACGCCGAGGAGGTCAAGCTTCTGGAGGAACTGGCCGGGGATATCTCATTCAGCCTGGAGTTCATCGCCAAGGGCGAACAGGCCGACTACGTCGCCTATTACGATGTGCTGACCGGACTTGCCAACCGCAGCCTGTTTCTCGAGCGACTTTCGCAATACATGCGCAGCGCCGTCGGCCGTGGCCACGAACTTGCCGTGATGCTGGTCGACATCGAGCGGTTCAAGAACATCAACGACAGCCTCGGCCAGCAAGCGGGCGACGAACTGCTGCGGCAGGTGGCTGCCTGGCTCACGCGCAGTACGGGCGATGCCAACGTACTGGCGCGAATCGATGCGGACCATTTCGCGCTGGTATTGCCCGAGGTGCGGCAAGGCGGCAGCCTGCCCCATCTGATCGAAAAGTGGATGGCGAACCTGCTGGTTCAGCCCTTTCACCTGAATGACGCCGTTTTCCGCATAACCGCGAAGATCGGCATCGCCGTTTTCCCGAACGACGGGCGCAGCGCCGATACGCTGTTCAGGAACGCCGAGTCCGCACTCAAGAAGGCAAAGTCAAACGGCGACCGCTACCTGTTTTTCAATCAGGAAATGACCGAAACAGTGGCGGTCAGGCTGACTCTGGAGAATCAATTGCGCCAGGCGCTCGACAATCAGGAATTCGTGCTCCACTACCAGCCCAAGGTCAGGCTCGGCAGCAGCAGGCTTACCGGCGCCGAGGCGCTGATCCGCTGGAACGATCCGCGCTCCGGACTCGTGCCGCCGGCACGGTTCATACCGGTCCTGGAAGATACCGGCTTGATATACGAAGCCGGGCGCTGGGCGTTGAGCAAGGCCATTGAAGACTACCTGCGCTGGTGCAATGCCGGCCTCGCTGCGGTGAGGGTTTCCGTGAACGTGTCGCCCCTGCAATTGCGCAACCGTGGCTTCGTTGCCGAAATCGAGCAGGCGATCAGCATCGATCCGCGTGCGGCGGGCGGCCTCGAGCTGGAGATTACCGAACGCCTGATCATGGAAGACATCAAGCACAGCATCGCCAGCCTGCAGGCGATTCGCGCCATGGGCGTGACCATCGCGATCGACGATTTCGGCACCGGCTTTTCCTCGCTCAGCTATCTCGCGAAGCTGCCGGTGGATACGCTCAAGATCGACCGATCGTTCGTGATCGACATGACCGCTTCGCAGGAAGGATTGGCGCTGGTATCCACCATCATCGGTTTGGGGCATTCACTCAAGATGACGGTGGTGGCGGAAGGTGTCGAAACCGAGGAGCAGTCGCGCCTGCTCCAGGTCCTGAATTGCGACGAAATGCAGGGATATCTGTTCAGCAAATCGGTGCCCGCCGAGACTTTCGAAACACGTTTCCTCGCTCCTTCCCCAATCGCGGCAGTCGTGTAGTCGGCTGTAAGGTGCCGGCGGCTGTGGCGCCATTTGTCAGTCCGGTCTGCTCCCGGCCCTGGCGAAGCCACAGGCCCTGCTGAATTGCGCATTTCCCTGCAATCAGGCGTGCACAGATATTTGCGCCGTCTCGGGTATCCTTCGTCACGAAGTCAGCGGGAAAACCAGAACCGGATACCAAGCATGAGCGACATTCACGAAGGCGGTTGCCTGTGCGGCGGCGTGCGTTACCGAACCATTGGCGATCCGATCATGGCGACGGTCTGCCACTGCACGTTCTGCCAGCGGCGCACCGGCAGTGCGTTTTCCGAGCCGGTGTTTTTCAGACTGGAACAGGTCGAGATCAGCGGCGGGCCGCTGGTTACGTACGAGCACCGGTCCGACGAAAGCAACCGCTGGCTGTGCATGGAATTCTGCCCGCGCTGCGGGACCACCGTCACCTGGACCGCCGAGAGACGGCCGGGCGTGCGTGGAATCTCCGGCGGCAGTTTCGACGATCCCGGCTGGTTCAGGATTCAACGCCATATCTGGACCCGCTCCGCGCAACCCTGGATTTCCATGCCCGCGGACGTGGAGTGTTTCGAGAGGGGTGCTCTTGAGTGCTCCCGCAGCACGTGATACGGCCGAACCCCCCTTATCCGTCGGGAAAGCCGAGGTTGACTTGGTGACGTCGTTGGATCCCTTCAAGTTCATCGTCGAGAACGCGATGGACGGCGTCGTGCTCGTCGATGCCGGAAACTACAGGCTTCAGTACGCAAATGCCGCGTTCTGCGGGATGCTAGGCTACACGTCTGAAGAAATCTCGGCGTTGAGCGTGATGGACCTTCATCCGGCGGAGGACGTTCCCGAGGTGCTCCGTGCATTCGATCGGCACGTCGAGGGCAAAACCGACGATTTCCGGGTCAAGCGCAAGGATGGCAGCCTGTTCCATGCGGATATCACCGTCGCCTATTTCGAGTCGGGAGTGCGCCGCTACGTGGCGGGATTTTTCCGAGACATCACCGAGCGCAGGCGGGCGGAACAGTTGATCCGGGAGAGGGAAGCGGAAATCACGGCGATCGTCCAGCATTCGCCGAGCGCGATGATTGTGACCACGGGCCAGGATGAGAAGGTCGTGGTGGCAAATCAGAGGTTCACCGACCTCTTCGGCTACACGAAGCAGGACGTTCCCGACGCGGAGCACTGGTGGGCGCTCGCGTATCCCGACGAGCGATACCGGTTGCAGATCGAGTCCGAGTGGACGAGGCGCATTGCGGAGGCCATTCGGAGCCGTGGCAAGATCGAGCCCATGGAGGCCGTCGTCGCCTGCAAGGATGGCTCGACGCGGTATGTCCGGTTCTCGTTCTCCTCGACCGGCAGCACGAACATCGTCACCTTCGAGGATCTCACGGAGCGCAGGAAGACGGAGCAGGCGCTGCAGGAGAGCGAGGCGCGCTACCGCAGCATCTTCGAGGCGGTCGAGGACGTCGTCTTCACCGTCGAAGCCGACGGCACGCTGTCTTCGATCAGCCCGGCCTTCGAGCGCATGACCGGCTGGCCGCCGCAGGAATGGCTCGGCAAGCATTTCGCGCCGCTCGTGCACCCGGACGACCAGCCGCGCCTGCTGGAGTTGCTGCAGAAGCTGGTGGCCGGGGAGATCGTGCCCGTCGTGGAGACGCGCCTGAAAACCAAGGCCGGCGCCTACCTCGATGCCGAGCTCAAGCCCGTGGCCATCGGCCGCGGCGACGCCGTCGTCGTCGGCGGCATCCTGCGCGACATTACCGAGCGCAAGCGCGTGGAAAAGTTGTTGCGCACGCTGGCCACCACTGACGCCTTGACCGGCCTCGCGAACCGCGGGGAATTCACCCGGTTGCTGGAAAAGGAGATGGAGCGCGCAAGGCGCTACGGCTCGCCCCTCTCCCTCGTCATGTACGACCTCGACCATTTCAAGCAGGTAAACGACGAGTTCGGCCACGATGCGGGCGACGAGGTGCTGCGCATGGTCAGCCGCGTTACGAAGGAGAGCATCCGCAGCTCGGATATCGCGGCGCGCTGGGGCGGAGAGGAGTTAATGGTCCTGACGCCGCAATCGGACCTTGCCGGGGCGAACCGGGCGGCGGAGAAGCTGCGCGAAGCGATTGCCCGGCATCGCTTCGACAAGGTGGGCAAGGTCACCGTGAGCGTAGGCGTGGTGCAGTTATTGCCCGGCGAGGACGCGCCCGCGCTGCTCAAGCGCGTGGACGAGGCGCTCTATAGGGCCAAGGCGCGCGGGAGGAATTGCGTCGAAACGTCGGCGGCATGATGCGCCGGGCAACCCGTAACAGAGAGAAGTGCCGCGGCTCCCCAGCCTTGAGCGTGTGGACTTCATCGACTACGCCGAGTGAGCATGGCCATCGGATCGGACCACAGAAACGCATTGATCACTGGGGCGAAAGCACTCTGTTTAGGTCTTGGTACCGCGTTTTTGCGCGCAAAAAACGGCTTTAAGAATTCTCGGCTACCTCGTCGAAGTCCACCCGACCGCCCACCGTTTTCCGCTTGATCCCAAGAACAAGAATCCTCATCCTGACGTCGCTCGCGATGCTGGCATTCGCCGGCAATTCCCTGCTGTGCCGGTTGGCGCTCAGGGACACGACCATCGACCCCGCCACCTTCACCTCCGTCCGCATGCTCTCGGGGGCGATTGCGCTGTGGCTGATCGTCAGATTGCGCACATCGACGCGTGTGCAGGGCGGGACCTGGCTCTCGGCACTGGCGCTGTTTGCCTATGCGGCCGGGTTTTCGTTTGCCTATGTCGGCCTGTCCGCCGGGTCCGGCGCGCTGCTGCTGTTCGGCGCGGTGCAGACGACGATGATTCTGTACGGACTGTGGAGAGGCGAGCGGCTGGATGCATGGCAGACGCTCGGCCTTGCGATTGCGCTTGCCGGGCTGGTGGTGCTGTTGTTGCCTGGAATCACCGCACCGCCATTGTTCAGCGCGATGTTGATGGTCGCCGCCGGTGTCGCCTGGGGCGTGTATTCGTTGCGCGGCAAAGGCGCCGGCGATCCCCTGGCGGCGACGGCGGGGAATTTCCTGCGCTCGCTGCCGTTCGCCATTGCCTTGAGCCTGGCGTTCTTGTCGATGGCGCGCGTGGATGCCGGGGGCATTGCGTATGCGATCGCGTCCGGCGCGCTGACTTCCGGCGTCGGCTATGCGATCTGGTATACGGCTTTACCGGGACTCAGGGCAACCAGTGCCGCGACGGTGCAGCTCAGCGTGCCGGTCATCGTCGCGGCCGGTGGTGTCCTGCTGCTGGCCGAGCCGATCACGCTGCGGCTGCTTGCCGCCTCGGTCGCAGTGCTGGGCGGCATTGCACTGGTGGTGATCAGACCGAAGCCGGTGGCCTGAACGCGGAGGCGGGACACGCGCGACCGAAACGGTGTACTTTCCGGTTCGGCCGCCAGAGAGACCGGAGTCCATGCGCTCGAACACGGGTTACCGGCTGGCCGTCGCGTACATCATAAAAACAGGCCGTCCTCGTATATGAACAAGCCAGTGCAGATATCCGACCAGACGCCGAAGCCGATGCTGATCGGCGGCGAGCGCATCGGCAATGCCGGCGAGCCGCTGATTTCGATCAACCCGGCGACCGGAGATGTCAATCACGCGATCTGCGCCGCGGGGCCGGACGACGTCGATCGCGCCGTGCAGGCTGGCGCGCGCGCAGCGGCACAGCCGGACTGGCGCGCCCTGCTGCCGCATCAGCGCGCCGCGATCCTGCATCGGATCGGCGAACTGATGCAGCGCGATGCGGAATTGTTCGCACACCTGCAGATGATCGAGAACGGCAAGGTGCGCGCCGAATGCGTGGCGCAGGTGCGCAGCGCGGCCGCCACCTTCCGTTACTACGCATCGGTGTGCGAATCCCTGGGCTCGGAAATTGTGCCGGCGCGCGGCGATTACCTGTCGATGACGGTCCACGAGCCGTATGGCGTGGTGGCGGCGCTGACGCCGTGGAATTCGCCAATGACGATGGAGGCGCAGAAAGTGGCGCCGGCGCTCGCCGCCGGCAATGCGGTGATCCTGAAATCGTCCGAGCTGACGCCTTCGCCGGCGCTGGAGCTTGGCCGCATTGCGCTGGAGGCGGGCTTGCCGCCGGGCGTGCTGAATGTGCTGCCGGGCCACGGCGCGACCGCCGGCGCGGCACTGGTCGCGCACCCGGGCGTGAAGATGGTTTCGTTCACCGGCGGCACGGCCAGCGGACGGCGCATTGCCGCGGTCGCCGCGCAGAAGCTGATGCCGGTGGCGCTGGAACTCGGCGGCAAGTCACCGCATATCGTGTTCGCCGACGCCGATATCGAAGCGGCGGTCGAGTCCGTGGCCGGCGGGATTTTCGAGGGCAGCGGCCAGTCCTGCGTCGCGGGCTCGCGGCTGTTCGTGCAACGCGAAATCCACGATCGGGTGGTCGAGCAGTTGCTCGCAAGGGCGCGCGGCCTGCGCGTGGACCTGCCGGATGCCGCCGGCGCGCAAATGGGACCGATCGCATCGTTCGCACACCGCGACCGCATCGCGGACATGGTCGACACCGCACGTGCGGCGGGCGCCGACGTGCTGACCGGTGGCGCCGCGCCGAACGAGGCGCGGCTGTCGAAAGGCGCGTTCTATCTGCCAACGATACTTTCCGGCATCGACAATTCGGCGCCGATCGCGCAGCAGGAAATTTTCGGTCCGGTGCTGTGTGTATTGCCGTTCCGCGATGAAGACGACGTTATCGCCCAGGCCAACGATTCGGTTTACGGCCTCGCCGCGGGCATCTGGACCGCGGACTACAGGCGCGCGTGGCGCGTGGCGCGCGCGCTGGAAGCGGGCACGGTGTGGATCAACACCTACAAGCAGCTTTCGATTGCCACGCCGTTCGGCGGTTTCAAGGAAAGCGGTATCGGCCGCGAGAAAGGGGTCACCGGCCTGCGCCTGTACCAGCAGGCGAAGGGCATCTACTTCGGACTCGGCAGCGCCTGAGGGCGGACCGCCATGCGGCGATGTCGTTATCCACCATCACGAGCCAGGGCAACTTCATGAATCGCAGCATCGAGCAGATCGGTTTCATCGGCCTGGGCGTCATGGGCGAGCCCATGTGCCGGAATCTCGCGCGCAAGTCGGGCCTGGCGGTGCGCGCAAACGATCGGGATCCGGCGCCTTTGCAGCGGCTCGCCGCCGAAGGCGTGCAAATCGCAGATTCCGCGGCCGCGGCGATGCAGGGCAGCGACGTCGTGTTTCTGTCGCTGCCGTCGGGCGCAATCGTGCGTGACCTGGCCCGTGCGCCCGACGGCCTGATCGCTGCCGCGCAGCCGGGGCAGCTGGTGGTCGATCTCGGCACTTCGCCGGTGGATATCACGCGTGAACTGGCCGCGGAGTTCGCCGCGCGCGGTGCGGGCTTCATCGATGCACCGGTGGCGCGCACCCGCGCTGCCGCGGAGGCGGGCACGCTGGCGGTCATGGTGGGCGCCGATGCCGATGTGTTCGAACGCGTGCGGCCGTTGATCGCCACGTTCGCCAGCGACATCACACTATGCGGTCGGGTGGGCTGCGGCCAGGTGGTGAAGATCCTGAACAATATGGTGCTGTTCGAGACCGTGGTGGCGATTGCGGAAGCCAAGGCGATCGGCGAGCGCGCGGGTATGGATCCGGCGCTGCTGTTCGATGCGCTGTCCAAAGGTTCCGCCGACAGCTTCGCGCTACGCAACCACGGCATGAAAGCGGTTCTTCCGGACGAGTTTCCGGAACGGGCGTTCTCGGTGCAATACGCGCGCAAGGACCTGGCCTATGCGTTGCAGCTGGCCAAAGAGACGGGCGTCGACGCGCGCGGCGCGCGCATCGTCGATGGCTGGTTCGAACAGGCGATCGCCGCCGGCTTCGGAGACGATTACCATCCGGTCATCAGCCGGCTGATCGGCCGGAAAACGGATTGACGCGTACCGCACCAATAATCAGAACATTTCAGAGGAGAGTCAGGACATGTCGGGTTTGACGCTGGAGATTGCAAGACAATTGGTGGATCGCGCCATGGCCAAGGCGCAGCAGGATTACAAGCGGCCGATCTGTATGGCGGTGTGCGATGCGCAGGGATTCCTGCTCGCCTTTACGCGCATGGAAGGCACGCCGGTGCGCAGCATCCAGATTTCCCAGTGCAAGGCCTACACCGCCGCGCGCATGGGCGCATCGACTGACGCGGTGCTGGCGCGGCTGAAGAAGGAGAGCATCGAGATCGGCTATTTCTGCGACCCTTTGCTCACCGCGCTGCCCGGCGGCAGCCCGCTCAAGGATGCGGCCGGCGCGCTGATCGGCGCCATCGGCATCAGCGGCCTGCACTCGTCGGAGGATCACGCCATCACCGAGTTCGTCGCCGAACAGGCGCGATCCGCCTGAACGCTTCGCCGCCGGCACCGTTGTGCCCCGAAAGGATGTCGATGAACATCGAGAAGATCAAGGTGAAGGTAACGGAAACCGGGCAGCTCATGGACGTCGTGGTGCTGAACAAGCGAGCCTCGGCTATCAGCGTGGTGCTCGGCGAAGGCATTCACAGCGTCAAATGCGAACTCACGCCCACCCGCAACGGACTGGCTTATGCAGGTTCGGTGATGGGCCGGGAGATCGTTTACGAATGCAGCCGCGACCAGGTGCAGGCCGACCTCGACCGCCTGAACCCGGCGCTGCGTAAACCGCGCGGGCGCTGAGTGGCTGCGCCCGGTGACGCCCTGATCGGGTCGCTGCAGGGCCTCTGCTAGCATTCCCGCTTCAGGAGGGGAACAGGCATGACCGAAGCAACGGCGCCAGCGCCGCGCGGGTGGATCTACCGCGCGCTGGACTGGGTTGAGCGGATCGGCAACAAGCTGCCGGATCCGGCAATGCTGTTCCTGCTGCTGATGCTGGCGGTGTGGGCTGCGTCGTGGTGGATGTCGGGGTGGAGCTTCCGCGAAATCGATCCTCGCACCGGCGATCCGATCGCGATCCGCAACATGCTCGAGGGCGCATCGCTCACCGCATTCATGGCGGAGATGGTGCGCACCTTCGTCAACTTCCCGCCGGTCGGCATCGTGCTGGTGGCGATGCTGGGCCTGGGGGTGGCGGAACATACCGGTTTCATCGGTGCGAGCCTGCGCGCCATGCTGTCGGTCACGCCGGCCAGGCTGCTGACGCCGGTGCTGATGGTGGTTGGCGTCGTCAGCCATATCGCGGTCGATGCCGGATACGTGCTGGTGATCCCGCTGGGCGCGGTGATTTTCTATGCCGCCGGGCGGCATCCGCTGGCCGGCATCGCGGCCGCGTTCACCGGTGTGTCCGGCGGTTTTTCAGCGAGTTTTTTCCTCCCTTCCAGCCTCGATCCGCTGCTTTCCGGGCTTACGCAATCGGCGGCGCACCTGATCGATCCATCGGTGGTGGTGAATCCGCTCAACAACTATTTCTTCACCACGGTGTCGAGCGCGCTGGTGATCGGGGTCGGCTGGTACGTCACCGACAAGGTGATCGAGCCGCGCCTGCGCGGCGTGCCGGTGGACGGCGACACCAGCCAGATTCCCGGGATGGACGCGCTGAAGGCGGAAGAAAAACGCGGCCTGCTGTGGGCGGTGCTGGCGATGCTGCTGTCGGTAGTGCTGCTGATCGCCAGCGCGTGGCCGGCGGATTCGCCATGGCGAGCGCCGGGCGGCGAACTGGCGGTGACACAGGCGCCGCTGATGCAGTCGATCGTGTCGCTGATTTTCGTGATGTTCGTGATTCCCGGCGTGGTGTACGGCTACGTGTCGGGCAGCGTCAGAACCCATCGCGACGTCGTTGCCGGCATGAGCAAGTCGATGAGCGGCATGGGCTATTACCTGGTGATGGCGTTCTTTGCCGCGCAGTTCCTGTATGCGTTCGGGCAGTCGAACCTGGGCGCGCTGATGGCGATCAAGGGTGCGGCGTGGCTGCAGGCGATGGGGTTGCCGATGGCGATCACCGTGGTGGGCATCGTGCTGCTGTCGTCGTTCGTGAACCTGATGGTGGGGTCTGCGTCCGCGAAGTGGGCGCTGATCGGCGCAATCATGGTGCCGATGCTGATGGAACTCGGCGTCTCGCCGGACCTGACGCAGGCGGCGTATCGCGTGGGCGATTCCTCGACCAACATCGTCACGCCGCTGCTGCCGTATTTCCCGCTGATCGTGGTGTTCTGCCAGCGCTACGTGAAGTCCACCGGCATCGGCACGCTGCTCGCGCTGATGCTGCCTTACGCGATTACGCTGCTGGTGAGCTGGACTTTGCTGCTGATCGCGTTCTGGGCGCTCGGCATTCCGCTCGGCCTGGATTCGAGCTACCGGTATCCCTGACCGGTTACGGGGATTGCAGCGGGCGCCCGCGCAGCATGTGCAGAAAATCGCGCCGCATGGCGGGCGTCATGCTGCGCATCGGGATGAAATCGACATGTCGTTCGGGTGCGTCCGGATCGAGCACGATGCCCCATAGCGGCAGCGTGCTGTTCGGCAGCATCGCGTAACGCACGTCGCCGATCACCCGGGGCCGTTGCGGGTGCACGACGAGGTAATCGTCCGACACCCGGCGGAAGCGCTCGATATCGCCGGTCTGCACCGGGCCGGGCGGGGCGTCTAGCTGATCCGGATGAAACCGCGGCAACGATCCGCCGCGATACACCAGCGGCCCGCCCGAGGCGACGCGCACCGCGTCGACGTGAAACATTTCTCCCGACAGATACACACTGCGCCATAGAACCAGGTTCCCGAGCGTCGGCTTGACCTCCATGCGTTCGACCGCATGGCCGCGCGCCTGCGCGAGTTGCACAGCCGCGGTCGCGGCCCGCTGGTGCTGCGCGACTCCAACCAGCAGGTAGAGCAGAGCCACCGCGACGCCGATGCGGGCGGGCACGGTGCTGCGCCATGCCAGCGCGAAGCCGAGAGCGACGAGAAGGATCAGCGAGAAAAGCGGATCGAGCACCGCGATCACGTTCCATGCGATGCGCTGATCGATGAAGGGCCACAGCAGGTGGGTGCCGAAACTGGTGCAGGTGTCGAGCAGGCCGGCGGACAGCACGCCGAGCGCGGCGTAGAGGAAGATGCGTGCGAACCCCATGCGGCCGCGCAGGAACAGCCAGGCCAGCGCTGCGATCAGCGCGGCGCCGAACGGAACGAACGCCAGGGAATGCGTGAAGTGCCGGTGATACTCGACCGTCAGCAGCGGGTCGCCCGCCACGCGCATCAGCACGTCGACGTCCGGCAGCAGGCTGGCGACCGCGCCGACCGCCGCCGCGCGCCGGACATGTGGGCCGGGGGCGACGCTGCCGGCAAGAGTCGCGCCGGCGAGACTGTGGGTAATCAGGTCCATGATTGCTGGCCGGACGCGAAGTTCAGGCCGGCTGGCTAGTGCACATCGATCTCGAAGTTGCGCGGCGCCTCGCGCACGAGTTCGATCTCGAAATAGATGCGGCCGATCTCGCGGCCGTCGTTGGTCATCACCTGGAGTTTCCAGTCGCCGGGCTGGTAGTTCGATTTCACGCCATAGCCCCGAAAACCTTCCTTGCGTCCGCCGACGATGTCGATCGGAATCGAGTCCTGCAGCGCCCAGCCGCGTGAGCCCTCCTGCCAGTACCAGCGCAGCGTGACCTGGTCGGCGAAACGGGTGGGAGAAAAAATGCGGAAGAATACGAAGACCCGGTCGCCGGGTTGCGCCCGGAACTTCTGGTCGCCATTGTGCCAGACGCGCCAGGCCGGGCGTTCATGGCTGAGCCGGAAGTGCTCTTCGGTGCGCTCGACGTGGTGGTAGACGCCGATGAACGGGATGGACAGGGGCACCGGCGGGATGAGCCGGAACAGGTAGAGCCCGAGAAACAGCGTCAGCACCAGCCCGAAGGGCACGAGGATCTGCCTTCTCGCCTGCATCTGCCGTTCCGGCGCATGAATCCGGATACGCCGGTAAATAACGACGATCGGAATGCAAGCGACCAGCATGGAGATGATGAAGACCATCATGCCCACCGAGCCGATGAAAACCGGAACCACGCCGGCGCAGAACGAGAGCAGGCAGATGGAGAACAGCGCAAACCTGATCGCAAGCCCCATCGCCTTGAAGCGGCGCGATTCGTTGGCCACCAGCAGGGTTACCAGAACACCCAGGAATCCGAACGAGGTGACCAGCGAAGAACTCTTGAAGAAAAAGATCGTGTAAAGGCTGAGCAGCGACCCCAGCAGAAAATGCACGATCAGGGTGTGGTAATCGCTGTACAGACGCCGGAACAGGGGCAGGCCGACCGGCTCGGGCGCCGGTTCCCCTTCGGCGAAGAAGGTCTGCAGCAGGATCGCGGTGATGATGGCGAGATAGGCGACCTGCTGGGCGATCAGCAGCCACGAGTCGATGCGTTCTGCCGTAACGATGTCGAACACGAAGCCGAAGGCAAACGAAATCGCAGTGACGTGACGCTCGTTCTGGTCGATGTAAAGCTTGAGCCGCTGCAGCGGGGATGCGGCCTGCATTGCGTCCGGCGTAGTCATTCGGGATGACCCCTGGAGAATCGCGGCGTTGGTTCGGTCACGGTCCGGGGGATGGCGTGGGCCGCGACGGATCATGACCTTCGTTTGCCCGGCCGGTCAACCGCGCCAATTGCCGGCAAGCGTCGCGCCGGCGAAGCAAGGGGTGATCAGGCCCATGGTTCCACAGGCTTCGATGTTTTCGGACAGAGGCGATTACGTCTGCTACCGACCGGTTCTGGAATGCACACCGTGCAGGCGACTGAAAAGCTGGATAAAAATGCATGAAGTGCGGGCCTTGAGTCAGTCGCGGGTCGGCCGCCAGGGGATCTCGCAACTTCTGCCATCAGGCAAGGTTTGCTTTCCTGCGTTTTACCGCCTAACTTGAATTCTCCGGGATGCCAAAGACGGGAATAAGCGTGTCGGCGGTTCGTACCGGTGACCCAGGAGGGTAAGCAAAAATGCGCTACACGGCAAAGGTATTGGCTGGAAAGATTGGTGCGTTCTTCTTCCTGACGGCGATGGTTGTGTCTGCCGCACATGCAGAGTCTGGATTCTACGCTGGCGGAAGCGTCGGGCAATCCAAGTTCAGTGACACCTGCAAAGACGAAGCGGGTGTGGGCCTGAGCAGTTGCGACGACAAGGATACCGGCTTCAAATTATTCGGTGGATACCTTTTCAATCCGAATCTCGGTGTGGAAGTCGGTTACGTCGACCTTGGCGAAGTCACGGCGAGCGGCACTTTTCTTGGCACACCGTTTACCGCAACGATCGAGACGACCGGACTCACGGCGCACGCGGTGGGCATTCTTCCGCTCAATGAACAGTTCTCGCTGTTGGGCAAACTGGGGCTGATCCGCTGGGATATGGATGCCAACGTAAGCGTGGGCGGCGTGTCCGGAAACGTCAGTGAGGATGGAATCGATTTCGCTTTGGCGCTTGGTGCGCAGTACAACATTTCCCGCAGCATAGGCGTGCGCGCGGAATGGGATTTCTACAAGGATCTCGGAAACAGCGAGACCGGCGAAGATGATGTGCATTTTCTGTCTGCCGGCGTGGTCTTTTCGTTCTGATCGAATTGCAGAAACCGCGACAGGGAAACGGCGTCGACATGACGCCGTTTCTTTTTCTGATTATTCATTGCTTTCAGCAGCAGCGGGAAATCCTGTTCCACTTCTGTTCGTCGCGGAAGCGGATGTACTCCTTGCGGTTCATCGGCCGTTCGCCCGGATGCGCCCGGGAATGATGCTGCAGATAGCGTTCGTAGGCATCATCCCCGGATACCTCGCGCACGAAATGCCATGCCTGCCGGGCTGCCGCGCGAACCCGCCTATACAGGTGCCGGAATGCGGGCGGCCCGGCGGGCAGTTCACGCCTGTGCACGCTGCGCTCAGCCATGGGTCGCCGTCACCGCGATATTGCCGCCCAGCCGGGTCGGCAGGTATTCCGACTCCGCCAGCGGCAGCACGCTCTTGCCTTTGAGATAGCGAAAGGACATGCGCAGCATGTCGAAGATCACCACCCACAGGATCACGGCGAACAACAGCGCGAGCGCGGCGTCGATCTGCTGGCCGACGATCAGCTTCGGTGCGACTTCTGCGAGAGCGGGCGACAGCTCGCCGGCGGCAAGCCTGGTGGACATGTCCGCCGCGCCGGAGAGGAAGCCGATCGCCGGGTTGGGGCTGAACACTTTCTCCCACGATGCCCAGGTGCAGATGATCGCGAGCCAGGTGAGCGGCAGGCCGGTGACCCAGGCATAGCGCAGCCTGCCCATCTTGATGATGATGCCGGTGGCCACGGTAAGCGCGATGCCGGCCAGCAGCTGGTTGGAAATGCCGAACAGCGGCCACAGGATGTTCACGCCGCCGAGCGGATCGTGCACCCCCTGCCACAGGAAGTAGCCCCAGGCGGAGACGAAGATCAGGCTGGAGAGCACGGTCATCGGGTAGGAAGACACGTTGCCCATCGGCTTCCACACGTGCTTCGCCATGTCCTGCAGCATGAAGCGGCCGACGCGGGTACCGGCATCCAGCGTGGTGAGGATGAACAGCACTTCGAACATGATGGCGAAGTGGTACCACATCGCCAGCAGGGTGCCGCCGAAGGCGCTGGAGAAGATGGTCGCCATGCCGACCGCCAGCGACGGTGCACCGCCGGTGCGGTGGAACAGGGTCGCCTCGCCCATGTCGGCGGCGAGTGCTTCCATCTGTTCGACGGTGACCGGGAAGCCCCAGGACGAGATGGTTGCCACCGCCGCCGCGGGCTCGGCGCCGACCACGCCGGCCGGGCTGTTGATGGCAAAGAACACGCCGGGCTCGAGCACGCAGGCCGCGACCACCGCCATGATGGCGACGAAGGATTCGAGCGCCATCGAACCGTAGCCGATCATGCGGATTTCCTTTTCGTTCGCCAGCAGCTTCGGTGTGGTGCCGGAGGAGACCAGCGAATGGAAACCGGAGATCGCGCCGCAGGCGATGGTGATGAACACGAACGGGAACAGGTTGCCCTTGAAGATCGGACCCATGCCGGTCTCGGCGAACTCGGTCAGGTGCGGCATCTTCATTTCCGGCGCCAGCACGATGATCGAGGCTGCCAGCAGGAACACCACGCCGAGCTTCATGAAGGTGGAGAGGTAATCGCGCGGCGCCAGCAGCAGCCACACCGGCAGCACCGCCGCACTGAAGCCGTAGATCATCACGAACCAGGCGCACTGCATGCCGTCCCAGTCGAACCAGCCGCGGATGGCTTCGTTCTGGTCGACCCAACCGCCGCCGGCGACGCAGACGAGCAGCAGAATGAGCCCGATCGCGGTGCCTTCCAGCACCCGTCCCGGGCGGATGCCGCGCATGTAGATGCCGATCAGCATCGCCACCGGGATGGTGCCGAGCACGGTGGCGGTGGCCCACGGGCTGTGCTGCATGGCCTTGACGATCACCAGTCCGAGCACCGCGATCAGGATGATCATGATCATCATGGTGCCGACCAGCGCCGCCCAGCCGCCGACCGGACCGAGTTCGTCACGTGCCATCTGGCCGAGCGAGCGGCCGTCGCGCCGGGTGGAGCAGAACATGATCACCATGTCCTGCACGCAGCCGCCGAGCACCGCGCCGACCAGGATCCATATGGTGCCGGGCAGATAGCCGAACTGCATCGCCAGGGTCGGGCCGATCAGGGGACCGGGGCCGGCGATGGCGGCGAAGTGATGGCCGAATACCACCCACTTGTTGGTGGGCACGAAGTCACGGCCGTTATTGAAACGCTCCGCCGGGGTCGCGCGCGTCTCGTCCAGGGTGAGGACCCTGGCCGCGATCCAGGCGCTGTAAAAGCGGAAGGCAACCAGGTAAGTACAGACTGCGGCGACGATGAACCAGATGGCGTTGATGGATTCGCCGCGGTGGATCGCGATGCCGCCCACGGCCGAAGCGCCGAGGATCGCGATACCCGCCCAAACCAGTTTGCTCAGGACTGACACAGGCATGAATACTCCCGGGGATGATGTCCGGCGGTTCCGCCGGATGCGTGTTTTTATGACGGCGGCAAGTCTACTCCAAGCAGTTCGATGTGGAAGGAAGGCACTGCGGGTATTGCGGCGCGGAATGCTAGAATCCGGCGGTTTCCGCACATTCCCTCGCCATGTTCACATCGAAAGACAAAATAGAAGGCTTCGACACCGAACTCTGGATCGCCCTGGAATCCGAACGCAAGCGCCAGGAACACCATATAGAACTGATCGCCTCAGAGAATTACGCCAGCCCGCGGGTGCTGGAAGCGCAGGGTTCCGTGCTGACCAACAAGTACGCCGAGGGCTACCCGGGCAAGCGCTACTACGGCGGCTGCGAGTTTGTCGACGTGGCCGAGCAGCTCGCCATCGACCGGGCAAAGGCCTTGTTCAAGGCGGATATCGCCAACGTGCAGCCGCACTCCGGCAGCCAGGCGAATGCGGCGGTGTACCTCTCGGTGCTGCAACCGGGCGACACCATACTCGGCATGTCGCTGGCGCACGGTGGGCATCTGACCCACGGCTCGCCGGTCAACTTCAGCGGCAAGCTGTTCCACGTGGTGAGCTACGGACTGAACGAGCAGGAAGAGATCGATTACGATCAGGTCGAGCGCCTGGCAAACGAACACCGGCCGAAGATGATCGTCGCCGGCGCGTCGGCGTACTCGCTGGTGATCGACTGGAAACGGTTCGCGGATATCGCCGACGCCGTGGGCGCCTACCTGATGGTGGACATGGCCCATTACGCGGGGCTGGTGGCGGCGGGGGTATATCCGAGTCCTGTGGGCATCGCCGATTTCGTCACCAGTACCACGCACAAGACCTTGCGCGGACCGCGCGGCGGGCTGATCCTGAGCAATGCCGAGTTCGAGAAGCAGGTGAACTCGAGCATCTTCCCCGGCACCCAGGGTGGTCCGCTGATGCATGCGATCGCCGCCAAGGCGGTCGCTTTCAAGGAAGCGATGAGCCCGGGGTTTCGCCGTTACCAGGAGCAGGTGATCGCCAATGCCCGGGTGATGGCCAAGGTGCTGCAGGAACGCGGGCTGCGGATCGTCTCGGGGCGCACCGACTGCCACCTGTTCCTGGTCGACCTGCGTCCGAAGAAGATCACCGGCAAGGAAGCCGAAACGGTGCTCGGCAAGGCGCATATCACGCTGAACAAGAATGCCATTCCGAACGATCCGGAAAAGCCGTTCGTGACCAGCGGCGTGCGCATCGGCTCGCCGGCGATGACCACCCGCGGTTTCGCAGAAGGCGAAGCCGAGCAGCTCGCCCACCTGATCGCCGACGTGCTCGATGCGCCAGCCGACGACCGCAACATCGCAAAAGTGCGGGACAAGGTGACGGAAATGTGCCGGGAGTTTCCGGTGTATGGGAGCAAGGATGAAGGCTGAAGGGCGAGGATGAAGGATGAAGGAGGAAGGATGAAGGAGAAGAGCGGGATCGGGGATGGCAATGTGCGCGGCGTGTGCGCCTTGCTTCATCCTTCCGCCTTCATCCTTCCGCCTGGCCGATGAAGTGTCCGTTCTGTAAACACGAAGACACGCAGGTGGTGGACTCGCGCGTGTCGGAGGAGGGCAGCAGTATCCGTCGCCGCCGCCGCTGTCTTGCCTGCGACAAGCGTTTCACCACGTACGAGACGGTCGAGCTGCGTATGCCGCAGATGGTGAAATCGAACGGCTTTCGCGAGGAATTCAAGGAAGAGAAGCTGCGCATCGGTTTTCAGCGCGCGCTGCACAAGCGGCCGGTGGCGGCAAATCTGGTGGACGATGCGATCGAACGGATCAAGCAGAAACTGCTGTCGCTGGGTGAGCGCGAAATCGATTCGCGCCGCCTCGGCGAAATGGTGATGAAGGAACTGTACAAGCTCGACAAGGTGGCCTACATCCGCTTTGCTTCCGTATACAAGGATTTCCAGGATGTAGACGACTTCCGCGATGCCATCAAGGAAGTGCAGAAGCCGTCCCAGCGCCGCAGAGCACGCTGATGGCAACCGGGGCGGATTTCGGGTTCATGGCCCGGGCGTTGCGCCTTGCGCGGCGCGGACTGTATACGACGACGCCCAATCCACGTGTCGGCTGCGTGATCGTGAAGGATGGCCGGGTGATCGGCGAGGGCTGGCATGAGCGTGCGGGCGAGCCGCACGCGGAAGTGAAGGCGCTTGCGGGCGCAGGGAAAGAAACGCGCGGCGCGACCGTCTATGTGAGTCTCGAGCCATGCACGCATCACGGCCGCACGCCACCCTGCGCGGAGGCGCTGATCGCTGCAAAGCCTGCGCGCGTGGTGGCGGCTATGACGGATCCGAATCCCGCGGTCGCCGGCCGCGGATTACAGCGTCTGCGCGATGCGGGCATCGAGGTCGAGAGCGGCGTGCTCGAAGCGGAGTCGCAGGAACTCAATGTCGGTTTCGTGTCGCGCATGACACGCGGCCGTCCGTGGATGCGGCTGAAGATCGCGACCGGCCTGGACGGCAAGACCGCGCTCGGGAACGGCGTCAGCCAATGGATCACCGGGCCGGACGCGAGGCGGGACGGGCATCGCTGGCGGGCGCGTTCCTGCGCGGTGATGACCGGCATCGGCACGCTCAAGGACGACGATCCGCAACTCAACGTGCGCCATGTCGAGACCTCGAGACAGCCGCTCAGGATCGTGGTCGACAGCCGGCTGCGCATTTCTCCGGATGCCCGCATCTTCGAGGGCGGCGGCGTGCTGGTTGCCACGGCAATCGAGGATCGCGACCGGATCGCCGCGATCGAAGCGAAAGATGCGGAGGTGGTCACGCTGCCGAACCCGGAAGGCAAAGTCGACCTGCAGAAGCTGTGTGCGCATCTTGCGGCGCGTGGCGTGAACGAAGTGCTGGTGGAAGCCGGTATCAATCTTCATAGTGCGCTGTTGCGTGCCGGCATGATTGACGAACTGCTGCTTTATCTGGCGCCGATGCTGCTCGGCGATCGTGCAAGAGGGATGCTGGACCTTGGGGAAATCAGCGGCATGAACGAAGTACTGAAACTCGACGTGCGCGAAACGCGGGCGTTCGGCGCAGACCTGCGCATTCTCGCGCGCCTGGCGGCCGGCTGAGATGTTTACCGGAATCGTGCAGGCGGTCGGATCGATCTCGGGCGTGCAGGCGGCGGGCGGCGGCGTGGCGCTGGAAGTCGCTGCGCCCGGACTCGACCTGTCCGATGTCTCGGTCGGCGACAGCATCGCGGTGGACGGGATCTGCCTCACCGTAACCGCGATCGAAGGAGAGACATTGCGATTCGACGTGTCGCAGGAGACGATCGCGGTGTCGGCCGGGTTCTCGCCGGAACAAAGGGTGAACCTGGAAAAGTCATTGCGCCTGGCGGACCGTCTCGGCGGTCATCTCGTCAGCGGACACGTGGATGGCGTGGGGGAAATCGACGGGGTGATGCCGGTGGACGGGAATCGCGAGATCTCCATCCGTTTCCCGCGCTCGCTTGCGCGGTACTTTGCGCGCAAGGGATCGGTCACGGTCAATGGCGTCAGCCTGACCGTCAACGCGGTTTCCGAAGAACGCTTCACGCTGAACCTGATTCCGCATACGCTTGCGGTGACAAACCTGGACGGACTGGCACCCGGAAAGCGGGTGAATCTTGAGGTGGATCTGGTCGCTCGATACGTGGAACGCATGCTGACGGGTAATCGCGAGTGGAAGTGAAACCACAGACAAGCGGCACGCGCGAGATCATTGCCGATATCCGCAACGGGAAGATGGTGATCCTGGTCGATGAGGAAGACCGGGAAAACGAGGGCGACCTGGTGATGGCGGCGCAGTTCGCGACGCCGGAATCGATCAACTTCATGGCCAAGCACGGCCGCGGGCTGATCTGCCTCACGCTCACGGAAGACCGCTGCCGCCAGTTGAATCTGCCGCTGATGACCGGCGCGAACCGCTCGCGACTGGGCACCAACTTCACGCTGTCGATCGAGGCCGCGAGCGGAGTGACCACCGGCATCTCGGCGGCGGACCGCGCGCGCACGGTGCAGGCGGCCGTGCGCAAGGACGCCAGGCCGGAAGACATCGTTCAGCCGGGGCATATCTTTCCGCTGATGGCGCAACAGGGCGGCGTGCTGGTGCGCGCCGGGCATACCGAAGCCGGTTGCGACCTGGCTTCGATGGCGGGGCTGGAATCGGCCGCGGTGATCTGCGAGATTCTCAAGGATGACGGCGAAATGGCGCGAATGCCGGATCTGGTCGAATTCGCAGCGAAACACGATCTGCGGATCGGCACCATCGCCGACCTGATCCATTATCGCAGCGAAACCGAATCACTGATCGAGCGGGTTGCGCGGCGGCGCATCGGAACCGCGTTCGGCGAGTTCGATCTGATTGCCTACCGCGACAAGATCTCCGACGATGCGCACCTTGTCCTGGTGAAGGGAGACATCGATGGCCGCAACGAAACGCTGGTGCGTGTGCACGAACCGCTGTCTGTCGTCGACCTGCTGGATGCCGGAAGCACCAGTCATTCCTGGAACCTGAACGACGCGATGTGCGCAATTGCCGAAGCCGGGAGCGGCGTGATCGTGCTGCTGCACCGGACCGAAACCGGAGGGCAGGTGCTGGAACGCCTGGCCGCGGACGAGGGAAAGTTCGTGGAGCCCCAGAAGATCGCCCTGCGTACCTATGGCATCGGTGCGCAGATTCTGCGCGATCTTGGCGTCAAGAAAATGAAACTGATGTCGGCGCCGCGGCGCATGCCGAGCATGACCGGTTTCGATCTCGAAGTGACGGGGTATCTGCAGCCGGAAGGGCGGCGGGATTGAATCATAGTTTCCCCTGCGCCCTCCGCGTTCTCTGCGTTCGAAGCGGTGGATGATTGCTGCCGATGACCGTCGCGACCGGCAAGAACTTTTCGATAAACCGTTTACTGCTACCTACACGACATGTCATCTGACAACGAGGTCTTTAGATTCGAGCCCAATCCGGATGGCGCCGGTCTGCGCATCGGCATCGTGGTCGCGCGATTCAACCGGGAGATCGGCGATGCGCTGCTTGGCGCGTGCCTGGAGGAGCTTGCGCGGCTCGGCGTTCGGCCAGGGGACGTGTCGGTCGCCACGGTACCCGGATCCCTCGAGGTGCCGCTCGTGCTGCAGAAGCTGGCCATCAGCGAGCACTACGACGGGCTGATTGCGCTTGGCGCCGTCGTGCGCGGCGAGACCTACCATTTCGAGGTTGTGTCGAACGAAAGCGCGGATGGCATCCTGTCGGTGCAGCTCGACACGGGCGTGCCGGTGGCCAACGGCATCCTGACCGTGGATACCGAGGAACAGGCGGCTGCGCGGACCGGAGAGAAGGGCAGCGATTGCGCGCGCGCGGTGGTTGAGATGGTCAGGTTGCTGGAGGCGATCGATGAAAGGCAGTAGACGCAGATCGCGCGAGCTCTGCCTGCAGGCGCTGTACCAGTGGCTGCTGAGCCCGACCGACGCCGACAGCCTGCTGTCAGAGATCGACGAGCGCGCGGAAGCCAATCCACCGGACGAAGCCTATCTGGCGACGCTGCTGCACGGCACCGTGCGCGAGGCCGACGCCTTGCGCGATCGGTTGAAGTCCTTTCTCGACCGCAAGCCGGAGGCGCTCTCTCCGGTCGAGCATGCTCTGCTCCTGATGGCGGCCTATGAACTGGCGGAACAACCCGATACGCCGTACAAAGTGGTGATCAACGAAGCGATCGAACTCGCCAAGCGCTACGGCGGTACCGACGGCCATAAATACGTAAACGGCGTGCTCGACCGGCTCGCTGCAGAACTTCGACCTGCGGAGGTCACCGCGCGCAACAAAGTCAAAACCAGGTCCTGAACCACGGAGGACACGAAGGACACGGAGAAAAGTCATAACAAGGGATTGCACCACCTGAGTACCAAGACACCAGGACGTCAAGACACGAGGTAACACTCCGAACCCCTTTGCGCCCTCTGCGCCTTTGCGGTGAGAACTTGCTTCTGGGTTTTTCTCCGTGTCCTTCGTGTCCTTCGTGTCCTCCGTGGTAGAAAATGATGGTCTGCTGGCAGCAAAGTGGCAGCATTCAAGGAGGAGATGATGGCGGAAGAAGTAAAGAAGCTAACCATTTTCGACCTGCAGGCGAAGGTGGCTAAGGGGGAGAAGGTTTTCCAGGTCACGGCGGTGGATTTTCCCACTGCGCAGCTGGTGGATCGCGCGGGAATCGACTGCATCCTGATCGGGGATTCGCTCGGCATGACGGCGCTTGGGTATTCGAGTACGGTGCCGGTGACGATGGACGAGATGATCCATCACGCCAAGGCGATTTCGCGGGCGGTGAAGCGCGCGATCCTGGTCGGCGACCTGCCGCTCGGCGCCTATCACGCGTCGACCGCCGATGCGGTCAACAGTGCGATGCGCATGGTCAAGGAGGGTGGCGCCGACGTGGTGAAGCTCGAAGGCGGCGAAGAGTTCGCCGCGACCGCGGCGGCGGTGGTCAAGGCGGGGATTCCGGTAATGGCGCATATCGGCCTCACGCCGCAGCTGATGTCCAAGCTCGGCGGCTTCCGGGTGCAGGGCCGGAACGCGACCGCCGGCGTGCAGTTGCTGAAGGATGCGCTGGCGCTGGAGAAGGCCGGCTGCTTCGCGATCGTGCTGGAGGCGATCCCGGATCGGGTGGCGCAGATCATCACCGAGAAACTGACGATACCGACCATCGGCATCGGCGCCGGAGCGCACTGCGACGGGCAGAACCTGGTGTTGCACGACATGGTCGGCCTGTTCGACCGGTTCACGCCGAAGTTCGTCAAGCGCTATGCGAACTGCTGGGACATCATCGGCAAGGCATTGGCGGATTTCCAGGACGACGTGCGTGAGGGCCGCTTCCCGCAGACCGAACACAGCTTCACCATGAAGGACGACGAATACCAGGCGCTGCTCGAACAGGTCGAACGCAGCCAGGCGTCGAGGCCGCCGCTGACCTGATCGCAGGCATTGCGATCAGGCGCTCGCGACGAACGGTTTGCCGGGCGCTAGAACCTATCTCATAATCATTCACGTGTGCGCCGGAGACGATTTTCGTTCCCGGCTAGGCGCGAGCGACGCGGTTTGGCTGGCCCAAATAAGGAGCGAGCAACGACGTCGGGGGCGAAAATGCGCCCCGGACTCGGTCTCGCGAAGCGTGGTGCGGGAAGGGGCGCGGCTCGGCTGCGCATCCCGTGTCTGCCCGGGTCGCACGCGGCTGTTGGTTCCGGCATCACGTTGGCTTCGCAAACGTGAGCCTGCACCGCAACAAGCTTCGCGTGTTGTCCCGCACCGGCGCTGCGCGTACCGTGTCGCAGCCGCCCGTCCCGGAGGGTTGCGACCAGAACAGGCGGCTGCGGCGTTGCTCGGCTTGCCAATAGCCCGTGTATTGGCTGCGCCTCGCGCCTTGCCGCCGCCTGTTCTGGACGCAACGCATCGCGCGAATGATTATGAGATAGGTTCTAGTCAGGACTGAGTGACGAGGACTGAGGGCTGAGTAAAGGCGATCGGTGGGCCGGATACCGGGCAAAAGCGAGCGCCCTGTGCCCGGCCATCCAAACAGGTCAAAGGCGGATACGGGACGGAGAGAAAAGTTCTGACGGAAGGCATGCATAGCAGATACGTGACGGCTGTCGACTGGATGCGCAGGACGCTGGTGGTTCTGGCGCTGGCGGGATTGGCGGCGTGCGGACAGGACGTGCCGACCTTGCCGCAGCTCGGGCCGGACGATGTGATCGTGGCCTTTGGCGACAGCCTTACCTATGGCACCGGCGCTTCGGAAGGGGAAAGCTACCCCGAGGTGCTGTCGCAACTGATCGGCCGCGATGTCGTGCGCGCCGGGCTGCCGGGAGAACAGACTGCCGGCGGGCTTCGCCGATTGCCGAACGTGCTGGAACGTCACCGGCCGAAGCTGCTGTTGCTGTGCCTGGGCGGCAACGACATGTTGCGAAGGATAGAGCCGGCGACCATCGAGGCCAACCTGCGGCAGATGGTCGAACTGGCCCGTTCGCAGGGCGTCTCGGTCGTGTTGATCGGCGTACCGAGACCCGCGCTGCTGCCAGGCACTGCCGATTTGTATCACGACATCGCAGAAGATCTCGGACTGCCGCTGGAAGCCGGCATTTTCAAGGATGTATTGCGGGACAATGCCTACAAGTCCGATCCGATTCACCCGAATGCGCAAGGCTACCGCCGCGTGGCGGAAGCCGTCGCCGAACTGCTGCGCAAGGCGGGGGCGGTGTGAAAGCAAGGATGAAGGATGAAGGATGAAGAGTGGGGCGTCTGCTCGGTTTCCGGAGCAGCTTCGGCCGCACCCGGAGCTGGAGCGCGCAACCGCAGGGACGATCCGATGCTGAAAAGACTGTTTTTGGGTTTGTGTCTGGCTGCGGTCATCGCCGGTTGCGGCGGCAAGCGCGCGCCGCGGCCCGAGCCGCTGCGGGTGACGCTGGTTTCGATCATGCCGGTCGAGGTCGGCGTGCTCGAGCAGCGTTACGCGGTGCGGCTGCGGGTGCAGAATCCGCGCCCGTACAACGTGCCGCTGGATGGTGTCACGGTCGATATCGCCATCAACGGCCGGCATTTCGCGCGCGGCGTCGGCCGTCTTTCCGAGGTCGTGCCGGCATTCGAGGAACAGCTCGTCGACATCAGCGCAGTCAGCACGACTGCCACCGTGGTCGCGAGAATCGGTGACCTGCAGCGTGCCACCGGGCAGGAATTCCGATACCGGCTCGATGGCCGTTTCTACAATGCCGCCGCGGACGGATACAACGGCTTCGTGCATAGCAGCGTGTTCAGGTTCGGGGTGGCGTATCCATGACTCCGCGCACGACTGCGGAATCGAGGTTCGGTGTACCGCCGTATCCTGGCGATAAAAATATATCCGAGCACTGCTGAACCATCCTGCTTTTCGCCTTGTCGGATTTGACGAAGCGCATGTCGTCGTCTATCAATAGAACAGAAGGCGGCAAGACCATGTCGCCTATCGGCGACATGGTCTGCCTTCGATCCTCCCCCAACAAGCAAGGAGAAATTCATGAGGCATAAAATCCAGAGTTTCGTATCGGCGGGAATCGCGCTGCTGGCGATGCTCGGCATGGGTATCGCACCGGCCGCGGCACAGGGCACCGGTTTCTATGTCGGCGCCGGGGCGGGCCAGACCAGTTCCGATCTCTGCAGCGATCCCGCCTTCGCGGGGTTGAGTTGCGACGACAAGGACACGGGTATAAAGGTCTTCGGCGGTTACAATTTCCTGCCGAATTTCGGCGTGGAGGCGGCATGGATCGATCTCGGTGAGGCCTCGGTTTCCGGCCCTGGTGGCTCCGGGAAAGTGTCGGTTGACGGTTACCAGATCGCAGGGGTCGGAATACTTCCGATCAATCCCCAGTTCGACGTGTTCGGCAAGGTCGGCTTCTACATGTGGGATGCGGAACTCACCTCGACTTTTGGAAATGCGAGCGAGGACGGTACGGATCTCATGTTCGGCTTTGGTGGCGCCTGGAACTTTACGCCGCAGCTGAGCCTGCGTGCTGAATGGGAGCGATTCGATGTCGACGATGAAGATGCGGACCTGTTGTCCGCCAGCATCGTCTTCAAGTTCTGATCGAGGTTCGCATCGATACCAGAGCCGCCTGCGGGCGGCTCTTTTTTTGCCAGTATCTCCGGTGTCGGTGCGATTCCATCCCGCACTGGCCTGCGACATGCTTTTGCTCAGTCCTCAGTCCTCCTTGTCTTCCCCTTCCCAGTAGTCCACCGCGTCGCCGCGTCGCGCGCAGGCCTCGAAACTGCGTGCGGCCTTGTCGCCGCCAGGTGCGGCGCCGGCGAACGCGGCGAACTTGGCGCTATCGGGATACTCGACGATGTCCGGCTCGCGCATGGTACTGACGCAGAGGTATTTCAGGTCCGCGTCCGAATCGTTGATGAACTGGTGCGCAGTTTCCGGGCCGCCGGCGGGCGCGCAGACGATGTCTCCTGCGCGCACCGGGTGTTCCTCGGTACCGTAGCGCAGTCGTCCGCTGCCTTCCAGGATCAGGAACATTTCTTCGTTCGCATGATGCGAATGGAACGGCCATGCGCGTTTGCCGGGAGCGAGCGCTGTGAGCCGGTAGCCGAGCTGACGTGCGCCGATGCGCGACCCGACCGCGCCGATCCGTGCAGAGAAGCGGGTGCCGTGCGCGTGCTCGTGCAACTCGACGTCAGCGAGATTGACGATCCGTGCTGTCATCGACGCGGTCCGGCTCAACATTCGCGCGCGTGCGCGATGGCCAGTGTCTGGCGCAGTTCCTCGACCGAACCAATCGCGCACACGAGGTTTGCGTCGGTGGCGGACCATTCAGCGGGAGTTTCCGCAGGGGTACCGAATGACTCGGGCTTCGCCAGCAGCGCGCGTACAGCCGGAAGCTTCTCCGGCGGGAAGCCCAGGGGCAGCAGGACTTCGTCCGCAAGCAGCGCCCTGCCACGTGCGCGTCCACCTGGAGGACGCGCATGCCGAAGCAGTATGGCGGCGAACAACACGTCGCGATCCACCGTTGCGCCTGCCTCTGCAGCCTGGGCGAGCGCGCCCGCGTAGCGCACTTCGGCCTGCAGCAGGTCTCCGCGGGTTCCCAGAATGCCGTTCGACATGCGCGCATGCAGCGTGCGCTTCCATTTCTGGTCGAGTGCAGTACCGCCGAATTCGGGCGCCGCAGTTTCCGCCTGCGAGCCGCATGCGCTCAGCAGTGCCGCAAGAAACGCGGCAAGCAGAAGGGTTGCGCCAGAGGTCTTCATTTCGATGGTCTCCGTTCAGCAGGGTGCGTGAGATGCGACAGCGCGGAACCGGGTCGGCCACCACGCATGTCCCGCCGCTTTTTCATGATGCCGGCAGGGTTCGGTGAGCGTAATCTCGCCGTCCGACAGCGCTGTCACGACGGTTTTGCCTGGCGCGCCGACCACCAGGGTTTCTCCCGCGCGCAGGACGTCGTCCTTCTGCCGGCCTTCCTGCGTGATCCAGAATGTGCCCGAATGGCAGGTGATGCGCGTGCCGCCGCCGTCGTGGATTGCGACCAGTCCGTGCTCGCGCACCTGCAGGTGCGAATTGCGAATGTCGATGTTCATGGCGGGTTCCTCGTTTGACCTTTCTTGCATTCCATATAATCATGTACCGCGGCATGATGTACTGCCTGTATATAGGGGACAAACGACATTTCGGAATGCGTCGCATGAGTACCGGGAATGAATAAAGGTCCGCGCCGGCTCGCCTCCCTGGACCCGCTGCGTGGCTTCGAGTCGGCGGCGCGGCATCTGAGCTTTACCAGCGCGGCTGCCGAGCAGCATGTCACCCAGTCTGCCGTGAGCCGGCAGATCGCTGCGCTGGAAGAGCAGATTGGCGTCAAGCTGTTCTTTCGCCGCAACCGCAGTCTGGCGCTTACCGATGCGGGGAAGCGGCTTCACGCCAGCGTAGCCTCCGCGCTGAAAAGTCTGGACGACGCCGTGCAGAGTGTTTCAGTGCAGCCCGTGAGTCATGCGCTCAATGTCACGGCGTCGGTTGCGATCAGTGCGCTGTGGCTGATTCCGCGGCTGCCGCGATTTCGCCAGCGTCATCCCGAAGTGGATGTGCGGATTTCAGCCAGCAGTGCGCTGATCGATCTGGAATCCGGAGAGTTCGATCTCGCGGTGCGTTATTGCGCGCTGGAAAAAGCGCCCGCCGGAGCGATCTACCTGTTCGGCGAGGAAGTGGTGCCGGTGTGCTCACCGAAGCTGCTGAAGGACCGGGCACGCCCGCTCAAGCGTCCCGAGGATCTGCGACACCATGTGCTGCTGCACTATGAAGACCCGATGCGGCCGATGCCGTGGCATGCCTGGCCGACCTGGCTGGAGACGGTGGGGCGGCCCGACCTGAAGCCTGCAGGCGCATTGCGCTTCAGTCACCTGGATCACGCGATCCATGCCGCTGTGGGCGGGCAGGGCATCGCGCTCGGCATCCGCGGGCTGATCGAGGATCTGCTGCGGGACAAATCGCTGGTCATTCCCTTTCCGCGCATAACCCTCAGCGATCGCGCTTATCACATCGTCGTGCCGTCAAGCACGACGCAGCGCGCGGAAGTAGGGTGGTTCGTCGACTGGCTGAGGGAGGAGGCGACGGAATCTAGTGTTTCCCGCCCGCATGCGCCCGTCCGGCAATCAGCACGTCGCAGTCCGAGCGCTCGAGCGCGTGCTCGCTGACACTGCCGACCAGCAGGTCTTCCATCTTGGACTCGCCGTGTTTGCCGATTGCAATCAGGTCGGCGCCGATTTCCTGCTCGTTCTCGCGGATCACCTTCGGCGGGTAACCGTGCGCCACCAACAGGTGGATATTTCTGCCGATTGCGCCTTCGTCCGAGGCGAACTGCCGAAGCGCGGCTTCCGCCTCCTGTTTCGATCCGCTTCGGTACTGGCGGATGGTTTCCTCATCCAGCCCCGCGTACTGCAGCTTGCTTTCGAACGGAATCTCGTAAGCGTGCAGGATGTTCACGCGCGCGTGGGGGCCTACCAGTTCGCGACAGACCTCGAAAGCGTCCCGGGAATGAGCGGAGAAGTCGACCGGTACCAGCGCATTGCCATAGGGCATGTCCGGCCTGGTCTTGACCACCAGCAGCGGCCGGGTGCTTCTGCGAATCACCTTTTCGGCGGTGGTGCCGAGCAGGATCTCGCGCAGCAGGTTGGCGCCGCGCACACCCAGCACGATCAATGACGCGTCGATGGACTCCGCATGCGACACGATGGTGGCGGCGACGTTGCCGACCTCTACGGAGCCGGTCACAGTGATTCCGTGTTCGCGTGCCAGTTTCTCCGTGAGGTGCCGCACGGCGACTTCCGCTTCCTCGACAAGCTGCTTTTCCGCCTCGGCCGGGGAGGCCTGCAGCAGCTTGCGCAGCCCGTTCAGCGTGCCGCGATTGACCACATGCAGAACCTCCAGCTGCGGCACGTCCCGCGCGGCGGCGATGGTCGCCGCGCGAATTACTGCTTCGTTCGCACACTCGGAGAAATCCGTCGCGGCGAGAATGGTCGTGAGTTTCATCTTGTGTTTCGTATTCCGGCTGCGCTGAGTTCGCCGGCAATGTGCTCAGCGGCAAAATCCGCGGCGTCGTGAAAAGGCCGCAGCACGATCTGCGCGCCTGCCTCGCGCAACTGGCTGGCCGCATATTCTGTGTGCGCGGTAAGTGCAACTCGGCCGCGGAATCCGAGGCGCCGCAGGTTCTGGATGAGGGCGGCGTTCAGGTGCGCTTCAGGCAACGTGCTGACCACCCATTTTGCGTACCCAAGCGGCAGTGTTTCGGGAAAATCGGCGTCCTCGACGTCGCCGAACACCACAGAGTAGCCCTGCTGGCGCAGGTTCGTCACGTTCTCGGGATCGAAATCCACCCCGAGCACGTGGATGCCCTGCTCGCGAAGCTGTTTCGCCAGCCGGCCGCCGTAGCGCCCCAGGCCGAACACGATCACTTCCGGTGTGTCATCTGCAATCGGTTGCTGTTCGACCGATGCTTCGCGGAACGGGTTGGAGCGCTCGAAAACGCCCAGCCAGTGCGCGATTCGAGCGTAGATGGGCTGAGAGTACAGGATCAGGTAGGTCGACAGGGTGATGGTGATGATCCCCACCAGCGTCACCAGTCCGAGGGTGCCCTCGGTGACATGTCCGAGCGAAATACCCATGGCCACGAACACGATCGAGAACTCGCTGATCTGCGCGACGGTCAGCCCCGCCATGAAACCGGTACGCCTGCGATAGCCCATGTAGCCCATGATAGCCATGACGATCAGCGGATTGCCGACCAGCACGAACAGCGAAAAGATCGCCGCTGCAGGCAGGTCCGCGCCGATCGAGGACAGGTCAAGCGTCGCACCGAGATCGACGAAGAAGAACAGCAGCAGGAAATCCCGGATGCTGGTGAGCCGTGTGCTGATGGCTTCACGGTACACCGTCGACGCGAGCGAGAAGCCGGCCAGAAAGGCTCCGACCTCCTTGCTGAAGCCGAGCATGTGACCGAGCGTCGCGAAAGAAGTACCCCATGCGATTGCGAAGATCAGCAACAGCTCCTGCGAACGTGCGAGCATGCCGACCAGCCGCGGCAGCACATAGCGCATCAGCCCGACCACCACCAGCAGCGCGCCGGCCAGCTTGAGCACCATCGTGAGCAGCGCGGGCAATACTCCGGTCGCGTGCTCGGCGGTGCCGAGCGATCCCATCGCCATCATGGCGACCACCACCGCGATGTCCTGCACGATCAGGAAGCCGACCGCGATGCGTCCGTGCAGCGAGTCGATCTCGCGCTTGTCGGACAACAGCTTGACGATGATGATGGTGCTCGAGAAAGTCAGCGCGATCGAGACGTATAACGCCTCCATGAGACCCATGCCGAGGCCGATCGCGATCAGGTAGCCGAACACGATGGTGAAGGCGAGTTGGCCGAGTCCGGTGGCGAGCGCAACCGGGCCGAGATGGCGCACCAGGCCGATGTCAAGCTTCAGGCCGACGACAAACAGGAGAACGGTTACGCCGATTTCCGCCAGCAGTTCCAGCGGCGCATGGTGGCTCGCCCAGCCAAGTCCGGCAGGGCCGACTACGATACCGACTGCGATAAAGGCGACGATCAGCGGCTGGCGCAGGCGTACCGCGATCGCGCCGAATACCGCCGCCAGCAGCAGCAGTCCGGCAAATTCTGTATACGCGTCATTCACACCGATACTCTCCTGCGTGTTTGCGGGGCTATCAGGCCGCGCGAACTTGCAACCATCTTATGAAGCCTTTCTCGATCTCGACCATGGCAAACAGCAGCACTCCAAAAATGCATATGCGCAACCATGCGGCCATATCGAGTGCAGCCGTTCCGAAAAGTGTCTGCATCCACGGCGCGTATGTGAAGGCGAGCTGCAACAGCACCAGAAGGCCGACAGCCATCAGCGCGTAGCGATTGCCGAAAATGCCTTCGCGCGAAGCGGCATTCTCGATCAGATGGCGGCAGCTGAACAGATAGACCATCTCACCCATCACAAGGATGTTGACGGCAATTGTCCGCGCAGCTTCTAGTGACAGCCCGCGCGAAGTCTCCCAGAGGAACAGTCCCATCGCACCGGCAATCATTGCCGCCGAAACCAGGGTCATGCGCCATAACAGGAAACCGGAGACCAGCGGCTCGCGTGGATGGCGCGGCGGACGTTGCATTACGCCGTGCTCCGCTACTTCGAAAGCGAGCGACAGCGAAAGCGTCACTGCAGTAACCATGTTGATCCACAGAATCTGCACCGGCGTAATCGGGAGCGTCATGCCGAGCAGGATCGCGATCAGCACGATGCCCGCCTCGCCACCGTTGGTGGGCATGATGTAGACGATTGCCTTGCGCAGGTTGTCGTATACAGTGCGGCCTTCCTCCACAGCCGCCGCAATCGATGCGAAGTTGTCGTCCGCGAGTACCATCTCGCCCGCCTCTTTCGCGGCCTCGGTGCCCTTCTTACCCATGGCCACGCCGACGTCGGCGCGTTTCAGTGCCGGCGCGTCGTTCACGCCATCTCCGGTCATCAAGACCACCTCGCCATTCGCTTGCAACGCCTGTACAAGCCGCAGCTTGTGTTCCGGGCTGGAGCGTGCAAATACGTCGATTTCCACAACCAGCTTTCGCAGAGCCGCGTCGTCCAGCGATTCTATGTCTTTGCCGACGATGGCCTTCGCGCCGTCGCCGATTCCGAGTTGCGCGCCAATCGCGCGCGCGGTGACGAGATGATCACCGGTGATCATCTTTACCTGGATCCCGGCATCCCGGCAGCGCTGCACCGCGGCGATCGCCTCTTCGCGAGGAGGGTCGATGATGCCGACCACCCCTAGCAGTGTCATCTCCTGCTCGACGTCGCCGAAGGTCAGTTCGCGCTGGCCTGCGGGAAACGTCCGATATGCGATCGCAAGCACGCGCTGGCCCTGGCCCGCGAGTTCCTCGATGCGCTTCTCCCAGCGTTCCCGCTCAAGCGGACGGTCGCCATCGCGGTGCCGCTCCCACGCACACATGTCCAGTACGCGCTCGGGTGCACCTTTTACGTAGGCGAACTCATGACCCTGATGGTCGTGATGCAGCGTCGCCATGAAGCGGTGCTCGGATTCGAACGGGATGACGTCGGTTCGAGGCCGGGCCTCATTCTCGTACTCCGGTTCGAGCCCTGCCTTGAGCGCGAGCGTGATCAACGCGCCTTCGGTGGGGTCGCCTTCGAGTTTCCACGACTCCGCCTTCAGCCGTAGGCGCCCGTCGTTGCAGAGCAGGCCGCCGCGTGCGAGTTCGAGCAGATCCTCATATTCGCCCGGCTGAACTTCGTTCTCGTCCAGCAGGAAAACGCCGCGGGGTGCGTAACCACTGCCGGTAACGGTGAATTCGCGGTCACCGCTAACGGCGCGCTGCACGGTCATTTCATTGCGTGTCAAGGTGCCGGTCTTGTCCGAGCAAATCACGGTGACCGAACCCAGCGTTTCAACTGCGGGCAGCCGGCGGATGATGGCATTGCGCGCCGCCATACGCTGCACGCCGATGGCCAGGGTGATGGTCATGATCGCGGGCAGGCCTTCGGGTATCGCTGCGACCGCGAGGCTGACTGCCGCCAAGAACATCTCGGATGGCGAATATCCGCGCAGGGAGATTCCGAACGCGAAAGTAATTGCCGAGAAGGCGAGAATGGCTCCCGTCAGCCAGCGAGCGAACGTGGCCATCTTTCGCGTGAGCGGCGTCGAGATCTCATCCACGCGTGCGATTAGCTCGCTTATCCGTCCGATCTCGGTCGCATCGCCGGTTGCCACTACCACGCCGCTTGCCTGCCCATAGGTAACGAGCGTGCCCGAGTATGCGATGCAGCGGCGATCGCCGATGCCGGCATCCTCCGCGACCGGGTTGACGTCCTTCTCCACCGCCTCGGATTCGCCGGTCAGAACCGATTCGTCGACTTTCAGCGAGCGCACATCCAGCAGGCGCAGATCCGCCGGCACTTTGTCGCCTGAAGCGAGCAGGACGATGTCGCCCGGAACGAGCTCTTCCGCAGGAATTTCGAACCCATGGCCGCCGCGACGCACCACGGCCGAGAGCGAAAGCATTTCGCGTATGGCATCGAGCGCGCGCTCGGCCTTGCCTTCCTGGACGAAGCCGATGATCGAATTGATCACGACGACGCCGAGAATCACCGCTGTGTCCACCCAATGCCCGAGCAGTGCTGTCACGGTTGCCGAGGCGATCAGCACGTAGATCAGGACATTGTGGATCTGCAGGAGAAAGCGCTTGACGGGGCCTCGGCGCTTCGGCGGTTTCAGCCGGTTCGGCCCGTGCTCCTGGAGACGACGAGCCGCCTCATCGTCGTCCAATCCGCCAGTTTCGGTGGAAAAGTGTTCGAGTGCGTCAGCTGCGGTGCGTGCGTGCCAGCGATCCTCGCGCTGGTTGTTGCGGGTTTCGGTCATGCTGGGCTTGTTGGTTGTTATCGCGGTCTGGGCGGCGGTCTGCCGCCGCGCCGAAGCAGCAATAGCCTAACAGCCCCAGCCGTCAATTCGTTTGCATCAGGTCAAAGCGGTGACAGGGTATCCCCGGCGACCCGGTTGCTGCATCGGGCGCAATGTGCATCGCCCGGTTGGCAAGAGGTGGGGCGGTCTGCATAGATTCGAGGATGCCGGGCGGGGCCGGTGTGCAACGAGCAGGTAAGTGAGCACTTCAGTGACCCGCCTGTCGCATGGCGTCTGCCGACCGCAGCAGCAAAAAAAGAGGGGCCAGAGGCCCCTCAAGTCGCTTTGGAGGAGGAGTAAAGCGAAACTTAACGAATGATGGCGGTGGATTCGCCGGCGTACGCCAGGTGATCGCTGCAGATCCTGGCGGCAATCAGCGCTTCGGTGCTGCCTTCCGGCGCCGCGTTCAGGGTTTCGACATGGGAGACGTCCGCCCATACCGGCCTGCCATGACCGAGCGCGCCTTCGGTGAACACCCACTCATTGATTCGATAGGCGCGGTCCTCGCAGCGCACTTCCACCAGCAGCTTCTTGGAGCGGTGAGGGTACCAGTTGTCGCCAAGGGTGGTCGGTGTGGCGCTGCTTTTCAGCACCCACGCCTTGACCGTGCCGGCGGCTGGCGAAATGTTCGCGCGATCTACGAACACCATCTCTTGCGCGTCCTGGCTGACCAGTTTCCAGTCGTCTGCGGCGGATGCGGTGCCCGCAGCCACGAGCAGCAGGGCCAGTACCGCCGCATAGCTGAAAACCATGCCTGCCGCCCACGGATTGCCGGGCACGTTACGGCGCAGCGGCGAGGGTCCCTCGTTGGCCAGGGCGGAAATATCGGTTTCATGGTGGCTCGGGGCTGCCTTCGCCGCCCCGGGCTTCGCTCCGCGAATCCGGCTGTACAGGGCATGTAACAAGGCTTTCATTTCGACTCTCCTGAGCTTCGGGACCGGGGCTCCGGTCCACTATGGCCGCCACTATACGTTTATGCCGAACTATTGATAATTGCCTGCAGAAGCATATGATTCATGCCTTATAAGTGCTAAATAGGACCGTAATGGACCGTTTCCACCTGATGCAGCTATTCGTCCGGATCGTCGAGGCTGGCAGCT
The DNA here is from genome assembly GCA_040880425.1 of Burkholderiales bacterium. GTDB lineage: Bacteria > Pseudomonadota > Gammaproteobacteria > Burkholderiales > Eutrophovitaceae > DATKEK01. The sequence goes on along the minus strand of JBBDIL010000011.1, from coordinate 10,973 downwards.
TCTCGGCCGTGGCGCGAGAGATGGGCATGATCCAGCCGACCGTCAGCAAGCAGTTGACGGCATTGGAAGAAAAGCTCGGGGTGCGGCTGCTGAATCGCAGCACGCGCAAGCTCTCGCTGACCGAGGCCGGGCGTGCCTATTACGACCGCTGCAAGCGCATCCTCGACGAGGTTCGGGAGATGGACTCGAGCGTGGCCGACCTGCAGAACCGGCCCACCGGGCTGCTGCGGGTGAACGCGCCAGTCGCCTTCGGGCAGATTTACATGGTGCCGCTGCTGTTCGATTTCCGTCGCCGCTACCCGGGGCTGGCGGTAGACCTGTCGCTGAACGACCGCTATGTGGACGTGGTGCAGGAAGGCATCGACGTCGCCATCCGCTTCGGCGAACTGGGCGATTCGCAACTCGTCGCCCGGCACGTCGGCAGCAGCGCGCGCATGTGCGTCGCCTCGCCCGCCTATCTTGCCGGGCGCGGAACGCCGCAGCAGCCAGCCGACCTGCGCACCCACAACTGCATCACCTACACCTATTTCTTTGGCAACGAATGGCGCTTTCAGGGCCCCTCCGGGCCGCTGCCGGTGCGCGTGTTCGGGGACTTTCGCGCGAACAGCGGCCTGACCATCCGCGCCGCCGCGCTCGAGGGAATCGGCATTGCCAATATTCCGGCATTTCTGGTGCGCGAGGATATCGAATCGGGCCGCCTGGTCCAGGTGCTGGGCCGCTTCGGACCTGCGCCGGTGCGTATCAGCGCGGTTTATCCATCGGCACGCCTGCTGTCGCGCAAGGTGAAGCTGTTCGTTGAGACCATCCAGCAGGCGTTCCTGAAGATTCCGCTCCTGCATCCGAGAAGTCCGTCGCGCCCGGTGCCGCGCGTACGCCCGAAGACGAGCGTGAAACACGAAGAACAGAAAACGTGACCCGCGGGACTGACGCGGCAGCCACATCCGCATACAATACGCGCCGTGAATCACGGCCCACGCATCGCTCGCGGCCATTGCGCACGCACCAGACCGGCTTCCGCGCGGTCGCATGCTCCCTCCGCTCCGAAATTCAAACGGTGGCCCCGGCTGGCCACCACCTGGCGTATTACTGATCCAGAACATGGCTAAGAAGAACGGTACATACACTGCGCAGGACATCGAGATCCTCGAGGACCTGTCGCCCATCCTGCATCGTCCGGGCATGTACACCGACCCGGTCAATCCGAATCATGCCCTGGTCGAGGTGATCGACAACTCGGCCGACGAAGGTCTTGCGGGTCACGCAAAGAACGTATCGGTCGTGCTCTACGAAGACGGTTCCGCCGAGGTAACCGACGACGGGCGCGGCATTCCGGTGGATCTGCACCCGAAGAAGAAAGTGCCTGCAGTACAGGTGATCTTCACCACGCTGCACTCCGGCGGGAAGTTCCGAAAAACCGACAAGGAGGCGGCTTACCGCATCGCCGGCGGGCTGCACGGCGTCGGCGTCTGCGTGAGCAACGCGTTGTCGAAGCGACTCGAAGTGGATGTGCGGCGCGACGGCAAGAAATATCGGATCGTGTTTGCCGACAACGGCAAGTTGAAGGAACCGCTGAAACAGGTCGGCACCGTCGGTCCGCGCGACACCGGTACCCGCGTGCGTTTCTGGCCCGACGGCAGGTACTTCGACACGGCGAAGATCGCAGCTGCCGAAATCGCGGCGCTGATGCGCGCGAAGGCGATGCTGCTGCCGGGCGTGAAGTTCTCCCTCGGGATCGAGAAGGGCGGTAAGGTCGAGACCCAGACCTGGCATTTTCCGGAAGGCATAAAAGGATACTTCGCGACGGCAATCGCCGGGCGCGATCAGGTGGCTGATACCTTTCTGGGGGAGCGCTATATCGTCGCGCAGTCGGAGTCCGACAGTTTCGCGGAAGGCGAGGGCGCGATGTGGGCGATTGCCTGGACCCCGGAAGGCGACGTGGTGGCCGAGTCCTACGTCAACATGATTCCGACTCGTCTTGGCGGCACCCATGTCTCCGGGCTGCGCGAGGGTGTCCACAATGCCATCAAGAACTTCATCGATCTGCACGCGATGGGACAGCGCGGGCTGAAGGTCGTGCCGGAGGATGTGTGGTCGCGCGCCAATTACGTACTGGCGGTGAAGATGCTCGATCCGCAGTTCAAGGGACAAGTGAAGAACGAGTTGATTTCGCGCGAAGCGGTGAAGCTGATTTCGCAGATGCTGCGCGACCCGTTCGAGTTGTGGCTGAACCAGCACGTCGACGAGGGCAAGCGTATTGCGGAACTGGTGATCCGGCAGGCGCTTAACCGCACGCGCGCGGCGCAGAAGGTCGAGCGGCGGAAGACCTCCGGCGTCGCGGTGCTCCCCGGAAAACTGACCGATTGCGCTTCGGACGATCCGGAGCGCAATGAGCTGTTCATCGTCGAGGGCGATTCCGCCGGCGGCTCGGCCAAGGCGGCGCGCGACAAGGAATTTCAGGCGGTGCTGCCGCTCAAGGGCAAGCCGAAGAACACCTGGCAGGACTCGCCGGAGACGCTGTACTCCAACAAGGAAATCGAGGCCATCGCGCTGGCGATCGGCGTCGATCACCACAAGCTCGGGGACAGCGCCGATCTTTCCGGCCTGCGCTACAAGCGCATCGTCATTCTTGCCGACGCCGACGTGGATGGCGCACACATCCAGGTGCTGCTGCTCACGCTTTTCTTCCGGCACTTCCCGAAACTGATCGCGGGCGGCCATGTGTACGTGGCACAGCCGCCGCTGTTCCGTGTTGACGTACCCGCGGGCGGCAAGGGCAAACCTGCGAAGAAGCTGTATGCGCTGGACGAGCACGAGCTCGAGAACATCGAGAAGAAGCTGGTAGACGAAGGTGTGCGCGAGAACGCCTGGACGGTCAGCCGTTTCAAGGGACTCGGCGAAATGAGCCCGGAGCAGCTCTGGGAAACCACGCTCAATCCGGATACCCGCCGTGTGCTGGCGGTGACGCTGGAAGACGGCATGGAGATCTCAAACGATATCTTCAACATGATGATGGCGCGCGAGAACGCCTCGCAGCGGCGCGAGTGGATGGAGACCTACGGGAATCTGGTGGAAGCGGACATTACCTAGAGCAAGGATGACACCCCTTCGGGTGCATATGAGGATGAAGGCGGAAGGATGAAGATTGGAACCGGGATGCTGCTCGTTTCGATGTGTGCGGCAGGTGGCGCGACTGCCGAGGCGCTTAAGGGAAATGTGTCCGAATACGGAATCTATTCGGCGGAGCGCAAACTGTTGCAGCGGACGCAGACGGTGCCCAACGAGCGCGGCGTGAAGTTCGGACTCTGCTACGAGATTTCGGGGATGGAGGAGGATGGTTCCTTCATGCTGGTCGAGTCGCTCACGCACCCGCCAATGCAGGATGCCCGTGGCGTGGAGAGTACCGGCTACAGCGTGCCGCGCATGTACCGTTTCGTCGACGGCACGGCGCGCGGTTGCCTGGGCTATGGCTTCGAGCGTGACGTTCCGGTCGCGCCGGGCACCTGGCGTTTCACCATCAGCGACGGCGGCGTCGATGTCGTGGCGCAGGAATTCGTCGTCCGTTGAGGTTCCGCTCTGGAGAAAACCACGCGCAGATCTACTGCCCATATGAATTCGAACGAAAAGCTCCAATTAGATGACTGACCAGAAAGACCTCTTCGCAGGCGGCGGCACCGCCGTCGCCGAGTGCGTGAAGAACAAAAAGCCAGCGGCGCAGAAACCGGCCGGCGGCAGCGGCGGCGGCAGGTTGCCGCCGCACTTCGCGCCGATGTCCGGAGAACCGGGCGACAGCCTGCCGCTCGGCAAATACGCCTCGCTTCAATATCTGCAATACGCAATCGCCACGGTGAAGGATCGCGCGCTGCCGCGCGTGGCCGACGGCCAGAAGCCGGTGCAGTCCCGCATCCTCTATGCGATGTGGGAGATGAACGCCACCGCTGGCACGCCGCGCAAGAAATCCGCGCGCGTGGTTGGCGATGTGCTGGGCAAATTCCATCCGCACGGCGACGCGTCGGTCTACGACGCACTGGTGCGCATCGCGCAGGACTTCACGCTGCGCTACCCGCTGGTGGACGGTGAGGGCAATTTCGGTTCGCGCGACGGCGACGATCCGGCGGCGATGCGCTACACGGAAACGCGCCTGACGAAGTTCGCCGAGGTCCTGCTGTCCGAGCTCGGGCAGGGCACGGTCGATTTCTTGCCCAATTACGACGGCAGCACCGAAGAGCCGAAGATGCTGCCGGCGCGCCTGCCGGTGCTGCTGTTGAATGGTGCTTCCGGGATCGCGGTAGGCATGGCCACCGAGGTGCCGAGCCACAACCTGAACGAAGTGGCGAATGCCGCGATCGCCATGATCGGCGATCCGGACATCTCCTTGCGCGCGTTGATGCGCAACATCAAGGGACCGGATTTCCCGGGCGGCGCGCAGATCATCACGCCTCGCGAGGAGATCGTGCAGGCCTACAGCACCGGGCGCGGTAGCGTGCGGGTGCGCGCGCGCTGGACCATCGAGCGCCTCGCGCGCGGGCAGTGGCAGATGGTGGTGCAGGAGCTGCCGCCGGGCACGTCGACGCGCAAGGTGCTGGAGGAGATCGACGCAATCGCAAATCCTCAGCCCCGGACCGGGAAGAAATCGCTGACACCGGAGCAGACGCGGGAAAAGCAGCTGATGCTGTCCATGCTCGACCGCGCCCGCGACGAATCCGACCGCTCACACCCGATACGCCTGGTGTTCGAACCGAAGACATCGAAGGTGGACGAAACCGAATTCGTCAACCTGCTGCTGACCAAGACCAGCCTCGAGACCAACGTATCGATCAACCTGGTCACCGTCGGTCTCGATGGCAGACCCGCGGGCAAGAACCTGCGCGACATCATCGCGGAGTGGCTGCAGTTCCGTTTCCAGACCGTCACCCGCCGGACGCAGCACCGGCTGGACAAGGTGATCGACCGTATCCACGTGCTCGAAGGGCGCATGATCGTCCTGCTGAACGTGGACAAGGTGATCAAAATCATCCGGAACGCGGACGAGCCAAAGGCCGACCTGATCAAGGCATTCAAACTGACCGAGCGCCAGGCCGAGGACATTCTCGAGATGCGGCTGCGCCAGCTCGCCAAACTCGAGCACATCAGGATCGAACAGGAGCTCAAGCAGCTGCAGGGCGAACAGAAAGGCCTGGAAAAAATTCTGAAGAACCGCAAGTCGCTGGAAGAACTGGTGGTATCCGAGATCGAAACGGACGCCAAGGCTTTCGGTGACAAGCGCCGCACGCGTATCGAGGAATCCGAAAAGGCCACGATCGAAACGCCGGTGGTGGACGAGCCGGTGACGGTAATCTTCTCGCGCAAGGGCTGGGTGCGCGCGCGCCAGGGATGGGAAGTCGATCCGGCCGCGCTGTCGTTCAAGGAAGGCGACGAGCTGCTCGCGCTGCTGAAAATCCGTACCGTCGATCCGGTGATCTTCCTCGACTCGAAGGGCCGCACCTACACAGTGGAGACGTCGCAGCTTCCATCCGCCCGCGGCGATGGCGTGCCTGCATCTTCGCTGGTCGACGTGCAGGATGGCGCGCACATCATGTACTGCCTTGCGGGCAAGCCGGATACGAAAGTGATCGTCGCCTCGACCGGCGGTTACGGTTTCCTGTCGAAGATCGGCGACATGGTGTCCAACCGCAGGGCCGGACGCGAGTTCATGTCGGTGGATGCTGGCGAAACGCCGGTCGCGCCGTTCATGTACGAGGAGTCGCCTGGCAATTACGTTGCTGCGCTCTCCGGCAATGGCCGTTTGCTGCTGTTCCCGATTGCCGAGTTGAAGGTCCTCTCGAAAGGCCGCGGCATGATCGTGATGGGCCTGGATACAAACGAGAAACTGCTCGCAGTCGCCGTCTCCGACCAGCGTACGCTCACCGTATTCGGCATCGCGCAGCGCAGCGGCAAGGAAAAGGAAGTCACGATCTCAGGCGACAAACTCGCCCACCACGTCGGCAAACGCGCCCGCATGGGCCGCGTCCTGCCCGAGAAACTGAAGCCGCCGAAGGGCATCAAAGTGGTGTCTTGACGGGTACCTGGACCGCGATAGACAGGAATCACCACAAAGGCACTAAGGCACAAAGGAACACGAACAAAAGCACTAGGAGACGGGAACGCTCTTTAAAACTGATGTGTATTTTCGAATGCGTACACAGCGGCCCACCAAGTGATGCGATCAGTGTATTTGTGATACTTCGCGAACACTTTCAAAAGGAATTCCTTTGTGTTCCTTTGTGCCTTAGTGCCTTTGTGGTGATACCCCCATCTTCACATCGGCTCAACCGGTACGCTCGGCACTGCGCAGGCCGGCCGGGACCAGCAGACGATCGAGCCACTCGAAGCCGAAGTGCACCAGCAGCGCCAGCGCGGCGGCCGGTACGGCGCCGGCCAGCAGCATGGTGTGATCGTTCAATGCGAGGCCTTGCGCGATGCGTTCGCCGAAACCGCCGGCGCCGATGAAGGCGGCGATGGTGGCGGTGCCGACGCTGATCACGGCGGACGTCTTGATGCCGGCGAGTATCGCGCGCGAGGCCAGCGGCAGCTCGATCCTTCTCAATCTGTAGTTCGGCGGCAAGCCGAGCGCGTGTGCCGACTCGCGCAGGTCTGGTGCGATATCCGCCAGGCCGGTGTAGGTGTTGCGCACGATCGGAAGCAGCGCGTAGAGAAACAGCGCGGCCAGCGCGGGCACCGCCCCGATCCGGCCGAACAGCGGGATCAGGAATGCGAACAGCGCAAGCGACGGTACGGTCTGGATCAGGCCGGTGGCGGAGAGGATCGACTGCCGCGCGCGGGGCATGCGATAGGCGATCACGCCGAGCGGGATTGCGATCGCGGTCGCCGCGGCCAGCGAGATCAGCACCAGCATGCCGTGCTCGTAGGCGAGCCTGCCGAAGTCCGGCGCGAACAGCCGCGCGAAGAATCCGCGGCCGTGTTGCCAGCCGGCCGACGCTGCGCCAAGAAACTCCCCGGCAATCGACGCAAAGTCCTGGCCGTCCAGTTCTGCCTTTGAATTGAGCGCGATCATCCGGTGCTCGTCGATCGCATTTTCGAGACGGTGCAGGGCTGCCCAGATGCGCGGCAGCCTTTGCGGCAGATCGAGGCGGTAGATCAGCACCGCGTCGTACACCGGAAAGAAATGGCGGTCGTCTTCGAGTACGCGCAGGTTGTAGCGGGCGATCTTGGCATCGGTGGTGTAGGCATCGATCACGTCCACCTGGTCGACCGCAAGCGCCTCGTACGCGAGGCCATGATCGAGTCCTCTCGGCATGGGGTGTGGCAGCCCGTATTCGGAGCGCATGCCCGGCCATCCGTCGGCACGGCCGATGAACTCCTGCGAAAAACCGAACTTGAGATCGGGGTGCGCGGCGAGATCGGAAATGGTGCGAATACCAAGTTCTGCTGCCCGCGACCTGCGCATCGCCAGCGCGTAGGTGTTGTTGAACCCGAGCGGTACCGCGACGCCCAGCCCGAGCGGCGACAGCGCGCGATTCAGTCCTTCGATGTCGAGTGGCTGCTGGCTGCGCAGGATTTCGCGTTCGATGGTGCCGGTATATTCGGGATAGATGTCGATTTCCCCGCCAACGAGCGCGGCGAACACGATTCCGGTATTTCCCAAGCCTGGCCTGTGCACCACGCGCGCTTCGCCGGCCTGCCGCGCGCTCTGGGTCACGATCTCCCCGAGAATATAGGACTCGGTAAATCGTTTCGAGCCTACGCTCAGCGAATCGGCGATTGCCGTACCCTGGGACAGCGCCACCAGCATGAGCAGGAGCGCGGCGCGCTTCATATCCGCCCCCGCAAGAGCGTTTCCAATGGTGAGCGCTGGGCGGAAATGAAGTCCGTCACGTAGCTGTCGGACGGACGGCTGAGCAGGTCGTCGAGTGTCCCGTGTTGCAGGATCCGGCCATCGTGCAGCAGCACCATGCGATCGGCGAAATGCGCCGCCTCGCCCATGTCGTGCGTGACCATCACCACCGTCTTGCCGAGGTTCGAGAAAATCCGCTTCAGTTCCACCTGCAGTTGTCTGCGGGTGATCGGATCGAGCGCGCCGAGCGGTTCGTCCAGCAGCAGCACCTCGGGGTCGAGCATCAGTGCGCGGGCGAGCGCCACCCTCTGGCGCTGGCCGCCGGACAGTTGCCGCGGGAACCTGGCGAGCAGATCCGTCGGCAGCGACAGCAGACCGAACAGCGTATCCAGCCGTTCATCGATCTGTGCCTGCGACTGACGGAGATAGCGCGCCACCAGCGCGATGTTTTCCGCCACGTCCAGATGCGGAAACAGGCCGCCTTCCTGGATCACGTAACCCGTGCGCCGGCGGATCGATTCGACGTTGCGTGCGTTCAGGTGTTCGCCGTCGAAGAAAATATGTCCGCCATCCGGTTCGAGCAGACCGAGGATCAGCTTGAGCAAAGTCGATTTCCCGCAGCCGCTCGGCCCGATCAGCACCGTGGTCTCGCCGTGGGGAAAGTCGAACGAAACGGGCTCGAGAGAAAAGCCGCCGGCGAAGGTTCTGGAAATGTTCTCGAGGCGAATCATGAGGGCGAAGCGAGTTTATGCTGGCCGCGCAAAGCCGGGCAAGGTGAAATGGACTGGGCGAGCGATCAGATGACCAGGGGCATATCGGGCGTACGGGTGGTGGCAAGTCATTGTGTTTACCGTCAAGCGTTGTGCGAAAGCCTATATTTGATAAGGCTTTGCACGCGGCAGCAGGGGGGGTAACATATCAGTCGCCAGGGCCGCAGCCGGTGTTCGGGCCCCGGGAATTGCTCACGCCGGCGCAAAAAGAAGCGGGTACTCCCGCTCGCAGGAGCAAGGGTTTGAAGCCGACGGATATCGAGCAGCCCGACTACTTCCACAAGGTGGTGGATTGTCAGTGGGCCTGTCCGGCCCATACCCCCGTCCCCGAATACATCCGGTTGATCGCAGCAGGGCGCTATGACGACGCCTACATGGTCAACTGGCGCTCGAATGTCTTCCCCGGAATCCTCGGCCGTACCTGCGACCGTCCCTGCGAGCCCGCCTGCCGGCGCGGCCGCGTCGAGAAGGAGCCGGTGGCGATCTGCCGGCTGAAACGCGTCGCCGCCGACAACAAATCGGACATTCGCCCCCGGCTCCCGAAGCAACCCTCCACCCGCAACGGCAAACGCATCGCCTGCATCGGTGCAGGCCCGGCCTCGCTGACCGTGGCGCGCGATCTCGCGGCGATCGGCTACGAAGTCGTGGTGTTCGACGGCGACGAGCGTGCCGGCGGCATGATCCGCAGCCAGATTCCGCGGTTTCGCCTGCCAGAGTCGGTGATCGACGAAGAGGTCGGCTATATCCTCGATCTCGGCGTGAAGTTCCGCGCCGGCGAACGCATCGACAGCATGAAGGACCTGCTGGCACGGAACTTCGACGCGGTATTCGTCGGCAGCGGCGCGCCGCGCGGCCGCGATCTCGACATCCCAGGCCGCAAGGAAGCGGCGGCCAACATCCACATCGGCATCGACTGGCTGGCGAACGTGGCCTTCGGTCATGTCGAAAAGATCGGCAAGCGCGTGATCGTGCTCGGAGGCGGCAATACCGCGATGGACTGCTGCCGGTCCTCGCGCCGGCTCGGCGGCGAGAAGGTGAATGTCGTCGTGCGCAGCGGCTTCGACGAAATGAAGGCGTCGCCGTGGGAAAAAGAAGACGCCATGCACGAGGGCATTCCGATCCATAACTACCTCGTGCCCAAGGCCTTCACGCATGAGAACGGCAAACTCACCGGTGTCAGCTTCGAGAAAGTCGAGGCGAAGCACGACGACAGGGGCCGGCGCAAGCTGGTGCCGACCGGCGAACCCGAAGTGCACATGAAAGCCGACGACGTGCTGGTGGCGATCGGACAGGAGAACGCGTTCCCGTGGATCGAGCGCGACGTCGGCATCGAATTCGACGATCACGGCATGCCGGTGGTGGACAAGACCACCATGCGCTCCACACACCCGAAGATCTTTTTTGGCGGCGATTCCGCGTTCGGCCCGAAGAACATCATCTGGGCGGTGGCGCACGGGCACGAAGCCGCAATCTCGATCGACAAGCTCTGCCACGGAGAAGACATTCGCCAGCGGCCGGCGCCGTTCACCACGCTAAGCAGCCAGAAGATGGGCATCCACGAATGGAGCTACGACAACGACATCGCCCTCGATGCCCGCTACCAGGTTCCCTGGGTCGACAAGAAGATCACGCTCAAGGACATCAAGGTCGAAGTCGAGCTCGGTTTCGACGCCAAGACCGGCTACGCCGAGGCGCAGCGCTGTCTCAACTGCGACGTGCAGACCGTGTTCACCGCGCCGCAATGCATCGAGTGCGACGCCTGTGTCGACATCTGCCCGCTGGACTGCATCACCTTCACGGTGAACGGCGAAGAAGACGACCTGCGCTCGCGGCTGCGGGCGCCGGCAAAGAACACCGGACAGGACCTGTACGTATCCAATGAACTGCGTACCGGCCGCGTCATGGTGAAAGACGAAGACCTGTGCCTGCACTGCGGCCTGTGCGCCGAGCGCTGCCCGACCGGTGCATGGGACATGCGCAAGTTCTTCCTCGACATGACCCACGCCGGCCCGGCCTGCCGGTCGAAACAGAAAGTCGCCGAACCGGCGTGAGGCGATGATGGACCCGGCGGATAAAACCAGAAGCGAAACACGAAGGCACGAAGACACGAAGAAATGCGTTTCTGAAGCCGGATTCCGGTTCAATCACGGTGGCCATGGCGGTCCGTTTCGCCGATGGATAGAAGCAGCAAGCCTCAGGCGAGACCCGGGGAGTTCCGAAACACGTCTTATCTCTCTTCGTGTCTTCGTGTCTTCGTGCCTTCGTTGACCACCGATGAGATAAATGACCGCCCCCTGCTGCGATAACCGGGAAGGGAAGGGGTGAAACGGGAAGGTCCGGGACGGCCGCTATGCAAAAGACTTACGTGGGGC
>JBBDIL010000010.1:93301-133175 GCA_040880425.1 Burkholderiales bacterium | reverse complement strand
CGACTGTCAACCATTTACCCGGTTTAATCTGTCAAGCATAAGCCCGGTTCATACCTTCATACCGCACTGGGCACTGGGCACTGGGCACTGGGCACTGGGCACTGATATTTTGTCTTCGGCCTTTTTTTCTCACTCAGTACTTTTACCTCAGTCCTCAGTACTGTCCTTTCCTCAGTCCTGTCCTTTTCCTTGTCTCTCATCCCTGCTTTTTCCTGCTGAGAGAGGGCTGCCATGGAATTCTCTCGGCTCGGGGCGTAATATGACCAACTGAATGACCAACAAGGGGCAGGCATGGATACGCGCCGAAAGACCTATAGTGTTGCCGAGACGAAAGCCAGACTGAGCGAGCTTCTGGATCGTGTCGAAGCGGGCGACGAGATCGTGATTACGCGGCGTGGACGGCCGATAGCCCGGATCTGCGGTACAGAGTCGACGCCAAGGAAGCTCCCGCTTCCCTCATTGCAGGATTTGCGGGCTGCACAGCCGAAGGCCGGTACTCCGATAACGACCCTGATCCGCGAGCTTCGCGACGCGAAGTACTGATGCTCTACCTGGATACGAGCTTTCTGGTTCCTTATTTCATCTTCGAAGAGAGTTCCGAGAAGGTCGAGAAATACCTTCTCGGTATCCGCGGACAGCAACTCGCCGTCAGCGCCTGGACATCCACCGAATTCGTGAGTGCGGTCGGGCTCAAGGTGAGGCGAAAAGAGCTCGACGAGAAGGCGGCATCGGATGTGCTGGCCGCATTCCGGCTGGTAGGAAGGGAGTACTTTACCTGGCTACCGGTGGCCACATCCGATTTCAACATGGCGGCCGAGTTTCTCGAAAAATGGAAACTGGGACTGCGGGCTGGCAACGCGCTGCACTTGGCCATTGCGCGATCGTCCGGCGCGAAGCAACTGCTGACCCTGGATAAAAAGCTGCTCGACGCAGCCAAGTCGCTGCGGATTCCGGCTTCCACCGGAATCCACGCAACGTAGCCTCAACCCATCATCCGTCGCTTTCGCCGCGCTCGCGATCGCCACTTCTCCTGAATTCGGTTGCTCCTGAGCACTGGGCACTGATTTTCTATCTTCGGCCTTTTCTTTCACTCAGTACTTTTACCTCAGTCCTCAGTCCTGTCCTTTCCTCAGTCCTGACTTTCAATCGTTCTTCGGCTTTTTTCCTTCGCTGCGCCACACTTCCGAAGTGTAGGGACTTGCGTACAACCCCCGACGGTTAGTATCATGTGTCCGTCATGTCGAAAACGAACAAGGACCGAACGCTGCGGCTGATCGAGAAGAAGGGGCTCGCCCGCCCCAAGGATCTCGAGAGCGCTGGCATTACTCGCGCGCAGCTCTCACGCCTCGTGAATCAGGGGCTGGTCCTGCGGCAAGGTCGCGGCGTCTACGTCGCAGCCCGGCACGCACTCACGGCGGAGCACACGCTCGCGCACGTGGCCACGCGCGTGCCGGACGGAGTCTTTTGTCTGCTCACGGCACTGCGGCTCCACGGCCTCACCACGCAATCCCCGGCCGAGGTCTGGATCGCGCTGCCCGAAAAGGCGCGCCGCCCGCGTCTCGACTATCCGCGCCTGCGCATCGCGCGGTTCTCGGGCGAGGCACTGACCGAGGGCATCGAAGAGCGCCACGCGGAGGGCGTCACCCTGCGCGTGTATTCGGCGGCCAAAACAGTGGCCGACTGCTTCAAGTATCGCAACAAGATCGGCATCGACGTTGCCGTGGAAGCGCTGCGCGATTTCAGCCGCAAATATCGCGGAGGCGCGACCGACCTTGCGCGCTTCGCGCGCATCTGCCGCGTTGCCCGCGTCATGCAGCCCTACCTGGATGCGATCGCGTGACGGCCAAGACCGACCTCGCCGCGTCCGTTGCCGCGCGCCTTCTGAATCGGGCAAGACAAACGGGTGACGACTACCAGGCTCTGCTCACGAGCTATTGTCTCGAGCGCTTTCTCTACCGGCTTTCTGTCTCCGATCGCCGCGACCGCTTCGTGCTGAAGGGCGCGATGCTACTGCGGCTCTGGTCGGAGCGGCCCTATCGGGCTACGCTAGACCTCGATCTACTGCGCCGGGGCGACGGCGCGTTCGACGCCGTCGGCGAAGACCTGCGCGCGATCGTGGCGACACCGGTGCCGCTGGATGCAGTCGACTTCGAAGGCGAGCGCATCCGCATCGAAGCAATTCGCGCGGAGGACGAGTACGCCGGAACACGCGCGACACTTCCCGCACGCTGCGGCAAGGCGCGCCTCATGCTTCAGATCGACATGGGCCTGGCTGACGCCGTCTGGCCGGCGGCGCAGGCCTGTACGTATCCGACGCTGCTCGACTTCCCTGCGCCCAAGCTGCTCGCCTACCCGCGCGAGGCGGTGATCGCAGAAAAGCTGGAAGCGATGGTCGTGCTCGGCGATCGAAACAGTCGCATCAAGGACTTCTTCGACCTGCACCACCTAGCCGGCCGCTTCGAGTTCGACCGCGTCACGCTCGCCGAAGCGGTAAGGCGCACCTTTGAACGACGACGCACGCCGGTTCCGGCGCAACAGCCTATTGCGCTTACCCGGGAATTCTGGGAGAACCCGTCCCGGCCTCCGCAAGTGCGTGCGTTCGCCCGACGCGCGCGCATCACTGTGCCCGAAGGCTTCGCCGATGACTGCGCGCGAACTCTCGTTTTGTTTCTCTCGCCGCTGCTTGAGGACCTGCGCCAGGGTGTGCAAAATCAAGGAACGTGGCAACCCGGAGGGCCATGGCGATGAGCGCGTTGCGGCAGTTCAAGCCGGACCCGGCTTGTTATGTCTTCGGCTGCCAGGCATGGAGGCAAGCATGAAAAAGAAGATCGAAATTAGAGTGGGAACCACGAGCGACGCGCTCGACCGCTTCGAAGCTGCGTGGGAGCGCGCCAGGAAGGGTGCGGTACGAGGTGCGGAGGTCAGACTGACTTTCGAGAGTCTGCCGCTGCTTCTGCGCAACCTGACCCCGGCGCGTTGGGTCTTGCTGGAGGCCCTGAAAGCCGAGGGCCCCATGTCCATCAACGAACTTGCGAAGCGACTCGAACGCAATTACAAGAACGTCCATACCGACGTATCGCGCCTGATCGAGCTCGGACTCATTCACAGGCTGAAAGATCAGCGAGTCGAAGTGGCTTGGGACGTCGTTACTGCCGAAATGAGACTGGCCGCCTGAGAACGTCGGCTGATCTGACGTCGTGCGACAGAGTCACGTTTCAGAAGTCCGCGACTGGGCTGCGATCTCGTAGCGGACGGGTCAATGCCATGGAAACAAAGATCGTCAGAATCGGTAACTCCCAGGGCCTGCGGATACCCAAGGCCGTGCTCGAACAGGCGCAGCTTGAGCCGGGGCAGCGTGTACGCCTGAAAGTCGTGGACGACACAATAGTCATTGCGCCGGAGCGAAAAGCGCGACAGGGCTGGAAGGAATTGTTCGCGAAAGAGAAAGTCGAGGTTGCGGAAGACCTGTGGAAGGATATTCCTGCGGATCCTTGACGCCCAAAATCGGCCAGTTCAGGCTAGTTTTTTCAGAGGGGACCCTATGTCCAAAATTGGCGCGTACGAAGCCAAAACCCATTTCCCGGCCCTCCTGGAGCGTGTGCAGAAGGGCGAGAAGTTCGTGATCACGAAACACGGAAGGCCGGTGGCTGAGCTGACGCCGTATTCCGGACACGACGCCGACGCCGCGAAGGCCGCAGTCGCCGAAATGCGCAAGCTTCGCGACAGCCTGGCCCGCAAGGGACTGCGTTTGAAGGACATACTTAAGAGAGGGGAAAGCATCCGCGATCTCACCCACGACGGCCATCGTTTCTGATGGCTTTCGTCCTCTACAACGACGAGACCATACTCGAATACCTTCCGGTCCCCGATCCGGAATGGACTGCCGCCTAGTTGCGCGAGATCGAAAAGCGCATGGCGTCAGCGGAACGGGCGAAGCCGAAACGCGGCCTGCGGACAAGGTACAGGCCAGATTGCGCGAGAAGTACCGCGCCTGATGAAGATTCGCTTCCATCCGGAGGCTGAATCCGAGTTGGACGAAGCGCCAGTACTGAGCCTCGCGGGCGCGAAATCGAGAATGGGTGAAACGAACACGGCTTTTTCACCCCGCACTGGAAGACTGTAGCCTGAGGTGCTTTAATACGGACATCGGACTCGAAGCATTCTTGTTAAATGGTTCGTCATGTCTATTGCCCATGACATTGAGGAAGCACGAGCGCTGTTTGAACGCGCCGAGTCTGTCAATGACCCCGAACACAAAGCACACGCCCTGCAAGAAGCCCTGGATTTGCTCGATTCATTTGCTGCGGAGGCACGCTCCACTGACGAGCGCACCCTCGTACACAACCTTCGCTTATCTCACACCCGACGGTTGCTTGTGCAGCTCGTTTCCCTGACCTCGATGGAGTTTGAAACATGGTTCAACTACATCAAGCTGCTCTTCTTCGAGCTGAAGAGCGAAGTCGAGATACTTACGAATGAAGACCCTGAGCTGCGAGAGAATTACGATCGCTTCGTGAGACTGTGGCGGCAAGAACTGATCGATGCGATTGGTGAGGAATAGCTTGACCAATTGATCTGGAGGAGAAGTACCGCGTGGCAAGACAGAAGAAGAACACCAACGCCAACAAATCGAATGGGGCGAATCTGGGTTTCGAGGCCAAGCTCTGGGCTGCCGCCGACGCCCTGCGCAACAACATGGACGCGGCGGAGTACAAGCATGTCGTCCTCGGCCTCATCTTTCTCAAGTACATCTCCGACGCCTTCGAGGCCAAGCACGCCGAGCTTGAAGCGCAGAAGAAGCAGGGCGCAGACCCTGAAGACCGCGACGAGTACCGTGCAGCCAGCATCTTCTGGGTGCCGAAGGAGGCGCGCTGGTCGCACTTGAAGGCGAGCGCGCCGCAGCCGACCATCGGCACGCTGGTGGACGACGCGATGGCCGCCATCGAGCGCGACAACCCCTCGTTGAAGGGCGTTCTTCCCAAGGACTACGGACGCCCCGGTCTCGACAAGCAGCGCCTCGGCCAGATCATCAACCTGGTCAGCGACATCGCGCTCGGCAGTGCCGCGGACAAGGCGAAGGACACGCTTGGCCGCGTCTACGAGTATTTCCTTTCCCGCTTCGCGAGCGCCGAGGGCAAGAGCGGCGGCCAGTTCTACACGCCCTCGCATGTGGTGCGCGTGCTGGTCGAGGTGCTCGCCCCGTACAAAGGCCGCGTTTACGACCCCTGCTGTGGCTCGGGCGGCATGTTCGTGCAGAGCGAGAAGTTCATCGAGGCGCACGCCGGGCGCCTCGGCGACATCTCCATCTACGGCCAAGAGTCCAACTACACTACCTGGCGGCTGGCCACGATGAACCTCGCCATCCGCGGCATCGACGCGCAGATCGCGCACGGCGACACCTTCCACAATGACCGGCACCCCGACTTAAAGGCCGACTACGTGCTGGCCAACCCGCCCTTCAACGACAGCGACTGGCGCGGCGAGCTGCTCAAGGACGACAAGCGCTGGGTCTACGGCGTGCCGCCCGCCGGCAACGCGAACTTCGCCTGGGTGCAGCACTTCGTCCACCACCTTGCGCCCACCGGCCTCGCCGGCTTCGTGCTCGCCAACGGTTCGATGTCGTCTAACCAGTCGGGTGAGGGCGAGATCCGCAAGGCCATCATCGAGGCCGACCTCGTGGACTGCATGGTGGCGCTGCCGGGCCAACTCTTCTACTCGACGCAGATTCCGGTGTGCCTCTGGTTCCTCGCCCGCGACAAGAAGAACGGCCGCTTTCGCGACCGGCGCGGCGAGACGCTCTTCATCGACGCGCGCAAGCTCGGCACCATGGCCGACCGCGTGCACCGCGAGCTGCTCGATGCAGACATCGCGAAAATCGCCGGCACCTACCACGCTTGGCGTGGGGATAAGGATGCTGGGGAGTACGCGGATGTGCCCGGCTTCTGCAAGCGCGCGACGCTGGAGGACATCCGGAAGCACGGCTTTGTACTGACGCCCGGGCGCTACGTCGGCGCTGAGGCGGTAGAGGACGACGGGGAGCCGTTTGAGGAGAAGATGAAGCGGCTCGCCGCGAAGCTGCGCGAGCAGCAGGTTGAGGCAGCGAAGCTCGATGCTGCCATCGCCACCAACCTCAAGGAGCTTGGGTATGGCGGATAGTGGATGGACGCCGTCAAGGCTTGGTGACCTCGTGGAGATCAAGCACGGCTGGCCATTCAAGAGCGAGCACTACCACGAGGAGCTAACGGGTCAGCCCATCGTTGTCAGTGTTGGCAACTTCCGATACGCGGGCGGGTTTCGGTTCGCGGAGACGTCTGTCAAGGAATACCGAGACAGTTACCCCGCAGAATACGAACTGGCACCGGGCGACATGCTGTTGATCATGACATGCCAGACCGCAGGAGGTGAGATTCTCGGAATACCGGCGAGAGTGCCGAACGATGGCCGCATATACTTGCACAACCAGCGTCTTGGAAAAGTTGTCATTCGACGTGGCGCTGGCGTTGCGCCCGACTTTCTCTACTGGGTTTTCCTCTGGCAAGAGTTCAATCGCGAGCTTGTGACCTCAGCGAGTGGCACCAAGATTCTGCATACGGCGCCCTCTCGGATTGAAGCATTCCGTTTCGACCTTCCACCAGTGGACGAGCAACACACCATCGCCCATATCCTCGGCACGCTGGACGACAAGATCGAGCTGAACCGGCGGATGAACGAGACCCTGGAGGCAATGGCGCGAGCGCTCTTCAAGTCGTGGTTCGTGGACTTCGACCCCGTCCGCGCCAAGACCGAAGGCCGCGATCCCGGCCTGCCGCAGGCCCTCGCCGATCTCTTCCCGGATTCCTTCGAGGACTCGGAACTCGGGGAGATTCCGAGGGGATGGGGGAAGGGCACGCTCGGCGACTTCCTGTGCCAGCGCGTGGAGCGTTGCTCTGCATCTCCGGATACGGCCGCTCGCCCGTACGTCCCGATTGACTGCATTTCACCGAAGTCACTGTCTCTCCGTGAGAGCAAGCCCGGCGCGGAAGCTCAGAGTAGTCTCAGCAAGTTCTACAAGGGTGACATCCTGTTCGGAGCAATGCGACCATACTTCCACAAAGTGTGCATCGCTCCATTCGATGGGACTACCCGCACGACGGCCTTTGTCCTGTATCCGCGACGGCCCGACGATTTCGCGTTCGCGACATTGCAGTTGCACCATCCAGACACGATCGATTTCGCAACTCGGCATTCCACGGGAAGCACAATCCCCTATGCGGTATGGACGGAATCGCTCGACGGCATGCCAATGATTGCCCCGCCCCCGGCGGTGCGCAAGGCGTTCAATTATCTGGTGCGACCGATTTTGGCGCGTATCCCGGAGCCTTACTTCGAGAACCGCACGCTTGCTACGTTACGCGACACACTGCTGTCCAAGCTCATCTCCGGTGAACTGCGAGTAAAGAACACGGACCGGATAGCGGAGATCGTGCGATGAATCACCTTCGGCGGCTCGACAACCGCGTTGCGATTCAGATCCGGACGGATGAGCGCGGTTTCACGGGACGAGAATGCCCGCATCCGGATTGCGAGGGGTACTTCAAGATCGAATTCGGTACGGGCCTAAAGGGCGAAGGGCTCCCGTGTCACTGCCCGTACTGCGGTCACACCGCTGGCCACGACCATTTCTGGACAAAGGAACAGATTGAATACGCCAACTCCGTCGCCATGCGGAAGTTCACTGACGCGCTCCACAAGGATCTGAAGAAGCTGGAGTTCGACGATAAGCCGAAAGGCGCATTCGGCATAGGCATATCAATGAAGGTTAAGGCGGGACGTCCGTCGCCCATCCACTACTACAGGGAGAAACAGCTCGAAACCGAGGTCGTCTGCGACAACTGCACGCTCCGATACTCGGTTTACGGTGTCTTCGCCTTCTGTCCGGACTGCGGCCAGCACAACTCACTCCAGATTCTCGACAAGAATCTTGAAGTAGTCGGAAAGATGCTGGGCTTGGCAGCGAACGTGGACAAAGAGCTTGCCGAGAAGCTCGTTGAAAACGCACTCGAGGATTGCGTTTCTGCCTTTGACGGGTTCGGGCGTGAACTATGTCGCCTCCATGCGAACAAAGCGCGCAATCTGGCCAAGATGGAAAAGATGAGCTTCCAAAATCTCGGCGGCACGAAGTCGAATGTCTTCGATATTTTCGGCGTCGATCTGTCGGCCCATGTGACCACCCACGAGTGGCGTTCAGCGGTTCGGGGTTTTCAAAAACGCCACCTTGTCGTGCACAAAATGAAAGTCGCAGACCAGAACTACATCACGAAAACGGGCGATACCCAAGCCGTCGTCGGACGGAAAATCGTTATCGAAGCGGATGAGGTGATAGGACTCGTGCGGATCATCAGCAAGCTTGCTCGAAGCTGGTCGGACAACCTCCAGCAATCGGCAAAGAATCCATGACGATACTCTCCGACGGCCTGACCCTGCTGGCACCCAAACCTATCTCTTTCGACTTACGGGTGCCTAAATCGCTCTACCAACGGACGCCCTAGTTATGAGTTGGGACGATGGGTTAACTGGTACCGCCCTCAACATCGCGGCGACGAACGATAGCCCGCTTCGAGTCATGGCTGGCCCCGGAACCGGCAAGTCCTTTGCGATGAAACGTCGCGTTGCGCGACTGTTGGAGACTGGGCAGGACGCTGGCCGGATCTTGGCAGTTACGTTCACTCGTAACGCTGCCGCGAGTCTGGTTAAAGATCTTCATGCGCTCGGCATCGCCAATTGTGAAAGCGTGCGCGTGGGAACGCTTCACGCGTTTTGCTTCTCCCTTCTCAATCGGCAAGATGTGTTCGACTACCTGGGACGCGTGCCTCGTCCAGTGGTTACTTTCGCCAAGTCTGGAGTCTTGCAGTTTGAAGGTGGGGTAATGCTCGACGACGTGATTTCGCTCGGCCCGTTCGGGCCGAAGCGGGACTGTACCAAACGCATCCGGGCTTTCGAGGCTGCTTGGGCAAGATTGCAGTCGGAGGTTCCGGGTTGGCCACACGATCCTGTCGATCAACAGTTCCAAGCAGCACTGATTAGCTGGTTGCGATTCCATGGCGCAATGCTCATCGGGGAACTTGTACCCGAAGCGTTACGCTTCTTGCGTAGCAATCCTGCTTCCGACGCACTGACAGCCTTCGATCATGTGATCGTAGACGAGTATCAAGACCTAAACAGGGCCGAGCAAGATCTCATCGAACTCCTAGCAAGCGTCGGCGCCACAGCGATCGTTGGTGACGTGGACCAGTCGATTTACAGGTTTAGACATGCAAATCCGGAAGGTATCGAAACGTTCCAGCATCATCATCCGACCACCCACGACGAGACACTCGATGAGTGCCGCAGATGCCCGACACGTGTAGTGGCAATCGCGGATCATCTGATACGGCACAACCACCTGCCCGTTGGACCACCTCGCCTCCAACCAAAGCCGAGCAATCCCAACGGTGAGGTCCACATCGTTCAATGGACGAGTGTGGACGAAGAGGCACAGGGCCTTGCAGACTTTGTCAGAACGCGTATTGCTGATCACGGATTGTCCCCTGGGGATATCTTGATACTTACACCTCGTCGATTGCTGGGATACGGTATTAGAGATCGCCTGAGGGACGTGGGTGTCCCGGTGCATAGCTTCTACCACGACGAGGCGCTCGAAGGGAAAGCAGCGCAGTGTGCCTTCGCACTCCTCACGCTCCTGGTAAATCAGGAGGACAGAGTTGCACTTCGCTGGTGGCTCGGCCACAAGAGTCCATCGAGCCGCAAGAACGCATACCAGCGGTTGCGCCAGCATTGCGAAAAATCAGGCGTCTCACCCAAGGCAGCACTTGAAGCTCTTGATCAAGGTAATCTGACGTTGAGCGGCGTCGGGGATCTGCTCCAGAAATATCGAGAACTTCGAAATATCATTGCAGGGCTTTCGGGCCAAAGCCTCTCACAACTTGTTGATGAGTTGTTCCCAGACGGCGATGACGAATGCAGCGCTCTGCGCGAAATCGCAGTCCTTGCCGCTGCCGAAGTCACGGACGCCGGAGCCCTTTCCGATCGTATCAAGACACACATCACGCAGCCGGAAATGCCAGAAGAGGGCGATTTTGTCCGTGTGATGAGTCTGCACAAATCCAAGGGACTTACGAGCAAGGTCGCGATAGTGGCAGGCTGCACGCAAGGTCTGATACCGTTTCAGAAGAACGACGAAACTCCGGCCGAACAAGCCGCGATTCTTCTGGAGCAGCGTCGGCTCTTTTATGTCGCCATCACACGATGCACTGAAACCCTAGTGCTCTCGTCAGTAACCAGAATGGAACGAAAATTCGCCTGGCGAATTGGTGCCCAGCTCAGTGCGGGAAGCGGACAGGTCGGCAACTCGATCGCAAGCCAGTTCATTGACGAACTCGGACCATCTGCGCCAGCATCGCGCAACGGCCACGAGTGGGCTGAAGCAGAGTACGTCCAATGAGCCCGGCTTTCGCCGAATCCATTGTCGAGCAAGCTGCGCTCACGTGGCTTGAGAGCCTCGGCTGGTTCGTTCGACACGAATTGAAAATAGCGTCCATAGAGTCTGGAATCGAGCGGTTTTTTGTGGATCCGTACGTATGATCTACGACGCCAATCGTGTGCTCGGAATCCTACGCCTCGGTACTGGTAGGCCGGACGCTAGTTTTCGCGAAGGCCAGGAAGAAGCCATCCGCCATATCGTGGAAGGCCGCGGACGCTTGCTGGTCGTGCAGAAGACCGGCTGGGGAAAGAGCTTCGTCTATTTCATCGCCACCAAGCTTTTGCGGGAAGCGGGTGAAGGGCCTGCCCTGCTGATCTCGCCGCTTCTGTCGCTGATGCGCAACCAGATCGCGGCGGCGGAGCGGATGGGCGTGTGCGCCGTTACGATCAATTCCGACAATCTGGACGAGTGGACGAACGTGGAGGCGGCGGCTCAGCGGAACGAGGTGGACATTCTACTGATCTCGCCTGAGCGGCTGGCCAATGAGCGTTTTCGTACGGAGGTGCTTGAGCGCATTGCAGCGCGTATCGCGTTGCTGGTGATCGACGAAGCCCACTGCATCTCGGATTGGGGGCACGATTTCCGCCCGCACTATCGCTTGCTAGAACGCATCGTGCGTACGCTGCCGCCAAATCTGCGGTTGGTGGCGACCACCGCAACAGCGAACAATCGGGTGATGGACGATCTGAGAACGGTGCTCGGGCCGAACCTCAGCGTTTCACGGGGCGACCTGAATAGACCTTCGCTCACGCTTCAGACCATGCGTTTGCACAGTCAGGCAGAACGCTTGGCCTGGCTTGCCGCGCAGGTGCCGGCTTTGCCCGGTAGCGGAATCATTTACACGCTCACGGTGCGCGATGCGGTGCAGGTGGCAGATTGGCTCCAATCGCGCGGTTTGAGCGTGGAGTCCTACACGGGTGAAACAGGCGAGCGCCGGCCCGAGCTGGAGCAGGCATTGCTGGAAAACCGGGTGAAGGCGCTGGTGGCCACGACAGCATTGGGGATGGGCTTCGACAAGCCGGATCTGGCCTTCGTGATCCATTACCAGACGCCGGGATCGGTCGTGGCTTATTACCAGCAGGTCGGCCGTGCAGGCCGGGCACTTGACTCGGCTTACGGAGTGTTGCTCAGTGGCGCGGAAGAGACGAGTATCACCGACTACTTCATCGAAAGCGCTTTCCCGACGCGGGACGAAGTTCAGGACGTACTAGACGCTCTGCAAGCGGCGCCAAACGGGTTATCCGTCCCGGAGTTGCTTGGTCGCCTCAATCTCAGCATGGGCCGTATCCAGAAAACTATCGATCTACTTTCGCTGGAATCTCCCGCGCCAATTGTCAAGCAGGGCACCAAGTGGCAACTGGCGGCGGCGAATCTGAGCGAGGCATTCTGGGCGCGGGCGGATCGTCTGACAGCACTGCGGCACGATGAACAACGTCAAATGCAGGCGTATGTCAGCTTGCGCTCAGAGCATATGGAGTTTCTTATCCAAGCACTCGACTGGGACTCGCGGAAGCATTCCTCCTGCGCTGCGAGCCCAGGCGGGGAAGGCGCTCTGCATCTGGGGTGACGCCGGATGGGGCAGTCTGGTTCGACAAGGCAAGTACCACGATGGGCATTTTTCGGATGACCTCGTCGAAGCCTGTGCGGTCCTGGTGCGGGAATGGAGCCCGCAGCCGGCACCCGTCTGGGTAACCTGTATCCCCTCGCTTCGACACCCCGATCTGGTGCCGGACTTTGCGCGGCGTCTGGCGGCAGCATTGAGTCTGCCGTTCGTCCTGGCACTGGAGAAAACGGACGCTCGCCCCGAGCAGAAGACGATGGCAAACAGCACTCAACAGGCACGTAACATCGATGGCTCACTTGCAATCGACGCACAAGGAGGGGTACGCGCTGGGCCAGTGCTGCTCGTGGACGACATGGTGGATTCGCGCTGGACCTTGACTGTTGCGGCGTGGTTGTTGCGCTCTCACGGCAGTGGCGAGGTGCTGCCTTTAGCGCTGGCACTTGCGGGGCATGACGAATGAGCAAGTCACTCTCGCCCAATACCCAGGCAATTCTGCTGCTCACGGCGCCGCTGATTGCAGGGCGTCGCGATTCGTCTTACGAACTGCTAAAACCGGGCGAATACAAACGGCTGGCGCGATTTCTCCGGGACAAGCAGCGAGAGCCCGCCGATCTGCTTGTTCCAGATGCGCAAGCACTCTTTGAGGAGTGCCGACAACTCATAGACGGCAACCGACTCAAGAGCCTGCTGGCCCGTGGATTCCTGTTGAGTCAGGCAGTAGAGCGCTGGCAAACGCGCGCGATTTGGGTGGTGAGCCGCGCCGATGCAGAGTATCCGAGGCGATTGAAGTCGCGCCTGAAGGAAGATGCGCCGCCGGTTCTGTACGGTTGTGGAGATGCTGGGCTACTTGATACGGGCGGGTTGGCGGTCGTCGGTTCTCGGGACGTCGATGACCGTTTGGTTGAGTACACAGAAGGCATTGGCCGGCTTGTCGCCCGAGCGCGACGCACACTTGTTTCAGGCGGTGCGCGCGGTATCGACCAAGCCGCCATGCGCGGTGCACTCGAAACCGGTGGCAAAGTGGCCGGAGTATTGTCGGACAGCCTTGAACGGACGGCTCTTAATCGGGAACACCGCAATCTCCTCATGGACGGGCAACTGGTCCTCGTCTCGCCCTTCGATCCATCGGCGGGGTTTAACGTCGGCAATGCCATGCAGCGCAACAAGCTGATCTATGCGCTAGCCGATGCGGCACTCGTCGTGAACTCGGACTACGACAAGGGCGGTACGTGGGCAGGCGCAGTCGAGCAACTGGAAAAGCGGCACCTCGTTCCAATCTACGTCCGAACAAATGGCGAGACTGGGAAAGGGCTGGAAGCGTTGCGTCGGAAAGGCGCTTTGCCGTGGCCCAATCCGGATAACGCCGAGGCGCTCGATTTAGTACTTGCAATTCAGGCATCAGCCGAGATCTCAAGCCAGGAGCAACTGTCCCTTACGACCGTGAGGGAGCAGACGGCGGAATACGCGTTGAAAAATGAAACTCCGGCATCGGATACTCCATGTGTCGTCTCGGTAGTATCCCCCTGCGCTAAACCAGCAGAAGAATTGTTTGCGAAGGTGCGGTCTCTACTCGAAATGATGGACAGCCCGAAGACCGACACGGAAGTCGCAAATGAATTGAACGTGTCGAAGGCACAAGCGAAGGACTGGCTGCAGCGCTTGGTCAACGAAGGCGTACTCGAAAAGCTCTCAAAGCCTGTCCGCTATCGCTCGACTAAAGGGTCGGGGCGGTTGTTCTGAGTGCCATGATCTACCGCGATGTCGCAGTTTACTGAGTCCGTCGTCGAAGACGCCGCGCTCGCCTGGCTGGAGAGTCTGGGCTATCAAGTACTGCACGGCCCGGACATCGCTGCAGGCGAACCGGGCGCGGAACGCAGCGATCCGAATTATCGCGATGTAGTGCTGGAAGGCCGCCTGCGACAAACTCTGGTACGCCTCAATCCCGAACTGCCTGCCGAAGCACTGGAAGACGCCTACCGCAAATTGACGCGCACCGATGCGCCGTCGCTGGTGGAGCGCAACCGCGCCTTGCAACGGATGCTGGTGGATGGCGTGACAGTGGAGTATCGCCGCAAGGACGGCTCGATCGCCGGGGCGCAGGCACGGTTAGTCGATTTCGACCAGCCCGACAACAACGACTGGCTGGCGGTAAATCAGTTCACGGTGACCGATGGGCAGCATACCCGGCGACCGGACATCGTTCTGTTCGTAAACGGCCTGGCACTGGCGGCGATTGAACTCAAGAACGCCGCCGACGAAAACGCCACCGTCTGGAGCGCGTGGCAGCAGTTCCAGACCTATCAGACACAGATCCCTTCGCTGTTTGCCACCAACGCAGCGTTGGTCGTTTCGGACGGCATGGCGGCGCGCATCGGGGCGGTCGGTGCGGGCAAGGAGTGGTTCAAGCCTTGGCGCACGATTACCGGGCGCGGGGACGCGCCGGCGAAGCTGACCGAGTTGCAGGTCGTGCTGGAGGGCGTTTTCGAGAAACGCCGCTTCCTGGATCTGCTGCGGTACTTCATCGTGTTCGAGGACGATGGTAGCGGCAAGATCGTCAAGAAGATGGCGGGCTACCACCAGTTCCATGCGGTCAACGTCGCAGTGGAAGAGACCTTGCGCGCAGCCCGGATGGGTACGCTGCGGGCGGAGGAGGCACAGGGGCGCTATGAGACGGGCCTCAATCCGGGCGGCGAGCCTGGCGACCGGCGCGTGGGCGTAGTCTGGCACACGCAAGGTTCGGGCAAGAGCCTGACCATGGCGTTCTACGCGGGCCGCGTGATCCTGCACCCGGAGATGGAAAACCCCACCATCGTCGTCATCACCGATCGCAACGATCTGGACGACCAGTTGTTCGGCACATTTGCCGCCTGCCGGGAATTGCTGCGCCAGCCGCCGGTACAGGCGGCCGACCGTGCCGACCTGCGCGAGAAACTGAAAGTCGCCTCCGGCGGAGTCGTGTTTACCACCATCCAGAAGTTCTTTCCGGAGTCGCCTTCATCCCAGCCTTCTACTGGAGGGCGTGGGGGGCGGATGGAAGCGCTCTCCGAGCGGAGCAACATCGTCGTCATTGCCGACGAGGCGCACCGCAGCCAGTACGACTTTATAGACGGTTTCGCACGGAACATGCGCGACGCACTGCCGAATGCGTCCTTCATCGGTTTCACCGGCACGCCGATCGAAAAGGCGGATGCCAACACCCGCGCCGTATTTGGCGAATACATCAGCATCTACGATATCCAGCGTGCCGTGGTCGACGGCGCGACAGTGCCGATCTACTACGAGAGCAGGCTTGCCAGGCTGGCGCTGAAAGAATCGGAGCGGCCGAAGATCGATCCCGAGTTCGAAGAAGCGACCGAGGGTGAGGAGATCGAGCGCAAGGAAAGACTCAAAACCAAGTGGGCACAGCTCGAAGCGGTAGTGGGCTCGGAGAACCGCATCAAGCTGATCGCACGAGACCTCGTAGAACATTGGGAACGTCGGGTCGGTGACGGCATGGTCGGCAAGGCGATGGTCGTGGTCATGAGCCGTCGTATCGCGGTTGACCTGTACCGTGAGCTGGTAGCCCTGCGCCCTACATGGCACGGAGAGGAAGACGAGGAGGGCGCGCTCAAGGTGGTGATGACCGGCTCCGCATCGGACCCGCTCGACTGGCAGCCGCATATCCGCAACAAGAAACGGCGCGAGGAACTCGCAGCAAGATTCCGCGAGCCAAAGGATCCGTTCCAGATCGTCATCGTGCGCGACATGTGGCTCACCGGTTTCGACTGTCCCAGCCTGCATACGATGTACGTGGACAAGCCGATGCGCGGGCATGGCCTGATGCAGGCGATCGCCCGGGTGAACCGGGTATTCAGGGATAAGCCCGGGGGGCTGGTGGTGGACTACCTCGGCCTCGCGGACGAGTTGAAGGATGCGATGGCCACCTACACGGAGGCAGGCGGGACGGGCAAGACCGCGATCGATCAGTCGGAAGCGGTGGCGCTGATGCTGGAAAAGTACGAGATCTGCCACGGGCTGTTCCACGGCTTCGACTGGTCTGCATGGATCAGCGGCACGCCGCAGGCACGGCTGTCGGTTTTGCCGGCGGCGCAGGAGTACATCCTCGCGCAGGAAGACGGAAAAGACCGGCTGCTGCGCGCCGTGAGCGACCTTTCGAAGGCATTTGCCCTGGCGGTGCCGCACGAAGAGGCATTACGTATCCGCGACGACGTGGGGTTTTTCCAGGCCGTTCGGTCCGTGCTGGCCAAAAGTCTGGCGGGCGAACGAAAGTCCGATGAGGACCTGGAGCATGCCATTCGGCAGATCGTGTCGAAGGCGATGGTGTCGGACGAAGTGATCGACATTTTTGCCGCCGCGGGACTGAAGAAGCCTGACATCTCCATTCTGTCCGACGAGTTCCTGGCGGAGGTGCGCGGGATGCCGCAGCGCAACCTCGCGGTCGAGCTGCTGGAAAAACTGCTCAAAGGCGAGATCAGGACACGGAGCAGACGCAACGTCGTACAGGCGCGGTCCTTCTCCGAAATGCTGGAGAAAGCCCTCCGCAAGTATCAGAACCGTGCGATCGAGACTGCCAAGGTCATCGAGGAGCTGATCGGTCTTGCCAGGGAAATGCGCAAGGCCTCCGAGCGCGGCGAGCAGCTTGGCCTAAACGACGACGAGGTAGCGTTCTACGACGCACTCGAAACCAACGACAGCGCCGTAAAGGTGCTGGGCGACGAGAACCTGCGCGTCATCGCGCGTGAACTGGTCAAGACCGTGCGTGCAAACGTAACGATCGACTGGACGGTGCGCGAGAACGTCCAGGCGCAACTGCGGGTGCTGGTGAAGCGGATTCTGCGCAAGTATGGCTACCCACCTGACAAGCAGGAAAAGGCGACGCAGACGGTGCTGGAACAGGCGGCGTTGCTGTCTGGCGAATGGGCAACTGTATAGTGCAATTGAACCCTTAATAGAGCGTCCAAGGAGTTGACCTTTAGATGCATGCGCTTTCCGGCGATCGAACTACCAATGCCGCGGCAGTTAATTTTCTTGCGGCATCAAGTATGCTGAAATTGGCTCAGCTAGGAGAAGAAGGCAACTTCTATAGTTCAATGGCTTCAATAGTGTTTTCCGCGTTTACTTACGAAGCGTTCCTGAATATAGCCGGAGAAGAGGTAATACCACCGACAGAATGGGAAAAAATCGAGCGCGCGGGATGGAGAAGAAAACAGGCCGCACTTTTCAAAGTGCTGTCAGTGCCCATTGATATGGACACGCGGCCGGGAAGCACACTGGACGAGATATTCGAGTTTAGAAACCGCATGGCGCATGGACGCGAAGAGACCAAAGAAGTAAATGGCGTTACGGTCGCTGATCTTCGCCCGCTTACGATTCAAGAGGCAACATCAACGGACTGGGAAAGGAAGTGTTCGCCGGAGTTCGCCGCACGAGCATTCTGCGATGTGCGGGACGTGGGCTTCATAATCGCAAAGGCAATGAATCGACCAGTCTACGGTAGTAACCCGTTTGGAATTCCATCATGGGGTGGCTTTGGTGCAAGAACAAGCTAGTACGACCTTCCCAGTCTGGGCGGACCAACGCCTCCAGGACGGGCCTCAGGGACAGATTTATCTTCTCGTTGGTATTCCGACCGATATTTTGACCCGTTCATCAGGCATCTAGGGCTGAAATCCGTCATCCGCGGCGCTTTTTTGGCTTGCGCCTGTTGGCAGATTCGCGGTAGATGCCGGCTTCGATCAGAACCTGTACTTCACGTCGAACCCGAATTCCCGTGTCTCGTTCTTTGGTTCGAAGAAGCCGATACTGGAGCTGACGGGCACGATATCCGATCTTTCGATTTTCCAGTAATGCATCCAGGGACCGAACGCCCACGCACCTTTCTCTGCCATCAGCGAAACGCGATAGCCGTAACCGTCGTCCTGGCTGTTGGTTACATCACCAAAACCAAGATTGGTATCGGAGAGTTGTGAAACCTGCTCTCCCTTGATGAAGAAATCGTACTCGATGGTTGGCGCAATCACCCAGCTATCGCCGAGCTTGAAGCGCGCGGTCAATCCCAGAGGTAAATACAGATACCTGGAAAAGCGCTGGTAGCCCACCGCACCGGTGGAAGTCGTGCCCCTGAAATCGTTGTAGAGGTAGCGGTAGCCGAGTCCCGCGAAAGGCGACAGTGAAGTCCGGCTGCCCGGCAGGAAATCCTTGCCGAGGACGCCTCGCACTTCGAATATCCAATTGGGAATCGAATCCAGCGTGCCGGAGCCCTCGTAGTCGAGTGAGCCGTACGCAAGACGGCCGTCCATCCTGAAAAACAATTTTCTTTTGCCGGAAAACGTATAGGCGCCGGTTACCCCGGCTTTGGGGCCCTGGATCTTCACGCCGAAATCCGGCTCTTCAAAGCGATAGTTCGATAATTGCCCGCCGAGCTCCCAGCCGCGCCAGGTGCGTCCGGGATCCGCCGGTTCGCCTGTTTCCGCGGATGCGACTTGGGACAGGACACCAAAAATCGCTGCGGTAGCGAGCACTTTTCTCATAAGGTCTCCATAGTCCTTTCCGCTGCGGGGAGTGCGTCATGCACCACCTTGTGGATCAGGCGGAATTTGTCGAGCACCGCATCGCCCAGCGTGAAGGGATAGGCGGGCTCGTGTCCCAGGCTGGCCGTCAGCGCGTTCAGCGCCACTGTCAGCGGCAGCCACTGCGCGACCAGCGTATCGAAATCTCCGGGCGCGCAGGGGTCGAACCTCGGCGCTGCGGCCAGCGCATCGTGCCCGGCCAGCCGCGGATCGAGCCTGAGGCCAAAGGACCAGGCCGTTTCCAGCGTGTCGATCATGTGGAGGTAGTGACTCCAGCTTTCGGCCCAGTCTTCCCAGGGGTGGCTCGTGGCATAGGCGCTGACGAAGTGCGCCGGCCAGTCCGGCGGCGGCCCCTCGGCGTGGTAGCGCTGCAGCGCCGCGCCGTAATCCGCGCGCTCGTCGCCGAAGCTGGCGCGGAAGGGACCCAGCCAGCCGGTATCGCGCACCAGCCGCTCCCAATAGTAGTGCCCCGATTCGTGGCGAAAATGGCCGAGGATGGTGCGATAGGGCTCGGCCATCTCGGCCCGCATCCGTTCGCGCGCCACCGGGTCGGCCTCGGCGATGTTGATCGTGATCAGCCCGCCGGCGTGGCCTGTCAGCACCCGCCCCAGTTCGGTGAAGCTGGGGTCGGGATCGGCGAGGAAGTCGAAAGCAAGTCCCTCGGGCACCTCTGCCTGCGGCATGACCGGCAGGCCGAGCCGCAGCGCCGCGTAGACGAGCCGCCGCTTCTCTTCCTCCAGCCGCTGCCACAGCACCCGATTCCCGGGCTGCGACAGGTCAGGGATGGTCCGGTTCAGCCGGCAGGAGACGCAGAAGGGGGCGTCATCCCCGACCATCCAGTTGCAGCCGATCTGCTGGGCATAGTGGCTGCACTTGCGCCACCTTTGCCCACCGGCCTCGACCGCGCCGTCGGCGCGCGGCGCCACCATTTCCATCAGCCCCGGTGCGAAACCGATCCCGGCTCCGCAGGCGGTGCACTGGTTGTTGGCGAAGTGCACCGTGCCGCCGCAGCCGGGGCAGGTAAACAGTTTCATGGTCCGGCTTTCGCGCCCGCTGCCCCCAGGGATGCCCCGGCGGTGGTGCACGCGCCGTACGGATGCACTACTTGAAACGTTTCATCGCAGTGCTGAAGGCGTTCGAAACGCTGTCCCACGCGCTTTCGAACCCTGCGCGCAGGTCGGCCCAGGCTTCTTCACTCGCCGCGCGGGCTTCTTTCATTTTGGCTTCCGCCTCGTCGCGCTGTTTTTTGAGCTCTGCAATCTGCTCGTCATACTTGATCCGGGCATCGGCGTCGACTTCCTTCGCCTTGGCCTGAAGCTTGTCGATGTCGGCATTCCACTGGTCGATTTTTGCCTTGACCTTCTCGATGTAGGCGTCACGGTCGCTCATGGTGTGCTCCTTCTCCGGTTGTGAAGCGAATCTGCAAAGGTTACCAGCCGTCGAGGCCGACAGGTATCGAAAGTCCGGTCGATCCGTACGAATGCGTAGTGTCCGGGCCGGACCAGCGTTGATTATCGATCTGTCGGAATCGACGTAATCTATGGACAGGGATCTGCAGCCTGGAGTTTCCATGTGCATAACCTTGCTCTTCTTCACGAACCGCACGACACGCCGGAGTTTTGGCTAAGGCTGGAGCGCAATGCCGGAATTTGTGCAATGGAAAGCCTGGTTGGGCGAGCACGGCATCGATGTCGAGGAGATCTGACGGTCTAACGATTGGCACTCTTGCCTGCCAAGGCATTGAGACGCTGCTTTGCCTCGTCCCAGGGTAGTCGTCGACCTGCTGCTTTCATGCGTGCGTAGGCGGTCTTGGCGTCCGTAATAGTAAGCAGGCGGACCGTCACCAGTTGTTCGACCAACCACAACGTGCCGTGGCACGCGACGCGCTCCAATTCCGCAACGCGCCGCAGTTTGTCATCGCCGGTAAGCAGGGTGGTTTTTTCCTGGCGGGCGAGGGCGAGCGCTAGCAGATCGTTGGTGCTGGCGCCGGTGCGGGCATGCCGGGAGATGAGCGCTTCCGCGTAGGCGATCGTTTCGCCGGTCAGCTCCAGTGTCCGTAATCCGAGTTCCGGCAGATGCGAATGTTCTTCGCGAAGCTCTTCCTCGTAAAGGAGGTCGGGGACGGCAAACACCGCATCGAGCTGGAACATCTGGCGCGTGATGCTGCCTTCTTCCATGTCGATGAGGATGTTGGCATCACTGATGAGCAGCCGTTGCGTCACCTTGCATGTTCCGTTCTTTTTGGAATTGTGACAGCGGTTTGCGCAGCAGTTCCGCGGCCTTGGATTCGCTGATCAGATCCTGCCCGAGCGCACGGTATACCAGTTGTTCGAAGAGTTGCGGACGTTCCTGCGGGTATTGTTCGCCGGGCTCGGTTTTGGCCCAGCCTTGCATCGCGAAATATTTGCGCATCTCGGTGTAGGAGAAGCCGGGCAGGATGCCTAGGTCTTTAGCGCGGTGCATCCAGCCCTGCATGCTGAGGCCATAGGCCTGCTTCAGCGCGGCAAGTTCCTTCGGCTCCAGCCAGTCGCGCTTCTCGCCCAGTTCCTTGCGCACCTCGGACGCGGGCACGAGGAAGGCGCCGGCAAAGCGATTGGTTGCGGCTTCGATGTCGATGTCAGTGGCAAGGCGGTCGTGCAGGATGAGATGGCCCAGCTCGTGGGTCATGGTGAAGCGCTGGCGGTCGCCGGGCGCCTGTGCGCTGACGGCAATGACGGGGATGCCGTCCACCTTGCAGGCAAGGCCATCGAAGCTGCCTGGAATGGCGTCCGACTGGATGATCTTGATACCGCGTTCTTCAAGCATGTCGGTGACGACCGGGATTGGATCGATGCCAAGGTTCCACTTTTGGCGCAGTTTCAGCGCGATGTCTTCGATTTCGTCAAGCGCATTGATTTGCGTGGGCAGGTTGCCCGGCAGCTTGAATGCCACGACCGGTCCGTTGGGCAGCAACTGCTCCAGTTCGATGAAGCGTTCAAGCTGTTCGATAGCGTCGCCTTTGATGTGGTCCAGCGTCTTGACGCCCAGCTTCGAGTGCTTGCGGTAGTTGACCTCGTGCAGTTCGACTTTGACCGGGCGGAAGAAATACTCCGAGCGCACGCCCAGCGCCTTGGCCAAGTTGAGCAGCACGCCGGAGGAAGGGGTGGATTTTCCGGTTTCGTATTTGGAAATCGCCATGGCAGTCACTTGTGCGCGTTCCGCGAGCGCACGCAGGGAGAGACCTGAGGCCTTGCGCGCCTGTTTGAGTCGTTCTCCGATCATGTTCGTCTCTTTTCTTTTGTGGTTTACAAATTTGCCTTTTAATTTATTGTTTTGTAAACTATGCCCGTATCGAAGTTCCCTGTCAATTAATTTATTAAAGTTCAATGAATTAGAGGTATTCATCATGGCCAGGAATGCCTCTGCCGGGCGCGCCGACAGGCCTTCAATAAGTTACAGAACAAATTTGACTCGGACTATCCGTGGAGCCTCGCCTGCGGGCGCGCTGCGCGCGCCTGCTACTTTCAGGGTTTCAATTGGCCGAGTACTGAGGTTGCAATTAGCCGAAGGTGGCGGACGAGCGCACCAGGGCGCCGTACAACCAGAAGAGCCCGGTGCCGCAGAAATGCAGTTGGCCGAGTCTCATCAAGAAAGATGGCGGCGAGCGGTTCGATATTCTTTGCTTCGGACTGCTGGCTGGCAGGCTCGTGGTCGTCGGCTACACCCCGCGTGGCGCGGTTCGCCACATCTTCAGCATGCGAAAGGCCAACGATCGTGAGCAAACGCGTCTCGCGCCGTACTTCGGGATCTGACCTGGCGCGCGTCGACAGGCACGTCATCAAACCGTCCGAGTACAAGGAATTGTCGGAGCTGACCGACGAGATGCTCGCTCGGGCGGTTGTAAAGAAGGGCGGTCGTCCACGCTCGGCCAATCCGCGCCAGTTGATTAGCTTGCGTTTGCCGGCCGAGGTCGTCGAGCGCTGGAGAGCGACCGGCCCAGGGTGGCAAACCCGCATGGCCGAGCGCCTGGCCAAGGCGCCCATACCGCGGGCGAAGAGCGAAACCTGATCTTGCACATACAAGCTGGGGCGAATTAGTCGTCCCGCTCATACTCAAGTCTCTTCCGCCGCGGGCGGGCCTCGCATAGGCCGTCATTGCGAGGGAGCGCAGCGACCGCGGCAATCTCGTAGTGGATTCTTCCGGGACAGTCGGCGAACTACGAGATTGCCACGTCGGTCCTTCGGTCCTCCTCGCAATGACGGCAAAGAGGGTCAACGCCTACGCGCTACGCCACGCAATCCGCACTTTCGGCAGTGCGCTGCCATCGAGCCGCGTTCACAGATTGGACTCAGCGGTTTCGCCGCCCGTTCGCGCGTAGACGTGCTGAGCCGGTCGTGGCGAGCCGGATTTGTCATCAGATTCCATCTGTCGGATGATGCCAGCAGGAAAACCACAACTATTGCTGGACGCTTATGAAACTACACTTCCTGGCACTTGTACTTGCGATTCCCGTTGCATCGGCAGCTTTCGGACAGGAGATTCACAGCGAGCATTGCCTCCATGGCTGCCCGCTCGGAGGTAAACCAACGGACGATCTGGTCATCCGTGACATATACATTCTTCGATCCAACAACATGACCAAGCTCGCCGACTGGGTGGCCTACCGGGTTACCCAGGACACGATCGGCCGATCGCAGAGAAGGAACTGGCGCGCGGACCCGCTTTTGCAGGATCACGAGCGGCTCGAACCGGATGACTATCGAGGGGCGAACGCAGCGCTGCGGGTGGATCGCGGGCACCAGGCCCCGCTGGCGAGCTTCTCTGGAACAGAGTACTGGCCGGAGACGAACTACCTCTCCAACATTACCCCGCAGCGAAGCGCGCTGAATCAGGGGCCGTGGATGCGACTCGAGCGTGCCGTGCGGACTCTGGCGAAAACGCAGGATGTGGATAACGTCTACGTGCAGACTGGCCCGCTGTTCGAACGGCCAATGCCGTTGCTGCCGAACGCCGACAAGGCTCACATGGTACCGAGCGGATACTGGAAAATTGTGGCGATACCCGAGGGGGAGACGATCAGCGTGGCGGCGTTCGTCATGGAGCAGGAAACACCGCGCAATGCGGATCTTTGCGAATATGAAACGACCGTTGTGGAAATTGAAACTCGCGCGCAGCTAAGGTTTTTCCATCATCACAGGGCGGAGTTTTCCTCGCTCGGTAGTGAATTTGGATGTTAGCAGGGTGTTGAAAGACTGAACGATCGGTAGCGGGTGGGTCAAACCGGCGAAATTCAACAAGCAGCTAATCGCCCAACTGAATCGGCTCCACTGCCGAAAGTTCGAATCCCTGGACGAAGTCGACCTTGATCCGGCGCAGATGTTCGAGCACGTCATGGCTTTCCACATGTTCGACGATCAGTTCGCAGCCCAGTGCATGGCACTGGCGGAGTATGTCGGGCGCCGTAGCGGGGTCCAGGGTCGAGGCGCTGATCTTGACGAATTGCGGGGCGAGGGTCTTTAGCAATTCAAACGACTGTCCTGATCCATCGAAATCCGCTAGCGTGAACTCGCAGCCATGGGGCCGGAGCAGTTCCATGAGCTGCCGCAGCGGTTCCTGCTGCGGGAGTGCGTCTTCCCACGCAATTTCGAATCCGAGCGCGCCGCCCGAGAGATGGGTGTGCTCCACATGCCGGCGCACGTACTCGCCGTAGTGCGGGTCGACCAGCGATTCGAGTGAGAGATTGATGTTGTTTAGAGGCAGTGCGCGGGCGGGATCGCCTTTGCGTGCGTCTCGCGCCAGTCGCGCGAGTTTGTTGACCACCCAGCGATCCACGAACGGGAGCAGGTGACATTCCTCCAGCACGGAGAAGAACGAGCCGGGCGGCAGCATCTTGGCATCTTCATCCGTGTAGCGAATGAAGATTTCCTGGAATTTTCTTTGCGGCCGGCGCGTTGCGATCGCGACGATGGGCTGGGCAAAGAGGACAAATTCATCCGCCTGCAGCGATTCGATCAGACGTGCAGTGAGAAGCTGCTGGGCTTGAGCGGTGTTGGCCATAAATCGGGTTTCAGTATAAGCGCATGAGCGCCGGCGGGCGAAAACCGCATGAACGGGGCGGCAAGTGGTACCGGCGCGTTCCTGTGGCAGAATTGGGTACGGGCACGACGAACCAGAAGAACAAATGGCCGGACCTGTTCCCTTCGAAATGAGCTTGGCGTGAAAGCGGCCAGCCCGTCGTACGCGCGGCGCGAGCACCTGGTAAAGGCGTGGAGACAGCTTGCGCGGCGCATTGCGCAAAAGCATCCCGACTGGAAGCGGCTCGATATTGCGCGCGCCATCCAGCGTTCGCCGCACGGCCTCCGCAACGGCACGGCTTTGCCGTACTCTGTGAGCTATATCCTTGCATCATTCCGGGGTCTGGCATTTCCGCGTAGAAGTTCGGCCAAAGCGCAGAAGCGCATACCGGCGACGCGCAGGCGACGCGTGGCGCCAGTTGGCGTGCGTAAACAGACGACGTGACTTCATCGGGCGCGGGTGATGGCGCACAATACGGTCTGTTTCCGTCGATACTACGCATGGAGCCAGAAGTCGCCGTCAAGGAAGCACGGGAACGGATCACCCGTGATGTGCTGGCCCTGCTTTCCGAGCAGGGCGAGGTGCTGCGCGGCGCGAAAATAGAGTGGGTCGTGGGGGATCTTTCGGCGGATCATGGATTCGCCAAGGTGCGAGTACGCACGGCCCTCAATTCCGCGGATCTGCGGTTTTGGATGGAGGAATTCCTGCTGTCCGACGCCGAATACCATGTGGCCATACTTCCAAGGTTGCGCGAAATGGTGGAGGACCTGGCGTTCCTGGAAGGGCGGTCGAATCTACTGTTTGGCGCCGGGACTGCCGGAGGCCAGGGCCGCGGCCCGGCGAGCCCACTCGAGGAATGAGTCTTCCGGCATCGGGCGGCCGAATAGAAAACCCTGTGCTTCGTTGCAGCCGTGTTCACGCAGGAAAGCCAACTGCGGCGCCGTCTCCACGCCCTCTGCGATCACGTGCATGTCCAGGTTCTTCCCCAGCGCGATGACCGTCCGGCAGATGGCCGCGTCGTCCGGATCGGAGGTGATGCCGCTGACGAAAGACATGTCGATCTTCAGCCTGTCCACCGGGAAGCGCTTCAAGTGGCTCAGACTCGAATAGCCGGTGCCGAAATCGTCGATGGCGATACGGATACCCTGCGATTTCAGGGTTTCCATGGTCTGCGCCGCAAAGGACGTATCGAGCGCGACCGTACTCTCGGTGAGCTCCAGCTCCAGGGCCTCGGCAGGCAGACCGGCTGAGCTCAGTGTGTTGCCGATGAAAGTCGCCAGATCGGTCTGCCGGAACTGGCGCGCAGACAGGTTCACAGACATGGTCAGTGGGTGACCGAGCGCGTCGATCATGTGTCGGGCGCGCTCGCATGCCGTGCGCAACACCCATTGGCCGATCGGCACGATCAACCCGGTGTCTTCGGCCACGGGAATGAACTGCCCCGGCGACATCAAACCGTGTTCGGGATGGCGCCAGCGCACGAGTGCCTCCACGCCGCTGAGCGCGCCGGTGCGGATGTCGATCTGCGGCTGGAAGTACAGGCAGAACTCTTCGCGCTCCAGCGCGCGGCGCAGCCCGGTTGCCAGGCTCAGGCGCTCGATGCTCCTGGCGTTCGTCTCCGCGGTATAAAACTCGAAGGCGTTGCGGCCGGCGGCCTTTGCGCGGTGCAGGGCGATGTCGGCGTTGCGCAGGGCGGTGTCCGCGTCCTTGGCGTCGCTCGGAAATACGCTGATCCCGGCGCTGCAGGTCAGGAAGATCTCCTGGCCGTCGATCCAGATGGCCTTTGACAGGATGCTGAAAACACGTTCGGCCAGTTGGCTGATGGCGTCGGCATCTTCGACATCGGAGAACAGCAACCCGAACTCGTCGCCGCCCAGGCGCGCGGCGGTGTCCGTCTGGCGCACGCTGGCAGCCAGCCTGCTGGCTGCATTGCGTAATACAGTATCGCCCACGTCATGCCCGAAGCTGTCGTTGATCAGGGTGAAGTTATCCAGGTTGATAGTGACGATTCCGACCGTGCGTTCGTGCCGTTGCCCGTATGCAATGGCGTAGTGCAGGCGGTCCTTGAACAGATTGCGGTTGGCGAGGCCGGTGAGCGCATCGTGTGTGGCTCGGTATTCGAGCTCCGCTTCGTAGCGTTTGCGTTCGGTCACGTCGTTCAGTACGCCGATAAACCGAACGACGCCGCCGGATTCGTCCCGCACCGGGGCGATGTGCAACTCGTTCCAGAACAGGGTTCCGTCCTTGCGAAAGTTGCGCAACGTGACCTGAACCTGGGAATGCGCGAGAACAGCGGATCTTATTCGGGCGACCTCCGGCTGTTCGTGTTCTTCGCCTTGCAGAAAGCGGCAATTGCGTCCGATCACTTCATCTTGCGTGTAGCCGGTAATGCGCTCGAAGGCGGGATTGACGTACTCGATCGGGTGATCCGGCCGCGTGGGGTCCGTGATCACGATCCCGTTGACGCTGGATTCGAGTGCGCGCTGGCGAAGGTGGGCCGCACCTTCCGCCATTTTGCGCATCCAGTAGGAGCCGATCGCGTTGCCGAGCGAAACCGACAGCGCCAGCAGGTCTTCGTCCGGTTGCTGACGGTTGGCAGAAAAGAACTCCATAACGCCGAGCGTGGTTCCCGAGGCAATCATCGGGAAGGCGAAGCTGCTGTGCAGCCCCGCTTCTTTCGCGATCTCGGCACGCACCATATCGTTCTCGCTGTCGATATCCGGGATCCACACCGGGGCCCCGGTTCGCAATATCTGGCCCAATGGCCCTTTCGGTCCGGGGTTGAACGCCTTGTTGCGGCAGAATCCGAGGAATCGCCGGATCGGCGGCGTATCCAATCCCCACAGCTCGAAGCATTCCAGCGAGTCGTCGGCAGCATCCACCAGCCAGCATCCGCCGCATGCCCAGCCCATGGTTTCGCACACGGTCTGCAGAATACGGGACACCACGGACTGCGGACTGCCGCCACCGGCAAGCGCACCCGTGACTGCGTGCTCCATCGCCAGGCGCTCTTGCGCGCGCTTGCGTGCGGTGATGTCGCGAAAGTAAACGGAAAGTCCGTTCTCGCGCGGGTAGGCACGTACCTCGAACCAAGTGGATAGCGGCGGGTAATACTCCTCGAACTGAACCGCCGTCTGTTCTGCGAAGGCGCGGTGATATTCGTCGTAGAACCTGGAGCCGACGGCCTCGGGGAACTTCTCCCAGACATTGCATCCGAGCAGGGACGCCTTGTCGTGCAGCAGGAGTTCCTCGGCACGGTTGTTCACGTAAGTGAAACACCAGTCGCGGTCCAGTGAGAAGAACGCGTCGGTGATGCTCTCGAGGATCTCCAGCGCATGCGCTTCGGCTTGCCTGGCCGTCTCTGCCGCCGCTTTCCGGTCTGAAATGTCGCGTGCCAGCACCAGGATGGCTTGCCTGCCTTCGAACTCCATTGGTGCCGAGGTGAGTTCCACGTGGACGGTGCTGCCGTCTAGACGCACATGTTTCTGTTCGATTCGCGTCTGCGCTTCGCCGTATTCGAGCATTTGGCGCATGCGCGTCGTAACGATACCCAGGGAGTCTGAGTGTACGAGGTCCGTCGAGGGCCGGCCGACGAGTTGCCCGGGATTTTCTGCGCCGTAAAGGGCCAGACCGGCCTGGTTGATAAACGCGATCTTGCGGTCGGCCACGACATAAATCGCGTCGGGGGAGAGCTCGACCAGGCCTTCGTAGCGTCGCTCGGCGGCGAGCAACGCCGCTTCGGCCTGACGCCGCGCCGTGCGTGCTTTGGTTTCGCCGATCGCGCGCTCGACGGCGTGGTTCAGGCGCGCCAGATTGTTCTTCAGTACGTAGTCGGATGCGCCGCCCCTGAGCGCCTCGATCGCCTCTTCTTCACCGATCGTGCCGGACACGAAGATGAAAGGGGCATCCGGGCATTGCTCGCTGGCCATGGTGAGGGCCGCAGGGCCGCTGAAGCCCGGGACGGTGAAATCGGACAGGATCACGTCTGGCTGGAACCGGGTGAGTTCCTGGCGAAACTCCTCCCCGGTCTGCGCGACCCGCAGCTCGGTTGGCAACGCCAGCTGTGCGAGTTCGCGCTGAATCAGCACGGCGTCGGACTCGTTGTCCTCGAGCAGGAGGATGCGCGTTACCTGGGTCATCTCGGTAATGCCGTCACGTTACGCCTGCGGACAAGGCTTTGTGCATCCGCGCGTGAGGCGAGTGGCCTTGTGAAGTGTCGGAAAGCAAGGGGGTCGTCATTGCAGTGCGTGAACGTGCAGAATAGTGCAGGTGGATATTTTCCGTGGTCAGGTGCCTTGCATTGCCGTCCGGGTTGAGGTCAATGCATGCCGACGTGCGTGAGCATGGTCTTGAACATGCCGTCGCGCACTATGACGCGGGCGGGTCCTTCGTCGGAACGCAGCAGATCGAATACGCATGCCGCGACGACCGCCAGGTCCTCGAGCCTGGTGACACTGACGAGATCGTCCGGAAAGCAGACCCGGTGCTTGACGCCGGCATGCTCTGTCGCGAATTCGTGGAGTCCGCCACCGTTGGTATAGGACGGATTGGTGCAAAGCGGTTGCGATCTCAGCAGTTCGAGCAGGGAGATGGCCTTGTCGTGCGAATCCATGAACGCGCTGTTCCGTGTCAGGGATTCGAAGGGTGTGGCCGAATTTCGGCAGATTCTTCCGTGCGATCGGCGGTCGGCATGGATACGACGAGCGAGGCCAGGACCTTGAACAGAATTTCGAATCCGTCCGCCAGTACTTGAGCCTGGGTTCCGCTGATCGTGTCGGCGTTCAGCATGTGCAAGTGCTCGTCGAAAGGCAGGTCGCCGTACCTTGCCTGGTAATGCGCAACCCGGAGTGCCAGGACTCTGGCTGTTTCGGCAATGTCGTCTTTCCTCGCCTTTGCGAGCAACTCGTCCGAGCGCTCCAGGTAATGGGCAAATTTCCCAAGATCGTCTGGCATGAAGGGCCTCTATGAAAATTATTAGAAACGGGGCCCTGCACGGGGCAGGTGGGATAGCGCAAGACACATGCCCGCAAAGACAGGCCCATGCGGGTCGGGTGGAACCGCCGTAAGCAATCGATCTGCGGAAACGGACAGGTTGATCTGGCGGGAGTCAGGTGCATGACGTACCTTGTCCGGGAACTGCAGAAGAACGGCACGAAGAGAACGTCTGCGCCGCCAGTTGGAAAGCCACCTTGCAGATCACCTTGTGACGGCAGGATTGTGATCGTCTCAGTTGCGTCGACCTTCGACCGGGTCGCCCGTGAGGCGCACACCGATACTCTGGCGCTTGAATCCCGGAAGCACGTGCAGGTTGTCGAGGAACGTGCCGCCTGGGATGCGTCTTTCCGCCATCGCAGCTTACCGAATTGCCGCCTGCGCCGTACTGACAGGGAGCAACAGGCGTTGCGGATCGTCCGGGAACGGCAGGAACCCGTAGTGCCGGTAGAACTTCACGGACTGGTCGTCCTTCGCATCGACAACTATCGCTGCAATGCCTACTTCGCCGGCGATGCGAACGATTCTGGTCAACGCATCTGCCAGCAGGGTTCCGCCCAAGCCTTTGCCTTGCATGTCCAAGGCCACGGCCAGCCGA
Source organism: Burkholderiales bacterium (assembly GCA_040880425.1). Lineage (GTDB taxonomy): Bacteria > Pseudomonadota > Gammaproteobacteria > Burkholderiales > Eutrophovitaceae > DATKEK01. Next base: position 102,879 of record JBBDIL010000010.1, on the reverse strand, counting down.
CCGATCGGGACGATGGGGATCTTCTTTGGGAGTTTTCGCGCGAGTGCGGGAGGAAGATCCGGACTGTGCGCCTCACCGACAGTAAGACTGTAGTAGCCGAGAATGGTCTCGCGCCGATTCGGGTCTACGGCGACATAAGTGCGGGATATGCCCTTTCGGGCATGCTGACCGGCTGTTTGCCGAAGCCAATGCTCCAGCGCCTGGACTCCGCAACTAAACGACCCGGTATCGTGATCGCTTTGAAGCGGCTCGATGTTGATGCTCATCCGATGCGACCTTCTTGTACCGTCGGACGGCCTTGGTCAGCGCCGCATTTGGCGAAGGGGGGTTGTCCAGCATGTTGGCGATGAAGGCCGCATCCCGACGCGACAGGTCGACACGCGTGTAGGTATCAATAACGTTGCGAGCCTTTTCCGAAGCGGCTTGCACGATGAACTGATTGACCGTGACACCGACCAGCGCCGCCGCCTCCTCCAGCTCATCCACGACGAGCTGAGGCACGCGTGCGGTGATGCGGCCTCGTTCTTCCGGGCTTTTCGTTGCCATGTTTTCGTGTCTGGATCAGTAGTTAAAAGTCTGGGTCGGATACGGTTTCAATCGTTCAGGGACGTATCGGATCAGAAAATGAGCGCAGTAATCGGTGTCCGGTCGGAACCTGACGACAGGGGAAATATATACCAGGTGGAGACAATGTGTCACCACCCAGGTGTCTTTGCCGTCGATTCGTGCATAGCGCTGCTGAGGGTGGCGCGCAGCGCCGGGTGAAGGAAGGTTTGCGGGCTCGCCCAAGCATGGCTGCGTTTCATTGGCAATCAGAAATCAGAGTTCCCCCACCTAGAAACGCCGATCTCGACTTTTCCGTGGCCATCTTCCGGGCGGGAAAGACCCTCCACACCGGTAGCCAATGCCTCCGCGCTGTGCCACGCGATCCGCACTTTCGGCAGTGCGCTGCCGTCGGGTGGGGTCCACAGATCGCTGCCGGCGTTTTCGCCGCCGATTCGTGCGTAGAAACGCTGGGCCGGGAGGTTCGAGGCCAGCACCCACAGATAGATGCCTTGTCCCGGCCAGGTGCGCGCCGACCACGCTGCGACTTCGCGCATGAGTTGCGCGCCGATGCCCTGGCGCTTGAACTCCGGAAGCACGTGCAGGTTGTCGAGGAACGTGCCCCACTGCGGATCCTCGCCACCGTATGCGCAGGCGAAGCCGACGGCCTGGCCGCGGGATTCGGCGATCACTACGAACTGGTTCGCGGCGGGTTGCGTGAGACGCGCGCGCCATAGCTCGGCGCGTTCAGATTCGATCGGGCCGTCGAGGTAGGCGTCGCTCAACGCGCCGCGATAGGCGGTGCGCCAGCTCACGGCGTGCAGATGCGCGATGGCGTCGGCGTCGGAGGGGAGGGCTTGTCTGATCTGGAGATCAGTGGCTGACTTTGTCTCGTGCTTCATATGTTGGAAGTGTGGCGACGGAACTCGCGAAAAAGGCAGCCAGCCGCGGCGCCTTAGTAAAGCGCGTGCTTGAGCAGCGCAAGATCTGGCTGAACGGAGACGAGAATAGCGTTGCGGTCAGGCTCGACTCTCTTGCCAGGCCGGTTACGCGACGATCCTGAACTCTGTGGCCTTTACTACAGGACGAACCTGGTTGCGTTCGCGCTTCATCTCGACGATGCCATAGTTGGACATGGTCTTGAGCGTCCGCGAGAGATTGCTCGGCTTGCGCCCGGTCGCTTCGGCCAGGACGAAATGGATTCAGGCTGTGTGTCGCGAATCACCTGGAGCAGTGCGCGGTTCTCGTCGCTCAATACCTCGGCCAAGGATCGCATCGAGTTGAACCAGATTCTTGGTTCGCCCGGCTTTGGCTTGTAATCGCCACGGGCGATGGACAGGATGCGTTTGCGAATCTTCTCCTGCGGCATGATGCCGATTACGATAGGTTTCATCCTTGTCTCACCTGTTTCAGTACTCGATCGACTTGGTCGGGACCACCGTGCAAAGGCGACGTGGCGTTGATGTCAGGCGCTGCGATAAGCCTCGCGCCGGTGCGCCACTTTGACGATCGTGACAATAAGCCGGTTATCCTCAATCTCGTAAATGATTCGATACGTACCTTGGCGGACTCGATAACGCTCCTGTCCTGAGAGCTTCTCGCAGCCCATCGGGCGTGGATTGTCTGCAAGCGACCGGATGCGTTGAAGGATTCTTCTTACGTCCTGTTTGGGGAAAGCGCGCAGATCCTTGGCGACGGACTTCTTGAAGACGAGTTCATAGCTTGCCATGCGCCTTCAGATCCTTCAGCAGCGCTTCATAACTGATTGCAGGTTCCGCGGCGCGATCCTCAAAAGCTGCGAGATCTTCCTGATCTTCACGCAGCGCCGACCGCACGGCGTCGTTGACGATGTCCGATACCGACCGATGTGTATGCGCAGCTTTCAGCCGGATAGCCTTGTGCAGATCCGGTTCGAAATAGACGGTCGCGCGCTTCGAAGTATCTTCGCTCACGATGCTTGCCTCCTTGTGGAGCATCATAGCGCTTCAACGCTATAACGTCAAAACGTCACGTAGTGTACTTGGGCGGATCCTCGTCTCTCCCGATGGACGGGACCGCCGCGTAAAGGCGACGCGGCGTCCCACGAAGCAGTGCTTCGTGGTCGAACCAGCGGGTTCTCACCAGCCGCTCTACCAGAAATAAAAAGGCCCCTTGAAAGGGGCCCTTTTATTTCTGGCGGAGAGGGCGGGATTGTGATCGTCTCGCCTTATGGCGATCCGATCATCCCGCGGCCTACGTCCGCGGGACCGCCGCAGAAAATTATTGCGGCGTCCCAAAACGCGGTGCGTTTTGGTCGAACCAGCGGGTTCGTCCACACGCCCGCTGCGCCAACAAAAAAGCGACCGCAAGGGTCGCTTGTTTGTTGGCGGAGAGGGCGGGATTCGAACCCGCGGTACGGCTTAGACCGTACACACGCTTTCCAGGCGTGCGACTTAAACCACTCATCCACCTCTCCGTGTTACTTGACTGCTGCTGCTGCTATGGTAGCAACGCTACGCTTTAGCTCCGGCCGCTTCGCTTAACTTGCCATCGGCAAGTTAGCCTGCACTGAAATGTGGGCTCAAGTGCCCAAATTGTGACTACGGCCGCTCCGCTTAACCTGCGCTGCAGGTTAGCCTACGCTGAAATGCGGGCTTAATGCGCCCGCATTTTCCAGGCGTGCGACTTAAACCACTCATCCACCTCTCCGGGTACATCTGCTGCTGGCGGAAAGGCGCGCAGGGTAACGGACCCTGTGCACTGTGTCAAAGCAGCTGCATCCGCCTCTCAGGTCGCTTTTTTCAGTTGCTCGAGTATCGCGGGGTTCTCTAGTGTCGACACGTCCTGCGTGATTTCTTCGCCTTTGGCGATTGCGCGCAGGAGGCGGCGCATGATTTTGCCGGAGCGGGTTTTGGGCAGGTTGTCGCCGAAGCGGATTTCGTCGGGCTTGGCGATGGCGCCGATCTCACGGCCGACCCAGTCGCGCAGGTCCTTGGCGATGGCCTTTGCATTGTCGCCTTCGGGCCGGGTGCCTTTCAGCACCACGAAGGCGATGATCGCCTCGCCCTTGACGTCGTGCGGGCGGCCGACGACTGCGGCTTCGGCAACCAGCTTGTTTGCGACCAGCGCGGATTCGACTTCCATGGTGCCGAGGCGGTGGCCGGAGACATTCAGCACGTCGTCGATGCGGCCCATGATCCAGAAGTAGCCGTCCTGATCGCGGTTTGCGCCGTCGCCAGCGAGGTAGTACTTGCCCTGAAAATCCGCGGGGTAATAGGTTTTCTTGAACCGGTCCGGATCGCCCCAGATGGTGCGGATCATCGAGGGCCACGGCTTCTTGACCACGAGTATCCCGCCTTTGCCCAGTTCGACCGAATGCCCGGTTTCATCGACCACGTCGGCCGTGATGCCGGGCAGCGGCATGGTGCAGGACCCGGGCTTCAGCGGTGTGGCGCCGGGCAGGGGTGTGATCATGTGGCCGCCGGTTTCGGTCTGCCACCAGGTGTCGACGATCGGGCAGCGTTCCTGGCCAACGGTGTTGTAGTACCACATCCAGGCTTCCGGATTGATCGGCTCGCCGACCGTGCCGAGCAGGCGCAGGCTGGACAGGTCGTAGTTCTTCGGCAGGTCCGCGCCGGCCTTGATCAGGGAACGGATGGCGGTCGGCGCGGTGTAGAAGACGTTGACGCTGTGGTCCTGGATGATCTTCCAGAAGCGGCCCGCGTCCGGGTAGGTCGGCACGCCTTCGAACACGATCTGCGTGGCACCGACCGCGAGCGGTCCGTACGCGATGTAGGTGTGCCCGGTCACCCAGCCGACGTCCGCGGTACACCAGAAGGTGTCCGACGCCTTGTGGTCGAAGGTCCACTTCATGGTGAGTATCGCCTGCAGCAGATAGCCGGCGCTCGAATGCTGCACGCCCTTCGGCTTGCCGGTCGATCCCGAGGTGTAGAGGATGAACAGCGGATGCTCGGCGTTGACCCATACCGGATCGCAGGCGTCGGGCTGGTTCTGCACCAGCTCATGCCACCAGACGTCGCGCGGCGATTCCATCTTGATATTGCTGCCGGTGCGCTTGTAGACGACCACGTGCTTGACGTGATCGCAGTCGCCCATGGCGAACGCTTCGTCCACTGCGGGTTTGAGCGGGATCTCCTTGCCGCCGCGCATGCCGCCGTCGGCGGTGATGACCGCGACTGCGCCGGCATCGATGATGCGCTCTTGCAGCGCCCTGGCGGAAAATCCGCCGAACACCACCGAGTGCGTGGCGCCGATGCGCGCGCAGGCCTGCATCGCGACCACGGCTTCGACCGACATCGGCATGTAGATGATCACGCGATCGCCGGTGCGGATGCCCAGGCTTTTCAGGCCGTTCGCGAGCTGGCACACGCGATGAAACAGTTGCTTGTAGGTGACCTTGTTGACCGCGCCGTCATCCGCCTCGAAAACTATAGCGACCTTGTTCGGCTGGGTGTTCAGGTGCCGGTCCAGGCAGTTGTAGGAGACGTTCAGCTCGCCGTCGTGAAACCACTTGAAGAACGGCGGATTGCTCTGGTCGAGAACCTTGTTGAACGGCTTCTGCCAGAGCATGTGCTCGCGGGCGAGCTTGGCCCAGAATCCCTCATAGTCCCGTTCCGCTTCGTCGCACATTGCCTGGTAGGCCGCCATGCCTGAAACATTTGCCTGTTTCACGAAGTCGGCGGCGGGTGCGAAGACCCGGTTTTCCTGCAAGACCGATTCGATGGTGCTCATATTTCCTCCCCCGAAAGCGTGTTATTGGGTGGCGCGTGCGGATCGGGGTCCGCTTCTGGCAGATTCTATAACGCCTTGATGCAATGCTCTGCGCTGCCGTGGCATCGATGGCAGCGCACAGTCGTCGATGCGTTCGCCGCTGGGGTCTCGCCGTATCGAATCAAGTATACTGGCAGCCCGGATGACCGGCAGCCCTGATTCAGTTCTCGCGCGGCGCGGCGTCCCGTTTGTTTCGCATTTTTCCATCCGGTTACATGACCATCATCAAGCAGGAAGATCTGATTGCCAGCGTCGCCGACGCGCTCCAGTACATTTCCTACTACCACCCCAGGGACTATATCCAGTCGCTCGCCGCGGCGTATGAGCGCGAGGAATCGACCGCGGCCCGCGACGCGATCGCGCAGATCCTGACCAATTCCAGGATGTGCGCCGAGGGCAAGCGCCCGATTTGTCAGGACACCGGTATCGTAGTGGTGTTCCTGCGCATCGGCATGAACGTGCGCTGGGATGGGGCGACGATGAGTGTCGCCGACATGGTGAACGAAGGTGTGCGGCGCGCATACCTGCACCCGGACAACAAGCTGCGCGCATCGATCCTTGCCGATCCGGCGGGCGGACGCAAGAACACGCGCGACAACACACCCGCGGTGATCCACACGGAAGTGGTTCCCGGCGACACGCTGGACGTGCGGGTTGCGGCCAAGGGCGGCGGCTCGGAGAACAAGTCCAAGTTCGTCATGCTCAACCCGTCCGACAGCATCGTCGACTGGGTCGTCAAAACGGTGCCGGGCATGGGCGCGGGCTGGTGCCCGCCCGGGATGCTGGGCATCGGCATCGGCGGCAGCGCGGAGAAGGCGATGGTGCTGGCCAAGGAATCGCTGATGGATGCGATCGACATGCACGAGCTGAAAGCGCGCGGCCCGCAGAACCGTCTCGAGGAACTGCGTATCGAGATCCATGACAAGGTGAATGCGCTCGGCATCGGCGCGCAGGGACTCGGCGGCCTGACCACCGTGCTGGACGTGAAGATCAAGGATTACCCGACGCATGCGGCGTCGCTGCCGGTGGCGATGATTCCGAACTGCGCGGCCACGCGGCACGTGCATTTCGAACTCGACGGCAGCGGGCCCGCGCGGCTCGAGCCGCCGAGCCTGTCGGACTGGCCGGACGTGCACTGGGCGCCGTCGGCAACTGCACGGCGGGTCGATCTCGACAAGGTCACCCGGGAAGAAATTGCCGGCTGGAAGCCGGGCGAGACGCTGCTGCTGAACGGCCGGCTGCTCACCGGGCGCGATGCCGCCCATAAACGCATCCAGGAACTGCTGACCAGCGGAAAAGGTCTGCCCGAGGGTGTGGACTTTCGCAACCGCTTCATCTATTACGTCGGGCCGGTCGATCCAGTGCGCGACGAAGCAGTCGGTCCGGCGGGTCCCACCACGGCGACGCGCATGGACAAGTTCGTCGACATGATGCTGGCCAGGACCGGCCTGCTCGGCATGGTCGGCAAGGCCGAGCGCGGGCCGGAGGCGATCGAATCGATTCGCCGGCACAGGGCGGTATACCTGATCGCGGTCGGCGGCGCGGCCTACCTGGTGTCGAAGGCGATCCGCGCCTCGCGCGTGCTGGCGTTCGAAGACCTGGGCATGGAAGCGATCTACGAATTCGAAGTGAAAGACATGCCGGTCACGGTCGCGGTGGACGTGAACGGCGAATCGGTGCACCAGACCGGTCCGCGCGAGTGGCAGGCAAAGATCGGGAAGATCCCGGTTGCGGTTGCGTGAGGCGCCGCCGGGTGGACGGGGATGTGGGTCCCGCGGCCGCCCGGATACGATTTCCATGGCGGGCCTCCCCGCATTGCAAGCTGGTGAACCTGGTCAGGTCCGGAAGGAAGCAGCCATAGCCATCTCTTGCAAGTGCCGGGGTCAGGCTCGCCACCCCTTGATGGCGGTGCGCGGAAACGCGGGCCGTTTGTGTTCGATGATGAGATTGACAGCCAGGTGACAGTCGCACTCGCGCGGAAATGGCGGCCGAAAGGTTTCGCCGAACTGGTCGGGCAGGAGCACGTCGTGCGCGCGCTGACCAACGCGCTCGCGCAGAACCGGCTGCACCATGCCTGGCTGCTTACCGGCACGCGCGGCGTCGGCAAGACCACGCTGGCCCGTATCCTTGCCAAGGCGCTGAACTGCGAGACCGGCATCAGCGCGGAGCCGTGCGGCAAATGCGGCGCCTGCACGGAGATCGATGCCGGGCGTTTCATCGATCTGGTCGAGCTCGACGCTGCGTCGAACACCCAGGTGGACAACATGCGCGAACTGCTGGAGAACGCGCTGTATGCGCCGACCAGCGGGCGCTTCAAGGTCTACATCATCGACGAAGTGCACATGCTCTCGCGCAATGCGTTCAATGCCATGCTGAAGACGCTCGAAGAGCCGCCGTCGCACGTCAAGTTCATCCTGGCCACCACCGATCCGCAGAAAATTCCGGTCACGGTGTTGTCGCGCTGCCTGCAGTTCAACCTCAAGCAGATTCCGCCGCCCCTGATTCGCGAGCAGCTGCAGAAAGTGCTCGCCAGCGAGAAGGTCGAGTTCGAGACTGCGGCCCTGGCGCTGCTCGCGCATGCCGCGCAGGGCAGCCTGCGTGACGCGCTGTCGCTGCTGGACCAGGCGATTGCGCACGGCGCCGGCCGGGTGGAAGAGAATGCGGTGCGCGACATGCTCGGCGCCGTGGACCGCGGCTACCTGTTCGACATCCTGCGCGCGCTCTCGCGCGCGGATGGCGCAGCGCTGCTGGAACAGGCGGAACGCATGGCGGCGCGCAGCCTGTCCTTCGATTCTGCGCTGGAGGAACTGGCGAGCCTCCTGCACAAGCTGGCGCTGGCGCAAACGCTTCCCGGCAGCGTCGGTGAGGATGAAGCCGATCGCGAACGCCTGCTCGAGCTGGCGAAAGCCTTTTCGCCGGAGGATGTTCAGCTCATGTACCAGATCGCACTGCACGGGCGCCGCGATCTGGGGCTGGCGCCGGAGGAATTCGCCGGCTTTAGCATGACGCTGCTGCGCATGCTGGCATTCGTTCCGGTTTCCGGCGAAGACGCGCGACCGGCGACGCCTGCCAAAGCCGCGGCGCCGAAGGCGGTTGCACGCGCGGCGCCCGGTGGCAGCACCAGCCCGGCACCTGTCGCCGCTGTGGCTCCGGTTGCTAGCACGGCTCCGGTCGCCGGCGCGGGTTCGATCGCCGACTGGCGGGAGTTGATCGCGCAGCTGAAACTGGGCGGCATGGCGCGCATGCTTGCGGAGCACTGCGAACTGCTGAGCTTTGACGAAAACAGGCTGGAACTGGCCGTGCCCGAAGCGCATCGGCACCTGGTGGAGAAGGCCTATACCGACAAGCTGCGCGCGGCGCTGGAAGAGCGTCTCGACATGAAGCTCCGGGTCAGAATCACGGTCGGCGGATCCGGCAATACGCCGGTGGCGATCGAGGACCGCGAGAAGCAGGAAAGCCTGGAGCGCGCAGTGGCTGCGATCGACGCCGATCCTTTCGTGCGGGATCTGGTCGAGAATTTCGATGCGCGCGTGGACGACTCGTCCATCAAACCGATTCAGTAAGAAAGGGTGCAGACATGAAGGGACAGATTGCAGGCCTGATGAAACAGGCACAGCAGATGCAGGAAAACCTGAAGAAGGTGCAGGACGAGATCGCCGGAATGGAGATCGAAGGGCAATCCGGTGCGGGTATGATCAAGATCGTCATGACCGGGCGGCACGACGTCAAGCGCGTCACGGTGGATCCGGAACTGCTCTCCGAAGACAAGGAGATGCTGGAAGACCTGATCGCGGCCGCGGTGAACGACGCGGTGCGGCGGGTTGAGGCCGCCACCCAGGAAAAGATGTCGAGCGTGACTTCCGGGCTGCCGTTGCCGCCCGGAATGAAGCTGCCGTTCTAGCTTTTTTTGCAGAAGGGATTCACCACAAAGGCACCAAGACACAAAGCAACACAAAGAAGATCAGGACAGGTTTTCTTCGTGCCTTCGTGTCTTCGTGGTGATTCTCCGATGTCGGCTTCCCCACAAACATGAAAACCCCGTCGTCGCTCGAGGAGCTGATCGAGGCGCTGCGCTGCCTGCCGGGCGTGGGGCCGAAATCCTCGCAGCGCATGGCCTACCATCTTTTGCAGCGTGATCACCCGGGTGCGCAGCGCCTGGCGCGCGCGCTGGACGTGGCGCTGTCGCGCCTGCGTCACTGCGAAAAGTGCAACAGCTTTGCCGAGGAACCGGTGTGCACGCTGTGCCGGTCGCGGCGCCGCGACCC
>JBBDIL010000010.1:0-93291 GCA_040880425.1 Burkholderiales bacterium | reverse complement strand
ACCCGTCGCTGCTGTGCGTAGTGGAAATGCCGGGAGATCTGGCGATGATGGAACAGGCCCAGGCCTACAGCGGGCTGTACTTCGTGCTGATGGGCCGGCTCTCGCCGCTGGACGGCATCGGCCCGAAGGAGATCCACTTGGACCGGCTGATGAAACGCGCCGCCGACGATGAGGTGAAGGAGGTGATTCTTGCAACCAATTTCACCGTCGAGGGCGAGGCGACGGCGCATTACATCGCGGAGATGCTGGAGCCGCGCGGGCTGAAGGTTACGCGCATCGCGCGCGGTCTGCCGGTCGGCGGCGAGCTGGAGCATGTCGACAGCGGCACGCTGGCGCAGGCGCTGATCGAGCGCAGACCGACCTGATGCCTTCCACCGGGGACAGCGCGAAGCGGCGCGGCCGGGCGCCGAAGAGTACGCCAAAGGCGGCGAGGACCGTGCGCAGGCCGCTGCGGTCCGCGCCCAAGCGTGCCGCCGAATCCACCGAATCGCAGGCTCCTGCCGCGCCGCGTTCGCAGAAACTGCAGAAGGTGCTGGCGCAGGCAGGGCTGGGATCCCGGCGGGCGATGGAAGAGCTGATCAAAAGCGGCAAGGTGAAGGTAAACGGCGAACCCGCGGCGCTCGGACAGCGCGTCACCACCATCGACGAGATCGTGGTCGGGCGGCGCAATATCAAGTTCAAGGTCACCACGCGGCTGCCGCGGGTGATCCTGTATCACAAGCCCGAAGGCGAGATCGTCTCGCGCGACGATCCGCAGCGGCGCACCAGCGTGTTCGAGAAACTGCCGGTCATTCGCAGCGCGAAATGGCTTGCGGTCGGCCGGCTGGATTTCAATACCTGCGGCCTGCTGATTTTCACTACTTCGGGCGAGCTGGCGAACCGGCTGATGCACCCGCGCTTCGAGGTGGAAAGGGAGTACGCCGTGCGCATATTCGGTGCGCTATCGGACGAGCAGCTGCGTCAGCTCAAGCAGGGCGTACGGCTCTCGGACGGCGACGCGCGTTTCGAGATCATCGAACCGCAGGGCGGCGAGGGCCGGAACCACTGGTACCGCATCGTCGTGCGCGAGGGGCGCAATCGCATCGTGCGCCGCATGTTCGAAGCGCTGGGACTGCGGGTCAGCCGGCTGATGCGGGTGCGGTTCGGCATCGTTGCGCTGCCGCCGAACCTGAAACGCGCGACCTGGAACGAAATGAAGGAGGGGGAGATCCGCAAACTCCTCGATTGGGCCGGTTCACCCACGCCCGGCATGGCTGAGCTGAGCGAGCCGCGCCAGCAGAACCGGAGCACGACCTCCAGCCACTCGAGCAGCAGGAGAAGCGGGAAAAGCGCGCGCTGACGCGTGCGCGCCGGGCGTTCTGTCGAGTGGATGCGACGGATGCGACGGAGGTAAGTTTTATTGCCGCCGCACCCGAAGGCGCTTGAACCTCACCAGCCTGCTACCCGCCAATAGCAGCCAGGTCCTCCGCGGTGAGCAGAAACACACTCCCGGTGCCGGCGGCGGTTTCCGGCCAGGTAAACGGCAAGCGCGGATAGGCGCGTTCCAGCGTTTCGCGGTTGTCGCCAATTTCCACCACGAGAATGCCGTTTGCGCCCAGATGCGCGGGTGCCTGTTCGAGAATGCGCCGCACGACATCCAGCCCGTCCTCTCCCGCCGCCAGCGCAAGCTCGGGCTCGGCGCGGTATTCCGGCGGCAGCGCCTGCATCGATTCGGCGGTTACATACGGCGGGTTGGAAACGATGAGGTCGTAATGCACGCTGCTCAACCCGGCAAACAGGTCTCCGGGATGCAGGTGCACGCGGCCGCCGAGCCGGTAATGGTCGACATTGCGGCGCGCGACTTCCAGCGCATCGGCTGACAGGTCGGTGGCATCCACCATGGCATTCGGAAACGCGTGCGCGGCAATGATCGCCAGGCATCCCGAGCCGGTGCACAGGTCCAGCACGCTGGCGACGGATTCGGCGTCGATCCAGGGATCGAGACCGTCGCGCAGCAGTTCGGCAATATGCGACCTCGGCACGATCACGCGCGGGTCTACGTAAAAACGGAAATCGCCCAGCCAGGCTTCGTGCGTCAGGTAGGCCGCGGGCACGCGTTCCTCGATGCGCCGCCGCAGCAGCTCGAGGACCTGGCGGACTTCGGTTTCGGTCAGGGTCGCATCCAGGAACGGATCGAGGCGGTCGGGCGGAAGGTGCAGGGCGTGCAGGATGAGCCAGGCCGCTTCGTCGCTGGCGTTGTCGGTGCCGTGGCCGAAGGCGAGTCCGGCCGCATTGAAGCGGCTGACCGCAAAACGCAGTAGGTCGCGCACGGTACGCAGACGGGTCTGCGCTTCAGCGAACATCCAGCAGCCCGGCGACGATGCGCTGGTAGATCCGCGACAGCGCGTCCAGGTCCTCCAGCGCGATATGCTCGTCCAGCTTGTGGATCGACGCATTCAGCGGACCGAGTTCGACGAGTTCGGGACAAATGGATGCAATGAATCGGCCGTCCGAGGTGCCGCCGCTGGTCGAGAGTTCCGTCGTGCGCCCGGTTTCCGCGCGGATCGAATCGCTCACGACTTCCACCAGGCGTCCGCGCTCTGTCAGAAAGGGATTGCCGGACAGGGACCAGGCGATGCTGAAATCCAGTCCGTGACTGCGCAGGACATCCTGCATCCGCGACTTGAGACTGTCGACGCTGCTCTCCGGGGAAAAGCGGAAATTGAACAGCGCCTTGAGTTCTCCCGGGATCACGTTGTTGGCGCCGGTGCCGGCATGCACGTTCGAGATCTGCCAGGAAGTCGGCGGAAAATATGCGTTGCCGTCGTCCCAGTGCATGGCGGCAAGTTCGGCCAGTGCCGGTGCGAACTGGTGCACCGGATTGCGCGCCAGGTGCGGATACGCGACATGGCCCTGCACGCCGCGCACGGTCAGCTCGCCGGACAGCGAACCGCGCCGTCCGTTCTTGATCATGTCGCCGAGGCGTTCGACCGAGGTTGGCTCGCCGACGATGCAGTAGTCGATGCGTTCCTTGCGCGCGGCCAGCTGTTCCACCACCTTGACCGTGCCGTCGACCGAAGGGCCTTCTTCGTCCGCGGTGAGCAGCAGGGCGATCGAACCGGCAGCGGTCGGATGCTCGCCGAGGAAACGCTCGACGGCGGTCACGAATGCGGCGATCGAGGACTTCATGTCCGCGGCGCCGCGCCCGAACAGGCAGGCATCGCGCACGGTGGGCGTAAAAGGATCCGAAGCCCAGCGGTCCAGCGGACCGGGAGGCACCACGTCGGTGTGTCCTGCGAAACACACCAGCGGCGCAGCCTTGCCGCGGCGCAGCCAGAGATTGTCCACGTCGCCGAAGCGCATGTGCTCGGCGGCAAAGCCGAGCGGTGCGAGCCGCCCGGCAATCAGAGCCTGGCAGCCGGCGTCCTCCGGCGTCACCGATGGACGGGATATGAGCTCGCGCGCGAGCTCGAAGGTTGCGGAAGCCATTCTGGAATCGGGTGCCGCCGTGCGGCGGCAGCGCGCCTCAGTCTTTCTTGTCGTCTACGTTCAGCTTGATCTCGCTGAAGGAGTAGCCACCGCCTGGTTTGACCACCACGCGGCCGGTCGGGCTTTCGCCCAGTTTTCCCGAGGCCTTCTGCTCGTAGTTGTTGATCAGCCAGGACAGGTTGGTGGCGGAGTCGGAATGGCGCAGCGCCTCGTCCTTGGAAATCGAACCCTTCTGGTACAGCTCGAACAGCGCCTGCTCGAAGGTCTTGCAGCCGGGCGTCAGGCTCTGTTCCATCGCTTCCTTGATCTGCTCGATCTCGCCCTTGCGGATGTGTTCGGAAACCAGCTTGGTGTTCAGCATGACTTCCACCGCCGCGACCAGCGAGCCGTCGTTGCCCTTGACCAGGCGCTGCGAAATGATCGCGCGCAGACTCATCGACAGGTCGGACAGCAGGGCCGGACGCGCGTCGTACGGGAAGAAATTGATGATCCGGTTCAACGCGTGGTAGCTGTTGTTAGCGTGCAGGGTCGACAGGCAAAGATGGCCGGTCTGCGCATACAGCAGCGCATGCTGCAGCGTCTGCCGGTCGCGGATCTCGCCGATCATCATCATGTCCGGCGCTTCGCGCATGGCGTTCACCAGCGCGTTCTCGTAGGACTTGGTGTCGGTGCCGACCTCGCGCTGGTTGATCACGCACTTTTCGTTCTTGAACACGAATTCCATCGGGTCTTCGATGGTGAGGATGTGCCCGGGCTTGAGCGCGTTGCGGTGTTCGATCATCGCCGCCAGCGTGGTCGATTTTCCGGAACCGGTCGAACCCACTACCAGCACGAAGCCGCGCTTTTCCAGCACCAGTTCCTTCAGCATCGCCGGCAGCAGCAGTTTGTCGATGCCGGGCGTGCCGCTGCGCAGATAGCGGATCACTAGGCCGATGTTGCCGCGCTGCCTGAATACGTTGACCCGGAACCGACCGATGTTCCTCACCACGTGGGAGAAGTTCATTTCCCAGTTCTGCTCGAACTCGCTGGTCTGGCGTTCGTCCATCACCTCGTGGGCGATCTTGCGGGCGAGTTCGCCGTCGATGATCTGCTGGTTCACCGGCATGATGTTGCCGAGGATCTTGATCGAGATCGGAGCGCCGGCCGAAATGAACAGGTCGGAGGCATCTTTCTCCGCCATCAGCTTGAACAGTGGATCAAGGAACATGGTGGCCTCGCTGGTTGATTGGGTTCGCTGCTCAGTCGCTGCGGAGCAGTTCGTTGATGCCGGTCTTAGCTCCGGCGTAACGCGCCTTCGGCGCATTAGCCTGCACTGAAACTCGCGTGTTTCCAGGTACGGCGCCGGCTACGTGGCGTTTGTTCTTCAATCGCCCCTCAGAAGATCGTTAATGCTCGTTTTGGCTCGCGTCTTGGCGTCCACCTGCTTGACGATCACCGCGCAGTACAGGCTGTATTTGCCGTTTGCGGAAGGCAGGTTGCCTGAAACGATGACTGACCCCGGTGGAATCCTGCCATACAACACCTCGCCGGTGTCGCGGTTGTAGATCTTGGTGCTCTGGCCGATGTAGACGCCCATCGAGATGACCGAACCGGCACCGACGATGACGCCCTCGACGATTTCGGAACGCGCGCCGATGAAGCAGTCGTCCTCGATGATGGTCGGGTTCGCCTGCAGCGGTTCCAGCACGCCGCCGATGCCGACGCCGCCGGACAGGTGCACGTTCCTGCCGATCTGCGCGCAGGAGCCGACCGTGGCCCAGGTATCGACCATCGTGCCTTCGTCGACGTAGGCGCCGATGTTCACGTAGGAGGGCATCAGCACCACGTTCCTGGCGATGAACGCGCCGCGGCGCACGGCCGCAGGCGGCACCACGCGGAAACCGCCGGCCTGGAAGTCCGCATTGCCGTAGTCGGCGAACTTGGATGGAACCTTGTCGAAGTAGTTCGTGTAACCGTCACGCACGACCGCGTTGTCGTGCAGGCGGAAGGACAGCAGCACGGCCATCTTGACCCACTGGTGCGTGATCCATTCGCCGCCCTGTTTCTCCGAGACCCGCAGTTTGCCCTTGTCCAGCTGCGCGATGGTTTCGGCGACCGCTTCGCGCACTTCCGGCGAGGCCGAGCGGGGCGAGATTTCGGTGCGACGTTCGAACGCCTGTTCGAGCACGCCCTTCAGATCCGTCATGCGTTGTTATCCTTTTCCAAGTTCCTCGAAGAAGTCGCGCAGCCTTCCGGCCGCTTCCATGCATTCCGCCACCGGCGACACCAGTGCGATGCGCACGCGGTTCGCGCCCGGGTTGACGCCGTGCGCTTCGCGGCCCAGGTAGCTGCCCGGCAGAACCGTCACATTATAGAGTTGGACCAAACGCTTAGCGAACTCGGTGTCGGCCACCGGCGTGCGCAACCAGAGATAGAAACCGGCATCGGGCATTTCGACTTCCGTGACTTCGCTCAGCAGGGGTACCACTTTGGCGAATTTCTCGCAATACAGGCGGCGGTTCTCCGCCACGTGCGCTTCATCGCGCCACGCTGCCGCGCTCGCCGCTTGTACCGCGAGGCTCATCGCCGACCCGTGGTAAGTGCGGTAGTGCAGGAACTTCGCGAGTATCGCGGCGTCGCCGGCGACGAAGCCTGAACGCATGCCGGGCACGTTCGAACGCTTGGACAGGCTGCTGAATACCACCAGCCGTTCGTAGCCGGTGCGGCCCAGACGGTGCGCGGCTTCGAGCGCGCCGATCGGCCTGTCCGCATCGTCGAAGTAGATCTCCGAGTAGCATTCGTCCGACGCGATTACGAAGCCATAGCGGTCGGAATAGTCGAACAGTTCTTTCCACTCATCCAGCGAGAGCACCCGGCCGGACGGATTTCCGGGCGAGCAGACATAGACGAGCTGCGTGCGTTTCCAGACGGCGACCGGCAACTGCTGTGGGGAAAAACCGAAGCGGTTGTCCGCCGTGGCGTTGATAAAATGCGGCGTCGCGCCGGCGAGCAGGGTTGCGCCTTCGTAAATCTGGTAGAAAGGGTTCGGCATGACCACCGCCGGCGCCTTTGCGCCGGAATCGATCACCAGTTGCGCGAACGCGAACAGCGCCTCGCGGCTGCCGAGCACGGGCAGCACCTGTGTCGCCGGATCGAGCGGGGGCAGGGAATAGCGGACCGATGCCCATTCCGCGATCGCGGCGCGTAGGTCCTCGCCGCCGATGGTCAGGGGGTAGGACGCCAGTCCGTCCAGCGCGGCGGTCACCGCGTCCTTGATGAACTGCGGGGTCGGATGTTTCGGTTCGCCAATCGAAAGACGGATCGGTTCAAAACCGGGCTCGGGTACAACGCCCTTCAGCAGGGCGGCAAGTTCCTGGAAGGGATAAGGCTGAAGGCGGGCGATATTCGGATTCATCGGTCGACGGTTGCCGCGCCACCCTGCGCGTTTACGCGGGACTCACGGGCGGTCGCATTATAAGGGTGTCGCCATTGCACAAGGACAATGCCGTTCCGGTTCTCGCGCTGCTCGCGGGCGCACTGGTCTGGGGTTTGATCTGGTATCCGTATCGCGTACTGGGTGATGCCGGCATTGCCGGTGCCACCGCGTCGTTCCTGACGTACTTTCTGGCGCTGCTTCCCGGTCTCTGGATATTTCGTGCGCAGCTCGCGCGTTTTCGCAACGCGCCCTGGTTGTTGGGCGCGATCGCGCTTTCCGCCGGATGGTGCAACCTGGCCTACGTACTGGCCATGGTTCGCGGCGAGGTGATGCAGGTCCTGCTGTTGTTTTTCCTCGCCCCGCTGTGGACCGTGTTGTTCGCGCGCATGCTGCTGGGCGAGCGTCCGGGCCCGATCGGTTACCTGGTGATCGGGCTGTCGATCGGTGGTGCGGCGGTGATGCTGTGGGAACCGGAAGCTCGACTGCCGACGCTCGCCTCGCCCGCAGAGTGGCTGGCGCTGTCGGCGGGAATGGCGTTCGCACTGGCCAACGTGCTGAGCCGAAAGGCGCAGGTGCTGGAGCCGGGCATCAAGGCGCTGGGCGTCTGGTTCGGGGTATCGGTGATATCGCTGCCGGTGATGCTGGTCCTGGAATCGCCGGCGACCGCGCTGCTGTCGGTCGGGATGCAAACCTGGATTTTTCTGCTCCTGGTCGCCGCCGTGATCTTCGCGGTGAACGTCGCCGTACAGGAAGGGCTGACGCGCACGGCGGCAAACCGCGCGATCGTCATCCTGTTGACCGAACTCGCGTTCGGTGCGGTGTCGTCGTACTTCCTCGCCGGCGAGTCGATGGGCGCCCGACAGTGGATCGGCGGCACGATGCTGGTCGCCGCCACCCTGTTTTCCGGGCACTTGGAGGCGCGGATTTCAGCCGCGCGTGCCTGACTGCGTCGGAAAAACCGGCGGCTCGATCGGGGTCTGCGGTTTCCAGCCTTTCTTGCGGTGTTCGGCGACCACGGTGGTGAAGATGCCGCCGCGCACGTAGAAACGCGCGATCAGGCGCATGAACCGCGGCCGCGTGGCGCTGGACAGATCTTCGAGGATGCGATTGGTCACCGCTTCGTGGAATGCGCCTTCGTTGCGGTACGACCAGACATAGAGCTTCAGGCTTTTCAGTTCGACGCACTGGCGATCGGGAATGTAGTCCAGCACCAGCGTGGCGAAGTCGGGCTGACCGGTCTTCGGACAGAGACAGGTGAATTCCGGAATCTCCATGTGAATCAGGTAGTCGCGTTCCGGACTCGGGTTATCGAAGGTTTCCAGCTGGCGGCTCGGGCGTTTCGGCATTTATCAGGCAGGGTCGTTCGGCTAAAATACGCGGCGAAAAAACGATGCGCCTGGGCTTCAGGCTTCACGGCCGCGCCCAGGCGCTTGTTTTATGGATGTTCCGGTGAATTATAAGCTCTCAGAAAGCCGCAAATAGTGCGTCTCACCCATATCAAACTGGCCGGTTTCAAATCTTTCGTCGATCCCACGCACATCCCGGTCCCGGGACAACTGGTCGGGGTGGTCGGGCCGAACGGCTGCGGCAAATCGAACGTCATCGATGCAGTGCGCTGGGTACTCGGCGAATCGTCCGCCAAGCAGCTGCGCGGCGAAAGCATGCAGGACGTGATTTTCAACGGCTCCGGCGAGCGCAAGCCGGTCAGCCGCGCCAGCGTCGAACTCATCTTCGACAACAGCCTCGGCAAGGACGCCGGCCCGTGGTCGCAGTACGCCGAAATCTCCGTCAAGCGCGTGCTCGAGCGCGACGGCGAGTCGTCCTACTACATCAACAACCAGCATGTGCGGCGGCGGGACGTGGCGGACATCTTCCTCGGCACCGGCCTGGGTGGCAGGGGCTACGCGATCATCGAGCAGGGCATGATCTCGCGCATCATCGAGGCCCGGCCGGAAGACCTGCGCAATTTCCTGGAAGAGGCGGCAGGGGTTTCGAAGTACCGTGAACGCCGGCGCGAGACCGAACTGCGCCTGGAGGACACCCGCGAGAACCTGCTCAGGGTCGAGGACATCCGCAACGAGCTGGGCAAGCAGCTCGAGCATCTCGAAGCCCAGGCGGAACAGGCCGGCCGCTATCGCGAATTCGAGGCGCAGCTGCGCAGTACCCAGCACCTGTTGTGGATGACGCGCAAACGCGACGCGGTGGCGCAGCGCGCGAAGATCCAGCGCGAGATCGAGGCGGTCGGCCTCGAGATCGAGGCCGAAACCGCAAAGTTGCGAGAGGCCGAGAAACGCGTCGAGGAACTGCGTGCGCGCCATTACGCGGCGTCCGACGAGTCGCATGCAGCGCAGGGGCGGCTGTACGAGGTGAACGCGGAAGTCTCGCGCATCGAGCAGCAGATCCAGCATCTGCGCGATACTCGTGCCCGCACCGAGCGGCAGCTGGAGTCGGTGCGCGCGCAGGTGAACGAGCAGGGCGCAGCATCGACCGAGTTGCAGGCTTCGCGCGAGCGGGTCGAACGCGAACTGCAGGCCGCACGCGAGGCCAGCGAACAGCTGCAGGAGGAGCTGCGGGCGTTGCACGAGGCGCTGCCCGGTGCGGAAGAGGCTTACAAGTCCGCCCAGTCCGGCCTGGATCAGGCCGGGCGCGAACTGACCCGTGCCGAGCAGCAACTCGAGTTGGAGCGCACCCGCTGTGCGCACTCGGAGAAGCTGCTCGGGCAGCTGGCCACGCGCAGGGGGCGCCTGGAAGAGGAACGCGATGCGCTCGAGATGCCGGAACCGAGTGAGCTGGTGCGCCTCGACCAGGAGCTGCAGGAGCTCTCGTACATGCTGGGCGAGCGGCGCGAAGCGCTGGCGCTGCGCGAATCGGAACTGCCCGGGCAGGAGACTGCGCTGCAGGACGCCGAGACCGTTGCCGAACAATTGCGGCAGCGCCTGAATCAACGCGACGCCAGGCTGACGGCATTGCAGTCGCTGCAGGAGCAGGTGTCACGGGCCGGCGAGCTCGAACCCTGGCTCGAGCGCAATTCGCTGAAGCGCAATCCGCACCTGTGGCAGGCGGTGCAGGTCCGTGAGGGGTGGGAAGACGCGCTGGAAGCGGTACTGCGCGAGCGCCTGAACAGCATCGGCCTGGAGGACCTGGGTTCGGTCCATGCGCTGCTGTCGGATCCGCCTCCGGGCAAGGTTTCGTTCCACCGGCTGTCGGGCGGGACGGGCGTGGACGCGTCGCCGGCGCCCCAGGGACTCGAGCGGCTCGCCGCTTACGTGACCTGCAGCGATGCGCGCATATCCGCGGTGCTGGACGACTGGTTACATCAGGTCTATGTGCTGCCCGATGCCGGGCGGGGCGTGGAATTGTCGAAGGATCTCGGTCCCGGCGCGCTGCTGGTGACGTCACTGGGGCATATCTTCACACCGACCAGCGTCAGTTTCCATGCCGCCGACTCGGAGGTGCACGGGATCCTGTCCCGGCAGCGGGAGATCGAGGCGTTGTACGCCGAGCGCAATGACATCGACCGCGAACTGGCGGCGGCCATGGAGCAGGTGCAGGGCCTGCAGGCCGAACTCGACCATGCGCGCAGCGAAACCGAGCGCCTGCGTCGCGAGGTCGGCGATCTGCAGGAGAGCCAGCATCAGCTCAAGGTCGATCACGTGCGGCTGTCGCAGCTAGCGGAACGGGTGACCAGCCGCGGCACCCAGATCGTGCGGGAAGTGGAGGAGATCGATACCGAGGTCGAGCGCGAGAAGGCGCAGATGGCCACGGCTGTGCAAACGGTACGCGCGCTGGAGGATGGACTGGCGGGATTGCGCGCGGCACTCGAACAGGCGCGGGGCATATTCCAGACGGCCGAGGCCGCTCTGGAGGCATTGCGTGAGCAGGTGCAGGCGGTTGAGCGCAAAGTCCAGGAGGCCGCCTTTATTCAGAGAAGTTGTTCTCAAAAAATCAGTGAAATAGAATCTTCTTCTCATGCAATTTCGCAACAACTGAAGCGGCTGCACGAGGACGCAGCGCGGCTGGAAGAAGAGGCCGCGGCGGCGGATGAAACCACCCTGCAGCAGGCGTTGCAGCAATCGCTGGAACTGAAATCCCGGCGCGAGACCGAACTGGCGGCTGCCCGCGATGCGCTCGAAAGCATCGACGCCGAGTTGCGCGCCACCGAGCAGGAAAGGCTGGCCGCGGAGCAGAAGGCAGGCCCCCTGCGCGAACGCGTGGGCGAGCTCAGGCTCAAGGAGCAGGAAGCCCGCATCGCGGAGGAGAACCATGCACAGCAGCTGCAGGAAGCCAGTGCCGACGAGCAGGCGCTGCTGCCGCAGCTCGAGCAGGGTGTCCGCGCGAGCCAGCTGCAGAGTGAACTGACCCGGCTGAACAACGAGATTAATGCCCTGGGCGCGGTGAACCTCGCCGCGCTGGATGAACTCGGCACGGCGCGCGACCGCAAGGGCTACCTGGATGCCCAGTCGCTCGATCTCTCGGATGCGGTGGAGACGCTGGAAACCGCGATCCGCAAGATCGATCGCGAGACCCGAGAGCGGCTGCAGGAGACCTTCGACACCGTCAACCGCCATTTCGGTGAGATGTTCCCCGCGCTGTTCGGGGGCGGCGAGGCTCAGCTGCTGATGACCGGCGAGGAAATTCTGGATGCCGGGGTACAGGTGATCGCGCGGCCTCCGGGCAAGCGCAATGCATCGATTCACCTGCTGTCTGGCGGTGAGAAGGCGCTGACGGCGCTGGCGCTGGTGTTCTCGATGTTCCAGTTGAATCCGGCGCCGTTCTGCCTGCTGGACGAGGTGGACGCGCCGCTGGACGACACCAACACCGAGCGCTACTGCGAACTGGTGAAGAAAATGTCGTCTTCAACCCAGTTCATGTTCATCACCCACAACAAGATCACCATGGAAATGGCCCAGCAGCTGATTGGCATTACCATGCAGGAGCTGGGCGTATCGAGGGTGGTGGCGGTCGACATCGAAGAAGCGCTTCGCATGCGCGAAGAAGCGGCCTGACCCGGCGCAACCGATGACACCGTCCAGGGGGGAGACCGGATGAGTGACCTGCAGATCGGTTTGTTGATACTCGGCGTGTTCATCATCGCCGGCGTGGTCGCATTCAACTGGTGGCAGGAGCGGCAGTTGCGGCGCCGCGCGGAGGGCGGTCTGCAGCGGCCCGAAGCGGACGTGCTGCTGGAACCTTCAATCCAGCCGGAACCGGAGCGGGTCGAACCGCGCATCGAACCCGACTTCGATGGCGCAGAGGAACCGGCACGCGAGCCCGCACGGCAGGCGCCGCCGAAGCCCGTGAAGGCGGCTGCGCCTGCGGAACGCCGGCCGGCGGCTTCGGCGCGCGGCGAAGTCCTGCCCGATGCGGCCATCGATTACATTTCGGAGATCCGTGCCGGGGAGGTGATTCCCGCCAGTGCCATCGAGGCGCTGACCGCCGCGCTGTCTGCGGTCGGCCGCCGGGTCGCCATGACGGGCTATGACTATCACACACGCGAGTGGCAGGCGGTAGCCGACCCCGAGCACTGGTACACCTCGCTCCGCCTGGCGCTGCAGCTGGTCGATCGCAGCGGATCGGTCTCCGAACAGCAGCTTCGAAATTTTCAGTCTGTGATCAGGGAGCACGCCTCGGGCATGTCGGCTATCGCCGAACTGCCGGACTTCGAAGTGGCGCTGGAGAAAGCCAGGGACCTGGACGACTTCTGCGCCGAGGTCGATGTGATGGTCGGCATCAACGTGATCGCACAGTCGGGGCAGGTATTCCAGGGCACGCAGGTACGCGCGCTGGCGGAGGCCGCCGGCTTCAGGCTGCAGCCGAGCGGCGTGTTCGTGTGCGAGGACGGGCAGGGCGACGCGCTTTTCACGCTGGACAACCAGGAGGCGAACCCGTTTCTGCCCGACCAGATCCGCCGCATGACGACTTCCGGCGTGACCTTCCTGCTGGACGTGCCCCGTGTAGCGGATGGCATTCGTGCGTTCGACCGTATGCTGGCCACCAGCCGCAGTTTCGCCGATTCGCTCGACGGTCTGCTGGCAGATGACAATCGCGCGCTGCTGAACGACGTCGGACTGGACAAGATCCGGGCGCAACTGCAGGCGATCTACGCTGCCATGGAGAGCAGGGGGTTGCCGGCCGGAGCGCCGGCCACGCGCAGACTGTTCTCCTGATGGGTGTACCTGCGGCTATCGCGAAACGCGCAGAACGGTTGCGCCGCGAGATCGACCAGGCGAATTACGACTACTACGTCAAGGACGCGCCCACGCTTCCCGATGCGGAATACGACAGGCTGTTCCGCGCGTTGTCCGAGCTGGAATCACAATACCCGGAATTGGCGGTAGCCGACTCTCCGACACGGCGTATTGGCGCCCCGCCGCTGGCCGCATTCGCGGCAGTCACGCACGCGTCGCCGATGCTGTCGCTGAACAATGCGTTCAGCGAGGAGGAGGTGGTCGCCTTCGACCGGCGGGTGCGCGAAGGCCTGGAGAAGGATGAGCCGGTGGCATACGCGGTGGAGCCGAAGTTCGACGGCCTCGCAATCAGCCTCACCTACGAACGCGGTGCGTTCGTGCTCGGTGCAACCCGCGGCGACGGAACCACGGGAGAAGACGTCACCGTGAACCTGCGAACGGTGCGTGCGATTCCGCTGAAACTCTCCGGGCGTGAGCTGCCGGACTTGCTGGAAGTGCGCGGCGAGGTGCTCATGCTCAAGCGGGATTTCGAGGCGCTGAACCGCACGCAGCGCGACAGGGGCGAGCGCGAGTTCGCCAATCCACGCAATGCGGCTGCCGGTTCGCTCAGGCAGCTGGATTCGCGCATCACCGCAACCCGCAGACTGACTTTCTTTGCGTACGGTATCGGCCGTGCGGAGGGTGGCGCGGTTCCGAAAGACCGTCACAGCCATCAGCTCGAGTATCTCGAAGGGCTGCGTTTCGCGGTCGCGCGGGAACGAGACGTGGTGCGCGGCGTGGAAGGGCTGCTTGGCTATTACCGCGAAGTCGGATCGCGTCGCGCGCAACTGCCATACGAGATCGACGGCGTGGTGTACAAGGTGGACGACCTGCGGGCGCAGGCGCAACTCGGATACGTTTCGCGTGCGCCGCGCTTCGCGGTCGCGCACAAGTACCCCGCGCAGGAGGAGATCACCCAGCTGCTTGGAATCGACGTCCAGGTCGGCCGTACCGGCGCGCTGACCCCGGTCGCGCGACTGGCGCCGGTGACGGTCGGTGGCGTGACGGTGACCAACGCCACGCTGCACAACGAAGACGAGATCCGGCGCAAGGACGTCAGAATCAACGATTACGTCATCGTACGCCGCGCCGGGGACGTCATTCCCGAAGTGGTGGGTGTGGTGAAGGAACGCCGTCCGAAGAATGCGAAGCCGTTTCGCATGCCGGACAAATGCCCGGTTTGCGGTTCGCGGGTGGAACGGCCGGAGGACGAGGCGATCGCGCGCTGCACGGCCGGCCTGTTCTGCCCGGCGCAGCGCAAGCAGGCGCTGCTGCATTTCGCTTCGCGGCGTGCACTCGACATCGAAGGCCTCGGCGAGAAACTGGTGGAACAACTGGTCGACAACGGACTGATCAAGACACCGGCGGACATTTACAGCCTGGATGCGGATACGCTCGCCGGACTCGAGCGGATGGCGGAGAAATCGGCTGCGAACCTGGTCGCGGCGATCGACGCGAGCAAGCGCACCACGCTGGCACGCTTCATCTACGCGCTCGGCATCCGCAACGTAGGCGAGACCACCGCAAAAGACCTTGCGGCACATTTCGGCAACCTGGCGGCACTGATGGGTGCGGGCGAAGACGAACTGCTCGAGGTTGCCGACGTCGGCCCGGTGGTGGCGGGCAGCATCGCGCGCTTCTTTTCCGAGCCGCACAACCGGGAAGTGGTCGAGCGCCTGCGCACCGCAGGTCTGAGCTGGGAAGAAGGCGCGCAGCGGCGCCGGGACAACCTGCCGCTCGCCGGAAAGACTTTCGTGCTCACCGGAACCCTGCCGAGCCTGACCCGCGACGAGGCGAAGAGCCGCATCGAGGAGATGGGCGGGAAGGTGACCGGCAGCGTTTCGAAGAAAACCGACTACGTGGTCGTGGGCGCCGAACCCGGCAGCAAATACGAACGGGCGCTCGAGCTCGGCATTACTGTGCTCGACGAGGACGGGTTGTTAGAATTGGTGGCCGCGACCGACTGAATGCGACAACAAGAGAGAGAAAACCCTTGAGAAAGATCATCAAAGCCGTCTTCCCCGTAGCCGGTCTGGGTACCCGATTTCTGCCGGCCACCAAGGCGAATCCCAAGGAAATGCTGCCGGTGGTCGACAAGCCCCTGATCCAGTACGCGGTGGAGGAGGCGGTCGAAGCCGGTATCACTCAGATGGTATTCATCACCGGCCGTTTCAAGCGCGCGATAGAAGATCACTTCGACAAGGCTTACGAGCTGGAAGCCGAGCTCGAGCTCCGCGGCAAGGAAAAGCTGCTCGAGCAGGCGCGCGACATCCTGCCGAAAAACGTGAGCTGTATCTACGTGCGCCAGGCAGAGGCGCTCGGGCTCGGCCACGCCATCCTGTGCGCGAAACCGGTGGTCGGCAACGAGCCTTTCGCCGTGATCCTGGCGGACGACCTGATCGACGCCAGGCCGGGCGTGATGAAGCAGATGGTCGATGTCTACGCAAAGGAGCGCTGCTCGCTGCTTGCCGTGCAGGATGTGCCACGTGCAGAAACGTCTTCTTACGGCATCGTCAGGACCGAACCGGGCGAGCGCGGCATGCACCGTATCACCGGCATGGTGGAGAAACCGAAACCCGATGTGGCGCCGTCGACGCTGGCGGTGGTCGGCCGCTATGTGCTGACGCCGGAGATCTTCGACCACCTCGAACGCGTGAAACCGGGCGCGGGCGGCGAGATCCAGCTGACCGACGGCATCGCCGCCTTGCTGGAGAAACAGCGCGCACTGGCCTACGAGTTCCAGGGCGTGCGTTATGACTGCGGATCCAAACTCGGCTACCTGCAAGCGAACGTACTGTATGCCATGCGGCATCCGGAAATCGGCGAAGGATTCCGCGAATTTCTGCACTCGGTTCAGGCCAAAGCGGCCAAGCGCGACTGATCCATGCTTTCAGCCGAAGCATCCAGGAAAGTCCTCGAGGACGCGGAACTGGTGTGTTCCGAGAACGAGGTGCAGGCGGCGCTGCGCCGTCTCGCCGAATCGATTACCGGCAAACTGAGCGAACGCCTGCCGCTGGTGTTGAGCGTGATGGGCGGAGCGGTGGTGTTTGCGGGGCAGCTGTTGCCGATGCTGCGCTTTCCGCTGGAGTTCGACTATATCCACGTGAGCCGCTACGACGGCTCCAGGCGCGGCGGCAAGGTCCGCTGGAAAGTCGAGCCACAGGCCAGCGTGAAGAATCGCGCCGTACTGGTGCTGGACGACATTCTCGACGAGGGACACACGCTCGCCGCCGTCCGCCAATGGCTGCTTGACCAGGGCGCAGCCAGCGTGGACCTCGCGGTGTTCGCCGACAAAGATATCGGCAGGCAGAAACCGGTGCACGCGGATTTCGTTGGCGTGAGCCTGCCGGACCGATACGTGTTCGGCTTCGGCATGGACGTAAACGATGCATGGCGCAATTTGCCCGCGGTGTACGCGGTGAAGGCTTAGAAATGCTGGGAATCATCGGAGGCACCGGACTCACGCAGCTCGCGAGTCTCGAAATCACGCATCGCGAAGTGGCGCGTACGCCTTACGGCGAGCCCTCAGGCGCGCTGACATTCGGAAAACTGAACGGCCGGGACGTGGTGTTCATTGCGCGGCACGGCTATGGGCATACCATCCCGCCGCATGCGGTGAACTACCGCGCCAACATCTGGGCACTGCACGCACAGAAGGTCGCGCGTGTGGTGTCGGTGGCATCGGTCGGCGGCATCCGCTCCGATATGACGCCGGGCGCCATCGCGATCCCGAGCCAGATCATCGATTACACCCATGGACGCAAGCACACGTTTTTCGACGGACCGGAGCAGCCGGTGACGCACGTCGATTTCACCCACCCGTATTGCGACGACCTGCGGGCGGCATTGCGGAAGGCCGCGCAGGCCGCAAACCTGCCCATGGTATACGGCGGCGTATACGCGACCACGCAGGGTCCACGGCTGGAGTCCGCGGCAGAGATCGACCGCCTGGAGCGCGATGGTGCGGACATGGTCGGCATGACGGGCATGCCGGAAGCAGCCCTGGCGCGGGAAATCGGATTGCGTTACGCAGCGGTTGCGGTGGTGGCGAACTGGGCCGCCGGCCGGGGCGACAGCGCCGAGGCGGTGCATCTCGAGGCGATTCGCGCGGTCCTGACCGCGGCGATGGGGCAGGTGCGTACGCTGCTCGAACGGCTGGTGGAGAGCGATGGCAGTTAAGCCGGTGCTGCGCATGGGCGATCCGAGGCTGCTGGAGAAGTCGCGCGCGGTCGAGCGCTTCGACACGCCGGAATTGCACGCGCTGCTGCAGGACATGGAAGACACCATGCGCGCGAAAAATGGCGCGGGCATCGCCGCGCCGCAGATCGGTGTCGGCCTGCAGGTGACGATCTTCGGAGTCGGCCACAATCCACGTTATCCCGATGCGGAGCAGGTGCCGTATACCGTGCTGATCAATCCGGTGCTGGAATCGATCGGAGACGAAACCGAGGACGGCTGGGAGGGATGCCTGTCGGTTCCGGGCATGCGCGGCGTAGTGCAGCGGCACTCGAAACTGCGCTACCGCGGATTCGACCAGTACGGAAAGGAAATCGATCGGACTGTTTCGGGATTTCACGCCAGGGTCGTACAGCACGAGTGCGACCACCTCGAAGGCATTCTCTACCCGATGCGCATCCGCGACCTGCGGCTGTTCGGGTTCAACGAGGAGCTGTTCCCCGGGCAGGACGTGGTGGACGAGTAAGCCACGAGGACGGCCAGGCCTTCAGGGCCGTGGCTGCAACTGCTGGATGAGGTCGCTTTCCAGGCGCACCACTCTGCGCGGATCGCTGAGCGCCTCACCGTTTACCAGGAACGTGTCTTCGGCGCGCTCGCCGAGCGTGTTGGCCTTGGCCGTGAAGACGCGCACGTCGTAATCCACCAGCACCCTTGCCACCCGATAAAGCAGGCCGGGACGGTCGCCGGCGACCAGGCTGAGGTAATGGTCGCGGCCTTTTTCGTCCGGCCGTATGTGCACCTCCGGCGTGATCGGAAAGTTCCTGAGCTGTCGCGACAACCGCCCGCCGATCGGGGGCGGCAGCGGACCGGTCTGCGTTAGCCGGTCTGCGAGCTCGTGCTCGATGTAACTGATCAGGTCCCGGTAATGCGAGGTCGCGCGTGCCGGATCCATGACCTGAAAAGTGTCCAGTGCATAGCCGTGGCGTGTCGTGTACACCTTGGCTTCGACGATGCTGAAACGGATGCTCTCGAAGAAACCACAGCTTCGCGCGAACAGCGTCTTGTCGTCGTGGCCGTAGATCATCACCTGCAGGCCTTCGCCGATCGGCGACAGGCGCGCCTTCACCACCGGCGATTCGGGTTTCACCCGGTAGTTCAGCAGGCGCGTATGCCACACGATGTCCTGCTCGTCATGACGCAGGAAATAGGTATCGTCCAGCTGTTTCCAGAAGCGCTGATGCGCGGTTTCGGGAATCGCATGGGCACGCAACGCCGCCAGGATCCGCTCCTGTTTCGCATTCAGCGTGTGCTCGCCGGATTCCGGGCCTGGCTGCAGAAGCCGGCGCGTCGCATGGAACAGGTCTTCCAGCAGCTTCGCCTTCCATGCATTCCATACCTTCGGGCTGGTGCCGCGGATGTCGGCCACGGTGAGCAGGTACAGCGCGACCAGGCGGCGTTCGGTTTCCACCTTGGCGGCAAAGGCGGCAACCACGCCCGCATCCGACAGGTCCTGTTTCTGCGCGACGGCGGACATGTGCAGGTGGTGCTCGACCAGCCAGACGATGAGCTCGGTGTCTTCGGCGGGCAGGGCGTGATCGCGGCCGAAACGCCTCGCGTCTTGCATGCCCAGCGTCGAGTGGTCGCCGCCGCGACCCTTGGCAATATCGTGAAAAAGGGCGGCGATGTAGAGCACCTCCGGGCGCTCGAACTCGGACATCAGCCGGCTGCACAACGGATACTCATGCGACATTTCAGGCACCGCGAAACGGCGCAGGTTGCGCAGCACCATCAGGATGTGTTCATCGACCGTGTAGACGTGAAACAGGTCGTGCTGCATCTGGCCCACGATGCGTCCGAATACCGGCAGGTAACGCCCAAGCACACCGAACTGGTTCAGCCTGCGCAGGGTATGCGTGATGCCGGGCGGCGAGCGCAGGATCTCCATGAACCGTGCGCGGTTGCGGCGATCGCGGCGAAACGCGGCGTCGATGCGGTCGCGCGCATGCCAGAGCGCGCGCATGGCGCTGACCGAAAGGCTCTTGATCTCGGGATGCTGCTGCCAGAGCAGAAAGGCCTCGAGAATTGCGGCCGGATTGCGTTCGAACAGGCCCGCGCTGCGTACTTCGAGATGCTCACCGCGGACCTGGAAGCGTTCGTTGAGGACCTTCGGCTTCGCCTTCGGCTGCGGGAACACCCTTGCGCGCAGGTTCTGCACCACGATGCTGTTCAGCAGTTGTACGGCCTTGGCCGTGGTGTAAAAGCGCTGCATCAGTTGTTCGCTGGCGCGCTTGGCAGCCGTGTCCTTCAGCCCGGACTGGGCGGCCATCGCCGCCTGAAAATCGAACAGCAGCCGGTCTTCGCGACGGCCGGCGACGTAGTGCAGCCGCACGCGCAGTTCGCTCAAGGCGCGTTCATGCCGCTTGAGCTGGCGCACTTCCTCGTGAGTAAGGATTTTCTGCCTTGCCAGATCCAGCCAGCTGCCGCCGAGCCCCGCGGCGCGGCTGATCCACAGGATGTTGTGCAGATCGCGCAGGCCGCCCGGGCTTTCCTTGATGTTCGGTTCGAGGTTGTAGGCGGTGTCGTTGAAGCGCGTATGCCTTTGCTGCTGTTCCAGCAGCTTGGCCTTCACGAAATAGGGGACGTCGAGACAAGCCTGCATGGCTTTGCCGAAACACGCGTAAAGCCGGCGGTTGCCCGCCAGCAGCCGCGATTCGAGCAGGGTGGTCTGGACCGTGACGTCCCGGCGCGCCTCGGCCTCGCATTCTTCCACCGTGCGCACGCTGTGCCCGATTTCCAGACCGACGTCCCATAGCACGCCCACCAGCTCTTCCAGCCGTGCGCGCTGGGCGGCATCTACGGCGCCGGGCAGCAGAACCAGTACATCGACGTCGGAATAGGGAAACAGCACGCCGCGGCCATACCCGCCCACGGCGATCAGGGCGAAGTCCTCCTGCGGCACGGTGTCTTCCCATACCGCGCGCACGATTTCATCGACCAGCTTCGCCTGCGCGGACAGGCTGCGCCGCGGATCACTGCGCTCGGCGAATCTCTCGCGGATGCGCGACCTGCCATCCGTCAGGTTGCGCCGCCAGCGTTCGATCCTGCCGGCGTTCGGGTTGCGCGGCGTGACTTGCGGCGCAGGCGTCGCCATGTTCAGGCCGCGAATGCGGGCGGCGGGGGAGCCGCCGGCGAAACCGTCAGCACCTCGAAACCGGTTTCAGTGACCAGTACGGTGTGCTCCCACTGCGCGGACAGGCTGTGGTCCTTGGTGACCACGGTCCAGCCGTCGGCGAGCTGGCGGATACCCGGCTTGCCGGCGTTGATCATGGGTTCGATTGTGAAAGTCATGCCGGCTTGCAGTTTCACCCCGGTTCCCGGCCTGCCGTAGTGGAGCACCTGTGGCTCTTCGTGGAAGCGGCGCCCGATCCCGTGGCCGCAGAATTCGCGCACGACGCTGTAGCCGTGTTCCTCGGCACAGGTCTGAATGGCGTGCCCGATGTCCCCGAGATAGGCGCCGGATCTGACTCGCGAGATTCCGCGCCACATGCATTCGTAGGTGATGTCGCACAGTCGCCTGGCCTGGATCGAGGGTTCTCCAACCAGGAACATCCGGCTGGTGTCGCCGTGAAAACCGTCCTTGATTACGGTGATGTCGATATTGACGACGTCGCCGGATTTCAGCTTCTTCGGACCGGGAATGCCGTGGCAGACGACGTGGTTCACCGACGTGCAGATGGACTTGGGGAAAGGCTGGTAGCCGGGCGGAGCGTAGTTCAGGGGCGCGGGAACGGTGCGCTGAACGCCCACCATGTAGTCGTGGCACAGCGCGTCCAGTTCTTCGGTGGTGACGCCGGGTTTGACATGCTGCGCGACGAAATCGAGAACTTCTGCGGCCAGCCTGCCGGCTACGCGCATCTTCTCGATATCTTCAGCGGACTTGATTGCTACTGACATGAATGCACTGATGACTCGCCCGGCGGATCATAGCACCCTGTTTCCACGCAGCAACCGCTGCCGGGTCCGGGGTGCCGGTACCCGTGTGCCTGAACTCGATGCTGGATGCAGAGTGGCGACCAGGCCGCGAGCGAAACCGTGCTCACGCATGGCAGAAGTGGCTCCCCGAGCTGGGCTCGAACCAGCGACCCACTGATTAACAGTCAGTTGCTCTACCGACTGAGCTATCGGGGAATACGGAAAGCGGCGTATGATAGTGACTCGACTGTCTACGGTCAACAGAGTCGTACGCTCGCCTGCCCGAAACCGCGGTTTCTTCCCTGCGTAGAGACACACGGCTCCGGTTTCGTGTCCATCATCCGATCGCCTCTACGATCGCATCCGCAACATAGTCGATGTTGCTATCGTTCAGCGCAGCCACGCAGATACGCCCCGTCTCGATTGCGTAAACCGAACGTTTCTCGCGCAGCGCGATCACCTGTTCCTTCGTCAATCCGGAGTAGGAAAACATGCCGCGTTGCTGCGTAACGAAGCTGAAATCCTGGCGCTTCGAACGGGAATGAATCTTCTCGACAAGTGCCGCGCGCATCCGGCGGATGCGGTCGCGCATATGTGCGAGTTCCTGCTCCCATAATGCGCGCAATTGCGGGGACTCGAGCACAGCGGCGACCACTTTGCCGCCGTGCGTGGGCGGGTTCGAGTAATTCGTGCGCACGATGCGTTTGATCTGGCTGAGCACGCGCGCGGTCTCCTCGGTGCTGTCGGTGACGACCGATAATGCCCCAACGCGCTCTCCATAGAGCGAGAACGACTTCGAGAAAGAATTCGAGACGAATACCGGTCCGCCTGCTTCGGCGAATCTTCTGACGGCGTCGCCATCCGCGTCGAGGTTATCGCCGAATCCCTGATATGCGATATCCAGGAAAGGCAGGAGCCCGCGCGCAGTGACTGTTTCGATGACCTCGGTCCATTGCTCGGCGGAGAGGTCGACTCCAGTAGGGTTGTGGCAGCACGCGTGCAGCACCACGATCGAATCCGCCGGGAGCGATTTCAGCGCCGCCAGCATGCCGGAGAAGTTCACGCCGTGCGTCGACGGATCGTAATAGGGATAAGTATTGACCTTGAAGCCTGCATTCTCGAACAGCGCGCGATGATTCTCCCAGCTCGGGTCGGAGATCCAGACTTCTGCTTCGGGCTGCAATCTACGCAGAAAATCGGCCCCGATCTTCAGGCCGCCGGTACCGCCCAGCGCCTGCACGGTGAGCACGCGTTTGTCGCGGATTACGGTCGCATCGGCACCGAAGACGAGGCGCTGAACCGCCTTGTCGTAGGCCGGAAGTCCGTCGATCGGCAGGTATGCACGCGGCGTCGCGTGGCGCACCAGTTCCTGTTCTGCGCGGCGAACGCATTCGAGCAGGGGAACCTTGCCGTTCTCGTCGTAATACACGCCAACGCCGAGATTGACCTTCTTCGGGTTGGCGTCGGCCACGAACAGCTCGGTGAGGCCAAGAATCGGGTCGCGTGGCGCCATATCCACGCGTGAAAGCGGCGAGATGCTCATGTCAGGTCGGGGAATATTTGCAGGGTTGTAAGGTCGAATCGGCAACTGCAAATTGTACATTACGAGGTTGCGCCGGCAGCGCGAGCGCGAAGGCGGGGCGGGATGTCGGCCAGGAAGGGAAAGACATGGGAAAATCGGGGCTTTTCCGGGGGCGAACCAGGGCATGACTGCCGCCACACAAACAGCGATCGCGGAAAGCCACGAGCAGGTCGTGGTGTTTCCGGACAGTCCGTTCCGGCTGCACCAGCCTTTCGAGCCGGCAGGTGATCAGCCCGAAGCCATCACCAGGCTGGTGGAGGGGCTGAACGACGGCCTGCAATACCAGACCCTGCTCGGCGTCACCGGGTCGGGCAAGACCTACACCATGGCGAACGTGATCGCGCGCACCGGGCGACCGGCGATCGTCATGGCGCCGAACAAGACGCTCGCCGCACAGCTCTACGCCGAGATGCGCGAGTTTTTCCCGCAGAACGCGGTCGAGTACTTCGTTTCCTATTACGACTATTACCAGCCGGAGGCTTATGTGCCTTCGCGCGATCTGTTCATCGAGAAAGATTCGAGCATCAACGAACATATCGAGCAGATGCGCCTGTCCGCCACGAAGTCGCTGCTGGAGCGGGAGGACAGCGTGATCGTCGCCACGGTTTCGGCGATCTACGGCATCGGCGACCCGGTCGATTACCACGGCATGATTCTGCATCTGCGCGAAAATGAACGGGTAGGGCAGAGAGAGGTGATCTCGCGCCTGGCCGAAATGCAGTATCAGCGCAACGAGATGGATTTCCGCCGCGGCACGTTCCGCGTTCGCGGCGATGTTATCGACATCTTTCCGGCCGAGAACTCGGAACTGGCGCTACGGGTATCGCTGTTCGACGACGAGGTCGAGCAACTTTCCCTGTTCGACCCCCTGACCGGGCAGATCGTGCAGCGCATTCCGCGGTTTACCGTCTATCCGTCGAGCCACTACGTGACGCCGCGTTCGACCACGCTGCGGGCGATCGAGGCAATCAAGATCGAGCTGGCCGCGCGTAGCGCGCACTTCCAGAAAACCGGCAAGCTGCTGGAGGCCCAGCGCATCGAGCAGCGCACGCGTTTCGATCTCGAAATGCTGAACGAGCTCGGTTTCTGCAAGGGCATCGAGAACTATTCACGGCATCTTTCGGGCCGCCAGCCCGGCGAGCCCCCGCCTACCCTGCTGGACTATCTTCCGCGCAACGCGCTGATGATCATCGACGAAAGCCATGTGACCGTGCCGCAGATCGGCGGCATGTACCGAGGGGATCGCGCCCGCAAGGAGAATCTGGTGGAGTACGGTTTCCGCCTGCCGTCAGCACTGGACAACCGCCCGCTTCGATTCGACGAATTCGAGCGCATCATGCCGCAGACCGTATTCGTTTCGGCGACCCCGGCGGATTACGAGCAAAAGCATCAGGCGCAGGTGGTGGAGCAGGTGGTGCGGCCCACCGGACTGATCGATCCTGCGATCGACGTTCGCCCGGCCTCCAATCAGGTGGACGATCTTCTGTCCGAGATCGGTGAGCGCGTCGGACGCGAAGAGCGGGTACTTGTCACCACGCTGACCAAGCGCATGGCCGAGGACCTGACGGACTACCTCTCGGAACACGGCATCAAGGTGCGCTATCTGCATTCCGACATCGACACGGTGGAGCGGGTGGAGATCATCCGCGACCTGCGTTTGGGGAAGTTCGACGTGCTCGTCGGGATCAACTTGCTGCGCGAAGGGCTGGATCTGCCGGAGGTATCGCTGGTTGCCATTCTGGATGCGGACAAGGAGGGTTTCCTGCGATCGGAACGGTCGTTGATACAGACGATCGGCCGCGCCGCGCGGCATATCAACGGCACGGCAATCCTGTACGCCGATAGAGTGACCGACTCGATGAAGCGGGCACTGGCCGAGACGGAGCGCCGCCGCAGCAAGCAGACCGCGTTCAATGCCGCGCATGGAATCACACCGAAAGGCGTGTTCAAGCGCATCAAGGACATGATAGACGGCGTATATGAGCCGCAGGCGGCGGCGCAGGCGATGCAGGCGGCGCAGATGCTGGCCGCTTACGGATCGATGAGTGAAAAAGATCTGCTCAAGGAGCTCCGCCGGGTGGAAAAGGAAATGCTGGACGCGGCGCGGAACCTCGAGTTCGAGCGCGCAGCACAGATGCGCGATCGGCTGAAGGAGCTGAAGCAGTTGTTGTTCGGGGTGATCGAGACTGACGGTGCGGGCATGCCTTCCAAATCTGTTTCCACCACCACCACCACCACCGAGCGCGGCAAGCCATGAATTTCGACGACAATCGCGAGGTGCCGCTGAAGGTGCTGTTCGTGTGCACCGGAAATATTTGCCGTTCCCCGACCGCCGAAGCGGTGTTTCGATGGATGCTGAACTCGGAACGGTTGCAGGATTCGGTGCTGGTCGGTTCCGCGGGCACGCATGACTACCATGTCGGAGAAAAACCCGATCGCCGGGCGGTGGCTGCGGCTGCACGCCGCGGCTACGATCTGACCGGCTTGCGCGCACGCCAAGTGTCCCTAGGCGATCTGCGGGAATTCGACTACATCCTGGCAATGGACCGCGGCCACCTGGCGCAACTGCAGGCGCTGGCGAGGACGCGCCAACGGGGGGAACTGCGGCTTTTCCTGGATTACAGTACGGCGAGTCCCGGCGGCGAAGTGCCGGATCCTTATTACGGCGGCGATCAGGGATTCGAGGCGGTGCTGGACCTGGTCGAAGATGGCGCGCGGGGCGTGCTGGCCGACATAAAGAAAAGGCTCGGCATTTAGCCGAGCCTCTTTCAGTTCCGGTTCAAACCCAGCCAGACCGGCAGCGGCGCTTTCAATTCACCTCAGACTGACTCTCTTTCGGTCGGTTGTTCATTGCGCGTTTCGATCTGCACCAGAGGTTCGTCCTGTATCTCCGGTTCGGGAGGACGCGTTCGGCGCGGCTTCGGCGGCTCGGGTTCCTGAACCTCCTGCACGCGGGCCTGTGCGAGCTTCTCCGGTTGCGTCTCGATCAGGACCAGATCGGTGGGCAACTCGACCGGCGGCATCTGCCAGTCCGATGGCGCGGCCACCGGGGTCGGCTCAACCTTCCTCGGCGGTTCGTCCGGCGCATGCGCAACCTCGAGCGCTTGTTCCGGCTGAGGCCGTGATTCCGGCGCCGGCGCAGGGTGCTCTTCAGTTTGCCCGGGTTGCTCCGGTTCCTCATGAACTGCCGCCACCGCCATGGCGACTTCTTCGCTGGGCGGCAGGTCAGGCAGGCTGGTCATGATGGGCGCGGTTTGGATTTGTTCCGTGCCGGTTTCCGTTTCGGGTAGCGGACTGGCTTCTTCCATCGCAAAGGGGCGGTTGTCGACCTCGGGCAAGGCCGCGATGGCTGGCTCCGGCACCATGGTCGGTGCAGGCGGTACCGCGGATGCGGGCTGGGATTGCTCTGCGTCCGGTGACGCTTGCGTGCGGGCCGGGGTGTCGGGACGGCGTTCACCGCGGCCGCGACGGCGGCGGCGGCGTCCGCCACGGCTCTCGGTGGACTCCTCGACACGGTCACCCGGCAGGCGCTGCTCTATGGCAGCCGGTGCAGTCTCGGCCTGCGCCTGCTGCGACTGTTCGCGGTTCGGTACGCGCGGTGGCTGTGTGCGATCCTGCGGCTGCCGGCGTTGATCCCCGTTCTGCGGCCGCGGAGGCCGCTGGTCGCGACGGCCGTCCTGACGCGTTTCCTCGCGCGATTCCCTGCCGCGACCACGGCCTTCCTTGCGTTCGCCCCGGTCGCGGCGTCGATCGTCCCGAGCGGGCCGGCGTTGCTGCTGGTCGCGCGGCCGCGTTTTGACCGCTTCTTTCGATTCGTCGACGCTGCGGGTCAGCCAACCGAAGATTTTCTCGAAGATGGACAACGCCTTCGGTTCCTCCCTGATGGGGGCCGGCTGGGTAGGGGTAATGCCTTGCACGGCGGCCTGTGGCCGGGTGACCTCGGGTTTCTGCATGGGCAGGCTTTCGGACGCCTCCGGAGGAACCTCCACCATCCTGTAGCTCGGCTGCGGTGTCGTCTGCTGGTTCAGCTCGTCGTGGCGCAGGCGCGTCACGGTGTAATTCGGCGTTTCCAGATGGATGTTCGGGATGAGCACGAAGTTCACCTTCATGCGTTGCTCCATCTGCTCGAATTCGGTTCGCTTTTCGTTCAGCAGATAGGTGGCCACGTCTACCGGGACCTGTGCAGCGACCGAGGCCGTTCCTTCCTTCATTGCCTCCTCCTGCAAGATGCGGAGGATGTGCAAAGCGGTGGACTCGATCGAGCGGATGTGTCCCGTGCCGCTGCAGCGCGGGCAGGGGATGTGGCTGGTCTCGCCGAGGGAAGTCTGCAGTCGCTGGCGGGAAAGTTCGAGCAGGCCGAAGCGGGAAATCTTGCCGGTCTGCACGCGGGCACGGTCGAACTTGAGTGCGTCGCGAAGCCGGTTTTCGACCTCGCGCTGGCTCTTCTGAATCTCCATGTCGATGAAATCGATAACCACCAGTCCGCCGAGGTCGCGCAGCCGCAACTGGCGGGCGATTTCGTCGGCCGCTTCCACGTTGGTGCGCAACGCCGTCTCCTCGATGTCGCTGCCGCGGGTCGAGCGCGCGGAGTTGACGTCGATTGCGACCATGGCCTCGGTATGGTCGATGACCACCGAGCCCCCCGAGGGCAGGGGCACCTGCCGGGAATAGGCCGTTTCGATCTGGTGCTCGATCTGAAAGCGCGAGAAAAGCGGGACGTCGTCGCTGTAAAGCTTTACCCGGCTGACGTTGTGCGGCATCACATGGCCCATGAATTGACGGGCCTGTTCGAAGATGGTTTCGGTGTCGATCAGGATCTCGCCAATATCCTGGTGGAAATAGTCGCGGATGGCGCGAATGACCAGGCTGCCCTCCTGGTAGATGAGGAAGGCACCCTGCTGCTGCTTGGCGGCGTTCTCGATTGCGTGCCACAGCTGCAGCAGGTAGTTCAGGTCCCAGCTGAGTTCTTCTGCGGTACGGCCGATTCCGGCGGTACGCGCGATGACGCTCATTCCAGGAGGTATGTCGAGCTGGCCGATGTTGTCGCGTAACTCGTTGCGTTCCTCGCCCTCGACACGGCGTGAAACACCGCCGCCGCGGGGGTTGTTCGGCATGAGTACGAGGTAGCGGCCGGCAAGGCTGACGAATGTGGTGAGTGCGGCGCCCTTGTTGCCGCGCTCATCCTTGTCGACCTGAACGATGAGTTCCTGGCCTTCCTTCAGTGCGTCCTGGATACGGGTACGCGTCGGATCGGCTTCAGGATTGCGGAAGAAGGCCCGGCTGACTTCTTTGAACGGCAGAAACCCATGCCGATCGGCGCCGTAATCGATGAACGCCGCCTCGAGGCTGGGTTCGATCCGGGTTACTACGCCTTTGTAGATGTTGCTCTTGCGTTGTTCCTTGCCTGTAGTTTCAATATCAAGGTCGAGGAGCTTCTGCCCGTCGACAATTGCGACCCGAAGCTCTTCGGAATGGGTCGCGTTGAATAACATACGCTTCATTTCTTGTTCTCCCACGCTCACAGCGTCGGGGAGCACAAACCTCGATGCGTCGGCGCGCAATTGCGCACCATGCTGTATTACCGTCGTCTATGTTCTCATGCAATCCGTGAAGAAGGAGGACGAAAGTCGGTAGCCCGAGGCTTGTCTCAAAGGCTCTGCGAATCGTTCGCAGAAGCCTGGAATCCACTGTCGTAATGCGAGCGCGTAAGTCATTTACCATCGCTACTTTTTCGGGTGAGCGAAGTTAACCCGGAATCTCGAGCAGTTGCTCTCGGTTGGTTCCCGGCGCCGCCTATCATGTCCGCAGCGCAACAGTTATCGGCCGGATTTCGAATGGCCGCTCGATCGGTCAAGAGTATAAGCAAAATGAATGGGTTAAGTAAAGGATCGGTGACCTGGGCGGAAATCGATGAGGCGGCACACGACCAGCGTATAGACAATTACCTGCTGAAAACGCTGAAAGGTGTTCCCAAAAGCCACGTATACCGGATTCTGCGCAGCGGTGAAGTGCGCGTGAACAGCGGGCGGGTCGGAGCGGATTACCGGCTGCAGACGGGTGACCGCGTGCGCATTCCACCCGTCCGGGTGGCGGTGGCCGGGGAACGGAAGGCTCCGCCCGCCGGACCGGTGGCGCCGACGCTGTTCGAGGATGACTGGTTGCTCGCAATAGACAAGCCGGCCGGCCTGGCGGTGCATGGGGGCAGCGGCGTGTCGTTTGGGGCGATCGAGGCGTTGCGGGTGTCCAGGCCGGAGCTGCGCTTCCTCGAGCTCGTCCACCGCCTGGACCGGGATACCTCGGGCGTGCTGCTGCTGGCGAAGAAACGCCAGGCCCTGGTGAATTTGCATGTGCAATTGCGCGAGGGGCGTGTGGACAAGCGTTATCTGGCGCTGGTGGCGGGTGACTGGACGGACGCTCGTCGCAAGGTCGAACTGCCGCTGCACAAATTCGTCACCCGCAGTGGCGAGCGCAGGGTGGTGGTGGACGAAAAGGAGGGTGCGACGGCCCACACCGTATTTCGCCTGCAGCGGCGTTGGCCGAACTTCAGCCTGCTCGAGGCGGAACTGAAGACCGGCCGTACACACCAGATACGCGTGCACCTGGCGCATCTCGGCTTTCCGATTGCCGGCGACGAAAAATACGGCGACGTCGACGCCAACCGGCAGCTGGCCAAGGCCGGTCTTAAACGCATGTTCCTTCATGCCGCCTCGATCGCGTTCCGGCATCCGAAGGACGATCAGAAGCTGCGGATAGAATCGCCGCTGATGCCGGAGCTGGACCGGTTTCTGGCGTCGTTGCCGAAGCGCCAGGCGAGACTCGCATGAAACGGAATTTCGATCTGCTGGTATTCGACTGGGATGGCACGCTGGTCGACTCTGCGGCGCATATCGTCAGCTCGATCCAGGCCGCGTGCCGGGATCTCGACCTGCCGGTGCCGTCGGATTCGATTGCGCGCTACGTGATCGGACTCGGGCTTCAGGATGCCCTGGAATATGTTCTGCCTGACCTGGACACGTCGCGCCATGCAGAAGTTGCGGAACGCTACCGGATCCATTTTCTTGCCAGCAATCAGGGCTCGGTCCTTTTCCCGCAGGTCGGGGAAGGGATCGCACGTCTGGAAGAAAGCGGGATGCTGCTGGCCGTGGCGACCGGGAAGAGCCGCCGCGGGCTGGATCGTTCGCTGCAACTGACCGGTCTGACGGGACGGTTCTCGGCGTCCCGCTGCGCGGACGAAGGATTCCCCAAACCGCATCCGGATATGCTCGAACGGTTGATGTACATGCTCGGCGTTTCACCCCGGCGCACCTTGATGATCGGGGATACCACTCACGACCTGAATATGGCGAGCAATGCCGGTACGGCCGCGGTTGCGGTGACATACGGGGCCCATCCACGGCCGGCGCTGGAAGAGCTGTCGCCGCTGGCCTGCGTGGAAAGTTTTGCGGAACTGATGGAATGGTTGGACGGGAACGCCTGATCTGTGCATCCAATGAAGTCCTCGAGCGCGGCAAGGGCGTTCGCTTCGTGCTCGAGCGAAATGGCAACCCGGTCCCGGGGTTTGCGATCCGATATCGCGGCAAGGTGCACGCATATGTAAACCGCTGCGCGCATGTGTCGGTCGAGCTCGACTGGGCGGAGGGGGAATTCTTCGATATTGCCGGCCTATACTTGGTATGTGCGACGCACGGCGCGGCGTATTACCCCGAATCGGGCCGCTGCGCGGGCGGCCCCTGCGCGGGTATCGGCCTGAAACCAATCGAGATCACGGAGCGCGACGGCAACGTGTATTTGATCGAATACAAGGAAAATTGAAATGGCCGACGAGTATAGGCACGAGGATGGAAGCTGGGAGCGGGGGGTAATCGAGAAGCTGGCGTCTGCGGCGCTGGCCGAGCAACGGAAGGCGCGCTACTGGGGCATTTTCTTCAAGTTCCTGACTTTCGCTTATCTGGTGCTGGTGCTGGTGCTGGCGATGGGGTGGATCGGTGGCAGCGATTCTGCACGGTCGGCGGATTATTCTGCCCTGGTGGAATTGAACGGCGTCATCGGGCAAGACACTACGGCCAACGCCGACGATGTCATGGCAGGCCTGCGCGATGCGTTCGAGTCCAAGGGCACACAGGGCGTCATCCTGCGTATCAACAGTCCCGGGGGGAGCCCTGTGCAGGCAGCTACGATCAACGATGAGATCGCACGGTTGCGGTCACTGCATCCGGATATTTCAGTGTATGCGGTCATCGAGGATGTATGCGCTTCCGGAGGCTACTACGTCGCAGTGGCGGCCGACCGAATCTACGTTGACAAGGCCAGTATCGTTGGTTCGATCGGTGTGCTGATGGACGGATTCGGCTTCACCGGGACACTGGATAAGCTGGGTGTCGAACGGCGCCTGCTGACGTCTGGAGACAACAAGGGATTTCTCGATCCATTTTCGCCCCTGGATCCGAAACAGCGGGAGCATGCGGAACAGATGCTGGATGAGATTCACAAGCAGTTCATAGACGTGGTTCGGGCAGGGCGAGGGGAGCGATTGAAGGAATCCCCTGATGTGTTTTCGGGCTTGGTCTGGACAGGTCAGAGAAGTATCGACATGGGTCTCGCCGATGAATTCGGCAGCATGGATTTCGTCGCCAGAGAAGTAATCGGTGCGGAACGCATCGTCAATTTCACCCGGCGCGAGAATTTTGCGGAACGCCTTGCCAGGCGTTTTGGCGCGGCGATCGGGGAAGCGCTGGTAAAAACCCTGGGGCCGGCATCGGTGCGCTGAAGCGGCAAAGGCGCCCGCTTGCCTTTCTCACGGTATGGAGAGGCCTTCATTACGCAGCATGTTGCACAACGTAATCAAGGGGAGACCGATCAGGGCGGTAGGGTCGTCGCACTCGATCGTCTCCATCAGGGCGATACCGAGGCCTTCTGACTTGGCGCTGCCGGCGCAGTCGTAGGCGGGCTCCCGGTCGACATAGCGATCGATTTCCGACTGGGAAAGCTTGCGAAAGCGGACGCGTGTCGGCACAACTGCCGCCTGGAGCTTCCCGGTGGCGCCATTCAGCAGTGCAACCGCTGTATGGAAGGTGGCGGTTCTGCCACTGGCGGCGCGCAGCTGCAGCATCGCCAGTTCGCGCGTCCCGGGTTTTGCCAACCTCAGCCCATCGCATTCGGCGACCTGATCCGAACCAACGATCAACGACCGGGAATGCGTCGACGCGGCTGCGGACGCCTTGAGTTGTGCAAGCCGGGTCGCTGTGGCTATGGAGGACTCCTGCGCCAGCGGGGTTTCATCCACATTCGGGGCATAGGTCGCGAAAGGAAACCCCAGTCGCTGCAACAGCTGTTGCCGGTATTTCGAGGTTGAGGCGAGAATCAGACGTGGGGAATCGGTATTTTCCAAGATACTGTTTTGACAGGGTTGTTCAAACTCAATATTATGCGCGCCTTATGTCCGCAAGACCTATCGTGGATAGTGTCGATTTTGCCCGGCGAAGGGGCGAATTGCGCGGAACCGTGAAGGTGGCGGATCTGGAACGTCTGCGGGATGAGCTATTCGATTCACAGGGTACCGTGGAATTCTCCCTCAGCGGCGTCGTCGATGCGGATGCAAAGCCAAATCTGTTGCTGGAGTTGCAGGGCACGGTGAATTTGACCTGTCGCCGTTGTCTCGGTGTGGTGCCATACGCTTTACAGGTGCAGAAGCGCTTCGTGCTGATGCGACTGGATGAGGATCCGGGGGACGTGTCGGATGAGGCTCCCGATCTTGAGCACGTCCCGGGAGATGTGAAGCTGGATGTGATCGCGCTGATCGAGGATGAGTTGCTTTTGCAGTTGCCGATGTCGGCAGCGCACGAGTCCGGGGATTGCACGCCGGATGCCTGGAATACTGGAGCAACGGGGGTTCATTCGCCGTTTCTCTCACTTGCGGGGTTGAAGCAGACCCCGGGTGCTGAAGAAAATTAAAGGAGTTTTGAAATGGCCGTACAACAGAGCAAGAAGTCGCCGTCCCGTCGCGGGATGCGGCGTTCGCACGACGCGCTTTCCTCGCCGCCGCTTGCGGTTGAACCGACCACC
This sequence comes from Burkholderiales bacterium, assembly GCA_040880425.1. GTDB lineage: Bacteria > Pseudomonadota > Gammaproteobacteria > Burkholderiales > Eutrophovitaceae > DATKEK01. The sequence goes on along the minus strand of JBBDIL010000010.1, from coordinate 60,389 downwards.
GGCGAGGTGCATCTGCGGCACCATATCAGCCCATCGGGTTACTACCGCGGCAAGAAGGTATTGAAGTCCAGGGAAGAGTAGGGTTTCGATCTGCAACCCGATGTCGCAGGAACGGTGATCGACACGTTGTCCGATTCCCGGACAGCGGAAACTCCAGATCGCGGCTCGCCCGATCCGTCCCGGCTGCCCCGTCAACCTGACCCACGCAACGCATGACAATCACAGTTGCGCTGGATTGCATGGGCGGCGACTTCGGTGTGCCCGTGACCGTTGCGGCGGCGCTGCGTTTTCTCGAGAAAGAAGCGGACGCCAGAATCGTGCTGGTCGGGCTTGTCGATCGGATCGAGGCCGAAATGGAACGGCACCGGGCGCAGCCCGGTGATCGTCTACTAATTCATCCTGCGACCGAAATTGTCGCCATGGACGAGCCGCCGGCACAGGCGCTGCGCGGTAAACGCAGTTCATCGATGCGATTGGCGGTCGATCTGGTCAAAGACGGACAGGCGCAGGCTTGCGTGAGCGCCGGCAACACCGGCGCCCTGATGGCAATCTCGCGCTTCGTGCTGAAAATGCTGCCCGGAATCGAACGGCCGGCAATTGCCTCGTTCCTCCCGACGTTGCGGGGCCGCACTTGCGTGCTGGATCTTGGCGCCAATGTAGATTGCGCGGCCGAGCATCTGCTGCAGTTCGGTGTCATGGGGTCTTGTCTGGTCAGTGCAGTCGAGCAGATTGAGCGGCCAAGCGTCGGCCTGCTGAACATCGGCTCGGAGGACATCAAGGGTAATGACGTGGTGAAAGACGCGGCCGAACTGTTACGGGACAGTGGGTTGAATTTTTACGGCAACGTTGAGGGTACGGATATCTACAAGGGCACCACGGACGTCATCGTCTGTGACGGATTCGTGGGCAACGTCGCACTCAAAACGTCCGAGGGGCTTGCGCAGATGCTGGCGCAGTACCTGCGCGAAGAATTCGGGAAAAACCTGTTCACCAAGTTTTGCGGGTTGATCGCTTTGCCGGTCATCAATGCGTTCAGACACCGCGTCGATTATCGCCGCTATAACGGTGCGAGTCTGCTCGGTCTCAAGGGGATCGTAGTCAAGAGCCACGGCTCCGCTGACAGTTACGCTTTTGGGTTTGCAATCGAACGGGCGTTCGAGGAGGTGCGCAACGGAATGTTGCATGGAATCGAAGAGCGCATGGCATCGATCCGACAGAAGGCTGCTTGATGTACTCCTGTATTGCCGGTACCGGCAGCTATTTACCGGAAAAAGTGCTCACCAACCGCGATCTGGAGCGGATGGTGGATACCACGGACGAGTGGATCTTCTCGCGTACCGGCATCCGCGAACGGCATGTCGCGGCCGACAATCAGCTTGCGAGCGACCTTGCGTTTGAGGCTTCGAAGCGTGCACTGGAAGCGGCCGGGATAGCGCCTTCGGAAATCGACCTGATCATTGTGGCGACTACCACGCCTGACATGGTGTTCCCAAGCACTGCATGCATCCTGCAGGCGAAACTGGGGGCAGCAGGATGCCCGGCATTCGATGTTCAGGCCGTATGCAGCGGGTTCGTATACGCGCTGGTCACTGCAGACCTGTTCATACGCAGCGGCCAGGCGCGCAACGCGCTGGTGATCGGTGCCGAGGTCTATTCCCGCATTCTGGACTGGAACGATCGTACAACCTGCGTGCTGTTCGGCGATGGTGCCGGGGCGGTCGTGCTGAAGGCTGGCGAAGAACCCGGGATACTGGCCGGGAAGCTGCATGCAGACGGGAGCTATGGTGACAAACTGACCGTTCCCGGCTGGGTATGCAGCGGGAAGGTATACGGTTCGCCTTTCGTGACCATGGATGGTGCTGCGGTATTCAAGTTTGCCGTCAAGGTTTTTGAGGAAGTGGCCCATGAGGTATTGGCCGCAGCAGGAAAAACCGTCGAAGACATCGACTGGTTCATTCCGCACCAGGCCAACATCCGAATCATGGACGCGACCGCCAGAAAGCTCGGCTTGCCGGGAGACCGGGTCATTTCGACCGTGGATCATCATGGCAACACTTCAGCGGCCTCGATTCCCCTCGCACTGGATGAATCGATAAAGGCCGGGCGGATCCATCGCGGGCAGCTGCTTCTTCTGGAGGGCGTCGGCGGCGGTTTCACCTGGGGTGGAGTGCTGCTGCGCTATTGATCATGCTTGCCGAGACAGGAAAATGAAGATTGCATTCGTCTTCCCCGGGCAGGGTTCGCAGTCTGCCGGCATGATGGCCGGCTATGGCGATCGGGCGGCCATTCGAGAGACTTTTACGGAGGCCTCGACGGCGCTTGGCAGCGATCTGTGGGAACTGGTTCAGCAAGGTCCCGCAGAGACGTTGAACCAGACTGTCAACACACAGCCCGCCATGCTGGCGGCGGGCGTTGCGGTTTTCCGCGCCTGGCAGGCTGCAGGCGGCCCGCTTCCCACGCTGCTTGCTGGCCACAGCCTTGGGGAATACAGCGCACTGGTCGCCGCAGGTGCGCTCGAGTTTGGCGATGCCGTGCAACTGGTCCGCTACCGTGCCAAATGCATGCAGGAGGCTGTACCGGCCGGTGCCGGTGCGATGGCAGCTGTGCTGGGGTTGGATGACGACGCGGTACGCGCCGCCTGTAAGGAAGCGACCTCCGGCGATGAAGTTGCCGAGGCTGCAAATTTCAATGCACCGGGACAAGTCGTGGTGGCGGGCCACAAAGCCGCTGTGGAACGCGCGGTGGAGGCGGCAAAAACCAGGGGAGCCAAACGCGCGATGCTGCTGCCAATGAGCGTTCCTTCCCATTGCAGCCTGATGAAACCGGCATCCGAACGCTTGCGTGAGCGCCTTTCTTCAACTGCGGTTTCTGTGCCCGCGGTTCCGGTATTCCATAATGCGGATGTTGCAACGCATCGCGATGCAGACGCGATCAAGAGCGCATTGGTTCGCCAGTTGTGCGAACCTGTGCGCTGGGTGGACACCATCCGGACGCTGCAGGCGAACGGCGCCACGCAGGTCGTCGAATGCGGTCCGGGCAAGGTGCTTGCGGGACTGAATAAGCGCATCGGCGCAGAGGTGCAGACTTTCTCTCTGGCGGATGCCGCATCTTTCGAGGCAGCGTTGACCGCCATACGTGGTCAAGGGGATTGACTCAAATGCTGGAAGGACAAGTAGCGCTCGTCACGGGGGCAAGCAGGGGGATCGGCAAGGCAATTGCGATCGCGCTGGGGCGGGCAGGTGCGACCGTAGTCGGGACCGCAACCAGCGAAGACGGCGCCGCGTCGATTTCAGCCTATCTGAATGAGCATGGCATCAGCGGCGCAGGTTTTCGCTTGGACGTTAACGACGCTGCCGGCGCCGAGAGGCTGGTCGGCAGGGTAGAGAACGATTTCGGGAGCATTGCGGTTCTGGTGAATAATGCCGGCATTACCAGAGACAATTTGCTGATGCGCATGAAGGACATGGAATGGGATGAAATCCTGGATACCAATCTAAAGTCCGTGTACCGACTCTCGAAACTCGTGGTGCGCATGATGATGAAGGCACGCACCGGACGGATCATCAACGTGACTTCTGTGGTCGGTTTCATGGGCAATGCCGGCCAGTCCAATTATGCAGCGGCCAAAGCTGGTATCGTCGGTTTCAGCAAGTCGCTGGCCCGCGAATTGGGCAGCCGTAACATAACTGTGAATTGCGTTGCCCCTGGCTTCATCGACACCGATATGACCCGGGGATTGACCGAAACACAACGCGAAGGTCTGCTGGCCCATGTCCCTCTCGGTCGCTTCGGGCATCCGGAAGAGGTGGCGTCAGCAGTGGCATTCCTGGCTTCCCCGGGAGCGGCTTATGTGACCGGGAGCACCATACATGTCAATGGCGGAATGTTGATGGATTGACGCCAGCGGTTTCACAAGTTTGCTAGAATACGCGGCGTCTTTTTCGGGCCATGCCGGTTTCCGGACCGGGTCCGATACGCCGCCGGGTCTTCCGACGGAATCTTCTGCATAGGGAAGGGGTATTTGATGGAATCTGTAGAACAGCGAGTGAAAAAAATTGTCGCCGAGCAGCTGGGCGTCAACGAAGCAGACATCAAGAGCGAGTCGACGTTTGTCGATGACCTGGGTGCCGATTCCCTTGATACGGTCGAACTGGTGATGGCTCTCGAAGAGGAATTTGAATGTGAGATTCCGGACGAGGAAGCCGAAAAAATCACTTCGGTGCAGCAGGCCATCGACTATATCAAGGCACATCAAAGCGCCTGATCGCGTTTTTTCTTTCCCACCTCTGGAGCCCAGTTGTCTAGGCGCCGAGTCGTCGTCACCGGATTGGGCATCGTCAGTCCGGTCGGCAATAACGTCAAGGAAGCTTGGTCAAACATCGTCGCGGGCAATTCGGGTATTACCCGGATTACCCGCTTCGATGCGACCCCCTTCGCCTCGCAGATCGCCGGCGAAGTCAAGGGCTTCGATGTAAGCAGCATACTTTCGCCGAAAGAGGCGAGGCGCGTCGATGTCTTCATCCACTACGGGATGGCGGCTGGAATCGAAGCGCTGAAGGACGCAGGCATCGAACCCAATCCGGCGAATGCCGAACGCGTAGGCGTCAATATCGGCTCTGGCATTGGCGGCCTGCCGATGATCGAGGAAACCCACAAGCTGTTGCTGGAGTCGGGTCCGCGGAAAATCTCGCCTTTCTTCATTCCCAGCGCCATCATCAACATGGTGTCAGGCAACTTGTCCATCATGTACGGGCTCAAGGGGCCCAGTCTGTCCATTGTTACGGCCTGCACCACGGCCACGCACTGCATAGGCGACTCTGCGAGATTGATCGAGTACGGGGATGTGGATGTCATGGTTGCGGGCGGCTCAGAAGCCTGTATCTGCGCCCTAGGGGTTGGAGGGTTCTCGGCGTCCCGGGCCCTGAGTACGCGAAACGAAGACCCCGCCACGGCAAGCCGTCCCTGGGATGTAGACCGCGATGGATTCGTGCTTGGGGAGGGTGCGGGAGTGCTTGTGCTCGAGGAGTTTGAGCATGCGCGAAAACGCGGCGCGAACATATACGCCGAACTGGTTGGATACGGTATGAGCTCAGATGCACACCATATCACCGCGCCCTGCGAAGACGGAGAAGGTGCCGCCCGCTGCATGGTGAACGCGTTGCGCAGCGGCAGCATCAATAGCGATGAAGTGGATTATGTGAACGCCCACGGTACTTCCACGCCGCTGGGCGACATCGCCGAAACGGTCGCGCTCAAGCGCGCCTTTAACGATCAGTCAAAGCGTCTGGCAGTGAGTTCGACGAAGTCCGCCACGGGCCATCTGCTTGGTGCGGCCGGCGGGGTAGAAGCGGTATTCTGTTCTCTCGCCGTCCAGAACCAGGTGGCTCCGCCAACGATCAATCTGTTGAATCAGGATCCGCAATGTGATCTGGACTACGTGCCGAACGCTGCCCGTGACATGAAAATTCGGGTGGCGATCTCGAACTCTTTCGGATTCGGCGGGACCAACGGCACGCTGGCGTTCCGCGTCGTCTGAGCCCGCCGGCAGTAGCGAGTCTGCCCATGCCGGTCGGCTCTGCAGCCGATACAAGATTGTTCTGAGTCGCTATGTCTCGCCCACGATCCCAAGCAGTCAAACTGTCTGGCCGTAACCGTGCCCCTGCGGGTTTGGTTCGGCCACGCACCCTGGCGTTGCTGATCATACTTGGCATAGCCGGAGTTGCCGTTACCGCAGGCTGGCTCATGCATTTTGCGTTTACGTCAGTGCATGTGCCTGTTCAGTCCAGGTCATTCAATGTCGAGCAAGGCATGGGCCTGCGCCAGATTGCGACCAGGCTGGAATCCACCGGCGTTGTATCAGATTCGCGCGGATTCATACTGCTTGCACGCCTGCTCGGAAAAGCGGGGCATCTGAAGGCAGGCAGTTATGAAGTGGATCAAAGCATCGCGCCCATCTCGCTACTGAACAAGCTCGAGCGCGGTGAATTTGCGCAGGGCCAAGTCCGTTTTATCGAAGGATGGACGTTCCGCCAGATTCGCGACGCACTATACGCGCACCCCATGGTTCGAAACGACACCAAGGGTTTTGATGATCGCGAAATACTCGAGCGCCTTGGCGCTCCCGAAATCCACCCTGAGGGGCTGTTCTTTCCGGATACCTACCATTTCTCTGCAGGAACCAGCGATCTGGTGATTTTGCAGCACGCCTACTGGAAGATGCAGTCGGTTCTGGTGGAATTGTGGGAGTCCCGGGCAAGCGGCCTGCCACTGTCTTCGCCATACGAAGCATTGGTACTCGCATCAATCGTAGAGAAGGAAACCGGGCACCCCGAGGAGAGGGAACTGGTTGCCGCAGTTTTCATCAATCGCCTGAAGCGAGGCATGCGGCTGCAGGCTGACCCGACGATCGTCTACGGTCTCGGGGAGGATTTCGAGGGAAGGCTGCGGACACGCCATCTGCAGGCCGATCAGCCTTACAACACCTATACGCGTGCCGGGTTGCCTCCGACCCCGATTGCACTGCCGGGTGCAGCGGCAATTGCCGCCACACTCAATCCGGCGGACAGCCCTGCACTGTACTTTGTGTCTCGGAACGACGGTACCCATGTGTTCTCGCGAACGCTTCAGGAACACAATCGCGCAGTCTACAAGTACCAGAAGTCTCAATAATGCGCGGCAGCTTGATCACCTTTGAGGGAATAGACGGCGCTGGCAAGAGCACACATCTGGCATGGGCGCTCGAGTTTCTGAAGGAACGCGGAATGCCGGTATTGCTGACGCGCGAGCCGGGCGGAACTGAATTCGGGGAAAATCTCCGGGATCTGCTCCTGACAGGGGCGCATACCCTGCATCCGGAAACAGAAGCTTTGCTCATGTTTGCCATCCGCTGTGAGCATGTCGAACGCGTGATCAGGCCGGCTCTGGCTCGAGGCGAGATGGTGCTTTGTGACCGGTTCACTGATGCGACCTACGCTTACCAGGGTGGCGGACATGGCGTGAGCGTCGAGAAACTGCGCATTCTTGAACAATGGGTTCACCCTGACCTTCAACCGACTCTTACCCTGTACTTTGACCTGGCCCTGGACCTCGCCCGGTCAAGACTTGCGAAACAGGGAAGCCCGGACCGATTCGAGCGTGAAGGAGTTGATTTCTTTTCCAGGGTTCGGAAAACCTACCTGAAGCGCGCGGAGGAATTTCCGCACCGAATACGGTTGATCGACGCAGGCAGGCCGTTGAACTTAATTCAGAAAGAACTAGAGGTAATTCTTTTATCACTATGTTAATTAAGGAATGTACATGGTTGATCCCGATCGCCAACCGGTTCCGGGATGCGTTGCCACAAGCTCTGTTGATCCGGGGTCAGGCAGGGATTGGGAAGATGCGGCTCGCGATGCATCTTGCCCACAGGCAACTATGTGAAACGGACAACCGAAACCTTGCGCCCTGCGGCGATTGTCCGGCATGTCACCTGAACGAAGCGGGTAACCATCCCGATCTGCGAGTACTGGAGCCACGGCAGGCCGATCTGGCAGGCGAAGAGGGGTTGGTAAAAGGCAAGAGGGGTGGCGATCAGATTCCGGTTGATGCGATCCGCGGTTTGGCGGGACTGGTTTCCGTAACGCCGCATCGGTCGCGCGCCAAAGTGATCGTCATCGCGCCGGCTGAAGCCATGCACCCGAGTGCGGCCAATGCACTGCTCAAGATGCTTGAGGAACCATCTGCCAGAACCCATTTCATCCTGGTAAGCAGTCAGCCGCACCGTGTTCCGCGAACCATTCTGAGCCGTTGTTTTCAGGCACCGATCGCAGTTCCAGAACGCTCGGCAGTCGATGGGTGGCTGGGTGAGCAATCTCGCGAGCGGTCCAGCCTGGCGCTGTCGATGAGCGGCTATGCACCGCTTGGTGTACCGGTCTTGTCCGAGGACTCCGGGTTCTGGGCCAGTCGCCAGAGTATTCTGGACGGACTGACTGTACAGGCACCAGATCCACTGCGCCTTGCCGAACAGGCGGAAGCTCTCGATCCCCGTGTGCTGGCTACGCTGCTGTGGATGTGGACCTTTGACCTTGCGCTCGCCCAGACAGGTAAAGAGCCTCGATATCATCTGGACTATGCCAGGAGTCTGCCAGCGTACGCGGAAAGGATTGTGCCGCCTGCCCTATATCTTTGGCAGGACAAGGTCTTACAATATGCGCGTGCAGCACATCATCCGTTGAACAAACGTCTAGCGCTCGAGGCTTTGTTCTGTGCCTATCCTTCCGTAGCTGTCTGATATGTCCGAGACTGACCGCCGCACGACGCCACGGCCCGGAGCGTTGTCCCTGAACATCCGGGAGAAGAGCATTCTGTACGCGGCGTACATGCCCTTCGTAAAGGGTGGTGGCATCTTCATCCCGACCACCAAATCTTACGAGCTCGGCGATGAGATCTTCATGCTGATAGGTTTGCTGGGCGATCCCAATAAGCTTCCTGTTGCAGGAAAGGTCATCTGGATTACTCCGGCGGGCTGTCAGGGCAACAAGGCGCAAGGTGTCGGCGTGCAATTCACCGACGACGAAAGCGGGGTAACCGCGCGTGACCGGATCGAGACTCTGCTCGGAGGACAGCTCAAACTCAATCGTCCGACCCATACGATGTGAGAACAAACATCATATTCATTCTGTAACGCCCGGTTTTCTAACATATGTTTGTGGATTCGCATTGCCATCTCAACTTTCCAGAACTGGCAGCGGATCTGGATGGGGTGATCAGTCGCATGAGGTCGGCCGACGTCGGACGTGCTTTGTGCGTGTCTGTAAGCATGGAGAGTCTCGGCCAGGTTCTGGAGATCGCAGAACGTCTGGACGATGTCTGGGCCTCGGCAGGCGTTCATCCCGATCATACGGAAGGCGAAGATCCGTCCATCGAGCGTTTGGAGGCTTTACTGGCCCATCCCCGGGTAATTGCGACGGGCGAGACCGGACTGGATTACTACCGCCTCACGGGTGATCTCGAGTGGCAGCGGGAGCGCTTCAGAACGCATATTCGCGCGGCAAGGAAAACCGGTAAGCCACTGATTATTCATACTCGCGCGGCAGCCGAAGATACACTGCGGATCATGCGGGAAGAGGGCGCTGAGGCGGTCGGCGGGGTGATGCACTGCTTTACCGAGACGTGGGAAACCGCCAGTGCCGCGATCGACCTGGGATTCATGATCTCGTTTTCCGGGATACTGACTTTCAAGAATGCGGTCAACCTGCGTGAGGTCGCCAGAAAAGTGCCGGAAGACCGCCTGTTGATTGAAACGGATGCGCCTTATCTTGCACCGGTACCGCATCGCGGCCGAACGAACGAGCCGTCTTACGTGCGGTTCGTGGCGGAGGAATTGGGACGGGTACGCAGCTTGGCCGCAGAGGCCGTGGCAGAGATCACTACCGCGAACTTTTTCCGCCTGTTTCGGCTTGCGCGGTAACGGCGGTCCGGCTGATGTGAGTACAGGCGCCAGCGGCGTGGCAACGTGCTTTAAGCGAGGCCTGCCAAGCGTGGAGTGCTGGCGTCGAATCCCTTGCGCCGATTCTGTTTGATCCCGACCAAGGGCCTTCGCAGCGTGAATGTAACAGGGGCAAAACTGCGCATAATGTATATTATGTCAATTACTGTATTTCCAGTTACATGAGATCATTGCCCTACCCTAGCGCCATCCTTGGCCGGAGAGGCTCTAGGCCAGACCGACACTTTCTCGCCGAGACCTTCCCCTGTAATAATGGCGCGGGCGTGAGTTGGCTAGCGCCTAGACGGTTGCAGCAACCTTGGTGGTGGAATCGCCGCCCTTCACTGCTCGAAGATAGCTCGGCTCAACAGGCTTGATGGGCGAGTAATCGGTTCGATTGGCGACGAACTCGGGACGTGGCTGGAGACCGTAGCTTGGATTGGTCAGCGTGTTCTCGATGCTGTTGTAGACCATGAACAGGTTGCTGCGCGGCTGTGGCGTGATGTTGCTGTTCGAGCCGTGCATGGTATTGCTGTCGAAAAATACCACGGAGCCGGCAGGCCCGGTCATCGAGCGGATGCCGCCGCCTCTTTCCGCCAGGAAGCGCAGGCTATCGGGATCGGGTACGCCGTATTCCTGTTTGCGCAGCGATTTCTTGTAATGATCATCCGGCGTTTGCCCAACGCAGGATATAAAGTGCATATGGGAACCCGGAATCAGCAACAGGGGCCCATTCTGCTCGTTGTTGTCCGTGAGGAGAATAGAGCAGCTAACGGCGCGCATCGAGGGCATGCCATCCTCAATGTGCCAGGTCTCGAAGTCCGAGTGCCAATAGAATTCTTTCCCATGGAAGCCTGGTTTCAGATTGGCTCGCGACTGATGGATATAGACCTCGGACCCGAGGATCTGACGGGCGATGTTTACCAGGCGCATGTCCGCCGCCAGTCTGGATAGCAACTGGCTCAGGTGGTGCACCATGAATATCGACCTGACAATGCGCTTGCCGGGCTCCTTGATGGCTTCTTCGCGTTTTGCGATCTCGGGATCCTTCGCCATTCTCTGAACTTCCTGCAGGAGGAGATCGGTCTCGCGTCTGGAAAAGAAACCCTCGAGAAAGAAAAATCCGTCGCGCTTGTAGCTTTCCAAATTTTCCGAAGAAAGCCCTGACTGCTTGGGCTCCTCCTTGGATGTATAAAGAACCGGGTCCTGCCGCATGATGATTGCAGCGTCCCTGGCCGCTCTCGATTCATATACGTCTGTTAATGGGGCCATAACACTCCTTCGTGCGGATTCATGACTTTACGAAAAACAAATGTGCTCGTTCGCCTCACGCGGCCTCGTCCGTCATCAGCGGGTAGACACCTTCCTCGTTGTGGACCTCTCGGCCGGTGAGTGGCGGATTGAACACGCAAATCATGCGCAGCTGCGTTTTTGCACGGAGATAATGTTTGTCGTTCTTGTTCAACGCATAAGTGACGCCAGGCTCCAGTTTGTATTTCGTGCCTTGTGGAACCAGTTCGACTTCGCCCTCGCCTTCGACGCAATAAACGGCTTCCAGGTGGTTCTTGTACCAGATGTATGTTTCGGTACCCGGAAAAATGATCGTCTCGTGTAACGAGAACCCCATGCCGTCTTTGCGCAACAGGATCCTGCGACTCGCCCAGTTGGGCGTAACGACATCGTTCTCTGTGCCTTCAATTTCACTGATTTTTCTGACGATCATCGGCTTGCCCCTCCAAATTTGACGTAGCGGATCTTCTCGGTCTCGACACGGCGCACGCCCAGCAGTTCAACCGCGCTGCGTTCCAGGATATCGAGGCCCTGACGAAGTTGCTCGTCGGAAATGGTGAGTGCAGGTAACAACTTGAGAACTTCGTCGTTCGCCCCAGACGTTTCGATGATCAAGCCATTGGTGAACGCCTGTTGTGCGATTTTTCCTGCGATTGCGGGATCCTCTGTGACCAGTCCCTGGATCATGCCGCGACCACGCATGGTGAACCCCGCCTGCGGATAACTTTCGACCATGTGCTCGAGCCACACGCGCATGATTTTTTCCTTGCGACGAATTTCCTTGGTGAATTCGTCGGTACTCCAGTAACTGATGATGGCCTGTTTGGCGGTTTCGAAGGCCAGGTTGTTTCCGCGGAACGTGCCGCTATGGGAACCGGGCTTCCAGACATCCAGTTCCGGGCGTATCAGCACCAGAGCCATCGGCAGCCCGAAGCCGCTGAGCGACTTGGACAGTGTCACGATGTCGGGCGTGATCCCCGCTTGCTCGAAGCTGAAGAAGGTACCGGTGCGTCCGCAACCGACCTGGATGTCATCAACGATCAGCAACATGTCATGCTTGTCGCAGAGTGCACGCAGCCTTTGCAGCCATTCAGTGCTCGCCACGTTCACACCGCCCTCGCCTTGCACCGTTTCCACGATGACGGCTGCGGGCGTGTCGACGCCGCTTGACCCGTCGGTAATCATCTTGTCGAGGTATGCGAGGCTGTCAGCGTCGTCGCCAAGATATCCCGCATACGGCATGAAGGTCGTGTTACCGAGTGGCACTCCTGCAGCGTCACGGAACTTGGAATTGCCTGTGGCGGCCAGCGACCCTCCAGTGACCCCGTGGAAGCCGTTGGTGAATGAGATGATATTCGTGCGCCGTTTCACCAGTCGCGCGAGTTTCATCGCAGCTTCCACCGCGTTCGTGCCCGTCGGCCCAGGAAACTGCAGTTTGTACTGCAGGTTCCTCGGACGAAGGATGACTCGCTCGAAGGCCTCGATGAATTCTTTTTTGGCGGTCGTCGCCATATCGAGACCATGAATCAATCCGTCGGACTCCAGGTACTCGATTACTTTTTCCTTGAGAACCGGGTTGTTGTGCCCGTAGTTTAGGGTGCCAGCACCGCTAAAAAAATCGATGTAGCGGTTGCCGTCTTCGTCCCAGAGCTGCGAGCCGCGCGCTCTGGTAAACACCACGGGAAACGAGCGGATATACCCCCTCACCTGGGATTCAAGTCGGTCAAAGATTTTCAAACTCATACGGATATCTCCTTTTTCCATCGAAATACTTTCCAGCTAAATAGATGTCAAGCCTCAAACGGCCCGATCCGATACAGAACTTCTTCCTCGTGCGCTTCGGCGCCGAAATCTTCGCGTTCGAAAAGCGGTGTTTTCACACAATCGGCCCCGAGATTCCTGGCGAACCGTTCAAACAGCCGGCTCGACGGTATGTTCGACGGCGATACGGTCGTTTCCAGGTATCGCACGTTGCGCGAAACGGACCTCGCCAGCAGGTGGGTCAGCATCGCACCGCCCAGCTTCTGACCTCGCGCTGTTTCGTGCACCGCGACCTGCCAGACGAACAGTGTGTCGGTTGCTGACGGCGGAATGTAAGCGGATATGAAACCGACGATGCGCTCGCCTTCAAGGGCGATCACGCAGGTTTCGGCGAAATGGTGGCAAAGGAGCAGATAGGCGTATGTCGAGTTGACGTCCAGCGGCTTGCACGCCTTGATCAGGTCGCGAATTTCAGCAGCGTGCCCTGGCGCCGGCTGAACGAGACTGAAACCAACGGGCGGCCCGTGCTCGGATCGAGTCGATGACTTCGGTAACACTTGCGCGGCGCTCATTTGCCCTGCCCCTTGTTCAGACCAGGCGCGGAAACACCGCCAGACACGGGCGCATCGATCGGTCCGGTATCGAGAATGGGGCCAGCATCGATATGCTGCGCTTCCATCAAATTCACCACACGTTCCAGCGAACGGGCAATGGTGGCCTGTTCTGATTCCGGGAGGGCTGCCAGTTCGTCTGCCAGCGTTTTCTGCAAGGGTGACGGCGACTGGCTGGCCAGTCGGTCACCTGCTTCAGTGGCAGTTACGCTCACCACGCGGCGATCATCCGTTCCGCGCTCACGTTTAACGAGACCTTTCTCTTCCAGCCGATCAAGAATGCCCACCACAGTGCTCGGGCTGAGGTGAATTTCGCGGCTGATCGCGGTCGCGGTGATGGATCGATGTTCGACAATGGTCAGAAGACACACCAGCTGAGGGGCTGTCATGCCAGTCGTTGCCGCAAGCTCCTTGGAATAGAGATCAACGCTGCGAATGATCCGCCGCATTGCGCGCAGAATGCGCAACTCGAAGCGCTCACGGACACCCTCTTCGGGGACTGCCGCGCTCCCCCGGACCGCGGCGGCCAGATGCGAATGGCTCGCCTCGCCCGCTTGGCCAGTATTCCGGTCAGGCGCCACCGGGGATCGGGGCATAAAATTACGTTGCACAGCGATATTGTCGCTCCATATTGTTTGAATTCAAACGATTATACTTACAATGATGTGATCCGTCAAGACGCTGTCTTGCTCGGGGCCGGTCCACTCGGTTCTTGCTCTCAATCTAGAGATTTTCGAGATATATTTTGTAGTCATCTAAATCGACGCATTATTATTTTTGTTCATCCATGCCTAATTTAACCTGTTGTAGATAGGTTTGTGCGGTGCGGCATCGTCATTGCTTGAACCCGTTTATAAGATCTCAAGGGGGTGAGTCGCCTCCGGCGGATCTTTGTCGAACACGTTCAAAGCAACACACTGCGGCCGCAGCGGCAACATTCAACGATTCCACTGCCCCGCTTGCAGGGATTGACGCCTGCAACTGAATCCCGGCCGCGGTATCTGGTCGCAGGCCGTGTCCTTCCGAGCCAAAAACGAGTGCGATCGGGCCGCGCAATTCGACCTCAAAGATTGTTGGACCGCCTCGGGGCACCATTCCGATGACCCGACCATGGAAAGATTTCAACACGGCCCCCAGTGATGCATGCTCCTGCAAAGGCAGTGTCAGTTGCGCTCCCATACCCCCACGCAAGGCCTTTGGCGACCAGGGATCAGCGCAGTCGGCTGCCAACACCGCGCAGGTCGCTCCTGACGCCGCAGCCGTGCGCAGGATCGATCCGAGGTTGCCCGGGTCCTGTAAGCCGTCAAGCACTACCCAGAACGCTTCGTCGCCCGACTCCTCGAGCTGGGGTCGGTCTACGACGGTCAATATGCCCGAAGGCGTTTGCACCGGCGAGATGCGCGCGAACAGGGAATCCGCCACGCAAACCACGCGGGCAGCACCGCTGTTTACAGCTGCGGTAGCGATTTCGGGATTGGACAGACCGGATTCGCTCACGACGATCGTCGCATGCGCGCAACCATGGCGCTGGGCGTAGGCCTGCACTAAATGAACACCGTCGAGCAGGAGCTTCCCGGTCCGGTTTCGCTCGCGGGCGGATGTGCCGAGGCGACGAACGGACTTCAGCAGCGCGTTATCCGCAGAGACAATGCGTTCCATGCGTGATGTGCGCCGCGTGGCGCCTTTTGCAGTAGAAATTCAGGGATTGGTGCCCGGAGCCGGACTCGAACCGGCATGACCTTGCGGCCGAGGGATTTTAAGTCCCTTGTGTCTACCAGTTTCACCATCCGGGCGCGCAACGGGAGACAGCATAGCGCGGGAGAAGGCCTCGCGGCGATGTGGAGGCGGGGGTCGGAATCGAACCGGCGTACACGGCTTTGCAGGCCGCTGCATAACCACTCTGCCACCCCGCCCTGCTGAATAGCAGAGGATGCCGGTCGTGTTCGCCGGCGCCCGGGTGCCGGCAGGACAGCCCCGGGTAACGCAAACAGCCAGGAAAGGCTGGACGGTTTGTTTCAGCTCGCGGGAGCTGAAACCGACCCTTCGCGCAGACCGGCGATTTTCGCCGGCCATCGAAGCGACCTTTACCGCCTCACTGACGTGGAATCTGGAGCGGGAAACGAGTCTCGAACTCGCGACCTCAACCTTGGCAAGGTTGCGCTCTACCAACTGAGCTATTCCCGCTTTGGAGACCGGCAATTATAGGGAGCGCCTTTTCCTTGTCAAGAAATGCACCGGACTTCTCACGTCTTCCAGGCTTGCGGGAGCGCCTTGCGCATGTAGTAAATCATCGACCACAGCGTGAGCACCGCTGCAACGTAGATCAACCATGTGCCGATCTCGTGAGTCTGAAGCATCCAGAGCGGGTCGTGGTACAGCAGCATGAGGATCGCGATCATCTGGGAGACCGTCTTCACCTTTCCAAGAGCAGAAACGGCCACGCTTCGGCTCGCACCGATACCGGCCATCCATTCGCGCAGCGCCGAGATCGCAATCTCGCGGCCGATGATGATCACGGCAATGAAGGCTTCGACTCGAGCAAGCCAGACCAGCATGATGAGCGCGGTGACTACCATCAGTTTGTCGGCCACCGGGTCGAGGAAAGCCCCGAACTTGGAGGTCTGTTTCAGTGATCGCGCGAGATAGCCATCAAGCCAGTCGGTTATTGCGGCTAGTCCGAAAATCGCGGTTGCGGCGACATTCTTGTTGTGGTCTGCGAGCCACTCATGTGGAAGGTAATAAACGGCCACCAGCATCGGGATCAGGAGGATGCGGGCCCAGGTCAGCAGATTGGGCAGATTCAGGGGCATGAGTATCAATGCAGTTGTTGGTGTATGCGTTCTGCAAGTTCCTGGCTGATGCCGTCGACTTGCTGCAGTTCCTCTACGCTTGCTGCAGCTACGCCTCTCAGGCCACCGAATCTCGCGAGCAGGCTCTGGCGTCGTTTTGCGCCGATGCCGGCGATATCTTCCAGGGAGGACCGGGTACGCGCCTTGCCACGGCGCTTTCGATGTCCCTGGATGGCAAAGCGATGCGCCTCGTCGCGAACTTGCTGTATCAGGTGCAGCGCAGGCCTGTCGGGCGAGATTCGGAGCCCATCGCGTACACCAGGAAATATCAATTGTTCCAGACCCGGTTTGCGTTCCTCGCCTTTCGCCACGCCGACGAGCGCGACTTCGCCGATCCCGAGTTCGCACAGTATCTGGTGGGCAGCCGAAACCTGCCCCTTGCCACCGTCGATCAGGATCAGGTCGGGAATCTTGCCCTGGCCCTCGATCAACCTGCGGTAACGTCGCTCCAATGCCTGACGCATTGCCGCGTAATCATCTCCGGGTTCGATCCCGGAAATGTTGAAGCGGCGATATTCGCTCGGTTGCATGGAGGCGCGATCATAGACCACGCACGAGGCAACCGTCGCCTCCCCCATCGTGTGGCTGACATCAAAGCATTCGATACGGCACGTACCATCCGGCAAGCCAACCGCCTGTTGCAGGTCGGCTACCCTGACTTCCTGCGTTGCCCGGGTGCTGAGTTTCTGGCCAATGGCAAGTTCCGCGTTCTTTTCGGCCATTCTCACCCAGGCCCGGCGCTCGCCTGCGGGTTCGACCGCGATCTGCACCCGCCGGCGGGACTGCTCCGACAGCACTTGCTCCAGCGCGGCAGCGTCGAACCTGCGGTTAACGACAATCAACGGCGGCGCCTCTCCCTGGAGGTAGTGTTGGGTGAGAAATGCCTCGAGTGCTGCCGACTCATCTTTCTCGTGCGCATTGCTCGGGAAGAAGCTCCTGTCGCCCCGGTGAATTCCTCCGCGAATGACGACCAGGTTCAGACAGACCAGGTCCTGCGCCGAAGAAACAGCGAGGATGTCTGCGTCCACGCCCTTGCTGTTGGAGACAAACTGTTTCTCCCTGACCTTCGACAGCGAGCGGATCTGGTCGCGCAGTGACGCGGCCTGTTCGTAGTGCTGGTGTTCCGCGGCCTCGAACATGCGCCGCTCCAGCCGCTCTATCGCTTCGCTTTCTCTGCCGAGCAGAAACAGCTCGGCGCTCCTGACGTCTTCTGCATAGTCCTGTTTGCTGATGAAATTGACGCAAGGGGCGCTGCAGCGGCGGATCTGATGCAGGAGGCAGGGCCGCGACCGGTTCGAGAACACCGTGTCCGCGCAACTGCGAAGTGCGAAAACCTTCTGCATGAGTTGGATGCTTTCGCGTACGGCGCCGGCGCTGGAGAAGGGCCCAAAGTACTTGTTCTGTTTGTCCAGTCCTCCCCGGTGAAAACCGATACGGGGATAGTCGTGTCCGGTGAGCACGATATATGGATATGATTTATCGTCTCTAAACAGAATGTTATATCTTGGTCTTAAGGTTTTAATTAAGTTGTTTTCGAGCAGCAGCGCCTCTGCTTCGGAACGGGTGACAGTGGTGTCAATTCCGGCAACCTGTCTGACCATGATGCGGATTCGGGGAGAGAGCGCGGCATCGGATTTCTGGAAGTAGGACGAGACCCGTTTCTTGAGGTCGCCGGCCTTGCCTACATAGAGGACCTCCGCTGCGGCATTGACCATCCGGTAAACGCCCGGCAAGTTGGGTAATCCGGCGACAATCTCCGCACTGTTGAAGGTCCGTGGCGCGTGAACGGCAGTGCCGTTTGCGGCTGCCGATTTCGAAGCCGCGTCGAGGTCGGGGTTCGGAGGGACCGTCATACCGTCTCAGCGTCGCCGGAATCCGGTATATCGTCAATGAAGCGGCGAATGGCCGCAAACACGTCGGCGAACATGGGTTCGGTCAGCCGCCTGGTCTGCGTGTTGTATCTGGAGCAGTGATAGCTATCGAACAGCATGCATCCGTTTTGCAGGATATGGCGCGCGCCATGCCGAAATCGCATGTCGCTTTGTCTCAAACCCACGGCTGACAGCACCGCGGAATGGGCCACGCTGCCCAGTGCCAGAACCGCAGCAGATGCGGGCAGCGATTCCAGCTCCGTCCGCAGGTACGGGTTGCAGGTTTTGACTTCCACACCGCTCGGCTTGTTCTGTGGTGGCAGACAGCGTACTGAATTCGTGATGCGGCAATCGAGCAGGCGCAGTCCGTCCGCGGCCGAAACCGACTCCGGGGCGCTGGCAAATCCGAATCGATGCAAAGTGCGATACAGCAGGAGTCCGGCGTGATCACCGGTAAAAGGCCGGCCGGTGCGATTTGCACCGTGCAGACCCGGCGCAAGACCTACCACCAGCAACCTTGGGCTTGACTCGCCAAATGAAGGCACTGGCCTGGCGTAATAGTCGGGGTGCTCACGACGCACATCGTCCAGAAATCCAGCCAGGCGTGGGCAGCGCCGGCACTCAGTACTGAACATCAAGTGGGTACTCTGGGCCATATTTGGGTAGTGTAGAATGCCCTGCTTTTTCAATCGACTGAAGCACAGCAATGGCAAAAGTACTGGCAACTGAAATCCGCGCCGGAAATCTCATCGAAATGGACAAGCGGGTTTGGCGCGTTCTGAAGTCCTATCATGTCCATGTCGGCGGTCGCGGCGGTGCCTTCATGCAGATCGAAATGAAGGACATCGAGAGCGGCACCAAAAAGAACGAACGGATTCGCACGGAGGAGAAGGTCGAACGCGCCTTTGTCGAACCAAGGGACATGCAGTTTCTCTACCAGGACGGCGATGGCTACGTGTTCATGGACAAGACATCCTACGAGCAACTGACCCTTGCCGCCGATTTTCTCGAGGGTCAGGCCGGTTACCTGATTCCCAATACGGATGCCCAGGTTAATTTCCACAACGATCGCCCGATCGGAATTCAATTGCCGGCGTCCGTGGTGCTCACCGTGACCGAGACTGAACCGGGAATAAAGGGCGCGACGGCGACCGGCTCGTTCAAGCCTGCGAAAGTCGAAACCGGAATTACCGTCCAGGTTCCGCAGTTTGTGAGCGAAGGCGAGAAGATCAAGGTCAACACCGACACCGGCGAATACATCGAACGCGCAGCCTGACCAGCAGCAAACTGTCGCGTCAGTCAGCGTCACCGCCGTGGTTTTCGCTTGGCACGATGCGAACCCTGGCGTGCAGTCCGGGGTTGATCCCACCGAGTGCTTCCGGTTGCAATGTGACATGAGCGATCCCAAAGCGCTCGCGAAGAGCGATGCGCAGCAGTTCCAGCGTTGCGGGCCACTGACCGATTTCATCGATATCCACGTGTGCGGAAAGCGCGATTTGCCCTGAGGATATGTTCCACACGTGCAGGTCATGGACGGAGCGCACCCCCTGGATCTGCGCCATCACTTTGCCGACTTCCGCCAGCGGAAGACCGCTGGGAACGCCTTCCATCAGCACATGGAGGGCTTCGCGCAGCAACCGTATGGTTGCAATCAGGATCAGCACGGCAATCAGGATCGACAACAGCGGGTCGATCGGTTTCCAGCCGGTAAAATAGATCACTGCTCCGGCGGTGATCGCCGCTACTGAACCGATCAGATCTCCAAGCACGTGCAGCGCGGCCGCTCTGGTGTTGAGAGTGCGCTCTCCCCTGTCGATCAGATAAATCACCAGCAGATTGACTATCAATCCGACGAAGGCCACGGTCAGTACTCCCAGCCCCTGCACTTCCGGCGGATCGAGCAGGCGTTTCACCGCCTCCGTCGAGATCATCACCACCACGATAAGCATGGCCATGCCGTTGACGAATGCCGCGACGATCTCTGCGCGTGCGTATCCGAACGTATGGCGCATGCCCGCGGGGCGTCGTGCCATCCAGGCAGCGAACGCGGCCAGGCCGAGGGCCGCGGCGTCGGAGAACATGTGTCCGGCATCGCTCATCAGCGCCAGCGACTGAAAGCGCATTCCCGCGATCAGTTCTACAAGCGCATAGCCGGCTGTAATTCCCAGCGCGATATAAAGCGTGCCTGAACCGGAAGGATGGTTGCGATGGTTGTGCTGCGCGTGGACGTGCATGTTGTTCCTAGGCGCGCTGCGCAGGCGCTGGCCGCTCAATTGCGGCCGTGGCAGCAACTGCCGTCCGGTAACGTGGATTGTTCCGCACATGCGCAAGCCCTTGGATCAATGGCCTGCCGGTCAGCTGCGCCAGCTTCGGATTCGTGCGTACCGCCGCTTCGCCAGACAGCGCGTTCAGCACGCGATCCGCAGCATCCGGATCGTTGCATACCAGCACCATATCGCAGCCGGCAGCGAGCGCAGAACGGGCACGCGATTCGATGCCCCCCTCCACGCTTGCGCCCTCCATAGTCAGGTCGTCGCTGAATATCACGCCTTCAAACCGCAACTTTCGTCTCAGGACATCCTGCAACCAGAACTTTGAGAACCCGGCTGGTCTGGCGTCCACTGCCGGGTAAATCACGTGCGCCGGCATGATTCCCTGGAGATGTGATGCGAGACGTGCGAACGGAATGAGATCCGTCGCTTCGATCTGCACCAGCTCTCGAACATCGACCGGTACGTCTACGTGCGAATCTTCGGCGACATGGCCATGCCCGGGAAAATGCTTGCCTATGGCAGCCATTCCGCCTTCGTGCAGGCCTGCAATCAGTGCTTCTGCCAGACCACATACCGCTTCAGGGTCAGAATGCAGTGCGCGGTCGCCGATCACCGCGCTCAGTCCATGATCCAGATCCAATACCGGCGTGAAGCTGAAATCGATCCCGCAGGCCCCCAGTTCGATTGCGATCAGGAATCCCATCTCGCGCGCCGCAGCGGCCGCCGACGCATGATCGGCGTTCCACAGTGAGCCCAGCGCCGCCATTGCAGGCAGTCGGACGAACCCGTCACGGAACCGCTGTACACGCCCTCCTTCGTGATCGGCCGCAATCAGTAGCGATGGCGAACGCAGCTCATGAATCTCGTCGCACAGCGCGCCAAGCTGCTCCGGGTTCTGGTAGTTCCTCGCGAACAGGATCACGCCGCCGCACTGCGGATGCTGCAATCTGACCCGATCCTGCGGGGTCAGTAGCGTACCTTCGACGTCCAGCATGACCGGGCCGAGCGGGAGATTCATGTCCCGGCCTCCAGTACCACCATCGCGCAGGCTAGGCCGCCTTCATGAGTGAGCGACAGATGCGAGCGGACGATGCCGCGCGCGGAAAGATAGGCCGGCAATTCACCGTGAAAGTGCAGCTCCGGGCGGCCTATTTCATCGGATACCAGGCTGATCGCATGCAAGGTAACCGGATGGCGCAATCCGGTTCCGAGCGCCTTGGAAAGGGCCTCCTTGGCGGCAAAGCGGTTGGCAAGGAAGGCCGTGGGACGCGTGCTCGCCTGGTAGGCCTCGAGCTCGATCGGGGCAAGCACGCGCTCGGCGAAGCGTTCGCCATACTCATTGAGCAGATGCTCGATCCGGCTCAGGTCGACCAGATCGACGCCGATCCCTGCGATCATGCCGGCCTCGCTGCGTTCGAGATTGCCCGCAGATACAGACGCGTGGCTTCTGCCATGCCGAACTCCAGCGCATCAGAGATCAGCGCATGACCGATCGATACCTCGAGCACGCCGGGGACTACACGCAGAAACAACGGCAGGTTGTCCCTGTTCAGGTCATGCCCGGCGTTGACGCCAAGGCCGGCTGCGTTCGCGGCCTGCGCCGCCCGCGCATAGCGATCCAGGGCTGCATCCTGCTTCGAGGTTGCAAAGGCACGGGCATACGGCTCTGTGTACAACTCCACCCGATCGGCGCCTATTTCCTGCGCAAGAGCCATATGCTCCGGCGTGGGATCCATGAACAGACTAACGCGAGTGCCCAGCGTCCTGATCTCGCTGATTACGGGCTGCAACCTCGCCGCATCACGGCCAAGATCCCACCCGTGGTCCGAAGTGAATGCCGCCGGATCGTCCGGCACCAGGGTGCACTGATCCGGTCGTGCTTTTCGCACCAGATCCAGCAAGTCGTGGAAGGGGTTTCCCTCGATATTGAGTTCTACACCCGAACGATTGCGTACCAGGGCGTGAAGTTCGATGACGTCCGGTGCGCGGATATGCCGACCGTCCGGCCGTGGATGAACCGTAATGCCTTGAGCGCCGGCGTCGAGCGCAAACTGTGCAAATCTGGTCACACTCGGGGTGTCGATGCTGCGCGAGTTACGCAACAACGCGACCTTGTTGACGTTTACGCTTAAACGGGTCATCTGAATGTCTGATTGTGTCCGCGGACCTGTGCTGAAACCATGATGCCGGGGACTGAACTCATAGCTGCTGAAGCTCGAGAAGAAGCTGGCGAGTGTGTAGCGACTGGTTGCCAAGGTAATGGCCGACAAGGTGCCGCATCAGCACCTTGCTCTGCTGCTGCGTCACCGGATCCGCATAATTGTCGCATGCGATATCGAGCAATGTCTTGCCGGACACCTCGACTGCGTGGCTGTCGGCCTGATCTGCCGGCATCGGGCCGCGCTCCAGCACATAACCGTAACGTGCTTCAGGGTCGATCGCCGCGCCACTGCTGGCGTCCCGCTCAAGGATCAACGCGTAGCCCAGCTCTTTCAGCAGATTCTTTTCGAACCGACGCAGCGTCGCTGCCAGTTCTGCTCCAGCCGCGAACGCTGCAACTGAATCGGTGTAAAGGTCGAACAGGTGTTCATGCGGGTCGTCACGCGGCAGGAACTTGAGCAGCAGCTCGTTCAAATAGAATCCGCATATCAGGGCTCTTCCGCGCAACTGCGGTACCCCGCCCCGCCATTCCGCGCTGTGAAGCGTGCGCAGTTCGGACCGGCCGCCCCAGGAAAGCAGCAGGGGCTGAAACGCCATCAACGTTCCGCGCAGCGCGGAGCGAGCGCGCCTGGCTCCACGCGCGACCAATCCGATGCGCCCCAGCCGGCGCGTGAAAACCTCGACCACTAGGCTGGTTTCCCGAAACGGATAGCTATGCAGCACGAAACTCGGTTCGTGCTCGTGTCGTTGCCTGTCTGCGCCGGCCACAGTGTCGTTCAGTCGTAACCGAGGCTGTGTAGCGCCTTGACATCGTCAGACCAGCCCCGGCGTACGCGTACCCAGACCTCAAGGAATACCTTGCCACCGAACAGCTGTTCCATGTCTTTACGCGCGCGACTTGCGATCGCCTTGAGAGCCTCGCCGCGGCTGCCGATCACGATTGCCTTGTGTCCCGGCTTGTCGACGACAATAGAGGCATGGATCCGTCTGAGCGATCCTTCCAGCTCGAAACGATCGATCATCACCGTCGCAGCGTATGGCAACTCTTCACCCAAAGCATGAAACAGTTTTTCCCTCAGCAATTCGGCCGCCAGAAAGCGTTCCGACCGGTCCGTCACCGTCTCAGGGTCGTACAGCGCGGGTCCTTCCGGCAGATACTGCTTGACCGCTTTCACCAGGTGGTGCAACTGCGTGCCGTCCTGCGCGCTTATCGGAACGATATCGCTAAAGTCGTACAGACCTCGTGCCCGGTCGATCAGTGGCAACAGCGCGGCAGGATCCTTCAATCTGTCGATCTTGTTCACGGCAAGCACGACAGGCTTGCCTTTGGGCAACAATTTCACCACTTGCATATCCTGCGGCGTGAGCTTGCCGGCCTCGACAACCAGCACGACGACATCGACGTCCTGCAGGCTGGCTATCACGGACCGGTTCATCAGACGGTTCAGGGCTCCGCCCTGCGCGATCTGGTAGCCAGGGGTGTCGACCAGCAGTAATTGCGCATCGGGTTCGTCGACAATGCCGAGTATTCGATGCCGGGTTGTCTGTGCGCGCCGCGACACGATGCTTATTTTCATGCCGACCAGGCGGTTCAGCAGCGTCGATTTGCCCACGTTCGGACGTCCGACAATTGCCACATATCCCGCACGATGCGTTGCCGTCATCGTTCAGCCGTCAACTGCCTGTTCGAGGGCGATTCGCGCGGCATTCTGTTCCGCGGCGCGCCGGCTCGGACCTTCGCCGAAAGACTGGATATTGAGCTCTGGAATCACGCATTCGACACGGAATGACTGTTCGTGCGCCTCGCCCCGGATATCCACCACCGAATATTGCGGCAGGCCAATCCGTCTGCCCTGCAGAAATTCCTGCAGGCGCGTCTTCGGGTCCTTGGCGACTACGGACGGATCGCTGGCTTTGGCGATCGGTGCGAACAGACGGCGGACCACCCCTTCAGCGGCACCGAACCCCCCATCCAGCATGGCGGCTCCGATGACGGCTTCGAGCGCGTCGGCGAGAATCGACGGCCGGCGAAACCCGCCGCTCTTTAACTCACCCTCTCCCAGCCGGATGTGCTCGCCGAGCCCAAGCCGGCTTGCGACTTCGAACAGGCATTGCTGATTCACCAGGTTGGCGCGAACCCGGGAAAGATCACCTTCGGGCAGCTTGGTGAAGTGCTCGTAAAGCAACTGGGCTACTGCGCAATTCAGAACCGAGTCGCCGAGGAACTCGAGACGCTCGTTGTTCGGCGTTCCGTATGACCGGTGGGTCAGGGCCTGCATGAGCAGGCGGCCATCCGAAAATCGGTAGCCGATTTTCTCTTCCAGCGCCTCAATGCGCATCGACCGGCCTGAAACCGATTGCGATCAGTCGCTCTTGGCGACGAAATCGATGCATGCGCTGACATTGCCCATCAGTTTGACCTTGCGCGAGTACGCGGCAGTGAGCGATACGGACTCGCCTTCCCGGATGACGTCGATGTCCATACCGGAAATCGAGCGGATATCGTCCACCTGTGCCCTGCGATCGAAGGCCATCTGTATGTCGCGTGGCGTCCCGGCGCGCGCTTCGGGCGCCTCTGCAACCGCCTTCAGGTGTTTGACGATCGTTGCGTACTCGATATACGCGGGGACAATCCTGATTACGACGATTGCCGCGAAAATCACCACCATGGCAATGAACACCATGCCAATGAACGTGACGCCTCGCTGCCGGTTCATATGTGCTCCCGTCATCTGATACGTTGGCCGATACGTTTCAGTTCGCTGAAATTCCACCACACCAGAAAGGCCCGACCAACGATGTTCTCTTCCGGCACAAAGCCCCAATAACGGCTGTCCGAACTCGAATCTCGATTGTCGCCCATCATGAAGTAATGCCCTTCGGGCACAGTACAGGTGAAACCCGTTTCATTGTAAACACAGCGGTCCCGCATCGGAAAGTGGCGCACGCTGGCAAGCTGGACCGGAGGAGCGTCAAGGTTGACGATGATGGCATGCTCGTGTGCACCGAGCGCTTCGCGCATCTGCAACCCACTTACGTAATTCAAGCCGGTTTCCACGTACTCGTAGCTGCCCGTACGCTCCACCGGCACGAGTTCTCCGTTGATGGTCAGTCTCTTGTTCTGGTATTCGACTCGGTCACCGGGGGTGCCTATCACGCGCTTGATGTAGTCGAGAGACGGATTCTCCGGGTAGCGGAACACCATCACTTCCCCCCGTTTCGGATCCCGGATGTCGATAACTTTCGTGTTCAACACCGGCAGGCGTATGCCGTATGTGAACTTGTTCACGAGGATGAAATCTCCAACCAGCAACGTCGGGATCATCGAGCCCGACGGAATTTTGAACGGTTCGACCAAGAAAGAGCGCAAAACGAATACGACGAGAATGACCGGAAAAAAGCTCTTCGGATATTCGATCCACCATGGCTCTCTGCCGTCCACGCCTCTGACCTTGCGCAGCCAGAGTACATCGAGCAGCCAGATTCCGCCGGTGATCACCAGCAGCAGGAACATCAACAGGGCAAAGTTCATTCTTTTTTATCCTCTGGCGATCATTGTCCCGCTCACTTGCCGTCCACCTGCAGGATGGCAAGGAATGCCTCCTGAGGAATCTCGACGGATCCAACCTGTTTCATGCGCTTTTTGCCGGCTTTCTGTTTCTCCAGCAGTTTTTTCTTGCGAGTGATGTCACCGCCATAGCACTTTGCCAGTACGTTCTTGCGCAACGCCTTTACTGTTTCGCGAGCCACGATATTCGATCCGATCGCAGCCTGCACGGCGACATCGAACATCTGCCTGGGAATCAGCTCCCGCATCCGGCTGACCAGCTCACGGCCCCGGTGCTGGCTGGTACTACGGTGCACGATTAGGGAAAGCGCATCGACCTTTTCTGCGTTGATCAGGATATCCAGCCGGACGAGATCCGCTGCCCTGAATTCCTCGAAGTCATAGTCGAGCGAGGCGTAACCGCGGGAAGCCGATTTCAACCGGTCAAAGAAGTCCATCACCACTTCATTCAGAGGCAGTTCATAGGTCAGCATGACCTGCCGGCCCAGGTACTGCATATTGCGCTGGGATCCGCGCTTTGCGTTGCAAAGCGTCATGATCGGCCCGACGTAATCCTGCGGTACCAGGATGGTGGCCTTGATGATCGGTTCACGGATCTCTTCAATCTTCGCGAGTTCGGGAAGCCTCGAAGGGTTCTCTACCTCCACCAGTGTGCCGTCGCGCAGCAATACCTCATAAACCACGGTCGGCGCAGTGGTGATGAGGTTCATGTTGTATTCGCGTTCGAGCCGTTCCTGCACGATATCCATATGCAGCAGGCCGAGGAATCCGCAGCGAAAGCCGAATCCAAGCGCCTGCGAGGTCTCCGGTTCGTAGCGCAGGGCCGCATCGTTCAGTTGCAGCTTTTCAAGCGCATCACGCAAGGCGTCATAGTGATTGGTTTCTACCGGATACAGTCCGGCAAAGACCTGAGGCTTGACCTCTTTGAAGCCGGGCAGCGCGCGCGCCGCGGGATGGTCCGCGAGCGTCACGGTGTCCCCGACTCTAGCCGACTGCAGTTCCTTGATGCCTGAAATGATGAACCCGACTTCACCGGCTGAAAGATTTTCGCGGACCTGGGACTTGGGTGTGAACACGCCGACCTGTTCGCACAAGTGTGTGGCGCCAGTGGACATCAGCCGGATTCTGTCCTTCGGCGCAAGCGTGCCGTCGAAAACCCGTACCAGCATGATCACGCCCACGTAGTTGTCGAACCAGGAATCGATGACCAGCGCCTTGAGCGGCGCCTTGCGGTCTCCGCTTGGCGGGGGAATACGCGTAATGAGGGCTTCGAGTATGTCTTCCACGCCCTCCCCCGTCTTGGCGCTGGCGCGTACGGCATCCTCGGCCGCAATGCCGATGATGTCCTCGATCTCGGCGATCACACGCTCGGGCTCGGCCGAGGGCAGGTCGATCTTGTTCAGCACCGGCACCACTTCCAAGTTCTGTTCGGTTGCCGTGTAGCAGTTCGCAACGGTCTGCGCTTCCACTCCCTGAGATGCGTCGACCACCAGCAGCGCCCCTTCGCAGGCGGCCAGGGAGCGCGACACCTCATAGGAGAAATCGACGTGCCCGGGGGTGTCGATCAGGTTCAGAAGATAGGTTTGCCCGTCGCGCGCACGATATCTTAGCGCCGCGGTCTGCGCTTTGATGGTGATGCCGCGTTCACGTTCCAGGGCCATCGAATCCAGCACCTGAGACTCCATCTCGCGATCGGACAGGCCGCCGCAGACCTGGATGAACCGGTCCGCGAGCGTCGATTTGCCGTGATCGATATGGGCAATGATGGAAAAATTGCGAATTCGCTGCATTACGGAAGCCACTTCAGAAAAAAAGGCACCCGAAGTGCCCTTTATGCTTCGTCAAAGCCGCGAATTGTAGCGGATTGCCGGCGCGTCGCGGGCCGGCTGTGATGCGTTCGCGAATCAATTATCCAGACGGATTGGCACGTAGATGGCGCCGTCGCCCCGCCTGACCAGTACCGCTACGCTGCGCGCGCGTTCGTACTGCGACATGAGCTGGTTCAGTTGCTGAACGGAACTGATATCGTGATTATTAAGCGCGAGGATGATGTCGCCACGACGCAATCCAGCTTTCTGCGCAGGTCCTTGTACATCTTCGACCAGCAGACCGCCGCTGATATTCAGTTCCTTACGTTTATCGGCTGGCAGTTCCGAAACGGTGACGCCGAGACGTGCCACCACGTTCCCTGACTGCGGCTCGGCAGGCTGTGCCGGTCTGCCCGCTGCGCGTTCTTCGACCAGCTCGCCAACCGTGATGGTGAGGGTTCTGGCGTTCCCCTTGCGCCACACCTGAACCGGGACTTTGGATCCCGGCCGCGTCTGCGCCACCAGCCGTGGGAGGTCGCTGGAGCTGGCCACGGATTTTCCATCGAACTCCAGAATGACGTCGGACGCTTCGATTCCCGCCTGGTCTGCGGGGCCACCGCGTTCCACGGAGTTCACCAGCGCACCCTGCGGTTTGTCCAGGCCGAAAGACTCGGCAAGCTCGCGCGTGACTTCCTGGATGACAACACCGATACGGCCTCGGCTGACTTTTCCCTGAGTGCGCAACTGGTCGGCAATCTCCATTGCTACATCGATCGGAATGGCGAACGACAACCCCATGAAACCACCCGTGCGGCTGTAAATCTGGGAGTTGATGCCGATCACCTCGCCTTTCATGTTGAAAAGCGGTCCGCCTGAGTTTCCGGGATTGATCGCGACATCGGTCTGAATGAAGGGGACGTAGTTCTCCTGCGGCAGCGAACGACCTTTGGCGCTCACGATGCCCGCTGTCACCGTGTTCTCGAAGCCGAATGGCGAACCGATCGCCAGTACCCATTCGCCGACCTTGAGCTTCTCCGGCTCACCGAACTTCACGGGTCGCAGGTTATCGGCGTCGATCTTGATGATGGCAACATCGGTACGGCGATCAGAGCCGATGACTTCGGCCTTGAACTCGCGCTTGTCATTCAGCTTGACCGTGATGTCCGAGGCGGCGTCCACTACGTGCGCATTGGTCAGGATATAGCCGTCGCGGCTGATGATGAATCCGGACCCGAGCGAACGGGATTCATATTCCTGCGGCCCCTCCGGCGGCCCGAAGCGCCGGAAAAAATCGAAAAAAGGGTCGTCTTCCGGAACCGGAAACTGTGGACCCCTGCGCACGGTCTGGGTGGTGCTGACGTTTACCACCGCGGCCCCGCTCTGCTCAACCAGTTGGGTGAAATCGGGCAGCGACTGGGCAATTGCCGGCGCGGGTGCCATCAACATCAGGAGAAGAAGGAGTCTTTTCAGCATCGGGATCCTTGTGGCCGGCGACAACCGGTTACCCGCAGGTAGGGCGTTGCAGCACCTATTGACCTTGATAGGCAACGGAGTCGCCGATCTGCATGACCGTCACGGGAGGCGCTTCGCCCAGAACCGTGACGATCTGGTCGTCCAGCGCACGCGTGTATATATTGATTGCGCCCTGACGCGACATGCCCTCGCGAACCTGGGTCCTCCCCGCCAGCGGCTCGATGAATATCGAGATCGCTGCCAGCCCGTCGGAATAGACCAGATGCGTGACCGGCAAAGAACTGCCTTGCTTGGTTCTGCGCATCTCCAGAATCTTGCGGAACCCGGCCGGAAACTGGCCCACCGTCCAGCCAGATTCCACGTTTGCCAGCAGATGGGCAAAGCGGTCGAGACGCCATTCCGGGAATTGCACGCGGTAGCTCGGCTGCACCATGTCCCGCGTTACGCCCGAACTGATGGTGAGCTGAGTGAATGTGAACTGCTCGACAGCCTGATTGCGTTCGTTCAGCATCCTCGCCTTCAGCAACAACCCGGTACTGGCCTCGGCCCACAACTTGTGCCCGTAGCGCATCCCGTCTCTTGGTACCAGCACCAGCGCCTCTGAATCGTAACCGGCGATTCGTTCGGGTTTGCCTTTGCGAATCTGGTAAAACTCGGTTAGCGACGTGATCTGATCCGGCAGCAGGGCCGGAAATGTCCGTCTCGCCACACGCTTCTCGCTGCGAACCACTTTGGCATCCGGGTAGTAGCAGAGCACTTCGTCATTGGTGCGGATGATTTCCCGGCGTGGTCCATCCAGCGCTTCGAGTTTCTCATACTCGCCGGTGGCATCGACGAAGTGAACGATGCGCGAGGTCTCTACATGGTCCCCGTGCTGGTAGACGAAAGTGCCGACGTAATTGAGTTCGCGTGCTGCGTTGGCGATGCGTTCCAGCATATCGAGCGCATCGGACTGCCTGAGGGGATCCGCGACCGCTATCCCGGTAAAGAGCAACGTGCAGGTGAAAACAGCGTGCAGCGACAACCTGTTACGCATCGGTATCAGGGCCGGTAATCCGCATCACGAACGGAGACGGTGCGCACATACGAACCGACGCCCTGCATTGC
This sequence comes from Burkholderiales bacterium, assembly GCA_040880425.1. Classification (GTDB taxonomy): domain Bacteria; phylum Pseudomonadota; class Gammaproteobacteria; order Burkholderiales; family Eutrophovitaceae; genus DATKEK01. The sequence continues at coordinate 30,152 of JBBDIL010000010.1, read as the reverse complement.
AGTACTCGGCGAGAACTGCTGATGAGCCATCAGGTACTCGTTCATCGGCGGGCCGACTGCCTCCGCCGACGCCGGTGCGGACTCGACCGTGGGCTCTGCATCGGCAACCAGCGCCGGCTGCGTCGCAAACGGATCGTTGAATACCGCCAGCCAGGCCACTACCGCCACGCCGACCACGGACGCCGCAATCGGCAATGCCACTCTGCGCACCATGCGCGACGAGGCGCGCGATTTCGGCGCCAGCACCGTCGGCTCTTCGGCAAGCCTGGCGGTGACGCGACCAACGACCCCGCCGGCTGTAGGACCCTGTCCCCGGAGTACGTCGCCGATAAGATAATACGTGTCCCATGCCGACCGCGACTCGGGGTTTTCTCTCAGACGACCGAACTCGCCAGCAAGCTCACCGTCCTCCAGTTCGCCGTCGACCAACGCCGAAATGCGCTCCATGCTCACCACCTCTTGTCTTTCGCCGTGTCCAGCAACGGCCGAAGCCTTGCCGCAATCGTCTCACGCGCCCGGAAAATCCGCGAACGAACCGTGCCGATCGGGCAATTCATCACCGTCGCAATATCCTCGTAGCTCATTCCCTCGATCTCGCGGAGCGTGATCGCGGTCCTCAATTCGTCAGGCAGTTCTTCCATCGTCTGGTTCACGGTCGCGGCGATCTGCTTGCTCATCATCTCCGCTTCCGGTGTATTCATGTCCCGGAGCTGGTCTCCGTCGTCGAAATTCTCTGCCTCTTCGCTGTCGAACTCCGTCGTGGTCGGGGCACGCCGCCCCATTGCCACCAGATAATTCTTCGCGGTGTTGATTCCGATCCGGTACAGCCATGTATAGAACGCACTGTCGCCGCGAAAGGAAGGCAGCGCCCGGTATGCCTTTATGAACGCCTCCTGAGCCACGTCCTCCACCTCAGCCGGATCGCGAATGAATCGGGACAACAGCCGCGCCAGCTTCCGCTGGTATTTCGAAACCAGCAGCTCGAAAGCGTGCTTGTCGCCGCGTTGTGCGCGCTCGACCAGCTGCTGGTCAACTTCACGGTCGCCCATCTAGCCACATTTCCTGGATTGTCTTGGCGGCCAGCCAGCGCCGCGCAAAAGGCGCCTAGTATAACTGCCGTGCCCCATCCGGGAAACGCACCGCGATTTACCCCCCAGAGACAGCCAATAGAGGGAAATAGTTCATGGTCCCGGCTGTTCTGCGCTCGCGCCGGCCCTTCCGGGCAACCGGTACAATCGGCCGTTCGCAACAGGGAGCAAAGATGACAAGGTTCGAGGTGGCCATCATCGGCAGCGGGCTGGCCGGGCTGACTGTGGCACTGAATCTTGCCGACCACCGCAAGATCGGCATCATTACCAAGCGTGAATTCCTGGACGGCGCCAGCGACTGGGCACAAGGCGGCATTGCCGCGGTGCTGGCCAAGGGTGACTCGTCCGAGTCGCACATCGAGGACACGGAGGTCGCAGGAGCCGGTCTGTGCGGGCACGAGGTCGTGCGTCAAGTCGTAACCCATGGCCGGGAGGCCATCGAGTGGCTGATCGGCAACGGCGTGCCATTCACACGAGACGAGAACAGCGAGGTCGGCTACCACCTCACCCAGGAGGGCGGCCACAGCCATCGCCGGGTCATTCATGCCGCAGACGCGACCGGCCATGCGGTGCAGAGCACGCTCGAGGCGAAGGTCAGGGCGCATCCGAACATCACGGTGCTCGAGCACCACAGCGCGATTGACCTGATCACCGGGGCCAAGCTCGGCATGGATGGCAGCGGCTGTTTCGGCCTGTATGCGCTGGATGTCCGGCGTGGCCGCGTCATCACCATTGCTGCCGAGCATGTCGTGCTGGCCTCGGGTGGCGCGGGCAAGGTTTATCTGTATACGACCAACCCCGACACCGCGACCGGCGACGGCATCGCAATGGGCTGGCGGGCGGGCTGTCCGGTCGCGAACATGGAGTTCGTGCAGTTCCACCCGACCTGCCTGTACCACCCGCACGCAAAGTCATTCCTGATCAGCGAAGCGGTGCGCGGGGAAGGCGGTGTTCTCAGGCTGCCGGACGGAACCCGGTTCATGCCGGCGCATGATGAACGCGCCGAACTCGCGCCGCGCGACGTGGTTGCACGTGCGATTGATTTCGAAATGAAGAAGCGCGGGCTGGATTGCGTCTTTCTGGATATCAGTCACAAGCCAGCCGCGTTCCTCAGGTCGCATTTTCCGACCATTCATGCCCGATGCCTCGAACTCGGCATCGACATGACCCGTCAGCCTGTTCCGGTGGTGCCGGCTGCCCACTACACCTGCGGCGGGATACAGACGGACCTGAACGGACGTACCGCCCTGGATGGGCTGTACGCGGTCGGCGAGACCGCCCATACCGGCTTGCATGGCGCCAACCGGCTTGCCAGCAATTCGTTGCTCGAATGCCTGGTGTTCGGCCGCGCCGCGGCCCAGGATATCTTGCGGCACGGGAGGTCGAGCCCGACGAGTCTGCCGCTCTGGGATGAAAGCCGCGTCACGGATGCCGACGAAGAAATCGTGATCTCCCACAACTGGGACGAATTGCGCCGGTTCATGTGGGACTATGTCGGCATCGTTCGCACCGGCAAGCGCCTGGAACGCGCGATGCACCGGATCCGGCTGCTGTCGGGTGAGATTCACGAGTACTATTCGAACTTCCGGGTGACAAGCGACCTGCTCGATCTGCGCAACCTCGTGCTCACCGCCGACCTGATCGTAACCTGTGCGATGCGGCGCAAGGAAAGTCGCGGGCTGCATTTCAGCCGCGACTACCCGCTGCCCTCCGCGACGGCCAGCGACACGCTGCTTACGCCCTCATGACCCGACGGGTTCCAGGCCGAACCTCAACAGCACGCGCAGCGCTCGCAACGCTTCCCCATCGGCCGAGTCTGGCAGCAGGGCCAGGCTGAAGCTTCTCCCATTCCTCTCCGGCCTGACTCGCAGCAGGACGAGCAACGGGGATACCGCGCAGCCGGATACCATCAGTCGTGCGTCGATCTCTTGACCTGAGCGCATCTGCAGTAAGCAGCGCCCGTCACTCCAGAGTCGCATACCGGTGCAAGCGTGCGATGCCAGCAGAAGTGCATGGGTACGCAGCGAGTGAATCAGGCTGGTAACGATGGCAATGCACAGTATCCAGTGCAACCATGGCTCCACGTTGATGGCGCTGGCTGCGCCCAGCGACGCCGCATGGGCGGCGAACAGCAAGGCTGCCAGCTGCGATGACGGTTGGAACCGGATTTCGAGTCGGTGTTGCCGCCGCATAAGACCTATAATTTCCCATGCAAATGAATACAGCGACGACTCAGTCCGCGTGGCGCAATGACCTCCTGCGGCAGGGCGCGGCCTTCGAACACGATCGTGTAGTGCACTTCGGTGACCGTGACGCGGAACTGTCACAGGCTGAAGTTGCGACTGCCTGTTCCCCGCTCACGGATTACCGCACATTGCGGGTGGGCGGGAAAGATGCCGGTGCATTCCTCCAGGCGCAGCTTACCTGCGACGTGCGCCTGATCACGGGCGTACACGCGCAACTTGGCGGGTACTGTACGCCCAAAGGCCGGCTGCTGGCGACTTTCCTGGCCTGGATGCATGACGCGGATTACATGCTGCAGGTCCCCGCCACACTGGCTGAAACGGTCGCAGCGCGATTGCACCGGTATGTCTTGCGTTCGAACGTTACGGTCGATGTCGATCCCGGCCTTGCGCTGATTGGCCTGACCGGGCCGCACGCCACGCGAGCCATGGCCGAAATCCTGGGTTCCGCTGCGGATGCGCCGCTCAAAGTCGTACGCTCCGGTTCGATCGTGGCCATCAGAGCCTTCGGGGAAAGCCTTGTCGTGGCCGTGCCGGAAACGCAAGTCCTCGATCTTTGGGAGCGACTCCTGGGTCATGCCCGCCCCGCCGGCGCACCCGCCTGGGAATGGGGACAGATTCAGTCCGGTGTCGTCTGGATCACGCCGCCGACGCAGGACTTGTTCCTGCCGCAAATGGTGGGCCTCGATGCCAATGGCGGAGTAAGTTTCGACAAGGGTTGCTATCCCGGCCAGGAGATCGTGGCGCGCGCGCATTACCTCGGCGACCTGAAGCGGCAGCTGTATCGGGTTCATTCCGATATCAACTCGGAGCCTGGCGATGGATTGTTTGCGACAGGTTCCGCTGAACCGGTCGGTACCGTGGTCAATGCCGCCCCGGCGCCCCGGGGCGGCTGGGATGCTCTCGCCGTGCTGCGCCGGGAGGCACTGCACCAGGAGATCAGATTGGCCCGGACGAGCGGACCGATGGTCACCGCGTTGGCGCCCGCAGGCGCGGCCATGTCGGCTGCTTGAGCCGAATGGGCGCAGCGGTCTATGTCTACTACCGGGTCGCCCCCTCACAGCGACAGATCGCTCGGGAGCTTGTAAACCGGGTGCTGGACCGGATGCGTACGGTTCATGGGGTGAACGGCCATCTGATGGAGAGCCAGGATGAGCGACTGCTCTGGATGGAGATTTACGAAGCTGTCGCAGATGTCGAACAGTTCTGTACCGATCTTCAAGCCACCGCTGAGGCGACCGGCATGGTCCGGACACTCGCCCCAGGGAGCCGCCGTCACGTCGAGCGATTTGTTCCGCTATGTGCCTGATTTTATTTGCACATAAAGCACATCCAGAAATGCGGCTAGTGGTGGCTGCCAACCGGGACGAGCACTACACCAGACCCACGGCCACTGCCAACTACTGGCACGATCACCCGGACGTGCTCGGAGGGCGCGACCTGGAGAAAGGCGGTACCTGGATCGCAGCAACGCGCGATGGTCGATGGGCAGCAGTGACCAACTACCGGGATCCCACGGCTGCACCCAGCGGGCGGTCTCGCGGCGACCTGGTCGCCACGTATGTCAATCAGGCAAACGACCCCGCCACCTACGCAGATAAGGTGGATGCCGAGTCTGCGTCGTATCCCCCGTTCAATCTGTTGCTGGGAGATTCCAGCGAACTTGTTTACGTAACCAATCGCGGCAAACCGGCGACCAGAACGCTTGGCGCGGGCATCTACGGTCTGAGCAACCATCTGCTGGACACGCCGTGGCCGAAGGTATCGCAGGCGCGGCAGCGGATGTCGATGCTGCTGCAATCGCGTGACGAAACGGCCGTGCTTGACGGTATGTTTGAACTGCTGGCCGACCGGCAGTGCGCACCGGATCATGCCTTGCCCGCGACCGGGGTGAGCTTGGAATGGGAACGCGTGCTGTCAGCGCCGTTCATCGTCGCGCCAGGCTATGGCACTCGCGCGTCGACCGTGCTGATCGTCCGCAGCGATGGCTCCGCCCTGTTTGAGGAGCGCAGTTTTAGCGAGGGTGGCGTGCCCACGGATTCACGCCGTTTCGATTTCGAGGTGCGCGCGGCGCAAGCGGAACAGTACTAGTCGAGATCGAGCGTCATTCGCCGGTGTGCAATGCCGGCATCGTCAAAGTCCGCGCCCTGTGGACGGAAGCCGAAACGAGCATAGAAGGCCAACGCCTGCGTTTGCGCATTCAGTTCAATATGCCGATGCCCGTGTCGCCGGGCCATCGCCAGCATCAGCTCCAGGAGCGCAGTGCCCACCCCGTGACCACGCCATGCGGCAACAACGGCCAGGCGCCCGATATGCCCGTCCGGAAGCAGACGGCCGGTGCCGATCGGGCTTCCGCCGGCTTCCGCGAGCGCATGCTGACAATCGGCATCTGCTTCATCCCATTCCAGGGCTTCGGGTACGCCCTGCTCTGCGATGAACACCGCTTTGCGGACCGCTCGCAGCGCCGTTCGATCGCGATTCCAGTCGGCTTGCCGCACGGTGAACTGACAGGGCGGATGCATCGGCGGATTATATTTCGCCTGGAATGACGAAATCTGCCCTCATGGTTTTCAGGCCTCTGCTGCTTGCCACGCTGGCGATCGCGGTTTCCGCCTGCTCCGGCCGTTACTTCACGGCTGCCGACGCGCCGCCCGCCGTGGATCGCTACGCACTGGCGGAACTGCCGCAACCGGAACACTGGACCGGGATCGTGTTCAACGGGGCAAGAATCGGTTTTGCCCACACGCGGGTTTCCGCCCGGTCGGACGGCGATTTCGAGATCCGCTCGGAAGCGTCCCTGCTGCTCAGGTTTCTCGGATTCGAAAAACAGATCCGCCTGCGGACCACCGACGTGGTGGGTCCCGACCTGGCGCTGAAGCGCTTCGAGGCGAGCCACCATATCGATGGAAGCGATCTGGAGGTGAAAGGTGAATTTGTCGCGGGCGTGCTTGTGGTGCATATCACCAACGCGAACGCCAGCATGGTGCGAAGCTATCCGGTCGCAGATGCCGTGTTACCGGCCAGCGCGCTGCTGCTTTACCCGGCGACGCGAGGGCTGGAGGTTGGGCGCCACTACCGGTTCCACGTTTTCACTACCGAAACTCAGCGGATCTCGGAGGTCGAGCAGCGGATCGCCGGGTACGAGAAGAGCCCGCTGTTCGACGGCGAAGCTTACAAGATTATTACCCGACTGCAGGGTCAGGAGACGACCAGTTGGGTGGACCGGCAGGCACGCCCGCTGTTCGAGCTGGCGCTGAACGGCGTCATGATCGCGGCGCTCGAGGATGAAGCTGCAGCCAAACGGCATCTGGCGGCCGCCAGCCTGAACAAGCAGGACATCATGCTGGACTTCAGCCTGGTGCGGCCGAACCGCGCGATAGCCTCGCCCAGGCGGGTCGCGCGACTGGAGATCCTGCTCGCTGGCGTGGATTCGGATCCGGTATCGGGCCCCGGGCAAGAATGCGAGGCGGATTCGAACGGCTGGCGTTGTTTGCTGCAGGCCGGACATCCGGAATCGGCCGCGGATGACACCAGACCTTACATGGTGTCGTCGCTGACGGTGCCCTATGGTCATCCGCAGATCCAGGCGACAGCACGGCAGATCGGCGATGCTTCGATGCCGGTCCGGGATCGCATTCGGCACATCCTCGACTGGCTAGACGTCAACATCCGCAAGCACCCCACCGATTCATTTTCTGCGCTGGACGTGCTGCGCACGCGGCGCGCGGAATGTCAGGGACACGCCTACCTCTATGCCGCACTGGCGCGGGCCTTGGATATCCCGACCCGGATCGTAAACGGCCTGGTGTATTCCGGGGAGCACGAGGGCTTTCTTTACCATAGCTGGGCGGAAAGCCTGATCGACGGAAACTGGCTGGCCGTGGACCCGACCTTTGGCCAAGCCGTTGCCGACGCGACGCACATCAAGCTGCTCGAGGGCGAGGAACTGGCCGACCTGGTCGCGCTGACCGGCTGGGTCGGCCGCGTTTCAGTAAGCGTGCTCGGCTATGAGTACGGTTTGTAGCCGATCAGATCGACGCACCACCACTGACTTCGATGACTGCCCCATTGATGTAGCTGGCCTCGTCCGAGGCGAGGAAGGCGTAGGTGTTGGCGATTTCCTCGGGCCTGGCCAGCCGGCCCAGCGGCACCCGCTCTGTCATCGCTTTCAACACCTTGTCCGGCACCGATCCCAGAATTGGCGTTTCCACGAAGCCGGGGCATACCGCGACCGCCCGAATGCCTGATCGGCCGAGCTCGCGTGCCCAAGTTTTCACCATGCCGATGACGCCGAATTTGCTCGCCGCATAGTTGGTCTGGCCGAAATTTCCGTAGAGACCAACTACCGACGATGCATTCAGGATGACCCCCGACTTCTGCGCGATCATGATGTCTACCACTGCCCGTGCACAGTTGTAGGTGCCCTTCAGGTTGATGTCGATCACCCGGTCGAATTGCGCGTCGCTCATTTTCCTGAGCTGGGCATCGGCGACGATGCCAGCGTTGTTTACCAGCGTATCGATCCGGCCATAGCGCTCCATCACGCCCTGAATCATGCGATCGATGCTTGCGCGGTCGGTCACGTCGACCTCGAAGCCGATCGCGTCGCCGCCGCTGTGGCGGATCTCTTCCACTACCGCTTCGACTCGCGCGGCATCGATGTCGCAAACCACAACGCGCGCGCCCTCCGCCGCGAACTTGACTGCTGTTGCCTGCCCTATTCCCCGCGCCGATCCGGTGATGATCGCCACTTTGTTCTTCAATCGCACCTCGGTAAGCCTCTTTAGTGTTGTTTGTCGTTTTACGCGGTCGTCTGCGCCGGATCTGGTGGTGAGACAATTTCCACGGCGGTCCCTGCTGGCACCAGGTCGAAGAGCTCAAGGATATCGGCGTTGCGCATACGGATGCATCCGATTGAACCTGGAGTACCCATGGGCACGGTATCCGGGCTGCCATGAATGTAGATATACCGACGCATGGTGTCGACTTCTCCCAGCCGGTTGAACCCGACCTCGCGGCCCGACAGCCACAGAATCCGCGTGAGGATCCAGTCCCTTCCCGGGTGGCGTGCCGCAAGCTCGGGCGAGAATACCTCTCCGGTCGGCCGTCGCTTGACGAATACCGTGTTGACCGGCGCGCCGGCACCGATCTTCGCGCGAATGATGTGTCGGCCGCGCGGTGTGCAGAAGCTATTGCGCCGCTCACCGACTCCGTTGGCCGAGGTCGAAACCCGGTAGCGCCTGAGCCGGTTCTGCATTTCGACGAGTTCGAGCGTCTGTGCGCCGATGTCGATCCGGATCAAGCTCATTTGCCTCTGCGCGACTGAAAAAAAGAGCGCAGCAACGCTCCGCACTCCTCCGCAAGCACACCACCTTCGACTTCGGCATGATGATTCAATCGCTGTTCCGCGAAGAGGTTGACCACGCTGCCGCAGGCACCTGTTTTCGGGTCCGGCGCACCGAATACGACTCTGGACAGCCTTGCGTGAATCATCGCACCGACACACATGACACAGGGCTCCAGGGTTACGTACAGGGTTGCGCCGTTCAGGCGGTAGTTACCAGTTCGCGCGGCGGTCTCGCGCAAGGCACGAATCTCGGCGTGCGCGGTCGGGTCGCGTGTGGAAATCGGCGCATTGAACCCGCTGCCGACAACCTTGCCGTCCATTACGACCACTGCTCCGACGGGGACTTCGCCGGCCACTGCCGCCTGGCTTGCGAGGTGCAGGGCATCACGCATGAATTGATGATCTAATAACACATATAATCAGTGTATTGACTGAAAAATGTTATAAATTACATTAACTATTTCATTCCCACTCGATCGTGGCTGGCGGTTTGCTGGAGATGTCATAGACCACGCGGTTGATGCCGTGCACCTCGTTGATGATCCGATTCGCCACCTTGGACAGCAGGGTATGGGGCAGTTCGGCCCAATGTGCGGTCATGAAGTCCTGTGTCTGCACGGCACGCAGCGCCACCACGAATTCGTAGGTCCGGCCATCGCCCATCACGCCCACCGATCGCACCGGTAAGAATACGGCGAACGCCTGCGCGGTTTTCTCGTACCAGCCGGTCGCGCGCAGTTCCTCGATGAAAATCGCATCTGCTTCGCGCAGCAGGTCAGCGTATTCGCGCTTGACTTCGCCCAGAATGCGCACGCCCAGGCCGGGTCCGGGGAATGGATGGCGGAACACCATCTCCGGCGGCAGGCCCAGCGCGAGTCCGAGTTGACGCACCTCGTCCTTGAACAGTTCGCGCAGCGGTTCCAGCAGTTTCAGATGCAGCGTATCCGGGAGGCCGCCGACGTTGTGATGCGATTTGATGCTGGCGGCTTTCTTGGTCTTTGCGCCGGCCGATTCGATTACGTCAGGGTAGATGGTGCCCTGCGCCAGCCACTTCGCCGCCGGGAGCTTGCCGGCCTCAGTCTGGAACACCTCGATGAATTCGCGACCGATCAGGCGGCGCTTCTGCTCCGGGTCGTCGATGCCCTCCAGGGCCGACATGAATCGCTCGGAGGCATCCACATGGATCACCTTGACGCCGAGGTTGTCGCCAAAGGTCTTCATCACCTGCTCCGCTTCGTGCAGCCGCAGCAGGCCGGTGTCGACGAACACGCAGGTGAGTTGCGTGTCGATGGCGCGGTGTATCAGGGCGGCGGCAACCGAAGAATCCACACCACCCGACAAGCCGAGGATGACCTCGTCGGCACCGACCTCGGAGCGGATTCGTCCCACTGCCTCGTCGATGAAGCCCGGCATGGTCCAGTCCGGCTGCAGCCCGCAGACGCGCAGGACGAATTGCTCGAGTATGGCCTTGCCTTGCAGTGTGTGGGTAACTTCCGGGTGAAACTGCAGGCCATAGAATCCCCGCGTTTCGTCGGCCAAGCCCGCAATGGCGGTCGCGGCGTTCGAGGCAATCACCTTGAACCCGTGGGGCAGGCGGGTGACCTTGTCGCCGTGGCTCATCCACACGTCCAGCATGCCGTGCCCCTCTGCAGTGCGCCGGTCTTCGATGCCGTCGAGCAACCTCGAATGCCCGCGTGCCCGCACTTCGGCATAACCGAACTCGCGCTTTGAAGAGCCCTCGACGCCGCCGCCGAGCTGTGCCGCCATGGTCTGCATGCCGTAGCAGATCCCGAGCACCGGGACCCCCAGTTCGAACACCACTTCAGGCGCGCGCGGCGTATCCCCTGCAATGACCGAAGAGGGGCCACCCGAAAGGATCACACCACTGGGATCGAATTCGCGGATGAATTGCGCGGATACATCGTAGGGATGGAGCTCGCAATAGACGCCGAGTTCGCGCACCCGGCGCGCAATCAGCTGCGTGTACTGCGAGCCGAAATCGACTATCAGGATCTTGTTATGCTGCATGAGCAGATTGAACCCATCGCCATAGGCTCGCAAGAGGGCCGCGCGGAATCAGGTTCCCCGTCGACCTTTGCGACCGTCGGGCCTTATTCCACGTGATAATTCGGGGCTTCCTTGATGATCTGGACGTCGTGCACGTGCGATTCGCGCACGCCGGCAGTGGTCACTTCGACGAATTCGGCGCGCTCGTGGACGTCCTTGATCGAACCGCAACCGACGTAGCCCATGGCTGAGCGCAGCCCGCCCATCAACTGGTGAACCACCGCTATCACGCTGCCCTTGTATGGCACGCGTCCCTCCACGCCTTCCGGAACCAGCTTCTCGGCCCCTTCTTCCGCATCCTGGAAGTAACGGTCTGCCGCGCCTTGCTGCATCGCGCCCAGCGAACCCATGCCACGGTAGGCTTTGTATGAACGGCCCTGAAACAGTTCGATCTCGCCTGGGGCCTCCTCGGTACCGGCGAACAGACTGCCGATCATGATCACGTCTGCCCCGGCAGCAATCGCCTTGGCGACATCGCCTGAATAGCGAATGCCGCCGTCCGCGATCAGCGCTACCTGGGTACTCGCGAGCGCATTGGCCACGTTTTCGATGGCGGTGATCTGCGGGACGCCCACGCCGGCGACGATCCGCGTGGTGCAGATCGAACCCGGGCCTATTCCAACCTTCACTGCGTCGGCACCCTGGTCCGCAAGCGCTTTTGCCCCGGTGGCGGTCGCGATGTTGCCTCCGATGACTTGGGTGCCGGGATAGGTTCGCTTGATCCAGCGAACCCGGTCCAGCACGCCTTGCGCGTGGCCATGTGCCGTGTCCACCACGATCACATCGACGCCCGCCTCTGCGAGGCAGGCAACGCGCTCCTCGGTGCCCTCGCCAACGCCCACCGCCGCACCGACACGCAGACGACCGAGATGATCCTTGCAGGCGTTCGGGTGCTCGGAAGACTTGAGGATATCTTTGGCGGTGATCAGGCCCTTGAGTTGGAAGTTCTCGTCCACGACCAGCACGCGCTCCAGCCGATGCTCATGCATCAGCCGCATGGCCTCCTCGTTGCTCGCGCCCTCCTTTACCGTGACCAGGCGTTGCTTCGGCGTCATGATATTGCGTGCCGGCTGGTCGAGGTTGCTCTCGAACCGGAGGTCCCGATTGGTCACGATGCCTACGACCTTGGCCTTGTCCACCACCGGCAGCCCCGAGATGCGATGCTGGCTGATCAGACCCAGCACGTCACGCACCGTCATGTCTTGGGAAATGGTGATCGGATCCTTGACCACGCCGCTCTCGAAACGCTTGACCTTTGCGACTTCCCGGGCCTGAGCTTCCGGCGGCATGTTCTTGTGTACGATGCCGATGCCCCCTTCCTGAGCCATGGCAATGGCAAGCCGCGCCTCGGTCACGGTATCCATTGCCGCGGATACTAGGGGAATGTTCAGTGCGATTTTTTGAGTGAGCCGCGCCGTCAGGCTGACATCGCGGGGAAGGACGGTCGAGTGAGCAGGCACCAGCAGGACGTCGTCAAAGGTCAAGGCCTTTTTCAGGACGCGCATGTATTTGGATCCTTCGCAAAGGCGCGATTATACGCGAGCACCTTGGGACGGGTAAAACGCACGCCGCCCCTTCGTTGACCTGCTCAATCGCAGCAGCTATCGTAGGCACGATACTGTGCAAATTGCTGCTTTGGTGAACACGAATACTTCACTGTTCGTTGGGCTGTTCCTTGTCGTATCGAGCGTTCCGCTCGGTGGTGCCGACACATCTGCCTCCGGGATCACCGTTGGCCATCCGGCGCAGGAGCCCGCCCTCGCGGCGCGAACGGCGATAGTTCAAGCCGAAGCTGCGGTCGCACGGGCGGAGGCGCTGCGCGCGCTATGGACGAATGCCCAGGAGGCGCTCGACCGCGCCAGGGAAGCCTACTCGCAGGGCAATTTCGCAGCCGCGCAGGATGCAGCGCGGGACGCAAGGGAATTTGCAGAACTGGGCATTGCCCAATTGAAGTATCCCCTGACTCGTTGACAATTCATTCGGGTATGGACATGAAAAGAGTCGCACGATCTGCGCTGCTTGGTGCGCTTGCCGGGACACTGCTCGCCTTGTCCGTTGGCGCGTCAGCCGACGTCTATCGCTGGGTGGACAAGGACGGCCGGGTGCATTATTCGGATCAGCCGCCACCGCCTGGTGCGAGGCAGGAAAAGGAACTGCAAGGCGCGCCGCGCGCACCCGGAGCGCCTCCTGCAGAGGCAAAGGCCGAATCCGACGCGCCGCCCACTCTCCAGGAGCGCGAGGCGGAATTTCGGCGGCGGCAAGTCGAACAGACTGAAAAAGCCGCCCAGGAACAGAGAGCGCAAGAGGAAGCAGCGACCAGACAGCGGAACTGCGAGCAGGCGCGCAATCAGCTGGCGGCATTGCGCAGCGGTCAACGGGTCGCCCGGTTCAACGAACAGGGCGAACGCGAATACCTGGGCGATGAACAGATCGCCCAGGAAGTCATCCGCGCCGAGAAGGCGGTTTCAGACTGGTGCAACTGACCGGCCAGGCGATCAGTCGCGCTGACGATCCCTTCCGGCACGCTGTCGACGCGCCGTCTTCGGGTCGACTTGCAACGGGCGCAGAATTTCAATTCGGTCGCGATCGCGCAGAGTCTGCCCGCCTTCCACGAACTTTCCCCAGACTGCCAGCCGGCACTGGTCCAATTCGACTGCAGGCGCAATGTGCAAAATACCTGATTTCGAAATCGCGTCGTTGACGTTGCTGCCGGCAGGAAGTCGGATCTCTATGATCGTCTGTCGATCCGGAAACGGGTAGACCAACTGTACCGAGATATCGGACATCAGCGCATTCCGTAGAGGTTTTGTGCGCGCTTCACGAAGGCCTCAACAAAAGTGTTGGCTATATAGTGAAACACTGCGCCGACCAGCCTTTCAAGCAAGCGGCTGGAGAATTCATAGTGCAGGCGGAACTCGATCTTGCATGCGTCATCGCCCAGCGCCTTGAAGCGCCAGCTCCCATCGAGCTGACGGAACGGGCCCTGAACCAGTTTCATCTCGATCAGCCTCGGTGAATCCATTCGATTCTCCGTCGAGAAATGCTGCTTTATGCCGCGAAAATCGATATCAATTGCGGCGCGGACCAGAGAACCCTCACGTTTCAATACGCGTGCGCCACCACACCATGGGAGGAATTCCGGGTAGCGCTCGATGTCTTCGACCAGTGCGTACATCTGCTGTGCCGAATACTCAACCAGTACTGATTTCTCCACTAGTGCCATCTGGCGTCCAGATCCTCATGAACTCGTTCGAATCGGATAAGTGTCCGCTAAAATACACGATTCAGAGGCACCAGAACTTCCGGCCATGAGTATCGTTCAGAACAAGAAGGCCTTTCACGATTACTTCATCGAGGAAAAGTACGAAGTCGGGGTCGTGCTGGATGGATGGGAGGTCAAGGCGATCCGGGCTGGTCGCGTCCAGCTCAAGGAAGCGTATGTCATCCTCAAAAATGCCGAGGTGTATCTGGTCGGCTGTCACATCACTCCGCTCGGCTCTGCATCGACGCATGTGGTGACAGATCCCACGCGAACACGAAAGCTGCTGCTGCACGCAGAGGAAATCCGCAAGCTGATCGGAAAGGTTGAACAGGCCGGCTATACGCTCGTCCCGTTGAATCTGCATTACTCGAAGGGCAGAGTCAAACTCGACATTGGGCTTGCCAAAGGCAAAAAACAGCATGACAAGCGCGAAACCACCAAAGAGCGGGACTGGCAACGCGAGCAACAGCGCCTTCTGCGAAGTAAACGTTGAAACCGCAGTTCGTTCTTGACGCGAAGGCGAAGCTGCCGCAGGCAGATTCGTGCAAGGCGGGAGCGCAATCTGCGCCTGTGGCCGGGTAATACGCCCTTGGCGGCGACGGACGGCATCTAGCCGTAATCGAGCCCCATTACTTCGCGCACGTCCCGCATGGTCTCATTGGCCAGTTTGCGTGCCCTGTCGCAGCCATCAGAAATAATGTTGCGCACCAACGTGGGATCGTCCAGATAAGCCTGTGCGCGCTCGCGAATCGGGGCCAGTTCCTTCTGCACGCTATCGATTACCGGTTGCTTGCAGTCGAGGCATCCGATGCCGGCACTCCGGCACCCTTGCTGCACCCATTCAAGCGTGGGCTCGTCGGAATAGATGCGATGAAACTGCCACACGGGACATTTCTCCGGTTCGCCCGGATCAGTACGTCTGACGCGTGCCGGATCGGTCGGCATCGTCCGGATCTTCTTTGCGATACTGTCCGGATCTTCGCGCAGCGTGATCGTATTGTTATAGGACTTCGACATCTTCTGCCCGTCCAGACCCGGCATCCGTGATGCGGCAGTCAGCAGCGATCTCGGTTCGGAGAGAATCATCTTGCCGCCGCCCTCCAGAAAACCAAAAAGGCGCTCACGATCACCCATGGACAGGTTTGCGGCCTCTTCCAGCAGCGCCCGGGCTGATGCCAATGCCTGCTCGTCGCCTTGCTCCTGATAGCGTGTTCGCAGCTGGCGATAGAGCTTGCCACGCTTCACGCCGAGCTTTTTGATCGCCTGTTCCGCCTTGTGCTCGAAATCGGGTTCGCGTCCATAAACATGATTGAACCGGCGGGCAACTTCGCGAGTAAATTCGATATGCGGCACCTGATCCTCTCCAACCGGAACGAGATTGGCCCGGTAGATCAGAATATCCGCGCCCTGAAGCAGCGGATATCCGAGGAATCCGTAGGTCGACAGATCCTTTTCGACCAGTTTTTCCTGCTGGTCCTTGTAGGTCGGCACGCGTTCCAGCCAGCCCAGCGGCGTGATCATCGACAGGAGAAGATGCAGTTCGGCATGCTCGGGAACGCGGGATTGTATGAACAGCGTCGCCTGGGCCGGATCCACTCCCGCCGCGAGCCAGTCCACGAGCATGTCCCATACGTTGCGCTCAATGATCTCCGGCTCGTCATAGTGCGTCGTGAGCGCGTGCCAGTCGGCGACGAAAAAGTAACACTGGTACTCGTTCTGAAGCTGAATCCAGTTCTTCAGAACGCCATGGTAGTGCCCGAGGTGCAAGGCACCGGTCGGACGCATGCCGGAAAGTACCCGGTCAACAAACATGTCTGTCTTTCTCCGTTAGAGGCCGACCAGCCAGGCGATCAACCTGAGCGATGAGTCGATGAAGGGGTTCATGAAAGTCCACAGCACGCCGGTGAACAGCAGAACCAGCAGAATGAGCAGGCCGTACGGCTCCACGCGCGAATAGGTGTAACCGATCCGGTGCGGCAACAGGCTGACCGCGATACGTCCGCCGTCCAGCGGTGGAAGTGGAAGGAGATTCAGCACCATCAGTACCACGTTTATGATGATTCCACCCTGCGCCATCAGCAGCAACGGTTCGCTGAAGTAATTCGGCGGCGTGCTGACCAGCATCTTGATCAGCAGCGCCCACAGCAGCGCCATGAACAGATTTGCGCCCGGACCAGCCGCGGCAACCCAGAACATGTCCCGCTTGGGATTGCGCAGAAGCCCGAAATTGACTGGCACCGGCTTCGCCCAGCCGAACGCAAACTGCCCCTTGCTGAAGAACAGGATCATGGCGGGGACCAGCAACGTCCCGAACGGGTCGATATGGCGAACCGGATTCAGGCTGATTCGACCTGCCTGCTGGGCCGTTGGGTCGCCGAAATACCTGGCTGCGTACCCGTGCGCGGCCTCGTGCAGGGTAATCGCGAAGATCGCGGGAATGGCAAACAACGCAATCATCTGAAGGATGTGTCCGTAGTCCATCAGCGTTCTTCGCGGTCACCGGAGAACAGATTTACCGGACCTTTCCCTGCCCGTGCGACAACAGGCGCATCTCCCGTCAGATCGACGACCGTAGTCATTTCCACGCCACAGGAGCCTGCGTCGACGACCATGTCCACAGCGTGCTCGAGCCGCTCCCGAATTTCAGCCGTGTCCGTCAACGGAAACTCATCCCCCGGGAGAATCAGTGTCGAACTGAGGATGGGTTCTGCGAGCTCCTCCAGCAACGCGCGAACAACGGGATGTTCCGGTATCCGCAGGCCAATGGTTTTGCGTTTCGGATTCAGAAGCCGTTTCGGTACCTCACGGCTGGCTTGCAAAATGAACGTATAACTGCCCGGCGTAGCCATGCGCAACAGGCGATACTGCCGGTTATCTACTCTTGCGTATTGCGCTATTTCGGAAAGATCCCGGCATACCAGCGTGAGATGATGCGACTCATCGAAGTTGCGGATCCTCCGCAGGCGCTGCATGGCACCGCTATCGCCGAGCCGGCAACCGAGTGCATAGCAGGAATCGGTCGGATAAACGATCAATCCACCACTCTGCAGGTTTTCCACGGCTCGCCGGATGAGACGATGTTGGGGATTGAGCGGATGTACAACGACGAACTGGGCCATCGGTTCCGTGGCTACGCAGGAAAAAGCAGGAAGCATCTCGGCCCCGAACGCTTCGACAGCAACGGCATCCGGCCGCAGCTTCGCGGTATGACGTGAGGCTCGGCACCCTGGCAAACGACGGGGAAAGTGGCTATCGCTGACGACAAAGGTCGAAGTCGCGAGATTCGAGTGTTTTTCAATAGCGAATCATACCAAAATAGGCTGTCCGACCCGGCGCTTGTCGTGCGACCTCGTCCAGGCGCTCCGTCGCTCCTGCGCGTTCAGATCGCAAATGATCTGGCGCGCAGGCGCACCTGCCGCCATTGCATTGCGGTTTCAGGTGTACGCATGAAACAATTGCCGGCCGGTTTATCACTTGAGATGACCGGCCGCAGGGTCGGCTCTGGCCGGGCCCGGCCATACGTGTTGCGACGAGCCGGATTGAAGCAGCCGGTTCGGCCTGGTCCGCTCCGGGGTTCACTGACTTGAACAAGATTCTCGACTGGCAGCAACCCTACCCTTCGCGGCGCAGTCCTGTCTGCGCGCGAAATATCGTTGCAACCTCGCAGCCGCTGGCCGTTCAGTCGGGTCTTCAGGCGCTGCGGGAGGGAGGGAATGCCGTAGACGCTGCAGTGGCAGCTGCAGTTACCCTTACCGTCGTCGAACCGGTTATGAACGGCATCGGCTCCGACGCGTTCGCAATGGTATGGGACGGTAAAAGGCTTTGGGGGCTCAATGCCTCCGGCAGGGCTCCTGCTGCATGGACGCCGGAGAGGTTTGGCTCGATGCAAACGATGCCAACCGAGGGTTGGGACGCGGTTACCGTGCCTGGCGCCGTATCCGCCTGGGTTGCGTTGTCGAAGAAATTCGGCCGTCTGCCATTCACATCCCTGGTTCAGGACGCCATTCGCTATGCCGAGGAAGGCTTCCTCGTCTCCCCGATCGTGGCCCGGCAGTGGGCGATGCAGGTTCCGCGACTGCGCCAGCAGCCAGGATTTGCTGAAGCGTTTCTGCCGAACGGCCGCGCTCCGCAGGCCGGCGAATGGTTCAGGTTGCCTGACCAGGCAGCCACCTTGCGCCGCATCGCGGAATCCGAAGGCAGAGACTTTTACGAAGGTGAGACCGCATCGCGTCTCGCTTCTCACAGCGCTGCTTTCGGAGGCGCACTCACCCGGCAGGACCTGGCTGCGCATAGCGTAGATTGGGTCGACCCGTTGACATGGTCCTACCGCGGCGTCGATGTCGCCGAGTTGCCGCCGAACGGGCAAGGCGTAGCCGTGCTGATGGCGCTGGGCATGCTGGAGAACTTCAAGTTGCCAGAATCCGGATCGGACTCAGCCGATTCTATCCATCTGCAGGTTGAAGCGATGAAACTGGCATTCACCGACGTCTACCAGAATGTCTCGGATCCCTCCGGCATGCGCGTTTCGGCAGCCAACCTGCTCGACTACGATTATTTGCGCAGCCGCGCGCATCTGATCGATCCGGCGCGTGCCGGCACCTTCGCAGCCGACCTCGCCGCCGAACCGGGTACGGTTTATCTCACCACAGCGGACGCATCGGGATGCATGGTGTCTTTCATCCAGTCAAACTACATGGGCTTCGGATCAGGTGTCGTGGTGCCCGGGACAGGCGTGAGTCTGCAGAACCGCGGCGCTGGTTTCAATCTCCTGCCGAACCATCCGAATCGGGTGAGCGGTGGCAAACGCCCCTTCCATACGATCATTCCCGGTTTTGCCACGGAAAAGGGTGAGCCTTTGATGAGCTTTGGCGTCATGGGTGGCGACATGCAGGCTCAAGGCCATCTGCAGATCGTCGTGCGGATCGTGGATTACCGGCAAAATCCGCAGGCAGCAGCCGATGCTCCGCGCTGGAAACTCGCGGCAGACGGCCGCCTGCTGGTTGAAGAGAGTTTCGGCACTGAGTTGCTTTCTGCGCTGGCGCAGCGAGGACATTCCGTCGTACGCATGCCAGCCGGAAGCCTGGAGTTCGGCGCCGCACAGGTGATCAGACAAATTGCGCCAGGCTACGTGGCGGGTTCCGAACCACGCCGCGACGGTCAGGCGGCAGGATTCTGAACCGGCAGTCGGTAACGCTCAGGACCGGCTGCTGAGCGCTTTCTCACGAATCGCGGTCAGGCTGGTTCGGCTGGTAATCGCCTCCGGATCGATCCGGATTTCGATCAGCGCGGGTCCGCTGCTCGCCAATGCACGTTCCAGCGCCGGCGCGAAAGCGGACGTCTCTTCAACGGTCTCGCCATGCAAGCCATACGCACGCGCCAAGGCGGCGAAATCCGGGTTCTTGAGAGCGGTGCCATGCACCCGGGCAGGATAGTCGCGCTCCTGATGCATGCGGATCGTGCCATACATACTGTTATTGACCACAATAAAAAGCACGTTGGCATCGTACTGGGCAGCGGTGGCGAGTTCCTGTCCGTTCATCAGGAAGCAGCCATCGCCTGAAAAGCTCACTACCATGCGCTGCGGGCAAACAAGCTTGGCTGCGATGGCCGCGGGTACGCCGTAGCCCATCGCACCACACGTCGGTGCGAGCTGAGATCTGAAGCCGCCGTACTGCCAGAACCGCTGCACCCAACCCGAGTAGTTTCCTGCGCCGTTGGTGACGATGGTGTCAGGCGGCAATCGCTTTCCCAGCTCTACTACAACTTCAGCCATATCAACCCGGCCGGGCATGGCGTTTGGCTGCTGATTCGCCAGATAGTCTTCGCGCGCGTGGTGCGTCCACTCCCGCCATGCACTTGAATCCACTGCCGGCAGTGCGCTGGCTGCCCGCGCAAACTCCGCCATGCCCGAATGGATCATCAGGTCTGTTCGATAGACCCGACCGAGTTCGTCCGCGCCGGGGTGGACATGCACCATACGTTGATCTGGTGTCGGAACGCCGAAAAGCGTATAGCCGCCAGTGGTCATTTCGCCCAGTCGCGGGCCAATAGCAAGTATCAGGTCCGCATTGCGCACGCGCGCTGCAAGCCTGGGGTTTATCCCGATGCCGACATCCCCACAATAGTTCGGATGTCGGTTGTCCAGAAGATCCTGTCTGCGGAAAGTGCAGGCCGCGGGGAGATTATTGGCTTCGATGAAGGCACGAATGCTGGAACAGGCAACCGCAGACCAATCGCCGCCACCGAGCAAGACCAGCGGTTGGCGTGCCTGCGCCAGCATCTCGTGCATTTGCTCGAGCTCGTCATTGCCGGGGTGCGCCTTGATACGCACATAGGGCCTGGAGTCAGCGACGCCTGCTTGTGCCGTCAACATGTCCTCCGGCAGAGCCAGTACCACCGGGCCGGGGCGCCCGGATACGGCGACATGAAACGCACGGCTGATGAACTCAGGCACCCGGTCGGCGCGATCGATTTGTGCCACCCATTTCGCCATCTGGCCGAACATCCGCCGATAGTCCATTTCCTGGAAGGCTTCGCGTTCCGCCACGTCGCTGCCCACCTGGCCGATGAACAGTATCATCGGCGATGAATCCTGATACGCGGTGTGCACGCCGATGCTGGCGTTTGTCGCACCAGGGCCGCGCGTGACAAAGCAAAGTCCGGGTTTTCCGTTCAGCTTTCCGTATGCTTCCGCCATGAAGGCGGCCCCACCCTCTTGCCGGCATACGACCAGCCGGAGTGAATCTTTTGCATCGTAGAGCGCGTCGAGTGCAGCGAGGTAACTTTCGCCTGGCACGCAGAACACGGTGTCCGCACCATGAATCCGCAACTGATCGATCAATATCTGGCCGCCGGTGCGGATGGGCAGTTCCTGGTTTTTCATGTTTGAAATTCGACAGAAAAGTGGCAACCGATTATACAGAAGAGAAAATTTTTTCCCTGACCCGCAAGTTGCCGTGATGCGGCTGAGCCCGGATGTAAAAGGGCCCACCGGATTCCGGTGGGCCCTTGGCTGAGTCAGCCGGCGGGATTGTCTCAGGTCGAGACGTTCGCCGACGTTGCATCCTCCGCCACTGCCTTCATGCTCAGCCGTAATCTGCCTTTCTCATCGGCTTCGAGTACCTTGACTCTCACCGCCTGCCCTTCCTTGAGGTGATCGGAAACGGCTTTTACGCGTTCATCGGCAATCTGCGAGATATGCAGCAAGCCGTCCTTTCCGGGCAGTACGCTGACAATGGCGCCGAAGTCGAGAAGCTTGAGCACGGTACCGTCATAGATGCGCCCTACTTCGACTTCCGCAGTGATTTCTTCAATGCGTTTCTTCGCCGCCTCTCCACCGGTCTGCGATACGCAGGCAATGGTGACGGTGCCGTCATCCTGGATATCGATCGTGGTTCCGGTTTCTTCGGTAATCGCGCGAATTACGGCACCACCCTTGCCAATTACGTCGCGGATCTTCTCTGGCTTGATCTTCAGAGTAATCATACGCGGCGCATAAGCCGACAGCTCGCTTCGGGGGCTTTCCAGCGCCTCGGTCATCAACCGCAGGATATGCATGCGGCCTTCGCGCGCCTGTTGTAGCGCGACGTGCATAATCTCCCTGGTGATCCCCTGGATCTTGATGTCCATTTGCAACGCGGTTACGCCCTTCTCCGTTCCTGCAACCTTGAAGTCCATGTCGCCAAGGTGATCCTCGTCGCCAAGGATGTCGGAGAGCACCGCAAAACGATTACCTTCCTTCACCAGCCCCATGGCGATTCCGGCGACATGCGCCTTCAGCGGCACGCCGGCATCCATCAGCGCCAGGCAGCCGCCGCAGACGGAAGCCATCGAACTTGAACCGTTTGATTCGGTCACCTCCGAAACGATACGCAGCGAGTAGCCAAATTCTTCGGGTGAAGGCAGCACGGCCAGCAGCGCACGCTTGGCCAGGCGACCGTGTCCAATCTCCCTGCGTTTCGGAGTTCCGACCCGGCCGGTTTCTCCGGTAGCGTATGGTGGCATGTTGTAGTGGAACATGAAGCGCTCGCTATACTCCCCCTGGAGCGCATCGATGATCTGTTCGTCGCGTGAAGTTCCCAGCGTGGCGGTAACGAGTGCCTGCGTCTCGCCACGAGTAAACAGAGCCGAACCGTGCGCACGTGGCAACACGCCGGCACGAATCGAGATCGGACGCACGGTACGCGTATCC
This sequence comes from Burkholderiales bacterium, assembly GCA_040880425.1. Taxonomy (GTDB): domain Bacteria; phylum Pseudomonadota; class Gammaproteobacteria; order Burkholderiales; family Eutrophovitaceae; genus DATKEK01. Next base: position 7,954 of record JBBDIL010000010.1, on the reverse strand, counting down.
CGTCCATCAATTCGGGGCTCGCCGTTCAGAATCTGCGCACGTACGATGTTGTACTCGAGATCGGCGAAGATGGTTTTTATCGCGTTGACCAAGGCAACGTCTGCACCTTCCGGTACAAGTTGTTCGAACGCCCGCGTACGGATTTCGTCTACTCTTGCGGTTCGTGCTTGCTTCTGGCGTACAGAATATGCATCACGAAGCTCGGCTTCGGCGATCTGTGCAACCCGATCGGCCAAGGACGGATCCAGCTGCGGCGGAGTCCAGTCCCAAAGGGGATTGCCCGCTTCCTCGGTCAATTCATTGATCGCGTCGATTACGGACTGCATCTGTTCATGGCCGTAGACAACCGCGCCAAGCATGACGTCTTCGTTCAGCTCCATGGCTTCGGATTCGACCATCAACACCGCCTGCCGGGTACCAGCCACCACCAGGTTGAGCTGCGAAGACTTCAGTTCGCTCATCGTCGGGTTCAGGACGTACTCGCCATTCACGTAACCTACGCGGGCGGCCCCGATCGGCCCGCCGAACGGGATTCCGGACAGAGCGAGCGCGGCCGAAGCACCAATCATTGCGGGAATATCCGAGTCCACCTCGTTATTCGAGGAAACGACCGTGGCAACAACCTGGACTTCGTTCAGAAAACCTTCGGGAAACAGCGGACGGATCGGACGATCGATAAGGCGGCAGGTCAGGGTCTCTTTCTCTGATGGCCTGCCCTCGCGCTTGAAAAATCCCCCCGGGATCTTTCCCGCAGCGTAGGTGCGTTCCTGGTAGTCGACGGTCAGGGGAAAGAATCCCTGCCCTGGCGATACCTGTTTTTTCCCGACTACCGTTACCAGGACACAAGTGTCGTCCATGCTCACCATGACTGCCCCGTGGGCTTGCCGGGCAATCTCGCCGGTCTCCAGAGTCAACTGGTGGCGTCCGTATTGAATGGTTTTCCTGCTTACATTCAAGGAGGCTGTCCTCGGTTCTGGGACCTGCTGGCCGGGCCGTGTCCCGGTTTTCACTTCAGCGTCCGTCCACGCTATGTCCGGATATTCAGGACGTGTGGAGCATCCCCCGGACGCAGGGCGGTATCGCGCTGTAGGTCGCTATTTGCGCAAACCCAGACGATCGATCAGTTGACGGTAACGCTCGCTGTCAGACCGGCGCAGATAGTCGAGAAGTTTGCGGCGACGGCTGACCATGCGCAGCAGCCCACGACGCGAATGATGGTCCTTGACATGGCCCTTGAAGTGGTCGGTAAGGTCGTTGATCCGCGCCGTCAGCAGCGCCACCTGCACTTCGGGCGAACCGGTGTCGCTTTTGGCCCGTTGATAATCGGTGACTATCTGAGCCTTCTGGTCCGTCTTGATCGCCATTCCTTAGGTCTCCAAACGAAAGGCGGGTATTGTACTCGCGCAAAATCAGGTTTCCAAGCGTTCTTAGGGGGTTATCACCGCTTCGACCGGTCTTGCCATGAGCCTGCGCGGAACGAGTGAGCGGGGTGCCCGGACTTCCCCCAGTCCGAGAAACTCGCCACCAGGACCATAGAGCCGCACCATACCCTCCAGCAACGTCTCGCCAGGATCGACGAGCAGTCCATGTGTCAGCCGCTCCGCTGCGGCCTGCTCAACATCGAGGCTTGGCAGGCTGGATAACAGCGTATCGACAGGGAGAAGCCTGCCTGCGATCGCATCTGCAGATTCGCGTTCCAGTATGGATAGTGGAACGGCGTCCCGTACCCTGAACGCCCCCACTTCGGTCCGTCTGAGTGCAAGCAGGTAGCCGCCGCAACCGAGCCGAGCGCCGAGATCTTCGGCGAGGACCCGAATATAGGTTCCTTTGCCGCAGGTTATCGAGAGCCGCACGGTATCTTCCGATTGATCCAGGAGCGTCATGCTTGAAACGCGAACCTTACGGGGTTCCCGCTCGATCTCGATGCCCTGACGGGCCAGGTCATACAGCGGCTGGCCGTTCTTCTTCAGCGCGCTGTACATCGGTGGTTTCTGGTCGATATCACCAGTGAGTGAGGCCATCGCGCGCAGTAGCCTGTCGCGATCGAAATCCGGTTCCGCCACACGTTCAAGCTTGCCTTCGGCATCGCCGGTCGTGCTGCGATATCCGAACCGGACAATTGCTTCGTAGGCCTTGTCGGCATGCAGCATTGCGTGCGAGAACTTTGTGGCCTCGCCTACACAAACAGGCAGAAGACCTGTCGCAAGCGGATCCAGTGTCCCGGTATGCCCTGCCTTGGGCCGCCCTAGACTGTGCCGCACACGCTGCAGAGCGGCATTCGAAGACAGCCCTGGCGGCTTGTCGAGTAGCAAGACGCCGTTCAGATCACGAGTGCGTGGCCTCAGAGCCGCCACGGCTCAGTCTTCCTTCGCGCCGTTGTGTCCGGACGATCGCACGGCCTCGTCGATCAGCCGGGAAAGGCGCACTCCACGCTCGACGGAGGCGTCGTAGATGAAGTGCAGTTCTGGCGCTACACGCAATCGCAGGGAGCCAGCGAGTCTCGAACGCAGAAATCCGGAAGCGCGTTGCAGACCTTGTTGCGCATTCTTGACAGCGTCACCCTCGCCCAGCGAGGTGAAATACACTTTTGCGTGCCGGTAGTCGGAACTCACCTCGACGCCAGTGAGGGTAACAAGCCCGATACGGGGCTCCTTGACCTCCACGCGAATCAATTCCGCCAGATCTCTCTGTATCTGATCCGCTATGCGGCCGGCGCGGGTGGCGTTTCTAGCCATGAAATCTGGTTGCTCCGGCTTCGTTGCCAGACTAGAGCGATCTGGCAATCTCCACGACTTCGTACACTTCGAGCTGGTCACCCACCTTGATGTCTGCGAAGTTCTTGATCGACAGGCCACACTCGAATCCGGCCTTGACCTCCCGCACATCGTCCTTGAAGCGCTTCAACGAATCGAGCTCTCCCTCGTAGACAACGACATTGTCCCGCAACAGCCGAATCGACGAACCACGCTTGACCACGCCTTCCAATACGTAACACCCGGCGACCGTTCCGATCTTCGAGATCTTGAACACCTCTCGGATCTCTACCAGACCGATGATGTTTTCCTTCTGCTCCGGCGCTAGCATGCCCGACAGCGCCGCTTTTACCTCGTCAACCGCTTCGTATATCACGTTGTAATAGCGAACATCGATGCCGTGCGATGCAATCAATTTTCGGGCCGTCGCGTCGGCGCGCGTATTGAACCCGATAATGACGGCGTTCGAGGCCAATGCCAGGTTGACGTCCGACTCGGTAATTCCGCCGACACCTGTGTGAATGATGTTGACCCGCACTTCGTCGGTGGCAAGTTTTCCGAGCGCATGCGCGAGGGCCTCATGCGAACCCTGCACGTCGGCCTTGATGATGAGGGCGAGGGTTTTCTCCCCGCTCTTCATTTGATCGAACATGTTGTCGAGCTTTGCGGTTTGCTGTTTGGCCAGCTTCACCTCGCGGAACTTGCCCTGACGGAACAAGGCGATCTCACGGGCCTTGCGCTCATCTCCCAGGGCCATTACATCCTCGCCGGCGCCTGGTACATCGGAGAGGCCCTGGATTTCAACCGGAATCGACGGGCCCGCTTCCTCGACCGGATGGCCTGTTTCATCCAGCATCGCACGAACGCGACCGAATACCGCACCCGCGAGTACGACATCTCCACGGCGCAGGGTTCCAGTTTGCACCAGTACGGTTGCAACAGGACCGCGGCCTTTGTCCAGGCGCGATTCCACCACCACTCCCCTGGCAGGGGCCACCTTGGATGCCCGAAGCTCCAGCACTTCCGCCTGCAGAAGAATGGACTCCAGCAACTTGTCGATGCCTTCACCGGTCATCGCTGAAACCTCGACAAACATCGTGTCGCCACCCCAGTCTTCAGGTATGACTTCGTATTGCCCCATTTCCTGCTTGATTTTCTCGGGATTCGCTTCAGGTTTGTCGATCTTGTTTATCGCCACCAGGAGCGGCACCTTGGCGGCCTTGGCGTGGTGGATCGCTTCCACCGTTTGTGGCATCACACCGTCATCGGCAGCAACGACCAGTACCACCAGGTCGGTCACCTTGGCGCCGCGCGCGCGCATGGCCGTAAACGCCTCGTGGCCCGGAGTGTCGAGGAAAGTGACCATCCCGCGAGGCGTGTTCACGTGGTAGGCGCCAATGTGCTGAGTGATGCCACCAGCTTCTCCGCTGGCTACGCGCGTGCGACGGATATGGTCGAGCAACGATGTTTTACCATGATCGACATGCCCCATCACGGTCACAACCGGGGCGCGTGGCTCGGCCGACGCGTCGTCACGACCTGCGGACGCCTCTTCCAGGAAAGCCTCGGGATCGTCGATTTTGGCACGCTTCGCGATATGACCCATCTCGTCGACGATGATCATCGCCGTTTCCTGATCGAGGACCTGATTGATCGTAACCATGGACCCGAGCTTCATCATGGCCTTAATGACTTCGGCGGCCTTTACCGACATCTTGTGAGCAAGATCCGCGACGGTGATCGTTTCCGGAATCAAGACTTCGCGAACGATCGGCTCCTGCGTCACCTGCTCCTGTTGCGCGTGGTCTCTGTGCTTGTGGCGGTCCTTGCGCGCATGCCAGCCCTCGCCGCCCGTGTCACCGCGAACCTTGATTGAGCGACGGCGGCCACCGTCGTCCTTCCAAGGGCTAGCCGCTTGCCGCTTGGGCTTCTCCTTGGGTTTTGCGGTACCGCCTGGCTTGCTTGCCGGCCGGTGCAGAGTACCTTCCTTTGCCGCTATCTTCCCGGCAGCCTTGGCCTCGGGTGCTGCCGCCTTTTCCGCCACCTTGGGTTGCTCGGCCTTCACAACCGGTTCCGGGGTTTCTGCCTGCGCGGCCTTACGCTTGCGCTTCTGCTGCTTCTCCGCTGCCTCTGCCGTCTGCCGTGCGATCAGTTCTGCCTGCTTGCGTGCTTCTGCTTCGCGTAGTGCCGTTTGTTCGGAATCTACCGGTACGGGTGCGGCCGGCGGCGCAGCCTCTTCCTCAGAGGCCGCAGCCGCGCCAGCATCGGCACCTCTTTTCACCAGTACGCGTTTCTTGCGCACTTCCACCTGGATGGTGCGCGCTTTACCCGTGCCATCCGACTTCTTGATCTCGGTGGTCTGCCTTCGAGTGAGGGTTATCTTGTTCTTGGATTCTTTCGCTCCATGTACCTCTCGCAGGTAATCGAGCAGCTTGGTTTTGTCCTGCTCTGTCAGAAGCGTCTCGTCTTTCAGCGCCTTCTTGACGCCTGCCGCCTTGAGCTGCTCGAGCAGCATCCCGGGCAAGAGCCCCAGCTCTTTGGCAAATTGCGCAACGCTAGTGTCAGCCATCAATTACTCCTAGTTTTCAGCGAACCAAGGCGCACGGGCGGTCATGATCAGCTGTTTCGCGCGTTCTGTATCGATGTCAATCAGTTCCACCAGATCGTCGGCCGCCAGATCGGCCAACTCTTCCTGCGTATTTATGCCCTTCGCTGCGAGCCTGCGGGCGGTTTCGCTATCCATTCCCTCAAGTCCCTGGAGGTCGCTTGCCACGCTTTCCACCACTTCCTCGGTGGCAATTGCCTGAACCAGCAAGGCATTGCGTGCCCGGCTCCGCAATTCGTTGACGGTATCTTCGTCGAATGACTCAATCTCCATCATTTCATTGATGGGAACGTAAGCAATCTCCTCGAGCGATCCGAATCCTTCCTCGATCAGAATATTCGCCACTTCTTCATCGACATCGAGTTTGTCCATGAACAACGCGCGAATGTTGGCAAACTCTTGTTCGTTCTTCTTTAACGATTCTTCCTCGGTCATGATATTCAGTTCCCAGCCCGTCAGTTCGCCTGCAAGCCGAACGTTCTGACCGGTGCGACCGATGGCCTGCGCGAGGTTCTCCTCTTCAACCACCACATCCATGCTGTGCGTTTCCTCATCGACCGTGATCTTGCTGACCTCGGCGGGGGCCAGTGCATTGATGACAAACTGGGCAGGATCGGGAGACCACAGGATGATATCGACCCGTTCCCCGGCAAGCTCCGCAGTCACCGCCTGCACTCGCGAGCCACGCATGCCTACGCAAGTGCCTATTGGATCGATTCGCTGATCGTTGGATTTGACCGCAATCTTCGCTCTCGATCCGGGGTCACGCGCGGCGGCCTTGATCTCCAGTAGACCTTCCTCAATCTCCGGAACCTCAAGCTCGAAAAGTTTGACGATAAACTCCGGTACCGTCCGCGATAAAATCAGTTGCGGCCCGCGGCTGCTGCGATCGACTTTCAACAGGTACGCGCGAACGCGATCGCCAACACGAAGATTCTCCTTTGGAATCATCTGGTCCTTAGGAAGTACCGCCTCGATGCGACCGGATTCCATGATCGCATTGCCGCGCTCCATGCGCTTTATAGCGCCAGTGATGATGAATTCCTCGCGCTCCAGAAAGTCGTTGAGGATCTGCTCGCGTTCGGCGTCGCGGATTTTTTGCAGGATGACCTGCTTCGCGGCTTGCGCGCCAATGCGGCCGAATTCAACCGGCTCCAGGGCCTCTTCGATATACTCGCCTTCCTGAAGATTCGGGTCCCGTTGTTGTGCTTCGCTCAAGGCAATCTGGTGCGCCGGCGTTTCGACTTCTTCGTCCGGCATAACCTGCCAGCGACGGAAGGAATCGTATTCACCGGTTTCCCTGTCGATGGCGACACGTACATCCACGTCCTCCTTGAAACGCTTCTTGGTAGCAGAGGCCAGAGCGAGTTCAAGCGAAGCAAAGACGATGTCTTTTGCGACATTTTTTTCCCTCGACAGCGCATCGACAAGCATCAGAAGCTCGCGGCTCATTACTTTCTCTCCATATCAGATGGTCGGTACCAAGCGGGCTTTCTCTACGCTGGAATATTCGATCGAAACCCTCGTGCCATCATCGATTTCCATCCGAAAACCGGTTTCACCAGCATCCTGAAGGATGCCTACAAAGTTCCTGCGACCCTCGAGCGGCAGGCGCAGGCGTATCTTTGCCTTCTCGCCCTGAAAGCGCCTGAAATCCTTGACCTGCTTTAGTGGGCGGTCAAGGCCGGGCGAAGACACCTCGAGCCGGTCGTAGTCTGCCCCCTCGACGGCAAGTACTCTCGTCAACTGGTTGCTGACCCGAGCGCAGTCGTCGACCGTTACGCCTCGCTCGTGGTCAATGAACACGCGAATATGCTTGCCGTGATTGGAAAATTCGGCATCGACCAGCTCGCATTCGAGACCGGTAACGGTTTTCTCTATAACTTCGGACAGATCCATTACTGCGTCCACAAACAAAAAATGGGCGCTCGGCCCATCTTGTTTTTCAAACAGCGGAATTTTAGCAAAGTTACGCGCTAAATTAAATAGCGGAAAGGGTTTTTTCCTCCTGCTGGCGTTCGAACACAGCCACTTTCCGGCATAGTATGAAGTCGGGAATTGCAAGAACATTCGCGAGGCTGACGACATCGTCAGCGTCTCAGTTCGGGCATTGCCTTGCCAATGAGGATCCTTGATCCGGATCGGCGGAACTCCTCTCTCCAGACAAGGACAACGTTTCCCGGCAATACCCTGATACCTCGCTTCAGCGGGTTTTCATTTTGCGCATCACAGGGCGCCGGGTGAGAACCAGAAGTCTGGAGCGGGTGTTGTGGTGTCGGGAGCAGGTCGGGAAAGTAGCCAGAGATAAAGCCCCCTTCGTGACAGGCCTTGGTCTAATTGCAGACTGTTTTGTCTTCTCCGCAACAGGCGCTTGGCAGCGCATGTTGTCATTGCGAAAGCGGGTCACTTGATCAGGTATGCAAATAAAAAGGCCCACCCCTTGCGGGATGGGCTTTTCATTGGGAGCCTGGCGGTGACCTACTTTGCCTTCGACTCACCTTGATCCGCCGTGCGGCTAAAGGTGAGTCTTCGCCGCAACAAGCGCTGGGCAGCGCGTGTTGCCATCCCTCGAGTGGTCGCTCCGTCAAAGCCATAA
>JBBDIL010000009.1:0-32090 GCA_040880425.1 Burkholderiales bacterium | reverse complement strand
CCAGCGGTTTACCAAGGAGTTCAAACTTGAAGCCGTGAGGCTGCTGGAACGCGGCAGGCCGCACTTGGCACCAGATAGCGCCTTGTTATCTTAAGAGCCAGGAGAAAAATCGGGGGCTCAGAGGTGAAAACAATCGAGCCATCCCCTTTAACTGCTTGTTATATTGAGTAAATATCCCTCGGCGAAGCCGGGGGATACCTACTTTGAGAAGGAGACCAGAATCGACTCCATCGCAATCCTCGAAATCGCAGGCACTATCGTCACAGTTGTCGCGGCGATCTATGGCGTAATGCGATTCATCGATTGGCGTATCGAACTCAGAATACATGAAGAGCCATTCTTGCGAAAAATTGCAGGCTCGCTGCGGCCAATGGTTATTTTCGACGAGAACGGGTCAATACTGCTCGATCACGGCGCGATGGACATACTGGAAACAATAGATGTCCTGTGTCCTGAAGGCGCTACCGTCCCTGAGCAGATCATCATTCACCCGAAGCGGCATTTGGTCCATGCGCCGATATTGCAAACGTTAGAAAACGAACTCATCAACGTCGAGTCTTCGCGTGGAAAACAATACGAGTGGCGATATCGTCTCGAGTACATCATGCACGACGACGTGTTCACGGGACGAAGGCGATTCCGACTAGAGGTGCTCATATGACACCATCCAACAATGCCTCCGACAGGATACCGTGAGCCGCATAATCTGGATGGTAGACTCAGATATTTCGATGTCTGCACGGAAGTGCCAGGTAGAAGTTGGCGGGACCGATCGACGGACAGAACCCTCGGCGAGGTATCGATTACCTTGTCGCGCGCCATCGAGGCATTTCCTCTTCGGGAATCGCAACGCCGCGACCTTGCAGCACGCGCATGACAAGTGCAATATCCTGGGGGGCTTTTTCTACTCCCTCGTTAGCCGTCATAGAAGGCGGCCAGGAGGCGAAAAGGGTGGCTATTGTTGAATTGCATAAGTAGGGGGAAGGCGATGAATACGCGACTCGCAACCGTATGCGGCGCAGCATTCTTGTTACTAATTTCGGGAGCTGTACTCGCGACGCCTGTAGAGCTCAACGCTGTAATTAACGAAAAGCTAGAAGGACGGACCGACATCCTCGAGGGCATGGCCAACCTAGTAAGGGCAAATGGCTACAGATGCGACTCCATAAGTGCCGCACGCCCAATGGTTTTCTCGCGGGGTTTCGTGCTTGTATGCAACGGATTTGCGTACGAGTACCAGCTTGAGGACAAAGGCGGAAGGTGGCGAGTCACGGTGAAGTAAGATTGTCCAGTTTCAATGCGGCATTAACGAGAAAGCGCACAATGACTATCGCTCACTAGGCTTTTCGTCGGACTATTCCACTCCTTACCTTGAATGCTGCACTTATGAGTTGAACTCGCGGTTAGGTACGGACAAAAATCTGGGGTCGGGCTTGGTATATTGCATAGCTATCGCAATATCCGAACTCCGACCCGCGGATGCTCCGCGATTAGCGCGCGCCTGACGCCGAACGTTAGCCAATCCAAGAGAGCACAGCATGGCCGAACAATTGGAACTTTCGGCGTCGATCCTCGCGCCCGGCTTGCCGAATCCGAGTCGCAATGCTCGACAGATTTTCGTTGCGTACTCCTACAAACTCTATCCAAAGGATGACTACCGAAAGGTGTATCAAGAACTCGCCAAGGCATTTCAAGTGGAATTCGTCTTCGCGGACGAAAAGATTACAAATCTCCATATTCTTCAAAAGATAGCCAACTACATTCGTTCCTCGCGATTTGGCATTTACGACATATCCGGTTGGAATCCAAACGTCACTCTTGAGTTGGGACTGGCGTTTGGGCTTAACGAAAAGGCGTATATCGCAATCGACCCGTCGAAAACTCCCGTTGATGAGGTTCCGTCGGATCTTCGTGGAATCGATCGTATCCAGTACGGTTCGTACTCTGAACTACAGAGCGGCCTTGAGCGTCTCCTTGCCCAAGAGATACCGATCCAACCGAAGCACGACGTGGAGAACCAATTAACCCAACTGCGGAGCCAAGCATCTCAACTGGTTCGCGAGGCACCGGATGGTCTGAAGATGGTCGATATCGCGAAACTTCTCGGCGTATCCGTTGACATGGCGAAGGTTGTTGTTTACCCGTTGGTAGGCACGCGGCTTCGAGTGCAGGGAGTCAAGCGCGGTGCGCGATACTTTCCGCTTGCGGCGGGTTCCGATGGAGTGGTTGACTAATAAGCGATGAGGCCAAACAAGCGCATTGAAAAGGTCACGTCTTGAAGTATCAGTTTCCTACAATTTTGCTGAAACCATGGTCCGACCCTTTGCACTTGCGTTATGCGCTTACCGGCGGATTGATTGCTGAATGGGCAATAGGCGAGGCTGGAATCGACTAAAAGGATAGAACGGGTCAGAGCCCTTTACGCTCTTCCAGAAAAATCAAATCGAGCCGATCACAGAACGTATGCGCGCGCGCTGTTTTTCATCCGGCATACGACCGAACGCTGCACGGGCATTTTCCGACATGTGCGCAGGATTGCTGGTCTCGGTCAGAACGCACGTGATCGCCGGGTGCGGCAGGATGTACTTCAGCGAGAACTGCGCCCAGCTCTCGCAGTCGAATTCAGCCGCCCAATCCGGCAACGGACGATCGCCCAGTTTGCGGAAATATTCGCCGTTCATGAAAGGCCGATTGATGATGACACCGATGCCCTTATCCAGCAGCATCGGCAACATGCGTTGCTCGGCGTCGCGCTCGGTAATGGAATAGTTGACCTGCACGAAGTCCGGCTTCTCCCGCCGGAGAAAACCCTCTAGACGTTCATAGAGCTTCGCGCTCGACACGGTGACGCCGATGTGGCGCGCTTCACCCGCCGCTTTCAGGTCCCTGAGCGTCGCCCACTGTGTTTCGACGTCGGTCAGGTTGAATACCTGCATCAGGTCGATGCGCTTGCGCCTGTAGAGGGACTGTATGTCACGGAACTGCGCGATCCCCGCCTGCTTTCCGCTCTTGTCGATTTTGCTGGCGACAAACAGGGCATCACGCAAGTCCGGTTCGCTGATGACTTGCCCGAACGCTTTATCGTTCTCCCGGTTGCTGGGCCAGGTATCCACAACTGCGCCGCCGTTCCTGACGAGGGCGCGCAGCACGCCGGCGATCGGCGCGGTGCCTCTGTCTGCAATCTGCGATACGGGCTTGGTCGATCCGAGACCGATGATCGGCAGGTACTCATCAGTGCCGGGGATCCGCCGTCGCGGCATCTGTTCCCGCGCGAGCGAAAAGCCCGGAGCGATTCCGGCAAAGCCCGCAGCAGTCATCATTGCGAGGAATTTACGGCGGCTGGTCGTTCCTGTGTTCATGGCCTGGTCTCCAGTATCGGCATCCGTGTTTACCCGTCGAAGCGGGACTCAAATATCTTTCCTGTTAACAGTACAAGGCTAACATCGTTCTACATGCAGCCCTCTCGCGGTTTCCAGGCCCCCCCCTCGGACCCGTTCGCATCTGGCTGCGTTTACACTTCCGATACCCGGCGTTACACGAGAGGTCTGTTGCCTCGAGTTCACCATGGGACAGACCCATTGCAGGAGCGGCGTCGTGCCAACGTACTTCATTGATATTTCTGACCTGGTGCAAGTCAAGTTGGGAGCCTGAACGCTCAAGCGCCCCTTTTCAGGCCCGGAACGGGCCCGCCATGGAAGGAAACCCGTTCAACCACGAGCACGCGGCAGCGTTTCGACAGGCAGTCGCGATCCGGCGGTAGACTCATGGCCATGCCCGTCGCGTTCACCCTCCTCCTCTGCATCGGCGCCGCGCTGGCGTCTGCGGTCTGCGCCGCCTTGACCCTGAGCTACTGACCTCGCGTACGGGAAAAGCGAGACATGCACACCCGGAAAACCCCAAACTGCCGCCTATGACGAACGACGACCCACACGATCGCCACGTTGAATGCACGGAGCACGGCACCCAGCCGGCGAAGTATGTCTGCCGCCACCTGGTTCAGAGTCTGCGCAGCGGCGACACGATCGGCTTCTGGCAGGCTGACGATGCGGGCAACCCCCGGCCCGACGCATGGTGTACCGCGTGCGAGCAGGAAGTCCAGGCCACCGGCGGCGAGTGGACCGACGAATCGGAAGCCTTCGCAGGCGTAACCCTGATCTGCGCCGCCTGCTATGACAAGGTGAAGGAACGGAACCGCCCGTGAAAGCCTTTCCGCGCAAGCGCGCGTTTCCCGTAGAAGAGATCCGCCGCTACCTCGAGCCTGGCCCGATCGTGCTGGTGTCCTCGGCCTGGAACGGCCGGCGCAATATCATGACCATGGGCTGGCACACGGTCATGGAGTTCTCGCCGTCTCTGGTCGGCTGCGTGATCTCCTCTGCCAACCACAGCTTCGAGATGATCCGCCGCAGCCGCGCCTGCGTCATCAACCTGCCGACGACCGCGCTGACCGACGAGGTAATCGGTATCGGCAACACCAGCGGTGCGGAGATCGACAAGTTCGAACATTTCGGCCTGACCGCCGCCAGGGCGCAGAAGGTAAAGGCGCCCCTGATCCGCGAGTGCCACGCGCACTTCGAGTGCCGGCTCGCGGACGACAGCCTCGTGGACAAGTACAACTTCTTCATCTGGAAAGTCGTGCGCGCGCAGGCCGCGGTGTCGCCCAGGCATCCGCAGACGCTGCACTACACGGGTGACGGCGTGTTCATGGTGTCCGGGAAAATCATCAGCCGGCGCCGGCAGTTCCGGCCCGAGATGCTGTGAACGGATCGGGAGATATCGCACGATTTTACTAATCCCAACACCGTAAGAAAGCGCTCAACGCAGAGGACGCGGAGGAAGAATATGTGCAACTCGGGAAAACGATACGGTCTCGGTGGCCGTACCCGGTCACCTACTTTCTCCAATGGACCACTGGAACCTGCAGCTCCCCTGCGACCGCCGCATTTGGCGCAGGGGCGCATATCCATCCCGTGGCTGCTGAAACCAACCGCAACAAGACGATCGTCAGCGCCTTCGTCGAGGCGATCAATAACCGCGACTGGGATGCCCTCGACGCGCTGGTGGCGGAGGATTTCGTGCGCCACAGCGCGAGCGCGCCGCCGGTCCGCAACCGGGACGAACTCAAGCAGTTCCTTCACAGAGAATTCGAAACCTTTCCCGACGCAATGGAATCGATCGACGACATGGTGGCGGAGAACGACCGGGTCGCGGTACGCCACCGGTTTCGCGGCACGCAGACCGGACAGATGGGCCCCTGGCCGCCCAGCAGCAGAATCCTGGCCGCGGACTACCTGGCGATTTACCGGATCGCCAACGGCGTCATCGCCGAATCCTGGGCCGAGTGGGATAACTTGAGCGGACTCAGGCAGCTCGGGCACTTCACATCGACAACATGAAATCTGCCCGGGGGAGACGCGAAACGTGTCGTAACCAGTGAGCGTCATCTGCTGCGGGCTGCAGGGGGAAAAGCAGCGAGGCCTGAAGCAGCGTGTCGCCATGTGCCTGCGTCTCCAGGCTGCGCACAACTGGCCTGCCGGAACTGCGGGCGCATTACCCGGAGCGGAGCCATAGCCGGCGGCACGTGGCACGAAATTATCCTGCCCGCGTGCGGTCCGAGGCTTGAGGAGCCAGGAATCCACCGATGAGTTCTCCGCATCCATTCCCCTTCGTGTTCGACTCCGGCGAACCATCGTTTACCGACCGTGGCCTGTCGCGGCTGTGGCTGGCAGACGAAACCGCATGCGTACGCGACCTGCTCGAGCAGGTGAAACTCGACGAGTCCGCACGTACACGTGTGGCGACGCGTGCCACCCGCCTCGTCGAGCAGGTTCGTGCAGCAAAGACACACCGGGGCGGAATCGAAACGCTGATCCAGGAGTACGACCTGTCCTCTGAAGAAGGCGTGGTTCTGATGTGCATGGCCGAAGCGCTGCTGCGCATCCCCGATACGGGAACGGCCGACAAGCTCATCGCCGACAAACTGGCGGAAGGCAACTGGGCGGCGCACAAAGGCGCAAGCGATTCGCTGCTGGTGAACGCATCCACCTGGGGCCTGATGCTCACCGGGCGGATCGTGGCTCTGGAAGAGACCACGCGGAACGATTCTGCGGGTTTCATCAAGCGCATGATCGCGCGCGCCGGCGAGCCGGTGATCCGCAACGTGATCCGACAAGCGATGCGCATCCTCGCGCACCAGTACGTGATGGGCGCCGCGATCGAACAGGCGCTCGAACGCGCACGCTCGACGGACCATGCCCGCTATCGGCATTCGTACGACATGCTCGGAGAAGCCGCTCTCACTACGCACGATGCACGGCGCTACTTCGATGCCTACGCCCATGCGATCGCCGCGATTGGCGCGACGGTGTCGCCGGGCGAACCGGTATTCGAGGCACCCGGCATCTCGGTCAAGCTGTCTGCCCTGCATCCGCGCTACGAGTTCGCCCAGCGCCGCCGCGTGCACGAGGAGCTGGTTCCCCGCCTGCTGGAATTGTCGAAGCGGGCCAGGGGTTACGGTATTGCACTCACCGTCGATGCCGAGGAAGCCGAACGCCTGGATATCTCGCTCGATGTCATCCAAGCCGTGTATCGCTCGCCCGCACTCGAGGGCTGGGAAGGCTTCGGCCTCGCGGTACAGGCCTACCAGAAGCGCGCGGTCGCGCTGATCGATTGGCTGATCGCGCTCTCACGCCAGGGTGGACGGCGTATCCCGGTGCGGCTGGTGAAAGGCGCGTACTGGGACACGGAGATCAAGCGCGCGCAGGAACACGGCCTGGACGGCTACCCGGTGTTCACCCGCAAGGCATCGACCGACGTGTCCTACCTCGCCTGCGCGCGCCGGCTGCTCGCCGCGCGCGACGCGGTGTACCCGCAGTTCGCGACGCACAACGCGCACACGCTCGCATCCATCCTCGAAATGGCCGGCGACCGGCGCGACTTCGAGTTCCAGCGGCTGCACGGCATGGGCACGGAGCTGTACGCGCAAGTGGACCACCCCTGCCGCGTGTACGCCCCGGTCGGCAGTCACGAGGATCTCCTGCCCTACCTGGTGCGCCGGCTGCTCGAAAACGGCGCGAACTCGAGTTTCGTCAATCGCATTTCCGACCCGCGCATACCGGTCGCCGAGATCGTCGCCGATCCGGTGGAGAAGGTGTCAAAGCTGGACAGCATCCCGCAGCCGCGCATCCCGCTGCCGCACGACCTTTACGGTAAAGAACGGCGCAATTCCCGCGGGCTGAACCTGCAGGATCGCGCGACCCTGCTCGCGCTTGGCGAGGGCATGGCAAAGGCGCTGGCCGCCCACTGGCGCGCAGTGCCGGTGGTCGCGGGCAAGCGTATCGAACGCAGCAAGGAACGTGAAGTGCGCGATCCGGCGATGCCATCACGCGTCGTCGGCACCGTGCGCGACATCGACGACGACGCGCTCGATGCGGCACTCGAGACCGCGCATCGCGCGCAGCCCGGCTGGGATGCGACACCGGCGGATGCGCGCGCGGCCATCCTCGAGCGCGCGGCGGCGCTTTTCGAGCGGCACACCGCGGAACTGATGGCGCTTTGCGTACGTGAGGGCGGCAAGACCATTGCGGACAGCCTCGCCGAGGTACGCGAGGCGGTGGACTTTCTGCGCTATTACGCGCTGTGCGCACGGACGGACTTCGCTCGCCCCCTGGCGCTGCCGGGTCCGACCGGCGAAAGCAACGAACTGTGGCTGCACGGACGCGGCGTGTTTCTCGCGATCAGCCCCTGGAACTTTCCGCTGGCGATCTTCACCGGCCAAGTGTGCGCAGCACTCGCCTCAGGCAACAGCGTGCTCGCGAAACCCGCGGAGGCGACCACTCTGATCGCGGCGCGCGCGGTCGCGCTGCTGCACGAGGCCGGCATCCCGCCGGAGGTGCTGCACTTCACGCCAGGTTCCGGCAGCAGTATCGGCGCTCGTGCGATCCCGGATCCGCGCGTTGCCGGTGTGGTGTTCACCGGCTCCACCGAAGTGGCGCAGACGATCAACCGTGGGCTCGCGGCGCGCGAAGGGGCGATCCCGGTGCTGATCGCGGAGACCGGTGGGCAGAACGCGATGCTGGTGGACAGTTCCGCGCTGCCCGAGCAAGTCGTGCTGGATGCGGTGCAGTCCGCATTCGATTCCGCCGGCCAGCGCTGCTCGGCGCTGCGGGTGCTCTGCCTGCAGGAGGATATCGCCCCCCGCGTGCTGGACCTGCTCGCCGGGCGCGCGGACGAACTCTCAGTCGGCGACCCGGGGCTGCTGCGCACCGACGTCGGGCCGGTGATCGACCGCCAATCCCTGGACGCTCTGGCGGCGCACGCGCGCAGGATCGAACCGCACGGCAGGCTGATTGCGCGCGCCAGGGTCCCGTCAGGCCTGGACGGCTGGTTCTTCCCGCCGATGGCCATCGAGATCGACCGCATCGGCATGCTGGAACACGAAGTCTTCGGGCCGATCCTGCACGTGGTGCGCTGGAGGGCGCACGATCTCGACGGCATGGTCGATGCGATCAATCGCACCGGCTACGGGCTCACGCTCGGCGTGCATTCGCGCATCGAATCCGTGCAACGCCGTGTCGCGCAGAAGGCCCGGGTCGGCAACGTCTATGTCAACCGCAACATGATCGGCGCGGTGGTCGGCGTGCAGCCGTTCGGCGGCCAGGGTTTATCCGGCACCGGACCGAAGGTGGGCGGTCCTTTTTATCTGCACCGTTTCGCCACCGAACGCACTGTAACCGTGAATACCGCTGCGGTCGGTGGCGACGCCAGCGTGCTCTCCATAGACGACAAATGACTTTGGCAAGCATGACCAGCCCCCGTTACCCATCGGATCAGCTTGCAGTATCGGTTTCCGTCAATGATCGCGTAGCATAAGCGCTCGTCACGCAGGCCGATATCAAGCGCGACACATCGCTCGCATGGGAAGCCCGATCATGTCCGGGACCAGGACTCCCGACACCATATACTTCGACGGCGGCTGCACCTGCCGTTTCGTGCGCTATCGAATGCGCTCGAAGCCGCTATTCGTGCACTGCTGCCACTGCACGTGGTGCCAGCGCGAAACCGGATCGGCGTTCGCGATCAACGCGCTGATCGAATCGGACCGGGTGGAGATCCTGGACGGGGACCCGGAGACGATCCTGACGCCTTCGGCAAGCGGCAAGGGGCAGAAGATCGCGCGCTGCCCGCATTGCCACGTCGCAGTATGGAGCCACTACGCGGGCGCGGGCGATTCGATCCGATTCGTGCGCGTCGGCACGCTGGACGCTCCCAACCGGTTTCCGCCGGACATTCACATTTATGCCGCGTCGAAGCAACCGTGGGTGGTGATCCCGCACGAGGCGAAGGTGGTAGCCGAATACTACAAGGCGTCGGAGTACTGGCCGCAGGAAAGTCTCGAACGGCGTATCGCACAGCGTACGGGGCCGGCTGCCTAGCGCAGGCGACGCTTTATCGTAGTCAAGTGCAGGACGGTTCGTAACCGCGCAATTGGTTTGCGGTAATTGCCTCGGGGGCGCACTATCCGGGCCTTGCGTCGATTCCGGCGACATAACGAAAGGATGAAGATGCAATTGGCCGTTGTACAGAACCCCCCCGTCCTGCTGAATCGCGACGCAACGATTGCAGATGCGGTAGACGCAGTGGCAGAAGCGGCGCGCAACGGCGCACAGCTCGTGGTGTTCCCCGAGGCCTACATCCCCGGTTACCCGGCGTGGATCTGGCGGCTTCGTCCCGGCGGCGACATGGCGCTGGCGGAGCAACTGCACGCTCGCCTGCTCGCGAATGCCGTCAGCGTCGATCACGGCGATCTGGATCCGTTGCGCGACGCAGCCAGGGAACACGCGGTGACGATCGTGTGTGGCATCGACGAGCGCGATACCGAGTTCAGCCGTGGCACGGTATACAACTCCGTGGTCACCATCGGTCCGGATGGCAGTCTGCTGAACCGGCATCGCAAGCTCATGCCGACGAATCCGGAACGCATGGTCTGGGGATTCGGCGATGCTTCCGGCCTCAAGGTGGTGGACACGCCTTGCGGGCGCGTTGGCACGCTCATCTGCTGGGAAAACTACATGCCGCTTGCGCGTTGCGCGCTGTACGCGCTCGGAGTCGAGATCTACATCGCGCCGACCTACGATGCAGGCGAGAAATGGATCGGCACATTGCAGCATATTGCACGCGAAGGCGGCTGCTGGGTGATCGGCAGCGGCATGGCGTTTCGCGGCAGCGATATTCCGGACGACCTGCCGGGCAAGGCTGAGCTGTACCCGAATGCGGAGGAATGGATCAATCCCGGTGATTCGATCGTGATCGAACCCGGTGGCAAGATCGCCGCCGGGCCGATGCGGCGCGAAACCGGAATACTTTACGCGGACATCGACCTCGAGCGCGTCGGCATCGCCCGCCGCAGCCTCGATGTCGTCGGCCATTACGCAAGGCCGGACATTTTCAGGTTGCAGGTGAACACCGGCAAACTGAAGCCGGTAGAGTTCAAGGCCGAGGGCTAAGCACGCACCCGCGTCAGCCGATCCGCGCGCAATCGCAAGCGCCTACCAGATGCGGTCAAGATCACCGCCGCATCAGTTTTGCGGCATCAGCGGGTTGCAGTTCTTGATCGTGACTTTGCCCTGCAGGATGTTGCCGCGCGAGTATTCGTTGAAATGGCAGGTATTGGTCACCGGATCGTAGTTCTCGATCCAGATGTTGTCGTCCTTCCAGGTGGCGCCTATATGGCGTTGACCCTCCGGAACGGTGATGCTCATGACGCCACCCCAGCGTTTCACGAAAACCTGCTGAAAGTGGAAATAGTATGCGGTCCAGCCAATGAGCAGGATCACCACGGTTCCGATCAGCGCGGCCTTTAGATTCCCGAGCTGCGCGCCCACGACCACCAGCGTGACGATTACAAGGCCGATGACCGCGCCCCAATACAGATACGTAACCATATGCTCTCCCGTTGAACGTGCGAATTGCGGTTGCGGTATTGTTGACGATCCGGGGTACATTGGCAAAACCGCGTCCGCGCCGGCCTGTTCGATCGCCGGGCCTCGCGGAGAATCCGGCATGCCACAGGACGACACGACCCGTTGCCTTGATGCCTGTTTCCACACCAACTGAGGCGGACCCGTTAGATGCTGCTGCGAGACTCACAGATTCTGGCGTTGCTGTGGATCGCTTTCGCGGTACATGCTGCAGTCGCTTTCCTCGTTTACCGCAAGTGGCTGGGCTTCCCGCTGCTGGTGGGCGTGAATGCGCTGGTCGGGACTGCCGTGGTGCTGTACTGGATGCAAAACTGGTACGCATACGCCTTCAAGGGCATCAACTGGTACTGGACAGACCAGTTGTTTCCGCTCTACGCGATCTGCGTGCTGATCGTCAGCCTGCTGTTCTTCGCCGGCAGGAATATCGGCAACGCGCTGCACGTTACGGTTTTCGGGTTTCATGTCATCGCACTGCTGGCGGTCGCCCTGTTCTTTTCGTTCTTCCGGCTGGACCGCCTGTTCTGACGCGGCCCCAACGCCGGCCGGAACTCCCGCGCGCCCGTTCTGTCTGCCCTATGCCCTGTGGATTTTCCGGAGACGCCATGACCAGAATCATCACCGCAATCGCACTCACGCTCCTGCTGTCTGCCTGCGAACGCGCCACGGAAACACCGGAGCCCGAAGCGCGGACGGAGACGCCGATCGCCGCGCTCGATGCACGGTTGACGATGTATGCGTATCCGCACGAGGTGTCCATGCGGCAGTTCGAGGCGCAGGGCCAGGAACTGGAGATGGTCTACATGGACGTGCGACCGCAGGCAGACGCGGCGAACGGTCGTGCCGTGCTGCTGCTGCACGGCAAGAATTTCAGCGGCGCGTACTGGGCCGACACCATCGACGCATTGGTCGGCGAGGGCTACCGCGTCGTCGTACCGGACCAGATCGGTTTCGGCAAGTCGAGCAAGCCGCGCCAGTTCCAGTTCAGCTTCCAGGAGCTGGCGACGCATACCGCCGCACTGCTCGATGCGCTCGACCTGGCATCGGCGACCGTGGTCGGACATTCCATGGGCGGCATGCTCGCCACGCGCTTTGCGTTGATGTTTCCCGAGCGCACCGATGCGCTGGCACTGGTGAACCCGATCGGGCTGGAAGACTGGAAGACGGTCGTACCTTATCGCACCGTCGACCAGATCTATCAGGCAGAACTGCAGAAGACGCCGGAGAGCGTCAAGGCGTACATGCAGAAGGCCTACTTCGACGGTACCTGGAAGCCCGGGTACGACCCGCTGGTCGAGATTCAGGGCGGCTGGACTCTGGGCTCGGACCACGAACTCACCGCATGGGCCTCCGCGCTCACGGCCGACATGATTTTCACCCAGCCGGTGGTGTACGAGTTTCCGCAGCTGCGCGTGCCTACCCTGCTGATCATCGGTACCCGCGATCGCACCGCGCTCGGCCGCGACCGCGTGCCGCCCGAAGTCGCCGCAACGCTGGGCGATTACACCACGCTCGGTGACCGCGCCGCCGCCGCGATCGAGAACGCCAGACTGGTGAAGCTGGACGATGTCGGCCACGTGCCGCAGTTCGAGGCTTTCGAGCGTTACATCACCGCGTTGAAGAATTTCCTGACTCGCGGCAGCTCCGGAAACTGACACGGCATCATTCACCGGCAAACGCCACTGAATTCACGGAAACCCGTGTCGACCGGCAACCCTCACCAGCGAGAGGAACACAGATGATCCACGGCAGCTGTCTTTGCGGAAGCGTGCGCTACGAGATCCGTGGCCCGCTGGGGCCGGTCACCCACTGTCACTGCTCGCAGTGCCGGAAGACACATGGTGCCGCGTTCGGCACCTACGTCCGCGTCGATCGCGCAGATTTCACACTGACATCGGGCGAATCCGATATCCAGTCTTACCCGTCCTCACCCGGCGTCCTGCGCACGTTCTGCCGGCAATGCGGTTCGACCTTGCAGTTCCTCAGGGAATCCCGCCCGGACAGTTTCAGCATCGCGATCGGCACGCTGGATGACGATCCGGGCGTACGGCCGTCGCATCACATTTTCGTCGGCTCGAAGGCGCCCTGGTTCGACATCACCGACGGGCTGCCGCAGCACGAGGAACGCAAGCCCGCCTGATTCTGGCCTTGGGCGAAGCCGGCAGGCACGCTACAGCGGATGCCGGATCGGCCTTATGATCCGGTCGTTCCCGTATGAAACGGATTCGAAACCCCGGATGGCTGCCAGGAATCGTGCAGCATCCGACCACCGGCCCGGAAGGAATATGCGCCACGCCATACTCGTAGAGTTCACGCTGCACGAAGATGCAGTCGAGCGATTCATGCCTCTGATGCTTGAAAACGCCAGGGCCTCCCTCGAGCAAGAGCCCGGCTGCGACCGGTTCGACGTGCTGCATCGTGCCGGCAAGCCAAACGAGATCGTGCTCTATGAGATCTATCGCGACCGCGCGGCTTTCGATATGCACCTGAAATCCAGCCATTTCCTGCAATTCAGCGCCGCTACCGCAGGTTTTATCAAGGACAAGCGAATAATCGAGCTTGCCTGGCTGAACGACCAGGGCAAGTAAATCTTCCCGTAGCTGCGGCTGGCTACCTCATTTACCCGGTCATTGCCTTTGAACCGGACGTTTCCTCCGGACGCCACGGGCAGACCGGTCTTTATGAATGACTGCGCGGTGAAGTTCGATACGGTAATGGGCGGCCGTCTCTGGCCGCACCCGCATCTTCCCGGCAGGCGGGTTCACGCCGCGCCGGCCACCGCGGCGAGGTAACGGCGCTTCACCGACCGCAGCGTCTCGGTTGCGTCTTCGAGTTCGCTGGCAGAAAGTTCATGCACTCTCACCGCCCAGGGCGAGCCAAGTTCCGCTGCAACATACGCAAAGCGCGGTCTCCCGCCTGTCAGCGCGGCCACCGCCTCGACGTAGTGCGCGGCCTGGAAGTCGTAGCGCAGGCGGGCGCGCGTACGCGCAAAGGGTTCCGGCCGGCTGTCGGCGGTGGTCTTGAGATCCAGCACGATGTCACCGGTGAAGCAATCCGGCCGCGCCTTCCAGCGATCGCCATGCGCGTCGGTCCAGTAGATCGAGAGCTCCTTCTCGCCCTGTGCAAGCCATTCCGCAACCGGCGCCTGGGTGCAGGCAAGCACGGCGTCGCGCGCCTTGCACAAGGCCGTCCACTGCCACGCATCCAGCCATGTACGCTGCATCGCCTCGACCTCGGAGACGCGCTTTCCGGCCGGCTCCGAACCATCGAGCACGAGATACTGCGCTTCGAACAACTCCGGCTCGAGCATCAGGACATGCAGCGCCTCGCCCATGAACGCATTCTCGTAGACCGCGTAGCCCGCGGCACCGGGCAGCCGGTCGCCATTGCGCACGAACCGCCGCAGCTGGGAACTGGACACGTACGCCTGATTCGCAAGGTAGTCCGCCAGCGACTCGCGTCTGGTAAAGCATGTGGCGCTGTTCATGGCTTTCGCGTTTTCCCTGCTGTGCCGCTTGCCGCCGGATCCCACCGAGAGCGGGCCGCTACGCCGGCCGGCTACATCGACGCCAGCACGTCGTAGCCGGTAATGATGTAAGTCTTGTTCGCCGGGAAATCCCGTACGAGCACTGCGGGCGTTTCCCGCGCGATCATGGGCGCCAGCAGCGCGACCGGGGTCTCGATATCGACATAGCGGAAGGATTTCTGCATGATCGCCCGCACCGGTTCGTTTCGTACTTTCGGGTCGTCAATGATGCAGGCATAGGCGTGCGATTCGCTCAGACTGCCGACGATGCGCTCCTTGCGCAGCACCGGAATCTGCGAAAAATCGTTCTGCCGCATGCGCTGCACCGCCTGCGAGACCGTGTCCGTTTCCTCGACACCGACGATGTCCGTGACTTTCTTGTGCTTCACCAGGTCGCGCGCCGTCGGCCCTTCGACCGTCTCGTATCCCATCGTACGCATCCAGTCGGGATTGAACATCTTGCCCAGATAGCGCGTGCCATGGTCGTGGAAGATCACCACCACCACCTCGCCTTGCCGAAAGTGCTCCTTCATCTGCAGTATGCCGCAGACGGCCGCACCCGCGGAGTTACCGACCCAGATGCCTTCCTGCCGGACGATCTCGCGCGTCCAGATCGCGGCATCCCGATCGGTGACTTTCTCGAAGTGATCGACGATCGAGAAGTCCACGTTTTCCGGCAGGAAATCCTCGCCGATGCCCTCGGTGACATAGGGATAGATCTCATGCTTGTCGAGGACGCCGGTTTCCTTGTATTTCTTGAATACCGAGCCGTAGGTGTCGATACCCCATACTTTCACGCCGGGCTTCTTCTCCTTGAGGTACCGGCCCGCGCCGCAGATCGTGCCGCCGGTTCCGACGCCGACCACCAGGTGATCGACGCGACCTTCAGTCTGGTCCCAGATTTCCGGCCCGGTGCTTTCGTAGTGCGCCTGCGAGTTGCTGAGGTTGTTGTACTGGTCGGCCTTCCACGCATTCGGCGTTTCGTTCACCAGCCGGGAAGACACCGAGTAATACGACTTCGGGTCTTCCGGATCGACGTCCGTCGGACACACCATCACTTCAGCGCCGAAGGCGCGCAGTGCGTCGATCTTCTCCTGCGACTGCTTGTCGGTGGTAGTGAAGATGCACTTGTAACCCTTCACGATCGCGGCGATCGCCAGGCCCATGCCGGTATTGCCGCTGGTACCCTCGATGACGGTCCCGCCCGGCTTCAGCAGCCCCTTGCGCTCCGCGTCCTCGATCATGCGCAGCGCCATGCGGTCCTTGATGCTGTGTCCCGGATTGAAAGTTTCCACTTTTGCATACACGGTCGCCTTGATCCCGCGCGTGATGCGGTTGAGCCGCACCAGCGGCGTATCGCCGATGGTGCCGAGGATGTCGCTGTGTACGTTGCGTGGCATATCAGGCATCTTGTGCAGAGAATGACGGTATGTATGGGAGAGGATACCGCAACTCGCGGAGGAAGCCGCGAGAGTGCGCGGTGCCCAGTGCCCAGTGCCCAGAATGGAGTTCTGGTTGTGTGTTGCGCTTCGCGACTGGTGCACGCGTGGTGTTTCGCGTGACGTTCGGTTGCCGCTGGCGTTTTCGACTTGAGTCGTTACCGGGAACTCTGGTCGTTATTCCGGCACCAGCCACTCCACCCCGAATCCGCCTTCGCCGTCCGCCGACAGTACCTTCCACAGCCACTCGACCATCGGTTTCACCGTGAGGTCGAACTCGAACGGCGGGTTGACGATCAGCATGGCGCTGCCGCGCAGCCCTCCCTGCCAGGAATCCGGCTGCACTGACAACCCGGCCCTGAGAATCCTGCGGATGCCGCTTTCTGCGACATCGCGCTCGAAGCGATGGGTTGCCGCGGGCTCCATCAGCGGGTACCAGACCGCGTACACTCCCGTGGCGAAGCGGACGTGTGCCTGCTTCAGCGCGTCGACGATGCGCTTGAACTCGTTCGCGCGATCAAACGACGAATCCATGAAGATCAGCCCGCGCCGCTCCCTTGGCGGCAGGTGCGCTTTCAGCGCCTGGTAGCCGTCCATCAGCTGCACGTGGACCTGGCGGTCGCGCGCAAACACCTCGGCAAGCTGCGCGCAATCGGCCTTATTCAACTCGGTCAGCAGCATCCGGTCGCCAGGCCGTATGAGGCGGCGTACCAGCCTCGGTGAGCCCGGGTAGAAGCGCAGCCTCCGGTCCGGGTTCTCTTCCGTTACTGCATCCAGGTAAGGCCGTACCGACTCCGGCGCATCGGCTCGTCCCCACACCCGGACAATGCCTTCGCGAAACTCCGCGTTCTTTTGCGCCCAGTCGTGTTTGAGGTCGTAACGGCCGATACCCGCGTGGGTATCGAGATACAGGAACGGCTTGTCCTTACGGCCAAGATGCAGAACAAGCTGCGCAAGCATTGCATGCTTGAATACGTCGGCAAAATTACCGGCGTGGAACAGATGACGGTATGCGAGCATTTCGAGCGAGCGTTGCCTGCAGGACGGGGGAAACGTCCCTAGGATACCGCGAGCGAACACACGATTGACACAGATCAATCTTCACGTGCCCGTGACCCGGCATGCTTCCGTGCAGGAGGAATCACAGTGCGGGACACACTCATCAAGAAAAATCCTGCTGCCTGGCGCGTAGCGCCCAATTTGTCGGACTATGAGCAGGAGCGTACGCGCTTTTCCTGGAACTCGGTCCGTTCAGAACTCGCCGGACTCCCGGGTGGTGGACTGAATATCGCCTTCGAAGCGACCGACCGCCATGCCGCCACCTCACGCCGCGATCAAACCGCGTTGCGCTGGATCGGCCGGGACGGGTCGCGCAGGGATATCAGCTACGGCGAACTCACGCGGCTCACGGATCGCTTCGCAGCTGCAATCCGGTCCTTGGGGGTTCGCAAAGGAGAACGCCTTTTCGTTCTGGCACCGCGAATTCCGGAGCTTTACGTCGCCGTGCTCGGTGCGCTCAAGAATGGCACGGTGGTCAGCCCGTTGTTTTCGGCATTCGGGCCTGAGCCGATCGCCACGCGGTTGAATATCGGCGAAGGCAAGGTACTGGTCACCACGGCGTCGCTTTACAAGCGCAAGGTGGAAAAAATCCGTGCGACCTTGCCTACTCTGGAACATGTGATCGTGGTGCCCGATATGGCAAGCGCCGCGCCGGACACACTCGACTTCGCCGCTTTGGTTAAAAACGCACCGGAGCGCTTTGAGATCGAGCCGACACAGCCGGATGACATGTCCCTGCTGCACTTCACCAGCGGCACCACCGGCACCCCGAAAGGCGCAGTACATGTGCACGGCGCAGTACTGATGCACTACATGACAGGGAAGTTCGCGCTCGACCTGCACGCGGACGATATTTTCTGGTGTACCGCCGACCCGGGATGGGTTACCGGCACCTCCTACGGCATCATTGCGCCGCTGCTGCACGGCGTCACCAGCATCGTGGACGAAGCCGATTTCGATGCGGAGCGCTGGTATCACATCCTGCAGGAAGAGCGCGTCAGCGTCTGGTACACGGCGCCCACGGCTGTGCGAATGCTGATGAAATCCGGAACTGAGCTCGCGCGCAGGTACAAATTCGACAATCTTAGATTCGTCGCGAGCGTAGGCGAACCCCTCAATCCGGAAGCGGTGTGGTGGGGCGAGGAAGCCTTCGGTCTGCCGATTCATGACAACTGGTGGCAGACGGAAACCGGCGGCATCATGATCGCCAACCTGCCGGCGGTCGACATTAAGCCCGGGTCGATGGGCAAGCCGCTGCCGGGCATCGAAGCCAGGATCGTTAAGCATCAGGAAGGCGGTGGCATCAGGGAAGTGGACCAGCCGGATATCGAGGGCGAGCTGGCGCTGCACGCCGGCTGGCCGTCGATGTTTCGCGGTTATCTGAATCAGGAGGAGCGCTACCGCAAGTGCTTTTCCGGAGATCTTTACCTCACAGGAGACCTGGCAAAGCGGGATGCGGACGGCTACTTCTGGTTCGTCGGTCGCGCGGACGACGTAATCAAGAGTGCCGGCCACCTGATCGGCCCGTTCGAAGTTGAGAGCGCGCTGATGGAACACCCGGCGGTCGCAGAGGCCGGAGTCATCGGAAAGCCAGATCCCGTAGTCGGGGAGCTGGTAAAGGCTTTCGTTTCGCTCAAGTCCGGGTTTGAACCAAGCGAGGAACTACGCATGGAACTTCTGGGCCATGCCCGCAAGCGCCTTGGCGCCGCGGTCGCGCCGAAGGAAATCGACTTCGCCAAATCGCTTCCGCGCACACGCAGCGGCAAGATCATGCGCCGTTTGCTGAAGGCGCGCGAACTCGGTCTTCCGGAAGGCGACACTTCCACGCTGGAGGGCAGTCAATGAGCAGTTCAAAACGAGCGCCGGGGATCGATGCCGTTCTTCGGCACCCGCGCGAGCTGATGATCGCGTTGCTGAAAAACATGGTGCGCATCAGGCGTTTCGAGGAACGCTGCGCCGTCCTGTACGGCGAAACGAAGATTCGCGGATTCCTGCACCTCTACATCGGCGAGGAAGCAGTGGCGGCCGGAGCGATCGGAGCGCTCTCGCCGGAAGACGCAATCGTGGCCACCTACCGCGAGCACGGACATGCGCTGATTCGCGGCGTTTCGCCCGACGCGATCATGGCAGAAATGTTCGGTAAGCGTGCCGGCTGCAGCCGCGGCCGCGGCGGGTCGATGCACCTTTTCGATGCCGCCGCACGCTTCTACGGCGGCAACGCGATCGTCGGCGGCGGCCTGCCGATCGCAGTGGGACTCGCGCTCGCCGACAAGCTGCAGAAACGTGACCGGGTGACCGCCTGCTTCTTCGGCGAGGGCGCGATGGCCGAAGGCGCCTTCCACGAGGCGATCAACCTGGCCGCACTATGGCAGTTGCCAGTGCTGTTCTGCTGCGAAAACAACCTGTACGCAATGGGTACTGCGCTCGCGCGCTCCGAATCGCAGACCGAGTTGACGGTGAAGGCGGCGAGCTACGACGTCGAGACCGCGTCCGCCGACGGCATGGACGTAGTGGCAGTGCATGAGGCCACCGTCGCCGCGCTGGAGCGGGTCCGTTCTACCCAGGCGCCGTTCTTCCTCGAGTACAAGACCTATCGCTTCCGCGCGCACTCCATGTTCGATCCCGAGCTGTACCGCGACAAGGCCGAGGTCGAGGAGTGGAAGAAACGCGGCCCGATCCACAACTTCAGTGCGCGACTGAAGGCGCAGGGATTGCTGACAGAAGAAGCGTTTCTGGACATCGACCGCGAAGCGCACGAGGAAGTGGAGCGCGCGGTCGCCTTTGCCGAGGCCGCGGAGTGGGAAACGCCGGAAGAGTGTTTCGCGGACGTGTGCGCGCCGGAGACGACGGGATGAGCGCGTCGCAGAAAATCACTTACCGGGAGGCCGCACGCCAGGCGCTGCACGAAGCGCTCACGCAGGACGAACGCGTGTTCCTGATGGGCGAGGACGTCGGCAGGTACGGCGGCACCTATGCGGTGTCGAAAGGCTTCTACGACGAGTTTGGCCCAGATCGCATTCGCGACACGCCGTTGTCGGAACTGGGATTCGTGGGCGCCGGCGTGGGCGCTGCATTGGGTGGCATGCGGCCGGTGGTGGAAGTCATGACCGTGAACTTCAGCCTGCTCGCGCTCGACCAGATCGTGAATGCGGCCGCGCTGATGCGACACATGTCGGGCGGGCAATTCAATGTGCCGCTGGTGATTCGCATGGCGACCGGCGCCGGGCGCCAGCTCGCGGCGCAGCACTCGCACAGCCTGGAAGGGTGGTACGCGCACATCGCCGGCATCAAGGTGCTGGCCCCGGCCACCATCGAAGACGCGCGCGGCATGCTGCGTCCTGCGCTGGAGGACCCCGACCCGGTGCTCATCTTCGAGCACGCGCTGCTCTACAACATGCAGGGCGAACTGCCGGTGGATTTCTCCGGCGTGGACATCCGGCACGCGGCCGTGCGGCGTACGGGCAAGGACGTCACGTTGATCACCTACGGCGGCATGCTGTGGAAGGCGCTGGAAGCGGCGGAACAACTCGCCAAAGACGGTATCGAATGCGAAGTCATCGACCTGCGGGTGCTGCGTCCGCTGGACGACGCCACCATCATGGATTCGGTGCGCCGCACGCACCGTGCGGTAATCGTGGACGAGGGCTGGAGGACCGGCAGCCTGTCCGCCGAGGTCACCGCCCGCATCGTGGAACAGGCGTTCTACGATCTGGATGCGCCGGTCGCCCGCGTGTGCAGCGAGGAGGTGCCGATGCCCTACCCCAAACACCTGGAAGACGCCGCCCTGCCGCAACCCGAGAAAATCATCAGGGCGGTCAAAGGGCTGTTCGGCAAGACGGACAGCTGACCGGGCAGCGCCGCAAGCTGAGCGATTTCCAGATCAAATTTTCCTTGCAGAAAGTTTCGCATGATTGATTTCAAGCTCCCGTCTCTCGGAGCCGATATGGACGAGGGCACGCTGCTCGAGTGGAAAGTGAAGCCAGGCGATGCGGTAAAACGCGGCGACATCGTTGCAGTGGTCGACACCACCAAGGCGGCGATCGACGTCGAGAGCTGGGTCGAAGGCACGGTGCACGAACTGATCGTGCAGCCCGGCGAAACCGTTCCGGTCGGTGCCGTGCTGGCCACTTTCGCCGCACAAGGGGAAGAACCGAAGGCGGCCAAGGCGCCGCCCGTGCCGGAGAAACCTGAAGCGAAGAAAGGCGGGAAAAAAACAGCCGGCGAAAAAACAACCGAGGCAGAACCCGCACCTGCGGCCGCGCCAGCCACACCGCCGCCGGTACCTGTCGGCCGGGCAAAGTTTTCCCCGGCCGCGCGCAAACGCGCACAGGAACTGGGCGTGAAACCGGAATCGCTCACCGGCACGGGACCGCAGGGAAGCATCACACTGGACGATGTCGAACGCGCCGCCAAGGCCACGCCGGCCGCCGCGCCTGAGAAGAGCCGTGCCGCAGAGATGCGCAAGACCATCGCCGCGGCAATGGCGCGCGCAAAGCGCGAGATCCCGCACTACTATCTTGGCGAGACCGTTCCGCTTGCAGCGGCCACCGCCTGGCTGGCCGAGTACAACGCGGGCCGCGCGGTGACCGAGAGGGTACTGATGGCTGCCCTGCTGCTGAAGGCGGTGGCAAGCGCGGCAAAACAGTTTCCGGAAGTCAACGGCTTCTATCGCGACGGCACATTCACCCCCGCCCCCGCAGTCCACGCAGGCGTGGCGATCTCGCTGCGCGGCGGCGGCCTGATCGCGCCAGCCATCCATGACGTCGACAGCAGGCCGCTAAGCGAAATCATGCCGGCGCTCGCAGACCTCGTTCAGCGCGCGCGCGCCGGCAGCCTGCGCAGCTCGGAGATCGCCGACCCGACCATCACCGTGACCAACCTCGGCGAACAGGGCGTGGAAGAGGTCTATGGCGTCATCTATCCGCCGCAGGTAGCACTGGTCGGCTTCGGCCGGGTCGCGGAACAGGTCATCGCCGAAAACGGGGCGATTCGCATCGTTCCGGCGGTGCGTGCAAGCCTGTCGGCGGACCATCGCGTCAGCGACGGTCACCGCGGCGCGCTGTTTCTGGCAAAGATCCGTGCACTGCTGCAAGAACCCGCGAACCTCGCAAAGGCAGAACCATGACCGACACCGATGACATCCGAAGCACCGTGCTGGCGGAGCTCTTACGCATCGCACCCGAAGTGGAGCCGGAAGAGCTGGAGCCGGCCACACCGCTGCGCGACCAGGTGGATCTCGACTCGATGGACTGGCTCAACTTCATTATCGCGCTGCACACGCGCCTGCAGGTCGACATTCCAGAGTCCGACTACGCAAAGCTGGTCACACTGAACGACGTGATCGGCTATCTGCAGAACAAGTTGCAAGCCTGATGTCATCATGGGCAAAGAGATTGACGCAGGAAAATTCGAAACAGAAGACTTTGCATCCTTCGCAGGACGATTGCATGAAGAAACCCGGCTGCTGGAGCACTGGGTACACGAAGGGCGCTTCGACGACTCGGCCTATGTCACAGGCTTCGAACTCGAGGCCTGGCTTCTGGATCACAACTTTTTTCCCAACCCGTGCAATGAAACCTTTCTGGACCGCCTGAATAGCCCGCTGGTCGTCCCTGAACTCTCGAAATTCAACGTCGAACTCAATGGCACACCCCAGGCGCTCACCGGACGTGGCCTGCGCCTTATGGAGGAGGAACTGACCCGCACATGGCGACGGTGCCTGCAAGTTGCACATGATCTGGAAGGCACGCTCGTCATGATCGGCATTCTGCCGACGGTCCGTGAAAAGGATCTCGGCATGGAGAGCATTTCGGGACGAAATCGTTACCATGCCCTCAACCATGAGGTGCTGAAACGCCGCCGCTGGCGCCCGATCCGGCTCGACATCTCCGGACGCGAGCACCTTCAACTGGCACACAGCAACGTGCTGCTGGAGGCGGCGACCACTTCGTTTCAGGTTCATCTGCAGGCGCCGGCGAGCGAGATGCCCCGCTATTACAACGCCTCATTGATCCTGTCGGCACCGATGGTAGCGCTCGCCGCGAATTCACCGTTCTTGTTCGGCAAGTGCCTATGGGATGAAACGCGGATTCCGCTGTTCGAGCAGTCGGTGGAAACCGGCGAGCAGTCGCTGCCGGAAAGAAAGCGCGCCACCTTCGGATCCGGCTACCTGCAGCATAGTCCGATGGAGATTTTCTCGCAGAACGAACGCATCTACTCTGTCTTGCTTCCATCCCGATTCGATGAGGATGCCCAGCACTTCCTGCATCTGCGCCTGCAGAACGGTACGATCTGGCGCTGGAACCGCCTTCTGGTCGGCTTCGATGAAAAGAGGACGCCGCACCTGCGCATCGAGCATCGCGTCATGCCTGCAGGACCGAGCATCGTGGACATGTTGGCGAACGCCGCGGTTTATCTGGGTGCGGTACGGTTCCTGGCATGCCTCCGTCAACCGCCTGAACAGGATTTGTCTTTCGAGCAGTGCCGAAAGAATTTTTACCGCGCGGCGCAGGAAGGACTGGATGCGCGCATTGTCTGGCTCGACGGCCGAGAACTCCCGATACGGGAAATACTCGCCGACGAAGTTCTGCATATGGCACGTGAGGGTCTCATCCTGTTGGAAGTGGATCGCGACGACATTCACCGCTATCTCGACCTGATCGCGGCACGGGTACGATCCGGACAGAATGGTGCCGCCTGGCAACGTGCGTACGTGCAGAAACATGGGCGCGATTTCTTTCGCCTGACCGCAGACTATCTCGAGCACCAGCGCAAGGCATTGCCGGTGCATGAATGGGGAATCTGAAATGACCTCTGCCTCTCAGCCAATGCATGACTATCTCGCCGGGCCGGATGCCGATGCCTCCCTGACCGTGCTCAATGCACTGCCAGAGGCGTTCTTCGACGCGTCTGCCGCCAGCATCCACCAGATTCTGCCCGGTCCCACGCTGATTCACCTACAGGGGCGGCGAGCCGAACCGGTGTTCGTCTCGACGCTTCTTCACGGCAACGAGGACACCGGGCTCAAAGCAATGCAGGCCCTGCTCGCAAAGTATCAATTCCAGGAACTGCCGCGCTCCCTGTCCCTATTCATCGGAAACGTGCGTGCGGCGGCGTTCGGAAAACGGCTGCTCGATGGGCAGCCGGATTACAACCGTGTGTGGCCGGGTTGCGATACATCCGGGCTGCCGGAGCATTCAATCATGCAACGCGTGACGGACGACATGCGCGAGCGGGGCGTATGGGCAAGTATCGATATACATAACAACACCGGACTCAATCCGCATTACGCCTGCGTCCGTCAAACCGGTCGCGAGTTTCTCCATCTGGCAGCCCTGTTCACGCGCATCGTTGTCTATTTCGAGCGCCCGTTGGGTGTCCAGACCGGTGCATTTTCCGCGATGTGTCCTTCGGTCACCGTCGAATGCGGCAAGCCTGGCAATCCGGCGAGCGAAGCGCAGGCAGCCAGTTTCGTCGAGGCCGTTTTGCATCTGGACCACTTTCCGGAACATCCTCTCCCGACAAGCGATATCGACCTGTACCACACGGTGGGCACGGTCAAGGTACAGGCAAACGCAAGCTTCACCTTCGGGTCCGAGCAAGCGGACATACGTTTCCCGGGGGAAATTGATCACATGAATTTTCGCACCCTGCCGGTCGGAACCGTACTCGGGCAACTGTCTGGAGCGCGCATACCTCTGGACGTCTGGGATGAATCCGGCCGCAAGGTTACAGACCGGTTCTTCGAAGCGCGTGGAAGCGACCTGGTGCTGCGACGAGCAGTGGTGCCGGCCATGATCACACTCAACGCGGAAGTCATCCGCCAGGACTGCTTTTGCTACTTCATGGAACACATGGAGCGGGCCGATTGACACGACCGTCACCACAGGTATGCGCAAAAGAACGACGAACCACTGAGCAGAGACGGAAACCCCACGCAAGGTGGGCAACGGTGCGCATAAGACGCATGGGCGCGCTGACGTTTGCGACGTGCTCCATAAACTCCTGATGCCTCGATGGTGAAATCGCTTCCGTCCTCGTCCTTCTCCGTGTCATCGGCGCCCTCTGCGGTTAGAGGCCTTCTTTCAGCAGGGCCGACGTAGACGCTAGAGCTTGTCGTACTTGGTCGCCTTTCCCCTGGATTTTTCCACCGGGTACTTGCGCGCATTCAGGGCGAGTTTTCGTTCGGCGGCGGCGAGAGGATCGATTCCAAGCTTGTCCGACAGCCGCACCAGGAACATCAGCACATCTGCAATCTCCAGCGCGACCTCGGCGCGTACGTCTTCCGCCAGTGACAGGCTCTGCTCCTCGGTGAGCCACTGGAAATGCTCGACCAGTTCGCCGGCCTCGCCAATGAGCGCCATGGCCAGGTTCTTCGGACTGTGAAACTGGTCCCAGTCGCGCTCGGCCACAAACTGCGCAAGCTTCACCCGCAACGCTTCCAGGCTGTCGATCGTCTCCGTCATCTTTGCTTTCTCCGCCATCGTTTGCCGGGGGATTCTACGTCCATGCCGGGCCATGGGATAATCGGGCTTCGTCAATCGCATGACCCATACGCAAGGAATCGACACCATGGCAGAAGAGAACGGCACAGCAGAACTGAAAATGGACTCCGCGAACCTGTATCGCGAGGAAATCATCACCGACCGCCGGGCCGGCACGTTGCGCGTGATGAACCCGGTGAAGACCGACGGCTCGCCGGATGACAGCCGCCCGATCGTTTATGTCGGCGAGGCACAACTGATGACGCCGATGGGCGCACTGCCGCTCGCATTCCAGATCGAGGCCGACTCGCTAAGAGAGGCTACCGAGAAGTTTGCGCCGGCCGCAAAGGTCGCGGTAGAGCGCGCGGTGAAGGAACTGCAGCAGATGCGCCGCGATGCGGCGTCGTCGATCGTGATCCCGGAAGGCATGCCTCCCGGCATGGGCGGCGGAGGGGCCGGCGGACTGGGCGGGGCCGGCGGCCTTCCCGGCGGCGGCAAGCTCAAGATGCCCTGAGCGGGCGTTGTCGCATCGGAGATCCACCACGTAGATACGAAGGCACGAAGGAACCCAGCGGGAATCAGGAACCTTACTTCGTGCTTCTTTGTGCCTTCGCGCCTTAGTGGTTCATCCGGGATGCCTGCCAAACGCTACGGCCCGTAGGTGAGTTCGCGAGTTTTGCCCCAGAACACCCGGTACGCGAAGATCGTGTAAACGACGATGATGGGCAGCACGATGCAGGCGCCGACGAACACGAACTTCAGCGACGCGGTGGCCGCCGCCGCTTCGCGGAAAGTCATGCGGTCCAGCACCAGGTAGGGATAAAGGCTGTACGCAAGCCCGGCGAATGCGAACACGAAGATCCACACCGCAAGCACGAACGGCAGCCACTCGCGCTGCGACTTTCCGCGCTGCAAACGCGTAAGCGAAACGAGTATGCCGGCCAGCGCGGCGGCGCTCAGCAGTGGCAGCGGCGACAGCCACAGCAGCAGCGGCCACGAGAACCACTTTTCCATGATGGTACTGCTGGCGAACGGCGTCGCCAGACTGATCGCCGCCACGCCGAGGGCGGTCAACACCACCGCAGACTTGCCCCAGCGCATCGCACGCACCTGCAGATCGCCCTCGGATTTGATGACCAACCAGGTCGCGCCCAGCAGCGCGTAACCGCCGGCCAGCCCGGCACCCACCAGCAATCCGAATGCGGTGAAGGCGGCGCCGCGCTCGAAGCCGGTGACCACGCCGGCCAGCATCATGCCTTGTGCCACGGCAGTGACCAGAGAACCCACGAAAAACAACCGGTTCCACGCCACCTGGTGCCAGCCGGTTGCCTTCACGCGGAACTCGAACGCCACGCCGCGCAGAATCAACGCGATCAACATCAGCGCCACGGGCAGATAAAGCGAAGAGAGTACGATCCCGTGTGCATGCGGAAAGGCCACCAGCAGGATGCCTACACCCAGCACCAGCCAGGTCTCGTTTGCATCCCAAAACGGTCCGATGGACGCGACCATCATGTCCTGCTGCTCCCGCTGCGCGAGCGGCAGCAGGATGCCGACGCCGAGATCGAAGCCGTCCAGGATCACGTAGGCGAGGATGGCCAGCGCCATCAGCACCATGAAAATGAGCGGAAGGTCGAGTTGCATGGTGCTCTCCTTCAGGCGCGCGCCGGTTGCGCGGAGTCGGACGCTTGCGCACCTGGTTCGCGATCGCCTTTGAGCTGCTTGAGCGCAAGCTGGGTCAGCACCACCATGTACGACACCAGCAGCAGCGTGTACACGATTGCGTAGCCCGTTAGTGTGAGCGCCACGTGCGCAGCCGGGACATCCGCCACCGTCTCCGCGGTGGTGATCACACCGTAGACCAGGAACGGCTGGCGGCCGATCTCGGTCGTCAGCCAGCCGGCGAGCGTCGCCACCCACCCGGAGAACGTCATGGCCGCGAACGACAGCAGCAGCCAGCGCGGTAACTCCCGCCGCCACAGGAACCACGCGCCCAGCCAGGACAGTGTCAGCATCAGCACACCGACGCCGACCATGACCCTGAACGAATAGAAAACCGATGCCACCGGCGGGATGTCATCGCCAAACTCGTTCAGGCCCTTCAGTTCACCGTCGAGCTCGTGCGTCAGGATCAGGCTGGCACCCTTCGGAATCGAGATCGCGAAATCATTGCGCCGCTCCTGCTGGTTCGGTACCGCGAACAGCACCAGCGGCGCGCCACGCTCGGTCTCCCAGATCGCTTCGATGGCCGCGACTTTCGCGGGCTGGTGCTCCAGCGTGTTCAGGCCGTGAAAATCGCCAACCAGGATCTGCAACGGAATCAGTGCCGCACCCGTGATCACGCCAACGCGGAACATGCGTCGCGCCGGTTCGAACGACCGGTCGCGCAGCAACTGCAGCGCCGAGATGCCGGCGATCAGGAACGCCGCCGTCAGTCCGGACGCAAGCATCATGTGCACGAGGCGGTAGGGGAAGCTCGGATTGAAGATGATGGCCCACCAGTCCGCCGCGTGCAGCTGACCGTCGATCATCTCGAAGCCCTGTGGCGTCTGCATCCAGGAATTGAGCGCAAGAATCCAGAACGCGGACAGCGACGTCCCGATCGCCACCATAAACGCAGCCAGCGTGTGCAGCCAGCCGGGCACGCGATCGCGGCCGAACAGCATGACGCCGAGGAAGGTCGCCTCCAGGAAGAACGCGGTCAGCACTTCGTAGCCGAGCAGCGGACCGGCGATATTGCCGGCCTTCTCCATGAACCCGGGCCAGTTGGTGCCGAACTGGAAGCTCATGGTGATGCCCGACACCACGCCGAGTGCGAAGGACAGCGCGAAAATCTTTACCCACAGGCCATACGCGGCTTCCAGCCAGCCGTCGCTGCCGCGGGCGATCCGCACCCGCAGGTAGCAGAGCACCCAGGCAAGCGCGATGGTGATGCTCGGAAACAGGATATGGAAGGCGATGTTCAGCCCGAACTGGATTCTGGAAAGCAGGAGTGGGTCGCTGAACATTTCTGGGATCGTCGGTTTGTGGCTTAGTTTAGCCGGTAGTCTCGCGCCCGCGCTACTTGCGCGTCCGGTACTCCGGCCTCACCCGGACGGACCGTTTGTCCGCGGCGGAGTTCTTCCGGCTGCAACGGTCAGACCCGCTACTTCACCCCGTGCTTGGCCCGGTAATGCTTGCTCAATACCTTGCGCGTCTGCAAGTTGAGCTGCGGATTGCGCAGGGCCGCAGGCGGTGCGGCAGGCTTGCGTTTGACAGGTTTTCCAGGTGATTTCTTCATGGCGTCTCCCCCCGCCGGCCACCGGCAACGAATCCCGGCAATCGCAGGTTTGCGATCAACCAGCCGAGCAGGATCGTAAAGCAGCCTAGCACGAACACTTTATTGATGAACCAGTTCGTACGCCAGATCGTCCACTCGGGCGACGCCAGGAACAGCACGAACTTGCTCACCACGATCACGATCTCCGCGACCGACACCAGCAGCGCGAAATGAAAGGTGTAGCGCTGCCAGTTGAGCAGCGACCAGCCCAGCCATACGTGCACCACCGGCCACAAGTCGGGATAGACATAAGCCCCGATCGGCAAGCCCTCCGCCGCGGCGTAGGACATCGGGAAGATGTACTTGATCACCACCGTCCACGCCGCGAGGATGAACAGAAAATGCGCGATGAAGCGGGTCAATTCGATCTCCTCACAACAGACAGCCGCCGGCCCGATCAAGACCGTCGATAACCACGAAGGCACGAAGACACAAAGAAACACGAAGAACCTCCCTGTCTTTCTTTGTGCATCTTCGTGCCTTCGTGCCTTCGTGGTTCATTCGGCGCAACAACCACAGCTCACGCCAGTTTGACCGCCGCCTCGCGGGTGAACCGGGCGATCGGCACGTCGATCGGGCACGCGCCCAGGCAGGGTTGCGCGCTGCACGTCAGGCAAGGCGACGCGCCGGCGCCGAGTTCGGCGTATTCCGATCTCGCCAGCAACGCGTCGCGGTAATCCACCGCGTACATCCGCGTGCGCAGAACCTCGGCGATCTCGACGCCGCGCGGGCAGCTGGTTTCGCAGGCATTGCAGCCCGGCTGGCACCATTTTCCTGCCTGCAGGGTGGCATAGCGGTCAAGCAGCGCACGGTCGCCTGCGCTCAAAGTGGTACTGCCCGAGGCCGCGACGTATTCGTCGATCTGATCGGCACCGGTCATCGATACGGTCAGCGCATCGACATGCTGGCTCGACAGCGTCCAGCGGAACGCGGCGTGCGAGAAGGTCCCGTCCGGACCCTCGTACGGCCGCATGTCGTTCAGCTTCGCGCCCATCAACACCTTCATCGCCATTACGCCGACATCCTTGTCCTTTGCTTTTTCCAGAACACGCGGCAGGTCGGGCTGGATTGCAGACCAGTGAAACGTGTGGCGCAGCTTGTCGTAGAAGCTCGGATCCTGTGCGAAGTTATAGGCAACCAGCACGACGTCTACGAGATCGTTGTCGATCGCGTAATCGAGGCATTCGACCAGCCGGCTGCCGTGACCGGACATGCCGCAGAAACGGATCTTGCCCTGCCGCTTCGCAAGCTCGGTGAATTCCCGCCACTCCGGGTTCTGCATGCGCGAA
Source organism: Burkholderiales bacterium (assembly GCA_040880425.1). Lineage (GTDB taxonomy): Bacteria > Pseudomonadota > Gammaproteobacteria > Burkholderiales > Eutrophovitaceae > DATKEK01. The sequence goes on along the minus strand of JBBDIL010000009.1, from coordinate 2,002 downwards.
ACGTCGTTCACCGAGTGGTTGTAATAGACATCGACGTAATCGGTGCGCAGCCGCTGCAGGCTGCCTTCCAGCGCCTTCATCATGTCCGCGCGGGTGTCGGATGCGCCCGCCTTGGTCTTGGTGGCGATGAATACGCGGTCGCGCCTGCCCTCGAGCGCCTCGCCGATCGCGCTCTCCGAGCGGCCCCAGCGGTAGCTTTCCGCCGTGTCGAAGTAATTCACGCCGCGATCCAGCGCGTGCCGGACCAGATCCGCATTCGAGGAACTGGATGAACCGAAACAGATATCGGAAATCTTCAGATCCGTGCGCCCGAAACGCACGTAACGACGTATGGCAGCGTCCGTAAACGAAGGCTGTGCGCCTGAGGGCAGACCCGCAAGACCAAGCGCCACACCGGCGCCGATGCGCAGAAACTCGCGTCGATCAGCCATGCTTTCGCTCCTGTTGGGTGTTGCGCAATTGAACCTTAACCGAACAGACGTGGTGGCGCCAAGCGCGTCGCGTATTGGGAAACGGGGAACTCACCACGAAGGCACGAAGGCACAAAGAACTGCGAAGAAGAAAGAATCAAGTGCTTCGTGTTTCTTTGTGCGTTCGTGCCTTCGTGGTAAGTCCACCCTATCAAATTCTAGTAGGACTTCGGCAGGCCCAGCACTTTCTCGGCGATGAAGCAGAGGATCAGTTGCGGGCTCACCGGCGCCAGCCTCGGGATCATCGCTTCGCGCAGGTAGCGCTCGATATGGTATTCCTTGGCGTAACCCATGCCGCCATGCGTCAGCATCGCCTGTTCGCAGGCATGGAAGCAGGCTTCGCCCGCGAGGTACTTCGCCGCGTTCGCCTCGGCGCCGCAGGGCTTGCCCTGGTCGTACAGCGCCGCGGCCTTGAACACCATCAGGTTCGCCGCTTCGAGTTCCATCCAGCAGCGCGCCAGCGGATGCTGGATGGACTGATTCTGCCCGATCGGCCGGTCGAACACGACGCGCTCGTTCGCGTAGCCGACCGCGCGCCGCAGCGCAGCGCGTCCGAGCCCGACCGCTTCCGCTGCGATTAAAATCCGTTCCGGGTTGAGGCCGTGCAGGATGCAGTCGAACCCCTTGCCTTCTTCCCCGATTCGATCCCGCGCAGGCACCGGCAGCTTCTCGATAAACAGCATGTTCGAGTCGACCGCCTTGCGGCCCATCTTCTCGATCTCGCGCACCTCGACATGCTTGCGGTCCAGATCGGTGTAGAACAGCGACAGCCCGTCGGTGGGCTTGCCAGCCTTCGCGGGAGACGTCCGCGCCAGGATCAGCATCTTGTCGGCAACCTGCGCGGTGGAGATCCAGATCTTCTGCCCGCGCAGGATGTAGTCATCCCCACGACGTTCACCGGCGGTCTTGATGTTGGCGGTATTCAGACCGGCGTCGGGTTCCGTCACCGCGAAGCAGGCCTTCTCGCGGCCTGCAATCAGCGGCGGCAACCACCGCTGCCGCTGCTCGTCGCTGCCGAACACCACCACCGGATTCAGCCCGAAGATGTTCATGTGTACCGCGGATGCGCCGGAGAATCCCGCGCCGGACTCGCTGATCGTCTGCATCATCAGCGCCGCTTCGGTGATGCCAAGTCCGGCGCCGCCGAAGGCTTCCGGCATGGCGATGCCCAGCCAGCCGGCTTCCGCCACCGCGCGATGAAAATCCTCCGGGAAGCCGCCTTCCCGGTCGCGATCCAGCCAGTACTGTGCGTCGAAGCGCTCGCACAGCCTGGCGACCGAGTCGACGATCGATTGCTGATCGGAAGTGAAGGAGAAATCCATGGAGGGCAAAGGTGAAGGATCAAGGATGAAGGCGGAAGGCGGAAGGATGAAGGGTGGAACAGACGCTAAACACGGCGAACGGACCGCGGTTCACGAGAAGCGAACCAGGAGGCGGGGCAACTGAAACCGGCAGATCGCACGTTATCCGTCTGTGCCTGACGCTCCCTCGGTTTTTCGCCTTCCAAGTCAGTGGCATTAAGCCGCGATCTT
>JBBDIL010000008.1:0-34479 GCA_040880425.1 Burkholderiales bacterium | reverse complement strand
ACACCTGTACGCCGTGCTCTTCCTGGAAGCTGCGGATCATCGCCGGCGGGCAGGCGGAGCCGCCAATCACCGTGCGTTTCAGCGTGCCGAATTTCAGCTTGTTCTGCTTCATGTGCGCAAGCAGACCCATCCAGATGGTCGGTACGCCTGCGGATACGGTCACCTTCTCTTTCTCGAAAAGTTCGACCAGGCTCGCACCATCCATGCCCGCGCCCGGAAACACCAGCTTGGCCCCGGCGAGCGCGCAGGCGTAAGGCAGCCCCCATGCGTTTACATGAAACATCGGCACAACCGGCAACACCACGTCCCGGGCGGAAAGATTCAGGGCGTCCGGCAGCGCCGCCGCGTAGGAATGCAGTACGGTCGTTCGGTGCTGGTAGAGCACGCCTTTGGGATTTCCGGTGGTGCCGGAGGTGTAACAGAGCGAGGAAGCGGTCCGCTCGTCGAGTTCCGGCCATTCGAATTCGTCTGAATGCCCGTTAATCAGGTCCTCGTAGCAGGTCAGGTCCGCTATCGTGGACTGCGGCATGTGCGCCTTGTCCGTCATCACCACGAAGCCTTTCACGGTCTTCAGCTGCGGAGCGATTTTTTCGATCAGTGGAACGAAGGTCAGATCGAAGAACAGATACGTGTCCTCGGCGTGGTTCGCGATGTAAGTGATCTGCTCTGGAAACAGGCGCGGGTTGATCGTGTGGCAGACCGCGCCCATCCCGGATACGCCGTAGTAGATCTCGAAATGACGGTGGGTATTCCAGGCCAGGGTGCCGATCCGGTCCCCGGGCCTGACCCCGAGGGCATTCAATGCGTTCGCGAGTTGGCGGGCGCGGCGGTGCGCCTCATGATAGGTGTATCGATGAATGCCGCCCTCGATCGTGCGTGTGACGATCTCGGTGTCGCCATGGTAGCGAGCCGCATGTCTGATCAGGCTGGAGATCAGCAGCGGAACGTTCATCATCTGCCCTTGCATGGTCGGCTCCTCCGTGGATGCAATCTGCGGGAATTCTAGCAGTTCGATTGCAGCGGAATTTGCCTTTGCGCGCGGCGCGGTGCGTCGGTTTACAAGCCACTGCGGATACGACTAAAATCCGGGACGCCCTGACGGTCATCTATTCGAGCTTCGGAGTGCGTGCAGGCCCAGAGGCGATGCGCCAGCTTGCCGCCGATAAAAAAGTCGCAGGATGACACTCACCACGATCCTTTCCGTGAAGATTCCGTTCGGCCTTTGCTGATGGTTTCTCAAGGACGGGGTGCGGATCTGCCGCAGGCGCGAGGAGGAGACGGTTCATGAGATTCATGCACGTAGTGCTGGCGACATTGTTCGCCTGCTTCGCCGCGTCCGCGTCTGCGCAGGACAAGGTGCGAATCGCCTATATCGAAGGCCTGAGCGGCCCGTTCGCGAATGTCGGCGAGTTCGGGCTGCGGCATCTGCAGCTTGCGATCGAGACGATCAATGCGCGTGGCGGCACCCAGTTCGAGGCGATACCGTTCGACAGCAAGACCAGTCCGCAGGAAGCGCTGCTGGCGTTCAGGCAAGTGGTGGATCGGCGCATCGGCTACATCATGCAGGGCAATGGATCGAGCGTTGCGCTCGCTCTGACGGAAGCGGTTGCCAAGCACAACCGGCGCAATCCGTCGCGCCCGGTCGTGTTTCTGAACTACGCTGCAGTGGACCCCGCGCTGACCGGCGAGAAATGCAATTTCTGGCATTTCCGTTTCGATGCGGATTCCGACATGAAGATGCAGGCGCTGACCAGCTACATGGCCGGACGCAAGAACATCAAGAAGGTCTATCTGATCAACCAGGACTATTCCTTCGGTCACGCAGTCGCAAAGGCCGCCCGTGAAATGCTTGGAAAGAAGCGGCCGGACGTCGAGATCGTCGGCGACGATCTGCACCCGCTCGGGCGGATCCGCGACTTCGCGCCGTATATTGCCAAGATCCGTTCCAGCGGTGCGGACAGCGTGATCACCGGCAACTGGGGCAACGATCTTGCGCTGCTGGTCAAGGCGGGCAGGGACGCTGGTCTGCTGGTCGACTATTACACTTACTACGGGGGCGCACTCACGGCGCCGACGATCCTCGGAGAATCCGGGATTGACCACGTGAAGCAGGTCACCACCTGGCACGCGAACATCGGCGGCAAAGCGGTAGAGGAAAGCGTGCTCGCCTATCGCGCCCGCTACCCGGACGTGCGGGAGGATCTCTACTTCTCTTCGATTCGCATCGCAGTGGAAATGCTGGCCGCAGCAATAGCCAGGACCGGATCGCCGGATCCCCGGGAGGTCGCTTTCGCCCTCGAAGACATGCGCATGGAAGATCACTCCGGCGAGGTGTGGATTCGAAAGGACGATCACCAGCTTGTGCAGCCGTTGTTCGTCTCCACGCTGGTCAAGGCGGACGGCAGGAACGTGAAATTCGATGTCGAACGCAGCGGTCTCGGTTTCAGAACCGACGCGCGGATCGCTGCGAAAGACACGGTGCTACCATCCGCGTGCCGCATGCAGCGCCCGCGCTGATTTCCGGGTCATAACGAGAACCAGCCGCCGCGAGGCGGCGATACGGGAGAGAGGTCTTGGAGTTTTTCCTGGTGACATTGCTGAACAGCCTGGCCTACGGGCTGCTGCTGTTCATGCTCTCGTCCGGCCTGACCCTCATCTTCAGCATGATGGGTGTGCTGAATTTCGCACACGCGAGCTTTTACATGCTGGGGGCCTACTTTGCCTACCAGACGGGCCTTTACGTGGGATTCTGGCCGGCGCTGTTCCTGGCGCCGATCCTGGTGGGCGCCCTGGGTGCCGTCACCGAGCGCTACGGCCTGCGTCGCGTACACAAGTTTGGTCATGTCGCCGAACTGCTGTTCACCTTCGGGCTGGCTTACGTGATCGAGGAGGTCGTGCATCTCATCTGGGGACGCGCTCCGGTCGATTACCGCATTCCCGCCGAGCTGGACTTCACCCTCTTCACCATTTTCCAGACGCAGTACCCCGCGTACCGGGTGTTCATGATGCTGATTTCAGTCGGCATGCTGATTTCGCTGTATCTGGTGCTGACCCGCACCCGCATCGGCATGGTCGTGCAGGCATCCCTCACCCATCCCGACATGGTGGAAGCGCTCGGCCATAACGTGCCGCGAGTGTTCATGCTGGTGTTTGCGGGCGGCACTGCGCTCGCCGCGCTTGCAGGCGTGCTGGGCGGCAACATGTTCATCACCGAGCCGGGAATGGCGATCGCGGTCGGCACGATCGTGTTCGTGGTGGTGGTGGTCGGCGGCATGGGTTCGCTGGCCGGCGCCTTCATCGCGTCGTTGATCATCGGCGCGCTGCAGACCTTCTCGGTGGCGCTGGATTACTCGATGCTGGATTTTTTCGGCTTGTTCGGCATCACTGTGTCGCCAGAATCGATCTGGCACGGGCTGTGGGAAATTACCCTGTCGCAGACTGCGCCGGTGATGCCCTACCTGCTGATGGTCGTGATGCTGATCGTCCGGCCGCGTGGCCTGATGGGCAAGCGGGAGCAGTGAGCATGGACACAGTTTCCATTTGCCGTTTTCAAAGCCCGGGAGCAGCGCCGTGAACCGGGTACTGCATACCAGGCGCATCGTTTTCTGGAGTGCGGTTGCAGTCGTATTCCTGCTGCTGCCGTTTATATTCACGCAAGGATTTGCGCTGTCGATGCTTTCGCAGATGGGCATCGCCATCATTTTTGCGCTGTCCTTCAACATGCTGCTTGGACAGACCGGCCTGCTGTCGTTCGGGCACGCGGTCTATTTCGGGCTCGGTGCGTTCTTTACCGCGCATGCGATCAATTTCGTCGAAGCGGGCCATTTGTATTTTCCGATCACCCTGATGCCGCTGGTCGGCGGCCTGGCAGGACTGTTCTTCGGACTGCTCTTCGGTTTCGTTACCACCCGTCGCGCGGGCGTGCCTTTCGCCATGATTTCGCTTGGCATCGCCGAGATGGTCGCTGCCAGCGCGCTGATGTTCACCACGTTCTTCGGCGGCGAAGGTGGGATCTCCACCAACCGTACCGCGGGCGGACCGCTACTGGGCATCAGCTATGGCCAGCAGATCCAGGTCTACTACCTGATTGCCGGCTGGTGTTTCATCTGCATGATCGCAATGTTTGCGCTGACGCACACGCCGCTCGGACGCATGGCGAACGCAGTACGGGACAACCCGGAACGCGCGCAGTTCGTCGGCTACAACCCGACACGCGTACGCTGGCTGATGCTGTCGCTTGCCGCGCTGTTCGCCGGCATTGCCGGCGGGCTGGCTGCGATCAACTACGAGATCGTGACCGCGGAAACACTGGGCATCCTGATGTCGGGCAACGTGGTGCTAATGGCGTTCATCGGCGGCATTGGTCATTTCTGGGGCCCGATACTGGGCGCAGTGCTGGTCACGTTCCTCCAGTCGGCGCTGTCGACTTACACGAAGGCCTGGTTGTTGTACTTCGGCCTGCTGTTCCTGATCATCATCATGTTCTCTCCGGGCGGTATCGCGAACCTGATCACGCTGCACAAGCCTGTGTGGCAGGCACGGGTCTACGGCAGGCTGGCGCCGTCGTACGCGCTGGCTGCCGGCACGGGCGCGGTCATGCTGGTCGGCCTGGTCGGCCTGATCGAGATCGTTTACCAGCACGAAGGCAGTGAAGGCGCCGTGTTCAGCCTGTTCGGGGTGAATGTAGACCCGACGCAGACGGGTGCGTGGGTGGGCGCGCTCTTCCTGCTGGTCGCAGGCGCATTGCTGTTCCGCTGGTCTACGCGCTTCGTCCGGCGGGCATGGGACGACGTCGGCCCCGAACTGCAGGCCAGGGGAGTGGTATGAGCGACAGCGCACTGCGTCTGGACCACGTGCACAAGAGCTTCGGACGCACGGTGATCATCAATGGCGTCAGCCTCGATATCCCGAAAGAGGAACGCCACGCCATCATCGGTCCCAACGGGGCCGGCAAGTCCACCCTGTTCAACCTCATCAGCGGGCGCTTCGAACTGACCTCCGGGCGCATCGAGCTCAAGGGCGAGGACGTCACCAACCTGGACGCGCATATCATCAGTCGCAAGGGGCTCTCACGCAGCTTCCAGATCACCAACATCTTTCCACGGCTTTCGGTGTACGAGAACATTCGCTGCGCTGTGTTGTGGTCGCTGGGATACCGGTATTCCTTCTGGCACAGGATCGGTGCCCTCAAGGAGGTGGCCAGGCTGACGGACGAGATCGTCGAGAAGATCGGCATGGCCGGACGTCGCGACAGGCTCGCGGGCGTGCTTACCTACGCGGAGCAGCGCGCGCTGGAGATCGGCGTCACTATCGCCAGCGGCGCCGATGTGATCCTGCTGGACGAACCCACCGCCGGCATGAGCCGCTCGGAAACGGACGATGCCGTCGAGCTGATCCGAACCGTAACGCGTGGCAAAACGCTGGTCATGGTCGAACACGACATGAGCGTGGTGTTCACCCTCGCGGACCGCATTTCGGTACTGGTGTACGGCGAGGTTATTGCTACCGGCACCCCGGAGGAAATCCGCGGCAACAAGGCGGTGCAGGAAGCGTATCTCGGCACCGAGCAACATTGAGATCACCAACCACAGAGACATAGAGTCACAGAGGAAATCCCGGAGCAATGATCGGCAATGAGAACATGATGTCTGGCATCGATCGCTTTCGCGGGAAAGTGGCTGGACGCTCGCATAACTCTTCACCTGTCTCAGTGTCTCTGCATCTCCGTGGTTCGAACGACAATGCTTGAAGTCAAAGATCTCCACGCGTACTACGGCAAGAGCCACATCCTGCAGGGCGTGCACGTAAACGTTCAGCAGGGTGAGATCGTGAGCCTGCTCGGGCGCAATGGCGTCGGACGATCTACTACCATCAAGTCCATTCTCGGCCAGGTCGAGCACAAGGGCTCGATCAAATTCAAGGGCGAGGAGATATCCGGCCTCAAGACGCATGTGATCGTTCACCGCGGAATCGGCTATGTTCCGGAGAACCGTGAGATTTTTCCGGCATTGACGGTGCGCCAGAACCTGCTGCTCGGCATGAAGGGCAGCGGCCGGAAAGGACGCTGGGCGATGGAGGACATGTTCGAAATGTTTCCGCGGCTCAGGGAGCGCGCCGATGCGCCGGCCGGGGTGATGTCCGGCGGCGAGCAGCAGATGCTGACGCTGTGCCGCACGCTGATGGGCGACCCGGACCTGGTAATGATCGACGAACCGACCGAAGGCCTTGCGCCCAAGATCGTCGAGCAGGTGGCGCGGCTGTTCGAAGAGATCAAAACACGCGGCGTCTCGATCCTCCTGGTGGAACAGAAACTCACGATTGCGCTTAAGATATCCCAGCGCGTGTATGTCATGGGGCACGGACAGATCGTGTTCGAAGGTACGCCAGACGATCTGCGCGGGAACGAAGCCATCCGCAAGGAGTGGCTCGAAGTCTGACGGGGCCGCAACAGATCGGTTCACCACGACGTCATCAAGCAATACGGAATCCTGTCCGGCCCAGGTTGCATTGCCTTCCCCGGTACCCTGGTGCCCTGGCGGTGACACTTTCTAATCGGAGTTCGAATGACTGCATTAGTCGAGTACGAAGTCCAGGGAACCATCGGCGTGGTTACGCTGAACAACCCTCCGGTCAATGCGCTGTCGGTGAACAAGGGCGTGCCGCAGGGCATCCTCGATGCGATCAAGCGCGGCGAGCATGAGCCGCAGGTCAAGGCGTTTCTGCTGATCGGTGGCGGCCGGAACTTCTGCGGTGGCGCCGACATCAGCGAGTTCGGCAAGCCCTATGAGCCGGGCATGGCGACACTGCCGGATGTCCTCGCTTACATGGACACGGTGACCAAGCCGATCTTCGCGGCGCTGTCCGGTGCCACCATGGGCGGCGGACTCGAGCTGGCGATGACTTGCCACCACCGTTGCGCCGCGCCGGGCACCCAGCTCGCGCTCCCCGAAGTGAAACTCGGCATTCTGCCCGGTGCCGGTGGCACCCAGCGGCTGCCGCGGCTGATTGGGGTCGAACGCGCGCTTGAGATGATGGTCGCCGGCGACCCGATCGCGGCCGAGCAGGCGCTGGAACTCGGACTGGTCGAGGAAATCATCAAAGGCGATTTGCGTCAGGGCGCCGCGACCTGGGCCAGGCGCGCGCTTGCCGCAGGCAAGGGTGTGCAACGCGCGAGCCAGGCGGATGCGCAGTTGCAACAGTCTGCAGGCGAATTTTTCGAGGCGGCACGCAAGCGCATCGGCAAAACCTGGCGCGGCTATCCGGCACCGCTCGCGATCGTCGACTGCGTCGAAGCAGCGGTGAATCTGCCGTTTGCCAAGGGCGTGGCCTTCGAGCGCAAGGCGTTCGAGGGACTGGTGAAGACCACCGAATCGCAGGCACTTCGGCACTTGTTCTTCGCCGAGCGCCAGGCCGCAAAGATCGGCGATGTGCCGGCCGATACGCCGGTCATCGATATCCGCAAGGCCGCTGTCATCGGTGCGGGCACGATGGGCGGCGGTATCGCCATGTGCTTTGCCAACGTTGGCATCCCGGTCACCATCGTCGAAGCGTCGCAGGAAGCGCTTGACCGCGGCCTCGACACCATCCGCAAGAACTACAGCGGCACCGTCTCCCGCGGCAGGCTGAGCCAGGAGGAGATGGAGCGCCGGGTTGCGCTGATCGCGAGCTCGCTCGACTACTCCGCCGTCAAGAACGCGGATATCGTCATCGAGGCCGTGTTCGAGGAAATGGCGCTGAAAAAGGAAGTGTTCGGCAAACTGGACAAGGCGGCCAGGGCGGGGGCCATTCTTGCCACCAATACCTCGACACTGGATGTGGATGAGATCGCGCAATCGACCTCGCGACCGGAGTCGGTCATCGGGTTGCACTTCTTCAGTCCGGCCAACGTGATGCGTCTGCTGGAAGTCGTGCGCGGTGCAAAGACGGCGAAACAGGTGCTCGCCACCGGCATGAAGCTCGGCAAGCAACTGAAGAAGGTACCGGTGTGCGTGGGCGTGTGCGACGGTTTCGTCGGCAACCGCATGATTCATGCGTACCTGAAGGAAGCGGGCTTTCTGCTTGAAGAAGGCGCACTGCCACAGCAGGTCGATGCGGCAATCGAAGCATTCGGCTTCGCCATGGGACCTTTCCGCATGAGCGATCTCGCCGGACTGGACGTCGGCTGGCGCATACGCCAGCGTCAGGCAGCGACCCGCCCGCCGGAAGAACGCTATTGCAGGATCGGCGACATGATCTGCGAGATGGGACGTTTCGGGCAGAAAACCGGCGCCGGCTACTATCGCTACGAGAAGGGCAGCCGGGAAGCCATTCCAGATCCCGAGATCGAGTCGCTGGTCATTCGCGCGTCCAGGGACGCAGGCGTGACACGGCGGGAGATTTCGGACGACGAGATCGTTGGCCGGTTGATGTATGCGCTGGTCAACACCGGCGCGCGCATCCTCGAGGAAGGTATCGCACAGCGCGCATCGGATATCGACGTGATCTATGCGTTCGGCTATGGTTTTCCGCGTTACCGTGGCGGGCCGATGTTCTATGCCGATACGGTCGGATTGGACAAGGTGCTGGAATCGATAGAGGGCTTCCGGCGGGGCTACCGGGCGGAGCACTGGCAGCCTGCGCCGTTGCTGGCGAAGCTAGCCGCCGAAGGCGGCAGGTTCAACGGCTGACGCGTTCTGCCGGAAACAGAAGAATAAAAGAGAAACCTGACGCAAAGACCGCAAAGAAGCGCAAAGGCCGCAGAGAACCGTTCAAACAGGAGTGTTGTCGTTCTTCGCGCCTTCGTGTCTTCGTGTTTCGCTTTTACGGTCCTTGTGTGTTCTGCGTGGTTCACATTTTCTCGAGGAGCAGATCATGACTGGAGCAGTGATCGTTTCGACGGCGCGCACGCCGTTGTGCAAGAGCTGGAAGGGTGCGCTGAACATGACGCACGGCGCCACCATGGGCGGGCACGTGGTGAAGGCCGCGCTGGAACGCGCGAAGCTCGAAGCAGGCGAAGTTGAGGACGTGATCATGGGCTGCGCCAATCCCGAGGGCGCTACCGGTATGAATGTCGCCCGGCAGATCGCGTTGCGCGCCGGCATGCCGGTAACGGTTTCAGGAATGACGGTGAACCGGTTCTGTTCATCGGGGCTGCAGTCGGTCGCGCTGGCTTCCCAGCGCATCCTGGCCGGCGAAGCGGAGATTTTCGTCGCCGGCGGAGTCGAGTCGATCTCCTGCGTACAGAACGAGATGAACCAGCACATGCTGCAGGATGAATGGCTGGTCGGACACAAGCCGGAGATCTACTGGACCATGCTGCAGACTGCTGAGAACGTGTCGAAGCGCTACAAGATCTCCCGCGAAGACCAGGACCGCTACGGCGTGCAAAGCCAGCAGCGCGCGGCTGCTGCGCGTGCGGCCGGCAAGTTCAGGGACGAGATCGCGCCGATCACCACGCGCATGAAACTGGTCGACAAGAATACCGGCCAGGAATCCTTCAAGGATGTCACTGCGGCGGAGGACGAGGGCATTCGCCCCGATACCAACTACGAAGGTGTTTCCCAGATCAAGCCGGCGTTCGAAGGCGGCGTGATCGCCGCCGGCAACGCCAGCCAGTTCTCGGACGGTGCATCCGCCCAGGTGGTGATGAGCGACAGACTGGCAGCGAAGAAAGGCCTGAAGCCGATGGGCGTGTTCCGCGGCTTTGCGGTTGCCGGTTGCGAGCCGGACGAAATGGGCATCGGTCCGGTGTTCGCTGTGCCCAAGCTGCTCAAACAGACGGGTGTGAAACTCGACGACATCGGCTTGTGGGAACTGAACGAAGCGTTTGCGGTACAGGTGATCTACTGCCGCGACAAACTTGGTATCCCAGACGAGCGCCTGAACGTGAACGGAGGGTCGATCGCAGTCGGCCATCCCTACGGCGTCACTGGCAGCCGGCTGGTCGGCCACGCGCTGATCGAAGGTAAGCGGCGCGGCGTGAAGTACGTGGTGGTCACCATGTGCATCGGCGGCGGCATGGGCGCTGCCGGCCTGTTCGAAGTGGTCTGATGCATTGCGCCGGCCGGTAGCGGGGTCGACGGGGACGCTGTCGACCGCCTCCCGTCAATTCCAGGTCATTGGAATCCAATGAATGAGCGAACGATACTGATCACTGGTGCGACCGGGCAGCAGGGCGGTGCGGTCGCGCGCGCGTTGCTCGCGGGTGACTGGAAAGTACGGGCATTCGTACGCGACGACAGTAAACCTGCTTCGCAGGAACTCAGGTCGCTGGGCGCAGAACTCGCAGTTGGCGACCTGAACGATCCCGCGTCGGTCGAGCGTGCGCTATCTGGCGTATATGGCGTCTACGCGGTGCAGACGCCCATGACCCCGGACGGGACACCGGGCGAGATTCGGCAGGGTAAGGCGCTCGCCGATGCGGCCGCGCATGCTGGCGTGAAGCACTTCGTCTACGGATCGGTCGGCGCCGCGGACCAAAATACGCGGATTCCGCACTTCGAAAGCAAGAGGCAGATCGAAGTTCATATTCGCGACCTCGGCTTGCCTTACACTTTTCTCCGGCCGGCTTTTTACTATGAGAACTTCACCACGTTTTTCGCTCCGCAGCCGGAGGGTGATGGCTACGTGTTACGGTTGCCGCTGCAGGAACAAACCACGCTCGGGATGATCGCGGTGTGCGACATCGGCGCTTTTGCCGCACTCGCCTTTGCCGCGCCGCGGGACTTCGTCGGCAGGTCGGTCGAGATCGGCGGCGACAGCCGCACCATGCCTGAAGTCGCGAGACTGATGGAAGCGCAGTGCGGCAAGCCGGTTCGTTTCGAAGAACTGCCGATCGAGGCGATACGCGCATTCAGCGAGGACCTCGCGGTGATGTTCGAGTGGTTCAACCGTGCCGGGCAGAAGCCGGATGTGACCGCGCTCAGGAAACTGCATCCGGGGTTGCTGGATGTCGCTGCCTGGCTGAGGGCATCCGGATGGCATTCGCCGGGCGGCTGATGGCCTGAACCGCCGATGGAATCGAAGCTCCTCAGCCGGCGCGATCTCGAGTTCGTGCTTTACGAATTGCTCGATCTGGAGACGCTGACCAGCCGGCCGCATTTCTCCGAGCACAGCCGCGAAACATTCGATGCCGCGATGGCGGCAGCGGCGCGGATCGCCACGGAGAAGTTTGCACCGCATAATCGCAAGGCCGACGAGAATGAGCCGCAATTCGACGGCCAACGGGTGACACTGATTCCGGAAGTGAAAGCCGCGCTCGCGGCATTTTGCGACGCCGGCTTCATCTCGGCCGCACAGGCGTTCGAGCATGGCGGCATGCAGCTGCCCTGGACCGTGGCCCAGGCCTGTTTTGCCTGGTTCAACGCTGCCAATGTCTCGACTGCGGCGTATCCCTTCCTGACCATAGCCAACGCCAATCTGATTCGCACCTTCGGCTCGAACGCACAACAGCGGCATTACCTGCCGTCGCTGATGTCTGGGCGGTTCTTCGGCACCATGTGTCTGTCGGAACCGCAGGCCGGGTCGTCGCTATCGGACATCCGCACCACTGCGCATCCGCAGCCCGATGGTACGTATCGGATCACCGGCAACAAGATGTGGATCTCGGGCGGCGAGCATGAACTGTCCGAGAACATCGTGCACCTGGTGCTGGCGCGCATCCAGGGCGCGCCTGCCGGCGTCAAGGGCATCTCGCTGTTCATCGTGCCGAAATACCGCGTGAACGACGACGGGTCGATCGGCGCACGCAACGATGTCGCGCTGGCAGGCCTGAATCACAAGATGGGCTACCGTGGCACCACCAACTGCGTGCTCAACTTTGGCGAGCGCGGTGGCGCGTGGGGCGAACTGATCGGCGAGCCGAACAGGGGGCTTGCCTGCATGTTCCACATGATGAACGAGGCGCGCATCGGCGTCGGACTCGGCGCAACCGTGCTCGGTTACAGCGGATACCTGCATGCTCTGGCATATGCGCGCGAGCGGCCGCAGGGCAGGCTACCGGGCGCCAAGGACCCGGCAGCACCGCCGGTCAGGATCGTCGAGCACAGCGACGTGAAACGCATGCTGCTCGCGCAGAAGGCTTATGTAGAGGGAGCACTCGCCCTCTGTCTGTACTGCGCGAGGCTGGTAGATGAGCAGAATACCGTCGATGATGCGCGCAGTCGTCGCGAGGCCGGCCTGTTGCTCGAGATACTGACCCCGGTCGCCAAGGCCTGGCCCGCGCAGTACTGTCTCGAAGCGAACAGTCTGGCGATCCAGGTGCATGGCGGATACGGTTACACGCGAGAGTATCCGGTCGAGCAGTTCTACCGCGACAACCGTCTCAACCCGATCCACGAGGGCACGAACGGCATCCAGGCGCTGGACCTGCTTGGCCGCAAGTCCGCCATGCAGGATGGCGCCGCGCTGCAGCTGCTGGCGCGCGAGATCCAGGCAACGGTGCACGAGGGCAAGGCGTCCGGTTCTCCGGAACTGCAGGCGCACGCACGAGCACTCAACGACGCGCTCGACCATGTGATGGAAGTCACGCGCAACCTCCATTGCGCAAGCGGCAGGGGAGAAGTCGATCTGGCGCTGGCGAATGCCTCGGTCTATCTGGAGTTGGTCGGGCATGCAGTGATGGCGTGGATCTGGCTGCGGCAGGCGCTGGTTGCGGTCGACAGGCTGGCCTCGGACAGCCCGGATCGGGATTTCTACCAGGGCAAGCTGCAGGCCTGCGCCTGGTTCTACCGCTGGGAACTGCCGCGTACCGTGCACTGGTTCGAACTGCTCAATAATCTGGACCGTACCTGTCTGGAAATGCAGGATGCGTGGTTCTGATACATTCGGGGCGAATCGGCGAAGCATCAGAAAGCGAAGCTAACCAACAAGACACCAAAGCACCAACAGAAACGAATCGCGATTTGCTTGGTGTCTTGGTGGTTCGGTTCCTCCCTGGTTTTTTCATCACAGTCAAAGAATTTCAGTTTGAGGCAATGTTATGAGCGTGAAAAAATTGTTCGATCTTTCCGGGAAGGTGGCGCTGGTCACCGGCGGCTCGCGCGGGTTGGGGCTGCAGATGGCCGAAGCCCTCGGCGAAATGGGGGCGAGTGTCGCGATCACCGCGCGCAAGGCCGGCGAACTTGAAGAGGCCAGATCGCACCTGGAGAAACTGGGTATCAAGACCCTGACCGTGGTGAATGACCTACAGGACGCGAAAGCGGTGCAACCGATGGTCGAAGACGTCATGGAGGCGTATGGCCAGATCGACATTCTCGTCAACAATGCCGGCGCATCCTGGGGCGCGCCTGCGGAGGCGCATCCGCTGGACGCGTGGCAAAAGGTGATCAACCTCAACCTCACTGCGGTGTTTGTGCTGAGCCAGACCGTCGGCAACCTGTCGATGATCCCGCGCAGGTACGGCCGCATCATCAACATCGCTTCGATTGCCGGTTTGGTGGGAACCGATCCCGGATTCATGCCAACCATTGCCTATAACTCGAGCAAGGGCGGCGTGGTGAACTTCACCCGTTCCCTGGGCGCCGAGTGGGCGCAGTACAACATCACGGTAAACGCGATTGCGCCCGGCGTGTTCCCGTCGAAGATGTCCAAGGGCATGATCGATCGCGCCGAGCAATACATCCTGGAGCAAACGCCGATGAAACGCCTGGGCGGCGACGAGGATCTGAAAGGCGTGACCGCACTGCTCGCGTCCGACGCGTCCGCCTACATGACCGGGCAGATCATCGCGGTCGATGGCGGTTTTTCCTCGATCTGAGGCCGGCGCGTGAGGAAACCGCAAAAGGCCGGGTTCGACATTCATGTGCCGTTCGTCGAGCACCTCGGCATTCGCGTGACGGAGAAAGCCGACGGCATGGTGCGCCTGCGACTCGATCCCAAGCCCGAGTTCGAGAATAGCTGGGGCTCGGCGCACGGCGGCGTGCTGATGACCATGCTCGATGTCGCGCTGGCAAGCGCGGGCCGCACGCTGGACGCCAAATGCAACGGTGCGCTCACCGTCGAGATGAAGGTCAATTTCATTACTGCCGCGAAAGGGCCGGTGCTCGCCGAAGGCCGCGCCCAGCGCGCGGGCCGCTCGCTGATTTTTTCCGAAGGCGAACTGCACAGCGAGGATGGTGTCCTGCTCGCCAAGGCCACTGGCACTTTCAAGCTCCTGTACCCGAAAGCTGAGGAGTAGAGCGAAACACGAAGACACGAAGGCACGAATTGAGGCGCAAGAAAAAAATCAACGCAAAGGAGCGCGAAGGACACGAAGCAACACAATGACGCCCTCGGTTTTCTTCGTGGCTTCGTGTCTTCGTGCTTCACTTTTCATGGATTGAACAATGCCACTAGACCCTCAGATCGAATTCGTCCTCGGGCTCGTCAGGACGGCCAACGCGCCGGAGTTCTGGCAGCTCACGCCGGATCAGGCGCGCGAGCAGTATCTGCTGCGCACCGACAAACTGAAGGTGCGCGAGCCGATACACAAGACGGAAGACCGCCGCATTCCGGGACCGGCGAACGACATACCGATCCGCATCTACCGGCCACGGGATCCGAAGCCCGGCGAGAAGATGCCGATACTCGTCTGGTATCACGGTGGCGGTTTCGTCATCGGCAACCTGGATACGCATGACTCGGCCTGCCGGATGCTGGCGAACAGGGCCGACTGCCTCGTGGTTTCGGTCGACTACCGGCTCGCGCCCGAGTACAAGTTCCCGGCCGCAGTGGAGGATTGCGAAGCGGCCCTCAAATGGGTGGCGCAACATGCGGCGGAACTCGACGGCGACGCGGAGCGGATCGCGGTCGGCGGCGACAGCGCGGGTGCGAATCTGGCCACGGTGGCTGCGCTGCTGGCACGCGATACGGGGTTTCCACGGCTGGTATTCCAGTTATTGATCTATCCCTGTGTCGCGCCGGAACCGGAAATGCCCTCGCACCACAAGTTTGCCGAGGGTTACGTGCTGACCCGCAAGACGGTCACATGGTTCTTCAAACAGTATCTGCGCAGCCGCAAGGACGAAAACGATCCCCGCTACGCGCCGCTGATTGCCGACGACTTGTCGGGACTGCCGCCGGCGCTGGTACTGGTCGCCGGTTACGATCCGCTGCGGGACGAGGGGGTCGAGTATGCGAAGCGGCTGGTCGAGGCGGGTAACCGCGTAAGACTTTCCAACTACGAGGGCATGATCCACGGTTTCTATCTGATGGGCGGTGCGGTGGACGCGGCCCACAGGGCGGTTGCCGAATCGGCGGAGATGCTCAAGTCGGCATTTGCGCCCGGGCACCAATAACAAACGGGGGGGATGACATGAGCGTGCTGAACGGAAAGATTGCGTGGATCACTGGCGCGGGTAGCGGCATCGGACTGGCCGGCGCAAAGGCGCTGGCGGAAGCCGGTGCGACAGTGGTGTTGTCGGGGCGTCGCAAGGAAGTGCTGGAACCGGAGGCCGAGAAACTGCGCATTCGCGGGTTCAACGCGGAAGTCGAGGCGCTCGACGTTTCGGATCAGAAAGCCGTGATGAAAACCGCGGAACGCATTTTTTCGCGCTGCGGTCCGGTGGATATCCTGGTCAACAGCGCGGGCCTGAATGTGCCGCAGCGATACTGGAAGAACCAGACCCTGCAGGGCTGGCGGGACGTGATCGGGATAAACCTGGACGGCTCGTTCTACACCACCTATGCGGTGCTGCCCGGAATGCGCAATCGCGGGGACGGGCTGATCATCAACATCGCCTCATGGTCCGGCGTGTATCACGTCAAGCTGACGGGCGCCGCGTACAACGCCAGCAAGCATGCGGTGATCGCGATGACCGAAACCATCAACATGGAAGAGTGCGCGAACGGCATCCGCGCCTGCGCAATCTGCCCGGCGGAAGTGGCGACGCCGATCATGGACAAGCGCCCGGTGCCGCCGAGCGCGGAAGACCGGGCGAAGATGCTGCAGCCCGAGGATCTCGGTGCCACCATCCGCTTCGTTGCGGAAATGCCCGCGCGCGCCTGCATCAACCAGATCATCGTCAGCCCGACCTGGAACCGCTTTTACGTCGGTGGAGTGGAGAACCCGAAGAACTGAGCTGCGGGCGGTTCCTGCCGGTCAGCGACCGGAGAGGAAATCCACCGCGAGGGCGGCGAGCGATCGCGCCCCGACCAGCAGTCCGCGCTCATCGACGTAGAACCTGGGCGAGTGGTTCGGCTCCGCCGCCGCGGGGTCCTGGTCCGGCGGCGTGATGCCGACGAAGTAGAACATGCCCGGAATCTCCTGCTGAAAGTAGGAGAAGTCTTCCGCGACCATCACTCGCGCCTGCAGTCTGGCTTGTTCGTTGCCGGCTACCCGCCGGAGCGTGGGCAGCATTCTCTCGGTTAGCGCTGGGTCGTTTGTGGTCACCGGTACGGCCTTGTCGATGGTCACCTCCGCGTGCGCGTGATTGGCTTCGGCGATCGAGCGCGCGATATGGCGAATGCGGTCATGTATGTCCGTTTGCATGCCGTCGTCGAACGCGCGGATCGTGCCGCTCATTTCGACCTTGTCGGGAATGATGTTCTTGCGCGTGCCGCCCTGGATGGTGGCGATGGTGACTACCGCGGGTTCCTTGGACACATCGATCTGCCGCGCCACGATGTTCTGCAGTCCGGTCAGGATCTGCGCGGAGGTGATCACCGGGTCGACGCCTTTCCACGGCCAGGCGCCGTGCGTCTGCTGTCCCTTGACCGTGATGTAGACCCAGTCCGCGCTTGCCATCATCGGCCCGGGGCGATAGGTGAGCATCCCGGCGGGCACACCGGCGATGACGTGCAGGCCGAAGATCGCATCGGGTCTGGGATCCTTCAGCACGCCTTCGTCCACCATCAGCGGCGCGCCGCCTTTCTCGCCCGACGGCGGGCCTTCCTCTGCCGGCTGGAAGATGAATTTCACGGTGCCTGGCAGGTCCTTGCGCACGCTTGCCAGTGCCTGCGCCACGCCCATGAGGATTGCGACGTGCGCGTCGTGGCCGCAGGCGTGCATCACGCCGACCTGCTGGCCGAGATACTCGGCGCGCACGGTCGATTTGAACGGCAGATCGAGTTCCTCGGTTACCGGCAGCGCGTCCATGTCGGCACGCAATGCAACCACCGGACCGGGTTTGCCGCCTTTGAGTATGCCGACGACTCCGGTATGCGCGATGCCGGTCTGAACTTCCATGCCTAGGTTCTCGAGGTGCGCGGCGACGTAGGCCGCAGTCTTGAACTCGCGGTTGGACAGTTCCGGGTTCCGGTGGATGTGGCGGCGCCAGTCGATGATCTGTTTCTCGATGCCGTGGATGCGCGCATCCACCTCGGTGGCGAGGTCCTGGGCGGAAACCACGCCCGAAACCAGTATCGAGATCAATGCGAACGCACTGCGAGTCATGTCTGCCTCCCTGGATACCGCACTGTTTTCAGACCAGCTTCACCAGTTGCTTGCCGAGATTCTGTCCCTTTAGCAGTCCGATGAACGCTTTCGGCGCGTTCTCGAGGCCTTCGGCAACGGTTTCGTTATAGCGAATCTTTTTCTGCGAGACCCATTTCGCCAGCTGCCCGATCGCCTTGTGATACAGATCCTGCCGGTCGAAGACGATGAAGCCGCGCAGATTCACCCGGTTCACCAGCAGCGAGCGAATCATCTTCACGCCGTACGGCTCGGGTTTGTTGTAGTCGGCGACCAGTCCGCACAGCGCCACCCGCGCGAACGGATTGAACAGGCGGAACACGGTGTCCATCACCTCGCCGCCGACGTTCTCGAAGTAGCAGTCGACCCCGTCCGGACACGCGGCTTTGAGATCGTCGTAGAGCTTGCCGCCCTTGTAATCCACGCAGGCATCGAAGCCGAGTTCTTTCACCGCGTACTCGCATTTCTTCGCGCCGCCGGCAATGCCGACCGCCCGGCAGCCTGACAGTTTGGCGAGCTGTCCGACCACGCTGCCCACCGCACCGGTCGCCGCCGACACCACTACCGTCTCGCCGACCTTGGGCGAACAGTGTTCCAGCAGGCCGATCCACGCGGTCGCGCCAGGCATGCCGCACACGCCGAGATAGGCCTGGATCGGTACCAGTTTGGAGTCCACCACATAGACGCCTTCACCGTCGCTCTTCGAATAAAGTTGCCAGCCGAGATACCCGAACACGTGGTCGCCCACCTTGAACTTGGGATGGCTGGACTCGACGATTTCGCCTACCGCACCGCCGACCATGACATCGCCGATCTCCACGTTTGCGGTGTATGACTTGCCGGCATTCATGCGTCCGCGCATGTAAGGGTCGAGCGACAGCCAGAGATTCCTGACCACGAACTCCCCGGGCCCGGCCTTCGGAATATCGCTTTCGACGATCCTGAAATTGGATTCCTCGACCCAGCCGCTCGGACGGCTGGCGAGCAGCACCTGCATGTTCTTGGGCATGCGTACTCCTGATTGGGAAATTGACAAGAAGGAAGCAGGGATTGTAAAGCGCGAGCGCAAGCCGTGCGACTTTGCGCGTGCGTGGCAGGGATCGCGAGTCCGCCCGGGCAGGCAGGAAAAAGAAGGTCAGACCTTGCCCTCTCGAATCGCTTGGGGGCACGACCAGATCAGGCAAGGCCTGACCGTAGCCGGGCAGAAACAAGCCGGGCCGGGGGTAGATGGCCCGGTGCGTCCCCGAAAAACGATTAAACGAGAGCGGGCGGACCGCGGCAGCAGAATTCCGCCGTGGTCGCCTGGAAGAGCCGATCCACGCGGCGATCCGACAGGACCGCCAGCAGATCGATGGAAAGTGTTGCGGGCGCGGAGGGCGCCAGCGCGTTCGCTGCGCCGGACAGGAACCCACACTTTTCGCAGGCATCCGGATCGTCGGTGCCGTCGTGGTACTGCCCGTCCGTGATCTGCTCCAGGTCGCAGCACACGGCACACGCGAGCGCGCTCTGCTGCACGAACAGCAGCAACACGAGAAACAGCAGCCGGGCAAATACGCCTTGCATGGGGGCGGACGTTTTACGGATCACCGGGTGATTATAGTGAGAGCCCCATGGGGTTTCCACGTTTCATTTTCCGGATGCCTCGGCCCGCACGGCGTTGTCGCGGTTGTCGCACTGCAGCATAATATGGCGATACCCGACCGTGAACAATGAGAGCAGAGGAGGCGAAATGGTCTACGCGTTGAATGTCTTCAACCTCGTGCCGGGGCGCGAGAATGCGTACCGTGACTATTCGGTCAAGGCCGGCAAGATCATCTATGGCATGGGTGGACGCGTAATCGCAGCCGGCCGCGATCCGATCCGTCAGATGCATGGCGATACCGGGCGCCGTTATCTGATCGTGGTGGAGTTCCCAAGCGAGGAAGTTTTCCAGGCGTTTCTGGACGAGGCCGAGCAGCAGGATATACACGATCTGCGCGAGAACGCGACCAGCGACTACATCTGGACCCTTTACGAGCCGTGGGACATGCGCGCCTGGGTGAAGGAGACGAAGGAGACGCAATGAAAAAGGGGAGGCTTGCGCCCCCCCTTTGAATCACGACCTGCTTGCAGTTGTTCGGGCTGCAATCAGTACGTGGCGACCGGTGAACCGGGCGAGCCCGTGCCGCCCTTGATCGGAACCGGGCTGTAGGTGTACATGAAGCGGTAGACCTTCAGCCTAGAGAGTTCGTTCAGGTTGAGGTTCTCCTGGTTGACGATGCCGTGGCGCGCGAGCATGAACTGGTGCACGCAGAATACGCACGCTGGATCGGGATTCGGCACTGCTTCCGTGGCCCAGGTGTCGCCGCCCCATACGCCCACTTTCACCTCTTCCGCCAGCCAGCGTGCCACTTCCATGCCGATGCCGGGTTCGCCGCTGTTGTAAGTGGCGTTGTCCTTGATCCAGTACTTCGGCCAGCCGGTACGGAACAGCACGGCGTCGCCGGCCATGAACTTGAAGTTCGACATGCCCTGCTTGCGCAGCGCGTCGCGCACGTCCGCCATGGTGATCTCGTAGCCCTTCTCGAGCGAATCGACACCTTTGGCGGCAGCCACGTCGATCAGAATGCCGCGCGCGATGATCGGGTGCAGTTTGTCGACGCTGTTCTTCTTCAGCCCATAGGAATCGTGCATTTCGGACACCGTCACGCCGTTGTAGTAGCGGATGTTGTCCTTGTCGCCCGGCTTGCCGACCGCGACGCCGATATGGCCAAGCCCGTCGAACTGGGTGCCGACCTGGCCGATTTCCGTGGTCAGCATTTCGTCGTACCAGACCACGCGGTTCGGGCCGAACGGGCCGCCGGTCGGTGCGCCCGGAATACGCAGCGCCCAGACCCGGGCACCGAACAGCGGCATCTCGACCTGATAGGTCTGGCCCAGTTTCAAGGCCTTGCCCTGCTTCACTTCAGCGACCGCGCGCTGAACGACTTCCGGTTTGGTGTACCAGTTGGTGGAGCCGGCTTCGTCATCGGCGCCCCACATCGGATTCGGCCACCATTTCGCGCCGAGCGGCGTTTCCATGTTCCTGCCGTCCACCCACGGCTTGCCGGCGCAGCCCCTGTAATCTTCCGTGGTGCAGGCTAGCGCGCCGGTAGAAAGCAGTGCGGCGGCGACAGCGACCAATACAGCATTGAATTTCAGCATACCTACCTCCGTATCAAGTCATCCGGGTTTGAACCCGTGTGCGAGGAGGATCGTCCGGGCACATCGCACGTGCGCCCGCACATTTATATCGCCGGCACCCCCAAGTTCAGCTACCCGGCGACAGCAGGCGGCCCCTCCTTATACCCGCCTGCCGAACCCGAAATGAGAAACCGTCCTACTGTATGGATGGCCTCCAGTCCGATGCACGTTGCCGCACGTCGGCAACCACGCTGTCCGGCAGTCGCTTCTCCAGCGAGATGCGTCCGCGCTCTGCACTGAGATTGCCCGTGCCGGCGGCGATTTCGTACCACATGAATGCTTCCGCCAGGGCGGATTCGGACGGTTTCGAATTTACCAGCAGTGCGGCAAGTCCGACCTGTGCCTCGACGTGGCCCTGGCGCGCAGCCTTCTCATACCACTCGCGCGCGCGCGCGTCGCTCGGGGGCACGCCCTCGCCGAGTTCGTACAGGATGCCGAGCACGTACTGCGCCCGCGCATGTCCACGGTCGGCGGCTTCGCGCAGCCAGGTTGCCGCGGCTATCGGATCCTTTGCGGTGCCCCAGCCGTTGCGATGAGCCATGCCGAGGCGGTACTGCGAATCGATGTCGCCATCACGGGCAAGCACGACCATTTCATCGAAAGCGGACAATTGCTCGCGGGATTTCTCACGCTGCGCCTGGTCTTCGAGGTAGCCGCCGATATCGGCAGACAAGGCGACCGGAGCGACGCCGAGGAAAAAGGCGCACAAAACTGCGACCACTGGAAGATGCGGACGGACCTGCAATGATTGCTCCCCCCTCGATTACTGAACGCTGCACGTTCTATTGAGCGTAATCATAACCGTATTGGCCAGCTTGCCGATACCCTCGCGCGGACACAGTTGTGTTGCGCTGCCGTAATTCGCGCCCGATAATCGGCCGCAATGAAACCGGCACTCGTACTCGTCCCCGGACTGCTCTGCGACCACGCGTTATGGCAACCGCAGGTCGATGCGCTGTCCGCGGACTTCGAGATCCTCATCCCCGATATGACGCAACAGGAGGCGATGCCGGAGATGGCGGAAGCCGTCCTGCGCGCGGCACCGTCCGCACGATTTGCTCTGGCAGGCCTGTCGATGGGGGGGTATGTCGCGATGGAAATCATGCGACAGTCGCCGCATCGCGTGACGCGTCTGGCCTTGCTGGATACGCGTGCCCGCCCGGACACGGCCGGGGAAACCGCGCGCCGGCTCGAACTGACGCGTCTCGCGCAGACTGCGAAGAGCTTCACGCCGGTTACCAGGCGCATGCTGCCGCTGCTGGTGCATGCGTCGCGCGTGAAGGATGCGCCGCTGGTGCGCACCATCCGGGAAATGGCGGACCGGACTGGCGTAGAAGGCTACGTGCGCCAGCAGAAAGCGATCATGTCGCGGGCCGACGGCCGGTTCGACCTGCGCAAGGTGCGCGCGCCTACGCTGGTCTTGTGCGGGCGGCAGGACGCGATCACTTCCCTTGAAATGCACGAGGAGATGGCGTCGATCATCCCGGGTGCGAAGCTGGTGGTGATCGAGGATTGCGGCCACCTGTCCACGCTGGAGCGCCCAGACGAAGTCAACGCCGCCCTGCGCGACTGGCTTGCGGTTTGAACGGTCGCAGGGGTTGGGTCACCACAAAGGCACGAAGGCACAAAGAGACACGAAGTTTTTCTCTGCGGCGTTTGCGCTTCTTTGCGGCCTCTGCGTCCAGCTTTTATCTCGGCGTCCTGCGTTTCTTTGTGCCTTCGTGCCTTCGTGGTGATCCCGCCGGCGCGAATACAACAGGCGATCAGAAGCGCTCGTCAGCGCGCAGGTAGCGCCATTTGCCGACGGGCAGATCGCCGAGCTTCACATTGCCGATGCGCACGCGCTTGAGGCCGGTGACTTTCAGTCCGACCAGTTCGCACATGCGGCGGATCTGGCGTTTCCTGCCTTCCTTCAGCACGAAGCGCAACTGATCTTCGTTCTGCCAGCCGACTTGCGCGGGCCGCAGCTTCATGCCATCCAGGGAAAGCCCATGATTGAGCAGGCGCAGACCCTCCGCCGTGAGCCTGCCATCGACCCGCACCAGGTATTCCTTCTCGATTCCCGAGTCCTGACCGATCAGCTGCTTCGCGATGCGGCCGTCCTGCGTCAGCACCAGCAATCCCTGCGAATCGATGTCGAGCCTCCCGGCTGGCGCCAGCCCGCGCAGGTGCGCGCGGCTGAAACGCAGCGGGGACTTGTCTGCGCTGTAGCGCGATTCCGGTGTGATCAGTGCGATGGCGGGGCGATAGCCTTGCTCGGCCTGTCCTGATACATAACCGATGGGTTTGTTCAGCACTATGGTCACGCGCGCGGTCTGCTCCGACCGCGCGGCGCGTGCCAGCGTGATCTCCTGACCCGGGAAGATACGCGTGCCGAGTTGCGTGATTTTCACGCCGTCCACAAATACGAGGCCCTGCTCGATATAGCTGTCCGCCTCCCGGCGCGAGCACAGACCGCGTTCGGACATGATTTTCGACAATCGGATCTTTTCCATATGGTGTGGATTCGACAGCCGCGCGCGGTCTAACGCGTGCGGCGGCGGGTCGGCGCTGCATGTCCCGGCGCAGTGTCGGTCGGATTCACAGGTCCGTGAATTCCAGCGATTCGAACATGGCCATGCCTTTTGCGGCCAGTTGCCGGTCGCGATCCTCCGGGTAGAAGCGATGGGAGTAGGTCAGGCTGACGCCGAGCCGGTTGTCCGACGGGTGCGGACAGATCAGGGTAAGCGTTTCCAGCAGGATGGCGCCGATCGTTCTTGCCGCGCGCTCGCCTTCATGGTCTTCCACCAGCATGTAGGAGCGCGTGCAAACCACGTTGCCGACCGCATGCGCTTCCACTTCGTGTTCCTGGACACGGTAACGCGAGGACTGCACGGCCTGCTGATCCGAGATTCGGACGTGGCTCACCAGAGTGTCTGTGGCGGATGCTTCGGGCAGATCGACATAGCCGGCGACGATGGATACCGACTCATCGGTGAGTGTTCTCTGCCGCACCAGCAGCAGCTGCGATTCGTCGCGTCCCGCGATGAACCAGTAGGGTTCGTTCGGCGGCATGAAGGCGTAACCCTTCTGGGTCAGGCGTTTCGCAGGATACGGCAGTTCGCCCGATTTGCGCTCGTTGCCGGCGCACGCGCCCAGCATCAGCACGATCAGCAGCAGCGCGGAAGTGATCGAAAGTTTCATCGCGTTCTCACGAGCAGGACAGTGGATTCAGGTGGCCCGGCGTTGCGCAAGCTTAGCGCAGGTGACGATGCCATGCAGACCCGAGGGTCGTGTACGGTCGTGGGATAATGCCGCCGACCGTTCAATTTCCGGATTGCTTCCTGCCATGGCCACTATCAGCTACCTCACCACCGTGCAGTTCGACTTCGGCGCGATCAAACTCGTCAGGCAGGAGTGCGAACGGCTGAAGATCGCGCGACCGCTCATCGTTACCGACAAAGGGGTTGCAGCGGCAGGCTTGCTTGCGCAGCTTACCGAACAACTCGGCGATATGCCTTCCGCGGTGTTCGACGAGACGCCGGCGAACCCGACCGAAGCTGCCGTGCTTGCGGCGCTCGAGAGCTACAGGAAAGCATCCGCCGATGGCGTGATCGCCATCGGCGGCGGCTCCTCGATGGATCTCGGCAAAGGCGTTGCGCTGCTCGCGACCCATGCCGGGCCGCTTGCGCAGTACGCCGCAGTGGAAGGCGGCGCACCGAAGATCACCGCCGCAGTGGCGCCGTTGATCGCGATTCCGACCACCGCTGGAACCGGCAGCGAGGTCGGGCGCGGATCCGTGATCATCCTGAAGGACGGTCGCAAGCTCGGATTTCTTTCGCCGTACCTGCTGCCGAAGGTGGCTTTGTGCGATCCGGAACTGACGCTCGGCCTGCCGCCACTGCTGACCGCGGCCACCGGCATGGACGCCATGGCGCACTGTATCGAAACCTTTCTTGCGCCGGCGGTGAACCCGCCGGCGGAGGCGATCGCCATCGACGGACTCACCCGTTGCGCGGCCAACATCGAACGCGCCACGGCGAATGGCCGGGACCGCGACGCGAGATGGAACATGATGATGGCGGCGATGGAAGGCGCCATGGCGTTCCAGAAGGGCCTGGGCGCGGTCCATGCACTGTCGCATCCGCTGGGCGCGCTGCCGGAACTCAAGCTGCATCACGGCACGCTGAATGCCGTGCTGTTGCCGGCGGTGCTGCGCTTCAACCGGCCGAACGTCGGAGACAAGATCGAACGCATCGGCAGGGCGATGGGGCTGAAGGACGGCGTGGACGTGCCGAAGGCGATTTCCGACCTGAACGCGCGGCTGGGCCTGCCCGCCGGACTGC
The DNA here is from genome assembly GCA_040880425.1 of Burkholderiales bacterium. Lineage (GTDB taxonomy): Bacteria > Pseudomonadota > Gammaproteobacteria > Burkholderiales > Eutrophovitaceae > DATKEK01. The sequence goes on along the minus strand of JBBDIL010000008.1, from coordinate 9,564 downwards.
AGGCGATGGGGGTGCCCAGGGACGCACTGAAGAAGATTGCGGAACTGGCGCCGAAGGATCACTGCCATGCCACCAATCCAAGGCGAGCATCGGTACCGGAGTATCTGGCGCTGCTCGAAGAATCCTGGGCCTGAGGATTCAGCGGTGCTTCCGTTTTCCGCGTTGCCGTGACGCGGTTTCATTGCCGGGCATGACGGGGTCCGGCGTGATGCTGCGTTCGATCAGCGCAACGATCCGCTCGCGCAACGGCTTGCCGGCCAGCCAGGCAAAGAAGAGCACGAGGGCGGAGAACCCGATGAACTGCAGTTCGAAGCGGATACGTTGCGCCTTCCAGCCTTCCGGGTAGCCCGGTGCCATTTCCGGCATCAGCAGTGTGCCCAGAAGGTGATACAGCGACAGTCCGATCAGCCCTGCAATGATCGCGGTCGCTACCAGATGCAGCCTGAAATACCCGCGCAGCTCGGCGCCGTTCGCCGTGTCCCGGAAGGCGCCGACGAAAATCGGAGCGAATCCGTTGATAAAGATGCCGCCCTGTCTGCGGAAGACTTTGATCGTGCCGGCAGCGGATTCGACCTTCATGCCCTGCTCGGAGCCGGCCTGTGCGGCAGCTTGAAGCCTCGAGAGTGCCTCCGCTGACTGCACCGGGTAATCGAAAACGTACCGGCGAATCACGAGCGAAGGCGCAAAGAATCAGCCGCGAACCGCATCGGATGTCGCATGCATCATGGGCATTCGCCGATACGCCGGTAGGCCATCGTGGCGGAACCCTGCTGCTGCTGGCCGCCGAGATCCATGGTGAAGTCCTGCTTCATGGTGAACCGGTCCGGGCTTTCCACCGACAGCCGGACCTTGGCTTTGTATTTCGCCGGCGTGGTGCAGGTGATGTCGAAGGAGCGCGTGTTCCCGGAGATCTTCTCATTCGAGTGCCGGCAATCGCTCGCCGGGTCGCTCTGAGCGGTCAGATCGCGCATGTTTCTGACCATCTCCGGTGTGACGCAGAATGTCTGCTGTACTTCACCGATGCCGCTCATGGAAATTTCCCAGAGACCCGGGCGGATGTCAGGGCCCTGCGCGCCGGCCGGCGTTATCGCCAGAGCTGAACCAAGCAGAAATATCCGGATTGCCGTCTGCATGTTGCTGTCCTTGCGGAGCATGGTTGCCTGCGATCGTGGTCTGGTCGACGGCAACGTGCGTTCAGGCCGGTTCGGCGTGTTGCGCTGCCGCCGGCTTGTGCCAGTGATATACGCGCATCGGCGGCGCGTTCAGCAGTTCCACTTCGATTTTCGGCCTGCCGATGATTTTGCGCCCGAGTAGTGCCACCCGTCCGCGAAACTGATAAGCAACGAAACGACCGCCCGGGGCAAGGCAGGACCACACTTCGGACACGATGCGATTGCCCAGGGCGACGGGCATCGTCGAGAAAGGAATTCCGGAAACCACCACGTCCGGTTTTGGAAGCCCGTGAACGGCCAGTGCTTCGCCGATCTGCTCGGCGCTGCCCTGATGGACGATCAGGCGCGGATCCGGCTCGGCCTTGAGCAGTGCAACGAATTCGGGATCGAGTTCGATTGCCAGCAGATTCGAGCCTTCCGGCAGCGCGTCCAGCAACGCCCGGGTGGTGCCGCCCGTGCCTGGACCCAGCTCGACCACCAGTTTTGCTTTGGCGATAGCAGCCACGTCGACCAGCCTGCGTTCCAGAAACCGGGAACTGGGAATGACCGACCCGACCAGGTTCGGATGCCGCAGAAAGCCCTGGAAAAAAGCGAGGCCGTTGACTTTGCGCGCCTGACGTCGGCGGTGATTAATTACGTCGTCCAAGTTCGTGACTCCTTTTGAATCGCGGTTATTGTCGAGTCGCAAACGATCTACTCCGGCCCTCGGACCAGAAACGACCGTATCTGCTGGTTTCTCGTTTCTCGAATTGCCGGATCGACATCCTGGAACGGATGTGCGAAGTGCTGCGAACGTACCACGGTCGCGCCCCGCAGTTCTGCGGCATCCAGCAATTCCGCGCTGTGCCCTGCCGGGACCACCGTGTCGCGCATGCCGTTGATCAACAGCATGTTCGATGCATCCTGCGGAAGATTTTCGACCGCGTCGTATGCGCGTGGGCATCCGTAACCCGAGACCCGGCTCGGTGTGGAATCGATCACGGCACGGTCCAACGGCGGATTCGCCTTGATGACACTGGACACCACGATTCCCCCGAAAGACACGCCGTACAGCAGCTTATCGCCGTCGTGGATTTTGCTCAAGTCGGCGAACAATTCCTTGTAGTCTTCCACGATCGCCTTCAGTCTGCGTCTGCCTTCCGAGCTGCCGTAGCCGCGATAGTCATAAACGTAGACGTAATGCCCGGCTTCTGTAAACGGAGCAAGGTGATCCAGCAACTGGTCCGCAAGCATCGCGTTGCCCTGCGCCATCAGCACGAATCCCCTGGCTGCGCGGACGTTCCCGGCGGGCGCGAGCCTGTAGCCATTCAGGGTTCTGCCGTCCCCCGCCCGGTACGTTACCGGGGCCGCGTTCGGAGTGCGCTTCACTGCGGCCGGATCCGGTCTGCCGGCTACCGAGTTCCACAGATAGAAAGCCAGCCGCTCGCGGATGAATCCGCATACCGTTTCCTCGCGGCCATCGCCGGTATTGCCGGCAAACGCATCCAGCGACATCAGGGCGGTGGCGGCTAGCAGCGCTGCAGGAAGGGCAGGCATGTGCGTCGGCGGGATGTCACGAGACCGGCCGTACCGCGACATACTCGGAGAAAATCTGCAATTCCACGTGGCGGCAAACCCGGGTGAAACCGGCATTCCGGAGTGCCTGCATGACGGCGTCGGGCGGCACGCAATGCTCGATCGTGTCCCAGTAGTAGCGCCACAGCTCCGGTGTGGTCGCGTTGCGCGCGGATATTCGCGCAAGCAGTGGCACCAATCCGCGCAGGTAGGACTTGAGCAAAGCCGATGCGAATTTTCTCTCCGGCTTCGTGATTTCCAGGAGACAGAGCCTGCCTCCGGGCTTGAGCACGCGCAGACACTCCGGGAACGCCACCGACAGGTCGCTGAGATGCCGCAGCGCGTAGCCCATGCTGACGAAATCGAAGCTTGCATCGGGAAACGGGATGCGCTCTGCGGATCCCTCCGCGAGGATGACGCCACCGGGAACGTTCGCGCATTTCAGCATTTCCGGGCTGGGGTCTATACCGGTGACCAGCGCCGAATCGCCCACGATTGCCGCTGCCTGCCGCGTGACCAGCCCAGTCCCCGCACCGACGTCCAGCATCCGCATGCCGGCCTCGAGGCCCGCTCTTCTCAACGCATCGCGGCGATACCACGATCCGGAGCCGAAGCCGATCAGGCGTTCGATCCGGTCATAGTCCGATGCAGAGCTGTCGAACATGCGTCTGACCCAGCCGCGACGCTGTTCTTCGCCCTGGTAGTAGAGGTCCAGAGGCGGATGGGGTGCCTTGACGGCGGGCAGATCGGGTTGCGGTTCGGTCATCTGTCTGTCTCAGTCTGAGTGATCGTGGTCTCGCGCCAGCACATTCTTTCTCCGCGCCGTTCCGCTGAGTGAAAGCCGATGCGAAGCGATTTGGTCAAGTATTATCCTCCAGCATGCCGGCATCGTCCGCGGCCGCCAAGCGGGATTCGTTTTGCTATACGATTACGCCCTGTCAGGGAATCGAAGGCAACGGTATCCGGGGTCTGGTGGAAGCAGTTCGGGAATCTGCCAAGGCCTGCCAAGCGTTGCAAATCCACGCATTCTGGTGGAACCGACATTCCTCGTTTTGTTTTCGCGCCAACGATCTCAGGATAACGATCGGGGGCGCACAGAAGAACACATACATGCATTTGTTTCTGCGTAGCGCCGCGGTGCTGCTCGCGGCGTCTGCTTTGATGTTGCCTGTAGCTGGCGGATCGGCGGAAGAGCTCGAAATCTTCGAGCTTGCGCCGGATTATGTTTTCGGCCGCGACCGGAGGCCGACGCTCGGCTATCGCAAGCCGCAGGTGTTCGATCCCTTGCGCGACCGCCTCTACCAGTCCGGCTATCGCAATTTCTCGCCGACGAAGGTTCCGAACGAACTGCGAAACGTCGACGCGCTCACCAGGATGACGGAGATGAAGCGCATGATCGCGTGCGCCGATGCCTGGTTCTGGCCCTTCTCGCGTACCGCACATGACCACGAGCCGAAAGGCATCGACATCGAGCTTCTGGAGACCATTGCCCAGAAGCACGGATGGGAGATCTCGATCGCCTGGGTGAACACCGGCATGCGCTTCGGTGTCGGCGTCACGTTCGGTAATTCCATCGATAACGGCATTTGCGACATTTTCCTCGGCCTCAACATCACCCGCGACGACCATCACATGCCGCGGCATGCGATGGAGTTCACCGCGCCTTACATGAGCACGGGATTCGTGCTGGTGACGCAGGGGCCGGCGAAGGGCGTCAAGTCGCTTGACCAGGCCAAGGCGCAGGGCGTGAAAGTCGGCGTGCCGGCCTATTCGCCGATGAGCGACTACGCGGAGGAAAATGGCATCCCCTATACCACTTTCTTCCAGAATTACCAGGTTATAGATGGGCTGATTCGGGGCGACGTCGATGCGGCGATGCTCTGGTCGGGGGCCATTTCGCAGGCGAAGCTGAGCAATCCCCAGGCGGAGTTCAAGATGGTCGAAGGCTACCAGCCGCCGAAGGAGATGCGCTGGAACAGCGCCTGGGGCATCAAGCAGTCAGAGGTGGAGCTCAAACAGTTCCTGGATGAAGCCTTCGCCGAGATGCTGAAGACCGGGGAAACCCAGCGCATCGTGGAACGGTACGGCGTGCCGTTTTTCCCGCCATTCGAGTATGACGACGAGGACGCATACGAATGATCGGCGGCCGCGCGGATTCCCGCTTGTGATGCTCGGGAGCATGAAGAAAGACGGGCGGTCCCGTCCGTCAACTGTTGAATGCGAATTTATTGAAGGAATTCATCCATGATCGACAAAATCATCGAACTCAGTCTGCTGTCCGGCGGCCTTCTGCCGCTGATGGCGCTGCTGCTGCTGGTCACCATCGCGGTGATCATCGAGCGCTGGTACTTCTTCCATCGCGTGCTGCATTCCGGGCTGGCGATGGAGCATGACCTGCAGTTGGTCGAATACCAGAACCTCGCCAAACTGAAGAAGATCGACGCGCACTACGAGGGCTCTCTGCAGAGCACGATCGTTTCAGCCGCGCTGGCTTCCCGTGGCGAGGATGCGGAAACCATGGAGCGTCACATCGACGAGGCGATCATGTGGCAGCTCCCCAAGATCGACCGCAATGTCTGGGTGCTCGACACCTCGGTCACGCTCGGACCCTTCATGGGACTGCTCGGCACCGTGGTTGGCATGATCTACACTTTCGACATCCTCGGCGTCCAGGGTCCGGGCGGCGACTCGGCTGCGGCGGCAGTGACCACCGGGATTGCCGAAGCGCTGGTGGCGACCGGCGCCGGACTGCTGATCGCGATCGTCGCGATTGTCGGCTTGAACTATTTCAACAAGCGCGTGCGCCTGGCGATGCACCAGATGGACCTGCTCAAGGTCATGGTGGTCAACCGCCTGCATGGCGGCGGCGCCGGTGGTCAGGGCCGGCCGGTGGAAGAAGCGGGTGACGAGCTGGTAGCGCCGCTCAATCCTGCGGGGGCGCACTGATGCGCAGACGTCTCGCCGGATACTTCGAAACGGACAAACCTCGCGTCGAGGTGATTCCGATGATCGACATCATGATGTTCCTGCTGGTGTTCTTCATCATTGTTACGCTCAAGATGATTGCCGGCACCGGCATCGCCATGGACCTGCCGGGTTCGGCCACTACCCAGGAGCTGAAGCCTACGCAGATCACCGTCGGTGTCACCGGCGACGGCCGCGTGGTGGTGGACGGTCACGACATTACGGCGGCCGAGCTGACCGGCAAGCTGGAAGAGCTCAAGGGCGACCAGCCGGTGCAGGTCATCGTTGCGGGCGACCGCGATGTTTCACTGGAAACTCTGATCGGAGTAATGGATTCGGTGCGCGAGGCCGGCATCAACACGGTCGGAATCGCTGCGAAAGCCCAGGCTAGATGATCTTTCGGGTCCCTGCCGACAAAGGCCCGCTCTGGGCTCGTCTCGACGAGGATGAGCGGGTACTGCCGTTCTGGAAAGCGCTGCTGATCGCGTTCGCGATCGAAGTGCTGCTGCCGGTGCTGGTATTCGGCGTCAACTGGTCGTTCCCGTTTCCCGATCTCGAAACCGAGCCGCTGGACGAACTGATGACGGTCGAGCTGGTGGAGATTCCGCCGGAGTCTGTGCTCGAGCTGCCGGAGGAGATTGCAGAAGAACTGGTCGAGGAGAAACCGAAGCCGCCCGAACGCGAGATCAAGCAGATCGACATCGAAATCCCCGAGCCGCTGCCCGACGAAGTGCCTGCGGAAATCCAGATCGCAGAGAGAGAACCCGAGCCGGAACCCGAACCGGAGCCCGAACCCGAGGAGGAAGAGCCGGAACCCGAACTGGAAGCACCCGCGCTGCCGTCGGTATTCCTCGACGTGAAACCGGTGAAGAAGGTCAAGCCAAAGTATCCGCGCGAGGCGGAAGACAAGCACATCGAGGGCAGCGTCAAGGTTCGACTCACGGTTTCCACCGAGGGCATGGTCACCGACGTTGAACTGCTGCAAGCGGAGCCGCCGGACGTGTTCGAGGCAGCCGTGCTCGAAGCGGTGTGGCAGTACCAGTTCAAGAAAGACGGCACCACCTACCAGGCCGACCAGGAGATCATCTTCCGGCTCGAATGATGCCAGCGTGGATCGTGATCGGCCTGGCGCTTCAGCGGTCGCCGTGCAGGCGCGCGAGCGCCCATGGCAGCAGGACGAACCACTGAACAAAGCCGACAAGAACCAGCGCGAGCCAGGTCACGAACAGGCCGCCCGCAGAAAGAAACGGCGCGGCGCCGACCCCGATCACAAAAGGAATACCGGCGAGCGCCAGCGCGATGAAGACCAGCAGCCCGGCAGGGAAGGTGAGGAACACCATCATGTAGCCGAATGCCGCGCCGGTTTCACCCATGCCTCGCTGTACGAACGCGTACACCAGGGCAACGATGCAGGCCGCAGTCCATGAGGCGGCGAGTATCCACATGAACGGGTTGTGTCGGAAAAGTCTCATTGCTCGCAGTCTGCCATGCCGATGTTACCGTTGGCCGGGTATGGAACTCGCCGCGGGGGCGATTGTGGCCGCCGTATCCACAGGCAGGAAATCGTAACCGAGTACGGCGAGCGCGCTTGTCAGTCGTGGCACGTCGTAACCATAGACCGTCTCCGCACCGATTACCGAAACCGGAACGCCGCGCCCGCGCAGCGTCCAGAATCCCATCTGGCCCTGCAATGATTTCTCGACATCGTGTTCCGCGAAAGGAATGTCGTTTGCCTTGAGCGCGCTTCGCAGCCGCGCGCAGTAAGGACACCACGCGGTGGTGTAGATCACCACGGCCCTCGAATCCGCGTCCGGGCGATACATCGATGCGGCATAGCGGTCGAGTCCGACCAGCAACAGCGTAAGCGCGGCCGCGGAGAATAGCGCCAGTCTTCGCGTACGCTTCATCCACAGCGGTTCGACGCGCTTCATGCGGTCTCCGTTTGGTTCGCATCGTCCAGTTCGCCGTAACCGCGTCCGGCGAACTGGATCAGGCAGAGGCCATGGCCGAAGGGGTCCGACATGTAGGCGATATGACCCCACACAAAGGTCTGTACTCCGCCTTCGAGTCGTGCTCCGGCCGCGACCGCGGTCCTCACCGAGTGTTGAATATCGGTGACGACGAAGTCGAGATGGACGGGTGTCCAGTGGCGATCGTAATGCCGCTGCTGCGTGGTAGTGGCGGATGCCGCGGTGCCTTCCGGTTTCGCAAGCAGAAAAATCGGAACTGCGTTTCCCAGCAGTTCTGCAACCGTACCGTCGAACAGGCGTCGGCCGAGCCGCAAGCCGAGGCCGCGCGTATAGAAATCGATGCCGCTCGCGAGGTCGTCGACATCGATGTTGATCAGCACGCCGGTTGCCATCAGTCGGCGCGCGCACCCGCGGCCCGGGCGAGCGCGGCCAGCGCATCCTGTTCGCTGCGTACGAAGGCAGCGAACGCCTCGGGCGAGTTCGTCACCACCCGGCTGCCCTGTTCGGCGAACAAGGCCTTCATCTCCGGCGCGTTCAGCGCGCGAACGATTTCACGATTCAGCCGCTCCACGATGTTCTTCGGCGTGCCTGCCGGAGCGAAGAAACCGCCCCAGGCCAGGTGCCGCATCTCCGGCAGCCCCGCCTCCGTGGCGCTGGGCACATCCGGCAACGGGTCGACACGCTTGTCACCGATCACCATCAGCGCCTTGAGTTGACCGGCCTCGATAAATCGCAGGCTAGACACCGGATAGTCCCAGGTCATCGAGATCTGCCCGCCGACCGCGTCGGTCAGCGCCTGGCTGGAACTGCGATAGGGCACATGCGTAATCCTGATGCCGGCGAGCTGGGCGAGCTGCAGAGTGAGCAGATGCGTCAGTGTGCCGTTGCCCCAGGAACCGAGGAATACTTCGCCGGGTTTGCGCTTTGCCAGTGCGATCAGCTCCTGCACGGAACTCACCCCGAGCCCGGGATACGCAACCAGAATCGGCGCAGTTTCAGCGTATTGAGTAATGGCCGCGAAGTCCTTGCGCGGGTCGTAAGCCAGGTTCGGATAGACGTTGGGTGCAACCGCCTGGTCCGCAATGCTGCCTACCAGGATGGTGTAGCCGTCGGCTGCCGACCGCGCAACATGCGCGGCGCCGATGGTGGCGCCGGCGCCCGGCCGGTTCTCGACGATTACGGATCGGCCGAGCGAACCACCGATGCGGTCCGCAACCTGCCGCGCACGGATGTCCACCGTCGTGCCTGCCGCGTACGGAACGATGAAGCGAATCGTCCTGCTCGGATAGTCGTCGGCACGAGTGGCGGTCGACCACGCGATCAGCGTCGCGGCAGCCAGCAGGGCGGCGACTGCGCGTCTGACCGTATCGCGCAGTGCTGCACCTGTGCGGTCAGGCATGGCCCTGTCCCGATTCATCACGTTCACCTCGGCGGATGCGTGCGTGTGACGCGATCAATGCGCGATCGGCTTGTCGGTGAACAGGTAGTCTTTCAGCTCCTTGTCCAGCGTCTTGTCCCGGCGCCGGATCCACTCGAGCACCATCGCGGCATGCTCTTTCTCTTCGTCGCGGTTATGTGCCAGGATGGCCTTCAGCTCCTTGTCCTTGCAGGCGTCCACCCGCTGGTTGTACCAGTCCACGGCTTCGAGCTCTTCCATCAGCGAGACGATTGCGCGGTGCATGTCGCGCGTTTCATCGGAAAGTTCGTCTATCGGCTCGTGATAGCCTTCGTTCGACATCTTTGTTCTCCTTGTATACGGGGTGGCGCCGTCCAGAGCCAGGATTCGGCGCAGGACTGCGGAAGCAACGCCTTTTTACACCAAGACGTAGAAGTTTTCGACCTGGCGTGCGTCGAGCCGCGGGTTACGATCGCATCTCTGTGGCGTTTGGCCGGATCTTCTAGAA
>JBBDIL010000007.1:0-143567 GCA_040880425.1 Burkholderiales bacterium | reverse complement strand
TCTTGCCATCACGACGCTACGCCCCTTCGCAGGAGGCGGCTAGATGATTATCAGGCTTGGCATGTTGCATAAATATCGCAATGCCCCAAGCCTGACCCGGTCGCTCCGCCCAGCGTCAATAAGTCGATTCACCGCGAATCTGGTATCTCTTCGGTGCGGGTTACCAGCGTGCGATAACGTTGCATTCCGTGCGCACCCGGTCATCTCGGGCATCAACGCCTGTCATTTCACCGTGGCGAAAGGAAGGGTCGGGCTTGGTATGTTGCATTAATTGCGTGATATTCCAAGCTTGACCCATTCGCTTCGCTACTCAGATGAGGGAGCCTACATGCCAGCTGGCCCAATCGAGCAATTCGGGCGTTTACTTTCGCGCCTGTAGTTCGAGTGCCGCTTGTTTAACTAGTTGATCGAAAAACGGATGGGCAGCATCAATTGTTTTAAGTGCCGTTCGTACTGGATCTAGCGCATCGACAAGCACGTCTTCCTTGTACGCGTCGGCAAGCTTCTTAATGTCGAGGCGCCAAGGGAGGAACCAGTCTCCGCTAGTGTATAGAAATCCCGCTTCCTGAAGCTGTGGATAGTCACCTAGCTTGGAGCCGGCGAAGCTCTTCCAGTCCCATCGACTGACGCCAAAAGCGGAATGCTCCACTTTTAAACGAAAGCCGCTTCGGCCCTTAGCGGCACCGACCAAAGAACTTAGATACCAAGTATCGTCTGCGGAATCGTCAAATTCCCAGCAATAGAATGCGTGGTAGTCGTCCTGGTTGCCGTTCGGCTTACGCCACGTAGCAGGCGCGAACCAAGTGTCTTCCTCCTCGTAGAACTCACTCTTGCCTTCCCAACCCTTCTTTTCGGTCCATTCTGAGATGAGGCGATCGATCTCGCCAAATACGGACTTTTCAACCTCTTCAGCATGGTGTGCAACCTCTTCAAGTACTCCAATGTTGCTGATGATCAGGGCGCCTGCTTGTCTATCACTCATTGGTACACCTTAATAGTTAGAGGTTTGATACTAATTCAGCATACTGAGAAAGGGCATGCCTGGAAAAGGCGCGCTGCGGCAATCCAGAGACATGTTCACGTAGTATCGTCGCAATCTCTTTCCATGAAATAAAAGCTAAATTGGCGTGATCGGTTGCGGTTCTCTTGACAGTATCGTTAGTAAGCGGACCGAAACCATGTGTTGTGAGATATAGAACACCCCATGGTCGCTTCCCCGCTAAGCGCTCGCCTCTTGCTAGATAGCGATCCAGTTGATAATTGGTTTCTGCGGCGTCTATCTTTACTTCAATAAAGAACAAGAAGGCGTCGTTTTCGATCTGAATGTCGACTCGACTATCGCGTTCCCCCATTGGTAGATTCTCAACCATGGTCCAGTATCGTCCTTGCTGTACGTCGCCGGATGTCGGAAATGAACGCGTCGTGAGGGAGGTTCTATGCTTCTTCGTTTCAAGCCGATCTAGTAATCGCACCAATATGTCGTGACCTTGCCCGTGATCCTCTCGGCAGTCCAGCAACCATGCAAGCACCGCGCTATAGCGCAACTCATCTCGATTCAATTGGGCTGTACGCCAAACATTCATCGCGCTACCTAAGCGGCGCGATTCGCGTAAGGCGTCAAAGGGGATCCGGATATCCTGAATAAATTGATTGAATGTCGCAACTTCAAACTGGATAGTTCTGGGCATCTCGACTACTGGACTTGCAACGGAAGCCCATTCATCGAGGAGAGCAGTAAGCCGAAAGTGTAGGCTGTTGTTCTCGTGGGGCTGGTCAGCGGGTATGCTCGTCAGCTTTCTGTAGCTCTCTAGAAAATGAAGAAGTGGCTGTGTAGGCATCTTAGGTCAGTTGTTAAAATGTTTCTGTGCAAAAAGGCGCATCGTGCCCAGCGTGTTGCGAAAAGGTTGCCAGAATGTTCTCCGGCAAGTGTGATTGTTTGCTGAGCACGGTGCGTTGGCAAGCCGAAGGCAAGTGCGGGGAATGCCACTAAAAATAGGGCCCATGATCCTTGGCCGGAAATTGGCGGGGTATGTCATATCTGGATATGAGGAATTCCTAGCGTAAAAATCCGATCTGTGGCGCACTTCCGCCTTTTGCACTAGATTCTTCGGCAAGCTCTTTTAGCATTTGACCGGCGGTCGGTCGGGTCTTGGCCGCTGCGATCCGCTGCTCGCTGAGGTTGAAGTCCGCCGGCGTGAGGTTGTTGAGTCGCGCAAGCGTGCGGTCCAGTTCGCCTGCTTCGACATCCGATTCGCCGTTGAGCCGCGCGAGTGTGCGATCGAACAGCTCGCGCGCCTGCGCGGTGGTGAGATAGTCGAACCGCACCTTGTAGATGAAGCGCCGAATGACGGCCTGGTCGAGGTGGTTCACGAGGTTGGTGGTGGCGATGAAGATGCCATCGAAGCTCTCGATCTGCGTGAGCATTTCGTTGACCTGGGTGATTTCCCACGACCGGTGCGCGCCGCGGCGGTCTTGCAACAGGCTATCCACTTCATCCAGCAGCAGGACCGATTCCTCGTCTTGCGCTTCCGCGAACATGGATGCGATGGACTTCTCGGTCATGCCGAGCCACGGGGACAGGATGTCGGAGGCGCGCCGCACGAGCAGGGGCTTGTCGCAGCGGTCTGCGAGGTATCGGGCGAACTCGCTCTTGCCGGTGCCGGGCGGACCGTAGAAGCACAGCGTGGCGCGCCGCGCGCCGCGCAATGTCTGCGCGAGCTGTTCGGCATCGGCGCTCGTGTTCAGGAAGCGCAGGTCGAAGTGCCCGGCGTGGCGGCGCGGTGTCGGCGCCGATCCGTGGAGCAGGCGACTGGAGTGGCGCACCAGCCGATCGGCGACGCGTTGCGCGCGGTCGGGCTGGCCGGTCGCGACGACGGCGGCGACTTTGGCTGCACGCTCCAGTTGCCCGGCGGAAAGCCGTTCGTCGGCGCTCAGGGTTTGCAGCCATTGCTCGTCGGGGGTGAAGTCGCGCAGCACGCTGCGCGCGATGTTCAGTCGCACCCTCCGCGGGGTGGAGCGGAATTCCAGCGGGTAGTCGAAGCGGCGCAGGAAGGCAGGATCGACGTGTTCGGTGTGGTTGGCGATCCAGATGGCGGGCACCGGGTTGGTTTCGAGCGCCTCGTTGATCCAGGCCTTACTGGCGGCCCCCGCCGTACCCGGCCTCGCGTTGGCGAACAGGTGGAGCAGGGTGTCGTCGGGCGGGAAGACGTCCTCCATCTCGTCGAAGATCACCAGCGAGCGCTGCGAGCGGGCGAGCAGGCGCTGGCAGAATTTGTAGCCCATCAGCCGGTGCTGCCCCTTGAGCGGATCGCCGTCGCGATCTTGGCTGCGCACATCGAACTGTTCGGCACCGACGGCGGCGGCGAGCGCGCGCGCGAACTGCGTCTTGCCGACACCGGGGCGACCATAGAGCAGGATGTTGACGCCTGCGCGTCGCTGGTGGAACGCCTGCTCGAGATAGGTACGCAGGAGCGCGGCGTCCTCCGCGAGGTGCGGAAAGTCGTCGAGCGACAGTTGCGGCGGATCCCCGGCCCGCAGCAAGGCGTGCACGATGGCCGGCTCGTCGAGGTGGTCGGTGAACAGGATGTCGTGCAGACCGATCAGCATGTCGAAACGGTCGAGCGGGCTGGAGAGCATTTGCTCGAGCGAAATCAGCCCGGAGGCGCGCAAGGGGTTCTGCGACATGAGCGCGCGGGAGATGCTCTCGGGCGGGTGGCCGGTGGCGGCGGCGAGCAGGTCGCAAAGGCGCTGGCGCGTGCACTCGGGCGCGACCGTCCCGAGGAACTCCTGCACGGGCGGGAGCAGTTTGGCCACTGCGATGAAGGTCAGCACGTCGTGGTCGACGTCGGACAGGCCGAATAACCTGGCCAGCGTGGCGGTGTTGCGGAACAAGGGAACCTGCGGGTCGATCGCCTCGGCGAGCAGTTGGTCGAGCCGATGGCGCATCGCCTTGCGCAGCACGGACCGCGAGGGGCCTTTTGCCATGCCAAAAAACTTGTTGTCGTTTTCCGGGGGCACGATCGACGGGTCGAGTCCGGTGAATTCGCGCAGGTCGTCGTCGATGACGAGGCGCCGGAGCCTGTCCGTCTTGATGTCCATCTGCAGACCGATACGCAGCATCCAGTACGCGCCCAGCATGTCGTAGCTGCGGTAGCTGGCATCGCCGTGCTTCGTGCCCGTCATCGAGCGCTCCGGCTGGCGCAGGAAGCGGTACAGCGGCAGGGGTTTGGCGGTCGGGTTGCGTTTCATGGCTGCCATGGTAGGGTGCAAGTGCGACAGCTTGTGTCGCACGATGACGGTCGGGCATGACCGGAGCGGATCGGCCCGCGGCACAATCGCGGGCAGAGGAGAAGATGCGACCAGAACGAACCGTCGCGATGACCAGGAGACGCGCATGAGCGCGAAGAGCGCGAGTACCGTGCTTCTGCGCCAGTGGCTCATGCTGCGCCGGATTCCGCGCTATCCGCAGAAGGTCTCGGTGCGCGAGATCCACGACATGCTTGCCCGGGAGGGCACCGAGATCTCGATGCGCTCGCTGGAACGCGATCTGCACGAGCTGTCGCGGCTCTTTCCGCTGACCTGCGACGCGCGCGACAAGCCTTACGGCTGGTCGTGGATGAAGAATGCCGCCACGCTCGACATTCCCGGCCTGACGTTGTCGCAAGCGCTGACCTTTGCGCTGGTGGAGCGGCAGCTCGGCTCCATGCTGCCGGCTTCGGTGCTCGCGGATCTGAAACCCTATTTCGAGATGGCGAGGCAGCGGCTGGTTGAGCACGCGCGGGCGGCGGGCACGCGGCCCTGGACGGACAAGGTGCGCAATGTGCTGCCGACGCAACCGCTGTTGGCGCCGAAGGCTCGCGCAGAAACCAGGGAAGCGGTGGTCGAGGCTCTGCTGAATGAGGAACGGCTGACCCTGCGGTATCGTCCGCGCGGCAGCGAAAGTGCCAAGACCTACGAGGCAAGCCCGCTCGCGCTGGTGCAGCGCGGCCCGATCACCTACCTGGTCTGCGCGTTCTTCAACTATTCCGACGTGCGCATGCTGGCACTGCACCGGATCGAATCGGCCGAGCGCCTCGACAAGAAAGCCTCAGTGCCGCCGGGCTTCTCGCTGGACGCGGAAATTCGCAAGGGGCTGTTCGAGTTTGGCGACGGCAGCACGATCAAGGTCGAACTGCTGTTCGACGAAGGCGCCGGCGCGCATCTGTACGAAACCCCGCTGTCTACCGATCAGCAGATCGAAGAAGACGCCGAAGGCAATCTCCGCGTCCGCGCCACCGTGCTCGACACCCAGCAACTCAGGTGGTGGCTGCTCGGTTTCGGCGATGGGGTGGAAGTGGTGAAGCCTGCGAAGCTGAGGAAGGAATTCAGGGAGATGGCGCGGGGAATGGCGGGGATATATGAGTGAGGGGTTGGTTGGCGCCGGTAGCGTATCCGCGCGCCTCCGCAATGACTGCCTTGTCATTGCTGATGAAGTTCCTGGGCCAGCACTACGTGCAGGAGACCGCGGAGGGATTGGCCGGAGCTTGCGCGTGTCCAGCGTATTGAGTAAAACTACTCAGTCAATTGAGTAAATCGTAAAGGCCCTTGGCTTATTCCCGCCCTCAGTCCCTGATTCTCCGCGACCGCCTTGCCGAGCCGCGCCGGTTCATTCAGGCGGTAACCGGCCCTCGCCAGGTCGGAAAGACCACGCTTGTGCAGGCGGTGACCGAGGCATCGGGCCTGCCTGTCCGCTTTGCCAGTGCGGATGAACCGACGCTACGCGGCCCGATGTGGATCGAGCAGCAATGGGATGCGGCACGCCTCATGGCCCGGGATGCCGGCCCACGCGGCAGCGTGCTGGTCCTTGACGAGATTCAGAAGATCCCGGACTGGTCAGAGGCGGTCAAGCGCCTATGGGACGAGGATGCGCGGGCGCGCCTGCCGCTGAAAGTGGTATTGCTGGGCTCGGCGCCGTTGCTGATTACCCGCGGACTGACCGAAAGTCTGGCAGGGCGTTTCGAGGTGCTGCATTTGCCGCATTGGTCATTCACGGAGATGCGGGCCGCGTTCGGCTGGTCGCTCGAACAGTACGTGTTTTATGGCGGATATCCTGGCGCTGCGCCGCTGATCACGGATACCGCACGTTGGGCGCGTTATGTGATCGATTCGCTCATCGAAACCACGCTCTCTCGCGACGTGCTGCTACTCTCTCGGGTGGATAAGCCCGCCCTCCTGCGGCGCCTGTTCCAGCTCGGATGCAGCTACTCGGGGCAGGTGCTGTCGTTCACCAAGATGCTCGGCCAGCTTCAGGATGCGGGCAACGTTACCACCCTGGCGCATTACCTCGATCTGCTGGCGGGGGCGGGAATTGTGACGGGGTTGCAGAAGTATGCGGGGGCGACGGTGCGTCAGCGTGGATCGAGTCCCAAGTTTCAGGTGCTCAACACTGCCCTGATGACGGCACAGTCGGGACTGGATCTCGGGGCCGCTCGTGCCGATCCGGAACTCTGGGGGCGGCTAACGGAGTCGGCGGTCGGGGCGTACCTGGCGAATGCGGCGGCCGGGGGTGAGATCGAGCTGTATTACTGGCGGGACCGCGGCAAGGAGGTGGACTTCGTCGTGCAGACGGGCAGGGCGCTGACTGCGATCGAAGTCAAGAGCGGGCGCTCGCCCGACGTGCACCCCGGGATGGCCGCATTCGCGGAGATGTTCAAGCCGCGACGCACACTGCTGGTTGGCGCCGACGGCATCTCGCTGGAAGATTTTCTGACGCGACCCGTGGCGCATTGGGTGACGTGACGCAAAGGACGTACTTGTCTGAAGCGGATTCCGACTTGCCGCGTCGGCGCTGCCGGCATTCTGCTGTTGCGTCGTTGGTCGATTCGCGCTTCGTTGTGGGCAGCATGCCGGCGCGCTTCCCGCAGACGGCCGGCTTACGCTGGTAACGAGTCCGCGCGCGGCCCGCAATGATCCTTCCCCCCTGCCATCGCGAGGAGGTCCCTGGTGCCGGCGGCGGAAATCGCTCGACGCAATCAGTAAGATAGCGCGCATGCCGGTAGATAATCTGACCAGGGAGCCCGTGATGCCAGATGCGCCTGACTGGCGGTTTCGTCAGATGCACCCGGGCGAGATGAATATCGACCCGATTGAGGCGGAGTTCTTTTCGACGGAAGCGCTGGGCAGCCTGGCGGACGCGTTCGTGCGCGAGGCAATTCAGAATTCACTCGACGCCAGGCGTGAAGGTGAGCAGCTCAGGATTCGCATCCGCTTTCCCGCGGCGGAGACGTTGCCCGGACCTCGGTCCGCCCGGTACTTGATGGGGTTGATGGAACACTTCGGCGCGAGCCGAAGCGGCGTTGCGCGGCCGCCTTCGGCGGAAGAGCCGATGGAGTTTCTGACGATCGAGGACTTCGGCACGCGCGGACTGCAGGGCGACCCGCGGCAGAGCGAGGATGAGGAGATCGATGGCGCCAGCGTGCGCAACGATTTCTATTACTTCTGGCGCAATATCGGCCGCTCGCGAAAGGAGGCCTCGGAGCTGGGGCGCTGGGGGCTCGGCAAAACGGTCTTCCCCGCTGCATCGCGCATCAATGCGTTCTTCGGGTTCACGGTCCGCAGCAACGACCGACGGCGACTGCTGATGGGGCAATCGGTGCTGAAAATTCACAAACTCGAAGGCAGGCGCTTTTATCCTTACGGATACTTCGGCCGGTTCGAGGGCGAGTTTGCGGTGCCGGTGGACGATCCCGAATTTCTGGACAGTTTCTGCCGGGATTTTCAGCTTTCGCGCGTCGACGAACCTGGCTTTTCAGCGGTGGTGCCGTATCCCGACCCGGAACTGACGCCGCAGGCGGTTGTGCCTTCGATCGTCCGCCACTATTTTCTGCCGATCATCGCGGGCGATCTGGTGGTTGAAGTCCATCACGACGGACGGATACAGCGCCTCGACCTGCAGACGCTGCCCGGTCTGCTTTCCGAAATGACGTGGGAGGACGCCTATCGGTACCGGCGCCTGGTGGAGCTCGCGCAGTGGGGCGTTGGGTTGCCGCGCAAGGAATACGTGCTGCTGGTCGCGCCGCCGGAGAACAGCGCGCCGCGCTGGACGAACGATTTTCTGGCGGCGGACGCGGTGCCCGGGTTGCGCGACCGGCTGAACGAAGGCGGGCGCGTCGCGCTGACGGTACCGGTGTGGGTGAAGCCGGCCGCCGGCAATGCGATGCTTTCGCACTTCGATGTTTATCTGGAACGTGACGAAGCGCTGGAAGGATCCGACGAGCACTTCGTGCGCGACGGCATCACGATTGCCGGCGTGCGCACGTCGTTGCAGAAGGGCATGCGTGCGTTCGTGCTGGTGCACGATCGGCCGCTGTCGCAACTGCTGGGAGATTCAGAGAATCCTGCGCACACCGAGTGGCAGGAGCGTTCGCCCAAGTTCAGGGATAGCTACCGCCACGGGGCGTCCACGCTGCGTTACGTGAAGAATGCCCCGCGCGAGGTCGTTCGCATCCTGACCCGCCCGGCGGAGGGACGCGATCTCAAGCTGCTGCAGCATTTGTTCTCGGTGGAAATGCCCACCGAGGAGACGGTCAGGGACCCGAAGAAGCAGCACCAGGACAAACCGGGGGACGATGCGACGGCTGCCGTGGAGGAAATGGAGACGATGGGCAGGGATCGTTTCTTCCACTTGCAGAAGCTGCGTGGCGGATTTCGCCTGACCGGTAACGGCAACGTCGCGGCGATGCCGCAGCGGGTGATGGTATCGATGGCCTACGAGGTCAGACGCGGCAATCCGTTCGCCCAGTACCAGGCCCCGGACTTCGAGATCGACAAGCCGCCGATACAGGTGAGCGCTTCGGCCGCCGAAGTGATCCAGCGACAGAAGAACGTTCTCGTGGTGCAGATCGGGAAGCCGGACTTTCAGGTGACGGTGAAGGGTTTCGACGTCAGGCGGGATATCCGCGTGCGCATTGCGCCAGTGGACGAAGGGGTGGGGTCATGATCCGGCGCCTCAACTACACCGGCCGCAAGAAGATCTCGCGATCCAGAGTCACGGTGACTCTGTCGATCGCGAAGGGCGGTTACGCGTTCGATATCGACTTCGATCTTTCTGGCTACGATTTTCCGGGCGATGCCAAGGTGTTTGTGGAGGCCTACAACAGCGCGTCCTACATGCGTTTTGCATTCGGTACGGTGGCCGAGCGCCGGGACCCGAAGGATCTGCGCCTGCTGGAGATCACGTCGCGTCCATTACCGAAGTTCCGTCTCAAGGTGGTCGATCAGCGCAAGCGATACGGGCTGCTGCTCGGCGTTTCGGACAAGCTGATTCCGTTGCGGCCGCAGGAGGAACTGTCGAACAGGCAGTCGCTGCTGCCGGTGGATTTCACCGATCTGGGCGATCAGGTCTGGCGGCTCGATCTCAGCGACTGGCCGGTGCTGGAACTGAACCGCCGGATCGATGCCATCGCGGAGGTCGCACGCAGCGGCGACAGTTTTCTCGCCCTGGTTTATCCGGAAATCGTGCGGCGGATTCTGACAGACATCCTGTTCGAGCACGGACTGACCGATCCGGGCTTCGACGACAGCGAGTGGACGAGCCTATGGCTCCGGTACGTGTGCGCGTTACCGGGCGTCGGCGAGCCCCCGGACGGCGTCTCGGAACAGGCGCGCACGCTGTGCGAGGAGTGGGTCGAGGAAGCGGTGCAGGCCTTCTGCCGCGCGCGGCACGCGCGGCGTCGCTTCGAGGCCGAGATTCAAAAGGGCTCGGACTGATGGCCATGCGTATCCGTGCACTGAACAATAGCGGGATCGAGCAGTTGCGCACCTATGTCGCGCGGCTGCGCGGCGGGGCGGCGGCGGAGCCGCCGTTCAACTTGCTCGAAGACGACCGCTTTACTTCGGAGCTCGAGGTCGATCTCGAGATCGAGGATCAGAAATTCGCGACGCGGTACGCATTGGGCCGGTTTCTTTGCGAGCGCCTGAGCGCGCTGTCACCGGGCGAACCGGACAGGAGCGCCGGCCTGTGGGCCTGGTTGTCGTTGTTCTTCTTCGATCAGGTGTGCCCCGTGTCCCGGGACGGACTGCGTCGGCCGGGGCAGGACTACCGGCACATTCCCGATTTCGGTTATCGCTACCGCTACCGGCATCTGCTCTACGGGCCTTACCAGGTGTACCGCCGCCATGGAGGGCACTCGGTGCTCCTGCTTTCGGGTACGGTGAATTCGGAGAGCACGCTCTATCACGAGATCGTGAGTCGCCAGGATCTGATCGCGAACAGAGGTGTAGTAGAAGCCACCATCGAGCTGTATCTGGATCGCAAGCGCGGCGCGCCGAAGCAGAGTTGCCAGGATCCGAAGGCACCGCCGGGTTCGGTGCGTCGCTTTGTCCGTGTATTGCAGCAGCTCGATATGAATTACGACGTCTACGGGATGTCCGGCCGCGACATCGTCAGGCTGCTGCCGGCCGAGTTCGACGTGTGGGCGAACCGAGGGCAGGTCGATCTGGGGCTCTGACTGCAAGAGGACAAACACCATGGCACGGATTCGAGATTGCCGCGCCAGGCTGGCGGGCCAGCTCGCGGTTACTTTTTCGGATACCAGAGCACAACGGAACCCGTATGGTGGGCGTTCCGGGCCAGTTCTGCTGCCGTTGGGCGGTAGATTTTTCCGATGAAGGGTGGTTTGTGGCAATCAAGAAAAGATTCGATCTTCGGTAGTGTTGCGACGAAGTTCTCGGCAAGTTCTGCGAACGGTGCTTTGCCAACCAGTACCAGCAGGGAAACTCGGTGCCGTTTGACGGCAGTCAGTTCGTTCGGAGTGTAGCGAATGCGCTCGTTATGCGTCAGGGCAATGCAGCCTTTCCTGCCGCAGTATTCGAGCCACTGTTCGTCTGAGCCGTCAGGGGGGAAGAGATCATGGTGGCGCTCGACCGTCAGTCCAGCAGCAGTGAGAATTTCAGGAAAACGTTTGCCCAGGTCGCGATCTGTAAAGAATACGCGGTTCAAGCTGCGCGCTCGTACAGAACTGCCTGTTCTATTTCATGGGCGGTGAGGCCGTAGTCGTCAGCAAGCACGTCGACGGATTCGCCGGCATCGATGCGATCGGCGATTACGCCTGTCGACACTCCGGCGCGTACAAGTATGGGCCGACCGAAGGAAATGTTGGGGTCGATTGCGATGGGACGTTTCTCGAACTCGCCCGACACGAAGGGGTACAGGCGAACGGGAAACTGCCAGTCGTCCCACTCTACGCGTTCGAGATGGTCCTCAAAAACTCTGCGCATTGCCATCTGACCGGACGCGGACAGTTCGATCAACTCACCGTACTTCTCCAGAAACAGTTTGCCGGCGTTGGTACGCAAGTCCTTGTGAAGAAGGAGTCGATCGATATTCTCCTGTTTCTCCGCATACTTCAGCGCTTCGCGGACATGCTTGATCGCTACACCGTGCTCGGTCCGCAGCGCGCGCAGGACATGCGCCTCTATCAGATTCCAGAACGTCAGAAGCGGAGGGCGTTTCTTGGGCGGATGAATGAGGGGCCGGGATTGCCCGACACCGTCGCCTTTGGGGTAGGGGCGCCCAACCACCCAGGAGCGCAATGTCGCGACAGGCAGCTTCAGGTAGCGGGCGGCTTCGGCGACTGAGTAAGCCGGTTGGTCCCGGAGATCGATTTTCAGGCTACGGTCGTTCGCGTTCATCTACCGGTCTGTTCGGAAGAGGGGTCGGACGGCAATTGTCTACCTGTTTGTGCAACCTGACTATCTGACCCGTTACCGATGCGAATATTGGGAGCGGAGGCCGTGGCAGTCAAGGTGGCCGGGAGCGCGGGAACCGGGTCAGGCTTGGCATGTTGCATAAATATCGCAATGCCCCAAGTTTGACACGCTCGCTGCGCTTCCAATGCCCCAAACCTGACCCCCTCGCTCCGCGCAGCGGCAACAAGTCGATTCACCGCGAATCTGGTATCTCGTCGGTGCGGGTTAGCAGCGTGAGATAACGTTGCATGCCCTGCGCACCCGGTCATCTCGGGCATCAACGCCTGTCACTTCACCGCGATCGGCCGCCACATCAGCAGCAGCTTGGGCAGCAGCGTCAGCGCGGCGAACAGCGCGATGAACATCGCCAGGGCGGTCAGCACGCCGAAGTAGATCGTCGGGATGAAGTTCGACAGCGCCAGGATCGAGAAGCCGAGGATGATGGTGATCGCGGTGTAAAAGACCGCCTTGCCGATGTTGGCGTGGCAGTAGTGCATGGTCTTCACGTAGTCCTTGTGGCGGGGCAGCTCCTCGCGGAAGCGGTAGATGTAGTGAATGCTGTTGTCCACCGCGATACCGATGGTGATGGCGGCGATGGTGATGGTCATGAAGTCCAGCGGGATGCCGGCCAACCCCATCAGGCCGAGGATCATGCCGGCGGCCAGCAGGTTCGGAATGATGCCGATCACCGCCAGCGAGGCGGAGCGGAACAGCAGGAACAACATCAGCATGATGCCCAGCATCACCACGCCGAGCGTCAGGATCTGCGAGCGGAACAGGCTCTGCAGCATGTTGTTGTAGAGCACCAGCACGCCGGTCACCTGCACCTCGTCCTCGGCGAAGCCGAGCTCGCCGGTCAGGTCGGCGCGGATGGTGTTCAGCAGCGCATTGCGGCGCAGGTCAGGCTTCGAATCCAGGATGCGCAGGTTGATGCGCGCCTCGTTTGCCTTGAACGAGACGTAGGGGTCGATCACGCTGCTCTTCAGCTCCTGCGGCATGCGCTTGTACATTAGCCCCAGCTCGAGGCTGCCGAAGCTGCGGCCCGGCTGAACCGATTCGGCCACCCGGATCGCCGAGGCGAGCGACAGCACCTTGCCCACCCCCGGCAACCCGTCGAGATAGTCGTGCACCGCCTTGATGCGCTCGATCTTGTACGGCGTGAACCAGTAGTCCGGGGTGTTGGTGTCGATCTCGCCGAACAGGCGGGCAAACTCCTCGTCCTCTTCCTCGTCGGCCAGCGCCTCGTCCTCGAACTTCAGGATGATGTCGAGCGGGATCGTGCCGCCGAGCTTCTCGTCGATCTGCTTCAGGCCCTGGTAGATCTCGGTGCTCGGGCTGAAATAGCTGACGAAGCTGTTCTCGACCTGCAGCCGCGAGATGCCGTACACGCTGAGCACGGTCAGCAGCGCCGAGATCACCAGCACGGCGTTGCCGTGGCGCTCGGTCAGGCGCGCCAGCGAAGACGAGAACCGGTACTGGCGGTCGCCCTCGATGTCGGCCGGCGAGCGCGGCAGCAGCACGAGAATCGCCGGGAACAGCAGGAAGGTCGTCAGGAAGGTGACGGTCAGGCCGATCGTCATCATCCAGCCGAAGTCGATCACCGGCTTGATGTCGCTGACCACCAGCGAGGCGAAGGCCAGGATCGTGGTCAGGGCGGTGTACAGGCAGGGCCAGACCATCTTCTGCACGGTCATCATCACCAGGTCGCGCTGGGTCTGGTCCGGGTAGTCCTTGCGAAGCTGGCGGTAGCGCACCGCCAGGTGGATGTTCATCGACATCGTGATGATCAGCATCAGCGCCAGGAAGTTGGACGAGATCACCGTGACCCGCCAGCCAGTGGAGCCGAGCACGCCGATCATCAGCAGGCCGGCGTACACGCAGCTCGCCAGCGGCAGCAGCACCCAGCGCGGCCGGCGGAAGATCACCGACAGCATGACGACCAGCAGCACGAACACGCCGGTGCCGAACACCGCCAGGTCCTTCTTGATGAAGGTGATCATGTCATCCGAGATCATCGGCACGCCGCCCAGATGCAGGTTGGCGTCGGCGCGGTAGCGGTCCATGGTCTCGCGCACGTCCGCGATGGTCTGGTGGCGCCGTACATCCAGCGCCTTCTTGGCGTCGTCGTACTGCCGCAGCGTGACCTCCAGCGCCTGCGCCTCCTCCGCGGTGAGCGAGCCGTCGCGGCGCTTTTCCAGCAGCCGGTCGCGCGTTGACCTGAGCGCATCGAATTCCGGGGTCGGGCGCAGGTCGATGCGCAGCGCGGTGGTGCGCCCGTCGCTGCTGAGGATCCGGTCTTCGTACAGCGGGCTGGTGCGCAGTTCGTCGCGCGCCCGCGTCATGTCGACGTTGTCGTCGGTCAGCGTGCGCACGTTGTCCGGCAGGTCGACCAGCCGGCCCTCGACGTTCTTGACCAGCGGCACGTCGAGCAGCGTGACGACGGAATCCACGTCGGGCAGCTGCGCCAGCTCCCGCTTCAGCTCGCCGATGCGGGCCAGCGTGGCCTCGGAGAACAGCTCGCCGTCCGGCGTGTAGGTCAGGAACAGGAATTCCTGGGTCTCGTAGCGTTCGCTGACCGCGCGAAACGCCTTCAGATCGCGGTCATGCTCGAGCAGCAGCGAATCGGCTGAGGCGTCGAGACGAAAATCCTTCGCGTGATAGGCGAAGAAGGCAAACAGCCCGATCAGCACGAGCAGCACAGGCACCGGGCGGTGCAGCACGGCGCGGTCGTAGAGCCGGGCGATCCAGGCCCTGACGGCCAGGAGCGTTGTTGCCGGATGGGCGGACATCACTGTCTCCAGATCAATGGGGAGGCGTTGCGGGAGCTTGCTGCCAGATGAAGTGGGGCCGGGCCCGCACGCGCGCGATTGCCAGCGCACGAGCATACCCCCAACTGCTCGCTGCGCGTCAAGCAGCCCGGGGCACTGCCGACCACGCGCCGGCGCGCCGGCAGAGTCGATCAGGTGCCCGCGCGTACGTTCCGCGTGTGGAGGTAGGCGGACCAGCCGGGTTCCGACGGGGTCGCACCTGATTTACTCTGCTGTTTTCTGAAACGGGAATCTGGAAATGAACTTCGTGATTGTCGGCGCCGGCGCGCTCGGATCCATTTATGCGGCTTACCTTGCCCGCGCGGGGCATCAAGTTTCACTGATTGCGCGCGGAGAGCGTGCCGCGGCACTCGTCGAGCACGGCATCGGCATTACCGGAACGGAGTCGTTTACGGCGCGCTGCGAGATCGTGACGCAGCCGGAAACGTTGCGGCAGGCCGACGTGGTGATCGTGGCGATCAAGACCTACGACACGGCGCAGGCGCTGGCGCCGCTTCGGGGCCTGAAAGTCAGAAGCGCTTTCTCGGTGCAGAACGGCGTTCTCAAGAACAAGCAGCTCGGCGAGGTGTTCGGGCCGCAGGCCACACTAGGTGCGATCAGCATGATCGGCGGCGACGTGCTGCCGGCCGAAGGCGGCCTGCCGGGCGCGGTCCGCTACAGCGTGGCCGGGCAGACGGTCATCGGTGAGCCCGCGGGCGGGGACTCGGCGCGCGTGAAGGAGATCGTGGACGCCTTCGAGCAAGCAGGCCTCAAGGTGCGCGCCGCCGACGACATCACCTCGGTCGAGTGGTCGAAGTTCGTGGCCTGGTCCGGCTTCAGCACGTTGGCGGTGATGACGCGCCTGCCGACCTGGCGCTTCATGCTCGATGCCGATACCGCATTGATCGCCGCGCGTGTCATGCGCGAGACGGCCGCCGTTGCGATCCGTCATGGCGTGCAACTGCAGGACAGCGGTTTCACCAGCCAGGCTTTCCTCAATGGCAGCGAGGCAGACGCGGTCAACGCGGTGCAGGCCCACGGTGAGAAAATGCGGACCGCCGCGCCGGGGTTCCGGCAGTCGATCCTGCAGGACGCCGACCGCAACCGGCGCCTCGAGGTCAACGAGACCCTGGATTACACGCTCACGCTGGCGACGGAACTGGGCGTCGCGGCACCGACACTCGATCTGTGCTGCCGGGTCTTGAGGGTGGTGTCGCGTGCTGCGGAGAATCCGTGACGACGTGACGCGGTAAAGGCGGGAACTGCGGGAAAGCAATCGTGGTGGCTGAGTTGCGGCAGGGCGATTCCCGGTTTAAGCTGCCCTGTGGTTCAAGGAGTCGCGTATGAATGAAATCATTTTTCTGGTCGAGGATGCGCTCGAGGGCGGACTAACGGCCCGCGTGCTTGGAGAATCCATTCACACCCAAGCCGAAAGCGTCGCGGAGTTGCGTGAGCGGGTGCGAGATGCGGTTCGCTGTCATTTCGATCAAGGCAGCGCGCCGAAAATGATCCGGCTTCATTTTGTGCGGGACGAAGTCATTGCCGGATGAAACTTCCCCGTGACACCAACGCCAAATCGCGACCCCAGCCCATGATCCGCTCAAGGTTGGAACCCTGGCGGCGATCATTGCGGATGTTGCTGCCAATCTGAAGATCACCCGCGAGGACCTTCAAACCTCATCAGGCAGGCACGGCTACGGCGCGCTTCTCGCGAGCGGCCGGCTCTGCCGGTAACGGGTCCGCGCGCCCCCGCAATGACTTCTATGCCGTCATCGCGAGGGCGAAGCCCGTGGCGATCTCGTAGTTTGCTGTTCAGTTGCAGACCGTACAAACTCAACTACGAGATTGCCGCGGTCGCTTTGCTCCCTCGCAATGACAGCTTGGGTGGAGATTGCGGCGACCGCTTTGCTCCCTCGCAATGGCTGTGTACGGCGCGCTTCCCGCAAACGGCCGGCTGACGCCGGTAACGAGTCCGCGCGCCCTCGCAATGACTGCTGTGTCAGTTGATACAATCACGTCAACCATATCAATTGAAGGAGCCGCCATGATTCGCGAAGCTACGGCCATGACGGTCCGGCAGAATCTGGGTGAACTGCTTAACGAGGTCCAGTACCGAAATGGCAGGGTCCTGATTACCAAGGCAGGCAAGCCGGTAGCGGCGTTGGTGGACGTCGCGCTTTTCGAACGGATTCGCAAGCTGGACGAGGAGTTCGACCAGATGACGGCACAGTTCGCTAAGGCGTTCGCAGGAAAAGCCGAGAAGGATATCGAGGCCCTGGTGGGTGAGGCGGTGAAGGCTGCACGCCGCAAGCCCGCCGCGAAGTGAGGGTCGTTTCGACTCGGTCATTTCCATACATCAACTGGCTGAGATAGGCAGAACTCTCGCCTACCCGAAGATCCGGCGAATTCTGGGCTGGGACGATCTGCGCATCGAGCAGTTCATCCGGCAACTCTATGTCAGGGCCCAGATCGTGGACCTCGACGGAATTGCGGTGGAGGTGCCGTCGGACCCGGACGACGCGCCAATCCTGGCGACACTCGTCGCTGCACAGGCAGATGCTCTGGTCAGCGGAGACAGTGACTTGCTGGTGCTGCGCGATCGCTATGCAATTCTTTCCCCTGCGGAGTTTGTCCGGGACTTGTGAGCGGCAAGCGCGAGTCGTTGAGGACAAGCCTCCTTGCGGATCTGTTGAGACGCTAGCCCAATACGGGATTGCCGTGGTCGCTCTGCGTGCTGCCATGGCGTCACCGGTCGATTCGCTCATCGTTACAGGCAAGCATGCCGGCGCGCTCCCGCAATGAACCCCACCCGCTGTCATCGCGAGGCTGCGCAGCAGCCGTGGCGATCTCGTAGTCAGTTCGGATTGGAGCCTCCGCCACCCCCCATTCTCGCGCCCCAACAAGAAACATGCATTAAATCAGTCTATTACGTGTGGCAAGGCGGTATTGTCTGGCTGACAAGGCCTCTGGTTTTGGCGTGAGTGCCCTTTTCGCGCCAATAAAGTGGCGCGATTTTGACAAATCGCGCCAATAGAACTAATGTTTTGGCGCGAAAAGAGGAATCGCGCCAAAAAAAAGGGGTTTTATGCCTCGAGTCCTTCCCGAGGATTTGAATGTCAGGATCGAAACCGAGATCGCCCGTCATCCGCGCGGAATCGGCATCGACAGTCTGCAAACGGCGTTGGCGGATGTCACCAGCCGTCGGACCCTGCAACGCCGCCTGGCGGAACTGGTGGCGCAAAGGCGGATCGTCATCGAAGGCGCGGGGCGCGGGCTTCGCTATCTCCGCCCGCCGCAAACAATCGAGCTGCAGCTGGCAGATGCGGTGCGCGTTGCAGACGAGGCAGACGTCGAGATCCATGTTCCTCTCTCTGCCGGGGGAGAGGAAGCCAGAAGGTATGTTCGGCGTCCCATCCAGCAACGCAAACCGGTGGGCTACGATCGGGCGTTGCTGGAGTCGTATCGCCCGAACGAAATCGGCTACCTCTCGCCGGAAATACGTGAACATCTGCAGCGGATCGGCCGCGTTCCTGACGGCGAACGTCCCGCCGGTACCTACGCGCGAGACATTCTCGGGCGTTTGCTGATCGATCTGTCGTGGGCATCGAGCAAGCTCGAAGGCAATACTTACTCCAGACTCGACACGCAGAATCTGATCGAACTGGGCCAGGCGGCCGAAGGTAAGGGTCGACACGAGGCGCAAATGATCCTGAACCACAAGGCGGCTATCGAGTTTCTGGTGGAGCAGGCCGAGGAGATCGGGTTCAACGCATTCACTTTCTTTAACCTGCACGCCCTGCTGTCCGAGAACCTGCTCGCCGATCCGGGCGAGAGCGGCCGGCTGCGTCAGCGCATCGTCGAGGTGAGCGGTACGGTGTTTCATCCGCTTGGCATCCCGCAGCAAATCGAACATTACTTCCGCACGATTCTGGAGAAGGGGAATGCCATCGCCGATCCGTTCGAGCAGTCGTTTTTTGTCATGGTTCACATTCCTTACCTCCAACCATTCATCGACGTAAACAAGCGTGTGTCGCGACTGGGCGCCAACATCCCACTCATTCAGAGGAATCTCTGCCCGCTCTCATTCATCGATGTTCCGGAACGGGCTTACGTGGAAGGAACGCTCGGTGTCTACGAACTCAGGCGCATGGACCTTCTGCGTGACGTCTTCGTGTGGGCGTACGAACGCTCATGCCAGCGTTACCTCGCGGTCCGGGACACGATCGCGGAACCGGATCCAGTTCGACTCCGCTACCGGGATGCGCTGATCGGAATAGTTGGCGACATGGTGCGTGGCATGCAGGCTCCCGACATGGCGGCAGTCCGTGCCGCAGTGGCGCCGCACGTGCCGCCCGCGGAGGTCAATCGTGTTGCGGAACTGGTTGTCGCAGATCTGCGTAATCTGCACGAGGGCAATGTCGGCCGCTATCGGCTGCGGTTATCCGAGTACCGCGCTTGGCGGCCGCTTCAGGATGTCGATACGACTCACCGACGCGCGTGAGATTCAGAGGGAAAAGTTCGAGCAAACCGCAGATGACTTGGCGCAGACATGGATGTATGACGGGCAGCTTGATGTCGGGGTGAGGCAACGGTAAAGACGAGATTGCCGCGTCGGCCCTTCGGGCCTGCTGCTGTTGCGTCATTGGTCAATTCGCTCGTCGTTGTGGGCAGCAAGTCGGCGCACTTCCCGCAAACGGCCGGCTTACGCCGGTGACGGGTCCGCGCGCCCCCGCAATGACGGCAGTGGAAGTGTGCCTCCGGCATCACGTTGATCCGGCTGCGCCGGCTAAACGTGGGCCTACGCCGCAACAGGCGGCTGCACCGCATGTTGTCATCGCGAGGGCGAAGCCCGTGGCGATCTCGTAGTGCGGTGTTCAGTCGCCGATCGTACAAACTCAACTACGAGATTGCCGCGATCGCGCCGCATGCTGCCGTTACATGATTGGTCCGTTCGCTCGTCGTTGTAGGCAGCATTCCGGCGCGCTTCCCGCAAGCGGCCGGCTGCGCCGGTAACGAGTCCGCGCGCCCCCGCAATGACGCAGTGGGACGGTTGCGTCGGCGCGAGCGTGTTCTGCGTTAGCGAGTACGGGATAGGTGTTACTTCAATTCCGCCGCGATCCTGCGGATCTCCTCTGCGCTGCGCTCGCCGGCGAGTGCGGTGCCGGGCATGAGATGTTTGCCCATTTCCAGATTGCCGATGAGTACCGGTTCATAGCCGACTTCCCGGATCAGGCGCGAAGCGATTTTGACGGCTTCGGCGTCGTCGCTTGCGATCGGCATGCCGACTTTCCCGGGCTCCCGGTAGGCTGAACCCATACTCGCCGCGCCGATGGCGTTGAAGGCGCGGACGATGCGTGCGCCGGGCAGCAGTTCCCTGGACGCCTGGCCGGCGCCGATCTCGCGCGCCCATTTCGCGATGTCGCCGTCGCGGTGGAGGAAGGGGTTGTTGGTATCGATGACGACCTTGCCCTTGTAGGCATCGGCGAGGTCTTTGCCGACTGATGGCAAGGCGTGATACGGCACCGAGATCATCACCACTTCGCCGAACTCCGCGGCCTCGCGCGGGGTGCCGGCGCGCGCACCGCCGCCGAGCCGTTTCGCGAGTGCCTTGTCGTGTTCGATGTCGCGCGAGGAGAACATGACTTCGTGGCCCGCGCGCACCCAGCTCGCGCCGATGTTGCTGCCGACATTGCCCGAGCCGACGATGCCGATCTTCATCTTTCCGGAAGCAAAAGCATGCAGGGGCAGGGCGCCGGCGGCGACGGCCGCCCCGGCGATCAAAAGAAACTCGCGACGATTCTGTTTCATGGCAAGGCCTCCACCAGTTGGATCATGCGTTTTTTCATGGCTGCGTCCGGCAGCCGGCCGACGGCGCCGCCCATGTTGTC
This sequence comes from Burkholderiales bacterium, assembly GCA_040880425.1. GTDB lineage: Bacteria > Pseudomonadota > Gammaproteobacteria > Burkholderiales > Eutrophovitaceae > DATKEK01. Next base: position 123,145 of record JBBDIL010000007.1, on the reverse strand, counting down.
CGCCATGTTCTCGGGCCGGCTGGTGGCCGGCGTGATGGCGGTGACGGCAGGGTGGCTCGCTACGTATTTGAGGAAAAACTGCGCCCAGGAGTTCGCGTCGAATTCGCGTGCCCAGGCGGGCGCCTCGCGACCCCGAACGCGCTGCCACAGCCGCGTGCGGCCGAACGGCGCATAGACCAGCACGCCGATGCCCCTGTCGCGCGCGAGGGGCAGGATGGTTCCCTCGGCGTGGCGGTTGTCGACGGCGTAGTCGATGCCGATGAAGTCGATGGGCTCCGTGCGCATGAGCTGCACCAGGTCGGCGTACTGCGGGTCGAAGGTGGTGGTCACGCCGATGTAGCGGATGCGACCCTTCTCCTTGTACTCACGCAGGATCGGCAGCTGGGTGCGGATGTCACCCATGTTGTGGACCTGCACCAGATCGATCGCCGGCTTGCCGATGCGCTCAAAGGACGTTTCGAGCTGCGCGCGCGCCGCGGCAGGATCCGCAGAACCGCCGCCGCGCGGTGCGACGTTCAGCTTGGTCGCCCAGAAAAGCTTGCGGTCGATGCCGAGTTCCTGCGCGATGCGTCCCGATACTTCCTCGGAGGCGCCGTAGGACGGCGCGGTGTCGAACACCGTGCCGCCGAGGTCGACCATCTGCTTCAGCACCGCGCGCAGCGCGGTGATGTCGTCGCTGCGCGCGACCTGCGCGAAGGTGGCCGAGCTGCCGAGGCCCACGACCGGCAGCCGCTCGCTGGTGCCGGGGATGGCGCGGGTGATGAGTTTGTCCGGCGCGGCAAACACCGCTTGCGGATTCAGCGCCAGCAATCCGCCGGCGGCCATCGATTGCTTCAACCATTCACGACGAGAGATCATGCAACGATTCCCGCTGGTCTTGGTTCGGTTCCGTTTGCCCGCGCACGCTGGGCGTAGCCCAGCCAGATGCCGAGCGCCATCCACGCCGCGGCGAGGGGAATCGCGACGGTGGCGAGCGCGGTCAAGCCCATGCCCAGCCGCCCGAGCAGGCCCTCGGTCTGCGCGCCGACCACATCGCCCGAGCGATACACGAAGGTGTCGATGAAGGCCTTCGCCTTGTAGCGCTCGGAGCGCGGCACCACGGTGTAGAGCGTCTCACGCGACGGCCGCATGATGCCGCGCTGCACGGCGCGGAAGGTCGCCTCGAACACGATCAGCGCCACCAGCGAGCCGACGATCGCCAGACCAAGGAAGCCCAGCATGGCGGTGACCGGCAGCAGCGCGAGCGTCACCGATACGCCGAGCCGCTTCATCAGATGCCCGGTGACGAGCGCTTGCAGAACGAGCGTCGCCACCTGCGTGATCAGGTCGATGCGCGCGAACACGGTGGTGCGCATGTCGACGTCGGTGCCCAGCGCGGCGACCATCTGCAGGCGCGTGAAATACAGAAAAGTCACGATTACCGCGAGGATCAGCACGTAGCCGCAGATGCCGAGTAGGTAAGGCGAACGGACCACCGACTGCAGCCCTTCCCACGCGCTGCCGCCGATCACCGCATGCTCCTCGCGCTGAGGGCCGGACCGGGAAACGTCGGGGCGCAGCCGCGTGACCCACCATGCCGCGCCGAGCGCGAGCACGAGAAAGCCGGCGGCGATCAGCAGCAGCGCCGGCGTGCCGAGCGGTTCTGCGAGCTGGCTTGCGAGCCAAGGCCCGAAGATCGCGCCCAGGGTTCCGCCCACGGCGATGGCGCCGAACAGGCGCTTGCTCTGCTCGAGCGTGAAGCGGTCGGCCATCAGCGCCCAGAACAGCATGGTGGTGAACAGGTTGAACACGCTGAACCACACGTAGAACACCTGGCCGGTGGTCTGGCCGACGCTGTCCGGCGTCAGCACCAGCAGCAGATAAAACGCCACCATGCCGAAGGCGAAGAACAGGTAGGTGGCGTTGACGAAGACCAGGCGCCGGAAGCGGCTCACCATCCAGCCGAACACCGGGTTCACCAGCAGCGTGATGAGCACGGTGCCCATGAACAGCCAGCGCAGCGCTTCGATGCCGCGCTGCATGCCCAGCGCCTCGCGCGCCGGGCGGATCACCATCAGGGCGGTGAGCACGCAAAAAAAGAACAGGCCCGCGACCAAGGCCGGTCCGATCTCCTCGCGGCGGACGTTGGTGAAGCGCTGCAGAAAGGTGTCGGTTATGGCGCGTCCCCCCGGTTGTTGGTGTGTATCGCGGGCGGAGGACGGCTACGATCCAGGCCGACCATGACCGCGTGTGAGAATGCACGTGTGCGCCGCAGCCCTCGAATCCCCGCGGCTCCCCCGTTGTGGAGTGCCGCGCACGGCAGAAGTTCAGACTTGCGTCGGATGATGCAGTGCGATTGCGTCCTCTGCGTTATGCGCTGCCTTAAACGCCGATCTGGAAGTCAGTCCGATTTCAACAGACTGCTAACGCGTGCTCCATACGTACAGCGCGCCGATCAGCACGATGGCGGCGCCGGTGGTGAGCAGGGAGCCGGCGGTGCGCGGATGGGCTTCGACCCAGCGGTCGAGCGTGAAGTGCATGGTGTCGGCATTCTTGCCGAGTTGCCTGGGCGAGTACCAGCGGTTGGTGCGGGTTTCGAGCGCGCGCAACGCGTCCGGGGAAACGGCGAGCATGACGCCGACGATGACAGCGAGCGTGCCGCCGATGACCAGCAGCCACTTCAGGCTCTCGAGCGCCCAGTCGACGATGGCCGGGCGCGCCTTGCCGGCGAGGGCAGCAACCGCGGACGCGGTCTCGACCTGCGCGAGCATCATGAACACGGTAAAGGCGCCGCCGATTGCGAAAGCGATGCCGAACCAGCGCCGGTGCCCGTAAACGGCCTTGCCGATGTCGTGCGGCTCTTCCAACGGCTTCATGCCGTTTCGCACCGAGACCCAGCGGTTCAGACTGCCGAGCGCGCGAAAGGTCGCCGCGCCGCGAACGATCAGGCCTACGCCCAGTGCGAGACCGGCAAGCCCCGTGACGATGAAGACCCACAGCACGAACGGAATCAGTATCTGGTCGACCAGCGCGTTGCCGGAATGCAGCATGGGCCCATCTCCTGTCGTCTTCCTCGAAGGCCGGGCCGCCGCGGATGCCAGGCGACCGGCGCGTGTGCTGCGGCCACTATAGACCAAAGGCGCAGTCACGGTCGGGCCCGGGCATGGTGTCGATGCGTGAGGCGAACGGGTCTGCAACCGCGCGCCCGGCCCGCTGTTAGACTTCGACGCAGGATCTTCAATAACAAAGGCTGGACATGAAACTCGAATTCAGGGGCGTGTTTCCCGCGCCGCCGACGCCTGTCTCGGAAGACGGGCGCGTAAACGAAAAAGCCCTGCGCGCGCTGCTCGAGGACAACATCGCGCACGGCTGCGGCGGGTTCTGGATGGCGGGGAGCACGGGCGAAGGGCCGATCCTCACAGACGAACAGCGCGATGCAGTCACGCGGATTTCCGCCGATGCGTGCAAGGGGCGGGCGCTGGTGATTATGCAGGTAGGCGGCATGAGCACCGCGAGCGCGGTAAAGGCGGCGAAGGTTTCCCGCGAAGCGGGCTGCGCCGCGGTGTGCTGCCTGCCGCCGCTTTTTTTCCGCGCGAGCGAGCGCGCCATCGTGGCGTACTACAAGGCGGTGGCGGATGCGGCGGGCGATCTGCCGTTTTTCGTTTACAACCTGCCGCAGCTCACGCAGGTGGAGTTTTTCCCGCCGATGATGGAGAAGCTCGCACGCGAGATCCCGACGCTGAAGGGACTCAAGCATTCGGCGCCGGATTTCACGCAGATTCGCGTATTCGCCGACATGGGGCTGACGGTTTTTTCCGGCAACGGTGCGTTTCCGCTGCCGGCGCTCACCATGGGTGCGGTGGGCACGATCGACGCGCCGCTCACGCTGGCGCCATGGCACTACGCCGAGCTGTTCGCCGCGTGGGAAGCGGGCGATCTGCAGCGCGCGCAACAACTGCAGGCGGGCGTGCGCAGGTTCGTCGACCTGGTGTGGATGTTCAACGCGCCCGCCGACGTGTGCAAGACCGTGCTCTCGGCGCGGCTCGGAATCGATTGCGGCCGCTCGATCCCGCCGGTGAACCGCCTGACGGACGACGAGCGGCGCGAGGTGCTGCGGGTTGCGGAGCAGCTCGGCGTGACCGGATCGCGGAGCAGTGCGGCGGCTTAGCAGCCTGTACGCGGCAATCCCGTGGTACCGCGTCAAAGTAAAGTTCGCCGCAGTCTCTATCTTCCGGTCTGGTGCAAGGCGACAACTACGCGATTGCCGCGGTCGCTACGCTTCCCCGCAATGACTCATGGCGCGAGCGCGCCGTCATTCATGGCGGCAACTTTCGCGCGGGGTAAGCCATCAGTGCGCCATTGCGCCCGCGGCCGTCAGGGCGCGTCTTTGATCTGGGTGCGGATCGTTTCCGTCTGGCTCAGGTTGTGGCTCGATATCAGGATGAGCTGCTTGATGAATTCGATTACGCGCGGATCGTCGATGTCGTTGTGATCGCGGATCAGAGCGCCGTCGACGTAGGTTACGAGATAGGGGTTGCGGCCCGCCGAGTTGGTGCCGCGCTCCAGCACCACGTCTCCGAACGTGATTTTCTTGCCGGGTTCGTCATTTACCCAGTCGTTGCTGGCGCGCGTGAACGCCCGCACGCTTTCGGCGGGACTGACCGCCGTGAGTGCTTCGCGCTTGATGTCGGTCGCGGGATACAGCCGGTGGGTGCGGTAGGGGCGGAAGTGGCCCAATGCGGTGATGTTGGCACTCCGCTCGCTGATCGTTTCCGTCGCGGCCGGCATGGTCGCCCGGTTGATGCGCTCACGATCGCCTTCTTTCTCGAACAAGGTCGAGAACCAGCGGCCGATGGGAAAGGCGCGGCGGGTAGCGTCATCGGCCTCGGAGGTCAGCACCGCCATCACCGGCGTCTGGGATCGGAAATAAGCGCCTCGCTCGACTGACATATTGCTCAGCGGCGTGAACAAATTGGCCTCGAACGCCGGATTGATCAGCACCACGAGGTTGCCGAAACCTGCGACATCGCTGTTCTGCCCGGGCGGCCCCTTGGTCTGGATAAAGCGGTTCTCCAGAATCTGGGCGACCGCCGTGTGCACCACGGCACCGCCGAAGCTGTGCCCAACCACGACGAAACGCGTGTTGCTTCCGCATGGCATCTCGTCGCCGATGCGCGTGGGCTCGTCCTGACAGGCGATGCTGTCCCGGGTGAGCTTGATGTCTTCAAGCCGGCTCAACACCTCCGTCACGCCGCCGTGCCCCACCTTCTGCGCTGTGCTCTTGCGTTCCCAGAAAGTGATGTTTTCCAGAATCGGCACTGTCAACGAACCGCCGCGCCAGCCGAAGTACACGCCGACCACCTGCCGCGCAGGTCCGGTGCGGGCCAGGTAGGCCTCGGCATCACTGAGGCCGGCGAGCGCGCCGCGGAAAGTCTCGATGTTGGCGTCGCCGGGTTCGGCGCTGTGCTTCCAGCCGTGTACGAACGCCACGATCAGCAGATCGTGCCTGCCGCTTTCGGCGAGCACGGTGTCCATCACGTCATGCATCTGTTTGCGGTCCCAGAGCTGTCCCTGGTCGTCGAACTCGATGAAGCCCAGCAGGTAGTCGTTACCGTTACCGGTTGGCAGCCGCTGCAGCGCGTGCTTCTCGCAGTCGGCGGAGGGGACAACGTCCGGGCTGATGCACACGTCCGGGTGAACGGTGCGGTACTTCGTGTGCGGTGCGCAGGCGGTCAAGGTCAGGAGCAGGGCGGCAATAACGGCTGAAGTGGCGCTGGTTTTCATTTCTCTGACCCTTTGCGTTCCGGGAATCTGTTGCGCTGTGTACGGAAATACTACGCCGCGCTGCTTTTGCGGCCAAGAGTTGTCCGGCAAGGGCTCGTGCATGCCGGATCGCGGCAGGACGATGCAGGCGCCTGGCGGAACAGCGAGTGTGCGATGCGCTGCAGCTTAGCCCGCCAGCTGATCGATGCGATGATTCTCGATCATCTGGTTTCCGCGTCCGCCGGCTGCCGCAATCCGCCATAGCTGTGCCACGAACCGGCGATCAGCCAGCCGCAGTCGACCGGGAGATTCACGCCGGTGATCGCCGCAGCATCGGGGCCGGCGAGGAAAGTCACGGCACGCGCGATGTCTGCCGGTTCGACCATGCGTCCCAGCGCCGAGGTGCGCTCGAGGGCGGAGACGTCGCGCTCGCCCTTGTCGATCGCATCCTGCAGCGCGGGTGTGCGGGTGTAGCCGGGCGACACGGCATTCACGCGCACCTGCGCCGGGCCCCATTCCGTGGCGAGACACTCTGTCATGGCGATGACGGCTGCCTTTGCCGGCGCGTAGGCGTGCAGCGGCATCGAGCGCATGCCGGCGATGGAGGCGATGTTGACGATGCTCCCGCGCCGGCGCTTCGCCATGCGCGTGCCGAAGGCGACGGCGCATATGTAGGTGCCGCGCTGATCCACGCGCACGACTTCGTCCCAGACTTTCATCGAAATCTTCTCGGGCGGCAGCGGCACCTGGATCACGCCCGCGCTGTTGACCAGGATCTCGACCGGGCCGAGTTCGGCTTCGACCGCTTCCGCGCAGCGCGTCACCGCCGCTTCGTCGCCCACATCGACGATCCAGGCCCGGCCGCCGACTTCGCGTGCGATTTCGTGCACGCGTTCGTCGCGATCGAGCAAGGCCACTTTCGCGCCGCGCGCCGCCAGTTCCCGACAGCAGGCAGCGCCGATGCCGCTCGCGCCGCCGGTGACCACTGCCACACCCGATAACGTTGCGCCAGACATGCGTTCCCCTTTCGTCGTTGCGTGGTTTCGATTGCGCCGCGATCCGGGGAGGCGCCTCAATCGCTCAGCACGAACCCCTGGTAGTTCTTCGCCGCGACATCGGCGCAGATCTTCCGGTAGTGCGCCATGCCGCCGGCGTAGGGCATGAACATGCGCGGCTTGCCTGGGATGTTGGCGCCGAGATACCAGGAGTGCTTCGCCTGCGGCAGCACGGTGGCGTCCGCGGCCCGGTTCACTTCCGCGATCCAGTGTTGCGTCGCTTCTTCCGTAGGCTCGATGCGCGTCAGGCCGTGCTTGCGCATGTGGTCGATGCAGTCGGTGATCCACTCGACGTGCTGTTCGATGGCGACCGGCATGTTGCATAGCACGGACGGGCTGCCGGGGCCGGTGACGGTGAACAGGTTCGGAAAACCCGGGACCTGCAGGCCGAGGTAGTTTTTCGGGCCGGCTTCCCACGCCTGTTGCAGCGACAGGCCGTCGCGCCCGCGGATGTCCATGCGCAGCAGGGTGCCGGTCATGGCGTCGAAGCCGGTGGCGAAGACGATGATGTCCAGCGGGTACTCGGCCGTGCGCGTGCGGATGCCGCGCGGCGTGATCTCTTCGATCGGATCGGCGCGGACATCGACCAGCGCGACGTTTTCGCGGTTGAAGGTCTCGAAGTAGTCGGTGTCGATCGGCGGGCGTTTCGCGGCGTAAGGATGATCGATGTTGGCGAGCTTCTCCGCGGTTTCCGGATCTTTCACGATCTGCCGGATCTTGGCCTTGAGGAACTCGGACGCGGTGGCGTTCGCCGCGTTGTCCGTCACCAGGTCGCGGAAAGTGGCGCGAAAGCGCAGGCCGCCGGTCTCCCACGCCTTTTCATAGAGGGCATGGCGCTCTTGCGGTGAAACCGCCAGCGCCGAGGTTTCCGAGATCTCGAACGGGTGGCCGTTGACGGTCGCGTGCATGACGCGGCGGATCTCGGCGGTGTTCTTCTTCATCCAGCGCTTGAACTCCGCGGTGAGCGGGCCGTTGCGCGCGGGCACGCTGTAGTTCGCGGTGCGCTGGAACACGGTGAGATGCGCGGCGGTCTCGGCGATGACCGGCGCGGACTGGATGCCGGTGGAGCCGGTGCCGATCTGCCCGACGCGCTTGCCGGTGAAATCGACGCCTTCGTGCGGCCATTGCCCGGTGTGGTACCAGCGGCCCCTGAAGTTTTCGAGGCCCGGGATGTCCGGGACGTTCGCCGACGACAGGCAGCCGACGGCGGTGATCAGAAACTGCGCAGTGAAGGTCTCGCCAGCCTCGGTGCGCACACGCCAGAGATTGGTCTTTGCGTCGTAGTGCGCCGCGCTCGCGCGGGTGTTGAAGCGGATGTCGCGCTTAAGGTCGAAGCGGTCGGCGACATGATTCAGGTAGCGCAGGATCTCCGGCGGGCCGGGATAGCGTTCCGACCACTCCCATTCGCGCATCAGCTCGTCGGAAAACGAATAGCAATACGAATGGCTTTCCGAATCGCAGCGCGCGCCCGGGTAGCGGTTCCAGTACCAGGTGCCGCCGACGCCTTCGCCCGCTTCCAGCACCTGCGCCGAGAGCCCGAGCCGGTTGCGCAGACAGTGCAATTGATAAAGCCCGGAAAAGCCGGCGCCGATGATCAACGCGTCGAATGCGTGCGCCCGGGTTCGTGGTGACGTGTTTTCGTTCTCCATTGCTGCGGATCTCAGGCGACGGCTGTGCTCATCAGGATGTTCTGCTCCGCGGAATTGCTGTGGAGCGGATTCGATCGAGCCCCGATCATAACCCGGCCGGCGCGCGGGCCGAGCCGGCCGCATGCCCGCGAACGGCGACGGCTGGACCGCAGGTCCGTGCAATGCGAAGTTCTAGGCAGGCGCGAGCATGCGGGTGCCGTCGCCGTTTTCCTTGAGCTCGAGGCTGCGGGTGTGGAAGCCGGAGAGCGACGGACGATGGCCGATGCTGATGATGGCGGTCTCGGGCAGGCTCTCCTTCAGCAGCCGGTAGAGCGACGCTTCGGAGGTTTCGTCCAGCGCCGAGGTGGCTTCGTCCAGGAACAGCCAGCGGGGTTTGTGCAGCAGGGCGCGTGCAAAGGCGATGCGCTGCTGTTCGCCGGGCGAGAGCTGCTGCGCCCAGTGCTGCGTGTCGTCGAGTTTGTCGGCGAGCTGCGGCAGGCCGCAGTCGTGCAGCACGCGCGCGATCTGCTCGTCGGTGTAGTCCGAATCCGAGTGCGGATAGCTCACCACCTGGCGCAGGCTGCCGATCGGCAGGTACGGCCGCTGCGGCAGGAACAGCACGCGGAAATTTCGCGGCAGCCGGATGCGGCCGGTGCCGAAGGGCCAGATGCCGGCGATCGCGCGGAACAGCGTGCTCTTGCCCGCACCGGACGGACCGCGGATCAGCAGTGCTTCGCCCGGCCTGATCATGGTGCCGGATGCGGTGACCAGGCCTTTGCCGTTCGGCAGGTTGAGCTGCATGTCCTCGATCACCAGGTCGTCGCCCATGCCGCCGGGCGCAACTTCGACGCCGGCGGATTGCCGCGCTTCGTCGCGTGCCGCGTCGATCGCGTAATGGAATCCGAGCAGACGTTCGGAAGTCGCTTTCCATGCCGCGAACAGGTTGTACGCGTTGATGAACCAGGACAGCGCGCCCTGCACCTGCCCGAATGCGTTCGAGATCTGGATCAGGCCGCCGAGCTGGATGGCACCGGAAAAGTACCGCGGCGCCGCGACCAGGAAGGGGAAGATCACCGCGGCCTGGCTGTAGCCGGTGGTGAACCACATCAGCATCTTCTGGCGCTTCATGATTCGCCACCAGTTGTCGATGACGTTGGCGAAGCGGCCGTCGAAGTTCTTCATCTCGTCCTGCTCGCCGCGGTACAGCGCGACGCCTTCGGTGTTCTCGCGGAAGCGTACCAGCCCGAAACGGAAATCGGCCTCGTAGCGCTGCTGGTTGAAGTTGAGCCCGATCAGCGGCCGGCCGATCTTGTGGGTGAGCCAGGTGCCGGCGATCGCGTAGATCAACGCCACCCACAACATGTAGCCGGGGATGACGATCTCGCCGCCGTTGAACGGAACGGCGAGCGGTCCGGACAGCACCCAAAGGATGCCGGCAAAGGAGCCGAGCGTGACCACCGCGTTGAGCAGACCGAGGCTCAGGTTGAGCGTTTCATCGACGAACAGCCTGAAGTCCTCGGCGATGCGCTGGTCCGGGTTGTCGGTCCCGGTGCCGGTCAGCTGCATGCGGTAATAGGTGCGATCCGCGAGCCAGCGGTCGAGGTACTTGTCGGTGAGCCAGCGCCGCCAGCGGATCTGCAGCATCTGGTTCAGGTAGATCGCGTACACCGCCATGACGATGTAGACCGTCGCCAGCAGCGCGAAGCGCAGCATCTGGTGGAAGAACTCGTGCTTGTCTTTTTCCTGCAGCGAGTTGTAGAACAGGTTGTACCACTGGTTGAACTGCACGCTCATGTACACCATGCCGAGCGTGAGCGCGATCACGGTGCCGAGCAGCAGCCAGGCCACGAATTTTTCTTCGGACTGCCAGTACGGTTTGATCAGCGACCAGATATCGCGCCAGAAACGCGGCTGTGCGGTAGGCATCGAGGGTTCCTTGATTGCTGCGGGACGTTCAGGTGTTGCGGATTCTGGAGATCAGCGCGGTGGTTGAGCGTTCGAATTCGAAGGGAATCGAATGCACGGCGCCGCCCCAGCTGTTTACTTCCTTGCCGCCGACGATCTTTTCCACCGGCCAGTCGCCGCCCTTGACCAGCACGTCCGGGCGGCAGGCGAGGATGAGATCGAGCGGCGTGTCGGCGTCGAACCAGGTGACGAGGTTCACGCACTCGAGCGCGGCGACCACGGTCAAGCGATCTTCGAGCGGGTTGATCGGGCGGTCCGGGCCTTTGCCGAGCCGGCGCACGGAGTCGTCGGAGTTCAGCGCGAGCAGCAGACTGGCGCCGAGTGATCGCGACTGCGCGAGGTAGGTGACGTGGCCGCGGTGGAGCACGTCGAACACGCCGTTGGTGAAAACCAGCGGACGCGCCATTTGTTTCAGCCGGCGCGGCAGGTCGTCAGGCGTGCAGATCTTCTGTTCGAAGGAAAAGGTCATGGCGGCCGACTTTCGCGAAGCCGCCATCATACCGCTGCGGGAAGCGCGGTCTCGCCGGGCGCGATTGCGCCCGGGCTTCATGTGTTCGGCGGCTACGCCGGTGTGGCCGTCGCCAGCGCCAGCTGCTTGCGGTAGCGGCTGAGCTGCTGGACGGTGTCGAACGCCTGGCCGAACAGGCTGGACAGGTTGTGCAGGATCATCTTGACCACTTTCGACTCCCACTCGCGGTCGAAACGGATCTGTTCGCTCAGCCAGTGTTCCAGCCACTCGGGGTTGGGCAGCTTGCTCTGCACCGTGTCCCGCGGGAACAGGCCCTTGTTCACGTGCAGGTTGGTGGGGTGCAGCGGTTTGCCGCTGCGCCCGCTCGAGGCCATCAGCAGCCCGACCTTGGCAAAGGCGGTGCGCGCGGCGTCGCCGAAATGCGAGATCGCGCGCTTCATGTAACGCAGGTAGGCGCCGCCGTGACGGGCTTCGTCGCGCGCGATGATCTCGTAGATTTTCTTGATCACCGGCTCGGTGTGCCATTGCGACGCGCAGCGATACCAGTGGTTCAGCCGGATTTCGCCGCAGAAATGCAGCATCAGGGTTTCCAGCGGCGGCGCCGGATCGAAATCGAATCGCACCGCGTGCAGTTCTTCCTCGGTGGGCACCATGTCCGGGCGGAAGCGCCGCAGGTACTCCATCAGCACCAGCGCGTGCTTCTGTTCCTCGTAGAACCACACCGACATGAAGGCGGAGAAGTCGCTGTCGTCGCGGTTGTCGCGCAGGAACATCTCGGTGGCGGGCAGCGCGGCCCATTCGGTGATGGCGTTCATCTTGATGGTGAGCGCCTGTTCGTCGGAAAGCTTTTCGCCTTCGAAGGCATCCCAGGGGATGTCTTTCTCCAGGTTCCAGCGGACGCTTTCCAGCTGTTTGAAGAGTTGGGGGTAGAGCATTTGTTTCATCCGGTTGCTCGCTTTCATTGCGAATGCATGACGGCACACTGTGGCATTTGCGCGTTACAGGAATGCTGCAAGTGGCCTCATTCGATATCTGGATTTTCCAAGGCTCGCTGCACTTGGCCCCGGTCGGGCCGCATTGGCGCCGGGAAAGGCGATCACGGTATTCGACCATCCGCGAGATCTGGTGGCTTGCAGGCGGGTTGAATCGCCTGGCGATCGACGGTCCGGCAGTATAACACCGCACCTGCGCGCTTTTCAGCCGCCGGAGTCCGTGCGGAGAGTCAGTACACGAAACGTTGGGCCCGCCATTCCTTGATCAGTTCCGCCATCTGGTCGAGCGTGGTCACCAGCCGTACGCCGTCGATCGGCTTGCGGATGCGCTGAACTGCGGAGCCGCCGGCGCACAGCACCATCGAACCGGGAAGCAGCGCGCGGAGTTCCTTCAGGCCTTCCGCCGCCCTGGTCTCCGAATAGGCTGCACTGAAAGACAGCGCGACGATGTCTGCGCGCTGCGCCTGTGCGGCGCCGACGATCTCGGTCAGGGGGGTCTCGGTGCCGAGCGGGATGCAGCTGGCGCCTTCCACGCAAAGGATCGCTTCGACCATCAGCAATCCGAGGTTGTGCAGCTCGTTCGGCAGGGACGTGAGCAGCACCCGCGGCGTGCGGTCCTGTGCCTGGAGGTTGCTGATTGCATTGCGGAGAATGCTTTGCATGAGCTCGGTATAGAGGTGTTCCTCGAATACCGCGAGGTAGCCGCGCATCCAGGCGTCGCCCACCGCGATGTTCAGCGGTGCCACCGTGTCCATGACGAAAGCCTGCACGCCCTGCCGGGCGAGCGTCTGGCTGAGCTGCCTGCGCAGCTCGGGCAGATGGTGGGTCTTGATCAACCTCAGGAAGACCTCGATGTCCTGTCTGGGCGCGTCGTTCACCGAAGGCTGGGCGCCGAGCGCCAGCAGTTCGTCCAACGGTCGCTCGATCACCTTGCCCGGCCGGTGGCCGCGATCCAGCAACCGCTTGACGATGCGAAGTTTTTCAACCTGATCAGGGGGATACGCGCGCTCGCCGTTCGCGTCGCGCAACGGCTGCGGGAAACCGTAGCGCCGCTCCCACATCCGCAGCGTGTCCTTGGACAGCCCCGTGTCGCGCTCTACCGCGCTGATATTGATAAGAATTTCGTCCGGGGCTGGATTGTCCATGGTGGATTTCATTATTGTCCTAGACAAAAGCTTGACGTAGCCTGTTCATAGGCTTATTGTAGCGGCATGTACATTGTTTGACTAGGACAAAACAAATGAAACTCCCTGCACTGCTGGTCAGTTCGTTGTTTCTCGCGCCACTGGTTTCGACGGCCGCACCGGTTTCGCATGGCCCGGACTGGCGCGTTGCCCGCGCCAGCGAGCCCACGCCTTTACCCGCTGACCGCGCCGCGAGGGCGGCCGGGGATCACGATGCGCGGGCCGGCGGGGCGTATCTCGTTATCGACGATTACCTCTTTCTACATGGCCAGGCGGTTCGTGGCGAGTCGCGCACCGTGCTGCTTCCGTGGCCGGAACTGCGCTATCTGACCAATTGACGTCGCGGGTCGCAGCCGAAGCGCGAATTTCAGAGGATCTCCAACCCAGATGAATGCTCCAGACAGATTCCTGCTGCCGGATATACAGGCCCGGCGTGACACGCGTGACATTGCCATCGATCGCGTCGGCGTGCGCTCGGTCGTTCACCCCGTCCGGGTCGAGAGTGCAATGTTCGGCGTGCAGCACACGGTTGCGTCAATAGATATGTATGTTGGCCTTGCCGGTGAAGAGAAAGGCACGCACATGTCGCGCTTTCTCGAGCTGCTCGGCGAACACACGGAAACGTTCAGCACCGCTTCGCTGCGATCGCTGATGGCGAGAATGCTGGAGCGTCTCGGCGCCGGCAGCGGCTACATAGAAGTGCGCTTTCCCTATTTCGTCAGCAAGCGCGCGCCGGTGTCGGGCGTACAAAGCCTGCTCGACTACAAGGCGGTGTTGCGGGCCGAAGCCAGCGCGGCGGCCGGCTGCACGACCAGCCTGGAGATCCGCGCACCAGCCACCAGCCTGTGCCCGTGCTCGAAGGAGATCTCGGACTACGGCGCACACAACCAGCGTTCCGAACTGACCATCCGCGTCGAACTGGAAGGTGGCATGGAGATCGAGGAGCTGATCCGGATCGCGGAACAGGAGGCCTCGTGCGAGGTGTACGGGCTGCTGAAACGCCCGGACGAGAAATGGGTGACCGAGCGTGCTTACGACAACCCCAAGTTCGTCGAGGACCTGGTGCGCGATATCGCGTTGCGCCTGGACGCGGACGCCCGCGTCCGCCGCTACTCGGTGGAAAGCGAGAACTTCGAGTCGATCCACAACCACTCGGCCTACGCGAAGATCGAGCGCGACAAGCCGGCGGCGACGGGCGACCGGCCATGAATGCGCGCACGCGCCACTGCGCAGAAAAACGGAGCACCCGCACGACGCAGATCAACTGACGGTTCAGCTCGGGCCAGAGCGCAAGCGCTCGGCCTCGACCCGGGTTTCCCCTCCCCGGCCCCGGGTCGACCGAACTCCCGAATACGGATGTTGCGATCCGGTTCGGGTCTGGTCCGCGCTGAACCTGCTGTCGAGCGGACCTGACATCTCAAACGGAATTCGAGGCATGAGCAAACAAACGATCGCGGTGATCGGCTCCGGCGTGGCCGGGCTGTCCGCAGCATGGCTGTTGTCGAAGCGCTACAGGGTGACCTTGTTCGAGGCATCGGAGCAACTCGGCGGGCACACCAATACGGTGGACGTGACGCTCGACGGGATTACCGCGCCAGTGGATACCGGCTTCCTGGTTTTCAACGAACGCACCTATCCGAACCTGATTGCCCTGTTCGGGCATCTCGGCGTCCGCCATACCGCCAGCGACATGTCGTTCAGCGTGCGCGTGGACGAAGAGCGCCTGGAGTGGGCCGGCAGCAATCTCGCCACCGTGTTCGCGCAGAAGCGCAACCTCATCAAGCCGGAGTTCTGGGGAATGCTGAAGGACATCCTGCGCTTCAACCGCGAGAGCACCGCGGCGATCGCAAGCGGCGAAGGCGGAGACGAGTCGCTCGGCGAGTTCCTGCAGAGGCGACGTTATGGCCGGGCCTTCCGCGACTGGTACCTGTTGCCGATGAGCGGCGCGATCTGGTCCTGCCCCACGCGGCAGATGCTCGAGTATCCGGCGCAGACGTTCTTTCGCTTCTGCCACAACCACGGCCTGCTGCAGATCGCCGACCGTCCGCGATGGCACACGGTGCTGGGCGGCGGGCGCGAGTACGTGCGTCGCCTGGCTGCACAGATTCCGGATGTGAGAACCGATTGCCGCGTCCTGTCTGCATCGCGCACTTCCGACGGCGTGCGCATATCGACCCGGCACGGCACGGAAACGTTTTCGCAGGCGGTGTTCGCTTGCCACAGCGATCAGGCGCTGACGATTCTTTCCGACGTGGCGGACGCCGAACGCCGCGTCCTGGCGCCGATCGCCTACCAGCCCAATCACGCCGTGCTGCACACCGACGTGTCGCTGCTGCCGCGCAGCCGGGATGCATGGGCGGCGTGGAACTACGTTGCCGGCAACGGCGGTCCGGATGCGCGGCCGGTGAGCGTGAGCTACCTGATCAACCGCCTGCAGCCGCTGCCGTTCGCGCAGCCGGTGATCGTGACGCTGAACCCGACGCACGAACCGAAAGCGGACGCCGTGATCCGCCGCTTCGAGTACGCGCACCCGATCTTCGATCGGGCGGCGAACGAGGCGCAGCGCGCGCTTCCCGCGATCCAGGGCAAGCGCAACACTTGGTTCTGCGGCGCGTGGACCGGCTACGGCTTTCACGAAGACGGCCTGCGTTCCGCGCTGCTGATAGCCAATGCGCTCGGCGTGCATGCACCCTGGCAGGAAGAGGTGATGGCGGCATGAGGCCGTGGCTCTATTTCGGCAAGGTGATGCACGCGCGGCTGCGGCCGAAGCGCAACGCCTTTGCATACCGCGTGTTCTTCCTGCGCATTCCGCTGTCGCGTCTGCGTGAGCTGCGGGGGTCGCTGCTTTCGCTGAACCGCTGGAACCTGTTCAGTTTTCACGAAAGCGATCATGGCGCGCGAGACGGCAGCCCGCTGGAACCGTGGATCCGGACCCTGCTTGCGCGCGAAGGTGTGCGCGACGCAGACGGCGAAGTGGTGTTGCAGGCGTTTCCCCGCGTACTGGGTTACGTGTTCAACCCGGTGAGCTTCTGGTTCTGCCACGACCGCGGCGGCGCGCTGCGGGCGATTCTTTGCGAAGTCAACAATACCTTCGGCGAACGCCACAACTATCTGCTGGCACATGCAGACGGGCGCGCGATCGTCGACGGCGAAGCGTTGACCGCGCGCAAGGTGTTCCACGTTTCGCCGTTCTGCGAGGTGCGCGGCGTTTACACGTTCCGGTTCGACGGCGGCTGCCGCGATTGCCGCGCGCGCATCGACTACGGCGACAACGACGGCCGCCTGCTCGCCACCGCGGTGTGGGGAAGCGCCGTCCCGCTGCGCACCGCAAATCTGCTGCGCGCCTTTCTGTTCTATCCATGGATGACAGTTGGCGTGATGGCGCGAATTCACTACCAGGCGCTCAGGCTCTGGCTGAAAGGGGTGAAGTATGTCCCGAAGCCGTTGCCGCCTGCACAGGAGACGACCCGATGAGTACCAGAGAGGCATGGCTGCAGCATTCTGAGGTGGCGCTTCCGCGCACGGCCAGAATAGTGTTCGCGTTGCTGTCCCGGTTGCAGAACGGCGCGCTGGAGGTGATCGCGCCCGAGGGACAGACGTTCTCGTTCCACGGTGCGCTGCCCGGGCCGCATGCGGTCTGGAAGATCGCCGACTGGCGCGTTTGCGATGAGATTCTGCGTTCGGGCGACGTCGGCTTTGCCGAGGGTTACCTCGACGGACGCTGGAACACGCCGGATCTCGCCGCGCTGCTGGAGCTCGCCGCGGTGAATCGCGCGGTCATCGAGCGTGCACTGTACGGGCACTGGCTGGGCCGCTTCGCGTACCGGCTGCGTCACCTGCTGCGGCCGAACACCCGTGCGGGCGCGCGCCGGAACATTCATGCCCACTACGATCTGGGCAACGATTTCTATCGCGCCTGGCTCGACGGCAGCATGACCTATTCTTCGGCGGTCTTCGGCGGCGACAAGTACATGCCGCTCGAACTGGCGCAGGACGCGAAGTACGACCGCATTCTCGATCAACTGCAGGTGCGCCCCGGCGACCGCATACTGGAAATCGGCTGCGGCTGGGGCGGTTTCGCGGAACGTGCTGCGCGTTCCCGCGGGGCGCAGGTGCACGGCATCACCATATCGCGCGAGCAGCATACGTTCGCCCGACAGCGCATTCGCAGTGCCGGCCTCGAGTCGCTGGTCGACATCGAGCTTTGCGATTACCGTGATGTGCGCGGCAGCTACGATCACGTGGTATCGATCGAGATGTTTGAGGCGGTTGGCGAGAGCTACTGGCCGGAGTTCTTCCGCACCGTGCGCGAACGTCTGGAGAAAACAGGCCGAGCCGTGATTCAGACCATCGTGATCGCGGACGATCTGTTCGAACAATACCGTCGCAGCACCGATTTCATCCAGCAGTATGTGTTCCCGGGCGGCATGCTGCCGTCGACGCGCGCGTTCTTCGGGCAAGCACAGAGGGCGGGGCTGCGCGTGCGCGAGACGCTGGCATTCGGCGGCGATTACGCGGAAACGGTCAGGCGCTGGCGCGAGCGCTACAACCAGGCCGCGGCCGGCCTGCGCGGCAATGGTTTCGATGCCCGCTTCGAGCGCCTGTGGAATTTCTACCTCGCATACTGCGAGGCGGGATTCCGCGCCGGCAGCATCGACGTCAAACACATGGAGCTGGCACATGCGTAGAACCCTGTTCGCGGTGCTCATGCTGGCGCTGTTCCCGCTGCCGGCGGTTGCGATTCCGCCGCTGCCGGCCCCGGTGGCGCAGACCGCGCCCGGTTTGCAGCCGGTTGGCGAAGGCCGTCTGCGCTGGTTCGGGCTGCACATCTACGACGCAGCACTGTGGGCGAGCGATTCGAACTGGTCGATCGACCGGGCGTTTGCGCTCGACATACGCTATGCGCGCAGTATCAGTGCGCAGCGGCTGGTGAGCACCACACTGGATGAGATGCGGCGGCTCGGCTTCACGGATGAGACTACGCTCGCGCGCTGGGCGCAGGCACTGGCACGCGTGTTCCCGGACGTGCAGCGCGGCGAGCGCATCACCGGAGTCAACCGTCCCGGCGAGGGCGTGCTGTTCTTTCATGACGGTCGCCCGACCGGCAACGTCGGCGAAAGCGAATTCGCGCGCGCCTTCTTTGCGATCTGGCTCGACCCGCGCACGCGCGAGCCGAAGCTGCGCGAATCGCTGATCGGCCGCCAGTGATACCGTCGCGGCTCTCGCGAGGAGGGTTGTTCGCCTACGCCGCCTTTGCGCTGCCGCTCGCCATGGCGGCACTGCCGGTCTACGTGCACGTGCCGAAGTACTACGCCGGCACGCTTGGTGTCCCGCTGGCCTGGGTTGGCGCGATCCTGCTGGCGACGCGCCTGCTCGATGCCTTCCAGGATCCGCTGCTCGGCTACCTGAGCGATCGCTCCGTGCAGACGCGGCTCGGCCGCCGGTTGCCGGTGCTGCTCGGGGCGCCGGTGCTGGCCGCCGGATTCGTCGCGCTGTTCAATGCGCCGGAGGCGAACGTGCCGATGCTGTCGGTGTGGATGGCCGCGTGCCTGCTGGTGGTGACCTTCGGGTTCAGCGCGGCGTCGATCAGTTACTTTGCGATGGGCGCGGAGCTGTCTCGCGATTACCACGAGCGCACCCGCGTCACCGCCACGCGCGGCGCGTTCGGTGTGGTCGGCGTGCTGATGGCCGCGGCGCTGCCCGAGCTGCTGTCCGCACAGGCCGGGGGCGAGACCGGGCTGGCCGCGTTCAGCCTGCTGTTCCTGCCGGTGATCGCGATCTGTGTATTCGCCACGCTCGCGTGGTCGCCGAAGCCGCCGCCGAAGTCGAAAGCACCGCAGTTCTCGTGGCGCCGCATGCTGCAGCCATTGGCGAACCGGGAGTTTCGCTGGCTGATGGCGGTATTCGTGGTGAGCGGCATCGCAGCGGCGATTCCGGGAACGCTGATCCTGTTCTTCGTACAGGACGTGCTGCAGCGACCGCAGTACGCCGGACTGTTTCTCGGTCTCTACTTCCTGTTTGGCGCGCTCGGCATGCCCGCGTGGATCGGCGCGTCGCGGCGGCTGGGAAAAAGAAACGCCTGGCTCGCCGGAATGTTCCTCGCGGTGGCGGCGTTCGTCTGGGCGTTCTCGCTCGGCGAAGGCGACGTGGTCGGGTTTGCGCTGGTGTGCGTGCTCTCGGGTCTGGCCTACGGCGCCGAACTGGCGATTCCATCGTCGATGCTGGCCGACGTGGTCGATGCCGGTTCGCGCGAGGATGAGGCACGGCCGGACGGCGCCTATTTCGGACTGTGGCAGATGCTGGAAAAACTCAATCTCGCGCTCGCAGCCGGCATCGCACTGCCAGCACTTGCGTGGCTTGGCTACGTGCCGGGCACGCCGCAGGCGAGCTTCGGTGCACTGCCCGCGATGTATGCGCTGGTGCCCTGTGTAATCAAGCTCGGCTCGGCAGCGCTGCTGTGGTGGGCGCCGCTGGATCGCCGGGTGCTCGCTCGCCCCGTGTATGCACAACAAGGAGGTACCTGATGAGATTCAAATGGATCCCGGCGCTGCTGCTTGCCGGGTTGATCGCCGGCTGCGCCGGCCCGCGCGCCGACGCCTATCGTGAGGAAAAACCCGTGCTCGATCTGAAAACCTACTTCGATGGCAACATCGACGCCTGGGGCATGTTCCAGAAGCGCTCCGGCGAAGTCGTCCGCCGTTTCACCGTCGACATCAGGGCGAGCTGGGAAGGCGACGTCGGCACGCTGGAAGAGGATTTCGTCTACTCGGACGGCGAAACCAGCCGCCGCGTATGGACCATACGCAAGCTGGACGAGAACACGTATGTCGGCACCGCCGACGATGTGATCGGCGAAGCACGGGGCGAAGCTTTCGGCAACGCGCTGCGCTGGCGCTACGTGCTGGCGCTGGACGTGGACGGAAGGACCTGGCATGTGAAGTTCGACGACTGGATGTTCCTGATGGACGACGAGGTCATGCTGAACCGCTCGGTGATGAAAAAGTTCGGCATCCGGCTGGGCGAGGTCACGCTGGCCTTCCGCAAGCGGAGTTGATCTGCCGGGGCCGTGGCTGGATTCCGGATCGGAGATGAACCACGAAGGCACGAAGTACACGAAGTTCACAAAGAAGTACGGGAGTCTCTTTGTGCTCCTCGGTGCCTTGGTGCCTTTGTGGTGAACTTGAACGCAAAATATCCAGATAATGGTTGAGAAAATATGCCGCTGAATGAACCGATCAGGAACTGGAACGACCAGCGCGTGTGGGTGGTGGGCGCGAGCACCGGGATCGGGCGCGCGCTGGCAGAGGCGTTGGTCGGGCGGGGTGCGCGGGTGGCGCTGACGGCGCGTTCCGCCGGCGCGCTGGAGGAAATCGCGGCAAAGGCGCCGGCAGGGCGGACGCTGGTGCTGCCGGCCGACGTCACGCGCGCGGAGGACCTGGAGCGGGCGCACGCCGGAATACTCTCGCAGTGGGCGGGACTCGACCTGGTGGTGTTTCTCGCAGGTAATCATCGCCCGATGCGGGCCTGGGAACTGGATACCGGCGCGGTGCGCGACCTGTTCGAGATCAACGTCTTCGGTGTGCTGAATGGTCTGCGCGCGGTGCTGCCGGGGATGCTGAAGCAGCAGCGCGGCGCGCTCGCGATCGTTTCCAGCGTCGCCGGTTATCGCGGTCTGCCCACCGGGCTTGCGTACGGCGCGACCAAGGCGGCGCTGATCAATCTCGCGGAAACGCTGTACCTGGACCTGGCGCCGAAGGGCATCGGCGTGTTCCTGATCAACCCCGGGTTCGTGAAGACGCCGCTCACCGACAAGAACGCGTTTACCATGCCGGCGCTGATTACCCCGGAGCAGGCGGCACGGGAAATGCTGCGCGGCTTCGAGCGCGGGGAGTTCGAGATGCATTTTCCAAAGCGTTTCACGCGCGTGATGAAACTGCTGCGTCAGCTGTCCTATCGCCTGTACTTCCCGGCCGTGCGCCGATTCACCGGTTTATGAGCGCCGACGCCGGACATCTGCAGGCCCTGATCGAATACTTCGAAACGCTCAGCCCGGAACGCGTGCAGGAGCTGGAGCGGTTCTACGCGCGGGACGCGTATTTCAAGGATCCGTTCAATGAGGTGCGCAGCGCGCAGGAGATCCGCGCGATCTTCAGCCGGATGTTCCGGCAGCTTTCGCAGCCGAGGTTCAGCATCCGCGAGTGGACCGGCGACGGGCGCGGAACCTTCCTGGTCTGGGACCTGACGTTCCGCAGCCGCTGGATGCGCGGCGGAGCGCTGCAGACGATCCACGGCGCAACCCATCTGCGGTTCAACGCGGAAGGCAGGGTGGTGTATCACCGCGACTACTGGGATACCGCCGAGGAGCTCTACACCAAGCTGCCGCTGATCGGCGCCGTGGTGCGGCTGCTGCGACGGCTGTCCGGCTGAAGGCAAACGCAATGACCGACGACGACATCCTGGTCTGGTTCCGGCGCGATCTGCGCATCGACGATCACGCCGCGCTGAGTCAAGCGCTGCGCGACACGAGGCGGGTGCATTGCGTGTTCGTGTTCGATACCGGGATACTCGATGCGCTGGAGAACCGCGCCGACCGGCGCGTGGAGTTCATCTGGGAGAGCGTGCGGGAGTTGAAGCTGGCGCTCGAGCGCGCCGGCGGCGGTCTGCATGTGCTGCACGGGCAGGCGCGCGAGCTGATTCCCGCGCTGGCGGCGCGCCTGGGTGCGGCGGCCGTGTATGCAAATCACGATTACGAGCCGGGCGCGAATGCGCGCGATCTTGAGGTGCGCCGCCGGCTGGAGTCCGACGGGCGTTCGCTGCGCACGTTCAAAGACCAGGTGATATTCGAGAAGTCGGAGATTCTCACTGGAGCTGGCCGTCCGTTTACCGTGTTCACGCCTTACAGGCGGGCATGGCTGGCGAGACTGGATCCGGCGCGGGTCGAGCCGCACGCGGTGAATCCGGAGCGCGGCGCGCTGGCGCCGGCGGTGCAATCCGCGCCGCCGGAACTGGAAGCGATGAAATTCCGCCGCACCAACCTGCGCGAGCTGAAGATGCCGGTCGGCATGTCGGGTGCGCGCGAACTGTTCCAGGATTTTCTGTCGCGCATCGACGGCTACCGCGATCGGCGGGACTACCCGGGTGTGCGCGGGGTCTCCTACCTTTCGGTGCATCTGCGCTTCGGTACCATCTCGATCCGCGAGCTGGTACGCACCGCCGCTTCGGTCAACACGCCGGGCGCCGAGACCTGGCTGTCGGAACTGATCTGGCGGGAGTTCTATTTCAGCATCCTGCACCACTTCCCGCACGTGGTCGAACGCGCGTTCCGCCCGGAGTACGAGGCGGTCCGGTTCGAGAACCGCGAGGATTATTTTCGCGCATGGTGCGAGGCGCGGACCGGCTACCCACTCGTCGATGCAGCGATGCGACAGATCAATTCGACCGGCTACATGCATAACCGCCTGCGCATGGTGACGGCGTCGTTCCTGGTAAAGGACCTGCACGTCGACTGGCGCTGGGGCGAGCGCTATTTCGCGGAGAACCTGAACGATTTCGATCTTGCCGCAAACAACGGCGGTTGGCAGTGGTGCGCTTCAACCGGTTGCGATGCGCAGCCTTATTTCCGCATCTTCAATCCGGTCACGCAATCGAAGAAGTTCGATCCGGATGGCCGTTTCATCCGCATGTACCTGCCGGAGCTGTCAAAGGTCCCCGACGCAACTCTGCATGAACCGTGGAGGATGGATGCCGCCCTGCAGGCGGCGGCGGAATGCGTGATCGGGAAGGACTACCCCGCGCCGATCGTGGATCACGACGCGGCGCGGAAGAAAACACTGGAAATGTACGCGGCGGCCCGGAAACGCTGACGCCGGAACTTCAGTCGAGATACTCGAACACCTTGACCACGCGCTGCACGCCGCCGGTGGTGGCGGCAACCTGCGCGGCTTCCTCTGCTTCGGCACGGGTAACCAGGCCCATCAGATAGACGACGCCGTTATCGGTGGTGACCTTGACGTGATTGGCGCTCACGTCCTTGCTTTGCACCAGGCGGCTTTTCACCCGGCTGGAAAGCAGGCCGTCGTTGCTGCGCGATACCAGCGAACTGCCACCGGCGATGGCGAGTTCGTTCTGCACGTTACGCACGTTGGGCACTTCCAGTACCAACAACTCGGCTTCGCCCTTGATCTGTTCGCTCGGAACCGAGCCGGTCAACAGGACGTGCCGGTTGAAGCTGGTGACGTTGACCCGCACCTGGTCGCCGAACTGTTCCTTGATGCGATTGGACGCCTTGATCTCGATGGTCTGGTCTTCGAGCATGGTGCCGCTGCTGCGACGGTCCTCGGCAACCATAATGCCCGCGCCAACGCCCGCGCCCACGATCAGCGGCACGCAGCCTTGCAAGGCAACCAGGCAGGCAATGCCGAGGGCGGAAAAAAGAATCGCTGATTTCATGATTCGACTCCAAGCAAAAGACAATCAATCGCGTCGCACATGCAGTGCAGGCAGAGAAGGTGAACTTCCTGTATACGCGCGGTTCGGTCGGCGGGTACGCACAGGTGGATGTCTTCCGGCCCGAGAATATCCGCCATCTTTCCTCCCTTCCTGCCGGTGAGCGCGATTACGCCCATCTTGCGTTCGTGTGCGGCGTGAATCGCCTCGATCACGTTCGGCGAATTGCCGCTGGTCGAGATCGCAAGCAGCAGGTCCCCGGCCTGACCGAGACCGCGCACCTGCTTGGAGAAGATCTCGTTGTAGTTATAGTCGTTCGCTATGGAAGTGAGCGTGGAACTGTCGGTGGTCAGCGCCAGCGCCGCAAGCGGCGCGCGCTCCATCTCGAAGCGGTTGAGCAGTTCCGCCGCGAAATGCTGCGCGTCGGCGGCGGAGCCGCCGTTGCCGCATGCCAGCACCTTGCGTTCGTTCTTCAGACATTGCACCAACCGCTGCGAAGCCTGCACCAGCGGTTCGGCAAGCTCCGTCACCGCCCGCAGCTTGAGTTGGGCGCTGTCGCTGAAGTGCTGCTCGATGCGGCTTGTCAGATCCATTGCCGGCGCCAGGCCCGTTTCTTCATAAGCGCGAATTATTGCACAAAGCCATGTCGGTTCTGTCTCTGACTTTCATTCGCCGAATGCGTTCTTGATCCATTCGATCCGACCGTCGCCATTCAGCAACACTGCGTCGAGGCGGCAGGGCAAAGCGTCGGCATGCGAAGCGAGGAAATGGCGGGCGGCGGCCAGCAGCCGGCCCTGTTTGCGCGGCGTGATGCTTGCCGCAGCGCCGCCGAATGCGGCCGAAGCACGGTAGCGCACCTCGACGAAGACCAGTACGCGGCCATCGCGCATGACCAGGTCTATTTCTCCGAACCTGCAACGGTAATTGCGCTGAACCAGTTTCAGGCCGCTGCGTTCCAGAAAGGCGAGCGCGGCATCCTCCGCATCCCGCCCGGTCCGGCTCATTCCGCGCGAATGGGAGCGGACACGTCATTCAGCAGGCGTGTCGCCCCGTAGGAAAACTGCGCCGGCACGAGGTCGCGTTCGAACTGCTGGTTGCGTCCGAGACGTATGGTGCCGGTGACGCCGTCCAGCGTTTCGGGCAGCGCGTCCTCATCGAGCAGTACGCGCATCAGCCGGTAGGCGTCGATGCCCAGCGCGTAGAAGCGTTCCTGGTCGAGTGTCTGGCTGCGGATGTCGGGACGAAGATAGCTCATGACCGCGGGGTGATCCGGCTGCAGCAGCCACGGCATGTCGAGAAAGCGCACGCCGTCGAGATCGTAGAGCTGCAGCTTGTCGGCGTTGGACGCGTATACCTGGGACGTCGCGTAGATTCGCAACTGGTTACCGAGATAGGGCCGGATGAACCGCGCGCGAGAGGAATCGAGGGACAGGAATACGGAATCCGCATCGGTGGCGTTCAGCCGATCGCGCAGGATGCCGAGCGTCGAAACGTCTGTGGTGTAGACAAAGCGGTCCACCACCTTGCCCTGGAGCTTCTCCCATTCCTCGACGAAGGCCTGGGCGACTCTGCGGCCGAGCGAGGTTTCACCGCTGACGACAAAAGCCTTGCGCTGTCCTTCGCGGTACGCGAACTGGGCCACCTGCCTGGCCTCGGCTTCGATCTGCAGACCGAACACGTAGAGGTCAGGCGGCAGCCGTACATCCATGTCCGGCGCATTCAGCGCCAGGGTGGGCACGTTTACCAGTCCGCTGGCGGCAAGCGCCGAAACCCCGTTACGCGTCAAAGGGCCGATGACGCCGCGTGCGCCGGTCGAAATCGCGCGCTGGTAGGCATCCATGATGCTGACCGGCTCGTCGTCGGTAGCGTAGACGATCACCGGAAGGCTTGCGTCGTAGGTGAGGCTGGTGGCGGACAGCACGCCCAGCCGCACGGAATCCGCGTAGCGGCCGAAGTTGCGGGACTGCAGAGGCAGAATCACCGCGATGTGCGGTTCGGTGAGCTGAAAGCTGTCTTCCTGCGCGTACGGATCCTCTGCCGGATAGGTCGCTTCCGGATAGGCTGGTTCAGGATAGGTCGTTTCGGGCGGAAGCGGCTCTTCTTCGAAGTCGAAACCGACGGCGTGGGTGCCTTGAGTGGATAAGGCCGCGAGCGCCCAGTATAGTAGCGCGCACAAGAGCAGGAACGGGGCCGGGCGACGTTGCATATCGGGTACGATGAACCTACAGGCGCCACATTATATGTGGTGGCGACGCCGATCGGAAATCTGCGCGACATCACGCTGCGTGCGGTCGATCTGCTCAAATCGGTGGATGTGATCGCCGCGGAAGACACCCGTGTCACCCGCAAGCTGCTTTCCCACTTCGGCATCGGCACGCGCACGATCGCCGTGCACCAGCATAACGAGCGCGAAGGCGCTGCCGCGCTGCTGCGACTGCTTGCCGAAGGCAAGTCCGTGGCGCTGGTGACGGATGCGGGCACTCCGGGCGTGAGCGACCCCGGCGCGATGGTGGTCGGGGCGGTGCGCGATGCGGGCTATCGCGTGGTGCCGGTGCCCGGCGCCAGCGCACTGACTGCTGCGTTGTCTGCATCCGGGCTGGATTCTTCCCGTTTCCTGTTCTGCGGTTTCCTGCCGAACAGAAAAGGCGAGCGCGACGAGGTTCTTGCGAAGCTGGCAGGGTTCCGCGATTTGATGATTTTTTATGAAGCGCCGCATCGCGTGCTGGCAACGCTGTCCGGTATGGCGGCCGCGTTCGGCGGCGAGCGCAAGGTGGCGATCGCGCGGGAGCTGACGAAGCTGTTCGAAGAATTGCACGTGACACCGCTGCAGGATGCCGAGGCGTGGATCGGCGAGAAGCCGGAACGTTGCCGTGGCGAGTTCGTGCTGATGGTGGAAGGATTTCGCGGCGAAGAAGACAACGCGCTCATGGAGGCGCGCGTGTTGCGCGTGCTGCTCGCTGGGTTGCCGCTGAAGCAGGCGGTAAAAATGGCGACGGAGATCACCGGCGGCAGGCGTAACGCGCTCTATCAGCGCGCGCTGGAACTGCAGGATGGTTCCACGAGGAAACGGGACGACACGGAATGACATGGAACGACTGACCCTGACCCGTCCGGACGACTGGCATCTGCACCTGCGCGACGGTGATGCGCTGCGTGCGGTGGTCGCACACACTGCCCGGCGGTTCGCGCGCGCGATCGTGATGCCGAACCTGCGGCCACCGGTGCGAACCACCGCAGAGGCCGACGCATATCGCCAGCGCATTCTCGACGCGTTGCCACCCGGCAGCACGTTCGAACCGCTGATGACGCTCTATCTCACCGACAACACGCAGCCCGAGGAGATCCGGCGCGCAAAGGCGAGCGGCATGGTGCACGCGGTCAAGTATTACCCGGCGGGCGCGACGACCAACTCTGAATCGGGCGTGACCGACATCCGCAAGTGTTTTGCGGTTTTCGAGGCGATGCGCGAGGCCGGATTGCCGCTGCTGGTGCATGGTGAAGTGACCGACCCCGGGATCGACATCTTCGATCGCGAGCAGGTGTTCATCGAGCGTGAACTCGCGCCGCTGGTCCGACGTTTTCCGCAGCTGCGCGTGAGCATGGAGCACATCACGACTTCGCAAGCGGTCGAATTCGTGAAAGAAGCCCCTGCCAGCGTGGCGGCTACGATCACTGCGCACCATCTGCTGTTGAACCGCAACGCGCTGTTCCAGGGCGGGATGCGGCCGCATCACTTCTGCCTGCCGGTGCTCAAGCGCGAAGTACATCGCCGCGCGCTGGTCGATGCGGCGATTTCGGGCAACCCGAAGTTCTTTCTCGGAACCGACAGCGCGCCGCATGCGCGCGACACCAAGGAAACCGACTGCGGATGCGCGGGGGTTTACACCGCGCACGCGGCGCTGGAGCTGTATGCCGAGGCGTTCGAGGATGCCGGTGCGCTGGACAGGCTGGAAGGGTTCGCGAGTTTTTTCGGTGCCGACTTCTACAAACAGCCGCGCAATCGTGAAAAGGTGGTGCTGGAAAAACGCGAGTGGGCGGTGCCGGCGCGCCTGGCGTACGGTGGCGGCGAACTGGTGCCCTTGCGCGCCGGCGGAAGCATCCGCTGGAAGCTCGGCGGCTGAGATCCGCGCAATCGCAACGCGCGGGCGAGCGCGGGTATCGACGTGTGCAGATTCTGATTGCGCATTTTCTTCAGTTGGGCAGCATTGTCGCGCGGGCGCATAATGGCCCGCGAAGCTGGGGGGATGTCGCGGCAGAAAATGCGGTGTCTCATGTTGCGATGCCGCGCGAGCAACGACCGGCCGGATGGCGCGATGTGCCTTGTGAGTCTCCGGCACCCGAATCAGGGGCTGCAAGGCACTTTCTGGACCTGACAGGGGGATCAATGAACAAGGCGGAACTCGTTGAGTTGATAGCGAATAAGTCCGGTACGAGCAAGACTGTGGCGGATTCCATGGTGGATGCGTTCGTCGACGCGGTAACCGGCACCATAAAAAAGGGGGAGAGCGTAACGCTGGTCGGATTTGGAACGTTCTCCCAAGGCAAACGTGCTGCGCGCACCGGGCGCAACCCGCAGACCGGTGCGGCCATCCACATTCCGGCTTCCAGGACTGCGAAGTTCAGTGCCGGAGCGAAACTGAAGGCGGCCGTCAACGGCAGCTAGTGCCTGTTATGAAACCGGATTATGAAGAGGGGCTGCAGAGCCCCTCTTTTTTTGCCCGGAATCCGGAAGCAGATGCCAGCGAGCACCGGTTTACGGAAAGGCAGGAATGGTCGGTTCGATTCCGGCGGCAACTGCCTCAGGATGTCGTTTCGCTACCAGTTCGCGGATTTCGTGGGCACGATTCAGGGGCACGTCGACCATCATCAGCACCGAACCTGCCTCGATCGCGCGATGAAAACCGGCAAGCCGCGAGTTGGGAATCGCGGTGCCGGCCATGCTGGAAACCCAGGCGCCAAATAGCGCGCCGACCAGACCTGCCACCAGTACCGTGACCAGTTGCAGGCTCACCCCTTCGGGCGGAAAGGCGATGGCCAGAGCCCCGGCAGCGACGCCCGCGCCGCCGCCGATCGCCACCCCGACCGCGGCGCCGTGCACCAGATCTGTCTTCTGCAGGATGCCGGCTTCGGGGAGTTCACCGAGATCGGTTTCTCGTTTCGCCAGGCAATGGATATGACCGATCTCGACGCGTGCAAGCAGCAGGTCGCGCAGCGTCCGTTCAGCGGTCGGGACGTCCGGAAGCAGGAAGTAGAGTCTTCGTTTCATGGCGGTATCCTCCTTCGCTAGTTCAATTTCGAACCGCTCTTTAACGCTTAGTTCGCGCAACCGGAGGCGTCAAGCCCGGTCTAATTTGTTACGAATCGTCACGCTTCGCCCGCAAAGCCCGTCGTCCCGGCGGGCGGTGCGGGTGTTACGATTCGCGCGGAAAGCTGGCCGGGCAGCCGCTGTGCGTTCGCGCGCAGAGGAAAGTCCGGGCTCCGCAGAGCAGGATGCCGGCTAACAGCCGGACGCCGAGAGGCGATGGAAAGTGCAACAGAGAGTAGACCGCCGATGGCAGGCGGTCCCGACTTTGCGGCCGAAGGCCGCAAAGTCTCGTTCGCGTAGTGGGCGGGATGCCTCGTAAAGCGGGGCAGATTTCGCTTGGCGAACGGGACCGACTGCACAGGCAAGGGTGAAACGGCGAGGTAAGAGCTCACCGCGGACGTGGCAACACGGACGGCACGGCAAACCCCATCCGGAGCAAGACCAAATAGGGGGGCGACAGCGCTGCTCGCGCTGCTCCCGGGTAGGTCGCTAGAGCCGCCGGGCGACCGGCGGCCCAGATGAATGGCTGTCATGGGCGCCTTCGGGCAACCAACAGAACCCGGCTTACAGGCCAGCTTTCCACTTCTTTTTCTCCCTCCGGCCCGTTCGCGAAGTGCGGATGGCTGCCCGCATTTCCTCCTGTAGTACTTCAAATACACCGCTTATTGCCATGAATTAAAACAGGTTGCTCTATGTCGTCATCCGACGACTGAGGAGTCACCCGTAAGTCTTTGTCGTATCGAAAGAAAACACGGTGTTTCTCCTTGACCGGCTATTTCTTTTCTACTAGAGTGGGGAAAAGTAGGAAGAAGTGGGAACAACAGTAAAAACCGGTACTTCCCGCGAGAGGCCATGTTTCAGGGAGCAACAGCACTCACGCTAGATGCAAAAGGTCGTCTTGCCGTGCCAACCAGGCACCGCGAGGGCCTTGTTGCAGGCTCAAACGGTAAGTTAGTGCTTACAGCCCATCCTCATCGATGCCTGCTCCTGTATCCCGCTGCGGCTTGGGAGCCGATCCGTGCGCGAATCATGACCTTCTCGAGTTTCGACCAACAGGCCAGCAACTGGAAGCGGGTGCTGGTCGGTTTCGCGGAGGACCTGGAGATGGATGCCGCCGGCCGCTTGCTGGTGTCCGCGGTACTGCGCAAGTACGCCGATATCGACAAGCAGGTCATGTTCGTCGGGCAGGGCAGTCATTTCGAGCTTTGGAGCCAGGAGAGCTGGGACAGGCAGATCGAGCAGGTGGTTGCGGATCCCGAACGGCTGCCGCCCGGCATGGAGAACTTCGCCTTGTGAGCTCCGGCTCACATCAGGCTGTTTTGCTGGAGGAAGCGGTCGACGCCTTGAACATCAAGCCCGGGGGCTGCTACGTGGACGGGACCTTTGGCCGGGGAGGCCACAGTCGCGCGGTGCTCGCGCGCCTTGGCGAAGGCGGAAGACTGATTGCAATCGATCGCGATCCGCAGGCGAGCGCGCATGCGGCAGAAATCAAGGACACGAGGCTGACGGTGGTGCAAGAGCGCTTCGGCCGGCTGGCGCAGGTGCTGCGCCGGCAGGGCGCGACGCAGGTAGACGGCGTGCTGCTGGACCTCGGCGTGTCGTCGCCGCAACTGGAAGAAGCGGACAGGGGATTCAGTTTCCGGCGCGATGGCCCGCTCGACATGCGGATGGATCCGGGCAGCGGGCAGAGCGCGGCGGAGTGGCTTGGGCAGGCTTCGGAACGTGAGATCTGGGAGGTGATCAAGCGCTATGGCGAAGAACGGTTTGCTAAACAGATTGCAAGAGCGATTGTTGCGGCTCGATCGCGACAGCCCATCGAGCGCACGCGGCAACTTGCCCAGATCGTGGCAGAAGCCGTTCCGACGCGCGAGCCACGCCAGGATCCGGCGACGCGCACCTTCCAGGCTTTACGGGTTTACCTCAATCAGGAGCTTGAAGAGCTGGAGATAGTCCTGCCGCAGTGCGTCGACTGTCTCGCCGGCGGAGGCCGCCTGGTGGTGATCAGCTTCCACTCGCTCGAGGATCGCATCGTCAAGCGCTTCATGCGTACGGAGGCGAACCCGAGCGTGCCATCGCGCCTGCCGCTGCGTGCCGCCGAACTGCCGAAGCCGCGGCTGCGCCTGGTGGGCAAGCCGGTGCGCCCGTCGCAGGCGGAAACGGACGCGAATCCGCGCGCGCGCAGCGCGATCATGCGGGTGGCGGAAAGGCTGGCGGCATGAAGCGGATCAATCTCGTGCTGTTCATCGTGCTCGTAATCTGTTCCCTGGCACTGGTCAGCTCGCAGCATCAAGCCCGCAAGCTCTTTGTCGAACTGCAGGCGGAGCAGGAGATCGCCAGTCAGCTCGAAACCGAATTCGGCCGGCTTCAACTCGAGCAGAGCACGTGGGCGACGCACTCGCGGATCGAGCGCATCGCCGCAAGCCGATTGCAGATGCGCGTGCCACCGCAGGCGCGCGTGCGTGTGGTTCCTCCCCCTCCCGCGCCGTCCAGTCCATGAGAACGCCTACCAACCCGGCATTGAGCGTGCGCCTGCCCGTGTGGCGGGCGCGCCTGCTCCTGCTGCTGGTGCTGGCGGCTTTCATGACGCTGGCGGCGCGGGCTCTTTACCTGCAGGGGCTGCACAACGACTTTCTGCAGTCGAAAGGCGAGATGCGATATGCGCGCACGGTGGAGATCAGTGCACACCGGGGAATGATCACCGACCGCTCCGGTGAGCCGCTGGCGATCAGCACGCCGGTGGAATCGGTGTGGGCTTCTCCGGCCGATGCGCAACTGAGCGCGGAACAACTGCGCCGGCTGGCGCGCGTGCTCGATGTCGGTGCCGAAGAACTGCGGCGCCGGCTTGCCGACCGCAATCGCGAGTTCGTCTATCTGAAACGGCATCTGCCGCCGGAACACGCGGCAAAGGTGGTGAGCCTGAATCTGCCGGGCGTGTTCCTGAAGCGCGAATTCCGACGTTACTACCCGGCCGCGGAAGTGACCGCGCACGTGCTGGGATTCACCAACGTCGACGATCGCGGCCAGGAGGGTGTCGAGCTCGCATACCAGGACTGGCTCGCCGGCAAGCCGGGCAGCCGCCGGGTCATCAAGGACCGGTTGGGCCGCATCATCGAGGACGTGGAAAGCATCAGCGTGCCGCAGCAGGGACGCGAGCTTGCACTGTCGATCGACCGGCGCATCCAATACTTGGCGTTTCGCGAACTGCGCGATGCCGTGAGGGCGCAGGGCGCGCGCGCGGGCAGTGCCGTGGTGCTCGACACGCGCACCGGCGAAGTGCTGGCGCTCGCCAATTGGCCGACCTACAACCCGAACAACCGGGACACTGTCACCGCGGAACGCACGCGCAACCGCGCGGTGGTGGACCTGTTCGAACCCGGCTCCACCCTCAAGCCGTTCACGGCGGCGGCGGCGATCGAGGCCGGTTTCACCCGTCCGGATACCGTGATCGACGTTGCCCCCGGACGCATGCAGGTCGGCAACCGCACGATTCGCGACGTTCACCCGGAGCTTTTGCTGACCGTCTCCGAGGTGATCCAGAAATCGTCGAACGTGGGTTCTGCGAAGATCGCGCTGGCGATGCCGCCGCGGAATCTGTGGCGTGTGCTTTCCGCGGTCGGATTCGGCACGCTGCCGAAATCCGGGTTCCCCGGCGAGGCGTCGGGGCGCCTGCGCGCCTACCAACAATGGCGGCCGATCGAACACGCGACCATATCCTATGGCCATGGCATTTCGGTCAGCCTGTTGCAACTCGCGCGTGCGTATTCGGTGTTCGCCACGGATGGCAGGCTGGTGCCGCTGACGTTCGTGCGCAGGGACGACCCGCCGGAGGCGACACAGGCGATCTCGAAAGAAACGGCCGTCGCAGTGCGCCAGATGCTCGAGGCGGTTACCCATCCCGGCGGCACTGCGGTACGCGCACGCCTGGCCGGTTACCGTGTCGCCGGCAAGACCGGCACATCGCACAAGCTGGTTGACGGCAGGTACGCCAGGGACCGGTACGTCGCCTCTTTCGTCGGCTTCGCGCCGGTGAGCGATCCGCGCCTTGTGATCGCGGTGGTGATAGACGAGCCGGGCGAGGGGCGTTACTACGGCGGCGAGGTGGCGGCGCCTGTGTTCCGCCAGATCATGGCGGGCGCGTTGCGCGCACTCGGCGTCGCACCCGACAGTCTCGAGGAATTCATGCCGTCCAAGGCACCGCTGCCGCGGGAGGAAGTGTGAGCGCCCGCGCGCGCCTGCGCAAATCCGACCTGCAATCTGCAGACCTGCCGGATCTGCAGTCGCTCGGCGTCAAGCCGAGCGGGCTGTCGATCGACAGCCGAAAGGTTTCCAAAGGCGAGGTCTTTCTGGCGTTTCCGGGTGACAGCAGCGACGGCAGGCGTTTCATAGCGCAGGCAATCGAAGCCGGCGCATGTGCCGTGCTGTGGGAAAAACCCGGATTCGAATGGGACCCGGCGTGGCGTGTGCCGAATCTTCCGGTACACGGGCTGCGCGAAAAAGCAGGCGAAATCGCCAGCCGCTTCTACGGAAACCCGTCGCAGCACCTGTGGATGGTCGGCGTCACCGGTACCAACGGCAAAACGTCATGTTCGCAATGGATCGCGCAGGCCTTGTCGCGGCAGGGCAGGCGCACAGCCGTCATAGGCACGCTCGGCAGCGGATTCACCGACGCGCTCGACCCTGCACAGAACACCACGCCGGATCCGGTGTCGCTGCAGGCGCGCCTCGCCGGCCTGCGCGAACAGGGCGCCGTGGCGGTAGCGATGGAAGTGTCATCGCACGGTATCGAACAGGGCCGTGTGAACGGCGTGAAGTTCGATGTTGCGTTGTTCACCAATCTGTCGCGCGATCACCTCGATTATCACGGCAGCATGGCAGCGTATTCGGCGGCAAAGGCGAAGCTGTTCGAATGGCCGCAGCTCAAGCATGCGGTATTGAATCTGGATGATGCGTTCGGTGCCGAACTGGCGCAGCGCATCGACCGCACGCGCGTGAACGCAATCGGCTATGGGATCGGCAAAGGCGAGATCGCGGGCCATCAGCTCGATCTTTCCACGCGCGGATTGAAGCTCGAGATTGCCACGCCCTGGGGCAAGGGACGCGTTGCGAGTGCGCTGCTCGGCGGTTTCAACGCCTATAACCTGCTGGGCGTGCTGGGCGTGCTGCTCGCCTCCGGTGTCGGTTTTGACCATGCAATCGCGGCACTTTCGGAACTCCAACCGGTGCCCGGCCGCATGCAGACGGTATCGCTGCGCGATGTGCCGTTGGTGGTGGTGGACTACGCGCATTCACCGGACGCTCTGGAGAAGGCGCTGGAAACCCTGCGCCTGACACTGTCGATGGGTGCGCGGCTGCATTGCGTATTTGGCTGCGGCGGCGATCGCGATCCCGGCAAGCGTCCGCTGATGGGCGAGATCGCGACGCGCCTGGCCGACCGCTGTGTGATCACGAGCGACAACCCGCGTTCGGAGAATCCGCGCGCGATCATCGCCGACATTCTAGCCGGCGCGCATCCGAACTACCACGTCGAGGAGGATCGTGCCACGGCGATTCTCTACGCGCTGCAAAACGCCGCGCCCGAAGACGTGGTGCTGATCGCAGGCAAAGGCCACGAAACCTATCAGGAGATCGGCGATAGACGGTTGCCGTTCGACGATCTCGAAGTCGCTCGTGAAGTGGCGTCGCGGCTGCAGGCGGGAGGACAGCATGTTTGATCTGTCCGCAGCCGCGAAGGCGCTCGCCGCCGAACTGCATGGAGGCGACGCGAAGGTGGTGCGGGTGTGCACCGACAGCCGCGAATTGCGTGCCGGCGACCTGTTTGTTGCGCTCAAGGGCGAGCGTTTCGACGCTCATCGCTTTGTCGCGCAGGCGCTCGAACAGGGCGCGGCCGGTGCGATGGTGAGCGATCCGGCTGCTGCGGGCACGGCAGGTCCGCTGATCGTAGTCGAAGACACCCGCCTCGCGCTCGGCCGGCTTGCAGCCTGGTGGCGCAGCCGCTTCGACCTCCCGTTGATTGCAATCACCGGCAGCAACGGCAAGACCACGGTGAAGGAAATGCTGGCTGCGATCCTGCGTCGTCATGCCGGCGACGACGCGGTACTGGCGACCGCGGGGAATCTGAACAACGACATAGGCATGCCGCTGACGCTGCTGAGCCTGCGCGAGGCGCATCGCTACGCGGTGGTGGAAATGGGCATGAATCACCTGGGCGAGATTGCGTATCTGTCCAGGATTGCCCGTCCGACGCTGGCGCTGATCAATAACGCCGGCACTGCGCACATCGGTGAGGTCGGCTCCGTGGAGGCGGTCGCCCGCGCGAAGGGTGAGATCTTCGAAGGCCTCGGGGCCGACGGCGTGGCGGTGGTCAACGGCGAGGACGCGTTCGCGGATTACTGGCGCGGACTCGCGCGCGGACATCGGATCGCGGACTTCGGCCTCGACAAGCGCGCGACCGTGACCGCGCGCTATGAACTCGAGAACGGCGGCAGCCTCGTAACCGTGCGCACACCGGAGGAAACTTTCGTCGTGCGGCTTTCGCAGCCCGGCGTGCACAACGTGAAGAACGCACTCGCCGCTGCAACCGCAGCCTGGGTCGTCGGCGTTCCGTCCGCGGACATCGTCGCCGGACTCGCCATATATAAAGGAGTCAAAGGCCGGCTGCAACGCGTGGCGCTGCCAGGCGGGGCCACCCTGCTGGACGACAGTTACAACGCCAATCCCGAATCCATGAAGGCAGCGCTCACGGTGCTTGGCGCCACGCCAGGCAAGAAGATCTTCGTGATGGGCGACATGGGTGAACTGGGCGAAGCGGTTGGTGAAATGCACGCCGAGATCGGGGCTTTCGCGCGGCGCGCCGGCGTCGATCGATTGCTCGCCCTGGGAGAGTGGAGCGCGTCAGCAGTGCGCGCTTTCGGTGAACACGCCGGGCATTTCGCCAGCGCGGAAAAACTCACTGCCGCACTGAAAGCGGAGATGGAGCCGGGCTGCACGGTGCTGGTGAAGGGTTCGCGTTTCATGCGCATGGAACGCATCACCGCAGCGTTGCAGGCGGACGTCAGCCAGACCGAGGGAGGCGCCTGATGCTGCTGCTCCTGACCCAGTGGCTCGCGCAGGATATTCGCGCGTTCAACGTATTCAACTACATCACGCTGCGCGCGGTGCTGGCGACGCTGACCGCGCTGGTGATCTCGTTCTTCATCGGGCCGGCGATGATTCGCAGGCTGACCGCATACAAGATCGGCCAGTCGGTGAGGGACGACGGGCCGCAGACACATCTGGTGAAAGCCGGCACGCCCACCATGGGCGGCGCGCTGATCCTGGTGTCGATCGCCATCACCACGTTGTTGTGGGCCGACCTCAGTAATCACCTGGTGTGGGTGGTGCTCATCGTGACGCTCGGCTTCGGCATGATCGGCTGGATCGACGACTACCGCAAGGTCGTGCACCGCAATCCCAAAGGCCTTTCGGCTCGCGCCAAGTTCTTCTGGCAATCGGTGATCGGTATCGCGGCCGCGCTCTATATCGCCTGGACCGCGGCGCAGCCGGAGCAGACGGCACTGATCGTGCCGTTCTTCAAGCAGGTTGCGTATCCGCTCGGGCTCATCGGTTTCGTGGTGATGAGCTATTTCGTGATCGTCGGTTCGAGCAATGCCGTGAACCTGACCGACGGCCTGGACGGCCTCGCCATCCTGCCGACGGTGATGGTCGGCAGCGCGCTCGGCGTGTTCGCCTATGTCGCGGGACACGCCGTGTTTTCGCGCTATCTCGGTTTCCCGCACATCCCCGGTGCGGGCGAGTTGACCGTGTTTTGCGCGGCGCTCGCCGGTGCGGGCCTAGCGTTTCTCTGGTTCAACGCCTATCCGGCGGAAGTATTCATGGGCGATGTCGGCGCTCTGGCGCTGGGCGCGGCGCTGGGTGTGGTCGCCGTTGTGGTGCGCCAGGAGATCGTGCTTTTCATCATGGGCGGGGTGTTCGTGGTCGAGACGCTTTCGGTGATGCTGCAGGTCGCTTCGTTCAAGTTGACCGGAAAACGCATATTTCGAATGGCGCCGCTGCACCACCACTACGAACTCAAGGGCTGGAAAGAGAACCAGGTTGTCGTTCGCTTCTGGATCATCACGATGATGCTGGTCCTGATCGGACTTTCTACATTGAAACTGAGGTGAACGAATGAGTCTGGAGCAATTTCATCAAATGATGCTGCGGCAGCGCGAAGCAGCGGACTCGCGCCGGCTCTCTCAGCTGCGACTGTTTCCGGAGCATGCGCTGGAAGATGAGGAGGACGTCGGCACGATCCGGTTGCTGCGTCTGCAGGCGGCGCTGAGGGAGCGGCGTCCAGTTGAAACTGAAGGATAAGAGGGTTCTGGTCTTGGGCCTCGGTGCGAGCGGAATGTCGATGGCGCGATGGCTGGCACGCCGTGGCGCGCAGGTGCGCGTCGCCGATACGCGGCCCGAACCGCCGTTCGCGGATGCGCTGCGCGCGGAGCTTCCCGGCGTGGAACTGCACCTCGGTGTGCTGCGCGAGGAGAGCTTTGCCGACGTCACCACGATCGCCATCAGTCCGGGCGTGCCGCTGTCGGAACCGCAGGTGCAGAAAGCGCGCGCACGCGGCGTGGCGGTGCTCGGCGACATCGAACTGTTTGCGCGCATCCGCGACGAGTTCGCAGAGGTAAAGGTCATCGCAATTACCGGGTCGAACGGAAAAAGCACGGTGACCGAGATGGTCGGCGCGATGTGTCGCGCGGCGAGCACGCGCACCCTGGTGGCGGGAAACATCGGCTTGCCAATACTCGATGCCATCAGCGACATCGACGCGGGCCGGCGCAGGAAACCGGATGTCTTTGTTCTCGAATTGTCCAGTTTTCAGCTCGAAACCACGCAGACGCTGGATGCGGATGCCGCGGCGGTGCTGAACCTGAGCGAGGATCATCTCGACCGCTATGCCGGCATCCGCGAATACGCAGAAGCGAAGTCGAGAATTTTCTTCGGCACCGGCGTGCAGGTGCTGAACCGGCAGGACCCCTGGACCAGGCAGATGACGCAACCCGGACGCTGCGCCTTCACCTTCGGGCTGGACCAACCCGACAGCGACCGCGACTGGGGGCTGCGCAGCGCGCAGGGCGAGACCTGGCTGGCGCAGGGTAACGAGCTGTTGCTGCGGGTTTCGGAACTCAAGGTGGCCGGAATGCATAACGCCGCCAACGCGCTCGCCGCGCTCGCGCTTTGCCGCGCGGTCCGGCTGCCTTATCCGCCGCTGCTCGATGCGTTGCGCGCGTTCGACGGATTGCCGCATCGCGTGCAGCCGATCGCGGAGATCGGCAACGTGACTTTCATCGACGATTCCAAAGGCACCAACGTCGGCGCAACCGTGGCAGCGCTCGACGGCATGCCGCAGAAGGTGGTGGCGATACTCGGTGGAGACGGCAAGGGACAGGACTTCGCGCCGCTGAAGGAACCGGTAGCGCGACGCGCGCGCGCGGTGGTGCTGATCGGTCGCGATGCACCCCGCATTGCAGCCGCGATCGCCGGTTGCGGCGTCGCGGTCGAGCAGGCGCAGAACATGGACGATGCCGTGCAGCGCGCCTACGCGCTGGCCCAGCCCGGCGATGCGGTCCTGCTGTCTCCGGCGTGCGCGAGCTTCGACATGTTCGACAACTACGAGCATCGGGCGCAGACGTTCGTCGAGGCGGTTCGCAGCCTGGAGGCGAAGCATTGAGCGCGCTTTATCAACCGCTGGCGGCAGCGCACACGGAACCAGAGCCGGACTTCGATCCGGCCGTGATCTGGATCGTGCTGCTGTTGCTCGGGCTCGGCACGGTGATGGTGTATTCCGCCTCGATTGCGATCGCCGAGGCGAGCCGTATGACGGAGGGCCAGCCGCACTACTTCTTCATGCGCCATGCCGCCTTCGTGTGCATCGGCGTCATGGCGGGCGTCGCGGTGATGCAGTTGCCGATGCGCTTCTGGCAATGGGTGTCCCCGTACGCATTCATGCTCGGCGTGGCGTTGCTGCTGCTGGTCCTGGTGCCGGGCGTGGGCAAGGAAGTCAACGGCAGCCAGCGCTGGCTGCCGCTGGGACTTTTCAACCTGCAACCTTCCGAGCTGATGAAGCTGTTCGGCGTGCTCTATGCCGCCGATTACACCGTGCGCAAGGCGGCGCACATGGCAAGCCTGCGTAAGGGATTTCTGCCGATGTGCTCCGTGATGCTGCTGACCGGCACCCTGTTGCTGCAGCAACCGGACCTCGGCGCGTTTGCGGTCATCGCCGTGATTGCGATGGGCGTGCTGTTTCTCGGCGGTATGAACTGGCGCCTGTTTGCCGGCATGACCGCGTTGCTGGTCTCCGGTTTCCTGCTGTTGGTGTGGACTTCGCCCTACCGCATGGAACGCGTACTGGGATTCATGGATCCATGGGCTGATCCGTTCGGGCGCGGCTATCAGCTTTCGCATGCGCTGATCGCGTTCGGGCGAGGCGAATGGTTCGGCGTGGGCCTCGGCGCGAGCGTGGAAAAGCTGTTCTATCTCCCGGAAGCGCACACCGACTTTCTGCTTGCGGTGATCGCGGAGGAGCTCGGCTTCGCGGGCGTTGCCGCGGTGATCCTGATGTTCACCTGGTTGATCTGGCGCGCATTTTCGATCGGCAACCAGTCTGCGCGCCTGGAACGCTACTTCCCGGCCCTGGTAGCACAGGGTGTCGGTCTGTGGATCGGTGCGCAGGCCATCATCAACATGGGTGTGAACATGGGTCTGCTGCCGACCAAGGGGCTGACCCTGCCATTGTTGTCCTTCGGCGGCAGCGCGCTGGTGGCGAATTGCTGCGCGCTCGGCCTGCTGCTGCGGGTGGATTACGAGAACCGCCAGTTGATGAAGGGGTACGCGGTTTGAGCAGGACGATCCTGATCATGGCCGGCGGTACCGGTGGCCACATCTACCCCGCGATCGCGGTAGCTGAGGTGTTGAAAGCACGCGGCTGGAAGGTGGTGTGGCTCGGCTCGAAGGCGGGGATGGAAGCTTCGATCGTGCCGCGACACGGCTATGAAATCGAGTTCATCCGTTTCGGCGGACTGCGCGGCAAGGGGCCGGTGCGGCTCGCGTTGCTGCCGGTAAACCTGCTGTTTGCGTTCTGGCAGAGCGCGCGCGTGATCTTTCGCGTGCGTCCGGACGTCGTTCTTGGCATGGGCGGTTATATCGCCTTCCCCGGCGGAATGATGGCGGCGTTCTTTCGCCGACCGCTGGTGCTGCACGAGCAGAACGCCATCGCCGGGCTCGCGAACCGCGTGCTGGCCGAGGTGGCCGATCGCGTGCTGGTCGCGTTTCCGAAGGCGTTGCGCAAATCGACCTGGACCGGAAACCCGGTGCGGGCGTCGATCGCGGATGTGGCGCCGCCCGAGCAACGCTATGCAAACCGGTCCGGGCCGCTCGCGGTGCTGGTGATCGGGGGCAGTCTCGGTGCGCGGGCGCTGAACGAAGCCTTGCCGCAGGCGCTGGCGTTGCTGCCGCCGCAGACGCGTCCTGCGCTCAGGCATCAGGCGGGCACACAGCACGCAGTGCAGTTGCAGCAACGTTACCGGGAAGCCTCGGTCGACGCCGAGGTGGTGCCATTCATAGAGGACATGGCGCAGGCCTATGCGGCGGCGGACCTGGTGATCTGCCGCGCCGGGGCGACGACGGTCGCCGAACTGGCGGCGGCCGGTGTGGCAAGTGTGCTGGTGCCATTCCCCCATGCGGTCGACGATCACCAGAGCGCGAACGCGCGCTTCCTGTCTGAGTCGGCAGCGGCCGTCCTGCTGCCGCAGCGTGAACTCACACCCCGAAAGCTGGCAGACCTGATCGCCGGATTCACGCGCGCACAGCTGCTCGAGATGGCGAAAAAGGCACGGGCGCTCGGCAAACCGGACGCTGCAGAGTCGGTGGCGGGGCATTGCATGGCGATGACGGGATGAAGCACAAGGTCAAGACAGTGCACTTCGTGGGCATCGGCGGATCCGGCATGAGCGGCATCGCGGAAGTCATGCTGAATCTCGGCTATGCCGTCACCGGTTCGGATGTCGCAGATAGCGTTGCCACCCGCCGGTTGCGGGAGCTGGGTGCGCGTGTCGAAATCGGCCATGACCGCACGCACGTCGAAGGCGCCAACGCGGTGGTGACGTCCACCGCAGTGAAGTCCGACAACCCGGAGGTGATCGCAGCGCGGGCCAGGCATATTCCCGTGGTGCCGCGCGCGATGATGCTCGCGGAGCTCATGCGCTTGAAGCAGGGCATCGCGGTCGCAGGAACGCATGGCAAGACCACCACCACCAGTCTGATCGCGAGCGTGCTGGCGGAAGCCGGCATGGACCCGACCTTCGTCATCGGCGGGCGGCTGGAAGCGGCGGGTTCGCACGCGCAACTCGGATCGGGTGAGTTCATCGTAGTCGAGGCGGACGAATCGGACGCATCGTTCCTGTATCTGCAGCCGGTGCTGGCAGTGGTGACCAATATCGATGCGGATCACATGGAAACTTATCAGCACGACTTCAGCCGGCTGCGCCAGTCGTTCCTGGAGTTCGTCGAGCATCTGCCGTTCTACGGCATGGCGGTGCTGTGCCTGGACGATTCGAATGTGCGCAGCCTGCTGCCCATTATTACCAAACAGGTGCTGACCTACGGTGTCGACGAAGGCGCGCAGATCCGCGCGGTGGACGTGCGCGCGGATGGCGCGACCATGCGCTTCCGCGTGACCCGCCGCACCGGTGTCAACGGCAGCGAGAAGCGGCAGCCGGACCTGCAGATCGCACTCAATCTGCCGGGCCTGCATAACGTAAAGAACGCCCTCGCCGCGATCGCGGTAGCGATGGAGGTGGGCGTTGCGGACGATGCAATCGTCCGCGCGCTGAAAAAGTTCAAGGGTGTCGGCCGGCGATTCCAGCGCATGGGCGAGATCGCACTGCCCGCCAGCGGGCATTTCACGCTGGTGGACGATTACGGACATCACCCGGTGGAGATGGCCGCGACGCTGGTGATGGCGCGCGGCGCCTTCCCCGGTCGCCGCATTCTGCTCGCCTTCCAGCCGCATCGTTTCACCCGCACGCGCGATTGCTTCGAGGACTTCGTTCGGGTGCTGTCATCGGCCGATGCGGTGATCCTCACCGAAGTCTACCCGGCGGGCGAGCAGCCAATCGTCGCCGCCGACGGCCGTGCACTGGCGCGTGCGCTGCGCGTGGGCGCCAGGGTGGAGCCGGTGTTCGTGGAGAGTGTGTCGGAGCTGCCGGCGGCGATTCTGGCGGCGGCCAAGCCGGACGACGTAGTGATCACCATG
Source organism: Burkholderiales bacterium (assembly GCA_040880425.1). Lineage (GTDB taxonomy): Bacteria > Pseudomonadota > Gammaproteobacteria > Burkholderiales > Eutrophovitaceae > DATKEK01. Next base: position 81,065 of record JBBDIL010000007.1, on the reverse strand, counting down.
GGCGCGGGAACGATCGGGACGGTCCCGGCAATGCTGGTGGCCAAGAGCTGACATGTACATGAAAGAGATGGATCCAACCGTGATCGCCGGACTGCGCGGCGAACTGCGACTCGCCGAGCCGATGCGCAAGCGCACCAGCTGGCGTGTGGGTGGGCCCGCGGATCGCGCGTACGTGCCGGCGGATCTCGACGACCTTTGCGCTTTCCTGCAGTCCCTGCCGCAAGGCGAGCCTGTCACCTTCGTAGGGCTCGGCAGCAATCTTCTGATCCGCGATGGCGGCATCCGCGGCACCGTGGTGCTTACGCACGGTGCGCTCAAGCGGCTTGCATTGACGGAGGCGGGCGAGATCTATTCAGAGGCTGGAGTGGCAGCGCCGAAGGTGGCGCGCTTCGCCGCCACCCACGGGCTGCAGGGTGCGGAGTTTCTCGCGGGAATTCCGGGAACGATGGGCGGCGCACTTGCCATGAACGCGGGTTGCTATGGAGCGGAAACCTGGGAGCTGGTCGCGCGCGTGCTGACCGTGGACCGACGCGGGGTGAAGCGCGAGCGCGCAGCCAGCGACTTCGACGTCGGCTACCGCAGCGTGATGCCGAAGCAATCGCGAGACGAGTTCTTTGCCGCGGCGTGGCTGCGGCTGGCGAAGGGCGACGGCGAACAGTCGCGCCTGCGCATCCGGGAGCTGCTGCAGAAACGAATCGACAGCCAGCCTCTGGAGCAGCCGAACGCCGGATCGGTATTCCGCAATCCGCAGAGCGATCACGCCGCGCGCCTGATCGAGTCCTGCGGGCTGAAGGGACTGCGGATAGGCGGTGCGATGGTGTCCCAGAAGCACGCGAACTTCATCGTCAATCTCGGCGACGCGTCGGCGGAGGACATCGAGAACCTGATCGAGACGGTACAGACACTGGTTCAGCGGGAGACCGGCATCGCGCTGCATCGCGAAGTGCTGATCGTGGGTGAGGCATGAGCGGCGAAGCCTTCGGAAAAGTGGCGGTCCTTCTCGGCGGCAGATCGGCCGAGCGCGAGGTATCGCTGATGTCCGGGCAGGCGGTGCTGGCCGCGCTGCAGCGTAAGGGCGTGGATGCGCATGCGTTCGACACCGGCCGCCGCGATATCTGCGAACTGCAGAAGGAAGCCTTCGATCGCGTGTTTATTGCGCTGCATGGACGTTACGGCGAGGACGGGACGGTGCAGGGCGCGCTCGAACTGCTCGGCATCCCTTACACCGGCAGCGGAGTGATGGCCTGCGCTCTGGCGATGGACAAGTGGCGTACGAAACTGATCTGGATCGCCGCCGATATCCCCACTCCTCGGTTCGTAATTCTCACAGAGGACAGCGACTTCGCCGGTGTGGCACGCGATATCGGATTGCCGCTGATCGTCAAGCCGGCACGCGAGGGTTCGACCATCGGACTCACCAGGGTAAACAAACCGGAAGAGATCGAGAGCGCCTTCCACCTCGCGGCAGAACACGATCCTCTGGTGCTTGCGGAGCAGTTCGTGAGTGGCCCGGAACTGACCGCGTCGATTCTGGACGACCACGTGCTGCCACTGATCCGTATCGAGGCACCCGGTGGCAACTACGACTACGAAGCGAAGTATTTCTCGGACGAGACGCGTTACCTGTGTCCGTCGGGCATCGATGCCGCGTTGGAGAGAAACGTCAGCGACTTGTCGCTCGAGGCGTTCCGGTTGCTCGGCTGCCGCAGCTGGGGGCGTGTTGACGTGATGCTGGACGAGAGCGGCAGCCCGCAGTTTCTCGAGGCGAACACCGTGCCCGGCATGACCGGCCACAGCCTGGTGCCGATGGCCGCGAAGGCAGCCGGGATGGACTTTGACGGGCTGGTGATACGGATTCTGGAGGGTGCCCGTGTGGAATGACGCCAAGGCGCTGAACCAGCTGGCCAGTGCGCTGATTGCCGTTGCGGTGCTGCTGCTGCTGTACGCAGCCGGCTGGCGTATCGCCCAACTCGATGCCTTTGCGCTGCGCGAGATACGCATTACCAACCCTGTGCAGCACGTTACGCGCGAACAGGTGGAAGCCGTGGTGTTCGGCGAACTGCGTGGCAACTTCTTCACGGTCGATCTGGCGGCCACGCGCGCCGCGTTCGAGAAGTTGTCCTGGGTGCGGCGCGTCGACGTCAACCGCAGCTGGCCGGACCGGGTCGAGGTGGCGGTTGAGGAGCACGTGCCGATCGCACACTGGGGAGATGCGGCCCTGGTCAATGCCTACGGGGAGGTCTTCGCGGGTGCGAGCAATCAGCCGATGCCGCTGTTCGAGGCGCCGCCAGGGATTGCGCCGGAAGTGGTCGCGCGTCACGCCGCGTTCGAACGCAGGTTGGCAGCAATCGGCAGAACGATCTACCGCATGAATGTATCGGAGCGACGCGCATGGCGCATCGGCCTCGACGACGGCATGGTCATCGAGCTCGGACGCGACGACGTCGAAGCGCGACTGGCGAACTTTGTCGCGGCATTCGATCGCACGGTTGCCACGCTGGATGGCGGATCGACCCATGTAGATCTGCGTTATCCGAACGGATTCGCGGTTCGGGTGAAGGGCATGCGCTGGAAAGACGGGCCTGCATAAACAGGAAACTTGAACGCAATGGCACTGAGCAAAGGCAGAGAGAACAAGAACCTTCTGGTCGGTCTCGACATCGGCACGTCGAAGATCGCGGCAATTGTCGCCGAGATCAAGCCCGAAGGCGGGTTCGAGATCATCGGCATGGGCAGTTCCCCATCGCGCGGGTTGAAGAAAGGGGTGGTGGTCAATATCGAGTCCACGGTCAATGCGATTCAGCGCGCGCTGGAAGAAGCCGAGCTGATGGCCGACTGCAAGATTCGCGAAGTCTGGACCGGCATCGCCGGCAGCCATATCAAGAGTTTCAACTCGCACGGCATGGTGGCCATCAAGGACCGGGAAGTCGGACAGCCGGACGTGGACCGGGTGGTGGAGACCGCGAAGGCGATTCCCATACCGACCGATCAACAGATTCTGCATGTATTGAACCAGGAATTCGTGATCGACGGGCAGGAGGACGTGCGCGAGCCGCTCGGCATGAGCGGTGTACGTCTCGAAGTCAAGGTCCATATCGTGACCGGCGCCGTGTCGGCGGCCCAGAACATCGTCAAGTGCGTGCGCCGGTGCGGACTGGAAGTGAACGATCTGATCCTGCAGCCACTGGCATCGGCCACGGCAGTGTTGTCAGAAGACGAAAAAGACCTTGGCGTGTGCATCGTCGACATTGGCGGAGGCACCTCGGATATCGCCGTGTTCACCCAGGGCGCGATTCGCCATACCGCGGTGATTCCGATCGCCGGCGACCAGATTACCAATGACATTGCCATGGCGCTGCGCACGCCTACGAAGGAAGCGGAAGAAATCAAGCGCAGGCACGGTTGCGCGCTTCGCGAACTGGCCGATCCGCAGGAAATGATCGAAGTGCCCGGCGTCGGCGACCGCGCCTCGCGCAAGCTTTCGCGGCAGACGCTGGCTGAGGTGATCGAGCCGCGCGCGGAAGAACTGTATTCGCTGGTGCAGGCCGAGTTGCGCCGCAGCGGTTTCGAGGAGCTCTTGTCCTCGGGCGTGGTGATTACCGGCGGCAGCGCCGCCATGCAGGGCATGGTCGAGCTCGGAGAGGAGGTGTTCCACATGCCGGTGCGCCTCGGACTGCCGACTTATGCCGGCGGTTTGTCGGAAGTCGTCCGCAATCCTCGGTATGCCACCGGTGTGGGCCTGCTGATCTCGGGGTACTACCAGCACCAGCGCCAGCAGATTGCAAAGATGCAGAGCGGTTCGGTGAAGCATGTGTTCGAACGTATGCGCAGATGGTTCGAAACGAACTTTTAGAAATGGCAGTCAGTTTTTATCGATCCCGATGGATGTTTCAGTTCTAGAGGAGAAAAGCAATGTTTGAAATAGTCGACACACAAGCGCAGGAAGCCATGATCAAAGTTATCGGCGTCGGAGGATGCGGCGGCAACGCGGTCGATCATATGATCATCGCTGGCGTGGAAGGCGTGGAGTTTATCTGCGCGAATACCGATGCCCAGGCGTTGAAGCGCAACAAGGCGAAGACGTTGTTGCAACTCGGCACGGATGTCACCAAGGGACTCGGTGCGGGAGCAAATCCGGAGATCGGACGGCAGGCGGCCATCGAGGACCGCGAGCGCATCGTGGAACTGATAGACGGCGCAGACATGCTGTTCCTGACTGCCGGGATGGGTGGCGGCACCGGAACCGGCGCCGCGCCGATCGTCGCCGAAGTGGCGCGCGAACTCGGGATACTGACGGTTGCTGTCGTCACCAAGCCTTTTGCATTCGAAGGCAAACGCCAGAAAGTGGCAGCGCAGGGACTCGAGGAGCTGGGCAGGCACGTGGACTCGCTGATCGTGATTCCGAACGACAAGCTGATGCAAGTATTGGGCGAAGACGTCTCCATGCTGGACGCGTTCAAGGCGGCCAACTCCGTATTGCACGGAGCCGTGGCAGGCATTGCGGAAGTCATCAAGTGTCCGGGCCTGGTGAACGTCGATTTCGCCGACGTGCGCACGGTGATGTCGGAAATGGGGATGGCAATGATGGGCTCGGCCAGCGCGGCGGGCGTGGACCGCGCGCGTCAGGCGGCCGAACAGGCAGTAGCCAGCCCGTTGCTCGAAGACGTGAACCTTGCGGGTGCGCGAGGGGTACTGGTGAACATCACGGCCAGTTCCAGCATGCGGATGAAAGAGGTGCATGAAGTGATGAACACCATCAAGGGTTTCACCGCCGAAGATGCCACCGTGATCGTGGGAACCGTGATTGACGAGGAGCTGGAAGAAAAGCTGCGCGTGACCATGGTCGCCACGGGACTCGGCAACCCGGTCAACCGCCAGCAGCAGAAACCGTTGACGGTGGTGCGTACGGGGACCGACGCGGCACCCCACCAAGTGAACTACGGGGATCTGGATGCGCCTGCAGTGATGCGTCGACGCAATCGGGATGCCGCGGTCGAGGCGATGAAACAGTCGGGCGTCGATGTGCTGGATATTCCGGCTTTTTTGCGGAAACAGGCTGACTGAAGCACTGGAAGTGTCGCCATGTTGCGACGCACAACACACTGGCGCCTGGCGGATGCGTATGGTAGCCTAATCAGTCAGTTACGCAGTGATGGTCGTCCGCCTATTTAATTGCACCCAGCGGGTGCGGAGCACATGATCAGACAAAGAACGCTCAGAAATATCGTCCGGGCCACCGGCGTAGGTTTGCACACAGGCGAAAAAGTCTATCTGACCTTGCGCCCTGCTGCGGCCAATACCGGTATCGTTTTTCGCCGCATCGATCTCGACCCGGTGGTGGACATCCAGGCCAATCCGTACGCCGTCAAGGACACCCGTCTGTCGTCGTGCTTGGAGAAGGACGGGGCGAGGGTTCAAACCGTCGAGCATCTGATGTCCGCGCTCGCCGGGCTGGGCATCGACAACATTTTCATCGAGCTGAGCGCAGGCGAAGTGCCGATCATGGACGGCTCGGCGTCCCCCTTCGTGTTTCTGCTGCAGTCGGCGGGAATCGAAGAGCAGGAGGCTGCCAAGAAGTTCATCCGCATCCTGCAGCCCGTGGAAGTGCGGGGCGAAGACAAATGGGTGAAGTTCGAGCCCTACCACGGGTTCAAGGTCGATTTCAGCATCGATTTCAAGCACCCGGTGTTTGCGGCGACCAACAAGAGGGTGGTCGTCGATTTCGAGCACACTTCCTATATCAAGGAGGTCAGCCGCGCGCGGACCTTCGGCTTCATGCACGATGTGGAGAGCATGCGGGCCCAGGGACTTGCCCTCGGCGGGAGCCTGGACAACGCAATCGTGATGGACGAATTTCGGGTCCTCAATCTCGATGGGCTCCGCTATGAGGACGAGTTCGTGAAGCACAAGGCGCTGGATGCAATCGGTGACCTGTACCTTTTGGGACATCCCGTCATCGGTGCATTCTCCGCGTTCAAATCAGGACACGCGCTCAATAACCAGCTTCTCCGTCAACTCCTTGAAATCAAAGAAGCCTGGGAGTTTGTAAGCTTCCACTCGAGCGAAAACGCGCCAGGCTTCCTTCGACTCCAGGCACAGGCCGTCTGACCCCGCAGCCTGCCTGGATCCCGGTTGAACGCCCTTCGGGAGCTACCGCGTGCTGTTGATCCGCGTGGTTGCCGCCTTTCTGGCAGCCGCGGTTGGTGCTGCCATCGTGATGTTTCTCGTCACCAGGAATCCGCGATGGCTGCGGATTGCCTGGCAGGTATTGCGCCTCGGCGTCCTGATCTTATTGATTGCTTTTGGTTTTTACGCTCTGGAGCGTTTCCTGCTCATCGTCTGACTGAGCCCGGACGCGCCGGCTGAGCCGCTGAACCGCTCTCTTCAGGTCAGAAGCAGGAAGGTCCCGAGCCAGTTTCGACAGCGCTTCGCCGGCACCCTCTCCAAGAGAAATGTGTTTTGTACGCAATGGGTTAACTGGGAAAGTTGCTTGCACTCTCACTTGTATTGTTGTAATTTCTCGCACCTGAGTACGAAGCTTGCCGGTCAAGGTCGGGGCCAGTTGCCGCAGTTTTGCGGCTGCCGGCCCGTCGTGGGCGGCAAGGATCAGGCATCCGTTGCGCAGGTTGCAGACCGAGACGGCTGGAGCGAGCCCGGCAGGCAGTTCCCGACGCACGGCCGTCTCTACCGCAGCGAGTTTTCCCGCTTGGTCGGCGAGTTGCTTGAGACGGACGTCGTTGTGCAGGATTTCTTGGATTCTGGACACCATCGTTGACGCAACAGGTTCTCTTCAGAGGAAGCGAATGGACATTATTGTAGTTTCCAACAGGTTTGCTCAAGCGCGCAGCTTTACGGTGAGCGCGCCGCAGGTTTCGTTTCTCATCCTCCTGTTCTTCATGCTGGTGATATCGCTGGCGGTACTGCTGAACTACTTCTCGCTGCGTTACGCTGTAACCAACCAGAGTCCGTATCTGTTATCGATGCTGGAAACGGTGCAGGCGGAGGAAGCCAAGCGTACTCAATCCTATCTGCGCGAGAGCCTGAATACGATGGCGGCGCGGCTCGGCGAGATGCAGGCGAAACTCGTTCGTCTCGATACCCTCGGAGAACGCCTGACCAAACTGGCAGGTTTCAATCCCAAGGAATTCATGTTCGACCAGCCGCCCGCACGTGGCGGCGCGGAGCCCACCTCGGTCGCGGCCCGCGAGCTATCGCTCAGTGACCTTACCAGTGAACTGGAGAAGTTGACGCATGATCTGGACGACCGGTCGGACAAACTGGGTGTGCTTGAGTCACGGTTGACTCTGGCGCACGCGAAGAAACAAATGCTGCCTTCCCAACTACCAGTGACCACAGGTTGGTTCTCGTCCAATTTCGGTTGGCGAATCGATCCCTTCAATGGACTGAATGCCTATCACGAAGGAATGGACTTCATGGCACCGGAAGGCGCGCCCATCAGGGCGGCTGCTGGCGGCGTGGTCGTCTACTCGGCGCACCATCCGCAATATGGTAATATGATCGAAATCGATCACGGCAACGGAATGATCACTCGCTACGCTCACGCGTCGGTGCTGAACGCAAAAATCGGCGACGTGGTGCTCCGGGGGCAGAAAATTGCCGAGGTCGGGTCAACCGGGCGCTCCACGGGAGCGCATCTGCACTTCGAGGTGCGGCAATGGGGAGCCCCACAAAATCCCGCGCGCTATCTGAAAGTGCCGGGTTGATCGTTATTTGAAACGATAAATTCTGATAGAGGGGTGGGGGCGAGCCTCCCACCCCTCTTTCTTTATGGGTTTCGGGTCTGATGATCTCCAACATTCTCAAGAAAGTCTTCGGTAGCAGGAACGATCGTCTTCTGCGGAAGTACGCGAATGCAGTCCAGCGCATCAACGCGCTTGAGCCAGAAATGCAGAAACTGGCGGACGCGGAACTTCGTGCCCGAACCGACCAGTTCCGCGAACGCCTGAAGCAGGGTGAATCGCTTGATGATCTTCTCCCGGAAGCTTTTGCGACGGTGCGCGAAGCAAGCCAGCGCGCGCTCAAGATGCGACACTTCGATGTCCAGCTCCTGGGTGGCATCGCTCTGCACAACGGAAAGATCGCGGAGATGCGCACCGGCGAAGGAAAGACGCTGGTAGCAACACTTCCCGCCTATCTGAATGCACTTGCAGGCAAAGGAGTACACGTGGTGACGGTGAACGACTACCTCGCCAGCCGTGACGCCGAGTGGATGGGACGCATCTACAGCTTTCTGGGCCTGAACGTCGGCGTAAATCTTTCGCAGATGGAACATGCGTTGAAGCAGCAGGCCTATGCCGCGGATATCGTTTACGGCACGAACAATGAGTTCGGATTCGACTACCTGCGCGACAACATGGTGTTCCAGCCTTCCGAGCGCGTTCAGCGTCCGCTGGACTACGCCATCGTGGATGAGGTGGACTCGATCCTGATCGATGAGGCGCGTACGCCGCTGATCATTTCCGGCCAGGCAGAGGACAGCACCGAGCTCTACTATCGCATGAACGAAGTGGCGCCGAAGCTGAAGCGTGTCGAAAAAGAAGGCGAACCTGGTGACTACACGGTCGATGAGAAATCGAACCAAGTGCTTCTCACCGAGGAAGGACACGAACACGCAGAGCAGCTGTTGATCAAGGCAGGACTTCTGACGGAAAACGGCAGCCTCTACGATGCGTCGAATATCGGGCTGATGCACCATCTTTACGCCGCGTTGCGGGCACACAGTCTTTTTCACCGGGATCAGCACTACGTCGTTCAGGACGACGCGATCGTCATCGTCGACGAGTTCACCGGTCGGCTGATGCCGGGGCGGCGGTGGTCGGACGGGTTGCACCAGGCGGTGGAGGCGAAGGAGGGCGTACGGATCCAGAAGGAAAACCAGACGCTGGCTTCCATCACCTTCCAGAACTATTTCCGCATGTACCGGAAGCTTGGGGGAATGACCGGAACTGCGGATACCGAGGCTTACGAGTTTCAGCAGATCTACGGCCTTGAGACCGTGATCATTCCGACACACAAAAAGATGATTCGGGACGATCGTATGGACAAGGTCTACCGGACGGCACGCGAAAGGTATCAGGCAGTTCTCGAGGACATCCAGGACTGTCATCAGCGCGGTCAACCCGTGCTTGTTGGCACTACGTCGATCGAAAACTCCGAATTGCTTTCCGGGCTCCTCGACAAGGCAAAGCTTCCGCACCAGGTACTGAATGCCAAGCAGCATGCTCGGGAAGCCGAAATCATCGCCCAGGCAGGCAGACCGAAGATGGTCACCATTGCCACCAACATGGCAGGCCGGGGCACGGATATCGTCCTGGGAGGGAATCCAGAGCCGGAAATAAACCGGCTCCAAAACGATTCGAACCTTACAGATGATCAAAAACAGGATCGCGTAGCGACAATCCGCAGCGAGTGGCAGAAGCTGCACGGTACCGTCGTCGACGCCGGTGGCCTGCATATCGTCGGCACCGAACGGCATGAATCCCGGCGCGTGGATAATCAGCTACGCGGGCGTTCCGGCCGCCAGGGCGACCCCGGGTCCAGCCGTTTTTACCTGTCTCTCGAAGATCCCTTGCTGCGCATATTTGCTTCGGATCGAGTGGGTGCGATCATGGATCGGCTGAAGATGCCGGAGGGTGAGGCCATCGAGCATCCATGGGTAACGCGCGCAATCGAAAACGCGCAGCGCAAGGTGGAAGCACGTAATTTCGATATCAGGAAACAGCTTCTCGAATACGACGACGTAGCAAACGACCAGAGAAGGGTTATCTACCAGCAGAGAAATGAACTGCTGGAAACTGAAGATGTTTCAGAGACCATCCGTTCGATGCGCGAGGGCACTGTCGAGGCCTTGATATCGCAGTACATTGCTCCGGAAAGCGTAGAGGAGCAGTGGGATGTCCCGGGCCTGGAGCTCGTGCTTGCATCCGAACTTACACTCGAGCTCCCGGTACGCCAGTGGCTGGCCGAGGAAGAAAATCTGGACGAAGAACGGCTCCGGCAGCGTATTTCGGAAGCGGCACACAAGTACTATGAGGAGAAGATCCGTCTCGTGCCGACTGAAGCAATCAGACACTACGAGCGCGCCATTACATTGCAGGTTCTCGACAGCCACTGGCGGGAGCACCTGTCGGCGCTGGATCATCTGCGCCAGGGCATTCATCTGCGCGGTTATGCGCAGAAGAATCCCAAACAGGAATACAAACGCGAAGCCTTCGAGTTGTTCTCCTTGATGCTTGAGAATATTCGAAATGAAGTCACTCGCATTCTGATGACGGTGCGGATCCGCAGCGCGGAGGAGGCCGAGCAAGTGGCCGATGAGCACACGGAGTTCAGAAATGTGCAGTACCAGCATGCTGATCATGACGCAGCACCTGCCAAGGCGGACGCGGATGCCGGCACGAAGACGCAGCCCTTTGTGCGGTCGGCCGAGAAAGTCGGGCGCAACGATCCCTGCCCATGCGGGTCGGGCAAGAAGTACAAGCAATGCCATGGGCGGCTAGCCTGAGTTGACAGTCACTTTCCTGCCGTATCATGTCAGTAGGATTCTCTCAACCCGATCCAGCTTCATTGCTCCCGGTCCCGGGACTTCTGATGGGCGTCGCAGCAGCAGGGATTCGGCGGCCTGACCGCAAGGACCTCCTGCTAATGGTGTTGGTGGACGGAGCGCGCATTGCTGCCGTGTTTACGCGCAATCGATTTTGTGCGGCACCCGTACAGGTGGCGAAAAACCATCTGGGTCAGTCGAACATTCGAGCCCTGGTGGTCAATACGGGATGTGCCAACGCCGGAACCGGCGACGATGGCCTGACTCGCGCGAGACAGACCTGCGAAGCCGTTGCAAGCCTACTCGATTGTGACCCGACACAGGTTCTACCATTTTCCACTGGTGTGATCATGGAGCCGCTGCCGGTCGACAGGATCACGGCAGCCTTACCGCGCTGCGTGGAGCGTTTGCATGAAAACAACTGGCTGAACGCGGCGGAAGCGATCATGACGACTGATACCGTGCCTAAAGCGGCCTCACGCCGGGTTGAGATCGACGGGCAATCCATCGCGGTGTCCGGGGTGGCCAAGGGATCCGGAATGATCCGCCCGAACATGGCGACCATGCTTGCGTTCATCGCTACGGACGCGCCGGTTGCTCAGTTTCTGCTGCAGTCTATGGTTGCATACGCCGCGGACCGCAGCTTCAATTGCGTCACGGTGGATGGCGATACTTCCACCAACGATAGCTTTGTTCTTGTTTCCACTGCCACTGCCGGGATTCCGGAGATCGCGAGTTCTGACAGTCCCCAATTCCGGCAGCTGCTGGATGCCGTAACCGCTGTCGCAACGGAGCTCGCGCAGTCTCTTGTGCGAGATGGCGAGGGCGCAACCAAGTTCATCACGATAAACGTAGAAAATGGCGTGAGCGAGACGGAATGCCGTAAGGTGGCTTATGCGATTGCGCATTCGCCGTTGGTAAAAACCGCGTTCTATGCGTCGGATCCGAATCTGGGCCGCATACTTGCGGCAATTGGAAACGCAGGTGTGGACGACCTGGACGTGAATCGTGTCGAGTTGTTCCTGGATGATGTCCTGGTTGCAGAGCGTGGCGGAAGAGCGGCGAGCTATATCGAGGAAGACGGAAAGCGTGTGATGTCAAAGACCGAGATTACGGTTCGCGTCCGTCTGCACCGGGGTGCGGCCTGGGCGACGATTTGGACCTGCGATCTTTCCCACGACTACATCAGCATCAACGCGGACTACCGGAGTTAAGCTTGAGCGAATTGGGAATCCTTGTCTCGAGGCTCGAGAGCATTCTCGAAAGAGTGGAGCAACTGGTACCGCGCCCGCTGACGGCCCCAGACTGGAAAGCAGGCACCGCATACCGATGGCGCAAACGTGGCAATAGCGGGTTTATACAGCCCGTCAGTCATCCTCATCAGATCCGTCTTTCCGATCTGCAGGGTGTAGTCGAGCAGAAGAAGCTCGTAGACCAGAATACCCGTCAGTTTGTGGAAGGTTACACCGCCAACAACGTGCTTCTGACCGGCGCCCGCGGCACAGGTAAATCTTCTCTGGTGAAAGCGGTTCTGAACAAGTACGCCTCCAAAGGGCTTCGCTTAATCGAAGTCGAGAAGCACGATCTCATCGATCTTCCAGATATCGTCGATCTTGTTGCTGCAACACCTTTCAAGTTCATCCTTTTCTGCGATGACCTGTCTTTCGATGCCGACGAGCCTGGCTACAAGGCGTTAAAGGTCATTCTCGACGGTTCTATTTCCGCTACTTCCGAGAACCTGCTTATCTACGCGACGTCCAATCGCCGGCACCTGATGCCGGAGTACATGCAGGAGAATCTCGAAACGAAGTATCTCGGCGAAGAAATTCACCCTGGCGAAACGGTGGAAGAAAAAATATCCCTGTCCGAACGTTTCGGACTCTGGGTTTCCTTCTACCCATTCGATCAGGACGAGTATCTGGCAATCGTGCAATACTGGCTTGATCAACTCGGCGTCAGCTCTGCGGGCGACCAGTTGAACAACGAGGCGCTTCAGTGGGCTTTGCTGCGGGGTTCGCGTAGCGGGCGCGTAGCCTGGCAGTTTGCCCGCGACTACGCGGGTCGTCATCGGGTAAAGCGTGAAAGCTCGCGGCGGAACTGACGCTTCGGAGGAGGCGGACCAGATCGTCGAGGTCGCCGCAGGGGTTGTTCAGCGGGATGACGGAAGTTTCCTGCTGGCTTCGCGGCCATCGGATAAGCCGTACGCAGGGTACTGGGAGTTTCCGGGAGGAAAGCTGGAAACAGGAGAGTCTGCCCGCGATGCACTCGTGCGTGAACTCGCCGAAGAACTTGGTATCGAGGCGCATGTTGTTTATCCGTGGCTTTGCCGCATCTACGCATACAAGCATGCGACGGTCAGAATCCGGTTTCTTCGTGTCCGGCGCTGGAGTGGTGAGCTATGTCCACAGGAAGGACAAGCGATCTCCTGGCAATGGCCGGATTTCCTTACCGTTTCGCCAATGCTTCCGGCGAACACGCCGATTCTCAAAGCCCTGTCGCTCCCCTCCGAATATGCGATCAGCAACGCACATGAAATCGGCGTAACGCCGGCGCTGGCAAAACTCGATATTGCATTGGCAAGGGGCTTGCGTCTGGTGCAGATTCGCGAAAGAGACTTGGACCAGACGGCCCGAACGAGATTTGCGGCTGAGGTGGTGAAGAGGACCCATCGTGCGGGTGGCCGGGTCGTGGTCAGCGGCAGCGAAGAGCTTGCGACCGCTGTCGGCGCTGATGGCGTACATTTGACGGCCGTTCAACTCATGGTCGCACAGCGACGTCCCGCACTTCCGTGGTGCGGCGCGTCCTGTCATGACGAAGCGGAGTTGAGGCGCGCGGAAGAGCTCGGGATGGACTTCGCGGTCCTCGGGCCAGTTTGTCGGACCGATTCGCACCCTGCGGTTGTCCCGATGGGCTGGGAACGTTTTACACGACTGGCTGAGAACCGCAGCATACCAGTGTACGCACTGGGCGGACTGGGGCGGCAGGATCTCGAGCAGGCATGGTCGTGCGGGGCGCATGGCGTGTCGATGATGCGCGGCGCGTGGCATGCCGATGCGTGAGAAGACTAGACTTCGTCGTTGTCGGTTCGACTGAGTTCCTCGTGGGCCTCTGGCATCCTGTACGTCTCTGAGGCCCAGTGTCCGAAGTCGATCAATTTGCAGCGCTCGCTGCAAAATGGCCGGAATGGATTGCTCTGATGCCAAACAGCCTGACCGCCGCATTGTGGACAAGCGATGGCGAGGGGTAACTTGCTGCGATCCATGCGTGCCTACAGGTTGCAGAAGGTCAGTTCGAAATCGACATCTTCCGCACTGGGACGGCGCTGTGACCCAAGCGCAGTAATGAATCGCACGTTGAGCGCGTATTTGTTTGCGCTGATCTCCGGCACGCATTCAAAACGGTGGTCCACGCGGATGCTCAGGAGCTGCGCAAGACGTCCTGCGAGCGTTTGCTGATACACCCCCTGTTGTGCCACCTGCGACGAGGTTTTCCCGCTTTCGCGCAACAGCCGAAGTATGATCCCGACGCCGTTTCGAATCGGAAGAAAAGGTGCAAGCCATTCCGTCAAATCGCCCCGGCGTTTCTGGGCCTCCTGATTCAGCCAAAAATGGTAAGAGGGAAGATCGAACTCACAGACCCCACCGGGAATTCCGGAACGCTGGCGAATGCTCATGAGCCATTCGTTCTCTCGAAGTTCCTGTCCGGTCTTGCCGGCGCTCGTGAACAGATCCGACGTGGCCTTTTCTATATCGTGCAGCACTCCGGTCAATGCCTCTTCGGATACGGACGGATTACTGCGCAGGGACTCCAGATGATGTTTCTTGCGTTCCAACTCCTGCATCAGATCGGCCTTGAGGTCGGCGCGCCCCGCCACTTCCAGAATTTCGAACAGCGAGATCAGTGCAACGTGATGCTCTTCGGGGCCGTCTTGCCCAGCGAAGTATTCCGTGCGCCCGTATAGATCTTCGAGGCGCAACAGGGTGCGGATCTTCTCGTTAAGAGGGAACTCGTAATTGATCACGAGGCGGATGTTCCGTACGAGTGGCAGCCTAGTATTGCTGAAAAGACCGAAAAAATAAAGTCATAGACGTTCTTTGCTCAGCACTGCATGCGAGCAAACTCCAGGTACTTCTCATGGAGCCGTGAAACCTGCGGCAGGGTCTGGTCAACGGTACCTTCGTTTGAGATTACGTCATCAGCCAGTGCAAGACGATCCCGGCGGCTGGCTTGGGCACGCATGATCGCCAATACCTGATCACGTGACAGGCCGCTGCGCCGTATCACCCGCTCAACCTGTAGTTGCTCGTCGCAGTCGATGACCAGAATGCGTGCAGCAATGTCCCGATAACCGCCCGTCTCGACCAGAAGCGGCACTACCAGTATCACGTAGGGACCGACTGAATTCCGAATCTCCTTCGCTGCTCGGGCGCGGATCATCGGGTGCAGAATCTTTTCCAGCTGCAGCTTTGTCTGGGAATCGCGAAATACCAGATCCCGCAGGCGATTTCGATTGAGAGTGCCATCCGGCAGCAGGACGTCATTCCCGAACTGCTTGACGATCGCCGGCAGCGCCGCACCGTCGATCCCGGTCAGCTCGCGAGCGATCTGATCGGTGTCGATCACCGTCGCACCCAATTTCCTGAACGCATCGGAAACCAGGGACTTTCCCGAGCCGATGCCGCCGGTTAATGCGACAACGAAGGGCATACCGTCAATTGAAAAGTTGCAGGTAGGTATTGTTCAGCCATTCTCCCCATAACATGACGATCAACCCAGCCGCAGCCAGGTATGGTCCAAACGGTATCGGCGTGGTTCTCCCCTGTCGACGAAATAGGATTAGCGCCACGCCAACCAGCGCTCCAACGGCGGAGGATAGCAGGATCACGAGCGGCAGCAGTTTCCAGCCCACCCAGGCGCCAACGGCTGCCAACAGCTTGAAATCGCCGAATCCCATGCCTTCTTTGCCGGTCGCAAGCTTGAACAGCCAATACACAGTCCATAACGCCAGGTATCCGGAAACCGCGCCAAGCACAGCCTCCGGAAGAGGCACGAATGTGCCGCCCAAGTTGAACAACAGGCCGGTCCAAAGAAGGAGCAGCGTGATGTCGTCCGGCAGCAGTTGCGTATCAATGTCGATGACGGTGAGCGCGATCAGTGCCCAGGCAAAAAGCAGCGCGCCTGCGGTCGCGAGCGAGAAGCCGTATCGAAATGCAATGAATCCGGAAAGCACGCCGGCGACAAGTTCGACCAGAGGGTACCGTAGACTGATCGGCGCCTTGCATTGCGAGCATCGGCCGCGAAGCAGCAGGTAACTGACCAGCGGGATGTTTTCTGTCGCCCGGATCCGATGTCCGCATTTCGGGCACGCCGAGGCCGGTACCACCAGGTTGTAGAGTCCGGCGGGGCGGTGCATGGCAAGTTTTTGCGCGCAATCCTTGAGGTCCACGTCTTGCAGCACGGATACGGCTTGTTCCTGCCAGTCCTGTTCCATCATTTGTGGCAGGCGATGGATTACTACATTCAGGAAACTGCCAACGACAAGGCCAAGAATGCCCGCAAAGAGACCCAGCAAGACCGGGTGAGTCTGGAGAACGATGACAATGTCTGCCATTCTTTTTATCTGCTGTTCAGGTTATCAAGGGCGATACTCATAAAAAATAAGCGCCCGAGGTTATCGGGCGCTTTCCTGCATGCACGCTGGGCTCAGATCGCCTGGCCCATTTTGAAGATCGGAAGATACATCGCCACCACCATACCGCCGATCAGGACACCGAGCACGACCATGATCAAGGGCTCCATCAGGCTCGACAGTGCCTCAACTGCATCGTCCACCTCGGCCTCAAAAAAGTCAGCGACCTTTCCGAGCATGGCGTCCAGTGCGCCGGACTCTTCGCCGATCGAGACCATCTGTAGGACCATATTCGGGAAAACCTCGGAATTCTGCATTGATACGGTGAGGCTGGTTCCTGTACTTACTTCGCTCTGAATCTTTTTCGTTGCCTGTGAGTACACGTAGTTTCCGGAGGCGCCTGCGACCGAATCCAGCGCCTCGACCAAGGGCACCCCCGCCGCGAACATCGTCGACAGAGTCCGCGTCCATCGCGCGATAGTTGCCTTGCGGATTATCGCGCCGAAAATCGGCAGTTTGAGCATGAGCTTGTCCATGACCATCTGCATCTTGAGCGAACGCTTCCACGTGTAGAAGAAAAACCATCCGGCGAAACCGATGCCACCGAATATCAGCACCCAGTACTTCACAAAGAAATCCGACATCGCCATTACCACGAGTGTCGGTGTTGGAAGATCGGCGCCGAAATTGGTGAACAGGTCCTTGAATGCCGGGATAACGAAAATCATGATCACCGCAGTTATAACGAACGCAACGACGATGATCGAGACGGGGTAGAAGAGTGCAGACTTGATCTTGCTCTTGATGGCAAGAATCTTCTCCTTGTACGTGGCGAGCCGGTCGAGCAGGCTGTCCAGAATACCAGCAGCCTCACCGGCGCCAACCAGGTTGCAGTAAAGGGCGTCAAAATGCAGCGGATACTTGCGGAAAGCCGCACTCAGGCTGTTCCCGGTCTCCACTTCGTTTTTGATGTCCATCAGCAGCTTCGCCACCGCGGGGTTACTGTGACCTTTGCCGACGATGTCGAAGGCCTGCAGCAGCGGTACTCCTGCTTTCATCATCGTGGCGAGCTGGCGGGTGAAAAGGGAAATGTCCTTCTCGGTGACCTTGCCGCCAAATGTACCTCGCTGGCGCTTGACCTTAAGTACGGTAATGCCCTGGCGTCGCAGCGAGGACGTGACCACGGCTTCGCCGCCGGCGCGCATTTCGCCTTTCATGACCTTTCCGGTCTTGTCTTTTCCCTCCCAAAGGAAGTTGTACTCCTTGATGTCCTTGCGCATTGCTGCGGTAGCTGTAGCCATCTTCGTTCCTCTCCGGATGCTGCTATTCGTTGGTTACTGCCTCGACCTCTTCGAGCGAGGTTAGACCCTGACGGACTTTGAGCAGTCCCGATTGACGCAGATCGCGCACACCTTCACGATGCGCCTGCTCGGCGATATCCAATGCATTGCCGTTGGTCAGAATGAGACGGCTGATCTCTTCGGATATCGGCATTACTTGATAAATACCTACGCGCCCCTTGTATCCGGTGCCTTTGCAAATGTCGCAGCCTACCGCGCGATGAGGGGTCCAGCTGCCATCCAGTTCGTCCTTTTTGAATCCCGCACGCAAAAGCGCCTCTTTCGGAATCTCGACTGGCTGCTTGCATTCCTTGCACAGACGCCTTGCCAGGCGCTGCGCCGTAATAAGCATTACCGAGCTTGCGATGTTGAATGGCGCGACGCCCATGTTTGCAAGACGAGTGAGCGTCGTCGGTGCATCATTCGTATGCAGGGTGGACAGCACCATATGGCCCGTCTGTGCCGCTTTGATCGCGATCTCTGCGGTTTCAAGGTCGCGAATCTCGCCGACCATGATGATGTCTGGATCCTGTCGCAGGAAGGACTTCAGTGCTGCGGAAAATGTCAGCCCGGCCTTATCGTTCACATTCACCTGGTTGATGCCTGGCAGGTTGATTTCCGCAGGATCTTCTGCAGTCGAGATGTTGATGCCGGGCTGGTTCAGGATATTGAGGCAGGTGTACAGGGAAACTGTCTTGCCCGATCCGGTGGGACCGGTTACCAGAATCATTCCGTAGGGGCGGTTGATCGCCCACATCAAAGTTTCCCTCTGATCCGGTTCATAACCCAGAGCATCGATCCCGAGCGTGGCGCTGGACGGGTCGAGAATCCGCATCACGATCTTCTCTCCGAACAAGGTCGGAAGGGTGCTGACCCTGAAATCGATTGCGCGATTCTTCGACATCACCAGCTTCATGCGACCGTCCTGCGGCACACGTTTCTCGGAAATATCGAGCCTGGAAATAACCTTGATGCGCGAAGCGAGTTTTTCCTTGATCGCCAGTGGCGGCTGCGCGATCTCGTAGAGTTCTCCGTCGACGCGAAAGCGGATGCGATAAAACTTCTCGTACGGCTCGAAGTGAATATCGGAAGCGCCGCTATTGATGCCGTCTAGAAGTATTTTCTGCAGGTAGCGAACAACCGGGGCGTCATCGATCTCCGAAACCGCGTCCTGAGCTTCTTCAGCAGGCGCATCCGCCAGCAGGTTGGCGCCGATCTCATCCGATGCCAGTTCCTTGAGGTTTGCATCGGCCGCCTGGAGCAGTTTTTGAACGATTACACCGAGTTTACTGTCCTCGACGACGATCGGCTCGACCTGCAGCCCGGTTTGGAACTTGAGCTCGTCCAGCAGCGAGCGGTTGGTGGGGTCGGACATTCCGACGTAAAGCCGGTTGCCACGTAGGAAAAGCGGTAGCGCGCGGTGAGTCTGGATGAATCGATCACCCACCGTCTGCAGCGGGGCCTGCTCCAGGTCGATAGCGCCCAAGTCGATCAAGGGGATTCCGAAGGTCTCGGAGGCAAATTGGGCCACCTCGACCTCTTTGAGCCGCTTCGAATGAATAAGCTGTTCGACGAAAGACAGGCCGGCGCTGCTGGCTTGGGACTGGATTGCCTCTGCATCCCGTTCAGGGAGCAAGCCCCGTTGCACCATCGCCCGCGCCAAGCCAGTCAACGTGCCTTGTAGAGTAGAGGCAACCATTATTGGCCCGTGTGAGATTTAGCAATAATGCACCCACGGTGCTTTAATGTAAAGACGGAAGTCCTTGATTATTCGTCCTCATTGGGCGCCAGCAAACGCACGGACCGAATGACTCGATCCTGGATTTGAAGGATCTCGAGCGGATAGCCCGCGAGTTTGAGTGAAGTCCCGGGTTCTGGGATCTCCTGCAGATGTTCGAGAATCAGTCCATTCAGGGTCTTGGGCCCGTCCAGCGGAAAACGGTAGCCGAGTTTTCGATTGAGCTCGCGCAACAGGCTGCCGCCTTCAACCACGATGCTGCCGTCTTCCAGGCGTTTGTAGCGAGACGTCTGTAGCGGGGACTGGGTAGTAAACTCGCCGATGATTTCCTCGATGATGTCCTCGATGGTGACCAGGCCCATCAGTTCACCGTATTCGTCCACGATCAGGCCGATACGGTCCTGCTGATCCTGGAAATTCTGTACCTGTGCAAGCAGCGGTGTGCCGATTGGGATGAAATAGGGCTCACGCATGGTTTCGCGGATAGTTTCCGCGTCGATTTTCCCGTCCTCGGACAGGTTGAGAATCTTGCGCACATGCACCATGCCCACCACGTCGTCGAGGCGGCCCTGGTATACCGGCAGTCGCGTGTGATTGCAGGTTTTGATCTCCCGGTTTATCTCCTCGGCAGAAGCGTCAAGGTCTATCGCCTCGATCTGACTGCGAGGGATCATCACGTCTTCTACTGTAATTGCCTGCAGATCGAGCAGATTGATCAGGATATTCTGATGTTTCTGCGGCAGAAAGTTTCCGCCTTCAAGCACGAGCGTGCGCAGTTCTTCGAGGCTGAGCGCGTGCGTAGGTACGGATTGAGGTTGCAGGCGCAATGCCCACAGAATGGCGCGAGAAAACACGTTCGCCATCCATACCACCGGATACGCAAGTCGAAGCAGAGGTGCCAGAATGAAACTTGCGGGAAAGGCGATGCGCTCGGGGTAGGAGGCCCCGACAACCTTGGGCGTGATCTCGCTGAAGATCAGAATCACGGCAGCCACCACGACGGTGTTCAGCAGGATGGTGAATTCGCTCTCGCCCAGTAATCGGAAGGTGATCACCGCGGCCAACGATACTGCAGCCGCATTGACCAGGTTGTTGCCGAGCAGAATGACACCAAGCAGTTTGTCGGTCCGCTCCAGCAAACGTGCCGTGAGCGCCGCGCCCCTGTGGCCGGATTTCGCGAGATGGCGCAACCGGTACCGGTTGAGGGCCATCATGCTTGTTTCGGAGATCGAGAAGAACGCGGATGCGATCAACAGAACCGCGAACGCCAGGAAGAGGGTATGTGTTGGGATGCCGTCCAAAGCGAGGCGACCTCCAGTCAGAAAGACGCAACGAGTATTCGTGGCGCCATAGTCGGTGTCAAGTTGCTGAGCGGCGAGATTCCGGCGCCAGTTCAGCGTTGCAGGATAACATCGAGCACCAGGCGGCTGCCGATGTAGGCCAGCACGAGTGCAAGGAATCCGGCCAATGTCCAGCGCATCGCGACGCGGCCGCGCCAGCCGTAGAGCATGCGGCCTGCGAGCAGAGCGGCGAAAATAACCCAGGAAAGAATTCCGAAGACCGTCTTGTGAGTAAACGGCAGCGGTGTACCAAACAGCTCTTCGGAGAACACGATTCCGCTCACCAGTGTCAGCGTCAGCAGCACGAAACCGACCGAAATAATGCGGAACAGAAGCGATTCCATGGTGAGCAGCGGCGGCAGGGATTGCAGAAACGCGGGCAGGTTTCCCGAGTGCAATCTGCGCTCCATTGTCGCCATCAGCAGCACGTGCAGCGACGCGATGGTGAACAGACTGTATGCGGCTAGCGCGATCAACAGGTGCGTCTTGAATGCAAGCAGGTGAGTGTTGGCCAAAGGTTGAGTTGGCGGGAATACGAGCGGTAGCAAGGAAAGCGCCGCAGCCGCAGGCAGAACCAGCACATGCAATGCCTCGAGCCGGTAGACGAACCCGCCAATCCAGTAGATAAGCACCGCCAATGCGATGATGCTGGACACGGCATTGCCCACCCCCAGGTAAAGGCCGTCACCGCGCAGCATGGATTGCGCGAGCACGGCACCGTGTAGAAGCAGGGGCAGGGCCAGCAGGCTCAGCGCAAAGTGGCGGCTGCGGCCGCCGGACGCCCCGACGGTATGCGGTAACGTCTGCCAGAGGTACGTGGCCAGAATCACGTAGCCAAGGCTGACAAGCAGATGAAGTAGAATCGGATTCATTCGGCGCGGATGCTTCGCGAAGTCTACATCATCTACTCCGGCGCCATCGAACGCTTTTGATTGTTATGCTCGACTCCCTGACCGCCCGCCTTACCGGCATTGTCAAGACGCTGCGCGGCCGCGCACGCCTCACCGAAGAGAACATACAGGATGCGCTGCGCGAAGTCCGGGTTGCGCTCCTCGAAGCCGATGTGGCTTTGCCGGTAGTGCGGCAGTTTGTCGCCCATGTCAGGGAAAAGGCAGTCGGCGAAGAGGTGGTCGGCAGCCTTACCCCGGGACAGGCACTGGTCGGAGTGGTGCACCGCGAACTGACGGAGCTGATGGGCGGGCACAACGATTCGCTGAACCTCGCAGTGCGGCCTCCGGCGGTGATTCTCATGGCCGGACTGCAGGGATCCGGGAAGACCACGACTACCGCCAAATTGGCCAAATGGCTTCGCAGCGAGAAGAAGAAGGTTCTCGTGACAAGTTGCGACGTGTACCGCCCTGCGGCCATCGACCAGTTGAAAACCCTGGCGGGGCAGGCCGGAGTGGATTTCTGTCCCTCGGATCCGAAGGAAGTACCGGAAACAATAGCGCGTCGCGCACTGGAATACGCCAGAACCCATTATCACGATGTGGTGCTGGTCGACACGGCCGGCCGCCTGGCTGTCGATGCACAGATGATGGCGGAGATCAGATCGCTGCACGCGGCGCTCGATCCGGTTGAGACCCTGTTTGTGGTTGACGCGATGCAGGGTCAGGACGCAGTGAATGTAGCGAAGGCCTTCTCCGAGGCGTTGCCGCTGACCGGAGTGGTGCTGACCAAGCTCGACGGGGATTCGCGCGGTGGCGCGGCACTGTCGGTCAGGCATGTCACTGGAAAACCGGTCAAGTTTGTGGGTGTGAGTGAGAAACTCGATGGCATCGAGCCCTTTTACCCGGAGCGCCTTGCGCAACGTATCCTGGGAATGGGCGATGTGTTGTCGCTGGTCGATGAGGCGCGCAAGAGCGTAGACCTCGAGCAGGCCGAAAAGCTCGCAAAAAAGGTCAAATCCGGAAAGAGTTTTGATCTGGAGGATTTTAGAAGCCAGATGGTCCAGATGAGGAATATGGGTGGCATCGGCGCGCTGCTCGACAAACTGCCAGCGCAGTTTGCCTCTGCCGCGCAGGGCGCACCGATGGACGAGCGCGTGATCAACCGGACCATCGGCATCATCGACTCTATGACTCCCAAGGAGCGCGTCCGCCCGGAAATTCTCAAGGCTTCGCGCAAACGGCGCGTCGCAGCCGGTGCGGGCGTATCGGTGCAGGAGGTGAACCGCTTGCTCGGTCAGTACGAGCAGTTGCAGAAAATGATGAAGATGATGGGCCGCGGCGGACTTCAGAAAATGATGCGTGGAGTCAAGGGAGGGGTCCCGGGACTGCGTTAGTGTCCGGATTCGCCAGGAACATCGCGTTACGTGCGCGGTCGTATGTATTGCCTCCGAGACGGCGACCCAAGAGCAAACGAGGAAGGTGAAAATTATGAAAGCAGCGTTGTTCCTGATTCTGGGCTTTGCCGCAACCGCTGTATTTGCGGCCGACTACGAGCGCGAGCAGCGATGGGCGGAACAGATTATGCCGGCCATTCTGATTGGCGACCCAATCTGGATCGAGCAGGAAAACGGTCATAAATTTCTCGCGATCTACACCGAAGCGGAGCAGGCCCGTGGCGCGGTAATTGTTGCTCATGGCCGCGGCTGGAACCCGGATCATGACCTCTATGGCTTTTTGCGTGTGAAGCTTGCCGAACAAGGTTATTCCACGCTGTCCATCCAGCTTCCCGTGCTCGGGTCAGGTGCAAAGATCGGCGACTATATTCCGACTTATCCTGAGGCGCGGGAACGGTTTCGTCTGTCGGCGCAGTTCCTGCAAGACAGGGGTTATGAGGACATTGCAATCGTGTCGCATAGTCTCGGCGCGACCATGGCAAACCAGTACCTGATCCATGTGCGGGAAACCCCGGTTAAGGCCTGGGTTTTCGTGGGAATCATCAATGGTCTGGAGGAGATGTTTCGCATCAAGATCCCCGTATTGGACGTTTACGGCAGCCGGGACTGGGTGATTACCCAGGTTGGCGCCCCGGAGCGGCGCAAACAGATTGAGAAAATCGAGGGATCTCAACAGGTTGTGGTCAAAGATGCATTGCATTTCTTTGAGGGGAAGGAGGATGAACTGGTGCAGGTCGTGATCGGGTTCCTGGATGACCTGTTCGTGGCTGGCGGGAGTGCACGCGCCAAGACAAACTGATTTGCCCCGGCTTGCAACCAGGTAAAAAAACAGCGTAAAATCACGCGCTTCGCTTTTTCAGGATCATTCCGATGGTAGTCATTCGATTGGCGCGCGGTGGCGCCAAAAAGCGTCCTTTTTACAATATGGTGGTGACCGATTCTCGCAACGCCAGAGACGGGCGCTTTATCGAGCGCGTCGGCTTCTACGATCCCAAGGCCCCGGAGGGACGCGAAACTTTTCGCGTAGACATGCAGCGCCTTGCCCACTGGCAGAGCAAGGGGGCGAAGCTCTCCGACACTGCGGCGCGTCTGGTCAAGCAATTCGGTGCCACGGCCAACGCCTGATTCGATGGTTGTCATGGGGCGTGTCCGCGCTCCATTCGGGGTGAAGGGTTGGATCAAAGTTCAGCCCTTTTCAGAAAGGCCGGAGGGTTTGCTGGCGTTCCCGGAATGGTGGTTGCAGGAGGACGATGTCTGGGTCAACTACCCGGTGCGCGAGTCGTCCACGCATGGTGCAGCACTGATCGCCCAGCTGGAAGGTGTGGACGACCGCGAGCGGGCTGCGGGTCTGAAAGGGCGGATGGTTGCAATACCGCGCGCCGTACTTCCCGAGCCGCGTGCAGGTGAATATTACTGGGCCGATTTGATCGGGCTGGAAGTCGAAAACAGCAGCGGTCAGAACTTGGGCGTGGTGCGCCGCCTGATGGAAACCGGCGCTCACCCAGTGCTGGTGCTCGAAGGCGAGCGCGAGCGCTTGGTGCCCTTCATTGACGGGGTAATCGCAATAGTAGATGTGCCGGGCGGCAAGATCGTCGCCGATTGGGAGCTGGATTACTGAGCGACGGCAATGCAGTTTGATGTCGTGACCCTGTTTCCCGAAATGTTCGACGCGATAACGTCCAGTGGGATCACGCAGCGCGCGCGGGACCGAGGCTTGTACCAGCTTGTGCTGTGGAATCCGCGAGATTTCTCGGCCAACACGTACCGAAGCGTCGATGACCGCCCATATGGCGGAGGGCCCGGAATGGTGATGACGGCCGATCCGCTGGCCAGGGCATTGCGGGCTGCGAAACAGCGTCAGGCGAGCTGCGGACTGGGGGACACGGTCACCGTGTACCTTTCGCCGCAAGGCAGGCCGCTGACCCAGTCCGTACTGGAGGCGTTGGAGAGACGGCAAGGGCTGGTCATGCTGGCCGGGCGTTACGAGGGAGTGGATGAGCGCCTGCTCGAGCTTGAGATCGACGAAGAGATCTCGATCGGCGACTACGTACTGTCCGGCGGAGAATTGCCTTCTATGGTGCTGATAGACGCAATGGTACGGAGAATACCGGGTGCGCTGAACGACGCAGACTCGGCGCAGCAAGACTCGTTTGTTGACGGCCTGCTGGATTGTCCCCACTACACCCGGCCTGAGGTGTTTGGGGGCTTGCCGGTGCCGCCAGTGCTGCTTTCGGGAAACCATGCCGAAATAAGGCGCTGGAGACTGAAGCAGGCTTTGGGTAGAACTTGGCGGCGCAGACCCGATTTGTTTGCCGCAATTCAGCTCGATGCCGAGAAATCGAAGCTGCTGGAAGAGTACAAGGCGGAACTAGCCGATTTTGAACAATCAGGAGCGTGAAATGAATCTGATACAGCAGATGGAGCAAGAGGAAATGGACCGGCTTGGAAAAAGCATCCCGGAGTTTGCGCCAGGCGACACGGTAGTTGTCAGCGTGAACGTGGTCGAAGGCGAGCGCAAGCGCGTGCAGGCCTATGAGGGTGTGGTGATTGCGAAGCGCAATCGAGGGCTGAATTCCTCCTTCATCGTGCGCAAGATGTCGTCCGGTGAAGGTGTCGAACGTACCTTTCAGACTTATTCGCCGATGATTGCAGGCATTGAGGTCAAGCGGCGCGGCGACGTGCGACGCGCCAAGCTGTATTACCTGCGCCAGCGTTCCGGAAAGTCGGCAAGGATCAGGGAAAAGCTCGAAACTTCAGGCAAGGCGTCGGCAGGCCGGTAGGCAAGGCGGACGTACGAAAAAATGGGCGACCGGAAGGTCGCCCATTTTGTCATACCAGCTTCGTGCGATCGGTCAGCGCGAGCTGCTGGACGTAGCTCTGTACCAGCAAGGACTCGGTTGTATGCAGATTTTCGAACCGAACACCGTAGGTATGAGTGCCATTATCCGCCTGCTCATCGGCGATCGACCGGGAGGTCTGAATGCTGGCTTCCGGAGATAGCTTGACCTCATAGTCGGTCGGCTCCAGCACGAACCTGAAAAAGACCTGCAGCCTATCGCCTGACACGCCCAAGGATTGCCTGCTTTCCAACTGGGCGCCGCGCACGCTGATGTCCGTCACCGTGCAGGCAATCGGTACGCGTCCGCGATCCCGGTTCAAATTCTGTGCAGTCCCCTGTAACTCTGCGCGAACGCGAAGAGCGTCGCGAATCGGTGTCACGTGGACCGACTCAGGGTAGACAAGATGCAGATAAGGCATCGGTGTGATGCACGTGTGTGCGATGCGGGTTTCGAATACAAACGCACTGCAGCCCGAGAAACCCCTTACCAGCACGGATTCTCCTTCCCGGATTGGAAGGGGCACGCCTTCGAGGCTCGGCGTTCTGACCAGAACGCTCATTGCCTTGATGTAACCGATCAGGGTGGTGAAATACTGCGAACGGGTGTTGTCGCCAGAGATCTCTAGCTGCATACGGTCACCAACCAGAAGTTGAAGGTTCTCAAGACAGGTTCGCGCCGGCATTGCGGTTCTGTGAGAGGCGACGATGTCCACGATGATCTCGCGCAAAAGAAAAGTATAAGCAAAAATGCCGGTTTGCACCCGCCTGCCTTACCGGCGTTGCTACAATTCCGCCCAGATCGATAATCGCCCGGAACGTCATTTTGTTCTCGTCTCTGGAAGGATTTCACGCGAGCTTGGCCCTGCCGTTTGCGATGGTGGCCATGCGAACCTCTGGCGCGCGACTTCCAGGTGCTGCTCCGCGGCCGGCCGGGGCCGCATACGGCGTCAGCCATATTCTCCAGAGCGCCCCGTGTGGCCGCGTGGTTTTCAGGCACAGTGCCATCACTTTCACGTGCGCGACGCGGATGGCGATCCAGGTCACGTGTTGCCTACGCCGGGGCGCATGGGCGCGATGACACCCGACGACCAGCTCCTCGACCGGTTCTGCGACGCGCTCTGGCTGGAGGACGGTTTGTCCCGCAACACGCTGTCCAGCTATCGCCGGGACCTGCGCCAGTTTGCAGACTGGCTGGACAAACAGGGCGGCGCGCTGTCCGCTGCGCAACGTGCCGACCTGCTTGGTTACCTGGCTTTTCGATTTCAGGGCCAGGCGAAACCGCGGTCCGCGGCGCGGCTACTCTCCAGTTTGAAGCGCTTTTACCGATATTTGCTCCGGGAAGGCAGGATCGACGCGGATCCGACTGTTCAAATCGAGGCGCCGAAACTCCCGAGAAGTCTGCCTCAAGCATTGACCGAAAGCGATGTCGAGGCATTGCTTGCGGTGCCGAATGTCGATTCGCATTTGGGCTTGCGTGACCGGGCGATGCTGGAGATGCTCTATGCCAGCGGGTTGCGAGTGTCGGAACTGGTAGAGCTGAAAACCGTGCAAGTCAACCGCAATGCAGGCGTGGTACGGGTGCTCGGCAAGGGGGCAAAGGAACGACTGGTTCCCCTGGGGGAGGAGGCGCTGGCATGGCTGCAGCGCTACCTGGGGGAGTCGCGGCCGGCACTGTTGCGAGCCCGTAGTGCGGACGCGTTGTTTGTCACTGCGCGCGGTGCCGGCATGAGCCGGCAGGCATTCTGGAATCTGATCAGGCGTCATGCGATTATGGCCGGGATTCGCAAGCCGCTCTCACCGCACACACTGCGTCATGCTTTTGCCACGCATCTTCTCAATCACGGTGCCGATTTACGGGTGGTGCAGATGCTGCTCGGCCACTCGGATATTTCCACCACGCAGATCTATACGCATGTTGCACGGGAGCGGCTCAAGCAACTGCATTCGCGACATCATCCTCGAGGTTAGGAGCGGATGCTCGACCTGACGCTCGTTGTTGCGGCCTATCTGATCGGATCAATATCGTTCGCGGTTCTCGTCAGCTTCGCCTTCGGCCTTCCGGACCCGCACAGTTACGGGTCTGGCAACCCCGGTGCGACCAATGTGCTGCGCACCGGGCGCAAATCGGCAGCCGCCCTGACCCTGATCGGTGATGCATCGAAAGGTGCTGTGGCACTATGGTTTGCGCAGCTTGTGGGCATGGCGTATGAACTGCTCGCGCCGACGCTGGCGGCGGTCGCGCTGGCTGCTTTCCTGGGTCATCTCTATCCACTGTACTTCCGGTTCAAGGGCGGCAAGGGCGTAGCCACTGCCGCGGGCATCCTGCTGGTGCTGGACTGGCGGCTGGGAATCCTGGCGGGCGTGGTATGGCTGCTGGTTGCCGGTGTGGCGCGTGTCTCTTCACTGGCGGCATTGGCCGCTGCGGCAGTTGCGCCGCTGGGGGCATGGTACCTGTCCGGCGTTTCTTACGAGACCGGCGCGGTTCTGCTGATGTCGTTGCTTCTCGTCTGGCGTCACCGGGCAAACATCGCGAAACTGATCGACGGCAGCGAAAGCCGCATCAAGCTTTTGCGCTGACCGGTTCGGGCAACGAATCGAGTTCCCATCTAGGCCGGACCGTGAATCCGTGCGTACTCGTCAGTGTGCTGTTCAGCCTCATCGCACCAGCGAACGCAATCATTGCCCCGTTGTCGGTACAGAACTCCAGTGGTGGATAGAACATCGCCGATCCCTGTTTTCCCGAGGCCTGGTGCAAGCGCTCGCGCAGTCGGCGATTGGCTCCGACACCGCCTGCCACCACCAGCGTGCTTAAACCGGTAGCCCTGAGCGCTGCCATCGCCTTGACTGTCAACACCTCCGCAATCGCCTCCTGAAAGGCTGCCGCAATGTCCGCACGGTCGGCTTCGGAATGTAGTTCCTGAACGGCCAGTGTCAGCACTGCGGTCTTGAGCCCGCTGAAGCTGAAGTTCAGGTCGCCGCTACCAAGCATGGGTCTGGGCAACCTGAAGCGGACTCGGTTGCCCTGATCCGCAAGTTGCGCCAGCGCGGGTCCACCGGGATAGGGGAGCCCCAGTAATTTTGCCGTCTTGTCGAACGCCTCTCCGGCGGCGTCGTCCAGCGTCTCGCCGAGCAGGGTGTATCTTCCGACGCCATCTACACGCATCAACTGTGTATGGCCCCCGGACACCAGCAGGGCGACAAACGGGAATGCCGGGGCCGGCTCGGCCAGCAATGGAGACAGCAGGTGGCCCTCTAGGTGATGGATTCCGATAGTCGGAACCTGCAATGCGTAGCCGAGCGCGCGGGCTACTGATGCGCCAACCAGCAACGCCCCGGCCAGCCCGGGCCCTTCGGTATAGGCGATTCCACCGATGTCCGCTGTAGTGCGCCCGAAACGCTCGAGCAAGTCCTGAATGAGCGGGAGCAATCGTCGGATATGGTCGCGCGACGCCAACTCCGGTACCACCCCGCCATAGGCCTGGTGCAGCACGACCTGGGAATGAAGCACATGCCCGAGCAGACCATTCTGGGCGTCGTAAAGCGCGACCCCGGTTTCGTCACAGGAAGTCTCTATTCCAAGTACCAGCATAAGTCTTTGATTAAGCCGAACAACACATGCAGTCCAAAACATCTTAGGTTTTGCAAATCGGGGAATTACTGCTAAAATTCGCGCCTTTCTTTCAGCACCCGCGATCAGGAATCCTCTTTATGCCGACTGTCCGAGTCAAGGAAAACGAACCGTTCGAAGTGGCCTTGCGCCGCTTCAAGCGCACCGTTGAAAAAACCGGCCTGCTGACCGAGCTGCGCTCTCGGGAATACTACGAAAAGCCCACTACAGCGAGAAAACGCAAGCTGGCTGCGGCGATCAAGCGTCATCACAAGCGTTTGCGCAGCCAAGTGTTGCCACCGAAATTGTACTGAATAACCGCAGGGGTTGCCCTTGCTGAACGGTGAATCGCTATCGGCGGTTCGCCGTTTTTTGCTTTCAGAGGCAGGATTACCAGATGACGTTGAAGAGCCGGATCAACGAAGACATGAAGGCGGCGATGCGCGCCCGCGATTCCGCGCGACTTTTGCCAATCCGGATGTTGTTGGCGGCCATCAAGCAGCGCGAAATCGACGAACGCAAAGAGCTATCGGAAACCGAGGTCGTCGGTGTTGTCGAAAAGATGCTAAAGCAACGACGTGAATCAATCGTGCAGTACGAGAAGGCCGGCCGTGGAGATCTCGTGCAGGCTGAGAGTCTGGAATTGTCTGTGCTGGAGGCCTACATGCCGGAGGCCATGTCCGAGGCCGAACTTGAGGCTGCCGTCACTGAGGTTATCGAGTCCAGCGGTGCCCGGGGCATCGGCGACATGAGCAAAGTCATGGGCGGGCTGAAGGCGCGTCTGGCAGGCCGCGCAGACATGGGGCGCGTTTCGGCGCTAGTGCGGGCTAGACTCTCGGACTGAATACAGCCACAAGCTGCGACCGAGGTGCCCTGTATTCATTGGAGTTTTTAGGGTTGTACGATTTCCGTGGCACACCGGACAAGCCAGAAAGTTCGCCTATAATTCGAACATGGCGCGGGCTCGACGGGCCTGCGCTGTTTCCGCAAATTCCTGCCCGCGCATGATTCCGCAATCGTTCATCCACGATCTTCTGGCCCGGGTGGACATAGTGGACGTCATCGAGGGCCACGTACCACTCAAGCGCGCCGGTTCAAATCTCACGGCTCGCTGTCCTTTCCATAGCGAGAAGACCCCGTCTTTCACTGTCAGCGCCACCAAGCAGTTCTATCACTGTTTCGGTTGCGGAGCACACGGTACTGCGATTTCATTCCTGATGGAGTTTCACGGGTTGGGATTCGTAGACGCGGTGAAGGACCTGGCGGCGCGTGTAGGGATGACCATTCCAGATACCGCAACCAAACGCGATCGGGGACAGGAGGCCGATGCCGAGGAGTTGACCGGTGTCTTGCACCGCGCTGCGCAGTACTACCGGGCCCAACTAAAGGAGGCGGGGCGTGCAATCGATTATCTCAAGGGCCGGGGACTCACCGGCGAGATCGCGGCCCGGTTCGGGCTTGGTTATGCCCCGGACGGTTGGCAAGGACTGGAAGCAGTCTTTCCGGATTACCGCGAAAGCCGTGCACTGTCGGCAGCAGGGCTGGTAATCGATGCCGCCGAAGGGCGGCGTTACGACCGTTTCCGGGACCGCATCATGTTTCCGATTCACAACCAGCGCGGTGTAATTGTCGGTTTCGGCGGGCGGGTGATCGACAGTGGTGAGCCCAAATACCTGAACTCGCCGGAAACACCGTTATTCGAGAAGGGGCGGGAACTCTACGGGCTGCACCAGGGGCGGCAGGCGATTCGCAGCGCGGGGCTGGTGGTGGTGGTGGAAGGATACATGGACGTTGTCGCGCTCGCACAAAGCGAAATCGGATATGCGGTCGCCACGCTGGGTACGGCAACCACACCATGGCAAGTACAGAAGCTGTTGCGGCAAACTGATCGCGTCGTCTACTGCTTTGACGGCGATGCCGCTGGCCGGCGCGCCGCCTGGCGGGCGCTGGAAAACAGTCTCGGGCAGTTGGTCGATGGCAAGCAGATCAGCTTTCTGTTCCTTCCGGAATTGGAAGACCCGGACAGTTTTGTCCGGGTGCACGGCCGCGTGGCGTTTGAAGATCTGCTGTCGCGGGCCCAGCCGCTGTCGGAGTTCCTGCTCGAGTATCTTTCCAGTCGCACGGACCTGAGCACCGCCGAAGGCCGAGCCAAGTTTCTGCAGGATGCCAAGCCGCATGTAAAGCAGATTGCTGCGCCGATGCTTTCGCTACTGCTTCGAAAACGCATAGCAGAACTTGCCGGCGTTTCGCAGCCCGAACTTGACAGCCGTTACGAGATCAAAACGCTTGTACGGTCACGCGTGGCGGAGCGCCGTGCCGCACCGAAACCTTCGATTCTGAGGCAGCTCGCCGAGATGGTCGTCTTCAGGCCGGGCCTTGCCTCGTTGGTCGATTCGTCCCGGCTCATGGAGTTTGGGGATCTCGCCGGCAACGAAGTTCCGGCTGGGGAATTCCGGTTGTTTTGCGACTTGCTGGAACTCGCGCGTGCGCGTCCCGGGATGCAGGGGGCCATGGAGGCTTTTCGCGGCAGCGACCTGGCAGGCCTCGCGGAGCAGATCGAAGCGGGCAGTCTGCGTTGGGAAGAGCGGCGGCTGGATGACGCGGCACTCGAGGATGATTTTCTTGGTGCCTGGCGTCAGCTGCTCGACCGCTTTCGCAATGCACGTATCTCGGCTCTGCTGGAGAAGAGCAAGCGAATCGGATGGACCGAGGAAGACAAGGCGCTGTACCTCAGACTGCAAAGGCCTTCGCAGACCGATGCGGTCGGTGCCGACTGAAGCACGCATTCGAAGCGCGTATAATGACCGGTTATTTTTTTACTTTCACGCTAAACAATTGTTTGCGTGAAACAAGTTCTCACGGGGCTCAGGGAAATGGCACGGGAAAAGCGTAAGGATCGGGAGCAGGCGAAGCAGCAGGTCGCGGCACAGCAACCGCTGGATGCCGAGGCGCGGCGCATGCGGCTAAAGACGCTGATCGTACTCGGCAAGGAGAGGGGTTATCTCACCTATGCGGAGATTAACGACCACCTGCCTGACGATATGCTCGATGCCGAGCAGATTGAGAATATCATCAGTATGATCAATGACATGGGTATCCAGGTCTACGACGAGGCTCCGGATACCGAGGCATTGCTGATGTCAGAGCCGAGCGCCCCGGTGGCGGACGAAGATGCCGTTGAAGAAGCGGAACAGGCTCTCTCCAGCGTGGACTCCGAGTTCGGGCGCACAACTGACCCGGTGCGTATGTATATGCGCGAAATGGGCTCGGTCGAGCTGTTGACTCGGGAAGGCGAAATCGAGATCGCAAAACGCATTGAGGAAGGCCTGAAGCACATGATCCAGGCAATCTCGGCCTGCCCGATGACCATTGCCGAGATTCTTGCGCTGGCCGACCGAATCGAGCGCGAAGAAATGCGGATCGACGAGGTGGTCGACGGTCTGATTGACCCCTATGCGGTTGAAGAGTCGGCCATCAACGAAGTATCCGAGGACGACATGGAAGATGAGCTCGACTCGGAAGAAGAGGAGGACGAAGACGAGGACGACGGCGGTGCTGCACGGCAGGCCAGTCTGCTGCTGCTGAAGACGGAAGCGCTGGAACGGTTTGCCAAGATCCGGATGTTGTTCGCAAAGATGATGAAGTCACTGGCCAAGAATGGGATCAAGAATCGTACCTACGTGAAGGCGCAGGAAGAGATTTCCGCCGAGCTGATGACAATCAGGTTCTCCGCCAAACAAATCGAGGCGCTTTGCGACAACGTGCGCAAGATTGTGGATGAGGTCCGCTACTACGAGCGCGGAATCATGGACCTGTGCGTGGAGAAAGCAGGGATGCCCAGGTCGCACTTCATCAAGAATTTCCCGGGTAATGAAGAGGATCTTAATTGGGTTAATCGTGAGATTGCATCGCGCAAGGTCTACAGTGAAGTTCTGGCGCGATTTGCGCCCGATATCCTTGAAAATCAGCAACGTCTGCTGGACGTGCAGCAGCGTGTAGGTATTCCACTTCGAGATCTGAAGGAAATCAATCGGCAGATGTCGACCGGTGAAGCGAAAGCGCGCCGAGCCAAGCGGGAGATGACAGAAGCCAACCTGCGTTTGGTGATTTCCATCGCGAAGAAATACACCAATCGCGGACTGCAGTTCCTCGACTTGATTCAGGAGGGCAACATCGGTCTGATGAAGGCGGTAGACAAGTTCGAATATCGCCGGGGTTATAAATTCTCGACCTACGCCACCTGGTGGATTCGTCAGGCGATTACACGCTCAATCGCGGACCAGGCTCGCACCATTCGCATACCCGTGCACATGATCGAAACGATCAACAAGATGAACCGCATCTCGCGCCAGATTCTGCAGGAGACGGGGCAGGAGCCCGATCCGGCTACACTGGCGGTCAAGATGGAAATGCCCGAAGAAAAGATCCGCAAGATACTGAAGATCTCGAAGGAACCGATTTCAATGGAAACTCCCATCGGCGACGACGACGATTCGCACCTGGGTGATTTCATCGAGGATACGGCGACCACCGCGCCATCGGATGCGGCACTCTATACTAGTCTGCGTGACGCGACCAAGGACATACTCGATACACTTACGCCGCGAGAAGCAAAGGTCCTGCGCATGCGTTTTGGCATCGAAATGAGCACGGACCATACGCTGGAAGAGGTCGGCAAGCAGTTCGACGTCACTCGCGAGCGGATCCGTCAGATCGAAGCCAAGGCGTTGCGCAAGCTTCGTCATCCCTCGCGCTCCGAGCGCCTGCGCAGTTTTCTCGACGGCAACTGATCGCTGGCCGATTGAAAGTAGAATGGCCGGGATTTCCCCGGCCATTGTTTTTTGCTTGCGGGGCCTGTAGCTCAGTTGGTCAGAGCAGGGGACTCATAATCCTTTGGTCGCTGGTTCGAATCCAGCCGGGCCCACCACTACCGCGCTGCTCGCTTCGTCACGCATCGCTGGTGCAGATGGCCAAAGTGAGCAGTCCCATGATCCTTTGGTCGTTGGTTCGAATTCGATCGGCTTCACCGCCACCACACAGCATGCTTCGAATCCGAAGGTGTTCGCTAATGCCTCGCTGCCTGACGCAGCGGGATTTGCTCATGCGAATGCGTAAACGCGGGTAGTTGCCAGTTCTGTCAGTTGCCGAATTGAGTTCCTGTACCCTGGGCGGGTGCATCGTGGTTTCTGTGACGTGTTTGCATGTCATATCTGCATGGAAGCATCATAAGTCTTCCTCGACGGAGCTATCGTCCGTGCTGTCTTCTTCCAGAAAAAAATCGTCATCTTCGTTCCGCCACGCAGCGTCGTCGATGATCTCGCTTACGATATCTTCTATCCGGGCTCTGACATCCAGTTCCGCCTGCCCGGAAATACCGTCGATGTCGACGTGCGCATCTTCGTCGTCTTCGACAGAGATTGTCGCATCCGGCCACTCTTCCTGAAAAGCCTCGAGGACGAGATCCTTGAATCGGCCGTACTCCTCGTCCGTTGTCATGCCCAGCATGTCCTGCGCAGCGAAATAAGCGATTTCCAGTTGATTAGCCATCTCGGTTCATCCGCTGAGAACGCACAAAACTTTACCCCATTCAATGGCAATTTGCCGGCCCCGGCCGCAACTGCGAAACAACCGCCTTCTCGCGCAGACAACGCTGGACGGACGAATCGGGGTGGTTCGATTGCGGCCATCATGCGATAATAATTACGCTTAAACAATACTCTCCATCAAACTTCTATCGGTTCGATCCTCGCGTGATCTGAAGATCGTCCGCCGCTGCTAAATGCAACGCGATGTCGTTCTATTGTTTGGGGAAGTCCTGTTCGATGTTTTTCCGGACGGACGGCGCCCTGGCGGCGCGCCATTGAACGTTGCGCGTCACCTGCGCGCGTTCGGCTTCTCCCCGCGACTGATCACCCGAACCGGATCGGATGCAGAGCGTGCAGTACTGCTCGATCTCATGCGGCGTTATGAACTGGACGACAGCGGTGTGCAGATCGATCCCGTGCATCCAACCGGACAGGTGCTGGTGGAGATGCACGCCGATGGTCATAGTTTCCGAATTCTTCCCGATCAGGCCTACGATTACGTGAGCGCAGAACTGGCATCCCGTAGCGCAGCGAACTGTGTACCCGCGCTTGTTTACTTTGGGACGCTGGCGCAACGCGGGATGCAGTCAAAGCGAGCGTTGCAGGCGCTGTTTAAAGCAGTTTCCGCTCCGCGTTTCCTGGACGTCAATTTGCGCAACCCCTGGTTCGGCGAGACGGTAATACGGGATTCATTGCTGCATGCGGATATTGCAAAGGTGAACGAGGAGGAACTCGAGGTGATAGGGCAGCTGTTGCGCATTCCGGTCCGCGGGCGTGCGGGCCTGGCGTCTGCGCTGATCCAGCGTTTCAATATCGGTAAGATTCTGGTAACGCTTGGTGCACGTGGCGCATGGCTGCTCGATCGTGACGGCTCGGAGAGCGAGATAGCCGGGCCGGTCGAATCCGCTTCAGTGGTGGATTCGGTCGGTGCAGGCGACGGGTTTTCCGCGGTGTTCATTGCCGGACTGCTCCACGGATGGCCGCCGGCCGTTACGCTCGAACGTGCTGACCGTTTCGCCCGCGCACTTTGCGGTATACGTGGCGCGATACCACAAGACGACTCTTTTTACTCGCCTTGGTTGAGGGAGTGGGGGCTTGACGTGGAATCCCCGAAATGAGCGAGCCGAAACTTTACATATTGATGCTGAGCGTGCACGGGTTAATCCGCGGCAAGGACATGGAACTTGGCCGCGATGCCGATACCGGCGGGCAGGTGACGTATGTGGTCGAACTCGCGCGCGCGCTCGGACGGCACCGGGAAGTGGATCGCGTTGAACTGCTGACCAGGCTCATCGAAGATCCATCCGTTTCCGAGGATTACCGTATGCGCGAAGAACCGCTTGGAGACAGCGCACGGATTCTGAGGCTGCCGTTCGGGCCGAAGCGGTACGTTCGCAAGGAACTCCTCTGGGGACATCTCGATCAGCTGGTCGACCGCTGTCTGGTGCATCTGCGTGAACAGGGACGCCTTCCGGACCTGATACACAGTCACTATGCGGACGCGGGCTACGTGGCTCGCCAGCTGTCACTGATGCTTGGCATTCCCATGGTGCATACCGGGCATTCGCTGGGACGAGTCAAGCGCCAGCGGTTGCTGGACTCCGGACGCAAGGAACAGACGATCGACCGCCAGTTCAATTTTGCCCGACGGATCGAGGCGGAAGAGCAGACGCTGGAACACGCAGCCTTCATCGTCACCAGCACACACCAGGAAGCGCGCGACCAATACGGACTGTACGAAGGTTTCGAGGCGACGCGTGCGGTCGTAATACCGCCCGGGACCGACACTACGCGGTTTTCCCCGCCTGAGACGCGCAAGCCGAACAGCCGGATCCAGGAAATGGTAGACAGGTTCCTGTATGAGCCGCACAAGCCGATGATTCTCACAATCTGTCGGCCCGAGGAGCGCAAGAATCTGAAGCGCCTGGTGGCGGCATATGGCGAGTCCCGGGAACTGCGCTACCTGTCCAATCTGGTCATTCTTGCAGGAAATCGCGATGACATCCGCAGCATGGAGGACGAGTCGCAGCGCAAGGTGCTATCCGATCTCCTGTTCGATATCGATCGCTACGACCTGTGGGGGCTCGCCGCGATTCCCAAGCGGCATGCTCCGGAGGATGTTCCGGAAGCTTATCGTTACGCAGTGCAGCGCAATGGCGTGTTCGTCAATCCTGCGTTGACTGAACCGTTCGGGCTGACTCTCCTCGAAGCGGCCGCCTCCGGGTTGCCAGTGGTGGCAACCAACGATGGAGGGCCGCAGGATATCGTTGCCAACTGTCGCAACGGTCTGCTGGTCGATCCGCTGGATACCGAGGCGATTGCGTCTGCGATAAAGACGGCGCTTGGAGACCGCACACAGTGGCGGCGATGGGCTCGCAACGGTGTGCTTGGCGTCAAGCGTCACTATACGTGGGACGCGCATGTGAGCAAGTACATGAAAGAAGTGACGCGCGTTCTGTACAAGGAGCGCAAGCGCAGGCGGCGAACGATGGCAAATGCGCTACGCGAGGGAAGAATGCCACTGCCTCTGGTCAATGACGTGCTGGTTTCGGACATCGACAACACACTGATCGGCGATCCGCAGGGGCTGGTCGACCTGATGAAATGGTTGCGCGAACACGCAGATATGATCGCGTTCGCCGTTGCGACCGGCCGGCCGCTGGAGAGCACTGTTAAGGTGCTGCGTGAGCACAATGTGCTGGCCCCGGACGTATGGATCACCAGTGTCGGCACCGAGATCAACTATGGCAAGGACCTCAGCCCCGATGACGGCTGGGCAAATCACATCAGACATCTGTGGCGGCGCGACGATATCGTCAAGACGATGTCGGGGCTGCCCGGAGTGCGGATGCAGTCAAAGGAGAATCAGCGCACGTTCAAAGTAAGCTACAACGTCGATCCTGAGAAGATGCCTTCACTGGATGACATGCAGGCGCGTCTGCGTTCGCATGACCTGCACGCGCGCCTCATCTATTCGCATGGCAGCTATCTCGATGTTTTGCCAGTACGCGCTTCCAAGGGGCAGGCCATCCGCTATCTGGCTTACAAGTTCGGCCTTCCGTTGAAGGCATTTCTTGTCGCCGGTGATTCCGGCAATGATAAAGAGATGCTGATCGGCGATACTCTTGGCGTCGTGGTGGGTAATCACAGTCCGGAACTCGAATCCCTCAAGGGACTGGAGCAGATCTACTTTGCGCAAGGGCCTTCCGCGCGCGGCATCCTGGAAGGCATCGCTCATTACGGGTTCGCGGACTCGGAACAACATACCGATAGCAGGAACTCATGAACCACGACATCATTTCCTACGCACGGAAGCATCGCGACGTCGTTTACGGTCTGTTGCGCCGGTATTTTGCGCTTGACCGGGCATGGCTGCTACCAAGTGACCTGCACAGGGAATATGCGATTTTTGCTGACGAGTATGGACGGGAACGCCTCGCCGATGGTTTTCTCGAGGAATTTACGCGCCATCTTCATGAGGCCGCGCTGCACGGATCGTGGGCCTACTTAGCGTTGAGGCCGGCGGTTGGCGACTGGCATTACTACCGAATACATGTCGAAACGGTTGCTGCCGAGGAGATTCCGGTCGCCGAGTACCTCAAGTTCCAGGAAAGGCTTATCGATCCCGAGATCGATGTCGATCATGTCCTGGAGATTGATTTCAGTCCGTTCATTCGCGGGTTTCCCAAACTGAAAGAACCTCGATCCATCGGCCATGGCATGTTGTTCTTGAACCGCCAGCTCGCGAGCCGCATGTTCAGCCGTCCGGAAGAAGGGGAGGAAAAGCTCCTGCACTTCCTCTCCGTGCACGCAATCGA
This sequence comes from Burkholderiales bacterium, assembly GCA_040880425.1. Classification (GTDB taxonomy): domain Bacteria; phylum Pseudomonadota; class Gammaproteobacteria; order Burkholderiales; family Eutrophovitaceae; genus DATKEK01. The sequence goes on along the minus strand of JBBDIL010000007.1, from coordinate 42,261 downwards.
CGGCAAGCAGATGCTGCTTGACGATCATTTCGGCAATGCAGCGGCGCTGCGCAGTGCGCTGAGAAGGGCGATGTCCGATGTCGCCAGGCTGCCCGACAAGACGCCGTGGTCGGAATTTGCAGACCGTCTGAAGCCACTGGGCTTTGCGCAGGGCTGGGGCGACTGCGCACGGCGCGTATCGGAAACCATGAGCCTGCTGACCGATATCCTTGAGGCGCCCTCACCCGAGACGCTCGAGGCCTTTCTGGCCCGAGTTCCGATGGTGTCCCGTTTGCTGATTCTGTCGCCGCACGGCTATTTCGGCCAAGACAACGTGCTGGGCCTGCCCGATACCGGCGGCCAAGTGGTTTACATTCTCGACCAGGTTCGCGCGCTTGAATGGGAAATGCGTAACCGGCTGCGCTTGCAGGGTGTGGAAGTCGAGCCCAAAATACTGATCGTTACGCGGCTGATTCCGGAAGCGTTGGGCACGACATCCAACCAACGGCTCGAGAAAGTGATTGGCTGCGAAAACAGCTGGATTCTTCGCGTGCCGTTTCACCGCAAGAATGGCGAAGTCGTGCAGCACTGGATTTCTCGCTTTGAGATCTGGCCGTACCTTGAACGCTTCGCTTCCGACGTCGAGGCGGCTGCACTGGCAGAGCTCGGCGGGCGGCCCGACCTGATCATCGGCAATTATTCCGACGGCAACCTGGTTGCCACCCAGCTGGCCTCGCGGCTGCACGTGACCCAGTGCAATATTGCTCACGCGCTGGAAAAGACCAAGTACGCGCATTCGGACCTCAGGTGGCGCGAGCTGGAGTCGCAGTATCACTTCTCCTGTCAGTACACGGCGGATCTGATCGCGATGAATGCAGCGGATTTCATTATCACCAGCACTTACCAGGAGATTGCAGGCACGCCGGAGAGCGTCGGCCAGTACGGCGCATACCGGTCGTTCACCATGCCTGGACTCTACCGGGTGTTGAACGGAGTGGATGAGTTCGATCCAAAATTCAACATTGTCTCTCCGGGCGCAAACTCCGCGGTCTATTTTCCTTTCACGGAGACTGAGCGCAGGATGCCGACCCTGATTCCGGAGATCGAGGGCCTGATCTTCGGCGAGGCTGACGGCGTGCGTTCGCGTGGCACGCTGGTGTCGCGTGAAAAACCTGTGTTGTTCACCATGGCGCGCCTGGATCGCATCAAGAATCTGACGGGTCTTGTCGAGTGGTATGCAAAGTCGGAACGGTTGCGCGCGGCGGCGAATCTTTTGGTAATCGGCGGGCACGTCGACCGGCTGGCGTCCTCGGACCAGGAGGAACGGGAGCAAATCCAGAGAATGCACGAGTTGATGGACCGATACGAGCTCGATACCGAAATGCGCTGGGTCGGCACGCGGCTGGAGAAAAATCTTGCGGGAGAGCTCTATCGTTATGTGGCTGACTCTCGAGGAGCCTTCGTTCAGCCGGCGCTTTTCGAGGGCTTTGGCCTGACCATCATCGAGGCCATGGCCTCGGGCCTGCCGACGTTTGCCACCTGTTACGGTGGACCGCAGGAAATCGTTCAGCATGGGCGTTCCGGCTTTCATATCGATCCGTATGCAGGACGAGATGCCGCCGAACTGATGGCGGATTTCTTCGAAACATGTGCCGGGGACGCCAGTCACTGGATGGACATTTCGCAAGGCGCGCTCGATCGTGTCGAGTCTCGCTATACCTGGAAGCAGTATGCAGACCGCATGATGACGCTTTCCCGCATCTACGGATTCTGGCGTTTCGTGAGCAATCTAGAGCGCGAAGAAACCGCGCGCTACCTGCATATGTTTTATCAGCTGCAGTTCAAGCCGCTCGCAAATGCGATCCCGCCCAGCTGAACATCCCTCATCTCGGAGTTAGCCGATGGATTCCCGTGTGCTCGAAAGGACGCTGCAGTCGTTTGGCGTATCGGAGGTGCCAGCATGGGCCCAGGTTCTGATTTCATTGTGGAACGTCATTCTTGTCCTGGTTCTGGCATGGGTGCTTTTGCGCGTGGTGCGGCGTCTGCTGCAGGCGGCTCACGAGCGGTTGGTGGCCAAGACAGGCGATGCGGAAGAGCGCAAGCGTCTCGAAACGCTGAATCGGGTGTTTCGCTACATGGCATCAGTGCTGATCGCCGTAATCGCGGTGATGCTGGCACTGAGCGAGCTCGGGATTTCCATCGCGCCGATTCTTGCCACCGCAGGCGTTGCCGGCATTGCAGTCGGGTTCGGCGCCCAGACCCTGGTCAAGGACTATTTCACCGGGTTCGTCATGCTGATCGAGAACCAGGTGCGCCAGGGCGATGTGGTCGAGATTGCCGGCAAGGGCGGCCTGGTCGAGGAAGTCACGCTGCGTCATATACGACTGCGCGATTACGAAGGTTCGGTTCATTACGTGCCGAACAGCGCGATCTCCACGGTAACCAACCGCTCGCGGGATTTTGCGTTTGCCGTGATCGATGTCGGCGTGGCATACAAGGAGGACGTGGATCAGGTCTTCGACGTCCTGCGTGAGGTAGCCAGGGCATTGCGAAGCGACCCGGAGGTTGGTCCGCGCATCCTCGATGACCTCGAGATTGCCGGCGTGGACAAGTGGGCGGATTCCGCGATCGTGATTCGTTGCCGGTTCAAGGTGCGTGCGCTCGAACAATGGGGCGTGCGGCGCGAGTACCTGCGCCAGCTCAAACGGGCATTCGATGCGCATGCAATCGAGATCCCGTTTCCACATCTGACGCTGTATGCGGGACAGGACCCGAAAGCCGCACCGCTGCCGCTCAGGCTGCTCGGGGACGCGCCCGCAGAGAACAGACCGTAGGGGTTGCCCCGCGTTGCCGATCGTTCCGCCGAGCCTGCTGCGCCGCTCCCGCCATGCGTGGCTTACGCCGAAACTCTGGTTACGGCGGATCATGCTGTGGGCAGGGGCAGTCGCGGTCGCTGTTGCCGCGATCCTGTTTGCGCTCGGCGCCAAGCATGCAAACGATCTGCACTATCGCATGGTCTCGTTTGCACCCTGGTTGCCGCTGTTTCTCGCCCCGGCTGGACTGGCTCTGGTGGCGTGGCTGACGCGCCGGTTCTTCCAGGGATCGCAGGGCAGCGGCATTCCGCAGACCATGGCCGCACTGCAGGTTGAGGATAGTGTTGAGCGCGGCCGCCTGCTGTCACTGCGGATCGCGGCAGGCAAGCTGGTGTTGACGCTGGTCGGACTGCTGGCTGGCGCTTCCGTGGGTCGCGAAGGACCGACGGTGCAGATCGGTGCCTCGATCATGCACGCATTCGGCAAACTCGCGCGATTCTCCCGCATCGAGGCCGAGCGCGGGCTGATCCTTGCCGGAGGCGCCGCCGGGGTGGCGGCAGCTTTCAACACGCCTCTTGCCGGTGTCGTATTCGCGATCGAAGAAATGAGCCGTTCCTTCGAGAGCCGTACCAGCGGCACGGTGCTGACCGCCGTGATCGTCGCCGGCATCGTGTCGCTCTGGTGGATGGGCAACTACACTTATTTTGGCAGCACTTCCGCGACGCTGGCGCCAGATGAAAGCTGGATCGCGGTCCTGCTGTGCGGTGTGGTGGGTGGATTGGCCGGCGGTATTTTCAGCCAGATCCTGATCCGGGTTTCCAGAGGATTACCCGGGAGGTTGGGACATTTTTCTCGTGAAAGACCGATCGCATTTGCCGCCTACTGCGGATTGCTGCTGGCCGCGATCGGTCTGATCTCCGGCAGTACGACTTACGGTACCGGCTACGAAGAGGCAAGGCAGATTCTCGAAGGCTCGGGGGAACTGCCGGCTGGCTACGGCCTGCTCAAAATGCTGGCAACACTGGTTTCGTATATGAGCGGAATTCCGGGGGGCGTATTTGCCCCCTCCCTGGCAATCGGTGCCGGATTGGGCGCCAACCTTGCAGAGATCGCGCCTTACGCGCCTGCAGGCGCGGTGGTCGTGCTCGGAATGGTCGCCTATTTTGCCGGCGTGGTGCAGGCACCCGTAACCGCATTCGTCATCGTCATCGAAATGACGGACAACCACGACATGATCCTGCCACTGATGGCGGCCTCGCTGCTTGCGGCCGGAGTGTCGCGCATCGTCTGCCGGCGTCCGTTGTACAAGGCCCTGGCCGATCAGTTTCTGTCCGACCCGAGGCAGCGCAGAAGGCTATAGCGCCAGCGCACTGCGATCCAGCTCGGCAACGCTTTGGCGCCCGAGCAGCGCAAGTGCGAGGTCGATCTCATCGCGCAGGATCTCCAGCGCCCGGGCGACACCGGTTTCGCCGCTGGCTGCCAGTCCGTAAAGCCAGGCGCGGCCGATCATGCATGCGCTAGCCCCGAATGCCAGCGCCTTGACCACATCGGCGCCGCGCCTTACGCCGCCATCCAGCAGCACCGGTGCACGGCCGGCGACAGCATCCACCACTGCCGGCAAGGCGCCGATCGCCGACACGGCGCCGTCCAGCTGGCGTCCGCCATGATTGGAAACGATGATCCCGTCAATGCCGTGATCCAGGGCGATGCGGGCATCTTCCGGGGAGAGTAGGCCTTTAAGCAGCACCGGGCCGCCCCACTGCGACTTGAACCAGTCGACATCTTTCCAGTTGATCGTGAGATCGTACTGACCGGCAATGAACTGCGTGATGGTCATCGCGTCATCGGAGTGCGCAGCAGTGCCGGTGAAATTGCGGAAAGCGATCCGCGGCCCGAGCCCGACATCCGCCAGCCAGCCTGGATGCAGGGCGAAATCGAGCAGGGTGGACAGCGTGAACCTGGGTGGCACCGTAAAGCCGTTGCGGATGTCGCGCTCGCGCGGTCCCTGCAGCTTGGTATCGACCGTCAGCACCAGCGCGTTGCAGTTTGCCGTACGTGCGCGATCGATGAAGGCCTTGGTCAGGCCGCGGTCGCGCAACACGTACAGTTGAAACCAGTTCGGTTGATGACCGGTCTGAGCGATCTCTTCGATGCTGCAGGTCGCCATGGTCGACAGGCAATAGGGCACGCCGGCGCGGTGCGCCGCGCGCACCGCTGCAAGTTCCCCCCGCCGGCGCAGCAGCCCGGCAAGGCCGGTCGGCGCCAGCACCACCGGTGAGGCATAGCGTTCGCCGAAGAGTTCGATCGATTGGTCGCGCTGTGACACGTCCGTCAACACACGGGTCATGAAGCGAATGCGGTTGAAATCACTCATATTGGCGTTCAGCGTGATCTCGTCCTGAGCGCCGCCGTCGATGAATTCGAATATCGCGCGCGGCAGGCGCCGGCGTGCCTGCCGGCGCAGATCCCCGATGTTGATTGCCTGCATAGGTGGTTGTTCCGTCTCGTCGGTCGTGTCCGGCGTCCCGAATGGTGGCAGCGGCCAGGCCACGCATTACACGCTCCCGGCCGTTCGTGTGGAACTGCGCCGGGTTGGCCCGCAGGGAGTAACCTCGGCACCCGTTCTACCTGTACCAGCAGAATGCGGCATGGTACCCGAGAACGCTGCGCCGCCTGGCCAGTGGCCGGAGCCTGCCGCACGCCGCAGCGCTCTCATCCCGTAAGTTACAATGCGTCCAATCATGAAAGATCGCGAGGTTATTCACGCTGCACTGCACGAGATCGCTCGCCGCATTCTGCTGAATCGCGTCCTGCGCGAGCTTGTATATGCTGCCGGTGTTGTACTGTTCTCGCTGCTGGTGTTTCAGCTGATCAGGCCGGCTGCCGGCCGCGCCGGGATGCTGCTGGTCGCCGGACTGGGAATCGGACTCGCTTGCTTCTGCATATATGTGGCCTGGCGCGCGTTTCGGCGGGTTCCATTGTCGCAGGCGGCTGGCGAGGCGGATGCGAGGGCCCGGCTCAGGGACGAATTGAAGAGTGCCTGCTGGTTCCTGACGAATGAAGGGGCGACGCCTTTTGTCCGGGAGCAGGTAGCACGTGCTGCCCGCACTGCGCAGCACCTCGACCCGGCAGCGCTGGTACCGACCCGGACGCCGCGCAATCTGCCGGTTGTCACTGCACTGGCCGTGTTGCTGGCTGCAACGTCCTGGGTCATGCCGCAACTTTCGCATTCCTGGGAAACGCTGGCGCGCCATGACCGTCCCGCGTACCCGAAGGAAGCTGCGGACCTTCGCGCACGTTTGAAGGAACTGCCTCCGGATCCCGAAGTGCAGCAGGTGGAGCAGGCGTTGTCGGTAATCGAGCGTCCGGAGGCAAGTGCCGAGGAAGTCGAGCGGGCCGTGAAGGCTGTCCGCGAAGCGGGGGAGCAAATGAACATGCGCGCCGCCGCTGCCAGCGAAGCGCTGGCGGATCTGGCGGCCACGATGGCCGGGCGTGCCGACCTTGCGCGCGCGGCAGGCGCGCTCGAGGACGGACGCACGCAGGAGGCAATGGCGCAGATCCAGCGTGCGGTGCGCGACGCGGCCGAAGGTGGCATGGACACCGACCGGGAAACGCTCCAGCGCACCCTGCGGATCGTCGAGGAGGCAGACGCGGTAATGCAGGCACGCAACGAAATTGCCGAGATTCAGCGGGAGATGCAGGACTTCCACGCGCTGTCGGCGCAGCACAGTCCGTACTCCCCGGGGCAGCCAGACCCCTCGCCTCCTCCGGAAGCCGGCCGTGTGCAGTTGCACAGCGGGGGCGTTTCCCAGCTGGGCGCCAGACTGCGCCTGGATGACGACGAGTCGAAACAGGAGGGCAGTGGAGTCGGTATGGGTTCGGGCGATTCGCCCTCGCTCGCGCTGGAAGGAGCATCGACCGCGCGGCTGGATGTCCAGCTTCAGCTCGAAGCCGTACGCATCGAGAGTGGCGAGGGGGGAGAACCCGCGGACGCGTCCTGGTTCCTGGTGCCGTCCCGTGAGCAGGCTGCAGCCGCCGGTTTGGCGTCGGTGCGCGAGGGCCAGGCATACACGCGCGCCGACGTGATGAGCCCCGCACGCATACCGCTGCGTCAACGACAGCTCGTCAAGGACTACTTCATCAACTTACACGAAAGCCAAGACCAATGAACACTGTTGTAGACCGGCAGATTCAGGCCTTCCGCGACCAGTTCCAGCGCGTGCGCGACGAGATTGCCCGCGTGATCGTAGGCAACGAAGATGTCGTCGCAAACGTCATGACCTGCCTGCTTGCGCGCGGCCACGTCCTTCTCGAAGGCATTCCCGGCGTCGGCAAAACCAAGCTGGTGCAGACCATGGCGGACGCCATGCACCTGCGTTTCTCCCGCGTCCAGTTCACCCCCGACTTGATGCCCGGCGACATCATCGGCACCAGTATCGTCCGCGAAGATGATTCCGGCAAAAAGTTCTTCGAATTCCAGCGCGGACCGATATTTTCCAACATGGTGCTTGCCGACGAGATCAACCGTGCCACGCCGAAGACGCAATCCGCGCTGCTGGAAGCCATGCAGGAGAACAGCGTTTCCGCGGGAGGGAGTACGCACGCGTTGGATCAGCCCTTTTTTGTTCTCGCCACGCAGAACCCGATCGAGATGGAAGGCACCTATCCGCTGCCCGAAGCGCAGATGGACCGCTTTCTGTTCAAGCTCAAGCTCGATTTCCCGGATGTCGGGCAACTGCACACCATCGTCGACAGAACGACGCAGCAGAACGAACCAGAAGTCGAACGCGTGCTTGAACGGGAGCAGATTCTTGACATGCGCGAAACGGTGCGCGCGATCCCGGTCGCGCGACCGGTGCAGGAGTATGCAATCCGCCTGACGCTGGCGACGCACCCCGAAAGCAGCGGCGGGCACGAAATGGCAAGGAAATACGTGCGCTTCGGTTCCAGCCCGCGCGGCACGCAGTCATTGATACTCGGCGCCAAAGTGCATGCGCTTATGAATGATCGCGTGTACGTGTCCTGCGAGGACGTGCGTGCGGTCACATTGCCCGCCATGCGTCACCGCATTCTGCTGAACTTCGAGGCCGAAGCGGAACGCATCGATCCTGATCAGATCCTGCAACGCATCCTCGAAACCGTGCCTGAACCCAAGGAGTAGCATTCCATGCATTCATCGTCCCGTCGGCGGATGCTCGGAGGCGCCGCCGCGCTGACTGCCGGGGGGATGCTCGGCTTTCCCGCCATTCTGCGCGCCCGGGACGAAGCCGTCCGTCTGGGGCACCTGACGCCGCGCACGGGATTTCTCGGTCAGATCGGCGAGTACGGATACCGCGGCGCCGCGCTCGCCGTGGAAGAGGCGAATGCCGCCGGTGGCGTGCTCGGACGGCCTGTGCAACTGATCGCGGAAGACAGCGTGAACCCGGCGACCGCGGTTACCAAGGCGCAGAAGCTTTACGAGCGCGACCGTGTCGTGGCCAGTCTCGGCGAAATCAATTCAGCGTCGGTGGCGGCGATTGCACAGGTTGCCGCGCGCGCGCGCCGCATCCATTTCAATACCGGTGGCAATTCTGACGAATTGCGCGGCAAGCTCTGCAACCGGTATCTGTTCCATGTTGAAGGCAACAACACAATGCATGTGCGCGCGATCGGCCAGTGGCTGAAGGAAGCCGGTCGCATCCGAGACGCGAAATGGTATTTCCTGGTAGCCGATTATGCCTTCGGGCACGATCTGTATCGTGCGTCCTCGCAGTTCCTCAAGGAGGCGGGGGGCATCGAAGCCGGGCGCGACATGATTGCGACCAATACCCAGGATTTCAGCGCCTACATCCTGAAAATCAGGCAGGCGCGGCCGGATTTCGTGTTTTCCTGCCTGGCCGGAATAGACATCACCAACTTCATGCGCCAGTACCGCGAGTACCAGCTGCCTTACCCGGTGACTGGTGGAGCCAACGATACCGGTCTGTTCTGGGCAGCGGGAATCGATTCGCTGTCCGGATACTGGCAGACCATGTGGTATCACGGGCTGGATGTGCCAGCGGCGCGAGAATTCTCCCGCGTGTTTCGCGCACGATTCGGCATGCCTCCAGAAAACGGCGCCTGGGCCGACTACGTGGCTGTACGCATCCTGTTGCAGGCGATCGCAGAAACCGGAAGCACCGACAGCGAGAAACTGGCGGATTATTTCGAGAGCGGCGTCAGCTTCGACATATTGAAGTCACGCGAGGCTGTCTTTGCGAAGAACCATCAGCTACTGCAGGAGATGTACGTCGTGCGCATCAAGGAAAAACGCGAGACACAGGACCAATGGGACATCTTTGACATCGTCCGGCCGGTGCCGGGAGCGGATGACCCGCTGACCCTGATCCAGCCTTCGCCGCAGGAGAATCCCTGTTCGATTGCAGCCTGAAACGCCAGCATGATCTGGCGCGCGCGGCGCGCCTGTCGGGAAACACATCGTGAGCCAGCAAAGTATCGTTTTCAGTGAGGAATTCCTCCGCCAATTGGAGCATCTGGCGCTCGCCGCCAGCCGGCCGGTGGCGGGGCATCTGCGTGGCCAGCACCGCTCGCGGCGCACAGGCAGCGGCATGGTGTTTACCGATTACCGGCCGTACTCGCCCGGTGACGACACCCGCAACCTGGATTGGGGCAGTTACCTGCGCCTCGACCGCCTGGTGCTCAGGTTGTTCGAGGAGGAAGCCGATCTGCCGGTGTACATTTTTGTGGACGCCAGCCGATCAATGGATTTCGGGCGCCCGAGCAAGTTCGACTTTGCCCGTCGCTTTTCCGCGGCACTTGCCTACATCGGGCTGGTCAACCACGATCGCGTGAGCATGGTCGCTTTTGCGGATGGCGTAATGGAAGAAATGCCCGCGCGGCGTGGCAAGAACCAGGTATGGCGGACACTGCATTTTCTGGAGCGCATCAAGCCTGCCGGCCGTACCAGCCTGCAATCGGCGTTCCGCAGCTTCTTCGGCGGCAGGCGCACCCGTGGACTGGTGATTATCGCCTCTGACTTCCTTGATCGTGAGGGATTCGAATCGAGCTTCCAGGTGATCCGCCAGTTCCGGCACGAGGTTTTTGCCGTGCATGTAGTGAGCCCGGAAGAGCTGACCCCGCAGTTTGGCGATGAGCTGGTGCTGGTGGATTCGGAGGAGGGCAGTGCCACGGAAGTCAGAGTCACCGACGACCTGCTCGCATCCTACCGCGAGGCCTTCCTGCAGTATTGCGGTGAGATCGAAGGCTTTTGCCGAAGCCACGGCTGGGGTTACGTTCGTGCGTCCACCGATGCGCCGTTTGAACAGATTCTGCTGCGCGCGCTGCGCGAACAGGGGTTGTTGCGATGAGCGGACTGGGCATGTTCCCGCTGATCGTCGTGGCTGCTGCACTCGGTGCGGGGCTGCTGGTGTTTATGCTTTACCTGTTGCGTCCGCCGGCTCGCAGGTTGCTGATCCCCTCCGGACTGATCTGGGACCGTGTGCTGCGTGCGGGCCGCCGCAGTGACGACCGTTTGCGCTGGTTGCTTTCGCTGCTGCTTGCGGCGGCGATTGCCGCCTTGATCGCCGTGGCGGCCGTTGGACCCGCACTGCCGGATGCCAGCGGCAACGACCGCGTCCTGGTGATCGTAGACAACTCTCCAACCATGGCGACTCGAACTTCGGGCGGCGACACCCGGTTCGATCGAGCACGGCAACTTGTTTTGGAACTTCTCGATGGTGCCGGCCCCGGCGTGCGCGTGATGTTGGCCGATACCATGCGCCAGATTGAGATCCCCGCGTTCGAACCGCGCGAAGCAGCACTGAAAAGACTGCGCGGCCTCGAAGTCTCGTTCGGTCAGCGGCCAGACATCCCCGCGCCGGCTCTTGCGGCCGCTGCCGGCGCACGCTATGTCGTCACGGACGGCGTGCAGCTTCGGGACTTGCCCGCGGAGTTGAATGTGCTGTCGGTATTTGAACCGGTCGAGAACGTCGGCATCACCGCCTTCGCGATCGAAGCTGTGCCCGGAGCCCCGCATCGCTACGAAGCGTTTCTGGAGATCGGCAATGCGGGTTCTTCGCCAAGGGATGTGACGCTCACCCTCGCGGGTGTCGGCGCCGAACGCGTCGAGCGCGAGGTCGCCGTGCCCGCAAGGTCGTCGTCACGAGAACTGATCGACGTATCGGCGTTTGACGGCGGCCCTGTACGTGCGTCGTTGATGATGTCGGGAGACGGACTTTCCGTGGACGACTCGGCCTACGGATTCCTGCCGATGCGGCGAACGGTTCGCACGATCCTGGTGACACGATCGAACCCGTATCTCGAGAAGTCGCTCGCGGCGCAACCGCGGATGCGTCTTACGGTGATACCTCCGGATCAGTACGCCGACCGGGGCAATGCCGATCTCTATGTCTTCGACCGTTACGCGCCGGACGCGGCGCCTCTGGCACCTGCTCTACTGGTACGGCCCGGCAGTGCAGCCTGGCTGCCGGATCAAGGTGCGGAGATCGCAGAGCCTGCCGTGGCAAGTTGGGATGGCGCTCATCCGCTGCTGGAAAATATTTCGCTGCGCGATCTGTACGTCGAGAAGGCCGCGCCGGTACGCGGACAGGCCGACAACCTGCACACTCTGGTGGCGTCCCGCGGGGGCACGTCGCTGATGGTTACCGGGCAATCCGCACGACGCTGGGTCTCACTGGCCTTCGCCCTGGAGGACTCGAACTTCGCGCTGGACGCGGGTTTCCCGGTGTTCCTGAACAATGTCATCAACTGGATGGTCGGCGAACCGGATGTGCGCGCTGAGGCCCTGGGCATGGTGTATCTGCCGCGAACGGCGGCGCGCGTCATTGGGGTAGATGGCGCCGACGTCAACACCGTCAGTGTGGCCGGCGAATTGCGATTCCGGGCCGTGCAACCCGGAATCTATACGGTTGTTGCTCCCGGCGCGCGCACCCGAATCGCGGTCAGCCTGCTGGATACGTATGTAACCGACGTGAATGCATCTTCGTTGCCGGAGACTACCGCGGCCGTCGCACAGGTCTCGCTCCCTGGCCGGGTACTCGATCCCTGGGTGCTGCTGCTGTCGGTCGCATTGTTGCTGCTGGGGATCGAGTGGCTGACCTATAACCGGCGTGTGACCGTGTGACATGACCGACAGTTCGATCACGTTCGGCGCCCTTTGGCCATTGTGGTTTCTGCTTGCGATTCCGCTCTTTTGGTGGATCGGCAGGCGAACCCGTACCAATCTTGCGCGTCGGCACCTCGCGGCAGTAACGGTGCTGCGATGCCTCGCCGTCGCTCTTGCGGCTGTGGCGCTTTCACAACCGGTCTGGCGCACCGCCAGCAACGATCTGTCGGTGGCATTTGCGCTGGATGTCTCCGGCAGCGTCACCAGCGGGTTTGTGGCCGAGGCGCTAGATTGGATCGATCGCGCGCAGGCCCGGTTGAACGGCGGCGATTCGCGCGTCGTGGTGTTTGCCGACCGGCCGTCGGTGGTCGCGAATGCTGCCGAAGCGCGGGCGATCGCAATGGGCGCCGGCGCCAACCCTGCGGTGGCGATCAACCGCGACGCGACCGATATGGAACGAGCGCTTGACAAGGCGCTGCTCTCGCTATCGCGAGATCGCGTCAAGCGCATCGTACTGCTTACGGACGGCAACGAAACCACCGGCAATACGCGGAAGGTACTGCCGAGGCTTAAAGCGGGCGGCGTACGCGTGTTTCCCGTCGTCGCACGCACGCGCGACACGCCCGACGTCTGGATAGATGGCATCGAATTGCCGGACGATATCCGAGATGGCGAACCAATCGAAGTTTCGGTACGCGTGTTCAGTCCGGGCGAGACACGCGCTGACGTGCGCCTCGCGCGCGGAGACCAGACGCTCGGCGCACGCAACGTGATGCTGAATGCAGGGCTGAACGAAGTGAGTTTCGAAGCGCGGTTGCGCGGCACCGGCACGGCGACTCTGAACGCCGCGGTCGAGGTGCCGGCCGACACGGTCGCCGAGAACAACCGGGCGACGCGTACGGCCTGGGTGCAACCCCGGCCGAGAGTGCTGTATGTCGAGGGGCAGCCGGAGAGCGCCCGGTTCCTGCGTGCAGCGCTGGAAGCGGAGTCGATAGAAGTGGTCGTGTCGGGGACAAGCGCGCTTCCGTCCGCGCCGGCGGAATTGAATCAGTACGATGCGGTGATTCTGTCCGACGCGCCGGCAAAGGCGCTGCAGGAATCGCAGATGCTTGCACTTGAAGGATATGTGCGCGATGCCGGCGGCGGTTTCCTGTTCGCGGGTGGAGAGAATACGTTCGGAGAAGAGGGATATACGGGCTCCACAGTGGAGAAAATACTGCCGGTGGAGTTCAAGGCACAGGATCGCAGAGATCTTGCGCTGGTGATCGCAATCGACCGTTCCTACAGCATGAGGGGGCGCAAGATCGAGTATGCAAAGGAGGCAGCGCGCGCGGCACTCGACATGCTGGAGGAGCAGCACCGCTTTGGCGTGGTTGCGTTCGATTCACGCTCGCAGATCGCGGTGCCGATGCAGGATGCACGGGCGAAGCGCCGCGCGGAGGACCAGATCAGCCGGATCCAGACGAGCGGCCAGACCAACATATATCCGGCGCTGGTCATGGTGAACGAGTTGCTGGAGAAGGAAACCGCCAGAACCAAGCATGTCATTCTGCTTTCCGACGGCGAAACCAAGCCCGCGGATTTCCCGCTGTTGCTTGAGCGCATGCGTGCTGCCGGCATCGTCGTGTCTACGGTGACCCTTGGAGAGGGCGGGGACAGCGACCTGATGAAGCAGTTCGCTGAGTTGGGCGGCGGACGGCATTATCTCGCGGCGAAGGCGGAAGAAATCCCGAAGATCTTTGCCGAGGAAACCCGGAAGGCGGTGGGCGACAACCTGGTGGAGAAGCCATTGCGGCCGGTGGTGAAGCACCCGATGGCGGCGCTGCAGGGCGTGAACTTCAGTGGCGCGCCGGCGTTGACGGGGCATGTCGCCACGCAACCCAGAGATACCGCAGATATTGTCCTCGCCACGCCCGATGGGGCGCCTTTGCTGGTGCGCTGGCAATACGGTCTGGGCAAAGCCGTGATGTTTGCTTCGGACGTGAAGAACCGTTGGGCGGCCGAATGGCTGCAGTGGCCGGGTTACGGCAAGATGTGGGCGCAACTGGTGCGCGAAACCATGCGGCGAGAGAGTCGAGAGTCGCTCGATTTTCGCGTGGCGCGCATCGGCGACAAGGCAGAAATTTCGCTTGGATTGCTGGCGGCGGACGGTGGTTTCCGCAGTGACGTCTCGCCAAAAGTGCGGGTGACGCGGGCCGGCCAGCCGGCGCAGGACGTGGCACTCCGTCAGACCGGGCCCGGCGAGTATTCGGCTGGTGTCCCGCAAGACCCGGACAGCACTACGACGTTCGCGCTGCTTGCAGAGGGCGGGATCACGGCACAGGCGGCGTCACGGGCGGGCGTACGTGTGCTGAATGCAGCCTTCGCGGACGAGTATCGCACGCTGCCACCGAACGTCGCACTGCTCACAGCGGTGTCCGATGAAACCGGCGGTAAGCTCGGGGCCACTCTCGACGAGATGTTCGCAACGCAGGGTGATCGCGGCCAGCGCAGTCATCCGCTATGGCCTTGGCTCGCCGCGTTCGCATTGCTTGCGTTCCTGCTCGACATCCTGCTGCGCCGCGCGCCGTTTGCCTGGCGCTGGCTGGGTTCCTGATGTCCGTCGCTTAAAGAGAAACCAGGTGATCAGCGCACTGTGGCTGGTGGCAGCCGGATTTTTCCTTGGAGTGCGGCATGCAACCGACGCCGATCATGTGGTGGCCATCACTACCATCGTGAGTCGGGAGAAGACGATTCGCGGCGCGATATGGGTCGGCGCACTGTGGGGAATCGGACATACGCTGACCGTGTCCATGTTCGGCGGCGCCATCATCCTGTTCGGCATCGTGATCCCGGATCGTGTTGGCATGGCAATGGAGTTCGCCGTGGCCGTGATGCTGATTTTGCTGGGCGCCGCCACGCTGTTCGGGGCCGTGCAGCGTGCTCGCGGGGCAGCGCAACTGCATACCGGGCTGCGCCATGATCTGCACGACCATGTTCACGTTCACGGAGACTATGTGCACAGCCATGTTCACGGGCATACGCTGACGGGACACGGCCACACGGACGAGGAAACCCCGCAGGCACGCGTGGATCGGTGGTTCGGACAGGTCGACACCTATCATCTGTTGCGGCCGATTGTGGTGGGTGTGGTGCATGGTATGGCAGGTTCAGCCGCCGTAGCCCTGATGGTGCTGGCGGCCATCCAGGAACTTTGGTGGGCAGTGGCCTATCTTCTGCTGTTCGGACTGGGAACGGTTGCCGGAATGATGCTGATCACCGCGGCCATTGCGGCCCCTTTTGCGTACAGCAGCAGTCGTATGCCGCGGTTCAACAGGCGCCTGCGGGTTGCGGCCGGCGTGCTGTCGATGATGTTCGGCTTGGGCCTGATGCTGCATATCGGGTTTGTAGACGGATTGTTTTCCGGCGGCCATGCCGGTTAAGGCGGACTGAAGCCGCAGCAGGGTCAGGTCCGGCCGGAGAGCGTGATCACGATGCGGTTGCGGCCTTCGACATAGGCGTACTGCGCCGATTCCGCCAGAGCGAACGTCAGCGCAATGCCAAGGCCACCAACCTTCAGATTGTTCACCGTGGACGAAATGTCGGTGCTCATGGCTGCGGCGAGTGAGTCATACTCGGGGGCGGCATCCTCGTAGACAACCTTGAGCTTCCCGTCCCGTGATTCCAGGGTAACGCCGACTGGCGAGTCGCTGTCACCGCCGTGCCCATGCCGCACGGTATTGGTGAACAACTCCTCGACGATGAGTGTCAGCTTGTGACAGTCCTCGTTGGCAAGGCTCGCAGCAGCAGAGAAGTCGTCAATGAGAGCCAATATCTCATTGAAAGACAGGATCTTTGCCTGAACTTCGCGATGCCGTCTGATCATGTCATGGCCTCAGCCACGCAAGCCAGGGACACCGGGCCGTGGTCAGCTTTACGGCATTGCGGAGACCAGTGGTGGGCATGGACCGTGCTTTTACGGTAAACGGTGGGCCTGTGGCGTATCCCTGCGTCCACGGCCCGGATACAAAGGAGAATGGCATGATCCGGCCGATGCAATTTCAATGGAAGCAACACATACAGATCGCGATGCTCGTCATGCTTGCGGGACTGATCGCAGCCCCTGCGGCCGCAGATGTCGGCCGTGTCAAGGTGGCAAAGGGCGCGGTGCACATCGAGCGTGGCGGCAAGACGGTCCCGGTTTCGGTAGGCGCTCTGGTTCAGGTTCGCGACACGATCATCACTGGTGCGGATGGCAGTATCGGTATTACGTTTCGTGATGACAGCCTGATGTCCGCCGGCCCGAACACCGTTCTCAGCATCGACAGCTTTGCGTTCGATACGACCACGCATGAGGGGGGATTCGACAGCACGCTCAAGCGCGGAACACTGACTGCAGTATCGGGCAAGCTGGTCAAGCAGCAGCCGGAATCGATGCGCGTCAGGACACCCGCGGCAATCATGGGGGTGCGCGGTACCGAGTTTGCGATTAGAGTGGTAGAGTCCGCCAACTGAGGGAAGCGGGCGCCGGCCGTATCGCCTGCGGCGCTTGCCACCTTGCCGCCACATCCGCGAATCTTTCTGACGTATTTCCGGGAAGCAAGCGACAAGCTTGCTGCCGGATCTGACACCGGGGGCACACGCATCTTTGCCGAGATCGTCATGCAACCGGACTCCGGGATCGTCGCCATCTGGCACGCAAAACGCCAACTGCCGGCGCCACGCGGCGTCAGCGCGTCCAAGCCGAAGGACCGCCGTGTTGAGATCGGCGCGCGTTGAGCACAAACCTGAACCGTTCGATCTCAACCTGCTGCTCCGTTCCATTTCAACACAAGGATGGTGATGTCATCAGAGCGCTCAGCGCCAATACTGTGGCGTTGAACGTCTTCCTCGATCAGTTGAACCATTCTGCGCGGGCTGACTTTTGTCGCCTGTGCTTCCAGCAATCGCGCCAGTCTCAAGCGTCCGTAGAGATTTCCAGCGCCATCCATGGCTTCGGTGACACCATCGGTTACCGCGCATAGCACTTCCCCTGGTTGCATCTGATACGACGCGGCCCGGTAATCAAAGCCTTCGAGAACGCACAGCGGGGGTCCGTCGCCGCCTTCCAGCTTTGCCGAGACTGTTCGGTTCGGTGCGACCAAGACCGGTTCCTCGTGCCCGGCATTGCAATAGGTCAGGCGTCCTTGCTGCAGATCGAGCAGCCCCGCAAACAGCGTGACAAACAGCGCTTCCGGATTATCGCGCGCGATTTCGTCGTGCGCCGCGCGCATGACCGTGCCGATGTCGGATTCGCCGCGTAGCGCGGCGCTCTTGTACAGTGACTTGCTGACCGCCATGAAGATGCTGGCCGGCAACCCCTTGCCTGAAACATCGCCTACCGCAAAGAACAGGCGATCATCGTCCAGCTTGAAATAGTCGTAGAGATCGCCGCCGACCGTCTTTGCGGTTTCGAGCAATGCCTGCAGGTTGAAACGGTGGTCGCGGTAGAAATCGCCGGATGTGGGTGGCAACATGCCGAGCTGAATGCGCCGCGCCGCCTCCAGTTCGCCTGCGGCGCGGGCGGCTGCTTCGCGCTCTTCCGCCAGCGCCTGTGCCAGCGCTCTGCGTTGCCGGTCCGTTTCCGCCAGAGTGCCGGTAAGCAGCGCGCCGTACACCAGGCTCGTTCCGACCGCCGGCCAGGCGCCGTCGAACAACCAGGCGTAGCCCAGGTACAGGCCGAAGCCGAGAGCCATGCATATGCCGAGCAGCGCGATAAACAGCGCCGCGCTCGTCCGTGGCCTGAGCGCGGGTGCTGCGATGACCAGGATCAGGCCGCAGACCAGAAGCAGAAAACGCTCTATGTGCGCTGCATACGCGGGGCGCATCAGCAGCCGCCCATCGAAAATATTCTCGAGCAACTGGGCGTGAACTTCGATCCCCGCCATACGCACCCCGAGCGGCGTCGCCTGACGGTCGATCAGGCCGAGGCCCGTTACTCCGACCAGCACCAGTTTGCGGTCAAAGATCAGCGGGTCGACTTGACTCGCAAGCACGTCAGCCGCCGATACCAGCCGATCCGAAGTGCTCGGAGCGAAATGCACCCATACGCCACCGTCGGGCCCGGTCGGGATCGACAAATCGCCGATCCCGATACGGCGGACGCCGCCGCTGTCCCCGTAAAGCACGTACCCGCCTGTATCGCTTGCCACGCGCAACATCTCGATTGCCAGTGCGGGCGTGAGCGTACCGCCGACTGTGGCGACCAGCGGAACACGGCGCACGATGCCGCCTTGCAGATCCACTGACAGCAGCGCGTGGCCCGTGGCGGCGTTGTCGAGTTCCGGCAGGCTGCGCAGACCGGCAGCGAAACCGCGTAAATGTGCGGAAGGATCTGTTCCGCGCACCACGAACGGCGCAGTACGTCCCGGGGTACCCGCTGACCCATCTTCCTCCAGGCCCGCTACACCCAGTACCACTGGGGCTGCCCCGATGGACCTCGCCAGAACGGCATCGTTGGCCGGCAATTTGGCGAGTCTGCGTGAAAGCTCCGGGTCGGTGCGATCGACAATCGTCGCCAGGCGGTCCGGCGACAGTCGATCCGGTTCGGGAAACAGCACGTCGATTCCGACGGCAGCCGGGCCACCTTCAGCGATGCGGTCGATCAACTGCGCTAGCAGCGTGCGTGGCCATGGCCATTGCCCATGTTCTGCGAGACTCTGTTCATCGATAGCCACGATGATCGCCGGTGCCGATCGGCGCTCTCTGGGAAACAGCGACTGATAAGTGTCGAACAGTGCCAGCCGCAACCCGGCCGCCGGCCCGCTATCCGGCAGTAGCGTCAATGCGAGCATGATCGCAAGAAACAGCGCCCCAAGCGGTCGGCCGCGCGCGCTGACAAGCAGCCTGACTGCTCTGCGTTCGCTCCAGGCGCCCTTCCCTGGTGCGGATTCCGGTCCGGAGGGGATATCGGGCACCGTGTCCTATACCTCGATTTCCAGGCCGTCGAACGCGGCGGATATCTGCAGCGGCCGCGAACCGCGCGTTAGCTGTTCGAGACGCAGTGTTTCCTTCAGCACCGATTCGATCCGCTCATCATCGAATGCCGGCTCATGATGGAAAAGGCACAGGTGCTCCACTCCTGCCATTTGACAGAGCTCTACGCCGACCACGTTGCTGGAGTGCCCCCAGTCTTCCTTCACACTCACGGCGTCTGCCAGCGAATACATCGCGTCGAATATCACCAGATTGGCATCGCGGAAGAATTCGACAAAAGATGCCGTTTCCGCGGCGTTCTCCGGCCTGTGTTCGGAGTCGGTCGAGTAGATCACCGTCTTGCCGGAACGTTCGAAACGGTAGCCATACGAATCGCCGGTATGACGTTGCAGTTTGGGAGTTACGCGGAAACCGGATACTTCGTGCGTCTTGCCGGGTTCCAGTCTGACGAACCGGATGTCTGCAGCCAGCTGCGAGAACTCGACCGGAAAACAGGGCGGTGACTGCTGCAATCTGAACGCCTGCTCAAGCGTCTCGTGACAGCCGTGAATGACAATCCGCGTACCGGGAACGTATGCGGGTGCGAAGAAGGGGAATCCCATGATGTGATCCCAGTGCACGTGGGACATGAACACGTTCACGGTCGCCGGCCCTTCGCCGCTGCGCGACAGCACGCTGTTGCCGAATGGCCTGGCGCCGCTGCCGAGGTCGCAGACGAAGAATTCGCCGCCTCCGGTATCGAACTCCACGCAGGGCGAGTGTCCGCCGTACGTATGCGTCACTGAAAAATCCAACTCGTGGTCGAGAAAGCTGCCTATTTGCCGTGATGTCGTGATCTTCTGCTCAATCGCGGCGAGCAGTGCTTTTTCCAGCTTGCGCCGGATATCTGCCGAAGTGAGCGAGACCGGGATCGAACCGCGCGTGCCCCAGAATCGCACCCGCAGCTTGTCGACTGCCTCAGGCGGCATCGAAATCCGCAAGCGCGGGAGGCGACTTCTGCGCGATTGCGTCTCTCACAGTGGCATACAACTCAAAAACCAGGGTGAAGCGGCTGATCTCGAAAATCTCTCTGACAACCGGTTGCAGGGCAGCGATAACAACGGTTCCGTTCAGAGACTTGGCCAACTTGGCCGCCAGCATGAAGCAGCGCAGGCCTGCGCTGCTGATGTACTCCACACCAGCCAGGTCAACCACGATGACGTTGCCGGCCTTGGCGGCATTTTCCACCAGTGTTTCGAGCTGATGGCGAAACTCGTCGCTGGTGGCGTGATCGATCCGACCGGCCGGTGATACAACAAGCACCGTTCCGAATTTACGTTCTTGTATGTTCATCTGATTTTTGTTCTCCCTGAATCAGTCATGTCTGGCGGCGTCAGCCTCCCCGCATGCTGCAGGCTATGGTAGCCGAGCCGGCCGCTGTTGTGGTCGTCAATGTCACTGCTGCAACGGGACTTGCGGTCGATCCCCGGGATGCGCCGGTTTGCGATGGACGGATGCACGCCGGGGGCTTGTCTGCGTCGCCGGGGCGTTTGCCGGTAAACTTCACGCTATTCGGAGCTATCTCGGGCCAACGCTGCGAACGCAGTGGGGGAAGAATTCAGGAGCGGAGGAGAAACATGCGAAGCTTGATCGTAGCGGCATCGCTCATACTTTCCTGCAGCGTTGCTGCGGCGGACACGCAAAAGGCCTATGAGGCTTATTCCGCGGGCGATTTCCGCGAAGCGGTGGAGCTGTTCCGTGCAAGCGCAACGCAGGGAGATGCGCTTGCGCAGTTCTATCTCGGGGAATGTTACTACCATGGCCGCGGCGTGCCACAGGATTACGCCGAGGGCATCCGCTGGTATACCAGAGCAGCAGAGCAGGGGCAGATCGAGGCGCAGGAAACACTCGCGGGCATCTACTTTTTCGGCCGCGGGGTGAAACAGGATTACGCACAGGCTGCAAGGTGGTACCGCGGCCCCGCAGAAGAAGGCAAAGCCTATCCGCAGTTTCTGCTGGGGTACATGCATGACCAGGGGCGCGGCGTGCCACAGGATCATGCCGAAGCCGCCAAGTGGTACGAGAGGTCGGCCGAGCAGGGAAATCACGACGCGCAGGAAGCGCTCGCCTTACTGTACTTTTTCGGTCGAGGTGTCGCGCAGGATTATGCAGCGGCCGCGAAATGGTATCGCAAGGTGGCAGAACTCGGTCGCGTCTATCCGCAGTATCTTCTCGGCTGGATGTACGAGAATGGGCGCGGGCTGAAGCAGGACGAAGCACAGGCCGCGCAGTGGTACCGCAAGGCGGCAGAGCAGGGTGACGCGCGGGCGCAGGCGAGCCTCGCGTTTCTGCTTTACCAGGGCCGCGGCGTTCCGCGCGACGAAGCCGAAGCGGTGAATTGGTTCAAGAAAGCGGCGGAGCAGAACGAGACTTCGACCTACCCGGCATTGGCCTGGGCCTACTACCAGGGCAAGGGCACCGCGCAGGACTTGGCCACGGCGGCGCAGTGGTTCGAGAAAGCGGCGGCCGAAGGCGACGTGCAATCCATGTACATGCTCGGCTTCATGTACGAGGAAGGCGAAGGTGTTGCGCAGTCCGGCACGGACGCCGCGAGATGGTATCGCCAAGCCGCGGAGAAAGGCAGCCGCGAAGCGATGGAGAGCCTGGGTGCGCTGTATTTTTTCGGTCGTGGTGTGGAACAGGATCACGCACAAGCGGCGAAATGGTATCGGGTGCCTGCCGAGGAAGGCGGTACGTATGCGCAATACGTTCTCGGATATCTCCACGAAGAAGGCAAGGGCGTCGCCCAGGACTACGGCGAAGCGGTGAAATGGTACCGTCTGGCGGCCGAGAAGGGCGACGCGCGTGCGCAAAGCCATCTCGGCTGGCTGTACCACGAGGGCAAGGGTGTGGAGCGGGACCTTGCAGCTGCCTACATGTGGAGCAACCTGGCGGCGGCGCAGCTCAGCGGCGACGAGCGCACGCAGGTAGAAAAAGTGCGCGATTTCATTGCCTCGAAACTGCAGCCTGAACAACTGGCGCGCGCGCAGGAGATGGCGCGCAACTGGCGGCCGAAGCAGTAGCCGCCGGTCTTCGGCCTGCTCGTGCCCAAGCCTAGGCTACGCGATATTTTTTGACGATTTTCGGGTTGAGTTCGATCCCCAGGCCGGGGCGATCGGGAAGTTCGATCTCGCCGGTTCTGCGATCAAAAAAGTAAGGCTCTTGCACCAGCTCGGTCATCAGCGCATGCGCCGGAAACACGGTTTCCGCCATGCTGCCGTTCCGTACCGCGCCCAGCAGGTGCAGCGCGCAGGCCACCGCAACCGCTGAACCGTGGATATGCGGAGCGATCGGCAGGTGTGCCGCTTGCGCCATGTGTGCGATCTTGAGTGTCTCCGTCAAGCCGCCCGCCCATGCAACGTCCGGTTGCACGAAATGCACTGCACGCGCCTTGATGTAATCGTTAAAGTCAACCACGCCGTAGCTGCAGGTTTCGTATCCTGCAACTGCGATGTTGGTTTTTGCGGCCACCTCGGCGCTGCCAGCCACGTCGTCGGGCCACACTGGTTCTTCGTACCAGTAGATATCGTAAGGTTCCATGGCGCGTCCCATTTTCACCGCGGTGGCCACGTCCCACGCGCCGTTGGCGTCGACCATCAACCGGATCTCCGGGCCGATCGCCTTGCGCACGGCGGCGACGCGCTCGAGATCCTGCAGCAACGTCACTTCGGCGACACCGCGCTGTGCCGAGGCCCGCAATGCGGACATTTCGACGCCGCTGTTGCGACCGACCTTCATTTTCACTGCACGAAAACCTGCGGCAATATATGTTTCCATTTCAGCGACCAGCTCGCGCACGCCTTTGTTTTCTGCGTAGAATCCGCCCGTGGCGTAAGCGGGGACTCGCTTGCGGTATCCGCCCAATAGCTGCCAGACCGGCATCCCGGCCATTTTGCCGCGCAGATCCCAAAGCGCGATGTCGATACCGCTTATCGCCGCGATCACGATGCCGCCGCGCGCGTGCTTGTATGCGCGCCGATGCATGAGTTCCCAGAGCCGCTCGATCTCGCATGGATCCTCGCCCAGAAGGTAGGGTTTCAGTTCATGCTCGATGACCTGTGCGGTCGATGCCATTGGCCCGCCGAAGTGCGCGGCTTCGCCGACACCGACCAGTCCCTGGTCGGTCTCGACTTCCACCAGCAGTGCCGGCTTGGTCGCCATCGTGTAGTTCGCGTCATAGACCGGGTGGTCCAGCGTAACTTCCACCGCAGTGGTGCGGATATCGGTGATGCGCATCGTTTGTTTTTCTCCTGATTCTCTTGCGACGACTTTCGGTTGTCGTCTGCTGGTGACAGCCCTGCTGAAAAATTAATCAGCACAAAGGACGTGAACGCCGGAAAACGGGTTCACGCAATTGACACGATTAAATCCACAAGGTTATCCACAGAAATTGTGGATACTTGCGCGAACGAACGGCGCGCCTTTCATGACTTGCGACAAAAGTGTATCGAGTGGTAACCGATCCAGCACCAAGTTGTTGCGCGCACCGGGTCTGCATCTTCGACGCGCCAGTCCTGCGGACTCATAAACGGGCCGGCAACGAAATGCTCTTCGGACCGGCAAGCCTTGCCGCATTCGTGGCCGTGAGCGTTTGCAGCGTGCAGCGCCTTCTCGCGGCGCGACTCGAACGCGCGCCGATAGGCCTCTGCAGCGTCCTCCACCGCGTGTTCGCCGATACCGTTGCCGACCACCAGTTCGTAGAAGACACAGGTACTCGGCGGGCAGGCGAGTGCATCCTCAATGGGTGAACCGAATATTTTCTTCTTCTTGCCGCGCTTCTTTCTGCCGTCACTGTCCGATTTTCTGTCGAGCTTCTTGCCCATTCGGTCTCCCCGGGTGAAGCGAAGTAACCGCTGACTCGCACATCATTCTATACAACGAAAGACATGAAGTTATCCACCGCCTTGTCGGTTCGCTCCCGCAACCTATAATCCCGGCTGATTCCCCAATCAGGCCGGTGCCCATAGCGACAATGCCAAGATTTGCCGCAAATCTGCATTACCTGTTCACTGAAGTGCCGTTCCTGGACCGATTCGAAGCGGCGGCGTCCGCCGGTTTCAAGGGTGTCGAGTTTCAGGTGCCTTACGATTTTGCGGCTCAGGAGCTGCGCAGGCGTCTGGACGGGTCCGGACTGAAGATGGTGCTGTTCGACGGGCCGATGGGGGACTGGCAGCAAGGCGATCGCGGGCTGGCTGCCGTAGCCGGGCGCGAGCGGGAATTCCGCGCCGGGCTTGCGCGCGTGGTCGAATACGGCCAAGCGCTTGGCTGCGACACAGTGCACCTGATGGCGGGGGTGGTTGGCAGCGGACAGGACTACGCGGTTGCCGAACAGGTGTACTTGCAGAATCTGCGCTACGCCTGCGGCTTTCTGGAGCCCCATGGCATCCATGTGGTGATCGAGCCGATCAACAACCTGTTGGGCACGATCAGCAACGGACCTTCCTACACCACGCGTGGAATGCACGGTTACTTCCTCAATCACACCATTCAGGCCCGCCGGATTGTGGAGCAGGTCGGGGCGAACAACCTCTCGTTGCATCTGGACTGCTACCACATGCAGCTGCTCGAAGGACATCTCGCCGATACCATTCGCGAAAACATCAGCCTGGTCAGGCACTTCCAGATCGCCGGGGTGCCCGGACGCCACGAACCGGACGCAGGCGAGATCCACTATCCATATCTGTTCGATCTCATCGACGAACTCGGCTACCGTGGTTGGATCGGCTGCGAATACCGGCCGAAGGCCGGTACGTGGCGGGGGCTCGGCTGGGCAGCGAAATACGGCATTCGCGTACCGAGTGAGCGAATCGGGGCGTAACCGGCCGGATCAGGGCAGCAGCGCGATCAGGTCGCCGGCGGCGCGCTCGACCACCGACCGGAAGCTCACCGTTTTCTCGTCCGGCGTGTCTGAAGAATAGACCGCTTCGTTCAAGCCCTCCCAGGCCACCGTACCGTCAATGCTGTCCCATACCTGCAGGAACAAGCGAATCCGCGCGCGTTCGGTGTCCGCTGCAAGGCCTGGCGCGAGCGCGCGTGCGCCTGCCTCACGATGGAAATCCCCGAGCTGCAGCAATGCGAAGAATCGGGCTCCGGTGATGCCGCGCAGCTTCGCCAGCACCTTCCGGTCCAGCACGCCTGTGGCGCGGAATCCCTCGTACATGCGCTCGTAGTCGCGGGTCATTCCGGCGCGGTTCACTGCGCCAAGCGTCTGCGCCAGCGTCACCACCCGCACCTCCGGTCTGGCTTCCGTCAGCGTTGTGGCGAATGCGAAGGCCAGCGATTGTTTGTCGTCTTCCTGGCCGCCCGAGGTCGAAGGCGTGAGAAAGGCGATTGCATGTGAGCCAAAAACGCCATCGGGCAGGGCAGAAGACACCTGGATGTCCGGCGGCACCTGCCGCGGCGTGGCACAGGCGGTCAGCGCCGTGACGAGCAGCAATATGAGGACAGCCTGCATGCTGGCAGGCAGCAAAGTACGCAACAATGGAAGTTCTCCCTTGATTCGTAGCCTGTTCTTGGTGGGGGACCGTGATGCTTCGCCATCCCCGGGTCGGTCCGGCGACGGTTCGTTCAGTTTCTCCTGCCATACCGCTGGGAGACGCCGGCTCTGCCCCGCCTAACTGCAACGATTCTAACCTCCAAAACGAAAAACCCCGCCGAAGCGGGGTATCAGGGCCGCCGTGAAGCGGTTACTTGGCCCTCAGGCATTCGTTCCTGAACTGCTTGAAATCATCGCCCTTTAGCCCCTGGGCTTTGGCATCGGCATTGCATTTCTTCATCTTTTCCTGCTGCGGCGTGAGTTTTCTTTCCTGCTCAGGTTCATCGGCAGAGAACACCGGCATACCCAGCATTGCCAGCACGAGCAGTACTGCGAGTTTCCTCATGATTATCTCCTGAAATAGACGATCGGGACAGAAATGACATTCGCATCCAGATGGATGGGCGCCGATTCTATCCCATGCCGACGACATGTAAAGCGGGATCGTTCGGAGAAGGCAGCCGGGGCAGATTGCCGTCGGCATCGAAGGCCAGCGCGGAAGCCGGAGACAGGATCTGAAAATGCTCGGGGTGGGCACGCACCTCGCCGATCATCGGTTCCGAGACCTGAATATCGCCGAGTTCCAGGGTGTTGCGCACGCGCACGATGCGGCAATCCTGCGGTCGCACGCGAACCACGGTCTTGACCGCAAGCGCGATCGCCTCGCGTTCGTTGTTCATGACGATCGGCAATGCGGCGCCGTCCAGATTCATAGACGTAATGATGTTCGCGTAGGTCGCGCCGATATCCATGTCCCGATACAGGCGCATGGTGGTGACGTCCGCGCCGCCGATGCCGGTGGCGTTGCCGTGACTTTCCGGCGTCAGCCCCAGCACCACGATCTTCTTCACCAGCGGGTCCTGCTTCCATTGCACGTTGCGACGATTGCGCCCGGTGATGTTCGGGTCGAAGCCGGCGCCGCTGATGTTCTTGCCCATTTCCTCGATCACCAGCACGTCGATCTCGGAAAACAGCAGCCGTGGCATCAGCGACTTCGCCATCTCCTGCAACTGAGGCTCGCGGCTGGCGATCTGCTCCGCCGGCAGCAGTTCGATCAGTGCGGTCTGGTCGTGCGCGTTCTCGACGATGCCGACGCCGAACAGCACGTTGCGCTTCGCGATGTTGACATCGCGCACCTTGGGCAGCAGCGTCGGAAAAGTGTCCATCCCGTGGGAATGGTAGGTGCTCGCGCCGATGATCTTGCCGATGCCGATCGCCAGCATTTTCGTCAATCCCGACTCGGTGGGACCGCGGAAGGCCGTGTGCGGCTTGATGCGGTTGATCACCACGATGCCTTCGGCCTGCGCGGCATGCGCGTCCATATGCACCGGCGTGCCGTCGTCCAGCGCGCCGACCACGGTGGTGTCCATGGTGGCGCGGATCGGTACCCCGGTACTGGCCTCGGTAATGCCGTAGCCTTCCAGCACTTTCTTCTGGCCTTCGGCCGTGGCGGCGCCGTGACTGCCCATGCAGGGGAAGATGAAGGGCTTAGCGCCGAGCGCCTGCAGTTCGCGGATTACGCACTTTGCGATCGTCGCGATATTGGCGATGCCGCGGCTGCCGCAGCCGACCGCGATCACCTGCCCGGGCTTGATCCTCGCGCGGATTTCGGATTTGCCGAACCCGGCTGCGATGGTGCCGGGGATGTCGGCCAGCCGCTGCGCCGCGAACTTCTGTCGCACGCTCGCCATCTTCGGCAGGGCGACGTCCAGGCCGCCGGCAATGTTCACTTCGATGCGTTCACCAATCATGCAAGCAGTCTCCGTTGGTCTGCATTATGCGGCGGGGCGGTACAGAGGTACGACATAAGGTCCTTCGGGAATGACCGCAATCGCGTCGTCGGCCGAGTCCTCGACGCAGCGGCGCACCGTCTGCTCCACGGATTCGACCAGATTGACCCCGGTCAGCGCGCGCTGTTCGGCGTTCAGTCCGCCGCTGAACAGATGCACTGCGCCGATGCGCATCGGCTTGATCTGCATCTGCGTCTGCCACTCGTCGACATCGGCGAAGCGCTTGCCGCGGATCTCCTCGAAGAACCCGTCCGCGCCTTTCTCCACCAGCCGCTTCTGCGCTTCGGCGTACTCGGCGGAGCCCAGGCCTTCGGAGCACTCGGATGCAACCACCAGATTGCCGCCGGGCTCGAGGATGTCCAGCGGCCCGACCATGCCCTTCACCGTCTGGTAGTAGGTCTTGTCCAGCGGGTAGCCCGCGGCGCTGGTCACCACGGTGCTGAAGCGCCGCGGCACTTCGACCACGGCGTAGCGCTGCGCGAACGCGACTGCCTGCAGATGGCTTTCGACGATCTCGCCATAGTTCACGTACGACAGATGTCGGTGCTCGTCGAGCACGGTGTTCACCGCGAGCACCCGTCCCAGCATGCGCACGATCTCGAGCTGTTCCAGGTGCAGCGGATTGGCGTCGAGCACGCAGTTCTCCGCGTTCGGATCCGACATGAAGCGCGCATTGTGGAAGGTAGTGATGGTGTCGCGGTGCGCGATGCCCGGCGCGATCACCTTGCGCCCGCCGGAATATCCCGCCATGAAATGCGGCTCCACCAGCCCCGTGGCGATCTTCAGGTCGGCTTCGACGAAGCGCCGGTCGAGCCTGACCGGCGTGCCGCGCGGGGTGCTGCCAAGGTCGACGTGGTCCCGGTCGTTACGCGCGAAGTGATTCTCGATCCGGAAGTTGTCCAGCACCCAGCGGTCGCCGACCAGTTCCTCGAGTTCTTCGCCCTCGTTCGGGCGGTGCAGTCCGGTGGCCACCAGGATGCAGATGGACTCCTTGCGCATGCCTGCCGCAAGCAGTTCGCGGAGCAAAGGCGGCAGCAGCAGGTGATTCGGAACCGGCCGCGTAATGTCGCAGATCAGGATGCAGGCACTGCCGGCTTCGCGCGCTTCTTCGGCGAGCGGACGGGCGCGCACCGGACGCGACAGCGCCTCGCGTACCGCGGCGCCCGGGTCGGCCTCGATCGGCATTGCCGGTTTGCGGATGACAGTGATCTTCCAGCGGTCGTCCAGCTGCAGGGGGAGTTTGCCGCGTCCGTAATTGAGTTCAAGCTGCATCGAGACCGGGCGTGAGGACTGGTAAGGCAAAAACTATAGCACCCGGCCGTCCCGCCCGGGGCGCGATCGACTCGCCCGACCGCATCGGCCTAGCGGACGATCAGCGCGGACAGTAGCCTGGCGAACTGTGCAAGCGCAAGCAGGTTGGCAACCAGCGCGAGCGCCGAGGGCGCGGCCAGCAATACCCGGGAAAATCCGCGCGCCGCGCTGAGTGCCCGCACTGCCAGGAATACGCCGAACACCGACGCGGCGGGAACGAACAGCAGGAACGGCAGGGTCACCAATCGCAGAAAGCGTGCATCGTCTGCCTCAGGCGCCGCCAACAGCGAGAGCGAGATCCACAACGTGACGATACCCAGTGCAGCCGCCAGCGCAACGCCCATCCCCGGCCTGTGCCGCCACCATGGCAGGTCTCCGGCTTCAGGGTCGTGGTCGTCCCCCATGTATCGTCAACCGCCTGCGGCGAGCCTTGCGAAATAGTTGTTCGCGATGCCCAGTTCGAAACGGTTGCCCTGCGGGCTAGGCGCGAGATCCAGCAGCCTGCGGTAGTAATGCGCCGCCATTTCCCAATTCTGTCCCAGCTCGGCAGCGCGTCCCGCGCCGAACACGCTGCGGAAGCGGTCCTCGGATTGCCGCAGAACGGTCTCGAAAGCGGCCAGAGCTGCCGGGTAGTCGCGCAACTGCAGCAGCAGTTCACCGTACAGTTCCTGCATCGGCAGCAGGCTGTCCGTGCCGTGGGAGGCGATCGCGGCCGCGCTTTCTTCTATCAGAATCGCCTTGCGCATCAGCGCTTCGGCTTCCAGCGTGGCCCCTTCGGCGTAACTCAACCAAGCTTGCGCTGCGAGGTACAGCAGTTCGACCTGCTCCATTCGACGCGAACTCCCGGAGCTTGTCGATTGCGCCCACAGGCGTTCGAGCGCACCGACCTCCAGCCGCGCGCGTTCAATCCTGCCGGTACGCACGAATCCCAGCGCGCGGGCAAAACGTGTAACTGCCGCGGGATAGGCATGGGCGGTCTCCCGCAGCGGCAGTCGGGCGGCTTCCGACCAGGCGTGGCGCTCGAGCGCGTAACGCGCCGGAATCACCGCCAGTGCGGTCTCGAGGGCACGCGAATCCCTGCTCAGCGCCTGATAACCTGGTCTGTTGTCGACAATCTCCAGGGCGTCATCGTCACGCGCTTTCTGCAGCAGCGAATACACGCGTGCGTCCAGCTCGCGAAGCGCCCCTGCGCCGTCCGCATCCCCGGCCGTGCTCCGGGTGGCAGACGCGGATCGCCCTGTATCAGCTGTCTGGGGGTGGTTGCTGCTCGCCGAAAAGACCTGTGCGATCGCCGCCATCGCGGCCGGCGCCCGGGGTTGCAATTCCGCATAACGCCTTGCGGCGTCCAATGCCTGCGGGGCAAGCGATGTCGGAGCGTAACTGCGCAACAGGAAATGCAGCGCGCCCGGATGGTAAGGCTGACGTTCCAGCACCCGGGTGAACAGCTCGCCGGCGCGCCGTTGCCGCCAGTAGCTGCGTTCGGTGGGCAGAGCGGTCGCGCTCAGCACGTAGCCGAAAAGCACTGCGGCCTCCGAATCTTCCGGATCTTCCCGGTTCAGCCTAGCGAAGGCTTCTGCCATTTTCAGCAGCCGCGTGTAGTGATCGAGCTGCGCCGTATCGATGTAGTAGACCGAGAGCGTTTCCATGTATTGTCGCTCCCGGCGGGTGCGGGGTTCGGCAAAAATAGTCTGCTCCAGTGCGGCGATGCCTTCGCCGATGCTCTCGATCGGCGGCGGCCCGGCGTAGAGATCTCCGAGCGCAATCAGGGATCTGCCCCAGTGCCCCATGCCGCACTCGCGGTCCGCCGCCACGACCTCCGCGAACAACTGCCCGGCCTTGTCCGTGTCGGATCGATAGTAGGCCGTCATCGCGCGGTTGAACTGTTGCTGCGCCTGCTCGTTGCACGACACCGGAAAATGAACCGTGCCGACTACGAGCCTGGCCTCTTCATCCATCGCTTTCGCAATCGGGCTAAGCGTAGCGGCGATCATCAGGGCGACTACGCATCGCGAAGCGGTCCGCCCGGCGGCCTTGGCAGCACGCATGCCTCAATCTCCTATGGCGCAGAATTGCAAGGGCGATTGTACGGAAGCAGCGTACGGTCCTCCAAATTGTCGGGCCTTGGGCATTTCGCCGATCGATTTGACGCTGTGCATGCCGGCACCTAAGATGCGGCGCACATCCAGCAGTGCACGGGACTTGCACCGCCTGTGACCGGACCTGACATCCAGAAACGACAATGAGCAGAATCGATCGCGTCGAGATTCACGAGTTCAGTTTCGAGTTGCGTGAACTCGGCTGGGATTCGGGCGGATTCAATATCGTTTACCAGCCGGCCGGGAAGCTCGCGCTGTCGAAATACGCGCTGGTGATTCGCACCGAGGACGGCGGCCGCGGCGAGTATGTGACGCTCTGGGGTGGCACGCAGATGGCGCTCGGGCAGACGCTGGCGCTGGCGCCGCATCTGGTGGGCCGCGACGCGCACGCACGGGAGAAAATCTACGACGACTTCAAGCGCGCGCACCGTCAATACGACCACATGGGGTTCGGCTGCATCGATATCGCATTGTGGGACTGGGCAGGAAAGCATTTCGGCGCGCCGGTCGCGCGCCTGCTCGGCGGATACCGCGAGAGGCTGCCGGCGTATGCATCCAGCTATCACGGCGACCGCAACGGCGGGTTGTCCTCGGCGCGTGACTATGTCGATTTTGCCCAGCATTGCCACGGCCTCGGCTACCGCGCCTTCAAGATGCACGGCTGGGGTGACGGCAATGTCGCCGAGGAATGCGAAGCAGTGCTGGCGCTCGGCAAGGCGCTTCACGGCCGCATGACGCTGATGCTCGATCCCGCCTGCGAGCTGCGCACTTTTGCCGATGCGCTCGCCGTCGGGCGCGCCTGCGACGAGGCCGGGTTCTTCTGGTATGAAGATCCGTTCCGCGACGGCGGCTGGTCGCAGTTCGCGCACAAGAAGCTCAGGCAATTCATCCGCACGCCGCTGCTGCAGACCGAGCATGTGCGCGGGGTTGAGCCGAAGGCGGATTTCATCGTCAATCAGGCGACCGACTTCGTGCGCGCCGACCCGGAATACGATCTCGGCATCACCGGCACCATGAAGATCGCGCATCTCGCCGAGGCGTTCGGCCTCGACGTCGAGATCCATGCCGCCGGGCCCGCGCACCGGCATTGCATGGCGGCGATCCGCAACACCAATTTCTACGAAGTCGCGCTGGTCGGACCGAAGTGCCCGAATGCCATGCCGCCCGTGTACACCTGCGGCTATAGCGATCAGCTTGACGGCGTCGGCGAGGACGGCTGTTTCCCGGTGCCCGGCGGTGCGGGGCTGGGCGTGCGCTACGACTGGGAATTCATCGACCGCAACCGCACGCGGCTGCACGTATTCGACTGAGCGGATGGGCCAACAGCGGGTTCCTGCGCAAGCGGCGAGATGGAAGCCGGTGGCGGTCAATACCGCACTGGTGCTGGCATCTCTTGCGGTCTCTGCGCTGGCGATCGAAGTCGGTTCGTGGATCTGGGTGGAGCATCTCAGGCCGAATCATCTGACGCAGTGGGAGTTCCGTGCCACCCAGCCGCCGCCATACCATGGCGCGCCCTATTTCAGCGAAGAATTCCTGGAAGAATCGCGTTCCTCCATTGCCGGCACGGTAGGCGACATCGTCGAGCTGCGCGACTTCAGCGGGCGCTACTTCAACGTCCGCGGCGGATTCCGCGTGACCACCGACACGCCGCAGAATCCGGAACGGCGAGTATTGCTGTTCGGCGGCTCGACGCTGTTCAGCCAGGAAGTGCCGGACGATCACACGATTGCAAGTTACCTGCAGCGGCTGCTGAATGCGGAAGGCGTGCGCTGGGAAGTGCGCAACTACGGGCTGCCCGGAATGAACTCGCGCCAGCAGACGCTGATCCTGCGGAGGACGCAGCTGCGCCCGGGCGACGTCGTCGTCTATTACCACGGTGTGAATGACATCTATTACACGGTGTTCGGCGGTTCCCGGGAGGGCTGGGTGCAGGGTGTGCCCGCGGTGCGTCCGGTGCAGAAACTGAGCCCGCTGCACCGGCAACTGTATGCGCTGCACCAGCGTTTCAGCGATCACAGCTACGCTGCGGAAGTTGCGCTGGATGTATTCAATCGCGCAAAGCCCTCCACCATCACCGATGCGCAGACGCTCGCGCGCAACGCGGAGTTCGCGGTGGAGGTGTTTCGCGACAGCGTCGCCGCAGCCGCTTCACACGCGTCGCAGGCCGGCGCAGAGTTCGTACACTTTCTGCAGCCGCAGGTATTCGCGAACAGCCAGTTGACACCGTACGAGAGCGAACTGATCGCCAATCCGCTGGGCACCGCGCCGGGCGTGGAGACGGCGTTCCGCCACAGCTACCCGCTGTTGCGACAGGCCAGCGAGGCGCTCGCGCGGCAGGGGATTGCCTACTTCGACATCGCCGACGTGCTCGACCGGCGACCTGCGGGCGAGGAAGTATTTCTCGACTTCTGCCACGTGAACCACCGCGGCAACGAACTGATTGCCCGACGCATGATGGACACCTATTTCCGCTCGCAGTTAGCCCGCTGGACTCGGCAGGTTCAGTCCGGTTCAAAGGCGTTCCGGTAATCCCGGCCGAGCGCAGCATCCTGCTGCTGCTTGAGCAGGAAGCAGTTGCCGCACACCAGCACTTCGGCGTCGGTGCCCATGAAACAGCGGAACGCATCTTCCGGCGTGCAGGCGATCGGCTCGCCGCGCACGTTGAAGCTGGTGTTGACCAGCACCGGGCAGCCGGTGCGCTGCTTGAAGCGCGACAGCAGCGCGTGGTAGCGGGGATTGGTTTCGCGGTGCACCGTCTGGATGCGCGCCGAATAGTCGACATGCGTCACCGCCGGAATCGTGCTGCGCGGCACGTTCAGCTTGTCGATGCCGAACAGCGCCTGTTCGGCCGCACTCATCTCGCGGCGGCGCCGGCCGGCGACGTTCGCGACCAGCAGCATGTAGGGGCTGTCGCGGTCCAGTTCGAACCAGTGTTCCAGGTCTTCGCGCAGCACCGACGGCGCGAACGGCCGGAACGACTCGCGGTACTTGACCTTCAGATTGAGCAGCTTCTGCATCGCCGGTGAGCGCGGATCGCCGAGAAACGAGCGGTTGCCGAGCGCGCGCGGGCCGAATTCCATGCGACCCTGGAACCAGGCGACCGCTTTTTCTTCGGCCAGCGCATCCACCGTTGCGTCGAGCAGCGTGTCGTCGTCCAGCACGGTGAAATGTGCGCCCGCCTCGCGCAAGCGATGCTCGATCTCGCTCTGGGCAAACTGCGGCCCGAGGAAGCTGCCTTGCATGCCGTCCGGTGCGCGCTGCACGATCCGCGGCTGCTCGCGATAGAGATGATAGGCGGCGAGTGCGGCGCCGAGTGCGCCGCCGGCATCGCCCGCCGCCGGCTGAATCCACAGGTTCTCGAACGCGCGCTCGCGCAGCACCTTGCCGTTGGCCACGCAGTTCAATGCGACGCCGCCCGCCAGACACAGGTTTGCCATTCCGGTTTCCGCTGCCAGTGCGCGCGTCAGTCGCAGCACGATCTCCTCCGTGACCTGCTGGATCGACGCCGCCAGGTCCATGTGCCGTTGCGTCAGCGGCTCGTCCGGCTGGCGCGGCGGGCCGCCGAACAGCGCGTCGAACCGGTGACTGGTCATGCGCAACCCGGTGCAGTAGTCGAAATACGACTGGTCGAGCCGGAACGTGCCGTCCGGCTTCAGGTCGATCAGGTGATCGAGAATCGTCTGCGCGTAACGCGGTTCGCCGTAGGGCGCCAGTCCCATCACCTTGTACTCGCCGGAATTGACCTTGAAGCCGGTGTAATAGGTAAAGGCGGAGTAGAGCAGGCCGAGCGAATGCGGGAAGTGCAGCTCCTTGATCACTTCCAGCCGGTTGCCGCGGCCGATGGCGACGCTGGTGGTGGCCCATTCGCCGACGCCATCCATGGTCAGTACCACCGCCTCGTCGAACGGCGACGGAAAGAATGCGCTCGCCGCGTGGCTGAGATGGTGTTCGGAAAACAGCAGACGCCTCTGCCAGTCGAAGTCCGGGTGGTAGCGCTGGAATTCCCGCCGCAGCAGGTCCTTCTGGAACAGCTTCTCGCGCAGCCACAGCGGAATCGCCATGCGGAACGAGCGGAATCCGCGCGGCGCGAATGCGACATAGGTTTCGAGCAGGCGCTCGAACTTGAGGAAAGGCTTGTCGTAGAACGCCACGAAATCGACGCCGTCCAGCCCGATCCCGGCTTGTGCCAGGCAGTAGCCGATCGCCTGGCGCGGGAAGCCTGCATCGTGCTTGGTGCGCGAGAAGCGCTCTTCCTGCGCCGCGGCGACGATCTTGCCGTCGTCGATCAGCGCGGCCGCGCTGTCGTGGTAGAAGGCTGAAACGCCGAGGATGCGCACCCGCAGACCGCGACTTCAGAAGATGGTGTAAATGAAGGGCGCAACCGCGGAACCCTTGGCGAGCACCAGCACGCCGCCGAAGATCAGCATCATCACCAGGATCGGCAACAGCCAGAATTTCTTGCGTGCCCGCAGGAAGGCCCAGAGTTCTGCCAGAAAGCTCATCGGTTACCTGGGGGCTAGAACTGGTTGCGCAGGGAATCCGGAGCTGGTCCGGGCGGCTTGCGCTCGATCCAGTAAGACCTTGCCTTGCGATCGAGCCGCAGCCGGAGCGGGTCCTTGCCGAACGCGCGCATGAGCAGTCCGGTGGGCAGCACGCTGAAATAAAACAGCAGGCCGAGCATCAGCGGACTGACTACGTGGTGCAATCCGGTACCGATCCGGAACCACAGCCGGTTCAATGGCTTGAGCGTGACCGGCAGCAGGAACGCCAGCACAACGAATACGCCGGCGATCGCCAATGACCAGATCCGCGGCGGATTGCCGCCGAACAACGGCCAGCATCCGACGATGGCGAACACCACGGCGAAAACGATCCCGAAGCTGCGTTCGGAGCCGCGCGCGGTATCGTCCTCGCGTGAATACGATTCGTGCAGATTTTGACGATGGTCCATGGCTGGGTAACTGAACGCTGTCCGGAGCTGATGTTCAATGTGGGCGTGAATTCACGACCGGGATCGTGTTCGACCGGCAGCACGCTGACGTTTGCCGGCCGACAGATACGACGTGTTTGCGCAGCCGGCATCCACGATGCCCGCATTATAGGAGATGCGCCACCTCGGACCGCTATGCACGTCACGACCGCGTAACGCGGATCGGGCCTGGCAGATTGCGATGGGCGTCGCCGACAGCCCGCGCCAATGCATGGGCTCGTTCCTGCAGCCTTCCACTGTCGCGAAAACGCCGGCCCCGAGTACATTGCCGGGAATGCCCGCTCCTGCATTCCACACCAGAAACCGGTGGAGTTGCTCGCCGAAACGCTTGAGCGCCGCGTACGCAGATCGTGCGATCTAGGGACGGCGCAATGAAGGCAGCGACAGAATCGCGAGCGCCAGCACGATCAGCGCCATGCCGGCGAATTCCAGCGGTGCGGGACGCTCGCCAAGGTGCAGCCAGGCTGCGAATGCGCCGATCACGGGCGTCGCCAGAGTGCCGATCCCGGCCATGCCGGCTGTCAGACGCCGCAGCGCGTAGTAGAACAGCATCCACGCGACGCCGGTGGCGAGGATGCCGACATAAGCTACCGTCAACAGCAGACCGGCGCCCCATTGCACCGGTTGCGGATCGATCGCCCAGCCGATCGCGCCGAGCAAAGGCGCTGCGATCGCCATCTGCCAGAAGGCGATCAGCATGCTGCCGGTTGCGTGGCGTTTCTGCAGCGTCTTCACGAATACCACGCTCGCGCCCCAGGAAGCGCCGGCTGCGACCGCCATCAGCCCGGCGAGCGCGGCGCCGCCGAGTTGCCAGGGCGCGACCAGCACGATCAGGCCCGCGGCGGCGATGCTGACCGCCAGCACCTGGATGCGGGACAGCTTCTCATCGAGTGCGATCCTGGCGAACAGCAGCACCCAGAACGGCATGGTGTACACGATCACCGCAATGCGACCCACTCCGCTCCACTTGAGCGCGGTCATGGTCAAGCCGAAATTTGCAGCGAGCATAACCCCGAGTATCACGAGCGGCCACCACTGGTCGCGAGCCGGACGGACCGGCTGCCGAAACCGGTACATGAACGGCAACAGGCAGGCCGCACCGAGTACAAAGCGCAGCGCGGAAAAATCGAACGGCCCGGCGAACGACAGCCCGATCTTCATGACTACCCAGTTGTAGCCCCAGATCAGCGACAGCAGCGCGAGCGCGAGCGTCGCGCGCGTGCGTTCCCGGTCATCAGAGTTCATGGTCGCCATGATTTGCAGGCAGGGCGCTCCCGGCAGCGCGCGGGGGTGTCGATGGGCGGCAGTGTACCGGCGGCCTGATTTCTGCGCAGCCGGGCCGGGCTGCGAAACAGAAAAGAAGTCCTGCCGTTGCGGGCCGGAGAACGCTCGAGCGGATCACACTCACGGATCCGTGCGCAGCTGTCAGCGCGGTCGGGCAGTCGTGGTTGATCAGCGTGGTGCAGCTGTCGCTCGTATGCTGGTCGATCCGTCCGAAAGTCATATACTCGAAACCTTCTGGCGGCGCGATATTCTCCTTGCCGTTCTGGTAAACGGCACGCCCGGGAACCTGCGGCGATCCATGTTCGGCGAGAACTCCATTGCAGCCCCGGCGCCGATGTGAGATTGCCATGATGGAGAGGCGCGACCGGGTATCACCGATGCGTACGGCGGACGCGGTGACTGGCGCCGGATGTTCGGATACTGGGCGTGCGGCCCTTCCGCGCCAAAGGGTTTCGCATGCAATCACTTTCAGGGAGCAACAGAAACATGATCGAGAAGAACCTGACGAGTCTCGGGATCGAACTGCCCGAACCCAGGAAACCGGCATTTGCGTACGTTGCGGTGTCCCTGCACGCGGACGTTGCCTATGTCAGCGGCCAGCTTCCGTGGCTGGATGCGGACAGCGTCATCTCCGGCAAACTCGGCCGCGATGTCGATGTCGAGCGCGGAAGGCAGGCCGCGCGACTGTGTGTCCTGCATGGCCTGGCGAGCCTGAAAGCATCGATCGGCAATCTCGACCGCGTGGAACGTATCCTCAAGCTCACCGGTTTCGTGGCGTCTGCAGACGGGTTTACCCAGCAGCCCGCGGTGATCGATGGAGCGTCGACTTTCCTGACCGAACTGCTTGGAGAACGCGGACACCACGCGCGCAGCGCGATCGGCGTGGCCGAACTGCCGCGTGGCGCGGCAGTGGAGGTCGAGATGATCGTCGCGTTGCGCGATCAGTCCACGCGGTAGCGGCGGATGACTTCCGGATCCGGGTCCACGCCGAGTCCGGCACCGTTGGGCAGGCTGATCATGCCGTCGCGTGGCGCAGCGGCATCGCCGTACAGGCGTGCTTCCAGATCGACGAAGCGCCACTCGGCGAGCGGATCGCGACCGAACGTGGCGTTGACGTGCAGGCCTGCGAGCAGCGCGGGCCCATCGTAGAAAGTGTGAGGTACCACCGTCACATTGTGCGCGGCGGCCAGCGCAAACACCTTGCGCAGCTCGGTTACGCCGCCCATTTTCGCCGGGCTTGGCTGCAGATAATCAACCGCCCCGGCCTGCAGCATCTGCTGGTAATGCGCCAGTGTTGCAGCGTTTTCGCCGGCAGCAATCGGGATGCCGCTGGCAGCGCGCAATTCCGCCAGAGCCGCGTGATCTTCCGGCGGCCACACCGGTTCCTCAAGCCAGAACGGCTCCGCCTCGCGCAGTCGCGCTGCCATCTCGGTCGCCTGCTGCAGGTTCCATGGGCAATTCACGTCCAGCATGATCGCCGTATCGGGACCGGCAGCCTTGCGCGCGGCGCGTATGGATGCCAGCGCCACTTCGTGCAGTTTCACGTGCGTAAATCCCTGCTCGAGCGCGCGTTCGACGCGTGCCGCCACCAGCTTCGGCTCGGTATAGCGCATAAGGCTGGCGTAGCTGCGCAACGCCGTGACCGAACTCCCGCCGAGCAGGTGGTGCAGCGGCTGTCCCATCGCCTTGCCGGCGATGTCCCATAACGCGATATCGATTCCGGACAGGCCGTAGATCACCGGCCCGCCGCGACCGAAGATATGCAGCTTCTGCTGCATCTCATGCATCAGGCTTTCCGCGGCCAGGGGGTCGCGGCCGATGTACAACGGCGCGACGATCTGGTCTATTGCGGCACGCGTGGCGGGAATAATGTTATAGCCGAAGGCTTCGCCCCAGCCGGTAACGCCTGCGTCGGTGTCGATCCTGACCAGCAGCGCGTCTGCAGTTGTCCATGGCTTGCCACCCCAGACTTCGGCTTTGGATTGCGACGCGCCTCGATAGGGGATGCGCACAAAGATCGTTTCGATAGCGGTGATTTTCATTTCTGGCTTGTTATCACGGAGGGTGGACCCGACGCCGGCGTGTTCTGCCGGCGCAATTGTGCCAGGGCCTGGTCAAGAATCATGAGTGCCGAGCGCATGAACAACAACAGGATCGCCACGCCGATCACCAGATCAGGCCAGGCGGAGTGATATGCGCCGCCGAGGACCGCCGCGCCGATCACCGAGCCGCTCGCGATCACATCATTGCGGCTGCACAGCCATGTGGATCGCATGTTCAGCCCGGCATCGCGGTAGCGGTACAGCAGAACGAAGCACAGGAAATTGGCAGCCAGCGCAGCGGTGGCGGCGGAACCCATGAGCATCGTGGCGGGAACCTCGGGGGCGCCAAGCTTGCCGATTGCGTGAACTAACACCAGTATGCCGGGAACGATCATCAACCCCGCCTTCAGCAGTGCCGCCTTCGCCTCGAGCACAGGGCCGCGACCGATCACATATAAACTGAAGCCATAGACCAGCGCGTCGCCAAGCATGTCCAGCGAGTCTGCCAGCAGCGCGGTCGACCCAGCAATAATGCCGGCAGTTGTTCCAGCCAGAAACATCAAGCCATTGATCGACAGCACCACAGCCAGGACTTTCCGGTGCCGGGTTGCCAGCCGGGCGATATCGCAGGCCTTCTTTTCGCAGCAGACAGTCAAGGTGGAGTTGGTGAATGCCTCGTCGGACGCAAAGTGTACGTACTATCTCACAACCGTTTCAAGGGACGCTCGCCGCTCATTGGCGGCGCACGCGAAGACGGCGGACCGGCGAAACTGCCTTCGCGGAACGTCGCGCCATCCTTTAGACTACGCAGGCGCGCACGCATGTGCGGACCCATAAATCGTGAAGTTTCGTTCGGGGGAATGGAGAAATGCAGAGATTTCTGTCAACCGCGCTTCTCGGCGCAATGGCTTTTATGTGGATGGCGCCGGCGCAGGCGGCGGACTGTCCGGAGGACGTACCTCGCCGCTATTGCGAGCATCCCTGGTTTGCCGCCAACAGGCTGACGCTGGACATGGTCGATGACCGCAGAAAGTTTTCGGCCTCGTGGACCTTTGAGGTTGCGGATAACAACGATATACGTGTAGTAAAGAAAGAGACGGCATCCGGAGAGACCATCGAAGGCGAGGTCATGGTGGTCGGTGGGCAGCGCATGCTGGCCCGGGGTTTCGAGGTGCAGGAGGGCAACGAGCTCGGGGCCGTGGACGGCCCGGTACTGTCCATGCAGTTGGCCCTGCGGCTGCTGGAATTCGCCCTGCCCGCCGGACCGCGCAGTATCGAGACAGCCACCACGATCGAGTACAAAAGCGATAAGAATGACCTGGTGCTTGCGACACCGAGTGCGGACGGAGGGTTTCCTGCGCCCTGGGCGGTGCGCGGCAAGGCAGAAAGGGCGGGTGACAGCGCCATCCGATTCGACATGAGTTTCGAAGCATCGATCAGGGCCGACGATGGAATGATGCCTTACAAGATTCCGCTGAAAGGCGTCTGGCGCAGGGAACGCCCCTCGCCGCAGTTTAATGATTCGATGTCGCTGGAGGGCTGGACCGTGCATCGCGTAAGCGTGCTTTCCAGCGAGGATACGCGTGCCTATGAGACGCTGGGCGATCTGCGGGCAGCGTTGGAAGCGGGTCGCTGACCGGTCGGTGCAACTCAAAAAATGAAGAACGTCACCTGATGAAGTACAACCGGCTTGGCGGGAGCAACCTTGAGGTGTCGGAGATCTGCCTCGGAACCATGACATGGGGCGAGCAGAACTCTGAGCAGGAGGCGCATCAACAGCTCGATTACGCGATTGACCGGGGCGTAAATTTCGTTGATGTGGCGGAGATGTATCCGGTTCCGCCGCGCGCAGAAACGCAAGGCCGTACCGAGGAGATACTCGGAACCTGGCTGAAGCGGCAGCCGCGTGAACGGCTGGTGGTTGCCACAAAGATCACTGCGCCGGGCCGCGGTTTCAACTGGGTACGGGGCGGACCGGTTGCGATTGACAGAAAAAGCGTGCGCGAGGCGCTGGATGGCAGTCTGAAACGGTTGCAAACCGACTATGTGGATCTGTACCAGATTCACTGGCCGGATCGCTATCTGCCGCTGTTCGGGAAGGTGTTCTACGATCCTGCAGATGAACGACCGACAGTGCCGTTCGAAGAACAGCTCGAGGCATTTGATGAGGTGATCAAGGCTGGCAAGGTGCGCTACCTTGGGCTGTCAAATGAATCGCCATGGGGCGTGGGCGAGTTCATGCGTATTGCCCGGAACAGAAGTCTGCCGATTGCGGTTTCGATTCAGAACGCGTACAGCCTGCTGAACCGCTCTTACGAGATGGGGCTGTCCGAGGTGACGCGCCGTGAAGGTATCCCGCTGCTGGCGTACAGCCCGCTCGGGTTCGGCCATCTTTCCGGCAAGTATCTGAATGGCGCCAAGCCGGCGGGTGCCCGGCTGACGCAGTTCCCGGCTTTCGGGCAGCGCTACGACAAGCCGAATGTTGCGCCAGCTGTGGCCGCGTATGTCGATCTGGCTGCGCGCGGGGGACTGTCTCCGGCGACTCTGGCGATTGCGTTCTGCCGAAGTCGCTGGTTCTGTGCCAGTACGATCATTGGCGCAACCACGATGTCCCAGCTCAAGGAAAATATCGATACTGAGTCAGTCGAACTGGCGGCAGACGTGCT
The DNA here is from genome assembly GCA_040880425.1 of Burkholderiales bacterium. Classification (GTDB taxonomy): domain Bacteria; phylum Pseudomonadota; class Gammaproteobacteria; order Burkholderiales; family Eutrophovitaceae; genus DATKEK01. The sequence goes on along the minus strand of JBBDIL010000007.1, from coordinate 659 downwards.
CGCCGAAATTGATCAGATCCACCTCCGCTACCCGAATCCCGCCACCTGAACCGGCCTGATGTGTCTGGGCGCCGGATCAATCCCTCCTCAAGTCCGCAAGCGTTTGACAGTTCTTGGTTAATTCCCGATAATCCGCCGTTTCGTTCGGAGGGGTTCCCGAGCGGTCAAAGGGGGCAGACTGTAAATCTGTTGGCTCAGCCTTCGAAGGTTCGAATCCTTCCCCCTCCACCATCCGGTTTTTTTAATTTAGGACGATTTGGGGAAGGCATGCCGGCGAGTTCTCGGGCGGGATTTCCGGTGATGGATGGTGTCGGATCATCATCGGCTGCCCCGAACGGAAGGCAGCATCAGGGATTGACGTAGCCCAGGTTTGCGCGGGTGTAGCTCAATGGTAGAGCAGAAGCCTTCCAAGCTTACGACGAGGGTTCGATTCCCTTCACCCGCTCCAGAGGATTTCGAGTCAGCTGTGTAGGCGCAGCCCATGTAGCTCAGTGGTAGAGCACTCCCTTGGTAAGGGAGAGGCCGCGCGTTCAATCCGCGCCATGGGCACCAAATTACTCAGGCAGTAGCATAAAAAGCAACCGAGACAACGAGGAATATAAAGATGGCGAAGGGAAAATTTGAGCGCACCAAGCCGCACGTGAACGTTGGCACGATTG
>JBBDIL010000006.1:117619-148786 GCA_040880425.1 Burkholderiales bacterium | reverse complement strand
AGCTCAAGGCGGCGGTGGGCACGCTCACCGAGGTCGACCTGGAGAACGTCAACGCCCTGCTCGCGGCGAATCGATAGAGGCACGCGGATGACGAACGATGCGCTGAAAGACGCAAAGCGCAGCGTTCGGGAGCGGATCCTGGCACAGCGCCACGCCCTCGATCCGCAAATCCGTCAGCGGCTGTCCGCCGCCATCACGGCAAGGCTGCTCGCGCTGCCCGAATACCTTTCGGCGGACACCATCGCCGCCTACGTCTCGATCAACAGCGAATTCGACACCCGCGCTTTTCTCGCGGACGCTGCAAGCCGGGGCAAACAGTGCCTGTTGCCGCGCATCGACCAAACCCGTCGCGCAATCGACCTGTGGCGTGTCGCCGATCTCGAACGCGATCTGCTGCCCGGAATCTGGGGCATCCGCGAACCTGATCCGGCGAGATGCGAACGAGCCGATCCCGGAAAGGTGGGCTTCATCCTCGTGCCGGGCGTGGCTTTCACCCCGCAGGGGGCGCGGCTGGGCTACGGCGGCGGCTACTACGACGGCCTGCTGTCACGGGTCCCCGCCGCACTGAAAGTCGCGGCAGCGTTCCCGCTGCAGATCCTCGATTCACTCCCCACCGGCCCGCGCGATTTCCCGGTCGATCTCGTAGTCACCGACGCTGCCATTTACGATGCGAGTAATCGTTCTGGAGGTGCCGCTGCTCATACCTGAACTCACCACTAAAGCACGAAGGCACAAAGAAGATCGATTTCCTTCGTGTACTTTGTGTTCTTCGTGCCTTCGTGGTAAATCCGTTCCGGCCGATTCTGAGAATCAATTGCCGATACCCAGCAATGCCAGCGTGCGTTCGGTGGCGCCGCGGTGCGATTCGGTGAAGCGCCTGCCGGCTTCGCCCATGGCGCTGCGTTGTTCGGGGTTGTCCAGCAATCGGGCGACGACCTGCGCGAGTTCCCGCGCATCGGCGACGCGGATCGCGGCGCCGGCCTCGATCGCGAGTTCGGTGGCTTCCGCGAAATTGAACGTATGCGGCCCGACGATCACCGGGCAGCCGACGGCGCAGGCTTCCAAGAGGTTCTGTCCGCCCAGCGGCAGCAGGCTGCCGCCGACGAAGGCGACATCCGCAGCCGCGTAATAGGCGAACAGTTCTCCCATCGAATCGCCCAGCACCGCGCGCACCTCCGCGCCGACCGGACGGTTCTCGCTCCTGAGCTGGAACGGGATCCTGCGTTGTTCGAGCAGTGCGGCCACCTGATCGAAGCGCTGAGGGTGACGGGGGACGATGACCGTCAGCAATCCCGCGTCGTCCGTGCCTGCCGTCGCATCCAGCACCAGCGCTTCCTCGCCGTCGCGGGTGCTGGCGGCGAGGAATACTTTCCTGCTTTCGCCGAACTGCGCACGCAGTGCTTTGCCGAGCGCGATCTGTTCCGGCGGCGCCGCGCGGTCGAACTTGATGTTGCCGGTCAGCTTTACGTTCCCGGCGCCGAGTTCGCGCAGGCGTTGCGCGTCGCGTTCGGTCTGCGCGCCCACGCCGGCCAGCCGCCGGAACGCGGGCGCGGTGATCGCACGGAAGCGCGCATAACCGCGCGCCGACTTCTCCGACATGCGCGCATTCACCAGGTGCACCGGAACGTCGCGGCGCACGCAGGCGGCAACCAGGTTGGGCCAGACCTCGGTCTCCATGACGATTCCGCGTACGGGCCGGAAACGTCCGAGGAACCGGCGCACCGGTCCAGGCAGATCGTAGGGCAGGTAACAGTTCTTCACCCGGTCGCCGAGCAGCGGCAACGCGGTTTCGCGTCCGGTAGGCGTCATGTGCGTCAGCAGGATCTGTGCATCCGGCTCCCGTTCGAGCAATGCCCTGATCAGCGGCTCCGCGGCCCGCGTCTCGCCGACCGACACCGCATGGATCCAGATCACCGGCCCCGGCAGCGAGAACGAATAGAACCCGAAGCGCTCCCCCACATGCTGCAGATACCCCGGCTGCCTGCGCCCCCGCAGCACCAGGTGCAGCAGCGCCCACGGCAGCACCGCGTATCCGATCAGCGTATAGAGCAGCTGCATGCGGGGGTTTGTTTGGCTGAATGAACCACAAAGGCACAAAGCACACAAAGTTCACGAAGAAAATCTCTCCCGAATTCTTTTTCCCTTGTGTTCCTTCGTGCCTTCGCGCCTTCGTGGTTCATCCCTGACGATTCCATTGCCAGCATGCCGTCAGGCGGCGAGCGCCTTGTCGGTCGCGATCAGAACTTCCTCCACGCGGCCGCGCTTGCCCTGGCTGCCGACGTTGATGGCGCGATTCGATCCGTACAGACCGGTGGCGTGCGGATCGGTGGCGCAGTAGATGCCGACCGTGGGGCGGCCGAGCGCGGCGGCGAGGTGCGTCAGTCCCGTGTCGACGCCCACCACCAGCGTCGCGCGGGACAGCAGCGCCGAGAGCGAATCCAGTTCGAGCCGGGGTGGAACTAGCGCAGCCGGTATCGCATCCGCCAGGTTCTCGCTTCGCGTCTGCTCGGCGGCGCTGCCGAAAGGCAGCAGGCTCACCATGCCGCGGCTGTGCAGCTCGCGGCCGAGCGCGGCCCAGTTCTCCTGCGGCCATTCCTTCTGGCGCGCGCTGGTTCCGTGCAGCAGGATCGCGTAGCGGCCTTCGGTAGCATCGGCAATATGCCCCGGCAGCCTGGTTGCGAGGCGTGACTGCCATTCCTCGGGAACGCGCGCCGCGAAGTTTGCAGGGCTGGACAGCGTGTAACCGAGCGCGGACGCGGCAAGCTTCCGGTTGCGCTCCACCGCGTGCTGTCCCCAGGGTATGCGAAACGTCTCGTGGTAGAAGGCCGCGAGCGGCTCGCGCGAACTGTGCCAGTCCAGCCCGTACTTCCTGCCGCGCGCACAGGAGACCACCAGTGCGCTCTTCAGCAGGCCCTGGGTGTCGACGATCGCGTCGTATCGGTTCGCCGACAGCCGGCGCCGGAACGCCGCGATCTCGCGCCAGGTGCGCATTGAATAAAGATCCTTGCGCCAGCGCCGCAGTGCGACGGGAATCACCCGCTTGACCATGCCGTGCAGCTGCGGGATCGGCGCGAACGGTTCCTCCACCACCCAGTCGATCTCCGCCTGCGGAAGATTCACCGCGATGTCGCTCGCCACCGGGAGATTGTGCACCACGTCCCCGAGCGAAGAAGTCTTGACCAGCAGGATCCGGTTCATGACATGCAAGGATGAAGGATGAAGGATGAAGGATGAAGCGGCCGGCCAACGGCCGGCATCAGGCGCTCAGCGCAGAGGACGCGGAGGTCGCAGAGGAAACGCAAATAAGAGAATGAATCACGGAGGACACGGAGAAAATCCGAAACCGGAGAATACCCGGACCGATTCCCGCGCTGGCTGAACACGCTCCTGCACTTTGTCATGCACTTGTCTTTCTTGGTGTCCTTGGTGCCTAGGTGGTGAAAACGTTTTTTGATGCCGGCCAACGGCCGGCCGCTTCATCCTTCATCCTTCATCCTTCATCCTTGCCCCTCATCCTTGTCTCTTATAGTCGTCCTCGAAGCGCACGATGTCGTCTTCGCCCAGGTAGCCGCCGGACTGGACTTCGATCAGGTGCAGCGGCACCTTGCCGACGTTTTCCAGCCGGTGTTTGGTGCCGAGCGGGATGTAGGTGGACTGGTTTTCCGACAGCAGTACGGTTTCATCGCCGCGGGTGACTTTCGCGGTGCCGGAGACCACCACCCAGTGCTCTGCCCGGTGGTGATGCATCTGCAGCGAGAGCTTGCAGCCCGGCTTGACCATCAGGCGTTTCACCTGGAAGCGCTCCGCGCCGTCCAGGCCTTCGTAATATCCCCACGGACGATACACGCGCTTGTGTACCAGATATTCGTCCCGCTGCTTGGCTTTCAGCGACTCGACCATGTCCTTCACGCGCTGCGCCTGGTCTTTGTGCGCCACCAGCACGGCATCGGACGTCTCGACAATGATGAGATTGTCCACGGCGATCGCCGCCACCATGCGGCCGTCGGCGCGCACGTAGCTGTTGGTGACCTTGTCCAGATGCACGTCGCCGACCGAGACATTGCCGAGCGGATCCGGCGTGGACGCCTGCCACAGCGAAGACCACGAGCCGATGTCGCTCCAGCCGATGTCGGCTTCGACCACCGCCGCGGCGTCGGTTTTCTCCATCACCGCATAGTCGATCGAGATCGACGGACAGGCGGCGAAGGCGGGCTCGTCCAGCCGGCAGAAATCCAGGTCCTGCGCGCGGCCGTCCCAAGCCTGCTTCGATGCCTTCAGCACCTCGGGCTGAAACTTGCCGAGCTCCTCGAGATAGCGATCCGCGCGGAATACGAACATGCCGCTGTTCCAGTAGTAGCGGCCCGCCGCAACGAACCGTGCCGCCTTTTCTGCGTCCGGCTTCTCGACGAACTGCGCGACTGCGAATCCGCCGGCCACTTTCGCGATGGAATCGCCGCGCTCGATGTAGCCATAGCCTGTTTCCGGCGCAGAGGGCACGATGCCGAACGTGACCAGTCTGCCGGTCGCGGCCAGTTGCGCCGCCTTGAACACCGCGGCATGAAAGTGCGGTATATCGCGTATCAGGTGATCTGCCGGCAGGACGAGCAAGACCGCATCCCGATCCCGCGCGACAGCCTCCAGTGCGGCGACGGCAATCGCCGGTGCGGTATTGCGGCCGACCGGCTCGAGCACCTGCACCAGCGGCGTCACGCCGATGTCGCGCAGCTGTTCGGCTGCCAGAAAACGCTGATCGTTGCTGCACACGATCAGCGGCGCAGACAGATCCTGCAGGCCGTCCAGCCGACTGATCGTATCCTGCAGCATGCTCTTGTCCGAGACCAGCGGCAGGAACTGTTTGGGCAGCAGCGTGCGCGACAAGGGCCACAGCCGTGTGCCGGAACCGCCGGAGAGAATGACAGGGAAGAGCATCGTTGATTCGGGGGAGATTTCTTTCCGCGAGAGGCTGAATTGACTAAAATCGACGCCAGCATTTCATGAAACGCACGCGCTCCGGGATGCCATGTCGTCACCGGCGCCTGACCGGTCGAAGTATAACCAACCCACACACTGCACATGCCGAATAAAGTCGCGCTGGTCACCGGGATCACCGGACAGGACGGCGCCTATCTCGCCGAGTTTCTGCTCGGCAAAGGCTACGAGGTGCATGGCATCAAGCGCCGGACCTCGCTGTTCAACACCGACCGCATCGATCACCTCTACCAGGACCCGCACGAGAAGCAGCGCCGGTTCATTCTCCATTATGGCGACATGACCGATTCGAGCAGTTTGCTGCGGGTGATCCAGATGGTGCAGCCGCACGAGATCTACAACCTCGCCGCGCAGAGCCATGTCGCGGTGTCGTTCGAAGAGCCGGAGTACACCGCGAATTCCGACGCGCTCGGCGCGCTGCGGCTGCTGGAAGCGATCCGTATCCTCGGCATGGAAAAGAAGACGCGCTTCTACCAGGCTTCGACCTCGGAGCTTTACGGCCTGGTGCAGGAGACGCCGCAGAAGGAAACCACGCCGTTCTACCCGCGCTCGCCTTATGCCGCGGCGAAACTGTACGCCTACTGGATTACCGTGAACTACCGTGAGGCCTACGGCATGTACGCATGCAACGGCATCCTGTTCAACCATGAAAGTCCGGTGCGCGGCGAGACCTTCGTCACCCGTAAGGTTACCCGCGCGCTTGCGCGCATCAAGCTCGGCCTGCAGGACTGCCTGTTCCTCGGCAACCTGGACGCCAGGCGCGACTGGGGCCATGCACGCGACTATGTCGAAGCGATGTGGCTGATGCTGCAGCAGGACGCGCCGGAAGACTTCGTGATCGCCACCGGCGAGCAGTTCAGCGTGCGCGACTTCGTCCGCGCGGCGGCGAAGGAACTCGGCATTGCCATCGAGTGGCGCGGCAAAGGCGTGGACGAAAAAGGCTACGACGCGTCCGGCAGATGCATCGTCCAGGTCGATCCGCGCTACTTCCGCCCCACCGAAGTCGAAACCCTGCTGGGCGATCCTTCAAAGGCGAAGCAGAAACTCGGCTGGTCGCCGAAGATCGGTTTCGGCGAACTCGTGTCGGAAATGGTGCGTGAAGATCTCAAGTCTGCCGAGCGGGACGAGCTGGTCAAGAAGCACGGGTTCTCGGCATACGATTACCATGAGTGAGAGCCGGAAGATGGGTTGGCACACCGCGGGTCGCCATCGGCGAAGCGTGTGAAAGTTCGCCTCCACCCACACGCAATGGATCGCCTCGCCGAGCGCGGGGCAAGCGAGCAGGACGTCATTGAAACTGTCGCTGAAGGTGAACAGTTTGTGGCCAAGTATGGGAGAATCGGCTTTCGTCGCAATTTCGCATTTGGCGGCGAATGGCAGGGTCGAACGTATCAGAACAGACAGATTGAGGCATATGCTGTCGACGAAGACGGCTGGTTGGTAATAACCGTGATCGTGAAATTTTTCTGAGTGCCGACGCCAATGAAACTTACATACGATCAGAAGCACAACATCGCCTATTTGCGTCTGCACGAGAAGCGCGGCCAGGTGACGACGCTCAAGATCAGCGATGAGTTAAACGTCGACATCGCCGCAGACGGGACGGTGTACGGGATCGAACTGATGAACGCCAATGAACAATTGAAGCAGGACGGCGGGTCACTGATTGTTGAAACGGATGGCCACGCCAGGAAGATCCCGCTACCTGTTTGATCTCCGACGGTCTGGCTTCGGCTGGTTGCGTTTCTAGTGAATGCAAACTGACTTAAAGATCTACGTCGCCGGCCACCGCGGCCTCGCCGGTTCTGCGATCGTCCGCCGGTTGCAGGCGGCCGGGTATCGCAACATCGTCGCCCGCGCGCACGCCGAGCTCGACCTGATCGACCAGCAGGCGGTGCGGGCGTTCTTCGAGCAGGAGAAGCCCGAATGCGTCTTCCTCGCTGCCGCCAGGGTCGGCGGCATCCTGGCGAACGACACCTACCCGGCGGAATTCATCCGGCAGAATCTGGCGATCCAGACCAACGTCATCCATGAATCGCACCGCGCCGGCGTGAAGCGGCTGCTGTTCCTCGGCTCGTCGTGCATCTACCCGCGCGACTGCCCGCAGCCGATGAAAGAGGAATACCTGCTGACCGGCCCGCTCGAGCCGACCAACCGGCCTTACGCGATCGCCAAGATCGCCGGCATCGAGATGTGCTCGGCGTACAACCGCCAGTACGGCACGCAATACCTCGCGGTGATGCCGACCAATCTCTACGGTCCGGGCGACAACTACGATCTGGAAACCTCGCACGTCCTGCCCGCGCTCATCCGCAAGACGCATGAAGCGAAGGAGCGCGGCGACAAGGATGTCGTGGTGTGGGGCACCGGCACACCGCGCCGCGAGTTTCTCTACAGCGACGACATGGCCGACGCCTGCCTCGCCCTCATGAATCACCCGGACAAGGCTTTTCGCGACCTGTGCATGTCCTACCCGCCGCTCGTCAACGTCGGCTGCGGCGAAGACCTGACCATCCGGGAACTGGCCGAGACGGTCGCAGCAGTGGTGGGTTTCGGCGGCGCTCTGCGTTTCGATACCTCGAAACCGGACGGCACGTCGCGGAAGCTGCTGGATGTCGGGCGCATGACCGCGCTCGGTTGGCGCGCAACCACGTCGATGCAGTCCGGAATCGGGCAGGCGTATGCGGATTTTCTCTCGCGCGAGAATCGGCACGAGGCCGCGCCGGCATGAGATGGCGGGCGCGACAGCCGTGAACTCCCGCATGATGAATCGTGAGTCGACTGCTGGTCGGCCGGGTGATCGTATGTGCCTTCGTGCAGATTTTGTGAACCTGATTACCAATGAACCTCAGCCAGCAAACGCGACGGTTGCGTCGAGTCGCCATCCCGGACTTCCCTCATCCCCATCCCTTCTCCCGGAGGGAGAGGGTGGCGCGAAGCGACGGGTGAGGGAGGGTCTTACGGTCGCCCGAAAATGGCTGAGCATCATTGGTAACCGGGTTTTTCAATGATCGAGATTATCCGACCGTGAGCAAACCCCGCCCCACGCGACCCGTTCGCACGAAGGACCGTTATCTCGTGTTCGGGGCGCCAGCAATCGGGGAAGAGGAGATCGCCGAAGTCGTGGCCACGATGCGTAGCGGTTGGCTGGGTACCGGGCCCAAGGTCGCGCAGTTCGAGAAGGATTTCGCGGCTTACAAATCGGCTGACCACGCCGCCGCCGTCAACTCCTGCACGGCGGCGCTGCATTTGGCGCTGCTGGCGAGTGGCATGAAAGCCGGCGATGAAGTGATTACCACCGCGCTGACCTTCTGCGCTACGGTCAACGCCATCATCCACGCTGGCGCCACGCCGGTTCTCGCCGATATCGATCCGGTCACGATGAACATCGATCCCCGGCAGGTCGAAGCGCGCATCACGTCCCGCACCAAGGCGATTGTGCCGGTTCACTTCGCCGGCAGGCCATGCGATATGGACGCGCTCTGCGCGCTCGCAAAGCAACATGGCCTGAAGATCATCGAAGACTGTGCGCACGCGATCGAAACCGAGTACCACGGCCGCAAGGCCGGCACGTTCGGCGATTTCGGCTGCTTCAGCTTTTACGTGACCAAGAACGTCGTGACCGGCGAGGGCGGGATGGTTCTCGCGCGACACGAGGAAGACATTGCCCGCATCAAGGTTCTCGCGCTGCATGGCATGACCAAGGATGCCTGGAAGCGGTTCAGCGACGAGGGGTACAAGCACTACCAGGTGGTCGAGGCGGGCTTCAAGTACAACATGATGGACCTGCAGGCCGCGATCGGCATCCACCAACTGCGGCGGGTGGAGCAGAACTGGTTGCGCCGCAAGGAGATCTGGTCAAGTTACAACGCCGCGTTCGCAGACCTGCCGGTCGGCCTGCCGGCGGGCGTGGAGCCGCAGACGCGGCACGCGCACCATCTGTATACGCTTATGATCGACAGTACGCGCGCCGGAATCGATCGCGATGCTGTGTTGAACGCGCTTGACGCGCACGGAATCGGCGCTGGCGTCCACTACCTCAGTATTCCGGAGCATCCCTACTATCGCAGGGCCTTTGGTTGGAAGCCCGAGGATTATCCGCAGGCGATGAGTGCGGGCTGGCAAACTTTAAGCATCCCGCTCTCTGCCCGGCTGGAACCCGGGGATGTGGAGGATGTGATTACGGCGGTGCAGTCAATCTGGACCCGGAGTTGATCCGTGAGTATCGATTCGAATGCTGAGATCATCGATCGTGTGCGATTGAACTCTTGTTTCAAAGGAGAGCGTCAGTACGTCCATGGAACCGACATGTATGAAGAAATCGTCGCGTTTGCTCGGACCAGGGTTTCCGCCACGATTCAAAAATTCCATCTTGGAATTCATCGTTTCTGCAACCGGGAGCCGGATCTCCTCTTGTACGCTACGCAGCAGGTTTCACCGCGGCCCGCGAATGTGGTTGCTGATTTCTCTATTGCGACCGCCGACTCAGTGTCCCGGGGGGTTCTGATGGAGTCCGACAGGCCAGTTACGCGTCGAGTACCCTACGATGAGGACCGTATCCTTGAACTTTGCAAGTTGGAACAGGACACAATTTCGATTAACGTGGATTCGGGTTTCTTGCCGATCGAGACTGCGGTGTGCATGACCAAACACCTCCACCTTTCGCGGTTGCCAAAAGCAGACGGACGCTGGATATTCACGAAACTGGATCTGAATCGACTTTTCGAGTCGTCAGATTCTTCAACGATGCGAATTGCTCTGAAAGAAGATTTGTACGGTCGGCTTACCAAATCGGAGATCTCCGTGTCGGGCAATAACATTGGGTCCATCTACTTTTCCCTCGTGCGATGAGAATCGGAATCCGCTCAGTCGCCAGCTATGTCCCGCCGGACGGCATCTCCAACTACGATCGGCGTGAGGAATTCGACCTGACCGACGAATTCATTGTCGAGAAGCTCGGTGTCGAACGCGTATCCCGCAAGGGCGCGGACGAAGAGACGTCGTCCATGTGCGCCAAGGCGTTATCGGCACTGCAGAAAAAACTGACGATCGATCCCGAGGACGTCGAATTGATAGTCGTATGCACCCAGAACCCGGATGGGCACGGTATTCCGCACACGTCGGCAATCGTGCACGGTGTGATTGGCGCTCCCGACCGGTGCGCCGCCTTCGACGTATCCTTGGGCTGCTCGGGCTACGTTTATGGTCTGTCGGTGGCGACAAGTTTCATGGCTGCAAACGGGCTGAAGCGCGGCCTGCTGTTCACCGCGGATCCGTACTCCAAGATACTGAATCCCACCGACCGCAACACTGCGCTCCTGTTCGGCGACGCAGCCACGGTGACCTTGCTTCAGGCTGCGGACCGGGAGAAGCCGGTCTGGATCCCCGAACGCTTTCGCTTTGCCACCCGCGGCAATGAAGGCAAGGCGCTCAACAACGACGACGGGTCACTGGAGATGAACGGGCGCGCGGTATTCAATTTTTCGGCTACCGAGGTGCCAGTCCAGATCCGGGAGTTGCTGGCGGACAGCGGCCTGACCGCCGATGCGGTCGATCTTTTCCTGCTGCACCAGGGCAGCCGTTACATCGTGGATACGATCGCGAAGCGATTGCAGGTGGGGCGTGACAAGATTCCTTCCAATCTCGCCGCGCAGGGCAATACGGTGTCCTCGTCGATTCCCTTGCTGTTCGAGGCGTTCATCGACGATCCGGCTGTCCGGCGCGTGGTGATGAGCGGGTTCGGCGTTGGCCTGTCCTGGGCGAGCTGTGTTCTCGAACGGCGCCAATGAATATTTTATGAAGGGAAGTGACCCAGTGAGCGTGACCGAAGATCAGATTGCCGCGATAGTGACAGAGGTAGCCAGTCAGGCCAGGGTAACCGCTGCCGACTACGACAAACCGTTGAAGGATCTCGGGGTGGACTCCCTCGACATTGCGGGGATCTTCCTCGCGATCTACGAGCAACTCGATGTGCGCGTGCCGGATCCGGAGATCGATCGGCTCAATACGATTCGGCTGATTGTGAATTACCTGAACAATAGTCGCTGACAATCGCCCATGCGAGCGTTCCTGCGATTCCTGGCCGCGCTTCCCCGCAGCGTACTGCTCGCCTTCGTAATCTACCTGCCGGGAGATGCCGGCGTGCTGTTGCGCCGCTGGTATTACGGCCGGCGGTTGCGTGCCTGCGGGCGCAACCTGACGGTCATGCCCGGTGTCCACATCGGCGGAGAGCACCACATCGAGATCGGCGACGACGTAACCATTCGCGAGAATGTCGTGATACGCGCGGGTGGCAAACCCGTGAGTTCGGATACGCGCGAGATTATCGAGCTCGGCAGTTACGCCGGCCGCGAGCGTGGCGTGATCAGGATCGGAGACCGGGCGCGCATTGCGTTCGGCGCCGTGATCCTGGGCTATGGCGGCGTGGCGATCGGATCCAAGTGCGGGATCGGGCCGCACTGCATCGTGCTGTCGGAAACTTTTCACCACAAGGGCAGGGATCCCCGCCGCATCTACAAATACTCGCAAGGCGCGGATCCCGAGGAACAATGTGTGCTCCGGGGCTTCGTTGAGCTCATGGACGGTGCAGGCATCGCGTCGAACGTAGTCGTGCTGCCAGCCGCGACCATCGGCAGAGACGCATGGGTCGGTCCCAACAGCATCGTCCGGCTGGGCGGAATCATCGAGAACGATGTCATCGCCAGGGGCGACCCTGCGGGGAGCGTATTCCAGCGGCACTACGTTGCCCGGGAGACACCCGACGATCTCGGAGAGACCATCCCGAAGTGACCGACCTTCAGGCCTATCTGCGCCCTTACGGTTGCACCAACCCCGCGCGCATGGCGATTCGGCGCGGGGCAGGCATGCTGGTCGAGGCGATGGGCCGGTATCTTTCCGGTCGCGTGCTCGACATCGGTTGCGGAAGCAAATCCAAACGATTTCTCGCGAGCGACCGTGTCGTCGAGTACGTGGGACTCGATCACGAGGCGTCGGTACACGACAAGTCGCTAGTGGACATTTTCGGGACTGCCTACCGCATTCCTCAGCCGGACAGTTCATTCGACGGCGCGGTATGCACGGCGGTGCTCGAACATCTGGAAGAACCGCGCGCCGCCCTAGCCGAATGTCTGAGGGTGCTCAAGCCGGGCGGACATGCCGTGTATACCGTGCCGCTGTACTGGCACTTGCACGAAGAGCCACGCGATTTCTATCGCTATACCGAACACGGGCTCCGATACCTGTTCGAGGGCGCGGGGTTCCAGGTGGTCGAATTGGTACCGGCTTCGGGCTTCTGGCTGACCTTCGGCTGCGCATGGAGTTACTACCTGCACTCGATCGCGCGAGGTCCGTTTCGCCTCCCGGTGCGTCTCGCGATCGCAGTCAACAACCTGTTCTTTCCCTGGCTTGATGGTTGCGACCGCCGCTTCAATCGCGATTCGCGGCGGTTTACCTGGATGTATCTGGTGGTCGCACGAAGGCCCGCATGATCGACTTGCGAACGGTTGCCTGACCAACATGGGACTGCGTCGGCAAGCTATATCCGGAGCGGGCTGGACGGCCGTGGCGACTCTGGTGACCGTTGTCGCGCAACTGCTGCAGATCGCCATTCTCGCCCGCCTGCTCAGACCCGAGGACTTCGGGCTCATGGCGCTGGTGACGGTGGTTTTTGGGCTTGCCCACGTCTACGCGGACGGTGGGCTGAGCAGCGCAATCGTGCACCGGCAGGATGCAACGCACGAGCAGCTGTCGTCCTTGTTCTGGCTGAACGTGGGTGCCGGTGTTGTCATGGCCGTGGTGCTGGTTGCGGCTGCTCCGCTGGTTGCCTTTGTCTATGCCGAGCCAGAACTGACTTCCCTGATTGCACTGGCCGCGCTGGCGTTTCTGGTTACGCCGGTGGGGCAGCAGCTTCATATGCGGTTGCAAAAGGCGCTGCGCTTCGGGTTTCTGGCGGTTACCGACGTGCTGTCGGCGACCGCGGGCGTCACGGTATCCGTCACGCTGGCCTTGCACGGTTACGGCGTGCTGTCGCTGGTTTGGGGTTTTCTCGCCGGTGCGCTCGTTCGTACGGCGGCCCTGGTCTGGTTTGGCATGCGTGACTGGCAGCCGCAGTTGCGGTTCCGGTTCTCGGATCTGCGCGGTTTTCTGCGCTTCGGCGCTTTCCAGATGGGAGAGCGCACCGTGAACTACCTCAGTGCCAACCTCGACAAATTGCTGATTGGTTCCCTGCTGGGTGCGCATGCGCTCGGCCTTTACAGCGTCGCCTTTCAACTCGTCATGAAGCCGATGCGGGTCGTAAACCCGATCTTCAATCGCGTGGCCTTCCCGCTATTCGCCAAGGTGCAGACCGACAAACCGCGGCTGCGCGCCGGCTTTCTCGACGGTATTCGTACGATTTCCTTCGTGCTGTTTCCAGTGTACGCCGGCATCATCGTCCTGGGCGAGCCCCTGATTCTGCTCGTACTGGGCGAGACCTGGCGTGCCGCGGTCCCGCTGCTGCAGGTGCTCGCCGTGCTGGGTTTCTTCTACAGCCTCGGCAATCCGCTGGGATCGTTGTTGCTTGCAACCGGCCGGGTGGAAATAGGGTTCTATCTCAACATCTGGCGACTATTGCTGTTCGCGGCGGCGATCTTCGTCGGCGTGCGCTGGGATATTCTTGGCGTGGCAGTGGCGCTGGTGGCAGCGACCGCGCTGGGGATGTTTCCCCTCGGTTTTGTGGTGCGCTGGATACTGGTTGAGATGCGGCCCACGGAATACATCCGCGCATTCGCACCCATGCTGATCACGGCTCTCGTCATGGCTGCGGCAGTCTTGCTCGCGCGCGATCTCGAACTGGGCGTTGCTGCCGGCGCGATCGGCGAACTGGTGGTATTGATCGCGATCGGGGGCGCGCTCTATCTGGCCATCGCAATCACCTGGCAACGACGATTTTTCGCGAAATTGATGGATACGCTGCGTTGAAGCGCCTGCGCTATCGCACATGGAACGTCACGGATCCGCGCAGATGATACGGGTCATTCACAGCATCCCGACGTGGCTGACGCAAACCCAGACCTGGATCCATACCCAGGTCGACTGCCTGCCGGCGGGTGAAATCGAGAGCCACGTGGTATGCGAGCGCACGGCAAACCTCGACCAGTTTCCGGTTGCCCACCTGCACGCATTCGGCGATGTGTCCGCGCTCGGGCGTACGTGGGACCGCGGGCTGCGGCGTCTCGGCGCGCGCCGGCACCTCGGTTTCCAGGCGCGCGTTGCGCGAAAAATCGGCGCCCGCGTCATGCACTCGCATTTCGGCAATCACGGCTGGACCGATCTCGGCGCAGCCCGTGCCGCGGCCCTGCGTCACGTGGTGACCTTCTATGGCTACGACGTGAACGCGCTGCCGCGCCGGCCACAATGGGGCGAGCGAATCCGCGAAGTGCTGCAGCGGGCCGACCTGGTGCTGTGCGAAGGCCCGCACATGCGTCGCTGCATCGTCGACCTCGGATGCGCCGAAGACAGGGTGCGCGTGCACCATCTCGGCGTGCGGCTTGGGCAACTGTCGTTCAGGCCGCGTTCATTGGCAGAAGGCGAGCCGCTGCGCGTGCTGATCGCCTCGACCTTCACCGAGAAGAAGGGCATCGTATTCGCAATGGAAGCGCTCGGACGCCTAAGGGACGAGATTCGATTCGAAGTTACGGTGATCGGCGACGCACGCAATTCCGACGAAGGCCGCGCGGAGAAGCAGAACATCCTCGACGCCATTCGCCGCTGCGGTCTCGAGGCGCGGGTGCGGCTGCTGGGCTTTCAGTCTTACGAAGTGCTGTTGCGGGAAATGTACGGCCATCATCTGTTGCTCGCGCCGAGCGTGACCGCTGCAGATGGCGACACCGAAGGCGGCGCACCGGTGACGCTGATCGAGGCTGCCGCCACCGGCATGGTCGTGGTATCGAGCCGGCACTGCGACATTCCTAACGTCGTACTCGACACAGAGACCGGCTACCTCGCGGACGAACGCGACGTGGACGGGCTGGTGGCGGCGTTGCGCGCGGCTACGCGCGAGCCCGACCAGTGGCAGGCGTTGCTCGCGCGCGGAAGGGCGCGTGTCGAAAGCGAGTTCGATGCGGTGCGGCAGGGGCAAAGGCTGGCGGCGATCTACCGCGATCTGGCGGGCAGGTGAAGCTCCCTTCCTCGCCACGCGGTCACGCCCGCCGCGGTTCGCCCCCAAAAAGCAGCCGCGTGATCTCGGCGGCCGTCACCAACCACAAGGCGAGCACGAACCCGATCGTGCGAATGCGTGTTCCGGTCGTGAGCGAAGGCTGCAACGCGATGCGCCTGGTGCGCGACAGGGCCTCCAGGAATTGTGCGGCCTGAAGTCTCAGAAATCGTATCGGCACGGGCCGCTGCGTGCCGCTCCAGGCGCCGCCGATTACCCGGCGCTTCTTGGCGAACTGGTATTGCGCGTCGGAGCGGATCGGGTGCCTGACCACGACCTCCGGCGCATAGACGAGGCGGTGGCCTGCGGCGAGCAGTGCATTCGAGAGCTGCCGGTCGCCGCCCGACTTGAGATGATCGGCGAAACCGCCGTGCGCGAGTATCAATGCCCGCCGGCTGATCCAGTTCGCCGTTACGCAGAATCCGATCTCCACGTTGCGCGCCTGGTCGAACGCGAACAGTTTCTCGTATACGGCGGTCGGGCCGGTCACGTCACCGTTCTCGCTGAAAAGCTCGATGCGGCCAGCGATCACGCCGGGTTCCGGATGCTTGCGCATCCTCGCGATGCCGTTCGCGAGCCAGTCCGGGGCTGCTTCGCAATCCGAGTCGGTGAATGCCACGAACTCGCCGCGTGCGACGTTCAGCGCCCGGTTGCGCGCGCAGTACGACCCGGGCCGCGGCTCTTCCAGCAGCGTGACGAACGCAAATCCACGGGCTACCTGCGCGGACGCGTCGCTCGACCCATTGTCCACCACCAGCACTTCCATGCGCTCACGCGGGAACGTTTGCGCCTCCAGCGAGCGCAGGCAACGCGCCAGGCGATCGGCGTCGTTCCACACCGGAATGATTACGGAAATGTCGGGCTGTTCGTTCATGAATGAAAGATCGATCCGCGCCGGTGTCGTGCCCGCATGGAGCCAAGTCGTCATTGCACGCCGGTGCGGCGCTTAAGATACCCTATGCGCATGTTGCACGTACGCAGGCGCGCAGTCAGGCGTAAACCGCATTCCGAATCTTCGGCATCCGGCGGATGAGCTCCGGGCACGCCGCGCCGCCGGTACTGCTGCTGGCATTCAACCGCCCGGATACGACGGCACAGGTGCTCGACGCGATCCGCGCGGGCCGGCCGCGGCAGCTTTTCTTCGCGGTTGACGGGCCGCGTGATGATCGCCCGGACGAGCGCGAGCAGGTGGCGGCAGTGCGCGCGCTGGCTAACACCATCGACTGGGAATGCGAAGTGCATACACTGTTCCGCGACCGCAATCTCGGCTGCAAGCTGGCCGTCAGTCAGGCGGTCTCCTGGTTCTTCACCCAGGTCGAGCAGGGCATCGTGCTGGAGGACGATTGCGTCGCCCACCCGGATTTTTTCCGTTTCGCCAGGGAGCTGCTGGATAAGTACGCCAATGATCCGCGCGTGGCCTTGATCTCCGGCGACAACTTCCAGTTCGGGCGGCGCAGGTCGGAGTACAGCTACTATTTTTCCCGTTTTCCGCACATCTGGGGCTGGGCGTCATGGCGCCGCGCCTGGCAGTGGTACGACCATTCGATGTCGCGCTGGCCGCAGTTGCGCGACAGCGGGTGGCTTCACGAGCTGCTCGGCGACCGGGCCGCGGCAGCCTATTGGACGCGGATCTTCGACGAGACCCACGCGAACCGGAATACTTCGTGGGCCTACCGCTGGACCTTCTCCGTGTGGGCGCACGGCGGGCTGACGGCACTCCCGGGAGTCAACCTGGTAAGCAACGTCGGTTTCGGCGACGGCGCGACGCACAACCGCAATCGCTGGAACCGGTACGCATCGCTACCGGTCGAGGCGATGCGGTTTCCGCTTGTGCATCCCGAAAACGTGACCATCGACGATGATGCCGACCGCTTTACACAACGAACGATGTTCAGGCGTCCGTGGTGGCGGGCGCTTGCCGGCAATCTGCTCACGGCGATGCGCCGGTGAAGGTCTGCATGTCGAAAGGGTCCGTTCTCGCCGGAACGACGCAGGAAGCTCCGACGCTTGCCGCACCGGGCGAACGATTAGTGACAAACGATCGGTTGGACAATGGAGATCATTAAAGCACTGATTCGCTGGATCCGCGGTGGCGTGCGTGCGCTCGGTTTCGACGTCGTGCGCTATCGTGAGTTGCCGCACGATCTGGATCCCGGCATCCGCAAGACTGTGGAGCGTGTGCACGACTTCACCATGACCTCCCCGTACCGGGTGGCCGCCTTGTGCGAGGCGATCCAGTACATCGTGGAGAATCGTATCGACGGTGATATCGTGGAGTGCGGCGTCTGGAAGGGCGGAAGCATGATGGCGGCTGCCTATACGCTGATGCAGCGTGGCGACAGGAGCCGCAACCTTTTCCTGTTCGACACCTTCGAGGGTATGACTGCGCCATCCGGGAGGGATGTCTCGCTTACCGGGCAAACCGCGCAGCAGTTCATGTCAGTCGGAGAAAAAACCGACCCCGAGTCGATGCTCTGCGTGGCGTCGCTCGAAGACGTTAGAAGAGCGATGCTCGGCACCGGCTACGACGCTTCCCGGATTCGTTTCGTGAAGGGCAAAGTGGAGGACACCATACCCGGGCACGCCCCGGACAGGATCGCTCTGTTGCGACTCGATACGGACTGGTACGAATCGACCCGGCATGAACTCGAACATCTTTTCCCGCGCCTGGTGCTTGGCGGCGTACTCATCATCGACGACTATGGCCATTGGCAGGGCGCACGGCAGGCGGTGGACGAGTATCTCGTGAAGCATGACGTGCCGGTGCTTCTGAATCGCATCGATTACTCCGGGCGCAGTGCGATCAAGATTCGATGAGATGGCACGACGTGCATGGCACCCGCACAGCGGATCTGGTGCCGATTCTTCCCGGATAACAGGCTGGTTTATCGTGCAGCGACCCTATTGGCGGACCGGATGAGTTCACGCGAGGCAACCACGACATGCATCGTCTGCAGCTCGACGCGCGTGTCCGCGGCCGGCCAGATCGCCGTTGCGGACGTGGTGAGGGGTTATCGCCGGCGCTTCGGACTCGACGTCTCCGGCCAGTTCGCCGGCCTCAGATCGTTGACGGAACTGAACTGTCCGGATTGCGATCTGCGCTGGTTCTGGCCGTTGGTGACCGGCGACGAAAGTTTCTATCGCGAGCTTGCCGCGCATGCCTGGTACTACATGCCTGAGAAACCGGAGTTCGCGATTGCGCGCAGATTCATCGCGCCCGCGGACGTCGTGCTCGAAGCCGGTGCCGGCCGCGGGGCCTTTGCCGCACAGTGCGCTGGCGGTTACGTCGGGCTCGAGTTCAGCCCTGCCGCGGTCGAGCAGGCCCGTCAGTCCGGCGTGAACGTGATCGCGGAGCCGGTCGAGACACACGCGGCCGCGCATGCCGGCACATATGACGTGTGCTGTGCGTTCCAGGTCGTCGAGCATGTCTCCGATCCGCTCGCCTTTGTACGCAGTATGGCCGCAGCGACCAAACCGGGCGGCCGGGTGATCGTGTCGGTGCCGAGCGAGCAGGGCTTGCCGGGCCGCACCATCAACGACTTTCTCAATCTGCCGCCGCACCACGTCACGCGCTGGACCGACAAGGCACTGGCCGCGCTCGCGAGCAGCGCAGGGCTGTCGATCGAGGCGATCGAGCACGAACCGGTCGCCGGGTATCACCGTGGATGGCACCTTGCCCTGCGGCTGTACGGACTGCTGGCGCCGCGGCTGATCGCCGGCCCCGGCAACCGGGTGAGGATGAAATTCGCCGACTACGCGCTCTGGCGTGCGCTCTGGCTGCTCGCCGGAGTCTCCGCTCGGATCCTGCGTGCGCTGCCGGCCGGGACGGGCGACGGGCACACCGTGGTCGCAGTGATGCGCAAGGACGGATGAACAGCCGCGCATTCAGGCCGCTGCTGCTGAACAGCGAAGACCTGCGCGGAGGCGCTGCGCGGGCGGTGTACCGCCTGCATCGCGCGTTGCGCGCCGCGGGCGCGGATTCGCGCATGCTGGTGCAGGTCAAGCACGGCAGCGACGAAACGGTGATCGGGCCGCGCAGCCGCATCCGGGGCCGGCTGCGCGCCGCGGCGGATCTGCTGCCGCTTGTTCTCTACCCGCGGCGCTCGGGCGAAACGTTCTACCCCGGCTGGCTGCCGGACCGGGTCGCGCGCGAAGCCGGCAGGCTCGGCCCGGATCTCCTGCATCTGCACTGGATCACCGGCGGGTTTCTGAATGTCGCCAGCCTCCGCCGCCTGCGGCGTCCGCTGGTGTGGACGCTGCACGACATGTGGGCCTTTACCGGCGGCTGTCATTACGACGAGGGCTGCGGCCGCTACGCTGGCGGCTGCGGGCGTTGCCCGGTGCTGGGTTCCCGTTCCGCCAGCGACCTGTCGTCCGCCGGGTGGCGGCGCAAGCAGCGCGGCTACCTCGACCTTGCGCTGACGGTGGTGACACCAAGCCGCTGGCTCGGCGAGCTTGCGGCCGCGAGTCCACTCCTCGGCCGGTTTCCGGTCAGCGTTATTCCAAACCCGATCGACACGAACGTGTTCAGGCCAATCGACAAGGCGGAGTCGAGACGTGCGCTCGGCATCGCGCCCGACCGGCGCGTCATCCTGTTCGGCGCCCTGCGCGCCACCAGCGAAACGCGCAAAGGCTTCCGGCATCTCGAAGCAGCGCTCCGCAAGCTTGTGGCCTTGCGCCCCGAACTGAAACCGCTCGCGGTCGTGTTCGGCGCGGACCGCCCGGCGCAGCCGCCGGATCTCGGGATGGAATGCCATTTCGCCGGCATCCTGACGGACGATTCCGCACTCGCGCGCCTGTACGCCGCGGCGGACGTGCTGGTTGCGCCGTCCACCCAGGAGAACCTTTCGAATGCCGTGCTGGAGTCGCTTGCGTGCGGAACGCCGGTCGCCGCATTCGACATCGGCGGCATGCCCGACATGATCGAACACCAGCGCAACGGCTGGCTCGCGCGGCCACTCGACGCGGACGATCTTGCGCACGGCATAAGCTGGATCCTCGAAGACGAGGCCCGCCGCCGGGCATTGTCCGACCGCGCCCGCGCGAAAGTGCTGGAAGAATTCGAGCCTTCGAAAATCGCGAGGCGATATCTGGATCTCTACGCACAAGTCCTCGAGCGCAAGAATGCAGGATGAATCTACCCGCACTGCTCCCCTCTCCCCTCGCGGGAGAGGGGGCGGGGGAGAGGGGGGCAAGGGAATTCTGCCGGCAACTTTTTTCTCAACCCCTCTCCCCGACCCTCTCCCGCGAGGGGAGAGGGGGACGCGAGCCGCGGTCAGGAAGTGGTCCCTTGCCCCAAGAGCGGAGAGGGAGCGCGCCATGACGTTACAAAAAAAATCGACGGGGAACAGTCCCGTTGTTATTTCTTCGTTTTCCTCCGTGTCCTCCGTGTCCTCCGTGGTTCAGAATCTTTCTTTGCGCTTTCACCCCTGGTTGATGAACCCGGACACACGTAAATGAAGCTCTCGGTCGTCACCGTCTGCCGCAACGCCCGCGACACCATCGCCGCGGCGCTGGATTCGATTCACGGGCAGACGCATCCGGACGTCGAACACATCGTGATAGACGGTGCATCCACCGACGGCACGCTGGAGATCCTGGAACGCCGACGTGACCGCATCGCCCGGCTGGTTTCCGAGCCGGACCAGGGACTCTACTTCGCGATGAACAAGGGCATCTTCGCGGCGACCGGCGACTACCTCGGATTCCTTAATTCCGACGACGTCTACCAGGACGAGAACGTACTGAGCGAAATCGCCGCCGCATTGTCTTCCGGCAACCCGGACTCGGCACATGCCGATCTCGTCTACGTGCATTTCGACGACCCGGGCAGGGTGCTGCGCTACTGGAAGTCCAGGCCCTATGAACCGGGCATGTTCGAGGCCGGCTGGCATCCCGCGCATCCCACGCTGTTCGTGCGAACCGAAATACTCAAGGAACTCGGCGGCTTCGATACCCGCTACCGCTACCACGCCGATTTCGACCTGATGGTGCGCCTGTTCATCGACCGCAAAATCAGCTCGACCTACATCCCCCGCGTGCTGGTGCGCATGCGCAGCGGCGGCCACACCAACCGTTCGCTGCGAAACGTCTACCGCGGCAACCGCGAGTCCTACGTCATCGCCAAACGATTCGGCGTTGCCTCGTCGCCGTTCTGGATCGTAAAGAAACTCGCCTACCGGGTGAGGCAGTTCTTCAAGCGTCCGGCCCGCGCGTCCTGAACCGTACTGCTGCGCTGGGCAAACGCGCGCCGGGCGTGACGTGCAATCATGCCGGGCGTATGCTATCCGGCGTTTGCAAGTTGCTGCTTTCCAGGGACGGTACAGATGCACAACGAGTTCACTGCGATCATTGAAAGAGACGGCGATTGGTTCATCGCTTATTCTCCCGAGGTTCCCGGCTCCAACGGTCAGGGACGCACCAGGGAAGAGGCGCGCGAAAGCCTCGCCGAGTCGATCTCCTTGATACTTCAGGATCGACGTGAAGACGCCTTCCGTGGAATACCTCCAGACGCAATCAAGGACACGGTGGCTATTGATTGAAGCGCGGAGACTTGCTGCGCCACCTGCGGCGATATGGCTGTTTCCTCAAACGGGAAGGTCGTGCCCACTCCCTATGGTGCAACCCCGCGACGGGCGCCGTCGAGGCGATTCCCCGGCACACCGAGATCTCCAACCTGTTGGCTGTCAAGATCTGTCGAAATCTGTCGGTTCCGCCAATCGGAGAATGAGCTTCCCGCCATTCTGTCCCGATGCAATAGGCGCATCCACGTAGGGTGGCTCCCTTCTCTACCCGGATTCCTCGGTGTCCTCCGCGTGCCCCTCGAGGGGTCTAGAAAAGAATCCTCCGTGGTGAGGAATAATCTTTTGCTCAGCTTGGGTGACAACATCTCCACGGTGCACCGATGACTTGGGCCGGGCTTCTCATCGTCTTCGCTGGCACGCTCCTGTTGTTGCGTTTGCTTTCACGCGTCGCGGTACGCGCCGGGCTGGTCGACTACCCCGGCCGGCGCAAGCGCCATCGCGGCGCGATCCCGCTGATCGGCGGCCCGGCGATCTTTGCCGGCCTGTGCGTCGGTGCGTTGCTGATTCCGAATACGCTGAAACCGTATCCGGCCCTGTTCGCCGGCCTCGCCGTGCTGCTGATCGCGGGGATCCTCGATGACCTGCGCGATCTCACGCCGAAGCAAAAGTTTCTCGCCCAGCTCATTGCAGCCGCCTGCATGGTCTGGTGGGGGGGAACCTCGGTGGAGAGCCTCGGCGACCTGTTCGGCTACGGAGAAGTCGGGCTGCCGTACCTGGCCGTCCCGTTCACCATCATCGCGCTGCTCGGGCTGATCAATGCCATCAACATGGTCGACGGCGCCGACGGGCTCGCCACCGGCCTGTCGCTGATCGCGTTCTTTTTCCTGGCGTTGAGTGCGGTCGTCATCGGGCGTATCTATTCGCTGGAAATGCTGGCAACGATCATCGCTGTCGTATTGGCGTTCTGGTTCGTCAACATGCGCTTCCCCTGGCAACCGCACGCGAAGGCCTTCCTCGGCGACTCCGGCAGCATGATGCTCGGTCTCCTGCTCACCTGGTTCAGCGTCGAAGTCGCGCGCTGGCGCAGCGGGCTGGACCCGATCGCCGCGGTCTGGTTCCTCGCCGTGCCGCTGCTCGACATGGGCGTGGTCATCCTGCGCCGGCTCGGCAAGGGCAAGAGCCCGTTCAGCGCCGGGCGAGATCATTTCCATCACGTGCTGATCGCAGCCGGCATGCCGCCCGGTACGGCCGTGCTGCTGATCTATGCCGTTGCGCTGGCGCTTGGCGCGATCGGCTTCTACGCATGGCACGCCGGCGTGCCCGACTACTGGATGTTTTACGGCTTCCTCGCGTTGCTTGCGGGCTGCTATGCGCTGTCCTGGCGCTGGGTGCGCATCGTTCGATCTGTTCGCCGCAGAGCGCGTTGGGCGAAGCGCGATGCTGCGCAGGGAATTGCGGCTCAGTGACCGCCGCCGCTCAACGCAACTCGTACCAGACCCCGCGTCCACTACCGTGCCGGTTCAAGTGCCCCTGCTCGACCAGTGCACGGAAATGCTGCT
The DNA here is from genome assembly GCA_040880425.1 of Burkholderiales bacterium. Classification (GTDB taxonomy): domain Bacteria; phylum Pseudomonadota; class Gammaproteobacteria; order Burkholderiales; family Eutrophovitaceae; genus DATKEK01. The sequence continues at coordinate 125,522 of JBBDIL010000006.1, read as the reverse complement.
TGAGTGTGTTTCGGCTGGCGCCGGACAACCGGATGATATCGCCGATCGTCACGCGCCCGTGTTCGCGCGCGAACTCCACGATCTGCAGCGACAGCGCCGGCAGCGGAGCGAGCACCAGTTTCTCGCGTTCGACCTTCCGCGCCAGGCGCTGCACCTGTTCGGCGAGTGCCCTCAGTAAGAACATCAACCAGGGCTGCCAGTCCGGGGACTCGGTGCGAATCGTCCCTTGCGACTGGCGGAGGGCCAGGTAGTAACCCTCCTTGTTGTGTTCGATGACGTTTTCGAGCGAACTGTACGGCACATAGGCATAGCCCGACTGCAGCAGCAACAATGTCGTCAGGATCCGGCTCAGACGGCCATTGCCATCCTGAAACGGATGGATCTCCAGAAACACCACTGTCCAGATACCGATCAGCAACAGCGGGTGCAGGCGTTTGGCGCGATGTTCCTCGCGAAACCAGTCGACCAGTTCCGCCATAAGGCGCGGCGTGTCGAAAGGCGTGGCCGGTTCGAACACCACCCCGATCTGCGCCCCGTGTTCATCGAACGCTACCACGCTGTTCGGCGAAGTTTTGTACTGGCCGCGATGCCACGCGTCCTTCTCGCTGTAGATCAGCAGATCGCGATGCAACTGCTTGATGTGGTTCTCGGTCAGCGTGATGTCCCGCCATGATGAGAACACCATTTCCATGACCGCCGCGTAGCCCGCGACCTCCTGTTCGTCGCGCGTAGTGAAAGACTTGAGCTGCAACCGTGACAACAGGCGCTCGACCTCGCGGTCGGACAATTTGCTGCCCTCGATGCGGGTCGAAGAACCGATGCTTTCGATGGTAGCTACCTGGCGCAGTGCCGACAGGCGGTCCGGAGCCAGTGTGCCGAGCGCGCGCCACGCCCCCTTGAATTCATCGATGCGGGCGATGAGACCCAGCATCTCCGGGGTGATCTGAATGGTGTCGGATCGGATCATGATCGCCAATCTTACGCCCAATTACACCCATTTGTCGGCGTGCTCCAAAAGAGGAGCCATTTACATCCGAAAGCGCCGCCGCACGAAACGGACACCCGCAGCGAAGCAGATGAGGATGGGGGAGAGGGGTGTAACGCGGTGCGGCCGGTTGCGTGATGTCACCTTGCTTTGCTCCCCTCTCCACTGACCAAGAGTGAGGGGAGCCAGCAAGCGTCCGAGAGCGATGCGCAGTGCACAGGAGAAGCAGGCCCGATGTGCGCTCAATAGCGAACCCGGAATGGCTTTGCTCCCCTGTCCCCTCGCGAGAAGCGGAGCCGCACAGCTTTACTTCCCTTCTCCCCTTGCGAGACGCGGAGCCACACAGCTTTACTTCCCCTCTCCCCTTGCGGGAGAGGGGCCGGGGGAGAGGGGGGAAGTGCGGCACGCATGAAGATGCAGTTAAAGTATCGCCTCTGCAAGATTCCATCATCGTCGAATGCTTGACAAACCCATCCTCGTCACCGGCGGCGCCGGCTTCATCGGATCCAATTTCGTACTCGGCTGGCTGCAGTCGGAGGCATCGTCCGTCGTCAATCTCGACAAGCTCACGTACGCCGGCAATCTGCGCAACCTCGCCACGATCGATGGCGACTCGCGCCAAGAATTCGTGCGGGGCGACATCGGCGACCGCAAGTTGGTGCGGGAGCTGCTGCAGCGCCATCGGCCGCGCGCGATCGTCAACTTCGCCGCGGAAAGCCATGTCGATCGTTCGATCCACGGCCCGGAGGATTTCATCCAGACCAATCTCGTCGGCACTTTTCATCTGCTCGAAGAAGCGCGCGGCTACTGGACGGAACTCGACGCCACCGAAAAGGCGCGCTTCCGTTTTCTGCACGTGTCCACCGACGAGGTCTACGGCTCGCTCGGCCCGAACGATCCCGCCTTCACCGAAGCTACGCCCTACGCGCCCAACAGTCCGTACGCCGCTTCCAAGGCCGGCTCGGATCACCTGGTGCGCGCGTACTTCCACACCTACGGCCTGCCGGTGCTGACCACCAACTGCTCCAACAACTACGGGCCGTGGCAGTTCCCGGAAAAGCTGATCCCGCTGATGATCCTGAATGCGATCGACGGCAAGCCGCTGCCGGTCTATGGCGACGGCAAGAACGTGCGGGACTGGCTGTACGTGGAAGATCACTGCGACGCCATCCGCCTGGTGCTTGCCGGCGGTCGACCGGGCGAGGTCTACAACGTCGGAGGGTCGAGCGAAAAGACCAACCTCGAGGTAGTCCAGGCCGTGTGCGCAATACTCGACGAACTGAAACCCCGACCACTCGGCACTGAGCACTCGGCACTCATTACTTTTGTAGAAGACCGCCCCGGCCACGACCGCCGCTACGCGATCGACTGTTCGAAGATCAAGCGCGAACTCGGCTGGAAGCCCAAAGAGAATTTCGCAACCGGCCTGCGCAAGACCGTCCAGTGGTGCCTCGACAATCTTGCCTGGGCAAACGAGATCCGCAGCGGCGACTACCGCAAGTGGATGGAGCGCAACTACGCCAGCAGGTAACACCGGCCAACGCCGCCGCCTGTCTTTCGACTTTCACTCAGCCCTCAGTCCTCGACCCTCGTACCTGCCTCAACCCCAAACTACGAGATCGCCACTGGCCTGTGGCCTCGCGATGACAGCCAAAGGAAAGCCGTCATTGCGAGGAGGCCCAACGGGCCGACGTGGCAATCTAGTAGCTGGCTTTCGCCTTTCACTCAGCACTCGGCACTGCCTTTATGGGCCTCGGACCTGTCGTAAACCCAGTCCCCCAGTCTCCTCGACACGTACTCACCCTCTTGTGCCGGCACCAAGACCCACATACCATGCGCGCTTAAGCGTTTATCCGCCTAGGTGCTTTTATGTCGGACTCGGTTCGTTGGACCGTGAAGGTATCTTCCGAGACGGACCGTCTGCTGCGCAGTTTTCTCGGTGCGCAAGGTATGAAGAAGGGCGATCTGTCCCGGTTCGTCGAAGAGGCGGTGCGCTGGCGCGTGCTGGACGAAACCGTTCGCACGATTCGCGAGCGCAACCGCGACCTGCCTGCCGAAGCGCTGCAGGATGAAATCGATCGCGCAGTGCGCGAGGTGCGTAACGAGTTTCAGACAGCAGCCGATTAGCACGCCCGCCCATGCGGGTAATTCTCGACACGAATGTCCTGCTGTCCGCGCTGATGACGCAGGGCTCGTCTCCCGCGCGGCTTTTCGAACACTGGAAAGCCCGGCGATTCGACCTTGTCTCTTGTGAAACCCAGCTCGAAGAAATCAATCGTGTCACGCGCCGCCCTTTTTTCCGGGAACGAATCCGGGGAAGTGAGGCCGGGCGCCTGGTAAACCATGTTCGTGCACTTGCGGTCATGGTCGATGCACACGGGGGACTGCGGCTCTCGCCGGACCCGGCGGACGACTATCTGCTGATCGCTGCAACGGCAGGTCAGGTGGACTATCTGGTTACCGGCGACAAAAGCGATCTGCTCGCGCTACGGCGGTACGAGACAACCCAGCTCGTCACGGCCCGATTCCTGGCAGACCTTCTTGACCGCTGACGCGAGACTCGGAAGGATTCGACCTGCACACCATGCGCCGAGTCACTCAATCACCCGATTCTTTCCGCCGACATTGCGAGGAGGTCAAAGACCGACGCGGTAATCTCGTCTTTCGGTTTCGTTCTTCACTCAGCACTCGGAGCTAGACACTCAGCACTGACGTAAAGCCGTCATTGCGAGGAAGCCCTTCGGGCCGACGTGGCAATCTGACCCTCGGGTCATCGCGAGGCTGCGCAGCAGCCGTGGCGATCTCGTATTTCGTAGTTGCCTTTCGCCTTCGCCTTTCACTCGCCACTCAGCACTTTCCTAAAGCCGTCATTGCGGGAGGCCCAACGGGCCGACGTGGCAATCCCGGGTGGACTGGGTGGCTTGGGTTCATTGGCAAAGTTTGCCAATGTTTGCCAAAATGCCTCGGAGCCGATGTTGGCTGAGGAGAGGCCATGACCATCAACGTATCGCTGCCAACCGAACTGGAGGCACGAGTCCGACAGCGCGTCGAATCCGGAATGTACGGATCGGCCAGTGAAGTGATTCGCGAAGCGCTGCGCCTTCTGGATGCCTATGAGCAAACCCGCGAAAAACAACTGGAAGCGCTGAGAGCTGAGATCGCGGTTGGGCTCGAGGAAATCAGCCGTGGGGACATTCGTACCGTCGGTGCGGCAGATATTAAACAGAAGGGGCGGGAAGCGCTCGAATCGAAACGGACCACGCGAAGATGACCCCCATCCGTTTCGCGCGATCTGCCGAAACGGATTTGCTTGAAGCATGGCTTTCGATTGCCGAAGAGAATCCTCTTGCGGCGGATCGCGTGATAGATGTCATCTTTGCGACAGCAAGTGCCCTGACAGCCCAGCCCCGCATGGGACGAGAAAGGCCGGAGCTTGCCTCAGGCCTGCGGAGCTTCCCGACGTCAACCAACTACATCTTGTATTACACGACTGACGACGAAGGCGTGCTGATTGTCCGGGTATTGCACCGTGCACGCGATATCGGCGCAATCGGGTTCTGAAGGACCACACCCATGGCCAGCAGCCTGAGGTTTGTCGCCCACACCAAAGCAAACTACGAGATCGCCACGGGCCTCCAGCCCTCGCGATGACAGCCAAACAAAAGCCGTCATTGCGAGAAGACCCCGCTGGGGCCGACGCGGCAATCCCGTAGTTGCCTTTCGCCCTTCACTCTTCACTCAGCACTCGACACTCAGCACTGCCCTAAAGCCGTCATCGCGAGGCTGCGCAGCAGCCGCGGCGATCTCGTATATCGTTTCGCCTTTCACTCAGCACTCGGCACTCGTACCTGCCCTTCAGCCGTCATTGCGAGGAGGCCTTTCGGGCCGACGTGGCAATCTCGTAGTTGCCTTTCGCCTTTCGCCCTTCCTCAGTCCTCATTCCTCGAAACTCGCTTCTGCCCTCACTTTAGCGCTCACATACAGGGGCCTGTGTCACGCTCCCCAATGTCCGGGTGCTAGAATCTGGACAATTACATTGCGGCCTTTCGCGGGAACCCGACTATGAGACAAGTCCTGATCGCTCCGGGTGAAGATGGGTGGTGGGTGGCCGAGTGTCCGAGCCTGCCTGGCTGCATCAGTCAAGGCCGCAATCGCCAGGAGGCAATAGAGAATATCAAGGAGGCGATCGAAGCCTATACCGCCGCCTTGGAGCAGGATGGCCTGCCGGTACCCGAAGAAGGCTTCGGGGCGCTCCTGGTGGCTGTTTGAGCAAGCTGCCTCAGGTATCGGGTCGCGAATGCATCAAGGCGCTGGCGAAAGCCGGCTTCTACGAAAAGCGCCGTCACGGCTCACACATCATCCTGCGGCAAGCAGAAATAAGTGTGGATGAGTTCATCGCGCTCTTGTAACTCCTAAAGCCGTCATTGCGAGGAGGCCCCGTCGGGGCGGCGCGGCAATCCCGTAGTTGCCTTTCGCCTTTCACTCGTCACTCGCCACTCAGCACTCGAACCTGTTCTTTCCCCGAACTACGAGATCGCCACGGGCCTTCAGCCCTCGCGATGACAGCTAAGAGAGAAAGCCGTCATTGCGAGGAGGCCCCGTCGTGGCCGACGTGGCAATCTGACCCTCGGGTCATCGCGAGGCTGCGCAGCAGCCGTGGCGATTTCGTATTTCGTTTTGCCCTTTGCCTTTCACTCGGCACTTAGCACTCGGCACTCGCACCTGCCTTTTAGCCACCATGGCAATCCCGCTTCTTCGCTCTGAAATGTGGGAAAATCCACTGCAATCTTCTCCCCATGGAGCGAAAGGAATGAACGACCTGACAGAGCGGATCACTTTCAATCCTGAGCAATGTGGTGGTCGACCCTGCATTCGGGGAATGCGAATTCGCGTTGCCGATGTACTCGAACTGCTCGCCAATGGGCTCACTGCGCAGGAGGTCCTGGAGGAAATGCCAGATCTTGAGGCGGAAGATATCCAGGCCTGCCTGCAATACGCCCGAGATCACGTCGGCCATCCCGTCATTGCGGCATGAGGCTGTGGCTCGACGCCCAGTTGTCCCCGTACCTGGCGTCATGGATCGAAAGCAACTTCAAGATTGCAGCGCGTGCCCGTCGCCATGCGGATGCTGAAATTTGGCGAGTCATTGGTGGAGATTCGAGATTGAATAGGGAGAGCTATCGAACGCCAGCCGTCCGCTGCTCGCAATCGTTTCACTTAGCCCGGTCGGCTAACGCATGAAAGGCATCATCCTCGCCGGCGGATCCGGCACCCGGCTCTACCCGGTCACGCAGGTCGTGTCCAAGCAGTTGCTGCCGGTCTACGACAAGCCGATGATCTACTACCCGCTCACCACGCTCATGCTGGCGGGCATCCGCGACATCCTCGTCATCTCCACGCCGCAGGACACGCCGCGCTTCGAGCAGCTCCTCGGCGATGGCTCACAGTGGGGGCTGAAACTCGGCTACGCGGTGCAGCCATCGCCGGACGGCCTGCCGCAGGCATTCGTGATCGGTCGCGATTTTGTCGGTGCCGATGCATGCTGCCTGATCCTCGGGGACAACGTCTTCTACGGCAACGAACTGTCTGCCGAGCTGCAACGCGCCGCGGCCCGCCCGGCCGGTGCGACCGTATTCGTGTATCCGGTGAAGGATCCGGAGCGCTATGGAGTCGTCGAGTTCGACCGCGACGGGCGTGCGGTCGGCATCGAAGAAAAACCTGGCCAGCCGAAGTCGCGCCTCGCGGTTACCGGAATGTATTTTTTCGACAACCGTGTGCTCGATCTCGCCGCGTCGCTCAAACCCTCGAAGCGCGGCGAGACCGAGATCACCGACCTCATCCGGCGTTACCTTGCGCGGGACGAACTCGAAGTCGTGACCCTCGGCCGTGGTCACGCCTGGCTGGATACCGGCACGCACGAGACGCTGCTGGAAGCCTCGCACTTCATCGAGACCATCGAGCGGCGCCAGGGCCTCAAGATCGCGTGCCCCGAGGAAATCGCGTACCGCATGGGCTTCATCGGCGCGGAGCAGCTCCGCGCGCTCGCCGCGCCGCTGTCGCAAAACGGCTACGGCCGTTATCTCCTCCAGGTCCTCAAAGATCCCCTGTATCGATGAGAGTCGTTCCCGCGCGAATTCCGGACGTGCTGCTGCTGGAACCGGAAGTGCACCGGGACGAACGTGGTTACCTGTTCGAAGCCTTCAACCGCCGCACGCTTCTCGAGGCCGCGGGCCTCGACTTCGACTTCGTGCAGGAGAACGAATCGCGTTCCGCGCAGAACGTCCTCCGCGGCCTGCACTATCAGATCGGGCGCCCGCAGGGAAAGCTGGTGCGCGCAGTCAGCGGCAGGATCTTCGATGTCGCGGTCGATCTGCGCCGGTCTTCGCCGACCTTCGGCCAATGGGCCGGCACGCTGCTCTCGGGCGAAGAGCACCGCATGGTCTGGATTCCGCCGGGTTTTGCGCACGGCTTTCTCGTGGTATCCGGTCCGGCCGACGTGCTCTACAAGGCGACCGACTATTACGCACCCGACTGCCAGCGAACGCTGCGCTGGGACGATCCCGACCTCGGGATCGAGTGGCCGCTCGCGGATGGCGCGCCGCAGATTTCCGCGAAAGACGCGCTTGGCGCTGATTTCCGCAACGCAGAAGCGTACGACTGATGCGCATCCTGCTAACAGGTGCGACCGGTCAGATCGGATGGGAACTCCACAGGACGCTCGCGCCGCTGGGCGAAATCGTCGCACCCGATCGAACCCAACTGGACCTTTCGAAGCCCGAACTGATCGGTGAAACCGTCGACCGCGTGCGACCCACGATCATAGTGAACGCCGCCGCCTACACCGCAGTCGATCGCGCGGAATCGGAGCCGGAACTCGCCATGACCGTCAACGCGGATGCGCCGCGCGCGCTCGCGCGC
>JBBDIL010000006.1:89749-117609 GCA_040880425.1 Burkholderiales bacterium | reverse complement strand
CCGGCCCAGGATCTCGGCGCGCTGATGATCCATTTTTCGACCGACTACGTGTACGACGGCCGAAAGCCCACGCCCTATACGGAGGACGACGAACCCGCGCCGCTGAACGCATACGGCCGCTCGAAGCTCGCAGGTGACCGCGCCGTCCAGGAAGAATGCGAGCGCCATCTGATCTTCCGCACGAGCTGGATCTATGGCAATCGCGGCGATAATTTCCTGCGCACAATCCAGAAGCTCGCGCAGGAACAGAAAGAAATCCGGGTCGTCGATGACCAGTTCGGCGCGCCGACATGGTCGCGCGCCGTGGCAGGCGCGGTTGCGGAAGTCCTGGCGAAGGCCACGACGGTCGGAAATCTAAACCACGCCTACCTGCGGGAGCGCCTTGGCCTTTACCATCTCACCGCCAGCGGCAGCGCGAGCTGGTACGAATTTGGAAAACAGATTGTCGATCACCTGCAGCTTCAGACCAGGATCGTCCCAGTAGCTTCAATGACCATGCGCCAAACGGCTGGCAGACCGCTCAATTCGCGCCTTGATTGCGCCAAAGGAGAAGAGAAGTTTGGAATCAACATGACGAGCTGGCGTGACGACTTGAGCATGTGTCTTGCAAACAGGAGGCCCGCATGATCCGGGAGATAGTTGAAGGCAATGGCATCCCTAAATCTGAAACCGCGAAGCAAAGTTCGCCAACTCTCTTGAATGGCTCCAAAGTTTTCCGTGGACATTAGTTCGACACCGTTTTTCGCGTAGACACTTCCTCAAGACCGATTTGAGAGATGTTCATTTGGTTCAAAAAGCGCTTTCGATTGCTCCTCGAGCATCAATCGACTCTCTCGGTTAGTTACCTGGTCTATACGGTCGCTCTTGGATTTTCAGGAGTAATACAACTCGGCTTGTTGTTCTTTCTGGCCCGCGTTTTACCGGCGCCAGAGTTCGGTGTGGTTGCTTTACTCATGGTATCAATACCGCTTGTAGGTCGACTCGTCACCTCAGGCTCGGATATCGCGCTCGCCATCCGGATTTGGCGACGGTCACGCATCGAGCAACAAGCAGATCTTGGCGCTGTACTCGGTTGGACTGGGGTGCTCGTCGCGATACTAGTTTGCTTCGTAGTCATTGGCGAACGCTTGGTCGATCTGGCGATCAGCACGCCGCTGGTTCTCGGTACTCTTCTGACTGCCTACTGCCGCAGTTACTCGGATATTTTTCAAGTCATGCTGAGACGCGAGGGAAGGGTTGCTCGCGTTGGGATATTTGTAATTGTGCGAGCCGCTTTTTTCGGTGGCTTTTCGGTTGCCGCAGTACTGCTTTTTGGGGCGAGTGCCGAATTATATTTGGCAGGAGTTCTGAGCGCGGAAGCTGTGATGGCGTTATTTGCTCTTGCTGGCATGCGCGCCATTTACCGCGTTAGCCTGTTGGCGAGGGGATCATTTAACAGAATGCGGGAACTGGTACGGGTAGGATTCCCCAGTATTCCCGGTGCGGCAGCCACCCTTTTGTTGGCAGCAGGAGATCGGTTTGTTATCACGGGCGTCCTTGGGCTAGTCGCCGCGGGCATTTACACACTTGGACAAAGACTGGCTGAGTATGTAGTCCAGATTCTTTTCGTTCCATTTCTAAGTGCATTTTCGCCCTATGCACACAGCGTTGCCTCACAAAACCAGCAACGTGCCTTCGCCGTAATGGGGCAGACTGCCCTTGCTTTCGCATTCCTCGGAGGCGTCGTGGCGGGATTTCCTGCCATCTTCGGCCGCGAAGCAATCATGCTTCTCGCGGGCCCCGAATTCGCCGACGCCGTAACAGTATTCATTCTCGTGCTTGCTGCCGCGCTTATCTGCCAACTCTGTCAGATTCTTGCAGGTTACTTCACGCATACGGAACAGCTGAGAAAATACATGTGGATTATCGTCGGGGCAGCTGTGGCGAACCTACTTTTAAACATGGTCAGCGTCCGCGTCTTTGGAATAATTGGCGCGGCAATAGTAAGCGTTCTGGTCTATGAAGGCATTTTGATCAGTATTCTTATAATGGCGAAATCGGGCGGTGTGATCCTTACTTCGACTCGGAGATTGCACATTCCGCTATTTGCGTTCTTTGGCTATCTGTTTCTGATCCATGCAGTTGACGCAAGTCACTACGAAGTCCCGACAAGGATCACAATGAAGTCCTCTCTGTGGATTGCATACGCGATTTTATGCGTCGCAATCTCACCGGAGGTGCGCGATCTCGTCTATCGCCTCTCTGGAAGGGTACGTCAATTTCTTTGGCATTAAAGAGTGTTTGCGGAACGCTCTCGTGGCCAAAAATTGAGACAGGAGCATCAGTTGGGAATCTGTCCTCAGCTTGCATTCGGGGGATTGCTCTACTGTACAATTCGCCGCCTTCCCAATCGTATTTCTGCCGGTTTTCGAATGAATATAAGCTCTGATGCGTTGAAATTAACGCGCAGTAAACGCTTTTCTGCCATTGGCGATCATGCAATTTATTAGTGTAATTACAGGGGTCGAAAGTTCAGCATGCTGCCGATCGGATTGAGGAGGATTCTAAGTCATGCGCGCAGTCAATTGCGACGCGCCAGGATTCTGGAGCCAACGGGCGCGATTCACCCACATGCCGGTCCAGCCACTTTCGTAATGGCTGTAGGCTCAAGCTTCGATCAGGCAAGACCTGACGCAATGATGACCTGCCGAATGGGGTACTGTCACGCGTTTGAGGAATGTGGGGTGCCGTTCCTGATTGCTGACGTTCGAGATTTGGTCGATATCCTTCAAGATGTGCCAAATCCATTTTGCATGTACTTTGGAGGTGACATACACCATCTGAGTAACCGGGCCATCAAGTTGTTACGCAGATATCCATCGATAGTTTGGCTATACCCTTGGTTTAGAGATAGCGATACATTCTTCGCAAGCCACGAACTGGATCCCGCACCGTGGACGCTGTCCGAAACGGTTAAGCGGAAGATAATCGAGCTTGAGCCAAAGTTCGGTTTCACTGCCACCGTTCCATCTGGTCTTGGGTTTTTCGATGAATGGAAACAGCGCGGTATCACTGTCGTTTCCTTGCCGCTGGCATGTGACACGAAGCTATATTCAAAGAATTCTTCGGACGTTCCAGCGTTCTCCGGGGTCCAATTGGCATTCGTAGGCGGTTATTGGACGTCGAAAGGTCGGCAAATTGATCGCTATCTACGGCAGTTCGAAGACAGGCTTGTTGTATACGGCTACAACGAGTGGCCTTATACCGGCTACAGGGGGCGGCTTGATGCGACCCTCGAGCCGTCTCTGTATCGTCAGGCGATGATCGCTCCCGCGGTGAACGAGCCAACAGTGCAACTGCTGAAAGGGCAAATCAACGAACGCGTATTCAAGGTGCTCGGATCGTACGGTTGTCCGGTTGTGGACGCTGTGCCTGCGTATAGAGAGCTTTATACGGAGAACGAGTTGCTCGTTTCCGATGGTCCAGAGGATTTTCGAGAGATCGTGGAGATGCTGTTATCCGATGTAGATATGAACGAGCGCTACCGCCAGCGAGGCCATGCTGCCACATTGGATCGACACACTTATCGCCATCGTGCCGAAACCATCTTGCGAGAACTCCATATGTCGTCCTTGGCCAGACCCCAGTAGCGTTGCTCCTAATCGTCCCAATGTTGTCAGAAACAAATGCGTAAACATATCGGTCGACTTATCGACACAATTTGTCAAGCACGGGCGCATCGTCGCCTATCTCAGCATTATGTGGGTGGTGCGGCAATGTCTCTGGACCAACTCGCTTTACAGATAGAGGCAGTGCCGGGAATGATGTCGCCCGAGGGTGGCGCCCTGCTTTTTCTTCTGGCAGCCACTCAACGTGCACGGGGAGACATTGTTGAAATTGGCTCGTGGCAGGGTAGATCTACCATCTACTTGGCCAAGGGGGCGAAAGTCTCAGGAAATGGTTCAGTTTTCGCGATCGATCACTTCTTGGGCAATCCGGGCAAGGAGGCTCTTTATCGCTTGGATGGACGTGACTTGTCCGATCTCGAGGCTGGTTTCCGAAGAAATATCCATACGTTCGGAGTAAATGAGTTGGTTGAACTCCTGCCGATGCCTTCAGCGGAGGCCGCGGTCGTTCTTGCTGCCAGACCCGTGCAAGCGCGATTGCTGTTCATTGATGGAAATCATGAATATGAAGCTGTGCGCGCCGACTATGAGGCATTTTCGCCGTCTCTAATCCAGGGTGCGCTCGTCGTTTTCGATGACTGCTCTCTGGCCTTCCCTGGCGTTGTTCAGTTTACAGAAGAGCTGACTGCTGCCGGCACAATCAGGCCACTATTCACCTACGGGAACACCTTCGTAGGAGAAACCATTGATACTTGATCACGCCGAGGTCGAAACACCAGAAGGTGCGCGCATTCGACAAAGACTAGAAAAGGTGCCCGCACCCAAGTGTGTGTTAGTGGAACCGATCCCGGAAAAGCTTGCTGTTGGAGAGAACCACTTCAAGCTGAACGGAATGAAAGGCACCTTTCTTCTTGCCTTTGTCGGACGCCAATCCGGTCAGCTTGCAAACTTTGAGGATTGGGGCGGTTCCCGACCCGATATCCCAATGGTTTCGGTTGATGGCCAAATCAAGACCTTGGATCTATCAAGGGTAGATATCCTGCACGCAGACGTACAGGGTGCAGAATCAGAGATGTTAATTGGCGCTGAACAGGCGCTTCGCGAGCATCACATCGGCTACCTGTTTATCTCGACACATGGTTGTGAGCATCGACGTTGCCTTAGCCGCCTTGTCAGGCATGGCTATAAAATCATCGCAGAGCATTCGGTGTTGGAAAGTGTCTCGGGAGATGGCCTGATCGTGGCGCGTGCACCCGAATATCCAGGCCCTGATCAAATAGAAATATCCAAAAGGAAACCAGGACATCTAGCCCTGATGAGATACCATCTTAGCTCCTTGCGACGTCGCTTTGGCGAACTGCTTTCTGAAAGCCTATCGAAAGCGAGATTGACCCGTGCCTGACGTTATCTCGAAAAATCCTATCTGGAGTCGAGTTCCCCTTTTGCGTAGATGGATTGCCCGTAAGAAAGGCAAAGCGGCCATTAACAGACTCGTTGCCGCGCACGAGTTCTTCGCGCAGTTAACACAAAAAGAATCAGTTGCCGCTGTTCATTTTGACCACAATGGATGCTATTTCTCACTTGCTGACGGAAGGCGATACAAATTCGACCCATCACGTGCGGTAGGAAGATTGTATTCAGTACCGTTTTCCGGAACATTCGAAAAGAAGGAGACCGAATACCTCAAGCGACTCGTTCGACCTGATTGGGTGTGCTTCGATGTCGGTGCGTGCTTTGGATGGTATTCCATTCTTTTCAGTCAGGGAACTGGTGCGGGCGGCCAAGTGCACGCTTTCGAACCAGTGCCACCGAACTTCCAATGCCTCAGTGAGAACGTGGCACTCAATGGGGCTGTGAATGTTGTTCTCGACAAACGGGCACTCGGAGACCAAGCGGGGGTGCTCAAGTTGTATTTGCCGCGTGAAGGCGTGTCAGCCTCGCTCAGGCCGCATGCCAGTGTGAGCGAATGCGAGGTTATCGAAGCGCAGGTTACCACCCTCGACGAGTATGTCTCGCGAATGGGTATCCAGAGGCTGGACCTCCTTAAGGCAGATATCGAAGGCGCCGAATTGCTCCTTTTGAAGGGTGGTATGGCAACTCTGCGGAAATTCAAACCAACGCTCCTTCTAGAGATACAAGCCCATAGCACGAGACTTTTTGGCTACGAGCCAAATGCCGTGTTTTCGCTGCTTTCCGAGCTCGGTTATCGGGCTGGCTACGTGCAGGAAGACGGTTCGTTAACTGCATTCGATCACAAAGACGTAATTCGACTGCCGGACTACAACTTCGTGTTTACTCACCCGGGTCGTGAATCGTGAGTCAACGCTGCTACGATATTCACGGCCTCGTCGAAATTGTAATCATGCCGCGCGTACGGCCGGAGATCGTCCGCGAGATCGAGTTTCAGATCGGACCATTCCGCACGGATTCTCCTGCGAGAGATGAGCGCCGGCCTCGCATACTGCTTCAGCCGTACGATGAATTCTATGCTGATGATGCGGAAGGGCGCTCGGCTGCAATTTTCTATAACTGCCAAGGTGGTACAGGCTCATATCTGAAAGATGAAAGCGGCCGACTGGTCGTCAAGCAAGACGAAGCGGGCTTTCGAGTATTCGCGGACTACGCGAATGTTCTGATAAACCTGTATCTGCAAGTGCTGATAGCCCGGCAGGGATTCAGCATGGTGCACGCGGCTGCTTACAAGAAGCCGGAAGGAAATGTAACAGTGCTTGCTGGTGCCGGCGGCATCGGGAAAACGGCGGTCCTGGGATACGCGGTCCGAGAACGGGGGTTGCAGCATCTCGGCGACGATGTGGTGATTCTGAGTGGTGACGGACGTTGCCTTTCCTTCCCGCGGGCGTTCGTGTTGAAGTCGTACCACCGTGAAGGCTACGCGGACACTTTCCGCCGACTCCGGTTGCCCAGATGGAATCTATATTCCGCGAAGCGCTTTCTTATCGATAACGCCCCACTTGTCGGATTGACTAAAAGTCTTTTGCGGCGATCGGGGTTGTATTACAAGGTTGCCGATGCCTTGCGTCCTCAGCCGTTTCTGGCGACGGTGTCGCCTGAGGAGCTTTTCGGGCGGAATTCAATTGCAAGCGAAGGGCAGATTGCCCGAATCGCATATATGGACCGAACAGAGGGGCACACATTCGAAATTCGTCCGATTAGTCCGGCTGCGCTGGTAAACCGGCTATTCGCAGTTATCCACTATGAATGGAAAGACTTCTTGACCCATCTTGTCAGCTTGGGCGCACTAAACGTTGTGGACCTTCCCCTATATTGCGAGCAAGTAACTGCTACATTGAAGAGTGCAGTCGCGGATAAAGAATTGCTGCAAGTAGATATCCCGGCAAAAGCAACGCCAGACCGTCTTGTGGCGTTCCTGGACGAACAGGGCTTCTTCTGAAGAATGTCCGAAGCGTTGCGTGAATGACGCCGGTGAGGGCGTAGCGATTTCATGGCCAAGATTACCGTTCTGCTCTCCGTGCATAACGGAGCAGAGTATCTGGAAGCCGCGATCAAGAGCGTTCTGGCGCAGACCTTAAGGGATTATGAGTTCCTCATAATTGATGATGGCTCAACAGATCGAACGCCGGAAATAATTGACTCCTTTCTGGAGTCCCGAGTCAGATGCATCAGGCATGAAAATAACTGGGGGCTAATCGCGAGCTTGAATGAGGGGCTGGCAAAGGCTCAAGGGAAATATGTCGCGCGAATGGATGCAGATGACATCTGTGACCCACGTAGACTCGAGCTCCAAGTGAGACTTCTGGACGATAAACCCGCTGTTGGTGTTGTCGGAAGCGCAGTGAGGCTGATGGACAACAAAGGCAGACGTGGCGCTGTCTATCTGTTCCCGGAGCATCATGATGTGATCTCGTGGGCGCTCGCGTTCTTGTGCCCGTTGGCTCATCCGACGGTCATGATGCGCCGTGAAGTAGTAGTGGCGTCAGGGGGCTACGACGCATCTGCGCTGCACGCGGAGGATTACGACCTGTGGGAGAAGTTGTCCACAGTTACCCGATTGGCGAATCTCCCGCTTCCTCTTCTCAATCTTCGAAAACATGAAACGAGCGTGACTTCACGCGAGACGACGCGGCATACAAAGACTGCGATTGCAGTGTCGGCGCGCTGCATGTCACGGCGGCTGGGATATCGCGTAAGAGAGGAGGTTTCTGCGTGCTTGATGCACGGTGGGCGCTTCGATGAAGAGACCGTATGGGAAGCGGCTGACGTGTTGTCCGGGCTTTATACGACGTTCGAGACTGATTCGCCTTCTGATAGAGACGTAGTGCGAATGGATGCCGGACTGCGCATGATCTTGCTAGCACTGCGGGTGGCCAAGGGAGCACAACGCATCGCGCTCATAAAAAGGGCACAGTCTTTGGATCCTTGGGTCTGGCTGCGGTTCTTGCGACGAGGCGTCGGGCGATTGACCGGTATCGGGGAACAAAGGTTGGTGGCTTAGGCAGATGGGGAAAGTGTACTCGCCGTTCCGCCACAAGATATGAAACCGATTCCGCCAATTGCGAGACTGAACCAATCGGGCCGCGTCAGATGAGGTTAGTTATACACGCCCCTAATGTACATCAGGGCGGTGGGCGGGCATTGCTTTCGGCGCTCCTGCGGCTTGTCGCGGAAAGATCGGATGTAGTCGCCATAGTCGACTCGCGCTTTGGATTGCCGATGTCGATGCATTCATTTTCCGTTGATAGCCGGGTCTCTCCTACCATCCTGGGGCGGCTACGTGCGGAACGACGCCTGAGGATGCTCACGACGGCTGCTACGACGATTCTCTGTTTCGGTAATCTTCCACCCTTGTATCGCTGCAAAGGGCGCACGTTGTTATTTTTGCAGAACCGTTATTTGACTGGCGGGCTCGACCCCACTGGGTTCCCGCTACGTGAAAGACTGCGAATCGCTACGGAACGTGCGTGGCTACGCTTGCGAATCGGAAACGTGGACGAAGTGATCGTCCAGAGCCCTTCGATGGCCACAGAAGTAGAGCAGGTGTTGGGGGTTCGCGCGAGAGTGCTTCCGTTTGCCCCGGAGATTCCCTTCCAAGGGCAGGTCGAGCCCTCCGGAGAGGAGGCTGAAACCCTACGTTTTGATTTTGTCTACGTGGCATCCGGTGAGCCGCACAAGAATCATGATCGCCTGCTGGATGCGTGGAGGCTGCTTGCAGCAGAAGGAATCACACCTTCTCTGGGTCTTACCGTAGATCCGGACCTTTTCCCCGACCTTGTCGCAAGGATTAAAGAAACTGCCGCATCGAGCGGCTTGCAAATAGAGAATATCGGCCAGGCGTCCAGTGATGAGATTCAGGCGCTATACAGAAGTACGCGGGCGCTGATCTACCCTTCTCTTGGAGAGTCATTGGGATTGCCGCTGATTGAAGCGCATGCGGTGGGCCTTCCTATCATCGCTGCAGAAAAAGATTATGTGCGCGACGTGATTGACCCGACGGATACGTTCGACCCTTGTTCGGCGGTATCGATTGCAAGGGCAGTAAAACGATTCCTGGGGTCTCCGGAGCGCTCCCTAGCGATTCTCAGTCCGCGAGAATTTCTCGCAGCAATTGAGGAATCGCGATAAGTAGTCCATCGACGGCCTTTCCGCATCCTCCGCCGCTGCGGAATGGTGACGCGACGGACGATAAGCAGGGATTGCGGGGTTTGTCCTGCGTGTTCCTCGAGTTGGTCTGAGAGAAACTTCGAACAACACAAATCGACCGATGCAAGCCATTTTCCCCTTTGCTCTACTGACCACGGGCCACGCCCTGATGACGGCCCTGGTTGTGATCCAGGGTCTGGCTGGCAACCAGGAAGTCGCGGCGGACATCGCACTTGTGCAAGGGGCGGCACTTGCACTTTTCTTTGCATTTTCCGCAAATGCGCGAAGCCTGATCCTGAGCGCGGGATCGGAACGTACCGCCGCCGCGTTTCTTAAAACGCGGCTGATCCTTGCCGTTCCACTGTTTCTAGGGGTCGTGACACTGAGCGTCACGGTTTCCGGGGTGGCCTTCTGGTTTGCCGTTCCACTGGTCTTGCGCCGGTTGTGCGAATGGCTTTCGGAAGTTGCGCTGTCCGAACTGGAACGCACGGGAAAGCGCGCCTTTGTTCTCCCTTTTGTGATTCTGGATATCGCAACCTGGCTGTTTGTTGCTGCCGCGTTGATATGGACCCCGACCCATGCGACGACAGCCATGTGGATCTGGGCTGTCGTTCCGCTTGTAATCTGCGCCGTTGGATGCGCCGGACTCGTCAAGAGGAAGCTCGCTTCGCACCAAAACCTGGACTTGCTGCCGCACCTCGGCTCGTCGGCTGTCGTAGGGGTCACGGTGTATGTCTTCCGATTGCTGATCGTGCTGCTGGTCGGGAAGTCTGCCGGCGGGGATCTAATTACTGCGTTTGCAATCGGGAGCCTTGCCGGAACCATAGTTGGAAGCGTGGTCGGTCCTTCCCTTGTCTTGCACGATCATCGGAGCGGTGCAGGGTTGGTAAGGCGTGTGACGCTTCTCCTGGTATTCATGCTCCTCGCCGCAGCCGGGATTACAGCACTGGCTACGGGGCTGCTCGGCGAGGGTTCGGTGTTCCTGGGTAAATCGACAAGCTTCTGGTGGGCGACAGTCCTCTCTCTGGTGGGTGGCGCCGTGATGGTCGTTGCACAGATTCTCCGGCTGAGTCTTATCCAGCGTCCGGGCGGCGGCAGTGCATTCGGGGCAGACGTGACGGCGAACGTGCTCGTAATAGCCGCCATCCCATTCTTTTACTATCTGGTGGGTCGAGAGGCGCTCGGCGCCACGTACCTTGCGACTTCGGTCGGGGCTTTGCTTGTGTATGGGGCGTCGAACCTGGATCTGAACATGTCCGATCGAGCACGCCGGTTGCGGGAATCCGTTCTGCCGTTGCTTTACTTCCTGGTTCTCTTTCCGGTCTTCGTCCAGATCGAATCAGGCCTGTTTCGAAGTACCGAGTTTTTATTCGACTCGGGCGGTGTTATATCCCGGTTACCGGTTCCATTGTCTGTCATCGCGTGCTTTGCCGGATTGATTGTACTGGGGCGATTTGAAGCAGCCCGTTTTGCATTCGGTTTCATATTCTTCGCGTTCGTCGCTATGCTGGTGTCCGGTACGCTTACTACAGTCGACGACGAGTTGGCGCAGCAGAGCAAGCTGATCTTGACCGCCCAGTTTCTGTTGCCGATGTTCGCGATGGCATTCGGACAAATGGCCGGTGCGATTCGGATCAGCGTCGAACGCGTTGCCCGGGCTTTCCTCTCTGTGTTGTTGCTGATTGTGCCGATACAGCTTCTTGTGTCATGGATGTCTGGCATCTCCGTGCTGCGCCCCGATCTGGGCGCCTTCTCCGTCTATCAGCATTTACAGTACGTGCCCGCCGTTCTGGGCGCGGCATACGTGTTCTGCGCATTCGTGCTGTGGGATCGGTCTCGGACTGATCGGCGTATCGTTTTCCTGCTTGGCCCCGTTATCGGGATCTACGCGGCTGCGTCCGGATCGATGTTGGCGATAGCAGTTGTCGTCACTGGACTTGGGTTGCGGGCAATTGCGCCTGCTGCTCGCGAAGGCCGTGCCCAACTCATCGCCTTGGCTGTCGCCTCAACGATTGCGCTTGGTGCTTACAATACGATCGCAGAACCCGACTATCTTAGTGCGAAGGTCACGACGACTGATTCCGGAGAGGTAAGCCTTTTGAACTTTTCCGCCCGAATCCCGATCTGGCGGCATTATTCGAGCGGCATCACGGAAAGCGTGTCTGCATTTCTGATTGGCCATCAGCATCAGCCGGATCGCGAGCGGTTTCCCAGTGCGCACAATTACTACCTGGACCTGCTGTATAACTTTGGATTCGTCGGGCTTCTTCCGGTCCTTGCAGTCATTCTGCTGACGCTTGTTTTGTGCTGGAGATACCGGGCCACAATCATCGCCAGGCCGCCGTTGCTGGGATTGGCGTTCGCTGTGGCGTTCACCGTGTTGTTGGATAACTCGTTTAAGGTGGGACTGCGGCAACCCTACCCCGGCATGTTTACGTTCTTCATGTGGGGACTCCTCATGGCGCAGCTCCGGCATCTCGGCAGTTCCGACGGACGAAGTGCGATCCGGAACCATGACTAAGCCACACGTCCTCGTCGTCACGCAGTATTTCTGGCCCGAAACCTTCCGCATCAATGACGTGGTACATGGTCTGCGCGGCGTCGGATGCGATGCCCAGGCGTAAACCGGGAGCCAGGCCGGGCCGGCAGACGCAGCCTTTCCGGACTTTGGGTCTTCGCGCAGGCGAGCTTCGGGACGCAATCCTGATCGTTTATGCCCGCCTCACACTGGAGTAACATTCGGCCATGCGATATCAGGACCGTATTGTCATAGACCCTGCCGTACGCAGCGGCAAGCCCTGCATCAAGGGCACGCGCATTACCGTCTACGACATACTCGAATACCTGGCTGGCGGGATGTCGGAGGGCGAGATCCTGCGCGACTTCCCATCGCTTCGGCAGGAGGATATTCGCGCGGCTCTTGAGTTCGCTGCGGATCGGGAACGCAAACTTGCGGCGCCTGCCGGCGGGTGAAGCTGCTTTTCGATGAAAATCTCAGCCCGCGGCTCGTAGAGCTTCTGGCGGCAGAGATAGCCAGCCTTCTTGCCGGCCATACCGCCGCGATCCAGACCTTCGATGAAGCACCGGAGCAGAGCCTCCTGATGGTCGAGAGACGGGCCTGATCAGCTCAGTGTCTTCGATGCGAATACTCATCGTCACGCAGTACTTCTGGCCCGAAACCTTCCGCATCAATGACGTGGTACATGGTCTGCGCGAACTCGGGCATGAGGTCTCGGTGCTGACCGGGATGCCGAACTACCCCGAGGGACGGTTCTTCGACGGCTACGGTTTCATGGGGCCGGCGCGCGAAGACTACGGCGGTATTCCGGTTTGTCGCGTACCACTTTTGCCGCGCGGTAGCGGCGGGGGTGTTCGCCTCGCGCTGAATTATCTTTCCTTCGTGGTTTCGGCTTCGCTGCTGGGCCCGCTCCGGCTGCGGCAGAAGTTCGACGCAATCCTGGTGTACGAGCCCTCGCCGGTGACGGTGATGCTGCCGGCGATCCTGCTGCGGCGCTTGCGCGGTGTACCGGTGCTGTTCTGGGTGCAGGACCTCTGGCCGGAAAGCCTGTCGGCGACGGGGATGGTGAAAGCGAACTGGATCCTGAAGCTGGTGGAACGCATGGTGCGCTTCATCTACCGGCGCAGCGACCGCATCCTGATCCAGTCGCAGGCTTTTGAGGCGCAGGTGCTGCAGCTCGGCGGCCAGCCGGACCGGATCGTGTATCTGCCCAACAGCGCGGAGACCTTCTACCGCCCGGTCGAGCCGGAGACCGCCGCCGCCGAGCGCGCGCTCATGCCGGAGGGGTTTCGCGTCGTGTTCGCCGGCAACATCGGCGCTGCGCAAAGCTTCGGGACTATCATCGAAGCGGCGACCATTCTGCGCGATACACCGGAAATCCAGTGGGTCGTGCTCGGCGACGGGCGCATGCGGGAATGGGCCGAAGCGGAAATCGAATCGCGCGGGCTCAAGGGCAGCGTGCATTTCCTGGGGCGATTCCCGCCGGAAACCATGCCGCGATTCTTCGCGCTCGCGGATGCGCTTCTGGTCACGCTCCGGCGCGACCCGGTGTTCGCAATGACCGTTCCGAGCAAGCTGCAGTCTTACCTGGCCTGCGGTCGGCCGATCGTCGCGGCGCTGGACGGCGAGGGTGCGCGCGTACTCGACGAAGCCGGCGCGGGACTCACCTGTCCCGCCGACGATCCGCGCGCCCTGGCCGATGCGGTGCTGTCGCTGTACCGCATGCCCGAGCCCGAACGCCGCCGCATGGGCGAACGTGGGCGTTCCTACTTTGAGGCGCAGTTCGAACGCGGTATTCTTCTGCACCGCCTCGAGCGCTGCATTCAAGACACCATCAAAGAAAACACGCAATGCGCATCCTGATCCTCGGAGGCGACGGCATGCTCGGCCACCGGCTGCTGCGTCACCTGCAGCCGCGCCATGACGTGCGGGTGACGCTGCGCCAGAATCTTCAGGCCTATGCCGCATTCGGCCTCTTCCGGCACGACAATGCCTATCCGGGTGTGGACGTGCGCAACATGGATCAGTTGATGGAAGCGGTCGCGGACTTCGAGCCGGACGCGTTCGTCAACTGCGTGGGTATCGTCAAGCAGCGCGACGAGGCGAAGGCGAGCCTGCCGAGCATCCAGATCAACGCGCTGCTTCCGCACCGGCTGGCGCTTGCGGCGCGCGCCACGCGCTGCCGCCTGGTGCACCTGAGCACCGATTGCGTCTTCTCCGGGCGCAAGGGTGGGTATACGGAAGACGACATCACCGACGCGGAGGACCTCTACGGTCGCAGCAAGCTGCTCGGCGAAGTGGCCGAGCCGGGGTGTATTACGCTCAGGACTTCGATCATCGGGCCGGAGCTTTCGCGCAAGACCGGGTTGCTGGAGTGGTTCACGGCACAACGCGGCAAGCAGGTCCAGGGGTTCCGGCGGGCAATCTACTCGGGCTTCACGACGCTCGAGATGTCGCGCATCATCGAGAAACTGCTGGTCGAGCATCCGCAGGCAAGCGGGCTGTACCACGTCTCAAGCGAGCCGATCTCGAAGTACGACCTGCTGCAGAAAGTGAATGCCGTGCTGAAACTGGGGACGACCATCGAGCCCCAGGACGAATTCATTTGCGACCGCAGTCTGGACTCTTCGAGATTCAGGAAGGAATTCCGCTACCGGCCGCCATCGTGGGATGAGATGATCTCCGAACTTGCCGACGAATTTGAACAGGGCTGACAGATGCTATTTCAGGACAAGACCATTCTGGTGACCGGCGGGACCGGGTCGATGGGAAAGACCTTCGTGCACCGCGCCCTGAGCGGCGCGCTCGGCACGCCGCGCAAGGTGATCGTGTTCTCGCGCGACGAGGCCAAGCAGCACGATATGCGTACTGCCTACCTGCATCGCGCCGTCACCACGGATGAGGTGATCTTCAACAACTTCCTGAACGTGCTGGAGTTCCGTATCGGCGATGTGCGTAATTTCGACGAGGTCTGCTCCGCGGTCAAGCAGGCCGACATCGTCGTGAACGCCGCGGCGCTCAAGCAGGTGCCGACCTGCGAGTACTTTCCGCAGCAGGCGGTGATGACCAACTGTATCGGCGCCTACAACATCGTGCGCGCGATCGAGGAGAACAGCTACCCTGTCGACACCGTGATCGGCATCAGCACCGACAAGGCGTGCAAGCCGGTGAACGTGATGGGCATGAGCAAGGCGGTGCAGGAGCGGATATTCATTGCCGCGAACATCCTGAACCCGAAGACCCGCTTCATCTGCGTGCGCTACGGCAACGTGCTGGCTTCGCGCGGCTCGGTCATCCCCCTGTTTCTCGACCAGATCCGCCATGGCGGCCCGGTCACGATCACGGCACCGGACATGACGAGGTTTCTTCTGTCGCTCGAGCAGGCGGTCGACACGGTGGTGGTCGCGCTCGAGGAGGCGTATCGGGGCGAAACCTACGTGCCGAATGCGCCATCCGCTACCGTGGAGAACCTGGCGCGTGCGCTTATCGGCAAGCGCAAGATGGCAACGAAGACCACCGGCGTGCGTCCGGGAGAGAAGATGCACGAAATCATGATCTCGGAGGAAGAAGTGCATCACTGCGTACGCCGCGGCAATTACTACGCGATCCGGCCGATGCTGCCCGAGCTTCGCGAAGGTGTGCCCGATGAACCCAACGCGCTGGACAAGGAGTTCAGCTCGGCGGACAACGTGCTCGACCTGAAGGGCACCATCGAGCTTCTCCACAGTCACCGCCTCCTGCCGGAGGACGTGGCACAGGGCTCCGAAGCAGAGCTGCTGCGATAGCCGGGAGTACGACATGAAGGTTGCAACCATCGTCGGAACCCGTCCGGAAGTGATCAAGCTCTCGCGTGTGATCGCGGAGCTGGATGCCTGCTGCGAGCATGTGCTGATTCACACCGGGCAGAACTACGATTACACGCTGAACCAGGTGTTTTTCGACCAGCTCGGAATTCGCGAGCCGGATCATTTTCTCGAGGTGGCCGGAGAGAACCTCGGGGAGACCATCGGCAATGTCATCGCGCATTCGTACGACGTGCTGCTGAGCGAGGCGCCGGACGCCGTGCTGTTGCTGGGCGATACCAACAGCTGCCTGTCCGTGATTTCCGCAAAGCGGCTGAAGATCCCGGTGTTCCACATGGAGGCCGGAAACCGCTGCTTCGACGAACGCGTGCCGGAGGAAATCAACCGGCGCATGATCGATCACGCGAGTGACATCAATCTGACCTATACGGAGCATGCGCGACGCTATCTGCTCGCCGAGGGCGTGCGTCCGGAAACGGTGATCAAGACCGGTTCGCCGATGCGCGAAGTGCTGGACTTCTATCAGGAGGGGATCGATTCGAGCGATGCGATCGAGCGGCTTGGACTGCAGGCCGGCCGCTACCTGCTGGTGAGCGCGCACAGGGAGGAGAACGTCGACAGTCCGGGGAATCTTCGCGACCTGCTGGACACATTGAACGCGTTGAACGAGAAATACCGGATACCGGTGATCGTGTCCACGCACCCGCGGACCCGCAAGCGACTGGACGAGATCGGCATTCCGGCGAACGAAGCGGGCGTGAAGTTCATCGAAGCGCTCGGATTCCTCGACTACGTGAAGCTCGAAATGCATGCGACCTGCGTCCTGTCCGACAGCGGCACGATTACGGAAGAATCCTCGATTCTCGGTTTTCCCGCGGTAACGATCCGCCAGGCGCACGAACGCCCCGAAGGAATGGACGAAGGCACGCTCATCATGTGCGGGCTTGGGCGCGAACGGGTCCTGGAAGCGGTCGACGTCGTGGTGCGGCAGCACGCCGGTGGCCAGCCCCCGTTCCGGATGGTCCCCGACTACGAGCCGGACAACGTCTCGAAGAAAGTCGTCCGGCTCATTCTCAGCTATACCGATTACGTGAACCGCGTGGTGTGGCGAAAGCCGGTGTGACCGGAAGCCGTCGCAGGAGAACCTCTCACCCTGGCCCTCTGCTCCGCTTCACACCCCTGCGGGTGCATGTGAGTGTTCCCTTGTCCCGGCGGGAGAGGGACCGGAGGAGAGGGGTGTAATAGAGACAAGGGCGAACATTCCAGATCATTGCCCCCCTCTCCCTTAGTGGGAGAGGGGCCGGGGGAGAGGGGTAAGAAATGCTTCGACACGGAACGCGTAACGCCCGCGCCTTACGCAGTCGGATGACCGACGCGGAAAGATGTCTTTGGCGACACCTGCGTGCGTCGCGTCTCGCCAGTACCAAATTCAAACGTCAACAACCCCTGGGACCGTACATCGTGGACTTCGTATGCTTTCATGCGAAGGTGGTAATAGAGGTCGATGGCGGGCAACACGCGGAAAGTCCGACCGATCCTGTACGCGACGCGTGGCTCGCGCGACAGGGTTTTCGCGTATTGCGGTTCTGGAATAATGACGTGTTGAACCACACGGAGGCGGTACTGGAAAGAATCGTTCAGTTTTTGGACCCCTCTCCCCTGCCCCTCTGCTTCGCTTCACACCCCTGCGGGTGCATATGAGTGTTCCCTTGTCCCACGAGGGGAGAGGGGAGTAGCGGGCCAACCATTGCATTAACGTGGCTCCACGCGCCAGGATGTGTTCACTTCTCTCTGCGGAAATCTGTTATCCACGTCTCCGGTCTATACACGGCGGAGAAGAGAAGGCCTTCATGCAGTCTGGGCGGATAAAGGTAGTTCGCGATAGCGTATGGCGGCTCCGGTTGCTAAACATTTGTTGTTTCGTTTAGCAACCGTCAAGAATACATCTCCGTCGGCGCCTTTACAGATCCGCAGTTGAAATGCGGATCTGTAAAGGCAGCAACGATGCCGATTCCTGTATTGATCGACCCTGAGATGCATGAATTCCTCACCGCTCCGGAATCCGTAAACTGGGCACTTCGAGAGTACGCAGTACCGAAGAGAGCGCGAGCGAATTGACAGATTTGGAACGAGTCCTCATCACCGGTGCAACCGGATTTGTCGGCAGCGCATTGTGCGCGGCGCTGGAGCAGCGCGGTGTCGGATGCCGCCGGGCGTTGCGGGCGGGCACCGGTGCGGGCCAGAACGACAGCGTGGTCGGCGACATCGGGCCGCATACCGACTGGCAGGCTGCGCTTGAAGGCATCTCGTCGGTCGTTCATCTGGCGGCACGCACGCACGTGATGCGCGAGTCGGCTGCCGATCCGCTTGCCGCGTACCGGGAGATCAACGTCGAAGGCACGCGGCGGCTGGCCGAGGCCGCGGCCGCGGCGGGCGTGCGGCGCTTCGTGTTCCTTTCCTCGATCAAGGTGAACGGCGAGCGCACCGGACTGCTGCCGTTCGGGGAATCCGACGAACCGCACCCTGAGGATGCCTACGGGATTACCAAGCTCGAGGCGGAGCAGGTGCTGAAGCGGATCGCCGCGGAATCGCAGATGCGGGTCACGATCCTGCGCCCGCCGCTGGTCTACGGGCCGGGGGTGAAGGGCAATTTCCTGGCGCTGATGGGCGCGGTGCGCAAAGGCGTGCCGCTGCCGCTCGGCTCGGTGGACAACCGGCGCAGCCTTGTTCACGTAGGAAATCTTGCGTCGGCCGTCGTCGCCTGTCTCGACAACGAGCGCGCGGCGGGGCAGACGTTCCTGATTTCCGACGGCGAGGATCTGTCCACACCCGAGCTGATCCGGCGGCTGGCGACAGGGCTCGGGACGCGGCCTCGGCTCTATCGCTGTCCGGTCCGGTTGCTGCGGGCCGCCGGAGCGCTGCTCGGCAGGCGTGCGCAAGTCGCCCGGCTCACCGATTCGCTCCAGGTCGACAGCGCCAGGATCAGGCAGACGCTGGGCTGGACGCCGCCGGTTTCGACAGAGGAGGGATTGGCGGATACGGCGCGATGGTTCGTAGCGCAGGCTGGAGGCGGCTGAGAAACGGCAGGCGCCGCCTGGACTCAATTTTCCGGTCTTTTACAATTTCACAGTGGGACTGTGAAACTGCAACGGCGCTCGGGTCAGTTCCTTACTTCGCAATGAAAGACTTCTCGAATGCTGTCATTGCGAAGGAGCGGAGCGACTGCGGCAATCTCGTAGTTGGGTTTGCCCTTCAGCGACCGTAACTACGAGATCGCCACGGCCGCATAGCGGCTTCCCGATGACGGCTCTTTCATGAATGACAGCGTACGGTCGGCGGGCACTTATAATTCGCCCGGTGAACGGGCTGCCCTATTCCACCTATCTGCTTGCTGCCGCAGTTGCGGCAGTCGTATCGGGCGTGCTGGTGCGGGTGCTGCTCGGTCTGCGCATCGCGCTCGACAATCCAAATCATCGTTCACTCCACACGTCCCCCACGCCGCGTACCGGCGGCATCGGGCTGCTGGCCGGCATCGTGGCCGCGGCCGTGGTTTCGACCGGTGCGGTGCAGCCTGTATTCTGGATCGCGCTTGCGCTGGCGGCGCTGTCGCTGGGCGACGACCGCTGGAATCTGCCGGCGGCCGCGCGCTTGCTGGGCCATCTGGTCGCTGCCGCCGCGTTCGTGCTGATGCTCGGCGAGTGGCCGGCAATGTGGCTGGTGCCGATCCTGGTCCTGGCGCTGGGATGGATGACGAACCTGTACAACTTCATGGACGGCGCCGACGGGCTGGCGGGCGGGATGACGATGTTCGGTTTCGGCGCCTTTGCGATTGCAGCCGGCATGCAGGGCCACGGCGAGATCGCGGTGCTTTCGCTTTGCGTGGCCGCTGCTGCAGCCGGATTTCTGCTGTTCAACTATCCGCCGGCGCGTATCTTCATGGGCGATGTAGGCTCGATCCCGGTCGGGTTCCTGGCCGGCGCGCTCGGCCTGCTTGGCTGGAAAGAGGGCGTGTGGCCGGCGGTGTTTCCGCTGATCGTGTTTGCGCCGTTTATCGTCGACGCCAGCGCGACGCTGGCGAAGCGCGCGCTGCGCCGGGAGAAGGTGTGGCAGGCGCATCGCGAGCATTACTACCAGCGCCTGATTCTGGGCGGGTGGTCGCATCGGCGTGCGGCGCTCGCGGAATACGGGCTGATGGCGGTGTGCGCGGCGGCGGGACTGCTTGTGACGTTTGCGGATCTCGCCGTACAAACTGTCCTCGTTGCGATGCTGGCGCTCTTGCTGATCGTGCTGATGGCGCTGGTCGATCGCCATTGGCCGCTGCGCCGTCCGGAGCACGCGTGAGATGAAAGTGCCAAACACCAGGGCTGCGCTCGCCTTCGTCCACGATCTGATCGCGGTCTGCATTGCGTGGGCGCTGGCTTTCCTGCTGCGGTTCAACTTCGAGATTCCGCCTGCGTATGCGGCGATGCTGTTTGCCACGATCGGCTGGGCGGTGCTGATCGACGGCGCGACCTTCCTCGCATTCCGCCTCTACCGCGGGCTGTGGCGCTACGCCAGCATCCACGATCTGAAGCTGTTGCTGACCGCGGTGGGCGTGGCGGCGCTGGCGGTGCCGACCGCGTTCGTGCTGATTCATCCGGACTTCGGCGTGCCGCGTTCGGTTTACGTGCTGCACCCGCTACTGCTGGCGGCGATCATGAGCGGCAGCCGGCTCGCCTATCGCGCATGGAAGGACCGCAACATCGGCCGGCTGGGGGCGCTCGACGGCAAGCCGGTGTTGATCCTCGGCGCGGGCGATGCCGCGGTGTCGCTGCTGAAGGATCTCGCCGGCAGCCGCGAGTGGCGTGTGATCGGGCTGCTCGACGATGACCGCAGCAAGATCGGGCGGCAGATCCTCGGCGCGAGCGTGCTCGGCCCGACCGGGGCGCTGGGTGAGATTGCGGTGCGTTACGGTGTCGGCCACGCGATCATCGCGATGCCGTCTGCATCGCACCAGGTACGCAAGCGGCTGGTCGATCTTTGCCAGCAGGCCGATGTGCGGGCGCTGACCGTGCCGTCGTTCGACGACCTGATGGACGGCAAGGTGGCCGTATCGCAGATCCGCCGGGTCGAACTCGACGACCTGCTGGGACGCGATCCGGTGGTGCTCGATTCTGCGGGCCTGCAGCGGCTGATTCGCGGACGCACGGTACTGGTCACCGGTGCGGGCGGTTCGATCGGTTCGGAGCTTTGCCGCCAGATCGCGAAGTTCGCGCCGGAGCGGCTGGTCCTGTTCGAACAGTCGGAGTACGCACTGTACCGGATCGAGCAGGAATTCCGCGAGCGGCACGCGGACGTGCCGCTCGCGTGCGTGGTTGGCGACGTGCGCGACGTTGCGCGCGTGGACGCCGTGTTCACCCGGCATGCGCCAGTCGTGGTGTTCCATGCCGCCGCGTACAAGCACGTGCCGTTGATGGAACTGGAGAACGCGTGGGAAGCGGTGCGCAACAACGCGCTCGGCACGCGGGTGGTGGGCGAGGCGGCGAACCGTCACGGCGTCGGCAAGTTCGTGCTGGTTTCCACCGACAAGGCGGTGAACCCGACCAACGTCATGGGCGCGAGCAAGCGGCTGGCGGAGATGCTGTGCCAGGCCTTGCATCAGAATGTCGCTCACGCGCGGGAAGGCGCGAGAACGCGTTTCGTGGTGGTGCGCTTCGGCAACGTGCTGGGCAGCACCGGCAGCGTGATCCCGAAGTTCCGCCGGCAGATCGCGCAGGGCGGGCCGGTGACGGTGACGCACCCGGAGATCACGCGCTACTTCATGTCGATTCCGGAAGCAGCGCAGCTCGTGCTGCAGGCCGGCATGATGGGCGAAGGCGGAGAGATCTTCGTGCTCGACATGGGTGAGCCGGTGCGCATCGTCGACCTCGCGCGCGACATGATCCGGCTCTCCGGCCTGAACGAGGACGACATCCGGATCGTGTTCACCGGCCTGCGGCCGGGCGAGAAGCTGTACGAGGAACTGCTCGCCGACGGCGAAGCGACCGGCCCGACGCCGCACCCGAAACTGCGCATCGCACGCTCGCGTCCGGTGACCGCGGAGCTGCTGGCCGAGTTCGACGCGTGGCTGACCACCGCCGGCAATCCGTCGGATGCGGCCGTGCGCGAAGGGCTGGCGCGCTGGGTGCCGGAGTACAACGGCTACACTGGCGATACGACAGCGGTTGCGCGGGTGAAGGTGCAGCAGTGATTGCCGAGGCATGCGTCAGGAGACCGTCATGGGCATAACAGTCAGGCTCGATCCCATCGTTGAAGACCGGTTGAAACAGCGGGTGTCGCGCTTGGGAATTTCACGATCCGAGTTCATACGAACAGTCTTGGAACAGGCGCTGGGGATGAAGAATCCTTCGAGACTCTTGAGAAATTTGCGGAGCGGTAAACCGATGGGTAAGGTGAATGCGTCCTCGGACATTTCGACCCGGATCAGGAAAAAATTGCGTGCGCGGCGATCTGTGTAAACGCGCTCCTGATTCTCAATGAAACTCTGCCAATATTGGGCGACCGTGAGACCCGCCCTCACCCGTCGCTTCGCGCCACCCCCTCCCGGAGGGAGAGGGAATACCCTTCTCCCTCCGGGAGAAGGGCTGGGGATGAGGGAAAGCCGGGGTGGCAATTCAACGCGACCGTCGCGCTTGCTGGCTGAGATTCATTGGTAATCCAAAAAAAATGACCGAACCCGTTCACTCTCTCGACAAGAAAGCGCTCTACCGCCTTGGCGTACAGATGCGCCACGACGGCCGGCTGCATGATTTTTCCGATCCGGCGCTGGACGAGGTGTTCACCGGAAGCATCGACCGTTTCTCGGATATCGCCTGCCGGCTGCGCGAATGCCCGAAGGTGCTGGATGTCGGTTCCGGGCACGGCATGCTGCTTTCCTTCCTGAGCGAGCTTGGGCACGAATGCTACGGCGTGGATTTCGTCGACCAGTCCGAGCGCTATCCGGCCGTCTACAAAAGAAAGCCGATCCACTACCAGGTCAGCAACGCGGAAGTTGATCCGCTGCCGTTTCCGGACGACAGCTTCGATGCCGTGACCTGCTGCCAGGTGCTTGAGCATTTCACGCATTCGCACCTGCCGCTGGTGAAGGAAATCCGGCGTGTGCTGCGTCCGGGCGGCATCGTAGAGATCGACGTGCCGAACGCGGCGAGTTACCGCAACCGCAGCCGCATGCTGCGCGGCAAGCACATCACCAACGACTACAAGTCGCATTACCTCTATGCCGAGCCGATTCTGTACAAGGGCATGTCGTTCTTTCCGGTGCGGCACAACCGCGAGTTCACCGCCGACGAACTGCGGCTGTTGCTGGACGAGGCGGGCTTCCGCGACATCGAGGTGGCGTTCCTGAAAGGCCGGCGCCACCGCGCGGGGATCAGGGGCGCGCTGGCGATCGGTTCGATCCTGCGCGACGCGGTGCCGTCGATGCGCAAGTTCCTGATCGCATTCGCGCGGAAGTGAACCGCGTGCCGGGACTCGCAAGGCTTCGCGAAACCGCACGCAAGGGTGCCGTCTATGCAACGATCGGGATGGGGGTTTCCATACCGGTCTCGGTTGCGCTGGACAGCGTGCTGCTCGGCTTTGCGCTGCTGCTGTGGCTCGCGTCCGGACCACGCTGGGAGGAGATTGCGCGGCTGCGGCAGAATCCGATGGCGGTGGCGGCGGTCGGCCTGTTCCTGCTGTGCGCGCTCGGGCTGCTGTACGGCGAGGATGCGACAGAGAACGGCCTCATGTACCTGAAGAAGTACATGGACCTCGCCTTCGTGCCGCTGTTCATGCTGCTGTTCCGCGATGCGTGGGCGCGGCGAGCCGGCATCCGCGCGTTCGAGATCGCGATGCTGGTAACGCTGGTGGTGTCGTATTTGCTGGCGATGGGCATGCTGCCGTGGCGGGAGCCGTTCACCGCCAACCTCGTCAGCGGCGCGACGGCGTTCAAGTTTCAGATTGCGCACGGGACCTTCATGGCGTTCGCGGCATATTTGTTCGCCGAGCGCGCGCGCGTTGCGGCCTCGTCAACGGCGCGGGTGCTGTGGAGCGTCGCCTGCGGGCTGGCGATCGTAAACGTGCTGTTCCTGGTGACAGGCCGCACCGGCTATCTGGTGCTGTTTGCGCTGGCGCTGCTGTTCTGGTGGCAGTTGTTCGGGATCAGAGGCCTGGCCGTCGCGGCGGCGGCGCTGGCAGTCACTGTCGCAATCGCACTCGCGGGATCCAACAGCTTTTCCGAACGCGTCGGCCTGGCGGCGCACGAGGCGCGGACGTGGGAATACGGGCAAAGCGTGGACACTTCGATCGGCGCCCGCCTGAATTTCTATGCGACCAGCGTGAGGATCATCCGCGAGCATCCGGTGTTCGGGGTCGGTCTGGGCGGTTTCCAGGCGGCGTTCCGCGAGCAGGTGGCGGGCACGCGCATCGTGCCGACGTACAACCCGCACAACCAGTACCTGTTGTTCGGCGCGCAGCTCGGGCTGGTCGGGCTGGCCGTGTTTCTCTGGCTGTTGTGGACGCTGTGGCGCAGCAGCGGGCGGATCGAAGGCGGAATCGAGCGCCTTGCGGCGCAGGGACTGTTCGCGACGGCCGTGATCGGCAGTGCGGTGAACTCGTTCCTGCTCGATCACACCGAAGGCCTGTTCTTCGCGTGGCTGGCCGGCCTTGCCTGCGCGCAGCTCGGCGACCGGCGGACGGCGGCACGCAGATGACGATCTCCGCGGTCATCATCACCAGGAACGAGGCGGCGATGCTGCCGGACTGCCTGCGCTCGCTCGCCTGGGCGGACGAGATCGTGGTGGTCGATTCCGGCAGCACCGACCGCACGGTCGACATCGCGGCCGAACATGGCGCCCGCGTTTCGCAGTTCGACGACTGGCCGGGATTCGGTCCGCAGAAGAACCGCGCGGTCGAACTCGCGACCGGCGACTGGGTGCTTTCGATCGATGCCGACGAGCGCGTGAGCGCGGAACTGGCCGCGGAAATTCGGGCGGCCGTGAACGGTACGGGATCGCAAGCGGCATATGCGATGCCGCGGCTGTCGAGTTATTGCGGACGCTATATGCGCCATTCTGGATGGTGGCCCGATTACGTCACGCGGCTGTTCCGCCGCGGCAGTGCGCGCTTTTCCGACGACCTGGTGCACGAGCGGCTGATAGTGGACGGTGCGGTGGGAAAGCTGGCGAACACGATGCTCCACGAATCCTTCGGCAGCCTGGAAGAGGTGCTGGACAAGGTGAACCGCTATTCGTCGCTTGGCGCGCAGCAGATGGCCGCGGCCGACCGGCGCGGCAGCGTGTCGGGCGCGGTACTGCACGGTGTCGGCGCGTTCGTGCGCACGTATTTTCTCAAGGCCGGATTCCTCGACGGCAGGGAAGGTTTCATGCTCGCGGTGTCGAACGCGGAAGGCGCGTACTACAAGTACGTCAAGCTGTGGCTAAAGCAGAGGCGATAGCAGATGCGCGCCGCAGTCGTGATCACGACCTACAACAGACCGGATGCGCTGGCCGCGGTGCTCGAGGGCTATATCGCGCAGGGCGATCGCGATTTCGACCTGGTGGTGGCGGACGACGGTTCGACGGCGGATACGCAGCGCATGATCGAAGCGTTTCGGCCGCGTGCGCCGATGCCGGTGCTGCACGTGTGGCAGGAGGATCGCGGGTTCCGTGCCGCTGCCGCGCGCAACCGAGCGGTGGCGGCGACCGCCGCCGAGTACGTGATTTTCACCGACGGCGACTGCGTGCCTTCGCGCGGGTTCGTCGCCGCGCACAAGCGGCTCGCGCAGCGCGGGCGTTTCCTCGCCGGGAACCGCATCCTGCTGAGCGAGGCGTTCACGCAACGCGTACTTGCGACGCGCATGCCGATCCATGAATGGGGCTGGCTGCAGTGGGCCGGCGCGTGGGCGCGGCGCGACGTGAACCGGCTGCTGCCGTTGCTGCAACTCCCGGACGGCGACTTCCGGCTGCGTCGGCCGTGGCGGTGGGAAGGCGTCAAGACCTGCAACCTCTCGCTGTGGCGCGACGATTTTCTGCGCGTGAACGGCCTGGACGAATCGTATGAAGGCTGGGGACTGGAAGATTCCGACCTGGTGATCCGCCTGCAGCACGCGGATGTGAAGCACAAGAACGCGCGCTTCGCGACGCCGGTGTTCCATCTCTGGCATCGCGAGAATCCGCGCGACAACCTGGCGCGCAACCTGGCGCGCCTGGACGAAGTGCTGGCTTCGGGCCAGGTGCGGGCGACGCAGGGCGTCGAGCAATACCTGTGAGCCCGCTTCGCGTGGTGCACGTGGTGCGGCGCTACGGGCCGGTGGGCGGCATGGAGCGCTACGTGTGGGAAACCACGCAGGCGCTGTCGGACTCGGGCGTGCAGGTCTCGGTGTTGTGCGAGGCGTTGCACGTGCCGGCGCCGGACGGCATCGAGGTCGTGCAGCTCGGGGAGATCGCGCCCCGTCCGCGCTGGCTTTCGTTGATGCGATTCTCGCGTCGCGCGGGCCGATGGCTGCGTGAGACGCAGGCCCCGGGGCGCATCGTGCACAGCCACGAGCGGCTCGGCGTGCATGACGTCACCACTTTCCACGGGCCGCCGTTCGCCACCATCTTCGAACGCGGCTGGTGGCGACGGGCGTCGGTGCGCGTCGCCGCCCAGCTCTGGCTCGAGCGGCGCGAACTGTGCGGGCCGCAGGTGCGGGCGGTGGTGCCGAACTCTGAACTGATCCGTGCCCAGCTCGGGCAGTACTACTCGTGCATCGGCGCGCGCATGGCGGCGCCGATACCGCCGGGCGTGGACCCGGGACCGGCGCGCGCGTGGCGCGAAGTGGCGCGCGACGGTGGCACGATCGGATTCGTGGGCAAGGAATGGAAGCGCAAAGGCCTCGACATCGCAATTCGCGCGGCAGCGACGCTGCAGCGCACGCGTCCCGGACTGGAATTGCTGATCGTCGGGCCGGAGAAGCAGGAGATCGCGGACCTGCTGTCGGGTTCCGGCGTGCGCGCCAGGTGCGCCGGCTGGGTCGACAGTGCGTCCTGCTATCCGCAAATGGATGTGCTGCTGCACCCGGCGCGCGCCGAACCCTACGGCATGGTGATCGCGGAAGCGATGGCAGCGCGCGTCCCGGTGGTCATCTCGGACCGGTGCGGTATCGTGCCCGTAGTGGAACAAAGCGCGGGCGGCGCGGTGCTGCCGCTGGAGGCGCCCGTCACGGACTGGGCCGCGGCATGCGAGGCAGCGCTGTCGCGGACGAGCCCGGCGCCGGCTTATACGCGTGCCTGGTCGCAGGTCGCGCAGGAATACATGTCGCTGTACCAGGATCTCGTGACATGAATGTCGTCGTGGAACCGCATCAAGACTCTGTCGTATAGGAAATATTCGAACATGCCGGATCGACTTGCTTCCCCACCGTTCATCGCAACCTGTCCGGTCGGCTGCGCGGCTCCGTTGCAGGCCACGCCGATGCTGTTGCCGGAGGGGCCGCTGCGCGCGTGCCCGGAATGCGGCCAGCTCGTCAGCTCGGTGGACGAATCGGGTTACTGGAGCTCAATGGAGGAGTTCGATACCGAAGCCGGAACCAAACCGGAGGAAAAGTCTGTTGCACGGCGCGACCGGCGGGCGGGAAGGATCCTGGAGGCGATCCGGACCGGACTCGGTGGCGGGGAACGGTCGATGTCGCTGCTCGACGTCGGATGCTCGAGCGGGGTATTCATGGCCGCGGCCCGGGCACGCGGCTTCGACGCACAGGGTGTGGAGCCGGCGCCGAAAGCCGCGAGGACGGCCGAAGGCGCAGGCTTTCGCGTGTTCTGCGGCACGCTGGACAAAGCCGGGATCGAGTCTGGAACGTTCGACGCGATCACCATCCTCGAAGTGATCGAACATCTCCGGGATCCGGTCTCTCTGCTGCGCGAATGCCGGCGCATCCTGAAGCCTGGCGGAATACTCGCCATCGGAACGGGGAACGCAGGCAGCCTGACGGTACGCGCATTGGGAACGGAGTGGGATTACCTGCAGATCGCCAGGCACGGCGGCCATATCAGCTTCTTCAATCGGCGCTCGATGCGTTTGCTTGCAGAGCGCGCCGGATTCGACGTCGAACAGATCCGCACGCGCCGGGTCAGTTTTGTCGCCGACGACTCCGGCAGCCGGCTGCGCTATCGGTTGCTGAAAACCGCCGGGGAGATCATGTCAGCTTTCGCTGCTTTAGCCGGCCAGGGCCACGACATGCTCGCCCTGCTGCGCCCCAAGCCTTGATCAGCGTACTGTGACAATGTGACAATGGGGTGAAGTAATTTTTTTTTTTTTTGA
>JBBDIL010000006.1:71792-89739 GCA_040880425.1 Burkholderiales bacterium | reverse complement strand
GTCTTGTTTCTTGTATGCAAGAAACAAGACTTGACCCCTTTTTCGCCTTTTACGTGCGTTCGCGAATTCACACAATAAGTGCAATTCCTAAAGTTATAGAAACGGTCTAGTGTTGTTTTGCGGAACAAACTGACCCAACTAAAGGAATTGCACGATGAAACAATACCAACACCTGAGCAGCGAGGAAAGGTTCTACCTGCACCAGGCGGTTCGCGAGGGCAAGAAGAAGGCCGAGATAGCGCGCACGCTGGGCCGTTCTGCGTCCACGATCGGACGCGAGATGCGACGCAACATGTGGCCCAGTGCGTATTTGTATACCTATGACTGGGCGATGTACTTTGTGCGCCAGAGAAAGCGCCGGGTCAATGCCGGCAAGCACCGTAAGCTCACCGATGAGATCAAGCCCTTGATTGTTGATCTGCTCCAACGCTGCCTGAGCCCGGAGCAGATCAGCGCCTATCTGAATCGGCATCAGCGCATAGGGCTCAGCCACGAGAGCATCTACCGCTTCATCCACGCCGCTGACAGGGCCGGTGGGCGGCTGCGCTGTTACCTGCGCCAGGGCCGCAAGAAGCGCCGGCGTCGCTACGGCTCGGCGGCGAAGGTCTCGCGCATTCCCCATCGCACCCCGATTGAGGCGCGCCCGGCGATCGTGCAGCGCAAGACCCGGCTCGGTGACTGGGAATGCGACACGCTCGTAGGTGGTGATCGCAAGAGCGCGCTGGTCTCTGTTGTGGACAGAAAGTCCTTGTTCACCCTGTGCGCAAAGGTCTCGCGGAAAACGGCCCACGGGGTTCAATGCGCGATCGTCGAACTACTGCGCTCGGTGTCCGATAAGGTCAAGACGCTGACCTTTGACAACGGCAGCGAGTTCATCGAACACCAACAGATTGCAGCCGCCCTGGGCGCCAGGACCTTCTTTGCCAATCCGTATCGTTCCTGGGAGCGCGGCATCAACGAGAACACCAACGGACTGCTCAGGCAATTCTTTCCCAAGGCGACGAACTTCAATCACGTCACTCAAGATCAGATCGACCACGCCGTCGCGCTGTTGAACAACCGACCCCGAAAGACCCGGCAATACAGAACACCCAATGAGATATTCGCCAACACCTTCGTGCCGTTAATATAGCCAACACAAATTGCACTTATGAGTTGAATTCGCGGTTTACGTGAAAGTAAGGATGAGGATAACCGAGCGCGGTGCCGCATGGTGCGGCATAAAACGGGTTCAGACACGAACTACGAGATCGCCACACCGGCGCCGTGCGCCTGTTCGTCGGCATGATACGAGGAGCGCACCAGCGGGCCGCAGGCAGCGTGGCGAAAACCGAGTTCGGTCGCGCGCTGCTCGAAGACCTTGAACTGCGCGGGCTCGACGTAGCGCAGCACCGGCAGGTGGCCTTTGGTCGGTTGCAGGTACTGGCCGACGGTGAGCATCTCGACGTCGTGTTCGCGCAGGTCGCGCATGACGTCGACGATCTCGTCGTCGGTTTCGCCGAGCCCGACCATCAGGCCGGACTTGGTAGGATTGTCGGGAAACGCCGCCTTGAAATCCTTGAGCAGCTTGAGCGAGTGGCGATAGTCCGCGCCGGGACGTGCCTGTTTGTACAGGCGCGGAACAGTTTCCAGATTGTGGTTCATCACGTCCGGCGGCGAGAGCGTCAGTTTCTCCAACGCGGCTTCCAGGCGGCCGCGGAAATCCGGGACCAGTACTTCGATGCGCGTGGCGGGTGAAGCCTCGCGGATCGCGGCGATGCAGTCCGCGAAGTGCCTGGCGCCGCCGTCGCGCAGGTCGTCGCGGTCGACGCTGGTGATCACGACGTACTTCAGTTTCATCGCCGCGATGGTGCGCGCGAGGTTCGCGGGTTCGTGTTCGTCCGGCGACTTCGGACGGCCGTGCGCGACGTCGCAGAACGGGCAGCGTCGCGTGCACAGGTCGCCGAGGATCATGAAGGTCGCGGTGCCCTTGCCGAAGCACTCGCCGATGTTCGGGCAGGAGGCTTCCTCGCACACGGTGTGCAGCTGGTGCTCGCGCAGGATCTGCTTGACGTCGTAGAAGGTGCGGCTCGAAGGCGACTTCACCCGGATCCAGTCCGGCTTCTTCAGCGGCTGGATCGGGATGATCTTGACCGGGTTGCGCGCGGTCTTGTCGGCGCCGGTCTGGCGAATCGTCTGGTCACTCATCTGACGGTTTCCGGTTTACCAAGGATCGACCAAGCGGCAAAGCGCTCTGCGCGGAGAGCGCAACGGGAAGCCTTAAAAGCGAAACACGAAGGCACGAAGTCACGAAGAAATTCAGGAGCCGTCATCGCGAGGCGGTATCGCCGCCGTGGCGATCTCGCTCCTGTTCCAGCTGCCTGGGATTGTGCATCATGCCCACCGCCCGCTTTGTTGGGGTAATTCATCGTTGGACGTCAAATAAGTTCGACTGCAGCGCGGCGAGAAGTTTCCCGCCGAGCGTGTCGATGGAGTCGGGGATGCCAAGATCCCGCGCCTGCGTGACTGCCAGCCCGGCGTAGCCGCATGGATCGATGTCGGCGAAAGGCGCGAGGTCCATGTCGACGTTGAAGGCGAGGCCGTGGTAGCTGCAGCCGCGGCGGATGCGCAGGCCCAGGGCCGCGATCTTCGCTTCGCCGACATACACGCCCGGTGCATTCTCGCGCCCGGCGGCTTCGATGCCGTACTCCGCCAGCAAGTCTATCACCGCATGTTCCAGCCGCCTGACCAGCTCACGCACGCCGATCCCCAGTCGTGGCAGGTCCAGCAGCGTGTAGATCACGATCTGCCCGGGCCCGTGATAGGTGACCTGCCCGCCGCGATCGGTCTTGACGACGGGAATGCCGTTGTCGCGTTGCGGAAGATGCTCGCCCCGTCCGGCGAGTCCCAGCGTGTAGACCGGCGGGTGCTGCAGCAGCCAGAGCTCGTCTGCGGTGTCAGGCGTGCGTGCAGCGGTGAAGCGCCGCATCTCGTTCCACGTCTTTTCGTAATCCGCGAGGCCGAGCAGGCGCACGAGGACTGAGGACTGAGGACTGAGGACTGGGTACGAACCGGCTTGCGCCGCGTTTGCACTGTCACGAATGCTTGCCGACATCATCGCGCATTCTATAAGACCATTACGACAGCGGGATGGTCGCACAGCTCACGGTAGAGGGCGTCGAGCTGGTCGCGCGAGGTTGCGCGGATGGTGCAGGTGACGCTCAGGTAGTTGTTTTTCTTGCTCGGCCGCATTTCCACGGTCGCCGGGTCGAACTCGGGTGCGTGGCGCTGGACGATGCCGACGATGGTCTGGACCAGGCGGGGTTCGCGACGCCCCATGACTTTGATCGGAAAGTCGAGCGGGTATTCGATGATGCCTTGCCCGGTCACGCTACCTCGGGCGCGCGCATCACGTGCTCTTTGTAGTCCTGGTAGAGGCGATACATCTTCTGGAACACGGGCCCGGGGCGGCCGTTGCCGACCGGACGGTTGTCCAGCCGAGTGACTGCCAGGATCTCCTTGGTCGAGGAGCTCAGCCAGATTTCCTGCGCGGTGCGCAGTTCGTATTCGGAAACTTCCCGCACCTCGCTGCGGATGCCATTGGCGGCTGCCAGTTCCAGCACCACGTCGTAGGTGATGCCGGCGAGCATCAGGTGATTCTTTGGCGGCGCCAGCAGCACGCCGGAGCGGATCACGAAAATGTTGCTCGCCGCGCCCTCGGTCAGGAACTCGTCCCGCAGCAGCACGGTCTCGACGCAGCCGGCATCGACCGCGAGCTGGCGCAGCAGCACGTTCGGCAGCAGCGCGATGGCCTTGATGTCGCAGCGCAGCCAGCGGTTGTCGGTCGCGGTGATCGCACTGACGCCCTGCTCCACCTGCTCGGCCGGGGCCGTGAACATCGGGTTGCTCATCATGAACACGGTGGGCGGCACGCCCTTGGGGAATGCATGGTCGCGCCTGGCGACGCCGCGCGTGACCTGCAGGTACACCGACTGGTCTTCGTGTTCGTTCAGCTCGATCAGCCGCTGGATCAATTTCGCCCATTCGGCGCGGCTGTGCGGGTTCTGCAGCCGGATGCCGTCGAGGCTGGCCTGCAGCCGTTTCAGGTGTTCCTGCAGTCTGAACGGGTTGCGGGAGTAAACCGGGATGACCTCGTAGACACCGTCGCCGAAGATGAAGCCGCGGTCGAGCACGGGCACACGCGCCTCTTCGATCGGGAGAAACTCGCCATTCAGATAGATCATATGGGTCGATGACCGGGCAGACTGTTGAACTTAAGCATTGCGGGAAAGTTTGGATAATGAAGCGCGCAACGCAGAGGCAGCTTGCTTTTCTCCGGTGCCCTCGGCGTTGAGTGAGTCATGCCGGTCGCCGCTCGGGCGCGTCCCGCATGTGGACATGGATCGCACTAGTTGAACAGCAGGCGGATGCTGTGCCATGCGCGTATGAAAAGATTGGCAACCGAAATCGATTCGAGTGCGACCACTTTGTATTCCGCAAAAGGTTCGTCGTCCAGCGTCAGGCGCAGCGTGCCGACGACCTCGCCCGCACGCACCGGCGCGAGCAGGGGTTGCATGCTCTCCATCCTGGCTTCCAGGCGCTCGCCATAGCCCTTCGGGAAGGTGACGTAGAAATCGTCGGTGAATCCGGCGCGCAGCGCCTGCCGGCTGCCCTTCCACACCGGCAGCCGGTGCACCGGCTCGCCGCCGGCGTAGAGCTTTACGGTATCGAAATATTCGAACCCGTAGTTGAGCAATCGCTGGCTCTGGGCGATACGGCCGTTGTCCGATCCGGCGTCGATCACGACCGAGATCAGCCGCCGCTGGTTGCGTTCCGCGGTGGCGAGCAGGCAGAAACCGGCGCTTTCGGTGAAGCCGGTTTTCATGCCGTCGACGTACGGGTCGCGGCCGAGCAGGCGGTTGCGGTTGTACTGGGTGATGTCGTTGTAGCGGTACTCGCGCATCGAATACATCGGAAAGAACTGCGGGAATTCTTCGATGATGGCGCCGGCAAGGCGAGCCAGGTCGGCGGCGGTCGAGTAATGCTGCGCGTGGGGCAGGCCGGTGGCGTTGCGGAAGCGCGTGTTGCGCAATCCAAGCCGCGATGCTTCTCGGTTCATCAGCACCACGAACGCCTCTTCGCTGCCGGAGACCGCCTCGGCGAGCGCGATCGCCGCGTCGTTGCCCGACTGCACGATCAGCCCGTGCAGGAGTTCTTCCACCGTGACCTGGGAACCGAGCTCGAGAAACATCCGCGAACCGGGTGCGCGCCGGGCTGCATCCGACACGGTCACCTTCTGGCCGAGGGAAATCTGCTCCTGTCGCAGCGCGTCGAACGCCACGTAGGCCGTCATCAGCTTGGTAAGCGAGGCGGGTTCGACGGGATCGTGCTCATTCTTTGCGGCCAGCACCGCGCCGCTCTGGAAATCCAGCAGCAGGTAGGACTTCGAGGACAGGGCCGGAGGCGGCTGCGGCGCAGCGATCTGCGCGTAGGACGCGACGCTGGCGAGCAACAGGGCGAGGAGGGACAGGAGTTTCATTATTCAGGCCGGGCGAATTATAAACTCAGTTGTTCCCAGAATGCCGCATGCGATTTGCCGCACGCCGGTTGCCTGGCAACCCGGCCTTTGGAACAATGCGCGCTTTACCCGGTTCCCGTGCGCACCATGAAAAATCCTCTTCTGCTGGTTTTGGTCTCGCTGTTTTGCCTTTCCCCTGGCCTTCAGGCGGCCGAGACGGTCCGGCCCACCGACGTGTGGGCGCGGGCGACTGCACCCGGCCAGAAGGTGGCCGGGGTTTTCCTGGATATCACCTCGTCCGCAGACGCAAGACTGGTGGGCGTCGAAAGCCCGGTCGCGGGCAAGGCGGAACTGCACTACATGCGCATGGACGACGGCGTGATGCGGATGCGCAAGGTGGAGGCGATCGATCTGCCGGGGGGCGCCACGGTCAGCCTGAAGCCCGGTGGCTACCACGTCATGCTGTTCGACCTGAGGCAGC
Organism: Burkholderiales bacterium; assembly: GCA_040880425.1. Taxonomy (GTDB): domain Bacteria; phylum Pseudomonadota; class Gammaproteobacteria; order Burkholderiales; family Eutrophovitaceae; genus DATKEK01. Next base: position 83,761 of record JBBDIL010000006.1, on the reverse strand, counting down.
CGCTGAAGCCCGGGGAGACCATTCCGCTGACCCTGACCGTAGTGGGGGGGGACAACCGGCCGGTCTCGGTCGAAACGGCCGTCAGCGTCAGGAATCTCGACGGCTCGGATCCGCACGCGCACCACTGAAGCAGGGGGCTATCGAGGATGAGCGGAGGATAGTAGACGCGACATCCGGCCAGCCTCGATCGACCGGCGGGATGGTTCTGTCACTTCAAAGCGCTCAACGCGGAGGACGCAGACGCAAAGCAAATACGAGAACGAACCCCGGAGGAAAACCAGAAAATAGATTCTGGACGCAAAGCTCGCAAAGGAGCGCAAAGGCCGCAAAGGAGCGCCATTGCATTTCCAGGTTTTTCTTGGTGCTCTTGGTGCCTGGTGGTGAATGCAGTACAGGGCGTCCTCTGCGTCCTCCGCGTTGAGCGCTTCTTTATAACGGCGATCCGGACAACGGTCCGATTTCAACAGACTATAAACACTCACCCGGCAGGGCGTTCGTAGTCCGATATCCAGCCGTCGCTTATCCAGGTCTGAAGACACGCCGCAGCGCGCGGAGCACTCGCGTCCGCCCCGATTGCGCCGGCCAGCACCTCGCACATTTCCCCGAAGCTGCAGCCGGCACGCACCCTTTCCAGGGACAGCGCCTCGTCTTCTGGCAGAGACCGGAAGAACGTCGTATGGTCACGCCGCCAGACCGCCACGGCTACCGCGTGCGGAGCGGCTTCAGCGGAAGGCAGCGGCCGATCTTCCTCGACTGCATGCCAGATCGCAGCGACGTTCCACCTGACCGTGAGCGTGTCCAGCGAAGGATGCGGGATCAGGCGAAGCGTCGCCCACTGGTCGGGCGCGAGTCCGTTCAGCGCCTGCAGTTCAAGTACAGGTGCGTCCGGCGCGTCGAACGCAAGCCCGAGCGCCCATTCGAACGACGCCAGGTCCGCCAGAACCGGCTCTTCGGAATAGCGTGCATCTTCGCGCAGGAATGCAGGCAGGCCGCCTCCGTACCAACGCACGTTTCGGAAGCTCGACGGATGCGCCGCGACATAGTCGCGTGCAATCTCCCTGAAGCGCGGCATTCCCGCGTACTTCTCGAGCTTGGCATAGTGGCTGCCCAGTACGTCGATCAGACGTAATCGGTAGGCGTTGTAATAGATGCCCAGGCGGGTATCGCGGTAGCCCGCGTCGGGCCCGGCAATCTCCGCGGCAATTGCCGGCCCCCCCTCCAGCACGTATCGCTGAAAGGCGTCCTGCGAAAGTTTCAGCAACGGGTTCATGCGGCCAGCGATTCCAGGTTGGACCGTGCCGTTTCGCGCGCGCGGTCCAGCTCGGCTTCGAGCTCGGTCAATGGCGGGATATGGTCGTCCCGTTCGATCATGGTGGCCACCGGGCCAAGCCGGCGAATGGCGTAACCGTACAGCGACCAGACCTCGTCGATGATCGCTGCGTCATGTGTATCGATGATGTGGGTGCCGCAGTTGCTGTGTCCCGCGAGATGGATCTGGCGGACCCGTTCTGCTGGAACGGCATCGAGATAGCGCTTCGCATCGAAACCGTGGTTGAACGCGCTCACATAAATATTGTTCACGTCCAGGAGGATCAGGCAGTCGGCGCGACGGGCGATCTCACAAAGAAACTCCCATTCGCTCATCTCGGACTGACGGAATTCGACGTAGCTGGAAACGTTCTCCAGCAGAATCTGCCGGCCAAGGAAATCCTGTACGGCGCGAACGCGGCCGGCCACGTGTTCCAATGCCTCTTCGGTGTAGGGTAGCGGCAGCAGGTCATGCAGGTTGCGAGACGCGCAGCCGGTCCAGCACAGGTGATCCGAGATCCACGCGGGTTCGATCCGGTCCGCCAGGTTCTTCAGCGATCGGAGGTAGTCGAAGTCGAGTGGATCGCTGCTGCCGATCGACAGCGATACGCCGTGCATCACCATCGGATACTTCGCGCGAATCCGGTCGAGATAGTGCAGCGGCTTGCCGCCGGGGACGAGGTAGTTCTCCGACAGCGCTTCCAGCCAGTCGACGCGCGGATTGTCTGCAAGCAGCGCATCGTAGTGGTCGGTGCGCAGCCCGAGTCCGAAACCCAGGGTGTGATCGGTCATGATCGGCGAGAAAATGCGGGCACCCGCTTGGACGGACGCCCGCAATCTTTGGGGTGGGTCAGGCGCGGCCGCTGACTTTTTGACAGTCGACAGGAGTCAGCATGACGAACCCCTTGCCCTGGCAGGCATTCTTGCCCGCGCAACTGCTGTCGGCCGTCGCGCAGTCGCTCATGCCCTTGCACGCATTTACGCCCTGACATTGCACCTTCGCGCTGGAGCCGCTCTGGCTTCCGCTGGTGGCTGCGCAGCCCGACATCAAAAGTGCGGCTGCAGTTGCAGCGATCGCCATGCCGGCTATTCTTTTGCTCTCAACCATGTTTCCTCCTCGTGTCGTGGATGGTCGGATGTCCGATTACGAAGCCAGCCACACCAGATGCCGGTTTCGCTGACGGGATCTCCCGGTGCGGACCGGTACCGCCGCACGTGCTGCAGTACCTGATACGCAGATCCGCCGCCGATGGATGCAGGTAGCCGGCGCGCTGGCGACCGATTGAGGCTGCCCTTTTAAATCATCCTTCTGCGTTCATCCTTGCGCCCAGGACTGCCTGTTCCTGACGGAGGTTCTCGAGAATCTGCAGCCCTCCGGCGCGGGCGACATCGGGGTTGGGATGACGGATTTCGGCGATCACGCGGTCGATGGCTTCGGCGCCGGTAAGCGTGCCGTCCTGCAGCAGCGCTATCAGCCGGGCGCTGACCGGATTCAGGGAGATGAAGCGCACGCGGTCCGACAGGTCGCGGAATGCCAGGAGCGCAGTATCCTGGCGTTCGTCTGCGCCGGGCCGGTAGCGTTTGCCGATCCGGTGCACGACGTAGGGGTAGGCGAGCAGCATGTGCACCGGGTTCAGCACCGGGCACCCGGCCAGCAGGTCGCCTGGCGTGTCCACGTTGTCCAACTCCGGTTCCTTGCCGGATACTTCGAGCGCGAGCTCGACCCATTCGTAATGCAGCAGATGCACGAGAAAGTCGGGTTCGCCCGGCGCCGGCGGCCGCGCCTGCATGAAACGCAGGAACTCCTCGGGAATCTGGCGGAAGTAGGGGGTCGTGCACTGGTGGCCGGCAAAGAATGCGCGCAGCAACGCTTTCCATTTGCGCCGGCCCAGGATCGCGCGCGCGACCGGGAAACACGCCGAGACCATACCGCTTACGTTGTTGAACAGCAGCTCGTTGTAGACCCGCATGCGCCGGGCCTGCACGCCCTGCGGCCGCGGGTGCGCCTTCGGATCGCGGATATGCGCGGTGAAGGCGTACTGGTAACGCTGGAAATCAGGACGCGACTGCGGCACCGGAGGACTGTTTCCCGACTGTGTGTTTTGCCTGCAGCGCGGCGATGACTTCGACCTCGCGTACCAGGCTGGCGAGCGGCGGAATGTTGAAGTCGCGCTCGAGCAGCGTGGGGCGGACGCCGAGGTGGGCGTAGGTGAAATCCAGCAGCTCCCAGACCGGGTCGATCACGTCGGCGCCATGGGTATCGATGATGAGGTCGGCCGCCTCGCGGTAATGCCCGGCGACGTGCATGTAGACGACGCGCTCCGCCGGCACGCCGCGCAGGAATGCCCGGGCATCATAGCCGTGATTCACGCTGTTGACGTAGACGTTGTTGACGTCGAGATGCAGCAGGCAGTCCGCTTCTTCAATCACGGCGCCGATGAACTCCAGCTCGTTCATTTCGTCGATCGGCGCCTTTACGTAGAACGAGGCGTTCTCGACCGCGATCCGGCGTCCAAGGATGTCCTGCGTGCGCCGGATCCGCGCCGCCACGTACTTGACGGCCTCGGCAGTGAACGGGATGGGCATCAGGTCGTACAGGTGCCCGTCATCGCTGCAGTAGGAAAGATGTTCGGTATAAAGGCCGATGCGGTGCGCGTCGAGGAAGCCGCGCAGACGCTTCAGAAACAGCTCGTCCAGCGGCTGCGGGCCGCCGAGCGAGAGGGACAGGCCATGGCAGACGAATGGGTGGCGCTCGGCGAGAGCGCGGAATTTCCTGCCCGCCGCGCCGCCGAAATCCATCCAGTTCTCCGGGGCGACCTCGAAGAAATCGACGACTTCGGGTTTCTGCTCCGATACCGCCTGGAGCAGTTCCCGGCGCAGTCCGAGGCCGGCACCCTGAATCGATCGATCAGCCATGGCCCGTCTGAGGCGACTTACTTATCGCCGCCGCACTTGCCCTCGCCGCATTTGCCTTCCTTGTCTTTGTCGCCGCCGCACTTGCCTTCCTTGTCCTTGTCGCCGCCGCACTTACCCTCGCCGCATTTGCCTTCTTCGGCCTTGAGGTCGGCGACCTGATAGCCCTTCTGCAGGGAATCCATCTGGAAAGGGTTTTCCGCAGCGTTGGCGATCGGCGCGGCAGCGAGCGAGGCGGCAAAGGCCGTACCGAGTGCGAGTGTCATTGCAGTCTTCTTGCGAGCCATCTGTGTCTCCTGGATAGGTGGTTATTGGTGCTGGGGATGCCGGTTGGCGCCGGCCAGTCTATAACGCGTGCTGCCCCGGCCAGTTTACGCCACGGCGGCCGCGTTACCGACTTGTACGCGTTGCCGGCCCGGACTGGATGCACCAGGCGGCGCCGGCCAGGGGGCGAATCCGGCGCCGGAGCCCTTGAAACCGGTCCGGCGATGCCCATATACCGCAGTAAGGGCGCACAGCCCCCACAACACCCAGAGACATCAGGAGGCAGGAAATGGCAAATATTGCGCGTTACAACAACCCGTTCGACGAAACTTTCGACGACCTTTTCAAAGGGTTCTTCGTGCGCCCCATGGCTTTCGAGAACCAGGCCCAGACGCCGGTGCAGATCCGCATGGACGTCAAGGAGGACGACAAGGCCTATGTCGTCCACGCCGAGATTCCCGGCGTACAGAAGGACGAGATCAGCGTCACCATCGACGGCAACCAGGTCGCGATCAGCGCCGAGGTCAAGCGGCAGAAAGAAGACAAGCAGGGGGAGAAGGTGGTGCGCAGCGAGCGCTACTACGGCAAGGTTTACCGCGCCTTCAGCCTGGCCCAGGAAGTCGACGAGTCCGGCGCCGGGGCGAAGTACAACAACGGCGTGCTCGAACTGACGCTGCCCAAGAAGGCGGTGGTAAGCGCCAGGCGACTGTCCATACAGTAAGCCGGGCGGATTTCAACCCGATGAGGCGGCCCATGGGCCGCCTCTTTGCGTTTCGCGCGGACGGAAGACGGAGAGCGTCGCGGCTCGGGTAGAATCTCCGCACCCGATACGCGTTGAAACCGCTCATGTCCCTCTCCGCCACCGAGGCACGCACGCGAGCCCAGATACTCGCCGAGGCGCTGCCCTACATCCGCCGCTTCCACGGCAAGACCATCGTCATCAAATACGGCGGCAACGCCATGACGGAGGAAAAACTCAAGCACTCGTTCGCGCGCGACGTGGTGCTGCTGAAGCTCGTCGGCATGAACCCGGTGGTCGTGCATGGCGGCGGGCCGCAGATCGACCAGCTTTTGTCCCGGGTCGGCAAGAAGGGCGAGTTCATCGACGGCATGCGCGTGACCGACAGCGACACCATGGACGTGGTGGAGATGGTCCTCGGCGGCCTGGTGAACAAGAACATCGTCAATCTGATCAATCAGCATGGCGGCCGCGCCATCGGGCTCTCGGGCAAGGACGGTTCTTTCATCCGCGCACGCAAGCTGCTGGTGCCGAACAGGACGAATGCGGCGGAGATGGTGGACCTCGGCCAGGTCGGTGAGGTGGAGAGTATCGATCCGGAGGTCATCGCGCTGCTGGAGACACGGGAGTTCATCCCGGTGGTGGCGCCGATCGGTGTCGGCGAAGAGGGCAAGTCCTACAACATCAACGCCGATCTGGTGGCGGGCAAACTCGCGCAGGTGCTGAAGGCGGAAAAGCTGGTCCTGCTCACCAACGCCCCCGGCGTGCTGGACAAGGACGACAAGCTGCTGACCGGGCTGACCCCGCGGCAGGTCGAAGAGCTGTTTGCCAACGGCACCATTCACGGCGGCATGCTGCCGAAAATCTCTTCCGCGCTGGATGCGGCGAAAGGCGGGGTCAAGAGCGTGCATATCATCGACGGCCGGGTCGAGCATGCGGTGCTGCTCGAAGTCCTCACCGACCAGGGCGTGGGTACGCTGATCCGCGGGCATTGACTCCGGGCCAGCGAGAAGAAAAACCACGGCGAGATCAGAAGCGAAACACGAAGGCACGAAGACACGAAGAAGTTTATTTAGAACGTGCCGGGATAGCGGGTCCGGTTCCGAGAGTCTTTCGAGATCAACGAGACATACCCCGAACACCGGATCATTGGATCCGCTTGGTTGTTATTCCCTTCGTGCCTTCGCGTTTCGCTTTTCTTTACTTGGCCTGAGCCCCAAATCCACATGAGCCGCGCCAGCCGGACCTGGATCTTCGATCTGGACAACACGCTGCACGATGCGCGGCCGCATATCTTTCCGCATATCAACCGATCGATGACGGCGTACGTCGCCACGCATCTGGCGCTGGACGAGCCGGCGGCGGACCAGTTGCGCCGCGATTACTGGCATCGGTACGGGGCGACGCTGGTGGGGCTGGTCCGGCACCACGCGGTCGATCCGCATCACTTCCTGCGGGAGACGCACGACTTTCCGGACCTGGCGCGCATGATCGTGGTGCGGCCGCAGTTGCGTTCGGCGTTGCGCAGGCTCCCCGGCGACAAGATCCTGTTCTCCAACTCGCCGGCGCATTACTCGCGGGCGGTGCTTCAGCTGATCGGCATCGGCGACCTGTTCGACGACGTGTTTACCATCGAGCGAACCCGGTTTCGTCCCAAGCCCGATACGCAGGGTTTTCTACGCCTGCTGCGGCAGCATCGCCTGGAACCGGCGCGCTGCGTGATGGTGGAGGACAGTCTCGAGAACCTGAAGACTGCCAAACGCCTGGGTATGCGAACGGTCTGGGTCGACCCGAGTCCGCGTGCGCCCGACTGGGTCGATATCAATGTCCGGCATTTCCTGGAGCTGCCGGGGCGGCTGCGCTACCTGCGCTGAGCGCTGCCCGGCCGCCCATCATGCTAAAGTGCCGGCTGTCCGGGTCCGTTGACCAGCCATCCCATAACCGTCCTCTGCCACCCATGCCAGCGAAGCCGGGAGAGCGAAAGCTCCAGATCCTGCAAACGCTCGCCTCGATGCTGGAGAATCCCAAGGGCGAGAAGATCACTACCGCTGCGCTCGCGGCGCGCCTGGACGTTTCCGAGGCTGCGCTCTACCGGCATTTCGCCAGCAAGGCGCAGATGTTCGAGGGGCTGATCGAGTTCATCGAGCAGACATTGTTCGGTCTGATCAACAAGATCACCAGCGAAGAGCACAGCGGCCTGAAGCAGACCGAGGCGATCATGTCGATGTTGTTGGGATTCGCCAAGAAGAATCCTGGCATGACCCGGGTGCTGATCGGCGACGTGCTGGTGAACGAGGACGAGCGCCTCCAGGTACGCATCAATCAACTGCACGACCGGCTGGAGTCGACGCTGAAGCAGGCGCTGCGATTCGCCGTCAGCGAGAAGGAAATCGACGAATCTTTCGATCCCATGACGCAGGCAAACCTGCTGCTTGCATTTGTTGTGGGCCGCTGGCATCAGTTCGCGAAGAGCGGGTTCAGGCGCGACCCGACGGAGTTCTGGGATACCCAATGGCCGCGGCTGATCTGACATTGCGCGCGGATCATGTAACGGTATGACGCGCTGGTGGCCGGCCGCCTTTGCTGCGCTCTTGATCGCCGGTTGCCAGGGCGACCGCGACCGTTCGTTCGAGCGCGCCGTGCTGGGCACGTGGGGTTCGCGGGAAGTCGCGCAGGACGACGTGATCGTCGAGACCGAAACCACGCTGCTGCCCGGGGGGCGGGTCAACTGGAAGGGCGAACTTCGGGTTGCGGTACCACAGAGTTTCTACGTGCCGCGCGGCGTCAACCACGAAGTCAAGAACGGGCGGCTGATCTTCTATTTCACCGCCAGCGGTTCCTGGCAGATTCGCGAAGGCTATCTGCACACCGTGGTGGAATCATCCACCCTGCCCAGCCTGATGCCGGTCGGCTTCTCTGCCGCATGGAAACTGCGGGAAGTCAGCGACCGGGAGATGATCTACGTCTCCGCCGCCAACGGCCGCACGCGTGTCGAGTACCGCAAGGACTGAGCCGGCTCAGTGAATTTTTGCGAGATCGATCGTTAAGCGAAACGCAAAGGCTCAAGAGCGAAACACGAAGACACGAAGAAAACTGAAGGGAGACTGGAGCAGAAGGCAAATCCGTCGGCCGATCTGCGGTGATGTCAGAGGTACCGCTTGCGCCTTTGAGGAGTTAATTTCTTCGTGTCTTCGTGCCTTCGTGTTTCGCTTTTCCGGTTCTCTCTACGCTGCGCCCGGGCTTGGGTCAACGATCCGTGGTGCAGGCGGCGGCGGTTTCGCGCTGGGCGGTGTCGCCAGCGGCGCAGACGCGGCAGTTCGGATCTTTTTTCAGCTTTACGCTGCGCCACTGCATCGACAGGGCGTCCAGCATCAGCAGTCTGCCGTTCAGGCTGTCGCCGGTGCCAGAGATCAGTTTCAGTGTTTCCGCGGCCTGCGTGGCACCGATGATGCCGACCAGCGGGGCGAACACGCCCATCACCGCGCAGCGCATTTCCTCCAGATCGCCTTCCTCGGGAAACAGGCAGTGATAGCAGGCGCTGCCGTCTGTGCGCAGATCGAAAACCGTAACCTGGCCGTCAAAGCGAATCGCTGCGCCCGAAACCAGTGGCCTGCGGTGTTTGACGCAGGCGCGATTGATGGCGTGGCGAGTCGCGAAGTTGTCGGTGGCGTCGACGACGGCATCCGCAGCGCGCACCAGTTCCTCGAGTCGATCGCCGGCGATGCGTTCCGCCACGGTTTCGACGCGCACACCCGGGTTGATGCGTCCCAGCGTATCGCGCGCGGAATCGACTTTTTTTCTGCCGATCGCATCGGTGAAGTGCACGATCTGGCGCTGCAGGTTGGTGAGGTCGACCGTGTCGTGGTCGCAGATGGTGAGGTGCCCCACGCCGCTTGACGCGAGATAGAGGCTCACCGGGGCGCCGAGGCCGCCGGCGCCGACGATCAGCACGCGCGATGCCAGCAGTTTTTCCTGCCCGTCAATGCCGATTTCCGGCAGCAGGATATGGCGGCTGTAACGAAGAAGCTGGTTGTCGTCCATTTCAAAGACCCGGGCGGGACCGGGGGCGCAGGCAGAAACGGCGAAGCGCGAAAAAAACGGGGCTGCCAGGGCAGCCCCGGAGTGGATCCACGATTACTTGCGACCGATGATCTGCAGGCCCTTGAGCAGGTTGAGTGCCTGGTTCAACTGGTAATCATTCTTGGAAATGACTGCCGGCACTTTGGCCTCTTCGCTCGTCGCGGGTGCGCCGGCTGGCGGAGTCACGAGCTCGTCGACCCCGGGCAGGTGGCGTTGCAGATCGGCTTCGCGCACGCGCGTGGCGGCGTCCGCCTCGGCCTCACTGATCGTGGCTTCCTCGACCACGATGTCCGGCGTGATGCCTTTTGCCTGGATCGAGCGGCCATCCGGCGTGTAGTAGCGCGCGGTGGTGAGCTTGATCGCGGTGCCGTTGCCGAGCGGCAGAATGGTCTGCACCGAACCCTTGCCGAATGTCTGCGTGCCCATGACCACGGCGCGCTTGTGGTCCTGCAGTGCGCCGGCAACGATCTCGGACGCTGAAGCCGAGCCGTTGTTGACCAGTACCACCATCGGCACGGTTTTCACTTCTTTCGGAAGTTTGCGCATATAGTCGGTGCGGCTGCCGCGCAGATAGTATTCCGGGCGGGCGTAGAGCTTCATCTTCGCATCCGCGGACCGACCCTCGGTGTAGACCACCAGCGCATCCTGCGGCAGGAATGCGGCGGAAACCGCGACCGCCGAGTTCAGCAGGCCGCCCGGGTCGTTGCGCAGATCGAGAATCATGCCCTTCATCGGGCCCTCGTTCTCGGCAAAGTGCTTTTCGATCGCATCCGCAAGCTTCTCACCGGTGTGCTCCTGGAACTGCGTGACGCGGAAGTACGCATAGCCGGGTTCGATCAGCTGCGTCTTGACGCTCTGGATCTGAATGATGTCGCGGGTGATCTTCACCACCTGCGGCTTCTGGTTGCCCTTGCGGACAAAGGTGATGGTGATGTCCGTGCCGGGCTTGCCGCGCATGCGCTTGACCGCATCGTTCAGGGTCATGCCCTTCACGTTGGTATCGTCCAGCTTGATGATCAGGTCGCCCGACTTGAGGCCTGCCCGCCAGGCCGGTGTGTCCTCGATCGGCGCGACCACTTTGACGAAGCCGTCTTCCATCCCGACTTCGATGCCGAGTCCGCCGAATTCGCCCTGTGTGCCGACCTGCAGCTCCTTGAAGGCTTCCGCATCGAGGTAGGAGGAATGCGGGTCGAGCCCGGACAGCATGCCCTGAATCGCTTCCGAGATGAGCTTCTTGTCATCTACCGATTCGACGTAGTCGTTCTTGATCCGCCCGAAGACCTCGGTGAACGCGCGCAGCTCCTCGATCGGCAGCGGTCCGGCGTTTCTGTCGGCGACCGCGGAAAAATTGAGGCTGATCAGCACGCCGAGCACGGCGCCGAGCGCGATCAGACTGAATTGACGAAACCTGCTTTGCATGGTGATGCTCCTAGAGGACCCACATCCTCCGGGCGTAGGTGTGGAACGCCCGGTCAGTGGATTCAGCCCGTCAGTTGAGATTTACCCAAGGGAGAGGATCGAACGGCCTGCCTTGATGCCTTAACTCAAAGTATAAACCCGAATCCGGGTTGCCACCGCTGTTGCCGACGGATGCGATGGTATCTCCCGCCCGGGTGTCGTCGCCTACCTGCTTCAGCAGCGCCTCATTGTTGCCGTACAGGCTCATGTAGCCGCCGCCGTGGTCGATGATCATCAGGTTGCCAAAACCGCGCAGCCAGTCCGCATAGACGATCTTTCCGGGCGCGATGGCTTTTACTTCCTGCCCGCTTTTCGCAGAAATGAAAAGGCCTTTCCATGCGAGTCCACCATCTTTCCTTTGGCCGCCAAAACGGTTGGCAAGTTCCCCGATTACCGGAAGCCGCAGCCGCCCCTTGAGTTTGGCAAACGCGGCGGCGTTGGCGCTGGCGTCGGGCAGCGCCCTGTTCCGCAGCCTGGCCTGCTCACGCGCGCGCGCGGCTTCCTTGGCCAGCCGTTCAATCAGGTTGGTAAGCCGCTGCTCGTCCCGCCGCAGAGTCGAGATCTGTCGCCGATGCTTGGCGATCTCGGTCGAAGCGTTGGCGATCACGCGCTGACGCGCGGCCTTCTGGCGCTCGAGCCGGGTCTTCTGCGTCGCCTCTTCTTTCTCGAGAGAGCGCAACGCGGCGTGCTTTTCGCGCGTTTCCTCGGCCACCGTGCGCAGGCTTTCCAGATTCTCGCGGAGGCTGCCGATCAGCTCGGCTCGCGCGCGCGAAACGTAGCCGAGATACTGGAGCTGACGGGCGGTTTCGTTCGGGTCCTGGCGGTTGAGCAGCAGGCGGAGCGCCTCGGGCTGGCCGTGAACATACTGGCGATACAGCAGTCTTGAAATTTCTTTCTGTTCGGCTGCGATGCGCGACTCGGCTTCCTGCTGCTGGCGCTGCAACCGGGAAAGCTCTGCATTCAGCTCGCGGCGCCGGGCGGCAATCTCGAAGATGCGGCGATTCGCCTGGCTGATTGCCCGTTCGGATTCCCGCAGGGCGTCGCGAGCCTCGTCGCGCGTGCCCTCCGACCTTTCCATCTCTTTCTGCAGCGACTTGATCCGGGTGCGAAGCTCGCGCAGTTCACTTTCTTCGGCCGACTGGGTCCAGCCGTGCGGGACAAAGGCGAAGGCAAGCAGCAGGGCGAACAGCGGCGGGGGGGGGGGGGG
>JBBDIL010000006.1:0-71782 GCA_040880425.1 Burkholderiales bacterium | reverse complement strand
CGCGCGGCGGATTGCCCCGCGCGGCCGCGGCTCAAGCACGTTTGGTCTGGGCGGCCACCGCGGCAGCTGCCTGTCGGGCTTTTTCCTGATCGCCAAGGTAGTAGTTCCGGATGGGTTTCAGGTCGTCTTCCAGTTCGTACACCAGGGGAATTCCGGTCGGGATGTTCAGGCCCACGATGTCCTTTTCCGAAACGTTGTCCAGGTATTTCACCAGTGCGCGGATGGTATTGCCATGTGCCGCGACAATGAGACGCCTGCCTGATCTGACTTGCGGCGCGATGGTTTCGTTCCAGTAGGGAAGGAAACGGGCAACGGTGTCTTTCAGGCATTCCGTACGCGGCAGTTCCTCGGCCGGGATGTCGCCATAGCGCGGATCCCGGGCGGCGGACCGGGGGTCGTGCGTTTCCAGCGCGGGCGGCGGCGTGTCATAGCTGCGCCGCCAGATCAACACCTGGTCGTCGCCGTACTTCTGCGCGGTCTCGGTCTTGTTGAGACCCTGCAGTGCGCCGTAGTGGCGTTCGTTCAGCCGCCAGGAAAGCTGTTGCGGGATCCACATGCGGTCGAGTTCCTCCAGCACGATCCAGAGCGTGCGGATGGCGCGTTTGAGCACCGAGCAGTAGGCGAGCTCGAAATCGAAACCCGCGTCCCGCAGCAGGCGGCCCGCCTCGCGCGCTTCCTGCACGCCCTTGTCGGTCAGGTCCACGTCGGTCCAGCCGGTGAAGCGATTCTCCTTGTTCCACACGCTTTCGCCATGTCGCAGCAGCACGATCTTCTTCATTTCCGGTTATTCCTCGTCACCCGTGTGCGTAGTTCCATTATTATCGCATCGCAATGCACCGCATTCGCCGATGAACGCAAGCGCGCACGACACGCCCGGCCTGCCGACTGCGGCATTGCGCGGAAAGCTTGTACCGTGGCTTGCCGGCTGCGTGTTGCTGGGAATGCTGACGCTGCCTTTTCTGCTGCCGTACGCGCGGCCGCCGTTCACCAGTTTCCACCAGGAATGGCTTGCGGTCGCGGCCGGCCTTGCTGTTTTCACCTTGCTCGTTCTTGTCCGACCGGGTTGGTCGTTCTCGATACCGCATGTGACGATCTTGCCGGTTGCGCTTGCGACGCTGATCGCAGCGCAGTCTGTTTTCGGCAAGACCGCATACTGGCAGCAGGGCGCGCTCGCATCTCTGATTTTGGTCTGGGCCGCCGCCATGATCGCGGTCGGGAACAATCTGCGCCGCGCGTGGGGATGGGAACGCTTTGCTGCGCTCTGTGCAGCCGGACTCGCTGCCGGCGCGCTGCTGAACGCGGCAATCGCGATGGTGCAGCTTTCAGGATGGTTTCCGGCCGGCTGGGTGGTGCGGATCGACGGCACGCGGCTGTACGGCAATCTGGCGCAGCCGAATCACTTCGCGAACCATGTGTTTCTCGGGCTGATTTCGCTTGGCTATCTTGCGATGACCCGCCGGTTGCTGCCGTGGATCGCAGTGCCTTTGGCGCTGCCGATGCTTCTGGCGCTGGCTCTTGCCGGTTCGCGATCCGTCTGGCTGTATTTCGCCGTTGCCATCGCGCTCGCCGCCTGGTTTGGCTGGCGGGCGAATGATGCGCGCATACGCAGGCTTGCCGTTGCTGCGGTACTGGCGCTTGTCGCCTGCATCGTGCTCTCGCTGCCGTGGGCATCCGCAGGCGGAGAAGCGCCAGCGGTCCCGGAATCCGCGCTTGCGCGCATGCAATCGGGGGACGGTGCCTTCGGCATCCGTCTGCATCTCTGGCAGGCGGCATTGGAAATGTTCCGCGCGTCGCCGCTGACCGGCGTCGGTTTCGGGCAGTACGCCTGGCAGCATTTTCTCCTTGCCGACCGGCTGCCGGCGGTCGCCAGCGCCGGACTGACCGATCACGCGCATAACCTCTTTCTGCATCTGATGGCCGAGCTCGGCATCGTCGGGCTGCCGATTGTGGTCGCCGGCGTCTTCTGGTGGCTGCGCAGACAGGACTGGCGATCGCCCGCACCCGAACGATGGTGGCTGGGCACGGTGTTGTCGGTGCTGGCCGTCCACAGCCTGCTCGAGTATCCGCTGTGGTACGCGTATTTCCTGGCGGTTTTCGCGCTGCTGGCGGGGGCGGGCGCGGCCGGCGCATGGCAGCTGCCGGCCGGCGGGCGCGTCCTGATTCGCGGCACGATGGTTGCCGCAGCGTGGCTCATGCTGATCCAGATCGGATGGGATTACCGACGCGTGGAGAGCCTCGCGGGTCGACCGGCCGCCGAAGTGCAGCAGGACATAGCGGAACTGCATCGCGGCTCGCTGCTCTCGCACGTGGTCGAACTCGGAATCGTGACCGCCATGCCGATCGATGCGGAAAGATCCCGGGACAAGCTGATGCTGAGCGGCAGGGTGCTGCGGTGGATTCCGGCCGGTGAGCTCGCCTTCAGGCATTCAATGCTGCTGGCCCTGAGCGGCGACGTCATTTCGGCGAAAGCATTCTGGGACCGGTCGATGCTCGCCTATCCGGGCGAAGTGTCTGCCGCGCTTAAACTGCTGCGCGACATTCCGTCGCCGCGTTCGTCGGCCGTCGACGAACTGCTAGAATACGCGGCTTCTCGCGGCAGGGAGTCTTGAACGTTGGAATTCATCGGCAATAACATCTGGCTGGTGCTCATTGCGCTGGTCAGCGGCGGGTTTCTGGTGTGGCCCTGGATCGCGAAAAGCCTGAGTGGCGCCAAGGACATCGGCGCAATGGATGCCGTGCAGTTGATCAACCGCAAGGACGCGGTGGTGATCGATGTGCGCGAACCTGCGGAGTTCGCGACTGCCCATATCGGCAATGCAAAGAATTTTCCGTTGGCGCAGATCGAGAAGCGGTCGACGGAATTGCAGAAGTTCAAGAACAAGCCGGTCCTGATTGCCTGCGCGACGGGTAACCGCTCTCATGCTGCCTTCGCAATGCTGAAGAAGCTCGGCTTCGCGGACGTATATGTGCTTTCGGGCGGTCTGGGCGCGTGGCAGCAGGCAAGCCTGCCGGTGGAGAAGAAGTGACGACGACAAGCCCGGTCAGGATGTACTGCACAGCCGTCTGTCCCTATTGTCTGATGGCGGAGCGTCTGCTCCGGAGCAAGGGTATTACCGCTATCGAGAAAACACGCGTCGACCTCGAACCGGAGCGGCGCGTGGAGATGGTGGAACGCACCGGCCGGCGTACCGTGCCCCAGATCTACATCGGCGAAGAGCATGTCGGCGGCTACGACGAGCTTTCGGCGCTGGACCGCGCCGGCAGGCTGGACCTTCTGCTTCAGCACGCCGGTTGAGCGGAAATCATTCACGACAGAACCGAGGATTTGATGAGCGAACAGAATGAAAAACCGGTCTTCTCAATCGAGAAGCTATTCGTGAAGGACCTCTCGCTGGAGGTGCCGAACGCGCCAAAAGTCTACCTGGAGCGCGAAACGCCGCAGGTGGATGTCTCGATGAACAACACGTCCCAGCGCATCGACGACACCTTCTTCGAGGTTGTGCTGACGGTGACGGTGACGGCCAAGTCGGACGAGAAGACGGTGTTCCTGGTCGAAGTCACCTACGGGGGCGTTTTCCAGATCCGTAACGTCCCCCCGGGAGATCTCGAACCGGTGCTCGGCATCACCTGCCCGAACATCCTGTTCCCGTACGTGCGCGAAGTCGTATCGGAAACCGTTTCCCGTGGTGGTTTCCCGCCGGTGATTCTGCACCCGATGAACTTCGAGGCGATCTACCAGGCGCAACGCCAGAAGGCGCAGGACGCAACGGGTGCCACAGGTGCGACGCACTGACTGGCTGCGTTTGCTGTTTGCGGCGGGCGCATTTGCGGCTGCTTCCACGGCGCAGTCACAGGCGCTGCAGTACCGCTCGGTAGATCAGGCCGCGGCGATCCTGTACGACGCGCCTTCCAGGGATGCCAAAAGGCTCTTCGTGCTTTCCAGGGACTATCCGGTGGAGGTGATCATTTCCAGCGGTGAATGGGTACGCGTTCGCGACAGTAGCGGTGCGTTCGGCTGGATCGAGGAAAAAAATCTGTCCGACCGACGCATGGTGATGGTTCGTGTTCCGGTGGCGGAGGCGCGGGAGAAACCCGAGGCGTCGGCGCCGGTGGCCTTCAAGGTCGAACAAGACGTCGTGCTCGAGTTCGGCGGTTTTGCCAACGGATGGGCCAGGGTGCGTCATCGCGACGGGGCCACCGGTTTCATCAAGCTCGATCAGCTTTGGGGCGTATGACCATCGCCGTAATGGGTGCCGGCGCATGGGGCACGGCGCTCGCGGTTGCCTGGTCGGGCGAGAACAGTGTCCGCCTGTACTGTCGCAGCCGTGATCAGTTCGATGCGTTGAGCAGGGCGCGCGAGAACGCGCGCTATCTCCCCGGCGTCGCCATCCCGGAAAACGTCCGCTTGGCCGCTTCACCGGAAGATGCGCTGGCCGACGCGACGCTCGCCGTGCTGGCGGTGCCGGTCGCGGGACTACGTGAAACCCTTGGGCTGCTGGGCAGGCGACCGGCGCCGATCGATATCGTCTGGGTCTGCAAGGGCTTCGAAGCGGGATCCGGCAAGCTGCCGCATCAGATGGCGGCAGAAGAACTGCCGGCCGGATGGCGTTATGCCGCCCTCTCCGGGCCCAGCTTTGCGGATGAGGTGGCGCGCGGTTTGCCGGCTGCGGTGACGCTCGCTTCGCGGGATGCGGCGTTCGCCGGCGAGGCGTCGCGGGCGCTGCACACCGGCCGCCTGCGGGTTTACTCCTCGGAAGACCTGGTCGGGGTCGAGATCGGTGGCGCGGTGAAGAACGTGATAGCGATCGCTGCCGGTATCTGCGATGGCCTCAAGCTGGGAAACAGCGCCCGTGCTGCGCTGATCACCCGCGGCCTGGCGGAAATGTCGCGCCTCGGCCTGCGCCTGGGCGGCAGGCTCGATACCTTCATGGGGCTTTCCGGCATCGGCGACCTGGCGCTGACCTGCACCAGCGACCTTTCGCGCAATCGCCGCATCGGGCTTGCGCTGGCGGCTGGCCGGCCGCTGGCGGACGCGCTTGCCGGGCTGGGGCATGTGGCCGAAGGTGTTTTTACCGCGCGCGAGGTGCTTCGCCTTTCAGACGACCTGGGAGTGGACATGCCGATCGCCAGCGCGGTCTGCTCCGTGCTGGACGGCCAGGCTTCGGCGCAGGATGCGGTCGAGGCGCTCCTGCAGCGGGAACCGAAGCCGGAACGCCTGCACTGAGCCGGACTTACGCCGCACCTCCGTCGTAGCCAAGCTGGCGCCAGGCTTCATAAACTGCGACTGCCACTGCATTGGAAAGATTGAGGCTGCGCCTGGCGGGCAGCATCGGTATCCGCAGCCGCTCTTCTTCCGCAAACGCCGCCAGTACCTTGTCCGGCAGACCCCTGGTCTCGGGCCCGAAAACCAGCGCATCCCCCGACTGATACTGCACGTAGTCGTATCGCTGCACCGCTCTGGTAGTAAACGCTAACTGTCTACCGGCCTTCTTGGCCGACAGCCATGCTTCCCAGTTGTCATGGACCGTAATGGCCGTGAACTCGTGATAGTCGAGCCCCGCTCTGCGCAACCTGCGGTCGTCCAGCCTGAAACCCAAGGGGCCGACCAAGTGCAGCCGACACCCGCTGTTTGCACACAGGCGAATGATATTGCCCGTATTGGGCGGGATCTCGGGCTGGTAAAGCACTACGTCGAACATTGCGCTTGCCAATAAGAATGAAAAAGTTTAGTTTTGCAATTCAACAGCCTGCAGGCTCAATCTTAAAGATTACTTAAAGAGCGGTACAGAACCGCTAAGTCCCACATGGGTAAACCCGAAAAGATCCGTCTTGGCGAGATCCTGCTCCAACAGGGGTTGCTGACCGAAGGGCAATTGAAAGCCGCGCTCGAGGAACAGAAGCGCAGTGGCCGCAAGCTCGGCCGGATCTTCATCGACAGCGGTTACCTGACCGAAGAACAGATCGGCGGGGCGCTTGCGCGGCAGCTCCAGGCCCCTTTCATCAACCTCAGGCAGTTCAACATCAAGCCGGACGTTGCGACCCGCCTGCCCGAAACGCTGGCGCGGCGCTTCCGCGCGATTGTCCTCGAGGATAGCGGATCGTTCTACCGGGTCGGCATGGCGGATCCCACCGATCTGTTCGCTTATGACGAGATCACGCGGATTCTGAAGCGCGAGATCCAGCTCGCGGTGGTGAGCGAGTCGCTGCTGCTGCAGACCATCGACCGCATTTATCGCCGCACCGAGGAGATCACCGGACTGGCGCACGAGCTGGGCGAGGAACTGGGCGAGGGCGTCGTCGACCTCGGCGGTCTCGGCGTCACCCCGGGCCTGGAAGACGCGCCGGTGGTCAAGCTGCTGCAATCGGTGTTCGAAGACGCGATTGGCGTGCGCGCCTCGGACATCCATATCGAACCACAGGAAAAGAAACTGCAGATCCGTTTCCGCATCGACGGCGTGCTGCATATCCAGACCGAGGCCGATTCCAGGATTGCGTCGGCGCTGGTGCTGCGGTTGAAGCTGATGTCGGGGCTGGATATTTCCGAAAAGCGGCTGCCGCAGGACGGCCGCTTCAACGTCAAGGTTCGCAATACCCCGATCGACGTGCGTATCTCGACCATGCCGACCCAGCACGGTGAATCGGTGGTGATGCGTCTGCTGAACCAGGGCACCGGGATACTCGATCTGGACCGTATCGGCATGCCGCCGCGCATGCTCGAGCGGCTGCGCCAGATCATTCACCGGCCGAGCGGCATGGTGCTGGTGACCGGCCCGACCGGCAGCGGCAAGACCACGACCTTGTATGCGGCGCTCGAAGAACTCAACCGGCCCGAGCGCAAGATCATCACGGTCGAGGACCCGGTCGAATACCGCCTGCCGGGAATCAACCAGGTGCAGGTGCACGAAAAGATCGATCTCACTTTCGACCGTGTGTTGCGCACCGCGCTGCGCCAGGACCCGGATGTCATCCTGGTCGGCGAGATGCGCGACCAGGGCACGGTGGAGACCGGCCTGCGCGCCGCCATCACCGGCCACATGGTGTTGTCCACCCTGCACACCAATGACGCGATCGGTACGCCGATCCGTCTGCTCGACATGGGCGCGCCACGCTACATGGTGGCGATGTCGCTGCAACTGGTGATTGCCCAAGCGGCTGGTGCGGCTGGTCTGCGACAGTTGTGGCGGTGCTTACCAGCCGACGCCGCAGGAGCAGGCGTGGCTGCAGGACCATGCCGGCGAGCGGATGTCCTCCGCAAGCCTGCGCAAAGGCCGTGGCTGCACACAGTGCAATGGCACCGGCTATCAGGGCCGCACCGGCGTCTATGAAATGCTGGAAATGACGAAACCGGTCGTCGAGGCTGCAAGTCACGCCGATCCGGCCACGTTCATGGAGGTCGCCCGCAAGCAGATGGCGGGCGCGATGCTCCAGGACCACGCCACCCTGCTCGCGCTCGAGGGCCGCACCACGGTCGAGGAAGCCATGCGCGTAACCACCCAGCTCGACGACTGATGAACTACTTCGCTTACAAAGGCCGGACTTCGGACGGACAGCTGGTAGAAGGGGTTGTGGAAGCGGCGGACAGTGCGGCGGTGGCAACGCAGCTGTTCAGCACTGGAATTACGCCTGTCGAGATCGACGCGACCGACCGGCCTGAAGAGAATGGTGCCGAAAGCCTGCTTGCGCGGCTGAGCCGTCCCAAGGTGGAACTGGCGGACCTGCTGCTCTTCAGCCGGCAGATGCACGCATTGCTGAAGGCCGGGGTGCCGATCATGCGCGCGCTTGCCGGCTTGCAGGACTCCACCGCCAATCCGACCTTCAGGAAGACCCTGCAGGGGGTGCGCGAAAGCCTGGACAGCGGCCGGCCGCTGTCGACTTCCCTGCAACGCCAGAAAGGCGTGTTCTCGCCATTCTATGTCGCCATGGTGTACGTCGGCGAAACCACCGGCATGCTCGAACAGATCTTCCTGCGGCTGTTTCACCATCTGGAGTTCCAGGATTTCATGCGTACGCAGGTGCGATCCGCGCTGCGCTACCCAAGTTTCGTGATGGCCACCATGGTCGCGGCGCTGGTGGTGGTGAATTTGTTCGTGATCCCGGCTTTCGCTCAGGTGTACGCGGGTTTCGACACCGAGCTGCCGTTGCTGACGCGTGCGCTGATCGCCTTCTCGGAGTTCATGGTCGCCGGCTGGTGGCTGCTGGGCCTGGGCATCATCGGTGCCTGGTTCGGGTTTCGTGCCTGGACACGGACGCAGGCGGGACGGTACACGTGGGATCGGTTCAAGTTGCGCATCCCGATCGCCGGCAAGATCGTGCTCAAGGCGACGCTTGCGCGCTTCGCACGCAGCTTTGCGCTGTCCATGCGCAGCGGCGTGCCGGTGATGCAGGGGCTGAGTCTGGTGGCGCAGACGGTGGACAACGCCTACGTGTCCGGACAGATCGACAGGATGCGCGAAGGCGTCGAGCGCGGGGAGAGCATCCTGCGGACCGCGGGCAATACCGGCGTGTTCACGCCGGTGGTATTGCAGATGATTATGGTAGGCGAGGAGTCCGGCGCACTGGACGACATGCTGCAGGAGATCGCGGAAATGTATCAGCGCGAGGTCGAGTACGAGCTGAAGACGCTTGGCGCGCAGGTCGAGCCGGTGCTGATCGTGGCGCTCGGCGTACTGGTACTGATCCTCGCGCTCGGCGTGTTCCTGCCGATCTGGGATCTTGGCGGTGCGGCGCTCAGGCGATGACGCGATGCAGAACAACTGTGACGGAACGCGGCAACGCGGCGCCAGCCGGGTCGAGCTGGCAGTTGTGGTCGTCGTATTCGGGGCGCTTGCAACGGTGTTCCTCGAGCGCATGCTGTACTACCAGGAGTACGCGGAAGTGGTGGCGATGGAAATGACGGTGGCGAATCTGCGCACCGGGCTGAGATATCGGGTTGCGGAGCTGCTGCTCGAGGACAAGGTGTCGAAAATCCCGACACTAGCCGAAAGCAACCCGATGGACTGGATGGACCCGGCACCGGAAAACTATATCGGAGAACTGGATACGTCGCCGGAAGACGAGCCGCGAGGCAAGTGGTACTTCGATCACGGGCGTCGAGAACTCGTCTATACGGCAAACAACCGGCGATTCTTCTCGCCGTCGGTGTACCGGGATTTCTCGGTGCGCTTCCGGGTGATGCGGATCGGGGAACGCGAAACAGGCGGCGCCGGCATCTCGCAGGAGTGGGTTGCACTGGTGCTGGTGAACGATTACAGCTGGCTGCAATAGGCTGGCATACATGGTGCTGCATCCGCAGGAAGCCGCCCGATGAGGCATTTACAGACGAGGGCTCAGAGCATGAAGAAACGCAGGAAGGGCTTCACCCTGATCGAGCTGGTGGTCACGCTGAGCGTGGTCGCCATTCTGGCTGCCGTCGCGCTGCCGCGTTACATCGCGCTGCAGACCCAGGCGCGCGCAGCCAAGTCGCAGGCGATCTTCGGCGGCGTGCGCTCCGCCGCCGCGCTGGCGCATGCGCAGGCGTTGGCCACCAACACCGTGCTCAGCGGAGCGGCGACCATCCAGATGGAAGGCGTCAACGTCACGCTCAACAACGGCTACCCAACCGGGGATCTGAACGGCATCGCGGTGGCGCTGCAGATCAACGAAACCAGCGACGACGTCACCATAACTTCCGGCGGCGGTACGCTGAACATCGACATCAACGGCGGCACGGCGCCGAATTGCAGGGTCAGCTACACCGAGCCGGCGGCGGCGAATACATCTCCCGCGATCACGATTCAAACGAGCGGTTGTTGATTTCCAGAACGTGTTTTAACAGCAAACTTTCTCAAGAAGAGGAGAAGTAAATGCAACAGAAGCAAAGCGGTTTTACCCTGATCGAACTGGTGGTGGTGATTGTCATCCTGGGTATCCTGTCCGCCATCGCGCTGCCTCGATTCATCAGCCTGCAGGACGAGGCATCGACGGCTGCGACAGAAGGCGTCGCGGCGGCGTTGAGCTCTGCGACCGCAATCAACTATGCCGCCCGCCAGGTAAATTCCGCCAAGGCCGGTACCGTGGCGATAAATACTGCCACGGCGTGCACGGACGCAGCGGCGCTGCTCGTCGGCGCCGCGCTGCCGACCGGATATTCCGTTACCGCGGATGCGGATTGTTCAGGTGCAAATCCGGGGGATGCGGTCAGCTGCACGATCACCGGCGAGAACGCCGCTACGGCGACCGCGCCGATCATCTGCAGCGACTGAGCGTCATGCCGGACGCCACGGAGCGTTGCACCCGTGGCGTCCGGCTGTTCCGTTGCAGCAGTCGAGAACCGGCCGGCACGATGAGGCACGTTCCTCCCGACTGCGGTTCGATATTCGCGATGTGTCTCCAGTTGCATGCCTGAGTCCCGCAAACTTGTGTGCCGGCGTCAGCAGGGGTTCTCGCTAGTCGAGCTGGTCGTGGTTCTTCTGGTTGTCGGTGCATTGGCGGTGGTGGTGATCCCGAGGCTGATAGGAAACCAGGAGTTTCGGACGTTGGGATACTTCGACTCCGCGCAGGCCGCCATCCGGTATGCGCAGAAACTGGCTGTCGCGCAACGCCGCGCCGTCTACGTTTCGACAAGCGCCACTTCGCTGCGGATTTGCCACGATGCCGCCTGCGCTTCGGCGGTCGTCGATCCCGCCGGCAACCAGCCTTTTGTCCTCAGCGCGCCTCCCGGCGTTTCGCTGGCGGGAGCAGATATCTCGTTCGACGGCCTGGGTCGGCCCAGCGCCGGTGCCACGTTCACCGTCACAGACAGCGACAGTTCCCGCAGTTTCATGGTCGAGCCGGAGACCGGGTATGTCCACCCCTGAGCGCCGCGCCAGACCGACTGCGAGCCAGGGCTTCACGCTGATCGAGCTGATCATGTTCATCGTGATCGTGGGCGTTGGCGTGGCGGGGATCTTGCTGGCATACACCGTCACGGTGCAGAAAAGTTCCGATCCGCTGGTCCGCAAGCAGCTGCTCGCGGTCGCTGAGGCGCTGGTCGCGGAAGTGCAGCTGATGCCGCTTACTTACTGCGACCCGGACGACGCGGACGCCGCCACTGCAACCAGCACCGCCGACTGCACGGTCGTGGAAGGCCTCGGACCGGAAGGGGGAGAAACCCGCTACTCGGCCACGACGCCGTTCGACAATGTCAGCGACTACCACGGGTTTTCCATGGCTGGGATTCGCGACATTACCAATACCCCGATCGGGGGGCTCTCTGGGTACGGTGCCTCGGTCTCGTTGACGCAGGGAGGGCTCGGCCTGCCAGCGGCGGACGTACTGCAAATCACCGTTACCGTGACCGCGCCCGGCGGAGACTTGATCGTTCTCGATGGCTACCGAACGCGCTATGCGCCGACTGCCGTACCCTGATCGCATGCATTCAGCGCGTGTGCGGGGATTTACCCTCGCCGAGGCGGTCATCGTCATCGTCATTACCGGCATCATTGCCGCGATGGTTGCGGTCTTCGTGCGCGGCCCGGTGGACGCTTACTTCGACGTAGCGCGCCGCAGCCAGCTGAGCGACACGGCGGATACGGCGTTGCGGCGCATCAGCCGGGACCTGCGGCTGGCGCTGCCGAACAGCGTGCGGGTGCGCAGCAGCGGCGGCGCCACTTACCTGGAGTTCCTGATCACATCTGGCGGCGGACGCTACCGCGCGCGGCCACCCGGCGATCCCGTGAACTTCAATATCAGCGACTCGAGCTTCGATGTCTTGGGGCCGATGCCGTCCCTGCCGGCAGGCAGCAGCATCGTCATCTACAACCTGACCTCGGACTCGACAATCGGCTCGGCAAATGCGTATTTCGGCGACAACCGGGCCGCATTTGTCAGCGCGGCGGGTAATGTCATCGATATCGCGCCCACGCAGTTCCCTTTCGAGTCGCCGGTGGCGCGTTTCCAGGTGGTCGAGTACCCGGTGAGCTACGAATGCGCGCCGGCATCGGGCGTGCTGCGGCGGCATTGGGGATACTCGATTACGTCCAGCCAGCCGCCGCCCTTTACCGGCACGGACAACACTGCATTGCTAGCCGACGGGGTGAGCGCGTGCGGCTTCACCTATGACGCCAACGCAGTGGCTCGGCGTGCCGGCGTGGTTTCGCTTTCGCTGACCTTGACGCGCGACTCGGAGTCGGTCGCGCTGTTCCAGCAGGTGCACGTCCCCAATGTGCCGTGAGCGCCAATCCGGTTTCGGCATCGCCACGGCGATCTTCCTGCTGCTCGTGCTCGGCAGCCTGACGGCTTATCTGGTGACACTGACCGGGACACGGGAAAAGGCAAGCGTTCTCGATCTGCAGGGTGTGCGTGCATATCAGGCGGCACGTGCCGGTGTGGAGTGGGGCGCCTACCAGTTGCTGCGCGACAGTGCCGGCGCCTATGCGACGGCCTGTGATGGCGCGAGCTACGCGGCTCCAACCCGGCAGAACCTGTCGGGGCTGGCCGGCAGCCTCGGCAGCTTCACCGTGAGCGTGGAATGCGGCAGCGCGAGTTTCACTGAGACATCGAACAGCTTTCAGGTGTATCAGCTGCGCGTAACGGCCTGCAACGCGCCTGCGGCAGGCGTCTGTCCCGGAACCGTCGGGCCGGCGTATGTAGAACGGCAGTTACAGGTCGTCATTTCACGATGAGTACGATACGGATCGTTTTCGGGCTGGTCGCCTGGCTACTGTCGATAGCAGTTCTGGCGCATACGCCGGGCCCCGGTCACAGTACAGCAGTGACGGTTTCCTGCGTGCAGGCGGAGATCGGCGTCAATACCTCTACCACCTGCACGGCTGTCGTCGCCGATGTCGGCGCTCCGCCGCAGCGTGCCACGCCGCAGGGCGACGTGACGTTCTCCAGTTCGCTAGCGGCCGCCTTCAGCCCGAATCCCTGCACGCTCGCCGCGATCGACGGCGAGTCCGCGAGCTGCAGCGTGACCTTCACCGGCACGACGGTCGGCGACCATACGATCACCGCCGATTACCCGACGACTGCCGCGGGAGGCCATCGCTGGGCGGGAGGCGCTCCGACGACCACGGTCGCAGTGCTGGCGCGGCCGGTGGTGTCGAAGGCGTTCAGCCTGCCGCAGCAAGGTATCAATCTGCCGGTCGCGCTCACGATCACGCTGGCGAATCCGAACGCCTCTTACGACATCGTCGGCGCCGGTTTCACGGATACGTATCCCGGAACCCTCGTCAATGTTTCGCCCACCGGCGCGGCAACCACATGCGGCGGCACCGTGTCGGCTACAGCAGGGGGTAACTCGGTACAACTCTCGGGCGGCACCATTCCTGCCGGCGGCAGCTGCACGGTCACGGTCAATGTCACCAGCGCCACGGACGGCAGTTTCGACAATGACATCCCTGTGGGAGCTGTGACGTCGGCCAATGCCGGCTCCAATACCGCGGCAGCAACCGCGAACGTGATGTTTCTGCTCCCGCTGCAGGTGACCAAAACGTTTTCCCCCGACACGATCGGGACCGGCGATACGTCGACCCTGTCGGTGACATTGACGAACCCGAATGCGGGGCATGCGGTCACCGGTGTTGCGTTCACCGATAGCTATCCGGGCGGGCTGGTGAATGCGGCTGCCGCAGCCAGCCCCCAGTGCAACGGCACCGTCACCGGCGCGTCTGGCAGTGGCTCGCTCAGCCTGACCGGCGGGATGGTGGCGGCGGGCGGTTCGTGCAGCGTCAGTGTCAGCGTGACCAGTTCGACTGCGGGCAGCTACAACAACAGTACCGGGCCGGTGACTTCATCGAATGCCGGCACCGCGACTGCCGCCACCGCAACGCTCACGGTTGGCGCGGCGGTCGTCGCCTTCGATGCCTTCGAGACCAGTTACGCGTCGTGGGCGTCCACGGTTAGGATCAGGACCAAGGTCTCGGGTACCGGATTCAGTCTGAAAGTCGTGGCGCTGGATTCAGGCAGGACGGCGGTGGATACGAGTTTTTCCGGCACGGTGTCGGTGGCGCTGCTGGGCAATACCACGCTGGGAGTGGCCCTGGATGCACAGCTCTGCCCCACGTCTTCCACCACCATCGCGGATGCGGGCTACCCGGTTTCGGCGTCGCTTGCGAGCGGTGAGGCGACGGTGAACTTCCCGGCTGTCAGCAACGCCTGGCGTGACGTACGGGTACAGGTGAGTTATACCTCCGGTGCGACCACCGTGACCGCGTGCTCGGCCGACAACTTCGCAATCCGGCCTGCTGCGTTCACGTTGAGTGCGAGCGACGATGACCCGCAATCGCCGGGAACCACGCGCACGCTCGACAATACGGCCGTGCCGGGTGGCACCGTTCATAAAGCAGGCCAGCCGTTCTCGCTGCGCGCCGCAGCAGTCAACGCGGCAGGCGCGCCCGCCGTGACGACTAACTACGCCGGCACGCCCGATGCCGTGCTGGCCGTCTGCGGTGGCGGTGGTTGTCCCGGGACTCTGGGCACGCTGGATGTCGGTGCTGCGTTTGTCAGCGGACAGCTGATTTCCGATGCCGCGTCGTACGACGAGGCCGGCGCTTTCTCGCTGACGCTGCAGGACACCGATTTCGCGAGCGTGGATGCTGCGGATTCGACAACCGCGGAGCGCTATGTCGAATCTGCAGCAGTCGAAGTCGGCCGTTTCGTTCCGGACCATTTCACCCTGACGACAGCAGGTGCCGCCGCACCGGCGCTGACCAATCGCAGCGCCGCGTCGCCCGCGTGCGCCCCGGCCTCCGCGTTCACCTATATGGGCGAGCCGTTGACGCTGACCTTCCAGCTCGTGGCCCGCAATGCCGCGAACGCTGTCACCGGGAACTACGCCGGCGCACTTGCCACGCTGAATCCTGCGGTCCCGTCGTCATTCCGGTTCGGCGCGATCGATTCGGGTCAGGTGCCGCCGCGAACCGCCGTGATCACGGCGATATCGCAGGCCAATCCCGGGCAGGTCACCGCGGTAAACCATGGCTTTACCGAGGGTGCGCGGGTTTTCATCTCGGGCGTTGCGGGGATGCCGGAAGTCAACGACCAGGCGTTTACGATCGCTGTCGTTGACGCGGACCGATTCACCATCGGCGTCGATACCAGCGGTTTCTCGCCGTATATCGCGGGCGGTACGGCGTCGCGGCTCGCGGTGCAATCGGTGTCGGGCGGCTGGGCAGCCGGGATCGGCGATGTCTTGGCGACCTTGCGGTTCGAGCGCGGCGGCGACCCTGACGGTCCGTTCGACATGCTCGATATCGGCATTGCGCCGATGGACCCGGACGGCGTGATGCTGAATGGCGCGGCGCTGAATCTGGATGCGGACGGAGACGGTACGGTGGAACGCGGTCTGCTGGCGACCACCGAGGCGCGTTTCGGGCGGCTGAAACTGACCAACGCCTATGGCACGGCGACCCTGGAGCTGACCGTTCCAATGGAAGTCCAGTACTACGACGGATTCTTCTTCGTGACGAATACCGAGGACGACTGCACCCGGCTGGACAGCGGGGATGTCGCGATGGACGGTTTCAGCGGCGCGCTCGAGGCGTGCGAAACCAGCTTGAGCCCAACCGGGGCGCTGGCGTTCGCGGCGGGCAAAGGCAGCGTGAAGCTCTCCGCGCCGGGACAGAACAACGCCGGCAGCGTGGACCTCACCGTGAATCTTGAGGCAGCCGATGGAACCACCTGCAACCCGGGCGCCATGGCGGCAACCGGGGCCGGCAAGCCGTTCCTAAGGGGAAACTGGGAGGGTGATGCGTTCGAAGACGACCCCAAGGCGCGGGCGACGTTCGGGATCTACCGCAACGCCAACGAGTTCATCTATTTGCGTGAAAACTTCTGAAGGCAAACCCCCGTTTTTTCATTGACGACAATAGGTTATTACTATATTTTCGCGTTTAAACTTAAGATTGGTGGCGGAATGCTGGGACCGAATAAGAAATCCGGGCTCGTGGCGCTGAATCTTCGCCCCGATCGCGTTGAGGTGGCCAGAATCTCGCGCGGGGATGGGGCACGTGCCACGGTCGAATTATGTACATCCTTCCGCAAGCAGGGTTCCGACGAAGACGCGCTGTTGCGTCTGCGCCGCGAAATGAATCTCGACCGCTTTCGTTGCGCAACCCTGCTGCCCGCAGGCGACTATCAGATGCAGTTGATCGACGCGCCGAACGTTCCGCAGGAGGAGACGAAGTCCGCGGTGCGCTGGCGCATGAAAGAGTTTCTCGACTACCCGGTGGAAGAGGCGACGGTGGACGTGGTGTCCATTCCCGGCGACCCGAACGCACCGACGCGGGGCCGTTCCGTATATGCGATCTCCGCGCGCAATGATGTGATCGCCTCGCGGATGCAGTTGTTCTCGAAGGCGAAGCTGCCGCTGGGAGTGATCGACATTCCAGAGATGGCACAGCGCAATCTCGCAGCCTTGTTCGAGATCGAGCACCGCGGGCTGGCAATGCTGTCGTTTTCCGAGGAACGCGGCCTGCTGACGTTCACCGCCGACGGGGAGTTGTATCTCGCGCGCTCGATCGAGGTCGGATTGTCGCAGCTGCTGATGGCATCCGCCGAAGACAAGGAATCGCTTTTTGAGCGGGTTGTGCTGGAGTTGCAGCGTTCGCTCGACCACTTCGACCGGCAGTTCAGTTATATCCCGGTGGCGAAACTGGTGGTCGCTCCGCTGCCAGAGGAGATCGGGCTGGAGCCGCACCTGATGCAGAATCTTTATGTGCAGGTGGAGATCGCCAATCTGGACCAGGTCCTGGATATGCGCTCGGCCCCGGAACTTTCGAACACCGCGAACCAGCTGCAGCACTGGAACGTAATCGGCGCAGCACTGCGACAAGAGGCTGGACGATAGATGCAACAGGTCAATCTCTACAACCCGGCGTTCGAAAGAAAGCGCGATTTGCTCTCGCTGCCAGGCGTGGCTGCGGTGTGGGGAATCACGCTGACGATCATTGTTGCGGGGGTGGTGTTCTCGGATATGCGCGCGAGTGCGGCCGGGCGGCAGGCAGAGCAGGAGTCGAGGGCGCGTGCCGCCTTGCAGGCGGATATGAGCCGGCTGGTCGCGCAGGCTGCCGCGCGAACGGCGGATCCCGCCCTCGCAGGCGAACTGCAACGGTTGAACACGCAGCTGGAGTCGCGCCATCTGGTCATGGATTCACTCAGGCGCGGAGTCATCGGCAACACCGAGGGGTTCTCCGAGTATCTGCGCGCCTTTGCGCGCCAGTCGCTGGATGGTCTTTGGCTGACCGGTCTGTCTGTCTCAGGTGCAGGCCAGGAAGTGGTCCTGCAGGGGCGGGCACTGCAGCCTGAGCTGGTGCCCGGCTACGTAAAGCGACTGAATCGCGAGAGGATCATGAAGGGACACGCATTTGCCGACCTGCAGATGAACCGCCCGCCAACCGAGACGCCGTCGGAGAGCGCGCGCTTTATCGAGTTCAGGCTGGCGACTCTCGCCTCCGGTGGAAGTGGGCAATGAACGAACACTGGACCCGGCTCTCAAAGCGTTTTGAAGCGCTGGGCAAACGCGAGCGCATGATCGTGATGTTTGGCGGCGTGGTCGTGATCGCGCTGCTCGGACTTTCGCTGATCGACAGCGCGTTGGCGAAGCAGCGCGCCTTTGAAAAGCAGATCGCCCAGGCGCAGACCGACCAGGCAAGCGCGCGCGTCCAGATTGCCCGCCTCGAACAACAGCTCGCACAGGATCCGGACTTGGTCATCCGCGAGCAGATCGCCGACCTGCGCTTGCAGGTCGAGAAGATCGATGCGGAGGTGAAAGGCGTGCACCGGGGACTGGTGTCGCCGGAGCGGATGGCTGGCGTGCTGGAAAACATGCTGACCCGAAACCGGCGCGTCAATCTCGTCGGCCTGAAAACGCTGCCGGTGGCTCCGCTGGTCGAACTCGCGGAAGGCGCGGACGCCGACCGCAACGTGTTCAAGCATGGCGTCGAGCTGACGCTGGAGGGCGGTTATCTGGAGCTGCTCGATTACCTGGCCCGCCTTGAGCGCCTTCCATGGCAGATGTTCTGGGCCAAGGTGGAGATGGACGCGGGCGATTATCCGCGGGTGCGGCTCACCGTTACCGTGTACACACTGTCGCTGAACAAAGAGTGGCTGGTCGTGTGATGCGAAAGTTGATCCGTTATGCACTGATTGGCTTCGCACTGGCCGTGTTGTTCCCGGACGCCTTTGCGCAGCCGCTGCGCGACCCGACGCGGCCGCCGTTGTTTGTCGCACCGGCCGGGGCAGCCGCCGTTCGCGAGTCGGACCTTGTTTTGCAGACTGTACTGATTTCGCCGGAAAGACGAGCGGCCATTATCAATGGAAGGCTGCTCCGGCTGGGCGAAAATATTTCCGGAATGCAACTGATGTCGATCAGCGAAGGCGAAGTGAAACTGCGCGGTCGCGGGGAGTCGCGCACGCTGCACCTGTTTCCGGCAGTGAAGAAACGCGAGGCGCGGCCGACGCAACACGACTCGGCAGGCGGCTGAACGCGGAATAACGGAATGACTGAAGATCAACTCGAGCAAACAGAATGAAGACATTGCGACGACTCCTCCTGCTGTTGCTGACCGCGGCGCTGGCATCGTGCGCGACCTCCCGTCATGGCCCGCCATACGAGTCGGCCCAGCGGGAACTCGAACGGGCCGCGGCACAGCGGGCCGCGGGCGAGCAGCCGGAAGCGGTTTCTCAGGCGCTGCTGCCGCCGCTCACGGTCGAAATGCCAAACGTGGATGGACGGCCGATGGAGCCGCGATTCGATCTCGAAGTAAACAACGCACCGGCAGGCCAGGTATTCATGGCGATCGTGTCCGGCACGCGCTACAGCATGGTCGTGCATCCTAGCGTCAAGGAGCCGATCTCGCTGAACCTCAAGGACGCGACGGTGTTCGAGGCGCTCGAGGCGATTCGTGAGCTGTACGGCTACGAGTACCGGGTGCATGGCAATCGCATTCTCATCCAGCAGACGAGCCTGCAGACTCGAGTGTTCCAGGTGAACTACCTGATGTCCCAGCGCAAGGGTCAGACCGAAGTGCGTATTACCTCCGGGGCGATTTCGGATTCTTCGTCCGGCGGACCACAGGGGCCTACAAACACGCCGCTGCCCGGTACCACCTCCAGCCGCGCGCTGGAGAGCAGCCGGGTGACCACGACTTCCGACAACGATTTCTGGGGTGAGCTGTCCAGCGCCGTCAGCGCGATGATCGGCAAGGAAGAAGGGCGCAACGTGGTAGTCAGCCCGCAGGCGGGGGTGATCGTGGTGCGTGCCATGCCAGCCGAACTTCGCAGTGTCGAGGAGTTCCTGCGGATGATGTCGGGCGTGGTCGAGCGGCAGGTGATGATCGAGGCAAAGATCATCGAGGTGCAGCTCTCGGACGAGTATCAGACCGGCATCAATTGGGCCGCATTTCGCAGCGGCGACAACAGCCGCTTTGGCGGCGGCCTGCTGACGCCGGGTACCACGCTGTCCCCGTCCGGTTCCATTTCGACATTCACCGGGACCAACCCGGACGGCACCGTCGCCGGCGATTCCAATCTCACCGCGTTGCCCGGTTCGGTATCGGGTTCGTTGCAGACCGGCCTCGGCACGCCGAACACGCTGTTGGGTCTTGCCTTCCAGACCAAGAACTTTGCCGCGCTGATGTCGTTCCTGGAGACCCAGGGCAACCTGCAGGTGCTTTCCAGCCCTCGCATCGCCACGCTGAATAATCAGAAAGCCGTACTGAAGGTCGGCAACGACGAGTTTTTCGTCACCAACATTACGACCAATACCACCACGGCCGGTACCACCACCACGCAATCGCCGACCATTACGGTACAGCCGTTCTTTTCCGGCATTGCGCTCGACGTGACTCCGCAGATCGACGGCACCGGTTTCATCACACTGCATGTACATCCGTCGGTGAGCAGCGTGACCGAGCGCACCAAAAACATCGATCTCGGAAGCTCGGGACAGTTTCGCCTGCCGCTCGCGTCCAGCAATATCAGCGAGACCGACACCATCGTGCGCGTGGGCGACGGCAACATCGTCGCCATTGGCGGGTTGATGAAGGAGGTACAGGTCCGTGGCCGCAGCCAGGTGCCGGGGCTGGGCGATGTGCCTGTCGCCGGTAGTCTGTTCCGCAATACCAGCCGGCAGACGGTGAAAAGCGAGCTCGTGATCCTGTTGCGGCCGACGGTGATACACGGCCCGGCAAGCTGGCAGCAGGATATACTCGACACCAGTGAGCGATTCGACGCATACCCGTTCAATGATGCATTCGGAAACAGACAGGGCGGCCCGGCGCCGGCACCTGCGGACCGTTGAGCAGGGCGCAGATTCTGCGCGGGGGAACGACCTCCACTGCAACGGGATAGCGTATTGAACATGTATCGCACGCATTTCGGGCTGCGCGAGCCGCCCTTTGGCCTCACCCCGGATACCACCTTCATCTTTGCCTGCTCACCGCATCAGGAGGCGTTGAACGTCCTTTTGATCGCGATCGACAACGGCGAGGGTTTCATCAAGGTGACCGGCGAGGTCGGAATGGGCAAAACCCTCCTCTGCCGCAGATTTCTCGCGACGCTCGCGGGGCAATGCGTTACCGCATATCTGCCGAACCCGATGCTCGACCCGCGCGGACTCTATTTCGCGCTGGCTGAGGAGCTTCATATCCCGTTGGACCGCGAGTCGGATCAGCATCACCTGCTGAAGGCATTGAACCACGCGCTGCTGGATTTTGCGCGGGCAGGCAGGAAAGTCGTGGTCTGCGTGGACGAGGCGCAGGCGATCCCGCTCGAGACGCTGGAAGCGCTGCGTCTGCTGTCCAATCTCGAAACCGAGAAACGCAAGCTGATTCATGTCGTGCTGTTCGGCCAGCCCGAGCTGGATGCGAAGCTTGCCGATCCCGCCGTGCGCCAGCTGCGGCAACGCATCACTTTCAACTGCCATCTCGGCGCGATGACGAGGAAAGAAACCGAGTACTACGTTGCGCACCGGCTGCAGGTGGCGGGGTATGTTGGCGACAGGCTGTTCGAGTCGCGTGCAATCGATGCCCTGTATCAGGCAGCCGGCGGCGTACCGAGGCTGGTGAACATCATTGCGCACAAGGCGCTGCTTGCCGCTTACGGCGAGGGCAGGCATTACGTCAATGCCACCCATGTAAAACGGGCAGCCAACGACACGCCATCTGCGCACAGAGACAGCGTGCTGCCATTGGCCGCGGGGGCTGTGGTGCTTGCCGGCGTGGCGGTTGCCGCACTCTGGTACTTTCTTGCATGAGCCTGATCAATCAGCTGTTGATCGACCTCGAGAAACGCCACGCCTCCGGTCCGGAGATGAAGGCGTTGTCCGCGCAGGTGCGCGCTTTGCCGGGTCGCCGGCCAGCGCGCCGGTGGCCGCTGCTGGTGACAATCGGCGCCGGAATCTCGGCAGCAGCGTTCGCCTGGTTCGCGATCGACCGTTCGGGTGTTCCGGCAGGCCTGATCGCGCCGGTCGCCGAAGTCGCCGCACCGGACCAGGAGACCGCGCTGCCGACCGAAGAACAAGATGTCCAGGCGGCGCTGCTGGTACCGGTGTTTCAGCTTGCGCAGGAACTGAGCGCGGTTCCGGAGACTCCCCCGCTTGGGGACGTGGCATCGCCGGCTGAACCTACTTCCCCACCGGTGACGCCGCCCGCCAGGGAACCCGCGCAATCCGCCACGCCGCGCCCTGCGGCCAAACCGAAACCAGCTGCGCCGTCTGCTTCCGCGGCATCCTCCACGACGGCAAGGGCAAAAGAGGGATCTTCCAACGAGGTGGAAGAAGTGGTCATCCCGGCGCAGACAGCGGTGATGCCGATAGAAAAGCAGATGCGCGAGCCAACCGCGTTCGAGCGCGCCGAAAACGAGTTTCGCAAAGGCGCCGCGCGCCTGCAGCAAGGGCGCGTGATCGACGCGGAGACGCATTTCCGCGCGGCGCTGCGGGAAGACCGGTCGCACGCGCCGTCCAGGCAGGCGTTGATCGGGCTGCTGGTGGATGCGGGCCGCAACGCCGATGCGGAACAGGTGCTGCGCGAAGCATTGCAGGCCAATCCGCGTCAGGCGCGCCACGCCATGTTGCTGGCGCGGCTCGAGCTCGAGCGTGGCGATGCGGCGGCGGCGATATGGACGCTGGAAGCGAGCCGGCCATACGCAGGCGCTGACCCGCAGTATTTCGCGTTTCTGGCGGTCGCCCTGCAACGGGCGGCGCGGCATGAAGAAGCCGTGACATACTTCGAGGCGGCCTTATCCGCGGCGCCTGCGAATGCAATCTGGCTGATGGGCCTCGGTATCAGCCTGCGTGCGATCAACGAAACCGACGCGGCCCAAGAAGCTTTTCTGCGCGCGGCGGCCAGCCAAACGCTATCAACCGAACTGCAGACTTATGTCGAGTCGCAGGCGCGCGACCTGGCGCCGCGCAAGCCCTGAGCTCGGCATCAGCCGCGCACCACCGTACGCGCGCAGATCCAGCCGGTCACGGATTTCGCACCCGCACGCCTGAGCACGCCGGCGAGTTCGTCGAGCGTAGCGCCGGTGGTCATGACATCGTCCACGACTGCGACGGTCATCCCCGACAGATCCGCATCGCAGGCGAATACGCCCCGAACGTTCTTCGCACGTTCCTTCCATGGCAGCGATGCCTGCGGCGTGCCCGCGCGCTCGCGACGGGCCACGCCCGTTTTCAACGTCAGGCCGAATTCACTGCACGCGAGCCGTGCGATCTCTGCCGCCTGGTTGAAACCGCGCTCGGCCAGACGCTGTCGTGCGATCGGCATGGCGATCACCAGATCGGGGTAGGGTTCGTGTTCGATTGCGTTGGCGAGCGCAGCCGCCAACGGCCTGGCGCAGGTCAGATCGGCAGCGTACTTGAGCCGTTGAACCAAGCTGTCGACCGGGAAGGCGTACTCCAGTGCTGCCGCGGCGTGTGCGTAGCGCGGTGCCTTCTGCAGGCAGCGCCCGCATACCTGGCCTGCCGCGGCCGGCACCGGGACGGCGCAGACGGCACAGGTTACGTCGGGGAGCCGCGGCAGCGCGCGACGGCAGCCACCGCAGAGTCCGTCCCGGGTCGCGTCGGCTGAACACAGGACACACGACGGCGGCAGCAGGCGGCGCGCGATTGACGCGCAGTTGTCAGACCGACTTTCTGGCATATTTGACAGCGGTAGCCGTTTTTCCGATGATCGGCCGCACTGTCCGGTCAGCGGACCGATTGAAACAGGGAACCCGATCCATGACGCCACAACTTGCCACCGTTCACAAGCGCAATCCGGAACCGGGCGCGCCGCGCTGGAGCGTGGAGGATATCGATGCGCTGTTTGCGCTGCCGTTTCCGGAGCTGATGTACCGGGCGCAGGCAGTCCATCGCGCGCATTTCGCCGCGAACGAGGTTCAGTTGTCGACCCTGTTGTCGATCAAAACCGGCGGTTGCCCCGAAGACTGCGGCTACTGCCCGCAGGCGGCGCGCTACCACACCGGCGTAGACAACGAGCCGCTGCTGCCACTGGCCGAGGTGCTGGACGCCGCACGCGCGGCCAAGGCGAGGGGCGCGACGCGTTTCTGCATGGGGGCTGCCTGGCGCGGGCCGAAACAGCGCGACCTCGAGCGTGTCGCGGAGATGGTGCGGGAGGTCAAGGCGCTCGGAATGGAAACCTGTGCCACGCTCGGCCTGCTCAAGGAAGGCCAAGCCGAGCAGTTGAAGGCTGCAGGACTGGACTACTACAACCACAACATCGATACCGACGCCGAGTTCTACGGCGAGGTCATCTCGACCCGTACCCAGGATGATCGGCTGGAGACGCTTGCCCAGGTCAGAGGGGCCGGCATCCATGTCTGCTGCGGCGGCATTGTCGGTATGGGTGAATCCCGGCGCACCCGCTCGGCGCTGATCGCCCAGCTTGCCAATCTCGACCCATACCCCGAGAGCGTACCGATCAACAATCTGGTGCAGGTAGAAGGCACGCCGTTGCACGGAACCGAGAAGCTGGACCCGTTCGAATTCGTGCGCACTATCGCCTGTGCCCGCATCGCGATGCCGAAGGCGATGGTGCGGCTGTCCGCTGGACGCGAGGACATGTCGGACGAGCTGCAGGCGTTGTGTTTCCTCGCCGGGGCCAATTCGATCTTCTATGGCGAGAAACTGCTGACGACCGCCAACCCGCAGGCGGCGCGCGATATGCGACTGTTCGAGCGTCTTGGCCTGTCTGCGATGCCCGGGCAAGAATAGCGGCGGCGTTCTGGCCGCAATCCGCGGGAACCCGAGTCGTGCCTGAGAGCGCGCGCGATCCACAGGCGCCCTGGTTCGCCGGGGAACTGCGCGACCTTGAGGCCCAGGGCTTGCTGCGCCGCCGCCGTGTCCTGGAGTCGGCACAGGGCGCACGCATTCGGCTGGACGGCCGCGAGCTTCTCTCATTTTGCAGCAATGATTACCTCGGCCTTGCTTCCGATCCGCGGCTGGCGGAGGCACTGATTGCCGGGGTGCGCGAATGCGGAGTCGGCGCCGGCGCATCGCATCTGCTGACCGGGCATCATCGCGCGCACCAGATGCTGGAGGAACGGCTGGCGGATTTCACCGGGTTTGCCCGCGCGCTTTTCTTCTCCTCCGGATATCTCGCCAACCTCGCCGCGCTGACCGCGTTTGCGCGCGGAGGCGTGGAGTTGTTCGCCGATCGCCTGAATCATGCGTCGCTTAACGACGGCATGCTGCTCGCGCGCGCACGCTTCCGCCGCTACGGGCATCTGGATCTGGAAAGCCTCGAGCGCATGCTGTCGCGTTCCCGCGCGCCGCGCCGCATCGTCGTCACCGATGCCGTGTTCAGCATGGATGGAGATGTCGCGCCGCTCGATCGCCTGGCCGTGTTGTGCGAGCGCTATGGCGCGTGGTTGATAATCGATGACGCGCACGGTTTCGGCGTGCTTGGGCCGCAGGGCCGCGGCAGCGCCGCGGCATACGTTGTTTCGGGCAGCAAGGTGCTGTACATCGGCACGCTCGGCAAGGCGGCCGGCGTCTCGGGCGCGTTCGTCGCTGGCGATGCTCAAGCGATAGAACTGCTGATGCAGCGTTCGCGTTCCTATATCTATACGACCGCGAGCCCTCCAGCGCTGGCGCGAGCGCTGATGGCCTGTATGGAGATCGTCGAACGGGAGGAATGGCGACGGCAGCGGTTGTTCTCACATGTCGCGCATTTCAGGGAAGCAGTTGTCGCGGCGCCGTTTGCGCTGCTGCCATCGCCGACCGCGATCCAGCCGGTGATGGTCGGCGAGGCGGCCGATGCGCTGGCGGTATCGGCCACGCTCGAACAGGCGGGCATCCTGGTGCCGGCCATCCGTCCGCCGACCGTACCGAAGGGCAGCGCCAGGCTGCGCGTGTCGCTCTCCGCCGCGCACTCGCCCGAGGATATCGAACGGCTCGCATCTGCCCTTGCTGCAATTGCCCCGGTGCATGCATGAGCGGACAACTGGATAAACGCGAGGTGCGCCGCGCGTTCGAACGCGCAGCGCAGACCTATGATCGCGCGGCCGTATTGCAGCGGGAAGTGTGCAACCGCATGCTGGAACGACTGGCACTGATGAAGCTGCGACCACGCTATGTGCTGGATGCGGGCTGCGGTACCGGTTACGCGGCGACACCGCTTGCGAGGCGGTTTCCTGGCGCGAAGCTGATCGAACTGGACATCGCCGAGTCCATGGTGCGCAGGGCGCGTGCGGCCTGGACATGGTGGATGCGTATTCTGCCCGGCCGGGGTAAAAAGCTCGCGGTGTGCGGTGACAATGAATGTCTGCCGATCCGGTCGGGTTCCTGCGACCTGGTGTGGTCGAACCTCGCGCTGCAGTGGGCAGAGCAGCTTCCGGCCGTATTGCGCGAAATGCAGCGCGTGCTCGCACCGGGCGGGCTGCTGATGTTCTCCACCTTCGGCCCCGATACGCTGAAGGAGTTGCGCGCGGCCTTTGCGCGGGTCGACACGCGAGAGCATGTGAGCCGCTTCGTCGATATGCACGATATCGGCGACATGCTGGTCGAAAGCGGCTTTGCAGACCCGGTGATGGACATGGAGCAATTCACGCTGACCTACGCCCGGGTGCGCGACCTGATGCGCGAACTGAAGGCGCTTGGAGCGCACAATGCCAATGAGAACCGCGCTCGCGGGCTCACGGGTCACCGTTCATTGGCGCAGGTTGAGCAGTACTATGAACGCCAGCGCGACGAGGACGGGCGGCTGCCCGCGACGTTCGAGGTGGTTTACGGCCACGCCTGGAAGCCAAGCCCACGCATCGGTCCCGGCGGCAGGCCGGTCATCGACATCAAACCCGAAGCGAATGGTTGAGCCCCGCGATCCTCCCCAAGCGGCAGGCCGTCGCAGCCTGTTTGTGGTCGGCACCGACACCGGCGTGGGCAAGACCCGGATTGCCTGCCTGCTGCTACGCGCGTTTGCCGGGCGCGGCGAACGCGTGACCGGCATGAAACCGGTTGCTGCCGGCGTCGAACCGGGTGTTTCCGGGAAGCACAACCTCGACGTGGAACTGCTGCGCGCCGCATCGAATATCGATGCTCCGCTACAGTTGGTAAACCCTTATTGCTTTGCCGACCCGATTGCACCGCATCTTGCGGCAGCGGCGGAAGGCGTTGTCATATCGCTCGACGTCATTCGGGACGCGTTCGATGCTCTGCAACCACTGGCTAATCGCGTCGTGGTGGAAGGCGCGGGCGGATTTCTGGTGCCGCTTGGACCGGATCACGATATGGGCGATCTTGCGCAGCGGCTGGCGGTCCCGCTGGTGATGGTGGTCGGAATGCGGCTGGGATGCCTGAACCATGCGCTCCTGACTGCCGAATCCATTACTCGCCGCGGGCTGCATCTTGCCGGCTGGGTTGCCAACTGCATCGACCCCGAAATGCACCAGCTGGAGCGCAATATATCCACGCTGCAGCAGAGGCTCACGGCGCCGCTGGTCGGCATCGTCCCCAACGATTCGCGGGAAACGGGCGCAAGCGGCCGGCTGGACATCGAACGTCTCGAGAGCATCTGGTGACCGGCCTGTTTCAGGGCGCGCAACAAGCGCGCTTTGTTGCCTGCCGGGCGAGTGCTGTGTTACATTTCCGCGCGCGAAAAACCGGCGGCTCGTTAGGTCTGCGCGGGGCCGCCGCGACCGAACAAGAGCCTGGGTTCATGAGTAGCGGCGAGATCAGGGACGGTGCGGAATTCACGCTGCTTACCCGGCGGAATTTCTCTTTGTCTCCCGACGGACGGTTTCTGGTATTCGGCTCTCTTGCCGCAGCTACGCTCGCAATTTCCTTCGGGTTCGCGATGCGGGGCGCATGGCCGGTGCTGCCATTTGCAGGGCTGGAATGTGTCGTGCTGTTCTTGGTGTGGCGCTGGCTGTGCAGGCACGACGGTGACTACGAAAGCATTACCATCGATTCGCGCAGCATTACCGTTGAGACCTGTATCGGCGGACGGATGGCGCGCAGTCAATTTGACCGAGCATGGGCTCGGGTAATTGTAGAAGAAGCCGGGGGCTCGCGCCCAAGCGTGTACCTCCGGTCACACGGCAAGTCGGTTGAAGTCGCGCGATTGTTGGGCGACGATGCAAGAATCGAAGCTGCCCGGCGACTCAGGCAGAAGATTTCAGAAAACCAATCTTAATAAAGATTTTAAGAGCACTTTCGGGGGAAGTATGAGGTTGCCCAGCTTTCTGCGTCTGTCGTCCCTGGCGGTCGCGCTTCTTGTTCCCGGTGTTGCCATGGCAAGCAAATGGAATTTGCAGCTGCCCAACACCGTGCTTGCGCAGGACATCTACGACCTGCACACCATCATCATGATCATCATTACGGTGATCTTTGTCGGTGTGTTCGGTTTTATGTTCTATGCGATCATCAAGCACCGCAAGTCGGTGGGGCATAAAGCCGCGCATTTTCACGAAAACACCACGGTCGAGATCATTTGGACCATCGTCCCGTTCTTCATCCTTGTAGTCATGGCATGGCCGGCGACAACCACGCTGCTGGCCATGCGTGACACCTCGGCCCCCGACCTCACTATCAAAGCCACTGGCTACCAGTGGAAATGGGGATATGAGTATCTCGAGGATGATGTTCGCTTCTTCAGTTCACTGGCAACGCCGCGCGACCAGATCGACGGCCGGACGGACAAGGGCGAGAACTATCTGCTGGAAGTCGACAATCCGGTGGTCGTGCCGGTCGGCAGGAAAGTGCGTGTGCTGACGACCGCGAACGACGTGCTTCACGCCTGGTACGTCCCCGCGTTGGCCGTCAAGCAGGATGCGATCCCGGGATTCATCCGCGACACCTGGTTCCGCGCCGAGCGCACGGGCACATATCGCGGGCAGTGCGCCGAACTGTGCGGCAAGGAACATGGCTTCATGCCCATCGTCGTCGAAGTGGTCACGGAAGAGGAATACCGGGCCTGGGTCGATGAACAGAAGAACGGCGCGGGAGCGCCTTCGTTCGAAGCTGGCAAAGAATACTCCCTGGCTGAGCTTCAGGCGCAGGGCGAGCAGGTCTACCAAACACATTGCGTCGCCTGTCATCAGGCCGACGGTAGCGGCATGCCGCCAATGTTCCCGCCGATCGCTGGAAGTCAGATTGCCACCGGACCGAAAGGGCCGCACATGGACATCGTCATCCACGGCAGCGAAAAGAATCCCGCAATGATGGCGTTCGGAAGCCAGTTGTCCGATCTGGAGCTGGCCGCGGTGCTCACGTACCAGCGCAACGCACTGGGCAACAGCACCGGCGACGCGATCCAGCCGGGCGAAGTGATGGCAGCGCGCTGAGCAGGCGAAGAAAACAGAGCTTCAGGTCAAGGAGAGCCAAATGGAAGCGGTACACGGTCACGGTCACGATGACGCACACGATCACCACCCGTCCGGGATCATGCGGTATGTGACCACCACGAACCACAAGGATATCGGCACGCTGTACCTGTGGTTCAGCTTCATGATGTTCCTGGTAGGCGGCGTCATGGCGCTCACCATTCGCGCCGAGCTGTTCCAACCCGGGCTGCAGGTCGTCAATCCCGACTTCTTCAACCAGATGACAACCCTGCACGGGTTGATCATGGTGTTCGGCGCGATCATGCCCGCTTTCGTCGGGTTCGCGAACTGGCAGATTCCGATGATGATCGGCGCGCCCGACATGGCCTTTCCGCGGATGAACAACTGGAGCTTCTGGCTCCTGCCGCCGGCGGGGATGCTGCTGGTGCTTTCGCTGTTCGTGCCGGGTGGCAGTGCGGGGGCCGGCTGGACGCTGTATCCGCCGCTGACCATACAGCACGGCATGGGAATGGACCTGGTGATCTTCGCGGTCCATATTCTCGGCATGTCGTCGATTATGGGATCGATCAACATCATCACCACGATTCTGAACATGCGCGCACCCGGCATGACGCTGATGAAAATGCCGCTGTTCGTTTGGACCTGGCTGATTACCGCGTACCTGCTGATCGCCGTGATGCCGGTTCTGGCCGGTGCGGTCACCATGACGCTGACAGACCGCCATTTCGGCACCCACTTCTTCAATCCCGCCGGTGGCGGCGATCCCGTGCTGTTCCAGCACATTTTCTGGTTCTTCGGTCACCCCGAGGTCTACATCATCGCCATCCCGGCGTTCGGTGTGGTGTCGCAGGTGCTGCCGGCATTCTCCCGCAAGCCGCTGTTCGGCTACACGTCGATGGTGTATGCGACCGCGTCGATCGCGATCCTGTCTTTCCTGGTGTGGGCGCACCACATGTACACGGTGGGCATGCCGGTCGAGGCGCAGCTGTATTACATGTACGCCACCATGCTGATCGCGGTGCCGACCGGAGTGAAGGTATTCAACTGGGTCGCGACCATGTGGAAGGGCTCGCTCACCTTTGAGACGCCGATGCTGTTCGCGATCGGTTTCCTGTTCCTTTTCACGCTCGGCGGATTCACAGGACTGGTGCTGGCGCTGACCCCGATCGACGTGCAACTGCATGACACCTATTATGTGGTGGCGCACTTCCATTACGTGATGGTGGCGGGCGCGCTGTTCGCGGCGTTCGCGGGCGTGTATTTTTGGCTGCCGAAATGGACCGGCCGCATGTACAACGAGACGCTCGGCAAGCTGCACTTCTGGCTGACGATGATTTTCTTCAATGTCACCTTCTTCGTGCAGCACTTCCTCGGTCTGGCGGGCATGCCGCGCCGGATCCCCGACTATGCACTGCAGTTCGCCGACTTCAACATGATCTCGTCGATCGGTGCCTTCGGTTTCGGCTTGTCGCAGATCCTGTTCCTGTACATCGTGCTCAAGACGATCCGGAGCGGCGAGAAGGCGCCGGAGAAACCCTGGGATGGAGCCGACACGCTGGAATGGACGCATCTGCCGACGCCGGCGCCGTACCACAGCTTCGAGACCCCACCGGTCGTCAAGTGATTCGAAGGGGGTGGGGCATGGCCCCGCCCTTGACAGGCTGAAATGGAACCCAAACGATCGAAATCGGCCAAGAACATCAGGACGGGACTGATTCTGGCGTCGGTCGCAGCGGTTTTCTTTATCGGATTCTTCGTTCGCAGGATCTACTTCGGATGAGCCCAGTCCAGGCACGCAATCGTGTAATGCTGAAGAAGCTGTCGGTCGTCGCGGTGATGATGTTCGGCTTCGGGTATGCGCTGGTTCCGCTGTATGAGAAGCTCTGCGAGGTAACGGGTATCAACCAGCTCGGACAGCCTGACCGCCTTACCAGTACGCAGGTCGACGTGTCGCGGGAGGTTCTGATCCAGTTCGATGCCAACGTTCGCAGCGAGATCGGCTGGCAACTCAAGCCGTTGGCTCGGCAGATCACGGCGCATCCCGGCGAACTGGTGCAGGTGGTTTACGAGTTGAGGAATCCGACCGACGTTTCGTTCTCGGGTCAGGCGGTGCCGAGTTACGGTCCGCAGCTCGCCGGCCAGTACGTAAAGAAGCTGGACTGCTTTTGTTTCGACCGGCAGGAGATTCGCGCGGGAGAAACGCGGATGATGCCGGTAGTGTTCGTGCTGGACCCGTCGCTGCCGCAGGACGTGAACGTGGTCACGCTCTCGTACACCATGTTCGAGATCGGCGGCACCGGGCGTCGTGAAGCCAGGGCTTCCGTCGCGCCCAAGAGCTGATATGAGCGATGGGCCCGAGGAACGCAAAAGCGGCGGAATGCGCGCATTCAAGGCGGTGTTCTGGGCATTCTTCGGGATCAGGCGCGGCGAGGCTTCGCAGGACGATCTTGCCAGCCTGAAACCATGGCAGATCGTGACTGCCGGCGTGATCGGCGCGGTGGTGTTTGTGACGGTGATAGTGACGCTGGTTCGTTTCATTACCAGCCAGTGATAAGACAACGCGAAATCGCATCAGAGAGGAGTTAAGGCTATGACTTCCCAACCTGGCGGCTATTACCTGCCGTCGCCGTCGCATTGGCCGATCGTCGGATCGACGGGCCTGTTTTTCATGGCGCTCGGCGCAGTGCTGCTGATGAACGACAGTGGCGGCGTCGGGACCGCGCTGCTGCTGGTCGGCATGGCGATCGTCGTCTACATGATGTTCGGCTGGTTCGGCGTCGTAATTGGCGAGAGCGAAAGCGGCAAATACAACAAGCAGGTGGACATCTCCTACCGCTGGGCGATGAGCTGGTTCATCTTTTCGGAGGTGATGTTCTTCGCCGTGTTCTTCGGTGCGCTTTTCTACATGCGCATCCTTTCCGTGCCATGGCTGGCCGACGCCGATACCGAGGCACTGCTGTGGCCGGGATTCGTCGCCGACTGGCCGGTCGCCGGCCCTGGCCTGGCGGAACAATTCACGCCGATTGGCGCCTGGGGGATTCCGGCGCTGAATACGCTGATTCTCCTGACCTCAGGCGTGACGGTGACTATCGCGCACTGGGGGCTCAAGCAGAACAATCGCGCCAAGCTGATCGGGGGCCTGGCGGCGACCGTCGCGCTCGGTCTGATCTTCCTGGGCTTCCAAGTCTATGAATACGGCCACATGTACAGCGACCTGAATGTAACGCTGGCCACCGGTGCCTACGGTGCGACATTCTTCATGCTGACCGGCTTCCACGGATTCCACGTGACGGTCGGCACCATCATGCTGATCGTGATTCTGTTCCGCTGCATCAAGGGTCACTTCACGCCCGACCGCCATTTCGCGTTCGAGGGCGTTTCGTGGTACTGGCATTTCGTGGACGTGGTGTGGCTGCTGCTGTTCGTGCTGGTTTACTGGCTCTAGAATAAAAGCGAAACCAGACAAGAAGAACGAAGGAGGAGGAGCCCCGCCTTGGCGGGGGATCTGGGCGCCGCACGCGATCGCGTTGCGGCGACTTTTTTTATAGGCCCTGCTCCGGGATCAGGCCAAAGTAATAGCTTGCCATGAGCATCAGAAACAGCGCGACCGACAACCCGACGCGGATGGTCAGCGAACGCACTGTGCGAGTCGAGCCGCCTTTGTCGCGAATCATGTAGAACAGCGCTGAACCGAGGCTGCCGACAATGGCAATCAGGAAGAGAATGACGACGATTTTCATGGCGAGATTTGCTTGTCCGAGTGTATCGGAAGGCGCCGGGCGGCGCTACCCGGGCGCGAGAGAAGCATCCTCATGAGCACC
Source organism: Burkholderiales bacterium (assembly GCA_040880425.1). Classification (GTDB taxonomy): domain Bacteria; phylum Pseudomonadota; class Gammaproteobacteria; order Burkholderiales; family Eutrophovitaceae; genus DATKEK01. The sequence continues at coordinate 39,218 of JBBDIL010000006.1, read as the reverse complement.
CTGCGGCGCGGGCCGGGGCTACTGCCCACGATTGCTGCGGTGATTGCGCTGGCGTTGACGCTGTCGGCGGCGAAATGGCAGTTCGACCGCGCAGCCTACAAGGCCTCTCTCCAGGCGGATTACGTCGCCCGGCAATCGGCGCCCGCGCTGAAGCTTCACGAGCATGCTGCCAAGGAAGGCGTGGACCTGCGCTTTCGCCGCGTCGTGGCGAACGGTGAATTTCTTCCCGAACACGGCATCTATCTGGACAACCGTGTCCGGGATGGCGTTGCGGGCTACGAAGTCATCATGCCGTTGCGCATGGCTGAAACTGCGGCCAGGCCGGTTATGGTCAATCGGGGCTGGGTGGCGCGCGGCGCAAAGCGCAGCGAGGTTCCAGCGGTCAGCACGCCGGCAGGCAGGGTGACGCTGATCGGAACAGTGGTGGTGCCGCGGGAAGAGGTCTTTGAGTTGTCCGAAACCACAGTCGAAGGCCGAATCTGGCAGAACCTCGTGCTGTCGCGCTATCGGGCGGCTACCGGCCTGGACGTGATGGATTTTGTGATCCAGCAGGATAATGACGCCGGCGATGGGCTGCTGCGTCGCTGGACGCCGCCGAACTACGGCATCGATACGCACCGGACCTATGCGGTTCAGTGGCTGATTTTCGCTTCGCTCATTGTGTTCTTCTATGTCTACTATGGATTCATCCGGGCCAGACCCCAAACCGGCGGCAGCCCGCAAGAGTAACCTGCCCCTGTACCTGATCCTGTTGGTGAGCGTGGCACCGTTTATCGGTTCGGTCGCGCTTTACCTGTTCTGGCGGCCCGACAGTTTTGTAAATTACGGTGAACTGCTTGACCCGACGCCATTGGCGGAAGTGGCGGTCGCGCAGACCGATGGCAACACGTTCCGATTCGCGGATCTGCGCGGCAAATGGGTGTATGTGATGGCTGATTCCAGCAGCTGCGATGAACACTGCCGGCAGAAGCTCTATTACATGCGGCAGGTGCGTCTGACGCAGGGCAAGGAACAGCATCGTATCGAAAGAGTGTGGCTGGTGACGGATGGCAAGAAACCTGCACCCGATCTCAGTTCTGAATACGCGGGCACATATGAAGTGCTTCTCGCCGACCGCTCGATTCTCGCGCGCATGCCCGCACCCGCGGATGCGACAGACCACATTTTTATCGTCGATCCGGTAGGCAACCTGATGATGCGCTATCCGCCAGATCCCGATCCGAGCCGCATGAAGCGGGACATCGGCCGGCTCCTTCGCGTCTCGGCCGGGTGGGTGCAAGTGGAGCAGTGATGCAGGAGAACGCGATCTGGCAGTTCTCGCTCGACGCGCTGCATCTGGCCGGCTGGCTGATCCCGCTTCTGCTCGTGCTGTATGGCGGCGTCCGCTGGCTCGGGCTGCGAGCGCTGGTGGTTGTAACCACGCTCGCCACACTGCTTCTGGTATCGCTCGGTGCGTATGTGCGCCTCACCGATGCCGGACTGGGCTGTCCGGATTGGCCGGGCTGTTACGGCAAGCTGTCGCCGATACACGCCGCCGAAGAAATTCGCAATGCCGAACAGGCGGCGCCGCTGGGACCGGTGAGCGCGCCTAAGGCGTGGAACGAAATGCTGCACCGGTATCTTGCGACGCTGGTCGGAGCGCTGATTCTCGCCATTGCCATCCGCGCGCTGCTGCGACGAAGGGCGCTGGGCGCCGATTCAGGGCGCCCGGAGACCGCGATCGGGCTGCCACTGGCGCTGGTCTTCGCGGTGATCCTCCAGGGATTGTTCGGAAAATGGACGGTCACGCTGCTGCTCAAGCCGGCGATCGTGACACTGCATCTGCTGGGCGGAATGCTGATTCTGGTGTTGCTCGCGTGGCTCTCTGCCCGTCAATGCGAAATATCAGGCCCGCGCGATGCCGCGCGCGCGCGACGCGTCAGGCCGTGGGCGCTGGCGGCACTTGCGGTGGCCTGGATACAGGTAGCACTCGGCGGCTGGGTCAGCACGAACTACGCGGGTCTGGCGTGCGTGGATTTCCCGACCTGCCACGGCCGGTGGCTGCCGGAGATGGACTTCGCCCACGGATTTCACTTCATTCGGGAACTGGGGATGACCGCGACCGGCGAACCTCTCTCGAACCAGGCGCTGAACGCAATCCACTGGACCCATCGTGTTGGCGCGCTGATCACGGTTGGATTTGTGTCCATTGTCGCCATCCTTGCCTGGCCGGCAGCCGAGTTGCGACGCTTTGCAGCTTCGCTGATCGTGGTGCTGGCAGTGCAGGTCGCGATCGGCATCGGCAACGTGGTGGCAATGCTGCCACTCTGGCTGGCGGTGGCGCACAACACCGGGGCCGCGCTGTTGCTGGTTGCGCTCGTGATGCTAAACTTTGCCCTCTATTCGAGACCTGCCCGTTAGATGTCCGCCTCGATTCCGTCCCAAGTCAGTGCTTCACGCCTGGGCCAGTTACTCCAGTTGACCAAACCGCGCGTGATCTCGCTGATCGTCTTCACCGCGGTCATCGGCATGTTCCTCTCCACTCCGGGAATGGTGCCGATCGATGCACTCCTGTTCGGTACCATAGGCATTGCGCTGGTCGCGGGCTCGGCTGCCGCGGTGAACTGCCTGGTCGAGCAGAAGATTGACGCCAAGATGGCGCGAACCCGGGCGAGACCATTGCCCATGGGTGCAATTACCCCGCAGGAAACGCTGCTGTTCGCGGGAGTTGTCGGCGGGGCCGGCATGCTCCTGCTGTATCTGCTGGTTAACCCCCTCACCATGTGGCTGACGTTCGCAACGTTCATCGGCTATGCAGTCGTCTATACCGTCATATTGAAGCCACTGACACCGCAGAATATCGTGATCGGCGGCGCTTCCGGTGCGATGCCGCCGGTGCTGGGATGGGCCGCCGTGACCGGTGAGATCGCAGCCGATGCGCTGCTGCTGTTCCTGATCATCTTCGCCTGGACGCCACCGCATTTCTGGGCGCTCGCCCTTTACAGAAAGCACGAGTACGCCAAGGCTGGCGTACCCATGCTGCCGGTTACTCACGGGGACAAGTTCACGCGCCTGCACGTCCTGCTGTACACCATTATCCTGTACGCGGTTTCCATGCTGCCGTTCGCCACCCGGATGAGCGGCTGGATCTACCTGGTCGGAGCATTGGTTCTTGGCGGCGTATTCCTCGCCTACGCGGTGCGTATCTGCCTCGCTTATAGCGATGCGCTTGCCCGGCGTACGTTCCGCTACTCGATCTTCTACCTGTCTGCGCTGTTTGCGGTGCTGCTGGTCGATCATTACTGGCCTGTCTGAGCAAAGTTCGATGGATCTCCCCTCTCGTTTCCCCCGGACATTGCCCTCGGCATGGTTGCTGGCTGCTGTGCTTATGCTTGGTTCGTGTGCGGACCAGCAGGCGTCATTCCGCTCGACAGACGTCACCGGTGCCGAGTTCGGTCGCGATTTCGAATTGATCGGCCATGACGGCGAACCGCGGAGTCTGGAGGATTTTCGCGGGCAGGTGACGGTGGTGTTTTTCGGATTTACCCATTGCCCGGACGTGTGTCCGATCACGCTGGCGGAGCTGGCCGCGGCGCTGGACAAGCTGGGAGAGGATGCAAAGCGCGTCCAGGTGCTACTGATCACGGTCGACCCGGCACGCGATACGCCGGAGGTGTTGCGCGGCTACGTGACCGCCTTCCATCCGTCCTTTGTAGGACTGACCGGCTCGGCTGAGCAGATTGCGTCCGTGGCGCGCGAGTTCAAGGTCATTTACCAGCGGGTGGATGGCAGCAGTCCGGAAACCTACAGCATGGACCACTCGGCCGGGAGCTTCGTGTTCGACCCCGAAGGCCGATTGCGGCTGTATGTGAGCTATGGGCAAGGCGCGGAGGTATTCGCGCACGATATCGCGCAATTGCTGAAGACCAGTGGTTAGTCGCGTTCCCGGACCGTAAAAGTAAAACGCCCCGGCAAAGCGGGGCGTTTCTGTCATGGCATGGTGAACGGCGTCAGGCTGCAGCCGGCGCCATCAGCAAACGCATTTTCTTCATTGCCTGGGCCTCGATCTGGCGGATGCGTTCGGCGGAAACGCCGAACTCCGCGGCAAGATCGTGCAACGTTGCGCTGTCCTGCTCCCGCAGCCAGCGTGCCTCGATGATGCGGCGGCTACGCTGGTCGAGAGCGGTCAATGCCTGGCCCAATGCCTCGGTGCGTTTGCGTTCGGTTTCCTCGTATTCAAGGATCAGGCCTGGTTCATCCTCGGCGTCGGTCAGGTAAGAGATCGGCGAGAATGTTTCGTCTTCGCCATCTGACAACGGCTCGAGCGCGACATCGTGGCCGCCCATGCGGGTCTCCATCTCGACCACTTCCTCAGGCTTGACGTTCAGTTGCCGCGCCACCGCATCCGCCTCATCCGGCGTCAGCGAGGAAAACCCGCGTTTAAGGCTGCGCAGGTTGAAAAACAGCTTACGCTGCGCCTTGGTGGTCGCGACCTTGACGATACGCCAGTTGCGCAGGATGAACTCATGAATCTCGGCCCTGATCCAGTGGATCGCGAAAGACACCAGGCGCACGCCGCGTGTCGGGTCGAACCGCTTGACCGCCTTCATCAGGCCGACATTGCCCTCCTGTATCAGGTCACCGTGGGGAAGCCCGTATCCAAGGTATCCGCGTGCGACCGCCACAACCAGACGCAGGTGCGACAGCACCAACTGGCGGGCCGCGTCCACATCGTCGTGCTCGCGAAAGCGGGTAGCAAGCTCGACCTCCTCTTCCTGCGACAGGATCGGGAACCGGTTTACTGCCTGGATGTAGGTGTCCAGGCTGCCTGCCGAAGGCAATGGCAACGCCAATGTCAAAGCATTCGACATACCTGTAACCTCCGTTGCGATAATTCGTATTGGTTAAATCTTAGCACTCCCTTGTTCGGAGTGCCAACCCGGCCAAAAAGTTCCAGCCTGGCATCCACGAAACTTCCTATTTTGGCTCGATCTGCCATAAGTGACGACTTACTGACAGCCAGGCACCAATCCATCCCAAAATCGCCGCGAAGGTCAGCAGGCCGATGGAGTCGATCAGGCCGAGGCCTGCGAGCCGCAGGTTGGTGCCATAAAGGGTGGCCAGGTTCGTGAGTCCGAAGTTCAGTATCTGAACCGACACCGCGACGATCAGCCATGCGGCCGCACCGCCGACCAGTCCCTGTAGTGCGCCAAAGTACAGAAATGGCCGCCGTATAAAGGGATTGGTTGCGCCGATGAGTTTCGATACCTCGATCTCATCGCGGCGCGTCAGGATCTGCAGCCGGATGGTGTTGAAGGTGATCGCCACCAGCGCTACCGAAAGCAGCACCGCCAGCAGGCTGACCGCAAGCCTGCCGATGGCGAGCACGGCGTCCAGCTTGCGAGCCCAGTCGGAGTCCAGTTGTACGTGTTCGACCCGAGGCCAGCCGGCCGCCTCCGTCTGCAGTTGTTCCAGCACATCAGGGCGGGGTGTGCGAGCCGTGACCACAAATGCGTCCGGCAGCGGATTGCTGCGCAACTCTGCCAGCACATCGCCGAGACCGGAGTTGCGTTTCAGCCGCGCCAGTGCACGATCGCGCGGCACGAACTCGTAGCGCCCGACTTCCGGATGACGGCGCAGGCGCTGCTCGACCGTGGAAACTTCCTCCGGGTCCGCATTGAGCGCCATGAACACGCTGATCTGCGGCTCGGCCGCCAGCTGCCCCGCCACCTGCTGCAGATTGCTTAGTACCAGATAGAACCCGACCGGCAGAGACAGCGCGATGCCGAACACCACCACGTTGAGCAGCGTGGCAAACGGCTGTTGTGCCAGGCGGCCAATGCTCTCCTTGAGCATGTCCAGATGCAGCATGAGCCAGTTCATGCCGCCAGCCTTCCGTGGTCCAGGTGCACTTCGCGTGCACCGAGCCGCGCGATCATAGATACGTCATGCGTCGCGATCAAGACCGTGACACCGACCTGATTGAAAGCCTTGAACATGCCGACGATTTCCTCGGCGTAGGCCGCGTCGAGATTACCGGTCGGTTCATCCGCCATCAGGATTGCAGGGCGATTCACGATTGCACGCGCAATGCACAATCGCTGTTGCTCGCCACCCGAGAGCGTAATCGGCCGTGCCTTCTCCCGGCCCAGCAACCCGACCTTGTCCAGTGCCGCACGCACCCGGCGTGCGATCTCGCGCCGGGGAAAACCGGAGATTATCAGCGGCAACGCAACGTTCTCGTACACGCTCCGATCGAACAGCAGCTTGTGATCCTGGAAGATCAATCCGAAATTGCGACGCAGGAACGGTATGGCGGACGCCTTCATCGATGAGACGTTCTGTCCCTTGATCAGCACGCTCCCGGCGCTCGGGCGCTCGATTGCCGCGATGAGCTTGAGCAGTGTGCTCTTGCCTGCTCCAGAGTGCCCGGTGACAAAAAGCATTTCTCCGGCTTCGACCGAAAACGTTACGTCCCGCAACGCCTCATAACCCCCGGCGTATCGCTTGGAGATGTGGCTTACACTGATCATGTGCATGGCATTCTTTTGTGTATCCGCAACCGAAGAATCCCCTGGGGACGACCTTAATAAACAAACAATGCGTCTACAAACGCGGACGCATCGAACGGGCGCAAATCCTCGATGCCTTCCCCGATACCGATAAAGCGAAGCGGAATCGGTTTGTGGCGGGCGATGGCCGCGATTGCCCCACCTTTTGCCGTGCCGTCCAGTTTGGTAACGATCAGGCCGGTCACCCCCAGCGCTTCATCAAACGCTGTGACCTGTGCCAGCGCGTTCTGTCCCGTATTCGCATCCAGCACCAGCAGCACCTCATGCGGCGCATCCGGGCTGACCTTTGCGACCACGCGCTTGATCTTTTTCAATTCCTCCATCAGATGCGCCTGGGTCGGAAGGCGGCCGGCGGTATCAGCGATGACGATATCGATACCTCTGGCCTTGGCCGATTGCACGGCATCGTATATCACTGCCGCGGTGTCGCCTTGTTCCTGCGACACCACCGTGACGCCATTGCGCTCGCCCCACACCTTGAGCTGTTCTCGTGCGGCAGCGCGAAACGTGTCGCCTGCTGCAAGCATCACCGTCTTCCCCTCATCGATGAAGCGCTTTGCGAGCTTGCCGATCGAGGTCGTCTTGCCCGCACCGTTTACGCCGGCCATCAGGATCACAAAGGGTTTTGCTTGTCCGGTAGACAGTGGCTGCTCCAGCGGTGCAAGCAAACTCAGCAGCGCGGCTTTCAATGCTTCGCGCACTTGCTCCGCATCGGTCAATTTCTGCGCTCGGACCCGCCTTCTGGTCTCATCCAAAAGATACTGTGTGGCGGCCACGCCGACATCGGAGGATAGCAGCACGGATTCCAGCTCTTCGAACAGGCTGTCATCTACAGGCATGCCGCGGTTGAGAATTGCGCCGAGTTGGGTGCCGAGCCGACCGCGGGTGGCCGACATACTCTGCCGCAGCCGCTCGGTCCAGCTGACCTTGCCGGTTTCCTCGGTGCCGGCGTCCTTGTCACTTCTCAGGAAACTTAACATACTCTCCGATGTCCCAATTGCGCCCGATAACAGTCGGGCGCATTTTATTCTGTTTGTCACAGCCCGAACATGTTGAAGATTCACCGAACCCTGATCGTTTTCCTGCTGACCGCTGTGCTTGCCGCTGCAACCGCGGCCGCGGATACCCGCAGCCTGCACGATCGCACGCTGGAGAATGGCCTCAAAGTCATCGTCAAGGAGGACCGGCGCGTCCCGGTCGCCGTGTCGATGCTCTTGTACAAAATCGGAAGCATGGACGAGGTCAATGGCGTCACCGGGGTCGCCCATGTCCTGGAACACATGATGTTCAAGGGAACCGCAAAGGTGCCCCCGGGCGAGTTCTCGAAAATCATCGCGCGCGCCGGCGGTCGGGACAATGCATTTACCTCCAAGGACTACACTGGATATCACCAGAGCGTACACAAGTCGCAACTGCCACTGGTGGTTGAAATGGAAGCCGACCGCATGGCCAACCTGATCCTGCGCGAGGAGGAGTTCGCGAAAGAGATCCGGGTAGTGATGGAAGAAAGGCGGCAGCGTACCGAGGACAATCCGCACGCACTTCTGTATGAGCAGCTGGTAGCGACGGCGTTTGTCGCCAATCCCTACCGCAGACCGATCGTCGGATGGATGAACGACCTCGAGAACATGCGGGTCGAGGATGCGCAGGCTTTCTACGACGCCTGGTACGCACCGAACAACGCGGTACTGGTTGTGGTCGGCGATATCGACCCCGAAGAAGTGTTCGCGCTCGCCGAACGGCACTACGGGGCGATACCGTCGCGCGCATTGCCCGAGCGCAAGCCGCAGACAGAACCCCAGCAGAAAGGCATCAAGCGACTGCTGCTGAAAGCGCCGGCCGAGTTGCCCTTCATTGCCATGGCCTACCACGTGCCCGTGGTGGAGAATATCGACACAGACTGGGAGCCTTTTGCTCTCTCGGTTCTGTCTGGCGTACTCGATGGCTCGACTGCCGCGCGCCTGCCGCGCGAACTGGTGCGCAACACTCGGGTCGCAAATTCAGTGAACACCAGCTATGACAGCCTGAAGCGCGGGCCCGGTCTGTTTTTCGTAGCTGGAACGCCTGCAGACGGGCGCACCGCAGATGATCTGGAAGCGGCTTGGCGGGAGCAGGTGCGTCGTCTCATTCAGGAAGGCGTCAGCGAGGAAGAGCTTGCGCGCGTAAAGGCGCAGGTTGTTGCGTCGTTCGTCTATCAGCAGGACTCGGTTTACGCCCAGGCATCCCAGCTCGCCCGGCTGTATTCGGTGGGTCTGCCCTACGATGCCATGGACACGCTGCTGCAAAAATTCCAAGCCGTGACCGCCGAGCAGGTACGCGAGGTGGCACGGCGTTACCTCATCGATGACGCACTGACGGTCGCGGTGCTGGATCCGCAGCCGATCGGCGAACGCCGTCCGCCTGTGGAGCCTGCTGCCGATGTGGATGAGGGAGGCTCACCGCGATGAGCAAAGTCAAAGTGGCGGCCCTTTTCGCGGCGCTGATCTTGCCGGCAGCGGTGCAAGCGGAATTGCCGATAGAGCAGTGGAAAACGGATACCGGGGCGAAGGTGCTGTTTGTCGAATCGCGCGAGTTGCCGATTCTGGACGTATCGGTGGAGTTCCCCGCCGGGTCTGCGCGGGATTCCGCGGACCGTTCCGGAGTCGCCAGCCTGACGGCGCGCCTGATGCGGCTTGGCGCTGGAGGCATGAACGAGAATGAACTCTCTGAGAGGCTGGCAGATGTAGGGGCGAATCTCTCGTCGCGCATCGACGTGGACCGTGCCGGTTACAGCCTGCGCACTCTTTCGGGTGCGCGCGAACGTGAGCAGGCTCTTGGCGTGTTGCGCGCAGTGCTGCAGTCGCCGGAATTCCCTCAGCCGGTCCTTGAGCGCGAGAAGTCGCGGGTGATCTCTGCCTTGCGCGAATCGGCAACCAGGCCGGCTACCATTGCCGAGCGTACGTTTCGCGAGCTCGTGTTTGGCGATCATCCGTATGGCCTGCCCGATTCAGGGGAGATCGACACTGTCGAGCAGATCTCCAAGGAAGATCTGCGTGCTTTCTACCGTCTTTACTACAGGGCGCCGGCAGCCGTGATCGCAATCATCGGCGACGTAACCCGCGATGAGGCGGAACGTATTGCCGACGATCTGACCCGCGGTCTGCCGCAGCCTGCGAGCGCAATCCAACCGCTGCCCCCCGTAACGCCGCTCACGGAACCTGTCGAACGCTGGATCTCGCATCCGGCGTCTCAGGCGCACATCCGCGTCGGGATGCCGGGCGTGAAACGCGGCGACCCGGATTACTTTGCGCTCTGGCTTGGCAACCATATTTTGGGCGGCGGCGGATTCTCCTCGAGGCTGACGGTCGAACTACGGGAGAAGCGCGGCCTCTCCTACAGCTCGTACAGCTATTTTTCGCCGTACGCCGAAAAAGGTGCGTTCCTGATCGGCGTACAAACGCAGAAGGAACAGGCCGGCGAGGCACTCGCGGTTTTGCGCTCTACGCTCGCGCGTTTTGTCGAGGAGGGACCCACGCCGGAGGAGATCGAAGCGGCGAAGCAGAACATCGTGGCTGGATTTGTGCTGCGCGTCGACAGCAACGGCAAAGTACACGAGTATCTGGCGATGATCGGATTCTACGGATTGCCGCTCGATTATATTGATCTGTTCCCGGAAAGGATCGCTGCACTCACTTCCGAGCAGGTGACAGATGCACTCCGCCGCCGCCTCGATCCCTCGAAGATGGTGACCGTGGTGGTCGGCCCCGAAACCGCCCGCTGACCGGAAAACGCGTGGCTATCGGCAGCGGGCGGCGCGGCGCAACGGGGAGCCGGCAGGTACGCATCATCGGTGGCGAGTGGCGACGGCGGCTGCTGCGATTTCCCGATGTGCCGGATCTGAGGCCTACCCCGGATCGTGTTCGGGAAACGCTGTTCAACTGGCTGGGACAAGACCTGCAAGGCCGCCGTTGCCTCGATCCATTCGCGGGTAGCGGGGCGCTGGGTTTCGAAGCCGCATCGCGCGGCGCTGCGCTGGTGACGATGATCGAACGGGATATGCGCGCTTTTGCCGCACTTCGCGGGAATGCCCGGCTGCTGAATGCAGCCCATGCCGAGCTGGTCCACGGGGATGCGTTTGATTTTCTGCAACGCGATGACCGGCATTTCGACCTGGTTTTTCTGGATCCGCCGTATCGGCTGGCGCTGCTCGAGAGGATGCTCGAGCGCCTGCCGCCGCATCTGGCACCCGCTGCCGAGATCTATCTGGAAGCAGCGGAGCGGCCGCAAATCCCTCCGGATTTCAAGGTCATGCGCAGCGCGCGTGCCGGGCAGGTGGAATATCTCCTGCTACAATGGCGCCCCGATGAAGAAGCGACCTAACCGGGCCGTATATCCCGGCACCTTCGATCCGATAACCCGCGGCCATGAAGACCTTGTGCGGCGCGCAGCGGAAATATTCGACGAGGTGATCGTTGCAGTGGCGGACAGCCGCGGCAAGCAACCTTTCTTCACGCTGGAACAGCGCGTCGAGATGGCAAGAGACGCGCTCAGCGGTTTCGGCAACGTCACCGTCACGGGCTTCTCCGGTCTGCTGATGAATTTCCTGCGCGAGCGGGATGCGAAGATCATTCTGCGCGGGCTGCGCGCGGTTTCCGATTTCGAGTACGAATTCCAGATGGCGGGTATGAACCGCAATCTGCATCCGGATGTGGAAACATTGTTTCTTACCCCTGCCGAGCAGTACATGTTCATTTCAGCGACCATGGTCCGCGAGATCGCGCAGCTTGGGGGAGACGTATCGCTGTTCGTAAGTCCGGCGACCCTGGCCCGGCTCAAGGCGCGCTTGCAGGCCGGGTAAGCGAGTCAAGATGGCACTGATCATCACGGACGAGTGCATCAACTGCGATGTCTGCGAGCCCGAGTGTCCGAATGGCGCCATTTCGCAGGGCGAAGAGATCTACCGCATCGATCCTGCAAAATGCACCGAATGCGTCGGACACTATGACCGGCCGCAGTGCCAGGAAGTCTGCCCGGTGGATTGCATCCCGTTCGATCCGCAGTACGTGGAATCGAAGGAACAATTGTACGAAAAGTATCTTGCGCTGGCTGCGGTGAAGGCTGCGAAGGAAACCACAGAAGAATCCACGGCGGATTGAGCGTGGCCGCTGCGCCTGCTTATGCGCTGAAGATCATCTGCCGGTCAGGCGCGGAAGGCGCTGGCAACGCGGGCAGAAGAAACTCGAACGCTGGCCGATCGCCTCATTGCGTATGACGGCAGCGCATATCCGACACGACTCCCCGCTTCTTCCATAGACAGCGTACTGCTGCTGAAAGTAGCCCGGCTTGCCGTCGCTGCCGACAAAATTCCGTAGCGAGCTGCCGCCGGCGGCGATCGCTGCCAACAGCGTTTCGCGCACGGCCGATACCAGTCTTTCGCATTGTTTCAGTGCCAGCTGCCTGGCCGGCGTGGCCGGGTGGATGCGGGCCAGAAACAGCGCTTCGCTCGCATAAATGTTGCCGATACCGGCTACGGCGTGGCTGTCCATCAGAACGCTTTTGATCGGTGCGCGGCGTCCCCTCGTGCGAGCGTACAGCCACTGCGCAATGAACTCGCCGTCCAGCGGCTCCGGGCCCAGCGTCGCCATCAGCTTGTGCTGCACCGGATCGGAGCCGCACCACAGCACGCAACCGAAACGGCGCGGATCGGTGAGGCGAACTGCCTGGCCCGAGCCGAGCAGCAAATCGACGTGGTCGTGCTTGCCGGGAGGCGTGCGCGAAGGCACCACGCGCAGGCTGCCCGACATGCCGAGGTGCAGCAGCAGCCAGCCGTTCCCGCAATCAATCAGCAGATACTTGCCCCGCCGCCGCAGCGCAAGCACCGTCCGGCCGCGCACCAGTGCGGGCAGATTGCGCGGAACCGGCCAGCGCAGGTTGCGATTGCGCACCGTCATGCCTTCGATGCGTTGGCCGATGAGATGTGGTTCAAGGCCGCGACGCGTGGTCTCGACCTCCGGCAGCTCCGGCATGATCGAGCGGCGCTAGTGCGAGGCGACCCGGAACGGGTCGAGCAGGCGGTTTCCGCTGCCTTCTACGAACTGGTAGAGCATGTTCTCATCTGTGCGCACCAGTCGCACCTCCGGGCGCCGGGAGACGATGTCGAATACCACTTTGCGTCCGTCGCTCAGCGTGACCGTCAATCGTTCGCGCGCGCGCGGGCCGCGATATGCTTCAACGTTGAGGCCACCAGCATGGCGCCACTCGGCCAGCCATTGCTGCAGGTCGTCCTGGGACAGTTCGGCATCCTTTACCGGCGGTTTGCCCGTGACCTGCCAGTCGCCGCGCTCATCGCGTACGACCTGCCAGGCACCGAAATCGAATGCAACCGGGATCTCCGACGCGGACAGCAGCCGGTGGCTGACGATCTTCGCGGCATCCATCGGTACGTTGTAACCATGGAACGTGGCGACCAGATAGACGGCGTCATCCTTGGCGACGTACTGCTCGTTGGTCACTTCGTTTATTGCGCCGAACTCGTACACCTCGTCGTTCAGCATCACCCGCGTGCCTGGCGGATCGAGCTGGTAACGCTCGAGATGCGCACGAGGCAATTGCTGCTTGGCGGTCGCCGTTGCAAGGTCGGTGAGGCGATCCACCGCAAAACGATCGGCACGGGTTTCGTAAGGCGCTCGCATGCGCCACTCGCCCTCGGCGGTTTTTTCCAGCTCGATCGCCGGATTGCCGCGTCGTTCGACACGAATCCGGCTGATATCGTCACGTTGCAGGGTGCTGAGCCGGAACTGCGGTTCGGCAGCCGGCTCTGGCCAGAAATAGGCGGCGAGGCCGATTGCGATCAGCAGCCCGAGCAGCGCGAGATTCAGAATGTGCCGGGCTTTCACGCTTTACGCCGTCTCCACCAGATCAGGCCGCCGGACACCAGCAATCCGAGAGGCAGCACCACCAGGAAGCCGAGCGCAATCGCAGACATCAGCGGCCTCGACATTTCAAGGGTGAGGTCGCTGCGCGGTCGCGGCTGGATGGTGATCAACGAATCGTCGCCGGCCAGCCAGTTCATCATGTTCACGCCCAAGTCGAGGTTTCCGAGAAGGCCGATATGCTGGTTGGCGAGAAAATGTCCGGTGCCGACTACCAGCACGCGCTGCTGCTTGCCCCCAACCTCGCGCTCGAATGAGCCGGCGACCACGATCGGGCCGCGGATATCGCGGCTGCGATCATAAGCGGCATTCGACAGGCCGTCGGTTTCCAGCCAGCCGCCGCCTGCGCCTACCTCGACCAGCGGCGTAAACTGAAATGGCGAGCTGTCGTTTGCCGCAATCTGGCGCGCGTACGGGAACACGCTCGTAATCGAACTGTTCTCGGTGATCCTGTGTTCACCATAGCCGGTGGCGAGCGCGAAAGCGGCCGGCAAGCCGAGTCCGCCGGCGCGCGGATCGATAACTGTGCCGTCGATCAGCTCCAGGCCGAGAAACTCGGCGACAGGTTCCATTCCGCGTAGCGATTCGTAGTCGACCAGCCACATCGTGTTGCCGCCGCTCTCCAGGTAGCGCAGCAACCGGTTGGTTTCGCCCCGGAGAAGGTCGACCTGCGGGCTGGCAACCACCAGTACGGAGGTGTTATCGGGAACATCCTGCACCTTTGCGAGGTTTACCGCGCCCGTGCGGAAGCCTTTTGCGGCCAGCTGGTTGCCGAATTCGCCGAGGTCGAAATTGGCGCGTCCGTCCAGCCTGCGTTCGCCGTGGCCGTCCAGCTGCATGACGAGCCTTTCGGCCGAGCGCATCAGGCGTACCAGCAGATTGGTGAGATCCTGTTCGGACAGCCGGTTCAGATTCTCGCTGCGTCCGCCGAACTCCACGACCAGTTCGCCGTTAACGCGCACGCCAGCCTGACGCGCGCGATCCGGTTCCTCGCGCGGATCCACGAAAGTGAGCGAGAGATCGCTCTTGGCGCGCTGATAAGGGGCGATGAAATCCTGAATCGTCTTGCGCAGATTGCCCTCGACGTCCTGAGTAGTCGCATACGCAGTAATTGCGACCGGACCGGCCATCTCGGCAAGCACCTCTACGGAGGCGTCAGACAGTGTATTGCTCTTGGCCTGAGTCAGGTCCCACTGTGTCTGTACATCTCTGGTGACGTAGCCGATGGCGACCACGATCGCCACCAGCAGGACGACGAAAAGGCTGTTCTGGAACAGCAGCTGGAGTCTGAGCTTGCGGTTAACGTTCATGCGCGCAGGCGATCCGCATCAAGGCGGCGGATCGAGAGGATGAGGAAGGTTGCAATCAGCAGTCCGAAGTAGATCAAATCGGCGACCGCGATCGTACCGTTCATGAATCCCTCGAAATGCTTGAGCAGCGACAGCCGGTGCAGCACGCTGTCCGGCTCCGCGGCGGCGATGTTGATTACCCAAAGCCCGAGCAGTACCGCAAGCGACAGCACCGCGGCCACCACCGGGTGGTTGGTCAGGCACGACAGAAACAGACCGATGGCGGCGAAACTGCCCGCCAGCAGCATCAGGCCGATGACATTGGTAGCCAACAGGCCGAGGTCCAGCGTGCCGCCGGCCAGCAGCGACAGGCCCATCACCAGAATGAGCAGATTGGCGATCCCCAGAAAGGCAATCGTGGCCAGAAATTTTCCGATAACGATCTCGGTCATCGACACTGGCGCGGACATCAGCAGGGTCATCGTCTGGTTGCGGCGCTCTTCTGCTATCAGACGCATAGTCAGCATGGGCACCGACATCAACAGCACGATCGAGGCGATGCCGAACACCGGAACGATTGCGATCTCGGTGAGCCCGGGCGCATTCGGCACTCGCGCAAGCTGCCCCTGGATGGTCAGAAAGTAGTCGATCCGCGACAGGAAGATCCAGGCGAAGATCAGCTGCATGAATGCAAGCAGCACCCAGGCAAGAGGTGATGCGAACATCGATCGCAGTTCCTTTGCAGCTATGGTCCAGATCATGCTGCGGCTCCTTCGGCGATTTCCGTGTCGTTTTGCGTGAGCTGCACGAACACTTCTTCCAGCGTGGCCTGCGCCGGCTGAAGCTGGTACAGACCCCAGTTGCGTTCCACTGCGGTACGCGCCAGCTTGTCGGAAGGGTCGCCTTCGCCATGCGGATCGATGCGGAACAGCGTCGCCGAGATGGCGTCGACGCCAGCTGGCGCGACCAGCTGGCGCAGTTCCTCGAGTTCCGGCGGTCTGTGCAGTCCGAGCAGCAGCGCCTGGCTGCCGCGGAACTGTTTCAGGCCGGAAATCGAATCGGAAAACACGATCTCGCCCTTATGCATGATCTGCACCCGGTCGCAGACGGTTTCGACTTCGGGCAGTATGTGCGTCGACAGAATCACGCTGTGGCCGTTTCCGAGTTCCCGGATCAAGGCGCGAATCTCGCGTATCTGGTTCGGATCGAGTCCGACCGTGGGTTCGTCTAGAATGATTACGTCGGGATCGTGAATGATCGCCTGCGCGATGCCGACACGTTGCTGGTAGCCTTTCGACAGCGAGGCGATCAGGCGCCGGCCCATGTCGCCCAGACCGCAACGCTGCTTGGCGCGTTCAACCGCGGCGCGGATCTCCGCCTTCCTGACCCGGTGCAGCCGGCCCGCTAGTGCCAGGTACTCGTCCACGCGCAGTTCCCTGTACAGGGGCGGAACTTCCGGCAGGTAGCCGATGCGAGCCTTCGCTTGCGTCGGATTCTCGACCAGATCGATGCCGCAGATGGAAACGCTGCCGCTCGTCGGCGCAAGATTTCCGGTGAGCATCTGCATGGTGGTGGTCTTGCCGGCGCCATTCGGCCCCAGCAGCCCGAGCACCTCGCCGCGCTTCAATTCGAGGGAAACGTCGTGTGCTGCGCGATTGGCGCCATAAAAACGCGACAATGCAACTGCCGACACGGTGACTTCCGGGATTGCCGTGGTAGTCATGCCCTAACCAATGCTGTTGATTGAAAAATCCGACTCTTCGATGACCCCGGGTCTTTGATCAGCGGATCGGCCCGCGGTTCTCTAATTTCGGGGCAATCTGCCTCTGGGATTCTGTGCGGGGTCACTTGTGATGGCCGCCAAATATACCTAAACTGTTCTCGCGATAGAAGGACTCTCGCAATTTTTCGGATTCATCGGGCTCGCGGAACTGCGCTGGCCTTTCCCGGACCGTTCCTTTAGATGCGCATCTTTCCCGCCCTCGTTCTGAGTTCCACTCTTGCGCTTTGTGTTGCCTGTGCGCAGGCGCCGGACAGGTCTGTCGCCAGTACGCTGGCTTCCGCCAACAACCTGTCCGCACAGGCCGAGGAGGGCAGTTTCGAGGAACGCGCGCGGCGCCTTCTCGGTGGCGGTTCGAATGCTTCGGCAGCCGACGGCTTGGATGAGGGCCTGCTGTACAAGTTTCTGCTGGCCGAGATCGCGGGCCAGCGCGGCGACGTCGCGCTCGCTGCACAAACCTATGTAGAACTTGCACGCGCTACCCAGGATGCGGGCGTGGCGCGACGTGCCACGGAACTGGCGCTGTTTGCGCGGATGAACGAGGTTGCGCTGGAGGCGGCCAGGATCTGGCTGGACGCGGAAGGCGGCTCCCCGGCTGCGCGGCAGGCGCTGGCGACACTGCTTGTCAACAGCCGTAACCTGGACGCAGCGCGTCCGTTGCTTGCAGAGGTGCTGGCTGCGGAAAGCGATGATCCGGGCCAGGCGCTGCTGCAGGTACATGGCGTACTGTCGCAATATCCTGACAAGGACGCCGTGCATGATCTGATCGTCGATCTCACCGGACCGTACCGCGACCATGCAGAAGCGCACTACGCAATCGCGCAATCCGCGTACGTTGCGGGTCGTCACGAAGCAGCGCGGTCTGCGGTCCGTGAAGCCCTGCAGATCCGTCCCGATTGGCCCAGTGCTGCACTGCTCCACGCGAAACTGCTGGCGCAGGATTCGCGCGAGCCGTCGCTCGATTATCTAAGTGCGTATCTGCAGCGCAACCCGGAGGCGCAGGAAGTGCGCCTCGCCTACGCGCGCAATCTGATCAATGACAAGCGCTTCAGGGAGGCGCGCAGCGAGTTTCAGAAACTGCTCGCGTCCAACCCGGACAATGCTGACATCGCGCTGACGGTGGCATTCCTTTCGCTGCAGATGAACGATATCGAGGTTGCCGACGCGCAGCTGAAGCGTGCGCTGGAACTCGGTTACCAGGACCCGGATACGATCCGCTTCCAGCTCGGCCAGGTGAACGAGGATCTGCAGCGACTGGAAGAGGCTGGACGCTGGTACCGCGCGGTCAGCGGCGGCGAGCAGTACGTGGTCGCGCATGCGAGGTACGCATTGCTGCTGGCGAAGCAGCAGCGGCTGGAGGAGGCGCGCGCCTATCTGCAGGGCCTGGCGCCTCAGACGGAAGAGCAGCGCGTGCAGCTGGTACAGGCCGAGGCGCACCTGTTGCGCGAGTTGAGGCAATACGATGCGTCTTACAGGGTGCTGCGCGATGCGCTCGATGCGCAGCCCGACCATCCCGATCTGCTGTATGACATCGCGCTGGCCGCAGAGAAGCTCAACCGGCTCGATGTGGTCGAGGGCAACCTGCGCAAACTGATCACGATGAAACCGGATCACGCGCAGGCCTACAATGCACTCGGCTATACGCTGGCCGATCGCACCGGGCGGCTGACGGAGGCATACGAATACATCGAGAAGGCCCTGCAGCTCGCTCCGGAAGATCCTTTCGTGCTCGACAGCATGGGATGGGTGCACTACCGCCTGGGCAATTACAAGGAAGGCCTCGAATATCTGCGCCGCGCGTACGAACAGCGTGACGATCCCGAGATCGCCGCGCATCTGGGCGAAGTGCTCTGGGCAGAAGGCAGACGGGACGAGGCGGAGACCATCTGGCGCAAGTCCCTGCAGGATCACCCCGACAACGAGGCGCTGCAGAACACCATGCGCCGATTCCTCCGATAGCGGTCGGCGTTCCGTGTCGGCGCCTGTGCGTTTCCTGCGACACCGGTTCGCGGTGTTTGCTGCCGGGCTGCTGGCGGGGTGCGCCACGCTGCCGTCGCCCATGCCCGCCGAACTGGCGGCAGTTGGCGATTTCGATCTTTCCGGACGCATCGCGGTCAGGGTGGAGGACCGGGGCTACTCGGCACGCATGCGCTGGCAGCATCGCACAACCGAGGATGAAGTCTGGCTGTACACGCCGGTGGGCTCGGTACTGGCCACATTGCGGGTAGACGCGGATGGCGCAACCCTGATTACCTCCGACCGCAAGACCTACCGGTCTGACGACGTGCAGGCCTTGACGCGCGAGGTGCTGGGCTGGGATCTGCCGCTGGAGGGGCTGCAGCACTGGGTGATGGGACGGGTCGATCCGCGTGCAACGGTGGAGGCTGAGGAGCGCGACGATCAGCACCGCCTGACGCGTCTGGTGCAGCGTGACTGGTTCATTGACTATCGCGCCTACGCCGCGGACGGCAGGCTCCCATCCCTGCTCTCACTCACGTACGACGGCTTGCGGCTGCGTCTGATTGTCGACCGATGGCAGCTGGCGCTGCGATGAACGAAGGTTTTGTCCGCCTTCCCGCTCCGGGAAAACTCAATCTGTTTCTGCACGTGGTCGGACGCCGCGACGACGGCTATCACCTGCTGCAGACGGTTTTCCGCTTCATTGAGCGAGCCGATCTGATCGGGTTGCGGGTGCGCGACGACGGCCAGATTCGCCGGGTCAACGAGGTGGCGGGGATCGAACCGGATTCGGATCTGTGCGTGGAAGCGGCGCGCGCATTGCGGCAGCATGCCGGCTGCGCGCCCGGGGTGGACATCCTGGTCGACAAGACGCTGCCTATCGGTGGTGGCGTCGGCGGCGGCAGTTCCGACGCGGCAACCGTGCTGCTCGGGCTGAACGCGCTGTGGAAGCTGAAGCTGCCGCGAACTGAACTGCAGAGTCTTGCAGCGCGGATCGGTGCGGATGTGCCGGTCTTCATATTCGGCAGAAACGCGTTCGCCGAAGGCATTGGCGAGCGCTTGCAAGCGATCGATTTACCGCCTGCGTGGTACCTCGTTCTGGTCCCGCAAGTCGCGGTTTCCACTGCAGAAATCTTCTCCGCCCCAGAATTGACACGTAACACGAATGCAATCACAATGTCGCCCTTTTCGGTCGGCCAGGGTCATAACGATCTTGAGCCGGTGGTATGTCGGCGCTATCCGGAGGTGGCGCGTCATCTTGCCTGGCTTCGGCAATTCGGGCGTGCGGCAATGACCGGTTCCGGAGCTTGCGTGTTCAGCGCTTTCGATTCGGAATCCGCAGCTCGCAGGATGCTCGAACAACTGCCGGAAGGTATGCGCGGATTCGTTACGCGCGGCCTGGATTGCCACCCGCTTTATACCGACGAGTCGACATGAGTTTTACTTGGGGAGTAGCCAAGCTGGTTAAGGCAGCGGATTTTGATTCCGCCATGCGTGGGTTCGAATCCTACCTCCCCAGCCATAACCTCAGCAGCGCCCTCGAGCGGCACCGTAGCGAAGGATGCAGGTGGGGGCAGATAGCTGATCCTGCCAAGAAAACACGCCGCTCGTGCCGCGTGTTCTGTTTTCGGATGGCTGGGAATACCTGAGCACACATACTGAGACGATGCGAGCGCGCGATGGCGTATGACAGCCTGATGGTGTTTACCGGCAACGCAAACCCGAAGCTTGCCGAGGAGGTGGTGAGACATCTGAGTATCCCGCTCGGCCGCGCGACCGTCGGGCGGTTCAGCGACGGCGAGGTAATGGTGGAATTGTTGGAGAACGTGCGTGGCAAGGATACCTTTGTCCTGCAGTCCACGTGCACGCCGACCAACGACAATCTTATGGAAGTGATGCTGGTGGTGGATGCGCTCAAGCGTTCTTCCGCCGGGCGCATTACCGCGGCAGTTCCGTATTTCGGCTACGGGCGGCAGGACCGTCGACCGCGCTCGGCGCGGGTAGCAATCAGCGCGAAAGTGATCGCAAACTGCCTGCAGGCCGCCGGTGTGGACCGGTTGCTGACCATGGATCTGCATTCTGACCAGATCCAGGGATTTTTCGATATTCCGGTCGACAACATCTACTCCGCGCCGATCCTGCTGGGCGATATCTGGAAGCGGGGTTACAAGGACCTGGTGGTGGTATCGCCCGATGTCGGTGGCGTGGTGCGGGCGCGGGCGTTGGCAAAACGCCTGGAGTCCGACCTGGCGATCATCGACAAGCGCCGGCCGCGCCCGAATGTAGCGACGGTGATGAATATCATCGGTGAAGTTTCCGGCCGCACCTGCGTGATCATGGACGACATGGTCGATACTGCCAACACCCTGTGCGAGGCGGCGCATGCGCTAAAGGAGAAAGGTGCGGAAAAAGTGCTGGCCTACTGTACTCACCCGGTGTTGTCGGGCAAGGCGGTGGAGCGCATCGAGAATTCGGCGCTGGACGAACTGGTGGTGACCGATACCATTCCGCTCAGGGACGACGCCCGGCGCTGTCCGCGCATCCGGCAACTGGGCGTGGCCGAGTTGCTGGCGGAAACCATGCGTCGCATCAGCAACGAAGATTCGGTCAGCTCGCTGTTCATGGAATAGTGTTCGGGCGCGGAAGGCAACTGGAAGGCGAAAAAACACTGCGACAGAGGGATTGAAAACGGAATCCGTTTCCCCCTGTGTCTCTGCATCGAATGGATTTTCAACCGTATCGGCTGGTCGCGGCCGGTACCTACCTGGGAGAGCATGATGGCAACAATCGAAGTGACTGCGGTACCGCGGTCGGAGCAGGGAACGGGTGCGAGCCGCCGCCTGCGCCGGACCGGGAAAGTACCCGGCGTACTGTATGGTGGAGACCAGTCTGCGCTGCCGATAGAACTCGAACATAAATCGCTGCTCCGGCATCTCAAGCTGGAATCGTTCCATGCGTCGATTCTGAGCATGAGTCTGGAGGGCAAGAAGGAGCGGGTGCTGTTGCGCGACGTGCAGATGCATCCGTGGAAGCCGCAGGTACTGCATGTGGACTTTCAGCGTGTTGCGGCAAACCAGAAGATTCACATGAACGTGCCGTTGCACTTCGTCAACGCAGAAGTCGCGCCTGGCGTGAAGCTGGGCGGTGGCACCGTCAGCCACGTGCTGAACGAGATTGACGTCAGCTGCCTGCCGGACGATCTGCCGGAGTACATCGAGGTCGACCTTTCGGCTTTGGAGCTCGGCGACTCGGTTCATCTGGAAGATCTGAAAATGCCGAAGGGCGTCGAATCGATCCAGCTGACGCGCGGTGACAATCTGGTGGTTGCCAGCGTGCAGGTGCCGCGCGTGGTTGAAGTCGAGGAGCCGGTTGCGGAGGTGGCTGCGACAGAGGAAGGTGCGGCTGCGGCCCCGGCTGCTGCGCCGGCCGAAGGCGAGAAGAAGTAAGCGGTTTTGTCTGTCATCCGGCAGGCCCGCCCGGTACGCGCTCCAGCCGGGCGGGCCTTTTCGCATGAATCATTCAGGATGCGAGCGCGCTCCCGGCAGGATTCGCCCGGCTTGGAAGAGCAGTCAACGCAACAGGTTGGTGCGCGATGAAGCTGGTGGTCGGCCTGGGGAATCCCGGGCGCCAGTACGAAAATACCCGTCACAACGCCGGGTTCTGGTGGGTGGATGGTCTTGCGCGGCAGGCGGGCGTGAACCTCAGAAGCGAACCGCGTTTCCACGGGCAGCTCGCGAAGCTCACGGACAGCGGATATGAATGCTGGCTGCTCAAGCCGGATACCTTCATGAATGAAAGCGGGCGTGCGGTCCGTGCGCTCGCCCACTTCTACAAGCTGACCCCTGCCCGGATTCTGGTGGTGCACGACGAACTCGATCTGGCTCCGGGTACGGTGAAGCTCAAGCAGGGGGGCGGTGTAGCGGGGCACAATGGCCTGAAGGATATTGCCGCGCATCTTGGCAACGATTTCTGGCGCCTGCGCATCGGCATCGGCCATCCGGGAGACCGCGCCCAGGTCTCCGGTTACGTATTGTCGAGCCCGTGCGCCGAGGACGCGAAGCTGATCGGCGCGGCAATCGATAGAAGCCTGGAACTGTGGCCGCTGCTGGTGCGCGGAGACACTGAGGCGGCGATGCACCGCCTGCATACCAGACCGGGAACTGCGAACCGTGAACCGTAAGCAGCCCGTGAAACGGGCGACCGTTCAACTTTTGCTTTGACCCAACCATGAAATGCGGAATTGTCGGGCTGCCGAATGTCGGCAAGTCCACCCTGTTCAACGCGCTGACCAAGTCGGGAATCGCGGCGGAGAACTATCCTTTTTGTACGATCGAGCCGAACGTGGGCATCGTCGAGGTGCCGGATTCGCGCCTGGCGCAGCTCGCGGCGATTGCCATGCCGCAGAAAGTGCTGCCGGCGATCGTCGAGTTCGTCGACATTGCCGGGCTGGTGGCCGGGGCCTCAAAGGGCGAAGGCCTGGGTAACCAGTTTCTTGCCAATATTCGCGAGACCGATGCGATCGCGCATGTGGTGCGCTGTTTTGCAGACGACAACGTGGTGCACGTCGCCGGCCGCATCGACCCGGTTTCGGATATCGAGACCATCAATACCGAACTTGCGCTGGCCGACCTGGCGACCGTGGAGAAACAGATCGCGCGCCACTCCAAAGTCGCAAGCACTGGCGACAAGGCGGCGCAACGCCTCGTGTCGGTGCTGAAGAAGGTGGAAAGCGCGCTGAACGAAGCGAAGCCGGTGCGCGCACTGGTGCTCGACGACGATGAACGTCGCCTGTTGCGGCCGATGTTCCTCTTGACCATGAAGCCGACCATGTACGTTGCCAACGTCGACGAACAGGGATTCTCGGACAATGCGCTGCTGGACCAGGTGCGTGAACATGCCGCGTTGGAGGGCGCGCCGGTGGTGGCGATCTGCGCCTCGCTGGAAGCAGAGATTGCGGACATGCCGGCAGAGGACAGGCGAGCATTCCTCTCGGACATTGGCCTCGAGGAGGCAGGGCTCGACCGGCTGATTCGTGCCGGTTACGATCTGCTGGGGCTGCAGACCTATTTCACCGCTGGAGAGAAGGAAGTGCGCGCCTGGACGATTCGCAAGGGCGATACCGCGCCGGTCGCGGCGGGGGTGATTCACACCGATTTCGAGCGCGGATTCATTCGTGCCGAGGTGATCGGATTCGAGGACTATGTGGCGTACAAGGGTGAACAGGGGGCGAAAGAAGCGGGGCGCACGCGGCTCGAGGGCAAGGAGTACGTGGTGCGCGACGGTGACGTGATCCACTTCCGCTTCAACGTCTGATGGATGCTATCGGCTCGACGGTCTCGAGATATCGCATGAAAGAGGGCCCGCAAGTATCTAAGGAAAAAGGATTTACACTTCCACGCCATTCGAGTACATTTTCAGCTGCCTGATCGTTCCCATAGGAGAGCCGAGTGAAAAAGCACGCCACCCTTGCCGCCGCTTTCACGCTGGCAGCCGGTTTTTCGCCTCAACTTGCCGCACAGGTCGATTGGTTTACCGAAAGCGTGGCGACCCCGTGGTATTTCGGCTTGGGGATCTCGCGCGGGGCAGCGACGCCGCCGCAGGGCACAATCGACGGCGTCGATGCCCAGTTCTCGGCGGCACTCGGCGCCGACAACACGATCCGGGACGTCGATGACCGCTTCAATGGTGCGCGTATGTTCCTCGGCTACGAGTTGAATCGGCACCTGGCGGTCGAAGCCGGGGTGACCCGCCTCGGTAAGACCGAAGTCGGATACAACTTCCGCAGCGGCATCACATCGGTTGGCGGCCTGATCATGAATTACCGCATGTCGGCGCTGTATGTCGACGCGGTCGGCAAGTTCCCGATCGATCCGAAATGGAGCCTGCTCGCACGGATTGGAGCGAGTGCAGGGCAGACCAGGGTCGGGTTCAACGGCGATCCGCTGACACTGCTGGTTCCATCCGAAGCGCGGGACGAGACCGAATACAACGTGAAGTTCGGCGCGGGCTTCGAGTACAACATGACCGCGGTCTGGACGCTGCGTGCCGAATGGGATCGCTGGAAAATGCCGGATCCGCTTTCCAGCGACGACATCGAGGTCGATGCGTTCGCAGCATCTCTGCTTTACCGGTTCTGAACCGGAGTTCGTCATGCAAGGGCCGCGCAGTCTGCGTGGCCTTTGTCATTTTCGCAGCGAGATCAGCAGCACGCCGCCGAGTACCAGCGCTGCGCCTCCCAGCTGAACCAGCGTAACCGGCTCGGACAGAATCCACCACGCCAGAAAGATGGTCGCCACCGGGCCGATCGCGCCGATCATGGCCGCGCGATAAGCGCCGATGCGGCGAATACCTTCTGCCATCAGCCAGGCCGGCAGCACGGTCGATACCACCGCCATCAGCAGGCTTAACCAGTAAACCTGTGCTGGCAGCCGCAGCGCGTCGGCGCGATGGGTCAGCAGGAACTGGGCGATACAGATCAAGCATGCGATCAGCATGGCATAGGCGGTAAAGCGGGTTGCGCCCAGCTTGGCGATGATGCCGCCGGCGCCAATCAGGTAAACCGCATAGGCTGCCCCGCTCAGGAATATCAGAGTGCCGCCGACCGCCACCTGCCGCGGATCATCGGCGAAACCGAGGTTCTCGAAGAACACCAGCACGATGCCGCAATACGACAGGATCAACGCGGCGACATGATGACGGCGTATGGACGTGTTCAGCATCCAGGCGGACAGCAGCAGCACCAGTGTCGGATACAGGAACAGAATCAGCCGCTCGAAGCTGGCGGTGACGTACTGCAGACCGAGGAAATCCAGATAGCTGGCCAGATAGTAGCCAAGGAATCCCAGCAGCAGCAGGGTCTTCCAGTCGTCCCGGTTCAGCGAAGCGCCGCCACGGCCGGCCCATAGGGCCATGGCGATGAAAAAAGGCGCGGAGAAGCTCATGCGCAATGCGAGCAGCGTCACCGCGTCCACCGGGTAGGCATAAGCAATCTTGATGATTACGGCCTTCGCCGAGAAGGCGATCGCGGCGACGGCCACGCAGAGGACTCCGACCAGCGATGCCTGGCTCGGGTTGTGCCCGATGGTCATGGCGAGGCTGCGCAGATCTGCGCGTTCCGCGGATCCTCGATGCGGAGCCGGCAGTTGCAATCCGGAACGTGCGGCGGGCGTGTGGCGGAAGAACAAGCCATGCTAAAATTCGCGAATTATATCAGCCGTCTACGGCATGTTTCCGGGTTCGGTAGCGGCGATGAGGCAAACAACTTCGGGTACTTGGAACGCAATATGGCCGGTCACAGCAAGTGGGCAAACATCAAGCACAAGAAAGCCGCGCAGGATGCCAAGCGCGGGAAGATTTTCACCCGATTGATCAAGGAAATCACGGTCGCGGCGCGCATGGGGGGCTCGGATCCTGATACCAACCCGAGGCTGCGCCTCGCGATGGACAAGGCGATGGAGAACAACATGCCCAAGGAGAACATCGAGCGCGCGATCAAGCGCGGATCCGGTGAGCTCGAAGGCGTGAACTACGAAGAAGTTCGGTACGAGGGCTACGGTATTGCCGGCGCTGCGGTGATGGTGGACTGCATGACCGACAACCGAACCCGTACGGTGGCTGACGTGCGACATGCGTTCACCAAGCACGGGGGCAACCTTGGCACCGACGGCTCGGTTGCGTTCCTGTTCAAATACTGCGGACAGCTGATCTTCGCGCCGGGAACGGACGAGGATAAACTGATGGAGGCCGCGCTCGACGCCGGTGCAGACGACGTGATTACGAATGACGACGGATCGATCGAGGTCATTGCCGACCCGAATGTTTTTTCCGGGCTGAAAACGCGCCTGGAACAGGCCGGCATGAAGCCGGAGTTTGCCGAGGTGACCTTCAAGCCGACGACCGAAAATGTCGTTTCGGGCGACGAGGCAGCACGCATGCAGAGGCTGCTGGACGCACTTGAATCGATTGACGACGTGCAGGAAGTTTATACCACGGCCGTTCTGGAAGCCGCGTAGACCGTTGGTTCAGACGAGGAGAAACCAGATCCGAAAGCTGTCGGCGGGTGGTGCCTGATGCTTCCGTGCGCGGTTGCCCGCACGTTTTCCGGTCAGTGCGTCGTCGATGCGAATTCTCGGCATTGATCCCGGATTGCGTGTGACCGGCTTCGGGTTGATAGAGAAGACCGGCCAGCGGCTGGATTATCTTACCGGCGGTTGCATTCGTACCGGCGATACCGAACTGGCGCTGCGGCTGAAAACCATCCTGGAAGGCCTCAATCAGGTCATCGCCGAAGGTCGGCCGGACCAGGTCGCGGTTGAAAAGGTGTTCGTCAACGTCAATCCGCAGTCGACGTTGCTTCTCGGGCAGGCGCGCGGGGCGGCGATCTGTGCGGCCGTCATCAACCGGCTGCCGGTTGCAGAGTACACCGCGCTGCAGGTCAAGCAGGCGGTGGTGGGCAACGGTCACGCCGGCAAGGAGCAGGTACAGGAAATGGTGCGCCGGTTGCTCACTTTGCCGGGAATTCCCAGTGCGGACGCAGCCGACGCGCTCGCCTGCGCGATCTGCCACGCGCACGGCGGCATGGGGCTGGGCAGGGTTTCAACCAAGGGCTACCGGATGCGGCGCGGGAGGCTCGTATGATCGGCCGCATCATCGGGACGGTGATCGAGAAACGCCCGCCGATGATCGCGGTCGAAGTGCACGGCATCGCTTACGAGCTGGATGTGCCGATGAGCACGTTCTACCAGCTGCCCGCCACGGGGTCGGCGGTCACGCTGTTTACGCACATGCTGGTGCGCGAGGATGCGCACCTGCTTTACGGATTTGGCAGCGAAGAAGAGCGCCGGGTATTTCGCCAATTATTGAAGATCAGCGGGGTCGGGGCTCGCACCGCGCTCGCCGTGCTTTCCGGATTGTCTGTGCAGGACTTGTACCAAGCAGTCGCAAGCCAGGATGGCGCGCGGCTGACCAGGATTCCCGGTGTGGGAAAGAAGACGGCGGAGCGGTTGCTGCTTGAGTTGCGCGACAAGTTGGGAACCGGCATGGGCGGCGCCGGCTCTGCGCCATCTGCGCGCAGCGACGCATTGCACGCGCTGCTTACTCTGGGATACAGCGAGAAAGAAGCGGCTGCGGCGCTGGCGAAAGTCGCACCGGAAACTGCGGTTCCGGACGCGATCAGGCAGGCGTTGCGAATCTTGTCGAAAGCGAGCTGATGAAACGTGAGGCGGGTCACCGTGTCGCGGAAAGCGAAACCTTGTCCGGTTGTTGGTTGGAAAGGCAGAAATGGTAATTACAAGAGCGATTCTGGCCGGAGTACTTGCACTGTGCGTGATGCCGCTTTGGGCGATGAGCGACGAAGATGAGCGCGAGCGCAACACGGCCGCCGCCATCGAGCGGGTGGTCGAAAGCCACGATCATTCGCTGATTCTCGGTGCTGGCAGAGTCTTTATCCGGCAGGCGGCGATCCGCAGCGCGCGCAGCCTGCTCACGCAATGGGGCGGCGAGGCCGGGCTCGACGCAGGCTGGAACGCATCCGCGGCAGAGTGGCGCTCGGCAGAACAGGCGCTGCTCGAGGGGGCGGGACAGATTGCCAAGCGTCGTTTCGAGAACCCGTCCTGGATCAGTGAAGCCTGGCAATCGTACACCAGCGAGTTGCTGTCCGGCGAAGAGGCAGATCATATTGCCGTGCATTTCACCACCGAGGGCGGGCGTCGCCAGCGGGAGTTGATGGACTGGTTCCTGGGTGAAACCGTACTGTTCATCTATACCTACACCGACCGGATCCAGTACAACCTGCCCGGCTCCGAGGCGGAGATGCGTCAGCTCCAGCGGATTGCGCGGCAACGCGTGCCGGTAGAGGACGTGGAGTTCGCGTCGAAGTTTGCAGACACGCTGAACTTCATAGGCCGGGATCCGGGACTCAAGTACTGGAAGATGCTCGGCATCCCGCTGGTCGGCGAGATCGTGCGCCACATCGACGGAGTCGCGCGGGAAATCGAAGATCACCTTCGACAGCGGCGCGCGGTTGCAGAACCGTACATCGAGGCGTTTCGCCGCGGTTCCTGATGTCGCCCCGAGGCGACAGCGAAGCGCCGCCGCCCCCTCTGTGCGGGCGGCACGCTGGGCTATAATGCGAGCAGTTTTTTCACGGCGGTTTGTCTCGCCGTCCGATGAGGGCCCTATTCGCATGTGGCGTCGTTACACCAGCTTTCCCGCCGCGCTGATCGCGCTTGCGTTCGCGCTTCCGTCAGCGGCCGATATCGACAGATCGCCCCAGGTCGTGGAACTCGTGCGCATGCACGACTTGAGCACGTCGGTGTCGATCGGCAATTACTACCTGAAGCAGGAAGCCCTGCTTGCCACGCGAAGCTTGTTGTCGGATCTCGGCCGGCAGCAGGATCTCGGGGACGAATGGAATCCGCGCAATCCCTATTGGCGGCAGGCGGAGGCGGCACTGCTGGAACGGGCGGCCGCGCGCATCGACCGCGATTTCGGCAGCCTGACCTGGTTCCAGCCGCAGTGGGCGGATGTCAGCCGCAGCGAATTTTCCGATAGCGAGCTGCAGGCGCTGCTGGCGCACTTTGGCTCCGAAGTCGGCCGCAAACAGATGCAGATCGTCAATCACACTGTTTCCACCCACGTGATGATGACCTTGTCTTTTTCCGGCAAGCTGAAAGACGTTCCGGGCATCGAAGAGGAACGCGCGGAGATGCAGTCGCTCTGGAACGCGGAAGACCGGGCAATGCGTTTCTCGCTGCATGACGTGGCCAACGCCGAAGGGCAGCGTTTCGCCCTGTCCCCGCTCGGCAAGAAGTACTTCGTCGCCGCCGTTCTCAAACTGACCGGTCTGGTCAGCCGCCGCATCGATGAACTTGCTGCCAGCATGCCGCTGGAACTCGGCGCTGATCTCGGTCGGGTGCAACCTTACCTGGAGGCATTCAGGGGTGGGCGCGGCTGAGCGCCGTCACACCTGCTAAAGGCCCGGGCCGATGATCGAGACCGACCGTCTGATCGCCCCCGCCACGATTTCATCGCAGGAAGACGCGCTTGAGCGGGCCTTGCGGCCTCGCCAGCTGGACGAATACATCGGCCAGGAAAATATCCGCTCGCAGCTGTCGATCTTCATCGAGGCCGCCCGCAATCGCGGCGAAGCGCTGGACCACGTACTGCTGTTCGGTCCGCCCGGCCTGGGCAAGACCACCCTTGCCCACATCATCGCGCGCGAAATGGGCGTGAACCTGCGGCAGACCTCGGGGCCGGTGCTGGAGAGGCCTGGAGACCTGGCCGCGCTGCTGACCAATCTCGAGCCGAATGACGTGCTGTTCATCGACGAGATCCACCGGCTCAGCCCCGTGGTCGAAGAGATCCTCTACCCGGCGCTGGAGGACTACCAGATCGACATCATGATCGGCGAGGGGCCGGCCGCGCGCTCCGTCAAACTCGATCTGCCGCCGTTCACGCTGGTCGGCGCCACCACCCGCGCGGGCATGCTCACCAATCCCCTCCGGGACCGTTTCGGCATCGTCTCCCGGCTCGAGTTCTATACCGCGCCGGAGTTGCAGAAAATCGTGCAACGATCGGCGGGGCTGCTGAATGTTGCGACCACACCGGAGGGTGCGCTGGAGATCGCGTCGCGTTCCCGCGGTACGCCGCGGATCGCAAATCGCCTCTTGCGCAGGGTTCGCGATTTCGCCGAGGTCAGGGCATCCGGACATATCGACCTGCAGGTTGCGGATTCCGCGCTGGCGATGCTCGATGTCGATGCGCTCGGGCTGGATGTAATGGATCGCAAGCTGCTGCTTGCGGTGCTGCAAAAGTTCGGCGGTGGGCCGGTCGGGATCGACAATCTCGCGGCAGCCATCGGAGAGGAGCGCGATACCATCGAGGATGTACTCGAACCGTTCCTGATCCAGCAGGGCTATCTGCAACGCACTCCGCGCGGGCGCATGGCGACGACAATCACCTACCGCCACTTCGGGCTGGCAGCGCCTTCCGGCCCGGGAAGCGGTGACCTCTGGCCGGAGAACTGACATCAGTCTCGCCCTGCCGATCCGGGTTTACTATCAGGACACCGATGCTGCCGGAGTGGTGTTTCACGCGACTTACCTCAATTTTCTCGAGCGCGCGAGGGTCGAGTGGTTGCGTGCCCGGGGTTTTGAGCTGCGGGAAATGGCCGATCGGTACGGTGTCTTCTTCATCGTGCGCACACTCGAGATCGCCTACGTCCGGCCGGCGCAACTGGACGACCTGGTGCATGCCACCGCGCGGGTACAGAAAATGGGACGCGTGCAGGTAACATTCGCGCAGACCGTGCTTCGCGAAGCCGAAGAGCTGGTGCGAGCCCAGGTGAACCTGGCGTGCGTGAGCGCCGAAGGCTTCCGGCCTGCGGCCATTCCTGAACCATTGCGCGCAACCTTTGCCGAAGGGGTTGCTTCGGTGACCGGGGCGACCTGAGCGTCCAGCCATAACATGCGGGGAAACAAGACATGAACGTCAGCCAAGACCTCTCTCTAGTGGGCCTGATCAGCGATGCAAGCGTGCTGGTGCAGCTTGTCATGCTGATATTGCTGGTCATGTCGATGGTTTCGTGGTGGTTCATTTTCCGCAAGGCGTTCGTGATCCGCCAGGCGATCCGGAAGACGGAGGAGTTCGAGCGCAGTTTCTGGAGCGGGGCTGACCTGGCGACCCTGTATCAGGCGGCCGCCGGCTCCCGCCACAGTTCGGGCAGCCTCGAACGGATATTCGAATCCGGTTTCCGCGAGTTCGTGAAACTGCGCAAGCAGGCCGGGGTCAGCCTGCCGGTGCTGATGGACGGCACCCGGCGCGCGATGCGCGCCACCTATCAGCGGGAGATGGATCACCTCGAAGCGCAGCTTTCCTACCTGGCGACCGTCGGTTCGGTGAGCCCGTATATCGGGCTGTTCGGCACGGTGTGGGGGATCATGAACGCCTTTCGCGGACTGGCGAACGTCGGTCAGGCGACGCTTGCACATGTCGCGCCGGGGATTGCCGAGGCCCTGGTCGCCACTGCTATGGGTCTGTTCGCCGCAATTCCCGCGGTGATCGCCTTCAACCACTACGTGCGTAATATCGAACGGTTGTCCACGCGCTTCGACAGCTTCACCGAGGAGTTTTCAAACATTCTGCAGCGCCAGGCCAACGCCGCCGCGCAATCGCAGGGCGCTGCCACTCAAGGAGCAGCCTGACATGTTCGTCCGCCGGCATCGAAGACTCATGAACCAGATCAATGTCGTGCCTTACATCGACGTGATGCTGGTGCTGCTCGTCATCTTCATGGTGACCGCGCCACTGATGAATCCGGGGGTGATCGACCTGCCGTCAATCGGCAGGGCCGCGGCACCGCCGTCGCAGCCGATCGAGGTCATGATCCGGGCCAACGGCTCGCTGGCCTATGCCGATCGCCAGGTTTCGGGCGCCACGCGGGCGGTAGGCGATGCCGATGAACTCATGGCCGTGATCAAAGCAAAACTTGAGAAGAGGCCGGACCAGCCGGTGGTGATCTCGGCCGACAAGAGCGTGCGCTACGAAGCCGTGCTGGAGGTCATGGACCTTCTGCAGCGAAACCAGGTCCAAC
This sequence comes from Burkholderiales bacterium, assembly GCA_040880425.1. Taxonomy (GTDB): domain Bacteria; phylum Pseudomonadota; class Gammaproteobacteria; order Burkholderiales; family Eutrophovitaceae; genus DATKEK01. The sequence continues at coordinate 7,137 of JBBDIL010000006.1, read as the reverse complement.
GCGTGGGATTGCTGGCGTTACCGAAGAATTGATGCGATCACTGCAGGAACCCGGCCGCATTGCATCGGGTCTGCTGGCCCTGGCGGTGCACGTGGTGTTCTTCGGTCTGCTGGTGTTCGGCATCAGCTGGCAGAAGCAGGTGCCGGGGCCGGTGTACGTTGACCTCTGGCAGCAACTGCCCGAGCCGCCCGCGCCGCGACCGGCACCGAAGCCGGCCAAACCGAAGCCGGTCGAACCGGAGCCTGTCGCGCCAGAACCGGTGCCGCCTCCGCCCAAGGAAGAAGCGCCGCCGCAGCCCAGCCGCGCCGAGATCGAACTGAAAGAGCGCGAACGCAAACAGCGCGAGGAGGAACAACGCCGGCAGGCGGAGCAACGGCGACAGGAACAGGCGCGCCAGGAGGAGATACGAAGGCAGGAACTCGCGCGCCAGGAGGAAATCCGAAAGCAGGAACTCGCGCGCCAGCAACAGTTGAAGGAGCTGGAAGAGGCAAAGCGCAGGATCGAAGAAGAGCGGGTACGCATCGAGGCGGAACGGCAGCGCCAGGAGGCGTTGGCAAAACTGCAGGAAGACGTGCGCAAGCAGGAGCAGACGCGCGCGGCCGAACAACTGCGGCGCGAGGAGGAGGCGCGACGGCTGGCGGCGGAGGCCGAGCAGCGCAGACGCGAGGAGGAGGCGTTGCGACGGCAACAGGAAGCGCTACGGCAGCAACAGGCTGCGGCAGAAGCGCAGCGCCGCGCCGAGCAGGAACGGCAACAGGCCGCGGCGGCGGCGCGCGCGCAGCAACAGAGCCTGATCGATGACTTCCGTGCGCGGATCTCTGCGAAGATTCGGGGACGGGTGATCGTCCCGCCAGATGTGCCCGGTAACCCACAGGCGATCTATCAGGTCACATTGTTGCCGGGCGGAGACGTTCTGGAGGCGCGGCTGGTGCGTTCCAGCGGTGTGCCGGCTTACGATGCCGCAGTCGAACGTGCGATCCATGCCGCCCAGCCGTTGCCGGTGCCGACGGACCCCAACCTGTTCCAGCAGCAGTTCCGGGAACTGGAGCTCAAGTTCAGACCAAAAGAGTAAGGGATCATGACCAATACGCTGAAATCGATCTTTACCAGCCTGCTTGCGTTCGCACTGGTCGCGGCCAGCGTCCCGGCCCGTGCGCAGTTGAGCATCGAAATCGTCGGCGGTGGCGCCAGCCAGATACCGATCACCGTGTTGCCGCTGGCTGGCGAGGAGCGCTTCTCGCAGAAAGTCAGTGAGATCGTCTCGGCGGACCTGCAGCGTAGCGGCCTGTTTCGCCTGGGCAGCCAGGGTGGCGCGAGGCCGTTTCCGAGCGAGGCGAGCGAAGTCGACTATCGCTACTGGCGAAACGAAGGCGCGCAGACGCTGGTGCTTGGCCGCGTGATCGAGGCCGCGGACGGCAACGTTGAAGTCCGCTTCCGCATGCTGGACGTCGGCAGGCAGTCCCAGTTACTGGGTTACGCGTTCAAGGTGTCGGTGCCGCAGTTACGCGTCACGGCGCACCGAATCGCAGATCTGATCTACGAGAAGCTCACCGGCGACGTCGGCGTGTTTGCCACCAAGATCGCTTATGTAGTGAAGAGCGGCGACGTCTTCGAACTGCAGGTTGCGGACGCGGACGGCCATAACCCGCAGGTGGTTCACCGTTATCGCGAGCCGATCATTTCTCCGCAATGGTCACCGGACGGCACGCGCATTGCTTACGTCTCGTTCGAACAGAAGAAACCGATTGTCTATGTGCTGAACGTGTTCGATGGTACCCGCCGCGTGGTGGCAAGCTTCGAAGGTTCGAACTCGGCGCCCGCGTGGTCTCCGGACGGCCGTCGCCTGGCGGTGACACTCACCAAGGATGGCGGCTCGCAGATCTACATGATGAACGCGGACGGCAGCGGGCTGACGCGCCTGACTTACAGTCAGTCGATCGATACCGAGCCGAACTTTTCTCCGGACGGGCGGCATATCCTGTTTACTTCGGACCGGGCAGGCAGCCCGCAGATCTACCGCGCGCGCGTCGACGGTGTCGGCGAGCCTGAGCGCGTGACGTTCGAAGGCGGCTATAACGTCACGCCGCGCCACATGCCAGATGGAAAAGCCTTCGTCTACATTACGCGTACCGAGGGGCGTTTCAATGTTGCCATTCAGAACATCGCCAGCAAACAGGTGCAGATCCTGACGTCTGGCCGGCTGGATCAGTCGCCGACGGTCGCACCGAATGGCAAGATGATCCTCTATGCTTCCGAGATAAGTGGGCGTGGTATATTAGCCGCCGTCTCGAGCGATGGGCGGATCAAGCAGCGTATCACCGCGCAGGCTGGCGATATTCGCGAGCCTACGTGGGGACCGCTAACGAACAATCGCCGATAAGGAGTCTCTCAATGAAGAATGCAGTACTCGCGTTGTGTCTGAGCTTCATCGTCGCGGCATGCGCCAGCCAGGGACAGAGAGCGGAGATCGAACAACGCGATCTGTTCGACCAACAGCAGGCGGAGCAGCAGCGGGAAGCGGCACGCCAGGCCGAGGAAGAACGACAGGCCGAGATCCTGCGGGAGCAGGAAGAACTGCGGCGCCAGCTCGAGGAGCAACAGCGCCGCCAGCAGGAACTCGCTCAACAGCAGGAAGAGCAGCCGGTCATTCAACCGATAACCGGCACAGGTGAAGGCGAAACGCGGCTGGCCACCGACCCCTGGTCACAGCTGCAGGATGATTCCCCCGACAACCTGTTGGCTCAACGCAGCATTTACTATGACTTCGACCGCTACGACATCAAGGATGAATACATCCCGCTGGTTGAAGCGCATGCGAAGTTTCTCATGCAGCATCCGGAGCTGAACGTCGTCGTGCAGGGCAACTGCGACGATCGCGGCAGCCGCGAGTACAACCTTGCGCTTGGGCAGCGTCGCGCCGAAAGTGTGAAGCGTGCAATGGTGCTGCTGGGGGTAAACGACCGGCAGGTCGAAGCAGTCAGTTTCGGCGCCGAGAAACCGGTTGCGACAGGAACCGACGAGGAAAGCTGGGCGAAGAACCGCCGCAGCGATATCGTCTACCTCAACGAACCTGAGTGAAGCCGCCGCGGGGCGGGCGCGGTCCTGCCGCGCGTGCGGCGTCGCGAGCCCCGTGGAAGTGAACGGAGGTCCGCGATGATCAAGCAGGTCACTCAATCTGAAATCTCCCGGGAGCGGCTTGCGCAGCAGCGTTTGCTGCTGCCGGCTCTGCTGGCGTTTTTCGTGCTGGTATCCACCGCCGGATCCGTTGTGGCGGCAGTTGATCAGGACGCGCGCGTGCAGATCTCGCGTCAGCAGACGCAGATCACACAGATCCAGAATCAGATGCAGAGGCTGGATGACTGGCGCGTGTCTTTGCAGGACGAAAACGAGGCGCTCCGACAACGCTACGACGGTCTGCATGACGTACAGCGCGAACTCAACGCCCGGTTTCTGAGTCTGCGGGACCAGCACTCGAATATGCTTTCGGAGTGGAGCGCGCTGCGCAGCGGGCATGGGAATGTCGAAGCGCAGCTTTCCAATATGCTGGTTCAGGTGCAGAACCTGGCGCAGAGTTCGGAGCGGACCGAAATTCGGATCGCGCAGGTCGAGGGACAGGTTGGCGGCCGCGGCGCCCTGCAGCTGATGAACCAGGTTGACGGGCTCAATGCCGAGATCAATAAACTGCGCGGTCAGGTAGAAGTGCTGGCGAACAGCATCGAGAACGCACAGAAGCGCCAGCGCGACATGTACCTCGATCTGGATACGCGCATGCGTCGTCTCGAACAGCAGGACGCGGCCGCAATGCAGAAGAAGAGCGACGAAGCCATTGCGGCACTCGAGACGCGGATAAAGAAGCTCGAGGAAACTGCGGAGAAACTCGCTGCAATTCCCGCGCCGGTGACGAACACAGTGCCGGAGCAGCCGGCTGCTTCCGTGGCGGGTGATCCACGGCGTATGTACGAAGCGGCGATGAACGCGTACCGGGTCGCAGATTATCAGGGTGCGATTTCTCTGTTCGAAGCAATAGTCCGGGACCATCCGCAGCATACGCTCGCATCGAACGCGCAGTACTGGATTGGCGATGCCTATTACCAGCTTCGCGATTACCGTTCCTCTATCGAGGCGCAAAAGAGGCTGATCGAGCTGTTTCCGAACAGCGCGAAAGTGCCGGATGCCATGCTCAATATCGGCAGCTCCGAACTCGGACTGGGAGAGGCGGCCAGTGCACGCCGGTCCTGGGAGGAGTTGATTGCCCGCTATCCGGATTCCGAATCGGCCGGAAAGGCGCGCGACCGCCTCGCCCGGCTGCAGTAGCGGCGACATGACTGTCATTGCTACTCCTTACCCGGTGCGTAGTGCCGACTCGCGTACGAAGTCGCTGCGGGTAACCGAAATTTTTGCTTCGCTGCAGGGCGAAACCAGCCGGGCCGGATTGCCGACCGTGTTCGTCCGCCTCACTGGTTGTCCGTTGCGCTGCGGCTACTGCGATACCGCTTACGCATTTCATGGTGGGCGAAGCGTAGGAGTCCCTGAAGTCCTCGCGGAAGTGCGCCTCCATTCGCCACGCTATGTCACCGTCACCGGGGGCGAACCGCTCGCCCAACGCAACTGCCACGCGCTGCTTTTCCAGTTATGCGAGGCTGGTTACTCGGTTTCCCTGGAAACCAGTGGTGCGATCGACATTTCTGCCGTGGATGAGCGCGTATCGCGCATCGTCGACATCAAGACGCCCGGCTCCGGCGAGGTGGAAAAGAATCTCTGGGCCAACGTCGAGCGGCTTCGTCCGACAGATGAGGTGAAGTTCGTGATCTGCGACGAAGCGGATTACGAATGGTCGCGCCGGCGTCTGATCGAACATCGCCTCGATGCCAGATGCCCGGTGCTGTTCTCCCCTTCGCACGAGCAGCTTCCTGCGCGCGTGCTCGCGGACTGGATTCTTCGGGATCGCCTGCCGGTGAGACTGCAGGTTCAGCTGCACAAGCTACTCTGGGGCAACGAGCCGGGCCGCTGAGCGCGGTCGGGTTTACCCGAATCATTTTCCGCACGAGATGAAGAAAGCAGTAGTACTGCTATCGGGAGGGCTGGATTCCGCCACCGTGCTGGCGCTGGGTCGACGGGACGGCTTCGCTTGTCACGCGCTTTCGGTGGACTATGGCCAGCGCCACAGGGTCGAGCTTGCCGCCGCGAACCGCGTGGCGCGGGCCTTGGGTGCGACCGAGCACAAAACCGTGTCGATCGATCTGCGCGCATTTGGCGGATCTGCGCTCACCGATGACGCGATTCCCGTGCCCACCGAAGCCAGCGGCGGTATTCCCGTCACCTATGTTCCGGCGCGCAATACCATCATGCTGGCGCTGGCGCTGGCCTGGGCGGAAGTGCTTGGCAGCCGCGACATTTTTATCGGTGCAAACGCCATCGATTATTCCGGATACCCGGACTGCCGGCCGGAGTATCTGCAGGCCTTCGAGGCAATGGCGAATATGGCAACGAAGGCTGCGATCGGGGGGGCACGCGTCGCGGTGCATGCGCCGCTGGTGAATCTGGCCAAGGCCGATATCATCCGTGCGGGTATGGCCGCTGGCGTCGATTACGCGATGACCGTCTCCTGTTACCAGCCGGACGACGACGCGCGCGCGTGCGGGCGCTGCGACGCATGCAGGCTGCGCAGCAAGGGGTTCGGCGATGCCGGATTGCCGGACCCCACACGCTATTTTCAGAACCCCGCACTCTAAGCTTGTTCACTCTCGATCATAGGCAGTTCGCCGCGGACTGCTAGAATCTCTCGCCCAGTATCGTTTCGTTCAGGATGGAGAACCCTTCACAACTGTCCACGCTCGTCGTCATGCTTGGTCTGCTGATCGGGGCGATCTTCGGCGCGGTCGTGCACAAGACGAATTTCTGCGCCATGGGCGCGGTTTCCGACGTGGTCAACATGGGTCACTGGGCGCGCATGCGCATGTGGCTGCTGTCGATTGCGGTCGCCATTCTCGGCGTGTCCGCGCTGGCTTCCGCGGGCATGCTCGATCCCGGGCAATCCTTCTATACCAGTGAACGTTTCACGTGGTTGTCTTTCATTGTCGGCGGTCTGCTATTCGGGGTCGGCATGACGCTCGCTTCAGGTTGTGGCAGCAAGAACCTGGTGCGCCTTGGTGGCGGCAATATGAAAGCATTGCTGGTGATGCTGATGCTGGCGGTCGCAGCCTACATGACCATGAAGGGCGCGCTTGCACCGCTGCGCGTGCACGTGCTCGAACCGGTGTCGATCTATTTTCCCGGCGGCCAAGACCTGCCGCGCATACTCGCCAGCGGTTTCGGCATCGATCTCGCGATTGCGCGTTGGGCTGCGGCATTTTTGCTGGCTGGCGCGATGCTGGTGTTCGTTTTCAGGGACGGCGAGTTTCGTCGCGACCGCGACGGCCTTCTGGGTAGCGTGGTAGTGGGTACGATGATCGTTGCCGGCTGGTATGTCACAGGCGTACTGGGCTATCTCAACGAACATCCGGACACGCTGGAGGAGGCGTTCCTTGCGACCAACAGCCGCCGCCCGGAATCGTTGACCTACGTTGGGCCGGTGGCTTACACACTGGAACTGGGGTTGCTCTGGACCGACACCTCATTGCGCATGACTTTCGGGATCGCGGCAGTGCTCGGCACGCTTGCCGGGTCGTTCTGCTACGCCCTTGCCACCCGCAATTTTCGCTGGGAAGGATTCACGTCCGCCGCAGACATGCGAAACCATATCGTCGGAGGCTTCCTGATGGGCTTCGGTGGCGTCATCGGCCTGGGTTGTACGATCGGCCAGGGCATTACGGGGTTCTCCACCCTGGCGCTGGGATCGATCCTGGTGTTCTTTTGTATCGTTGCGGGTGCGGCGTTGACGATGAAATGGCAGTATCAACGCCTGCTGCGGGAAAGCTGATGGCAGTTCGGTTGACCCGGGTTCCCGCCGACGGATAAAATGCGCGCTTTTTCGGGCGGTTAGCTCAGCTGGTAGAGCAGCGGACTTTTAATCCGTTGGTCGGGGGTTCGAATCCCCCACCGCCTACCATGAATACCCGAGGGCCAGCACCATGCTGGCCCTTTTTATTTATTTGCCTGCCAAATGGACCGCCTGTCCTCGTTGGGCGGCAGATGTCG
>JBBDIL010000005.1:96479-152605 GCA_040880425.1 Burkholderiales bacterium | reverse complement strand
ATACCGGCCTGTCACGCCGGGGGTCGCGGGTTCGAGTCCCGTCCACTCCGCCAGACCCATAAAGGCGAACGCGAGTTCGCCTTTATTATTTCAAGGGCGACATTGCGCCCAGTACCTTACGCTCCAAAGAGGATCGGCTAAGTCATGTTTGATTTCATCACGGGCAACAAGCGTCTGGTTCAGGTCATCCTGATTATCATGATCTTGCCGTTTGCATTCTTTGGCATCGATTTTTACTTCCGCGATGGCGGTGGCACCAGTGTGGCGCAACTTGGTGACACCGAGATTTCCCAGCAGGAATTCAATCTCGCGTTGCGCGAGGCTCAGGATGAACTTCGGCGTGCGGCGAGCGAGAACCCGGAGCTCCTGGACCGGATGAATACCCCGGAATTCCGGCAGGCCGTGATGGATGATCTGATCCAGCGGCGGCTGATGTTGTCCCATGCGCACCGCGCCGGGATGACCGTACCTGACCGCGAACTGCAGAGCATTATCTCCGGCATCGAGGCATTCCATGACGAAACCAGGCGGTTCTCTCCGCAACGCTACGAACAGCTGTTGCGCGCTCAGGGGATGACCCCGCACGGATTCGAGTCCCAGGTACGGCAGGACATCATGCTGGCGCAACTGCAGTCCATTTATGGCGGGACCACGTTCATGTCCAACACCCTGGTTGAGCGCCTGGTACGCATTCGTGAGCAGGAACGCAGGGTCAGCCAGATCGTGTTCAATCCGGCGCAGCTGAGGGCCGGGATCGAGGTGACCGAACAGGCGGTTGCGGACTACTACGAAGAGCACAAGTCGGAATTTCTTCTTCCTGAACGGGCCAGGCTCGAGTTCGTCGTGTTGACGCCGGAAGTGGCGGCACACGGAACGGAAGTAGCTGAAGACGAGTTGCGCAAGATGTACGAGGAGCGTATCGAGCAATACCAGACCCCGGAACAGCGCAGCGCCCGGCATATCCTGGTTGCGGCAGGTGACACTGCGACCGACGAAGAGCGGGCGCAGGCCAAAGCCAAGGCGGACGATATCTATCGGCAGCTGAAGGAATCCCCGGGACGCTTTGCCGAACTGGCCCGAGAGCATTCGGAAGATCCGGGCTCGGCCGAACAGGGTGGGGAGTTGGGCTCATTCGAGCGCGGTTTCATGGTCAAGGCGTTCGACGATAAGGTTTTCGAACTGAAAAAAGGGGAAATCAGCGAGCCGGTGCAGACGCAGTACGGATATCACATCATCCGGGTCGACGAGATCAAGGAAGTCGAAACCCGGCCGTTTGCGCAGGTGCGGAATGACCTCATGGAGGAGGTGCGGCGCGAACGCACGCAACAGGCCTTCGCGGAAGCGGCGCAGACATTCAGTGACATGGTTTACGAGCAGTACGACAGTCTTGAACCGGCAGCCGAAGCGCTGAATCTGACGATTCAACGCAGCGACTGGGTCAGCCGTGAGGGCAATAATCCCAATCCGCTGTTCAACCACGACAAACTGCGCGAAGCGATTTTTTCCTCGAGTTCAGTGGAAGAAAAAAAGAACACCGAAGCGATCGAGGTGCAGCCGAGCATGCTGATCTCCGCACGGGTGGTGGAACATGCGCCACCGACCACCATTCCGCTGGAGCAGGTCAAGAATGAAATCGCAAATCATCTGGAGGCTCTGCGTGCGACCGAGAAAGCCGAGAAGGAAGGGCGCGCCATGCTCGAGCGTCTTCGCGAGGGAGACAATCCGGAGCTGAAATGGTCTCAACCGCAGACGGTGACGCTGCAGCGCCGGCAGGGATTGCATCCGGAGGGCGTGCAGGCGGTATTCAGCGCGGACGCCAGTTCCCTTCCTGCCTATGCCGGAGTGCCTGTGTCGGACGGCCGATTCGTCATTTACCGTGTATCCGAGGTGCATGACCTCGAGGAAGTGACACCGGAGCAGCGCAGCGCTGCGTCGCGGCAGTTGACCGAGATGGTCGCATTCGAGCAGTACATGGCCTTCGTAAACAGCCTGCGCGAGCGCGCAAAAGTCCGTATCGACGCCAGCAGGCTCACGGTTCAAGAGTAATCCGCGCCAGGCTTACTCGGGGATCGCAATGCCGGCGATGTTGAAGCCGGCATCCACGCAGGTGATCTCTCCGGTCACTCCGCTGGCAAGGTCGCTCATCAGGAATGCTGCGACGTTGCCGACCTCGTCTGTGGTGACATTCCGGCGTAGCGGCGAGACTTTCTCGCTCAGTGCCAGCAGCTTGCCGAAACTGCCGATACCGGCAGCGGCAAGCGTCTTGATCGGACCGGCCGAAATCGCGTTCACGCGGATGCCGCGTTGTCCGAGACTCTGTGCGAGATAGCGGACGTTGGCCTCCAGGCTGGCCTTCGCCAGGCCCATTACGTTGTAGTTCGGAAACACGCGCTCCGAGCCCAGGTAGGTCAATGTCAGCAATGCGGCGTTGCGCCCTTCCATCATGGGCAATCCCGCCTTGGCCAGTGCGCCGAAGCTGTATGCGCTGATGTCGTGGGCGATGCGGAAGGCGTCGCGGCTGATGGTGTCCACGTAGTCGCCGGCGAGCGCCTCGCGCGGCGCGAAGGCGATCGAGTGCACAATGCCATCCAGCCCGTCCCAGTGCGCCTTCAGTTCGTCGAACAGCGTCGCGATCTCGGCATCGCTGGATACATCGCAGGAAAACACCAGCTCACTGCCGAACTCGGCTGCAAGTTCGGTCACGCGCTCCTTGATCTTCTCTCCCTGGTAGCTGAATGCGAGACGCGCGCCTTCCCGATGCATCGCCTTGGCGATACCGTACGCAATCGACCTGTTGCTCAGCAATCCGGTGATGAGGAAATGCTTGCCTTCGAGTATACCCATGGCGGCTCTCGCGGAACGAAAGCGCAATTATAGCGAAGCAGGATGCGATGTCCGCATGCGCCGTCGGTTACCCTGACGCGAGCTTTCCGCTACACTGCGAAAGAAATGGCCAGCGCGAAGAAGACCGTCTCGATGGCCGTGCTCGCCCTCGGCATGGGAGCTTGCGCGGGTCCCTGGAACAATCCCTATCCTGCCTCCGAAAGCGGCAAGAACATTCTCTACTCCTCGTTTGCGGAGAGGCCAAAGCACCTGGATCCGGCCCAATCGTATTTCGAAAACGAGTTCGTGTTTACGGGGCAGATCTACATGCCCCCGCTCCAGTATCACTACCTCAAGCGCCCATACGAACTTGCGCCATTTGCGGCGAAGGAGATACCCACCGCGCGTTATTACGATTCGAACGGCAGACGCCTGCCGGAGACGGCGCCGGCGCAGCGGGTGGATTTCACCATCTACGAGATCGCCATCCGCCCCGGAATCCTGTATCAACCGCATCCTGCGTTTGCCAAGGATGCGGAAGGGCATGCACGCTATATCGGTCTCGGCCCGGGGCAACTGAGTCGCTATCGCGATCTGCGGGATTTTCCCGAGACGGGCTCGCGGGAGCTGGTGGCGGAAGATTTCGTATACCAGATCAAAAGACTTGCGCATCCGCGGCTGCATTCGCCGATATTCGGACTGATGAGCGAATACATCGTCGGCCTCCAGGACTATGCGCACCGGCTGCAGGATGCCGCGCAGGACGTGCCGGAAGACGCCTACCTCGATCTGGACCAGTTCAATATTTCCGGAGTGCGATCGGTCGACCGATACACCTACCAGATTCGCATACGCGGCAAGTACCCGCAGTTTCTCTATTGGCTGGCGATGCCGTTCTTCTCACCCGTACCCCACGAAGCGGAGCGCTTTTACCGGCAGCCGGGTATGCCTGCCAACCTGTCGCTCGACTGGTATCCGGTCGGGACCGGGCCCTACATGCTCACCCTTAACAATCCCAACCGGACGATGCGGCTCGAGCGCAACCCGAATTTCGCCGGCGAACCCTATCCGACGGAAGGCGAAGCCAGGGATGCCGAGGCCGGACTGCTGGATGACGCCGGCCGGACGATGCCGTTCATCGACGCGGCGGTGTTCAGCCTGGAGAAGGAAAGCATTCCATACTGGAACAAGTTTCTGCAGGGCTATTACGATGCCTCGGGGGTCACGCCCGAGGGGTTCGATCAGACCGTCCTGGTGATGCCCTCCGGCGAGGCCCGGCTGACCGACGAAATGCGCAAGCGCGGCATCCAGCTGCAGACATCGGTGTCGGTTTCGACGATCTATCTCGGCTTCAACATGCTGGATGAAGTGGTCGGCGGTCGCGAAGAGCAGGCGCGCAAGCTGCGGCAGGCCATCTCGATTGCAGTCGACATGGAAGAGCTGATTTCGATTTTTCGCAATGGGCGCGGGGTGCTCGCACACAGTCCGTTGCCGCCGGGCATCTTCGGTTACCGTGAAGGCGAGGAGGGCATCAATCCGCATGTGTACGACTGGGTCGACGGCAGACCGCAACGCAAACCCATCGACGAGGCGAAGGCGCTTCTGGCAGAGGCCGGCTATCCGAACGGAATCGATTCCGAGACCGGAAGACCGCTGATCGTCTATCTGGATACCACGCTGGTCGGCCCGGAAGGAAAATCGCGCGCGGACTGGTTCACCAAGCAGTTCCAGAAGATCGACCTGCAGCTGGTCATTCGCAATACCGACCTGAACCGCTTGCAGGAAAAGCTGCGCAACGGTACCACGCAAATCTATATTCTCGGATGGAATGCCGACTATCCCGATCCGGAAAATTTCATGACCCTGCTGTACGGACCGCGCTCGCGCGCGAAAGTCGGCGGCGACAACGCCTCGAACTACGCCAACCCCGAGTTCGACGCGCTTTTCGAGAGAATGCGCAACATGGAAAACGGTCCCGAGCGCGAGCGCATCATCCGGCGCATGGTCGACATCGCGCAGCGCGACGCGCCCTGGGCGTTCGCCTTCCATCCGACGGATTACACTCTCCATCATGGCTGGGTGTACAACCGCAAACCGAACAAGATGGCGATCAACGGGCTGAAGTATCAACGCATCGAGCCCGGCATCCGCGAGCAGATGCGCAAGGAGTGGAACCGGCCGGTTGCGGGGCCGCTGCTGGCGCTGCTGGCGATACTCGTCGCCATCGCGGTACCGGCCATTCGTGCCTGGCGTCGGCGTGAACGGGCGGCGGCAATCGCACCGTCGAACTGAGGCAGCACCCTTGCTCAACTATATCGTTCGACGCGCGCTGTATGCGATTCCGATCCTGATCGGCGTCAATCTCATTACTTTCGTGCTGTTCTTCTTCGTCAACTCACCGGACGACATGGCGCGCCTGGCGCTTGGAGACCGGCACATCAGTGTCGCGGCAATCGAAAGATGGAAGCGCGACAAAGGCTACGACAAGCCTCGCTTCTACAATGACGGGGCTGCGGGACACCGCAAGTTCACGGACACCATCTTCATGACCAAATCGGCCAGCATGTTCCTGCTCGACTTCGGGAAAGCCGATGACGGGCGTGATATTGCCCACGAGATTCGTACCCGCATGGGCCCCAGCCTGGCGATTGCCATACCGGGTTTTCTGGTCGGATTGGCTTGCTACGTGACTTTTGCTTTGCTGCTGGCGTTCTTCCGGGGAAGCTACATCGATTACGGCGGTGTCGTGCTGTGCGTGATCGCAATGTCGGTTTCAACGCTGTTCTACATCATTGGCGGCCAGTACCTCTTCAGCAAACTATGGAACCTGGTACCGATCTCGGGCTATGGCAGCGGATTGGCTGCCTGGAAGTTCCTGGTGCTCCCGGTTCTGGTTGGCGTAGTCGGTGGAATCGGCGCCAGCACCCGATGGTACCGGACCATCTTTTTGGAAGAAATCAACAAGGACTACGTGCGTACCGCGCGTGCCAAAGGCCTGTCGGAGCTTCGCGTGCTTTTCCGGCACGTGCTGCATAACGCGATGATTCCGATCCTCACCGGCGTGGTGGTGCTGATCCCCATGCTGTTTCTGGGCAGCCTGCTGACAGAATCCTTTTTTTCGATTCCGGGCCTTGGTAGTTATACGATCGAGGCGATTGCCAATCAGGACTATTCGGTAGTGCGGGCCATGGTATTTCTCGGATCGATACTTTATATCGTCGGCCTGGTCCTGACGGACGTTTCCTACACGCTGGTCGATCCCAGGGTGCGGTTCGAGTAGCCGATGCCGTTCAAGCCGGTCATTCTCTGGACTGATGCCCTGATCTTTCTGCTGATCGTGGCGCTGCTGGCCTTAGCGTGGTACGTGCGCGGCCGGGAACATCTGCGGCAACCCTGGCGCAAGGTGGCACAGAACCGCACCGGGATGACGGCGGCGGTGGTCCTGCTGTTCTTCGTGGTGATTGGGCTGCTGGATTCGCTGCATTTCCGTCCGCGGCTGCCAGCGAACGAAAGGGTACAGCAGGCCTATTCGGTTGAGACGCTGAGTCTGCTGGATGTAGCCGCCACGCACCTGCGCACGCGCACGGAAAAAACCTATTCTGCTCCCCTGGCGACGCACCTGTTCTCCATGGAAACGGTGCAGCTGGCGGACGGCAGCCAGGCCAGGGTGTATCCACGGCTGGTGCACGGAGGCGCTCACCTCGAAGATCCCGAGAGCCAATGGGCGACCGACATCACCCGGCGCGCGGTTGCCGGCATCGGTATCGGCGTGATCCTGTGGAACGGCCTGATCGTGCTGGTGACGGGCTGGGTTGCCCGCAGACAGAGAGCGGGCTTCAGGGAAACCTGGCGGGATATATGGCGCGGACAGACCGGGATGCCGTGGCGGGAGATGCTCATTGCCACGGGCGCGGTGCTGTTCGTCGTGTCGCCGATGGCAGTGCTCTCTGGCTATTACCACGTGCTGGGAACCGACCAGGTCGGTCAGGACGTGCTCTATCTTTCCCTGAAGAGCGTGCGCACGGGCTTGGTGATCGGAACGCTGACGACGCTGATCATGCTGCCGTTTGCATTGATGCTTGGAATCACGGCCGGCTACCTGCGCGGCTGGATCGACGACGTCATCCAGTACGTCTACACCACGCTTAATTCGATACCGGGCGTCCTGCTGATCGCGGCGGCGATTCTGACGACCCAGGCGTACATGAGCACCCATCCCGATCTGTTCGACACGATTTCGCAACGGCAGGATCTGAGACTGCTGTTTCTCTGCCTGATACTGGGTGTAACCAGCTGGACCGGATTGTGCCGGCTGCTGCGCGGCGAGGCGCTCAAGCTGCGCGAAACCGAGTACATCCAGGCCGCACGGGCGTTCGGCGTTCCGGACTTGCGCATCATCACCCGCCATATCCTGCCGAACGTGATGCATATCGTCCTGATCGCGGTGGTAATGGATTTCTCCGCGCTGGTGCTGGCGGAGGCGGTGCTGTCCTATATCGGTGTCGGCGTGGATCCGACCATGGCGAGCTTCGGCAACATGATCAACGCCGCCCGCCTGGAGATGGCCCGCGAGCCCATGGTGTGGTGGTCGCTGGCCTCCGCCTTCGCGTTCATGCTGCTGCTGGTGCTGGCGGCCAATCTGTTCGCGGATGCGGTACGCGATGCATTCGATCCGCGTATCGGAAGCCGTCCTGCCCGGCCCGGGTTGATGGCAAGAGTACTGCCTGGAGCGGGAGTGCGTTGAGCATGGGATCGGTCCTGCTGGAGGTCGAAAAATTGTCGACCTGGATCGCGAGCGGCGAACAGATCGTGCGCGCAGTCGACGGACTGTCCTTCTCCGTCGCGCGGGGCGAAACCTTTGCGCTGCTTGGCGAATCGGGCTGCGGAAAGTCCATGAGCGCGCTGTCGATCGCTCGCCTGCTGCCGGATGCCGGCCGCGTGGTGGCGGGTTGCGTGCGCCTGGACGGTGTCGATCTGCTGCGGCTCCCGGAGGCGTCCATGCGTGATGTGCGCGGACGGCGCATCGGCATGATCTTCCAGGAGCCGGGCGCCTGCTTGAATCCGGTATTGTCGGTGCAGGCGCAGATCGAGGAGGTGCTCATCCGTCACACCGATCTGCGTGGAGACGTCGCCGCAAAGCGCGTGCTCGAGCTTCTGGACGCGGTTGGCATTCCGGACGCGAGGCGGCGCATGCACGAGTTTCCTTTCCAGCTCTCCGGGGGCATGAAGCAGCGGGTGATGATCGCCATGGCACTCGCCTGCGAGCCGGATCTGCTGATCGCCGACGAGCCGACTACCGCGCTCGATGTCACCATACAGGCGCAGGTTCTCGGCCTGTTGCGTGAACTGCAGTCGCGAATGTCGATGTCGATCCTGCTGATCACTCACGATCTCGGCGTCGTGTCCGAAGTGGCGCACCGGGTGGCCGTCATGTATGCGGGCGAGATCGTAGAGACGGCGTCGCGCGAGCGATTCTTCGCCAATCCCGCGCATCCATACTCACGCAAGCTGTTCGAGTCTCTGCCGGGACGCAACAACCGTGGCCACGGCCTGGCGGCCATCAAGGGTACGGTACCGAAACTGACGGAATCATTCAGCGGCTGCCGCTTTGTCGATCGCTGCGACGATGCGTGGGATCTTTGCCGGCGCAGCGTGCCTGCGCAGTACGGACTTGGCGGATCGCAAGTCGTGAAGTGCCACCTGCACGCGCAGGGCGCCCGGCCGGATGCGCGAGTCCCGCAGCTTCGCGAGCGTGACGAAGCGGCAGCATCCTTCGCCAGCACGGTATCGCACGCGAGCGAACCGTTGCTGGAGGTGGATGGCCTCAAGGTGCATTTCCCGGTTCACAAGGGATTGCTCAAACGCACAGTAGGCCGGGTGAAGGCGGTCGACGGAATTTCGCTGCAGATCCCACGCGGGCGCACGCTGGCGCTGGTGGGTGAGTCGGGCTGCGGGAAATCCACCGCCGGCAAAGGCATCCTGCGCCTGATTCCCGCCACCGCGGGCATGCTGGGTTTCGAAGGCGACGACCTGGCGAAGCTGAAACCACGGGCGTTGCGTGCGCGGCGCAAAGACGTCCAGATCATTTTCCAGGACCCCTACAGCTCGCTTGATCCGCGCATGCGCGTGGGGGATATCGTGCAGGAAGGCATGAACGCGCTGGATGTCGGTATGCCATCGCAGCGCGAGGCGAAAGTCGATCAGCTGCTGGAACAGGTTGGCTTGTCAACCGATATGAAGTACCGCTATCCGCACGAGTTCTCCGGCGGGCAGCGCCAGCGGATCGCCATTGCGCGGGCGCTGGCGGTCAGCCCGAAGCTGATCGTTTGCGACGAACCGACCAGCGCCCTGGACGTCTCAGTGCAGGCGCAGATCCTGAATTTGCTGAAAGGCCTTCAGGATCGTCTCGGCATTGCCTACCTGTTCATCACGCACAACATCTCGGTGGTCGAGTACCTGGCGCACGAAGTGGCGGTAATGTATCTGGGACGCATCGTCGAACACGGCACGGTCGACGAGGTGCTGGGCAATCCGAAGCACCCGTACACGCGCGCGCTGCTGTCGGCAGTGCCGGTGGTGGATCCGGCAGGGAAACGCGAGGTAATCCGTTTGCATGGGGATCTGCCATCGCCGCTCGATCCGCCTGCGGGTTGCCATTTCCATCCACGTTGCCCGGATGCAATGGACCGGTGCCGCGAAGCCTATCCGGACGACGTTCGGCTGTCGCAAACCCATTCCACGCGCTGCTATCTTTACGGCGACTGACAGGTTGCCGGATCCGGGAAGATACCGGCACGCCGTTCAGCGACGTTACTGCAGCATTCCGGAAATGCGCGGTGGTCCCGGGTCGCGATAAATCTTCAGCCGCTGTCCCGCGCGAATGAAATCGCTGCGCAGGTTGTTCCACTCTTTCAGTTTGCGCACGCTGACACGCTGTCTCTGGGCAATGGTGGACAGCGTATCGCCCTTGCGCACGCGATACACGATGCGCGTCCGGTAATAGTCATCCGGCGCGAGGAACTCCGGATTCGTCCAGGTATCGGCGAGATTCGAGGCTTCGGAACCCTCGATCATGGGTACCAGCAGCGTGCGCCCGGTGCCGGCCGGGCCGGATGATCCCAGGCCGTTGATTTCGCGAAGGCGCTTTTCGCCGATTCCGAAGCGTTCGGCGACGGATTCGATACTGTCGCCCCGGCGCGTGGTGTAGGTACCCCAGGTCAGCAACGGCAGCCCGTAAGTTTCCAGGTTGGCCGCGAAGATCGCGGCTTTTGCCACCGGCAGCAGCAGATTGCGCGAGCCATTGGAAGTGATCACCGGCCGGTTGTAGCCCGGATTGAGCATGACGAACTCGTCCACGGTCATTTCGGCCAGACTGGCCGCCACCTGGAGATCGATATGCTGTTCGGCCGGAACCACGGCGAAATAGGGCTGGTCGGGAATCTCTGGCAGCGGGAAGGCGAGAGCCTCCGGGTGGGCAATAATGTTCTTCACGGCCTGCAGCTTCGGCAGGTAGTTGCGCGTCTCCCGCGGCATGCGAAGACTGCGGTAATCGGTGGCATGCCCGCGCGCCCGGTTGCGCGCGATGGCGCGCCTGACGCCGTTCTCGCCCCAGTTATAGGCGGCGAGCGCCAGCTGCCAGTCATCGAACATGCCGTGCAGGAACTCCAGGTAATTCAAGGCGGCCCGCGTGGCTTCGAACACGTCCCTGCGGCCGTCATACCACCAGTTCTGCGTCAGACCGTAATTGCGCGCAGTCGAAGGAATGAACTGCCAGATTCCGGAAGCATGCGCACGCGAATAGGCGTTCGGATTGAATGCGCTTTCGATCATCGGCAACAACGCAACTTCCATCGGCATGCCGCGCTTGTCGACTTCCTCGACGATAAAGTAGAGATACAGCCGGCTGCGCTCGATCATGCGCTGCACGTATTCAGGATGGTTCAGGTACCAGGTCTCGTGCCGCGCCACCAGCGGGCTGTCCACCTCCTGCATGGCAAATCCCGCGCGGATGCGATCCCAGATGCTGCCTGCGGCATCGTATGCAATGGCGTTCTCGAGTGCGAACGGTTGCATGGGGAAACTGTCTGCGGCGGAATGATCTTCTGTGGCTTCGAACGCCTGCTCATCGTCGTCGTTCACGAAAACGACGTCCTCCATCTCAGGCAGGGCATACTCCGCGGATTCGTCAGCAGGATAGCTGTCGACCACCCCGAGATCTGCGGCGTTCAGGTGAAGGGATATCAGTACGAAACCGAGTGCGGTGGCGATTTTTTTCAGCATTCTCTCGATCAGCCTTTGAGTCGCGTTATCGTAGCCAATCTTTTCACGAAAAGTCAAGGAATTAGGACATATTCTGGATTCCTTGTCTGAAGGTTGACGCCGCTGCCCGACAGCCGACGCCTGAGCCACCTGCGACCCCGCTCCCGCTCCGGTTTCGTGCTCAGCTTTCGCGCGGATTGCGGGTGAAAACGAACGGGCGTGCGGTTCATGCGTGCAGTTGGAGTCGAACCGCCCGCTCGCACAAACGGCTGCCTCCGCGCTCATCGATCCATCAGCGGTAGGCTATACTTTCGCCGTGATTCTCGCTTGTCGGCCATTCGAACTCACCGGGGACGCGCAGAATCGTGCGCATTGCGGACGAAATCTTCTCCGACCGCAGACCTGGTTTCGGGCTCTGCGTCATCCGGAGCCGGGCGTTCCAGTGCGGCCATGACCCGGGAGGCAGGCGGGCAGCGAATTCGTCCTGGAACAACAGTGGTAGCTCATGGCCGCAGCCTATTCAACGCAACGCAAGAACACGACGCCAGCCACAGCGAACAGCCTGTCGGCCTGGTTTCGAACGCCGCTCGGTGCCTACCTGCTGGAAACCGAGTTGCGGTTCTTCGATCAGGAAGTGGCCGATGTTTTCGGCTTCAATGCACTGCAGCTGGGCCTGCCCGAGTTCGATTTTCTGCGTGCCAACCGCATGCCTTACCATTGCGCGACGGCGCCAGGCGGCGCGGGAGCATTCCGCAGCGACCTGCACGCGCTGCCGGTTCAGACCGGTGTTGCCGATCTGGTCATCCTTCCGCATACGCTCGAATTCAGCGAAAACCCGCACCAGGTGTTGCGTGAAGTATCGCGCGTGCTGATGCCGGAGGGCCACGTGGTGGTGTCCGCGTTCAATCCCTGGAGCCTGTGGGGCATGCGGCGGTTGGTCTCGGGCGGGGCAGGGTATCCATGGCGCGGGCAGTTCATCAATCTGCCGCGGATGAAAGACTGGATGGCGCTCCTCGGATTCGAAGTCGCAGCAGGACGCATGGCCTGTTACGTGCCTCCGCTGGCCCATGAAAAGTGGCGCAATCGTTTCGAGTTCATGGAGAAATGCGGAGATCGCTGGTGGCCTTTCGCAGGCGGTGTTTACCTGCTGCACGGGATCAAACGCGTGCCCGGAATGCGGCTGATCACACCGAAGTGGAGATCGGCCGCGGCGCGAAAGAAGGCATTGGCTGCCGTGCCGCAACGGCGCCGGCACACCGACGAAAGCATGGCTGCCAGGCAAAGCGATGCTGCGCGCGATCTTCGGTGATGGAAGTCGTCGATGTGTACACCGATGGCGCCTGCAAAGGCAATCCCGGGCCCGGCGGCTGGGGAGCGCTGTTGCGCTGGAACGGGCATGAGAAGGAACTGTTTGGCGGGGAGCCCGCAACCACCAACAACCGCATGGAACTCGGGGCGGTGATTGAAGCATTGTCTGCACTGAAACGCCGTTCGCAGGTGCGCGTGCACACCGATTCGCAGTACGTGCGCAACGGCATCAGTACATGGATTCACGACTGGAAGCGGCGCGGCTGGAAAACCGCGGACAGGAAACCGGTGAAAAACATCGACCTGTGGCAGCGCCTCGACTTGCTCGCGCAGCAGCATGAAATCGAGTGGATCTGGGTACGCGGCCATGCCGGCCATCCGGAAAACGAACGTGCCGACCAGCTGGCGAACCGCGGTGTCGAGACGGTGCTGTGATTGAAGGTGGTTGTTTGCAAATCTGAAGAACCGAAAAGCGGAACACGAAGACACGAAGACACGAAGACACGAAGACACGAAGACACGAAGACACGAAGAAAACCAAAGGCAAAATATTGCGAGTGAGAAAACTTGTCCTCTCGCGCGTAGCAACAGACATCGAAAGCGCACGGGTCGCTCGTGGACCGGCGCCTGCTCTTGAAAACGTTCTTGTGACTTCTTCGTGTCTTCGTGCCTTCGTGTTTCGCTCTTTTCTCTCCTGATGAAAAACTGAATCAAAGACATGCGACAGATCGTGCTCGATACGGAAACCACCGGTCTCGATCCATCGCTTGGCCACCGCATCATCGAGGTGGCCGCGATAGAGATGTTCAGCCGGCAGATTACCGACCGCAACTTCCATCGCTACGTGAATCCCGAGCGCGAGATCGATCAGGGCGCGCTGGACGTGCATGGCATCAGCGGCGAATTCCTCGCGGACAAGCCGAAGTTTCGGGAAGTGGCGAATGATTTTCTGGAATTCGTGGAAGGCGCCGAACTGATCATCCACAACGCGCCGTTCGACGTAGCGTTTCTCGATCACGAGCTGGAACAGCTTGGGCTGAAACCCATTGGCCATTACTGTCCGGTCATTACCGATACGCTGCGCATGGCGAAGGGGCTGCATCCGGGTAAACGCAACTCGCTGGATGCATTGTGCGAGCGTTATCTGGTCGACAATTCCGCGCGCAGTCTGCACGGCGCGCTGCTGGATGCGAGGCTGCTGGCCGAGGTCTACCTGTCGATGACGCGCGGACAGGAAAGCCTGCTGATGGAGGTCGCCGATCCGGCTGGAGTGTCGGGCGGCGGCCTGGACGACAACGAGCGCGTCGAGTTGCTGGTTGTGCGGCCGGATGACGCGGAACTGGAATCCCACGCGGCGCAGATCGAGGCGATCGACAAGGCCTCAAAGGGCGCCTGCATCTGGAAGAAACTGGGCACGGCATCCGGCGGCGGGTAGTCGCCGGATTCTCAGGCTTGGCAAGCTGTTGGAACTGGACTGACCTCCGGGTCACCTTTTTTGAACTGGCCGGGCGGTCGACAGCCGGCTGGTCGATCCTGGGAAATACAACGAACTGTCAGTGGCCGGTGGCGTCGCCGATTGCCTGCGGGGTAGGCGGGTTGTCGAGTGGCGCGGCGGGGGGAGGCGGCCCCCGCAAGCTGTCGACTTCGGTCCGGAGGGATTCCGCGTCGGCGAAGAATGCTTCCGTGGTTTTCGAATCGACCACCTGGAATGCGGGCGCCTTTAGCATTCGGACATAGTCGAGTTCGGGCGAATATCCGAACGACGAAGAATACTCCACCAGTGCGAACGATGCGGTAAACACCGCAGCGACGCCAAAAGTGGACAGGGCCGCGCGCCGTGCACTGACACGGCTGACCAGCCGGGTGTGCCCGTACAGCAGCGCGCCGACAATCGCCGTGCCTGCCAGCAGGCCGAGCGAGCCGGCCGCGGGCGTCGAGAATGCGAACTCGATGTAGCCGGCCAGTTCATTCATTACCAGCAATCCGGAAACGGCCAGCAGCGCGATCGTGCCGTGACGATAGAACTGCGCGTGGTGCGTAGCCATATTGCCGAAGAAAGACCAGATGCCCGCCCAGACAAAGATGCCCAGCAGCAACGCCAGCACGCCGGAGAATACCAGCGCCCAGGCAGTCGGTTCAAACACGGTCGCGATGCTGTCCGCTGTCAGTATCGCGCTCGCGCCGGCGAGTGCGACATAAAACCGCAGGCCGTGCCGGCGCGACACATCCGGCCTCGTCTCCAGTTCTGCCGGCACCGGGTAACTTGAATCCCGGAACCTGAGCTGTGTGTGGCCGATGCGCAGCCTCGTGTCCTGGCCAATCGGCGCCTTGTCCACCCGTCGCGCCGGTCCCAGGAGATACAGGCCGTTCCTGCTGCCGAGGTCGGTGGCGAACAGGTTGCCTTCTGCATCGCGTTCGACAATCACGTGATGGGCCGCGACGAATGGATCATCCAGTATCAGATCGTTGTCGTATGCGCGACCGATGCGCACGGTGTTCGCGCCGATGCGCTGCCGGCTGCGCACTTCGCCGCCGCGGTCGAGGACTTCGACGAACATCATGGCGCTTTGCCCACGGTTTCCAGGTAGCGGCGGGCGAAGCGTGTGCCGTTTTCCCATGACGCGCCGGTGAGTACCAGCGTGGTCTGCAGGCCGCGATCGTATGCGTCCAGCGAGGCCGCGCGCAGCCAGAAATCGTACAGGCCCGTAAGGCGTTTGTAGGCGCGCACGCACAGGACGGTACGCAGATTCAGTTCATCGTGGCGCACGAAATCGGTCGTGCAGCGGAACTCGGTGAAATCCTCCTCCCCGCCTGGCAGACCGCCGGCATAGCCGAAGCGGCTTTCGTAGAGCTTGTAGAAGCGCAGCCAGCCGAGCCCGCGGCTTTGCACCAATACGTGCTCGAAATCGATCGATCCGGTGCGTACGTCTTCGAACACGAAGATCGATGCTTCGGACGAACAATTCTGCTGACTGACCAGATAGGGACGCTTTGGTTCGTCTTCGGCGCGGCCCCAGCAGCGCATGAAGGGTCCGAGGCGGTCGGCGACGCGATAGGGGCCGAACCCGGTCTGTGGTAACGCCGCGTCCAGCAGTCTGCCGAGATACTGATCCTGGGCTTCTACGAGCTGGTGGCGCGCGCGCTCGAGCAGCGCCTGCGGCGTGGCGGACTCGTCGCGCGCATCGGCGACCAGCGCCGCGACGAACTTCGCCGGCACCAGGAAACTTACCAGCTGCGCATTCACCAGGCGCGCGACGTTGACCCCGAACACCGCGCCTTCGCGCGCAAGCGCCGGCCCGCCGCTCATCCCCGGATTGATCGCGCCGGTGAAATGAATATGTTCGTAGAGGGATTCGGTGATGGTGCCATTGTAGGTGCCCTCGACGATGGTCAGGCCGAGATCGTGCGGGTTGCCGATCGAGAAGCCGCGCTCGCCTTTCACCATCGTGCGGCCGAGCAGTTCGAAATGCGGCAATCCGCTTCCGTCCATGCGTAGCAGCGCCAGGTCGTGCACCACGTCGACATTGATCAGTCTGAGCGGACCACGCGATCCGTCGTGCCGCGTGTATTCGATGGTGAATTGCTCCGGACGGTGCAGGTAGCCGGAGATGACGTGGAAATTGGTTACCACCAGTCCGTCGTCACTGACCAGAAAGCCCGATCCCACCGACGCCTGCGAACGCGTGGCGTTCAGCACCACGCCGATCTTCACGACCTTGGCCTTGGCAGTTTCGAACAACGCCTGCGCGCGATCCTGAGCGACTGCCGGCGCAGGGCAGGCAAGCGCGAAAGCAAGCAAGAAGAAACGCAAGGAGCGCGGCATGAGCGGCAGCTTAGCAGAGCGCAACCGGATCGTTCGCGGTTGGTACCGGGATCGAACATGTGACCGGTGGCGTACGCAGCGCACATACGGCGACGGGTCGTGATTATTCAACGTCGGTGCATGTGACACGCATCGAAACACCCGGGTCTTCCGATTGCGCAGCGATGCAAGCGGGCGTTTCGGCCGATGCGCCTGCATAATATGCCTTCAGCGTCGGCAGCCACGCGCTCCGCGCGGCGCGGTAACGGGCCAAGACGCATCACCGCACGAACAAACAGAAGGGGAAGCGACATGGAGTGGGTTCTGCTGGGAATCGTCGTGCTGGTGGTGGTCTCCACCATCTGGCTGTACAACCGTTTGGTCACGTTTCGCAACCGGTTCAAGAACGCTTTCGCCCAGATCGACGTGCAACTGCGCCGGCGTCACGACCTGATCCCGAACCTGGTGGAAACGGCCAAAGGCTACATCAAGCACGAGCGCGAAACGCTGGAGGCGGTGATCCAGGCGCGCAACACTGCGGTCACTGGACTGCAGCAGGCCAAACAGGACCCCGCGGACCCCGCAAAAATGCAGGAACTTTCACGGGCGGAGAGCGGCCTGAGCGGTGCGCTTGGCCGACTGTTCGCGCTGTCGGAGAACTACCCCGACCTCAAAGCCAACCAGAACATGATGCAGCTCTCCGAAGAGCTGACCACCACAGAAAACCGCGTCGCCTTTGCGCGGCAGGCCTTCAACGATGCCGTCATGCAGTACAACATCGCCCGCGAGACTTTTCCAGGCAACCTGATTGCCGGGATGTTCCAGTTCCAGCCGGCGGCATTGCTTGAGATCGCAGACGAGGCGCAGCGCGAAGCTCCCCAGGTGTCGTTTACGTGATGCGACAGTCTGGATTGGAGCCTTTGCACCCCGTGCCCATCGCCGCGACACGGCGGCCCGGCGCGGCATGAATTACTTCGCCTACCAGGATCGGGCAAGGCGCAAATCCTATCAGCTCGTCGCGTTGTTCGCGCTCGCGGTGCTGGGTATCGTCGCCGGCGTCAACCTGGTGCTGCTCCTCGCGCTTGGCGTACAGCACCTGGAGCCGGCGCGGCCGCTCACCGCTGTGGCGCGTGACAACCTTGGGCTGTTCGTGTTCGTCAGCATCCTGGTCCTCGGCACCATTGCCGTGGCCTCGACCACGCGGGTGGCCATGCTGCGCCAGGGCGGCAACAAGGTGGCGGAAATGTTGGGCGGCGCGCAGGTTGCGCCCGACACCCGTGACCCGCTGGAGCGGCGCCTGATGAACGTGGTCGAGGAGATCGCGTT
Organism: Burkholderiales bacterium; assembly: GCA_040880425.1. GTDB lineage: Bacteria > Pseudomonadota > Gammaproteobacteria > Burkholderiales > Eutrophovitaceae > DATKEK01. The sequence goes on along the minus strand of JBBDIL010000005.1, from coordinate 135,087 downwards.
GGCCAGCGGAACGGCGGTGCCCGGCGTTTTCGTGCTGCGTGACGAGTCCGGAATCAACGCCTTTGCCGCCGGCCACAACCCCGGCGACGCGGCGGTGGCGGTAACGCGTGGGGCGCTGGAAACCCTGAACCGCTCCGAACTGCAAGGCGTGATTGCTCACGAGCTCAGCCATATCGTCAACGGCGATATGCGACTCAACACCCGCCTGATAGGCGTGCTGTTCGGCATCCTGGTGCTGACGGTCATCGGCCGCACGCTGTTGCACGGGGCGCGCTTTCGCGGCGGTGGCCGCGGCAGTCAGGGTGCGGCGGCGATCATGATCGCCGCGATGGCGCTGATCGTGCTGGGCTACATAGGCGTGTTCTTCGGCCGCGTGATCAAGGCCGGCGTGTCGCGCCAGCGCGAATCGCTGGCCGACGCCTCGGCGGTGCAATTCACGCGCAACCCCGAGGGTCTCGCCGGAGCGCTGAAGAAGATCGCGGCAGCCGAGGGCGGTTCGTCGATCCGCTCGCCGGAAGCCGAGGAGGTCAGCCACATGCTGTTCGGCCAGGGTTTCAAAGCCATGAGCGGGCTGCTGGCAACGCACCCGCCGATCCTGGAGCGGATACAGGCGATCGAGCCGCATTTCGATGAACGGGAATTCAGGCGGTTCATCGAACAATGGAAGCGGGAGCAGGCGGCCGTGGCACAGCGGGAAGCCGCCCGCGAGGAGTTCGCCAAGGGGCCACCGCTGCTGGACCTGCCGGGCATGGGTCAGCTGCCGGGCGGCGGAACGATCAACCCGGCGGTGATTACCAGCCTGCTGCTGTCGGATCTGGCAGCGGCGGACCGCGCGAACACGACGCCAGCCGCCGCCAGGCTGCTGTCGGAGATACCAAAGCCGCTCTACGACGCGGTGCACACCCAGGGCGAGGCGGCGACCGCGGTGGTGTACCTGCTGCTGAGCGAGGAACCGGAAGTCCGGGAGCAACAGATCGGCGCGGTGGCGCAAGGCCTCGGCGAGGATGCGGTGCAACGGCTGCGCGCATGGTCGGCGGCCGGGGTTCGTGCCGCACCCGAGCAGCGCCTGCCATTGCTGGAACTGGCCGTGCCGACGTTGCGGCTGCGTGCGGCCGAAGAACTCGGGCGGATCGAACGGCTGATTCGAACGCTGATCCGGACCGATGGGCGAATCAGCGTGTTCGAGTACGCGCTGGGCACGTTATTCCGTGCCCATCTTCGCGACGTGCTCGAACCGGCCCACAGCGGCCCGGGTGGCAGCAAACGGCTGGATGACTGTCGTCCGGCGATACAGGCGATATTTTCGGTGGTCGCCCGGGTGGGCGCGCAAAGCGAGGCCGAAGCGATCGCGGCTTACGGCGCCGGCATCGCCCGGCTGCAACTCGGTGAGCCGCCGCAGTACGCCTGCCCCGAGGATCGGGCAGCGGCGCTCGACGCGGCGCTGGAGACGCTGAACGCGCTCAGGTTGCCGCACCTGGAGACGCTGATCGCGGCGCTGGGCGAGACGATCGCGCACGACCGGCGGATCACGCTGCAAGAGTTCGAGCTGTTGCGGGCGCTTTGCGGCGCGTTGCACTGTCCGGTGCCGCCGTGGCTGCCAACCAGAGAGGACGTCTGATACGCTGCAAGCCCTCCGCGACCGGCGTTCCAATACTGCGCTGTCCCATCCGGGCAGTCAGTTCAACACTGTTCCAGGGATGAGAACGTTGGTCGCTGCGCGGCCCTTGTCCGATTCGGGAACGAAGCCGTCTTCCGTGATATTGCACACCCGGTCGCAACAGCGGCGAGGAAGACGTTCGGGAACTGCGTGACTTAAGTTGGTGGGTGGTACTGGGATCGAACCAGTGACCCCTGCCGTGTGAAGGCAGTGCTCTACCGCTGAGCTAACCACCCGAAAAAAGAGGGCGAATTTAACCACAGGGAGTTCGCGGGGGTCAATGACGCACGCCTCGCGTAAAATGGCGCCCTTTTCCCCGCCGGCCGATCGATGATCCGCACCCGTTTCGCTCCCAGTCCCACCGGCTACCTGCATATCGGCGGCGCGCGTACCGCGTTGTTCTGCTGGGCCTACGCGCGCAGGCACGGCGGCAAGTTCATCCTGCGCATCGAGGACACCGACACCGAACGCTCCACGCAGGCGTCGACCCAGGCGATTCTCCACGCCATGGATTGGCTGGAGCTGGACTATGACGAGGGGCCGTTCTACCAGATGCAGCGTCTCGATCGTTACCGCGACGCCGCGCAGAAGCTGATCGGCGCGGGTCATGCATATTATTGCTACGCTAGCAAGGACGAGCTGGAAGCGATGCGCGAGCAGCAGCGCGCCCAGGGTCTGAAGCCGCGTTACGACGGGCGCTGGCGGCCGGAAAACGCCAAGGGCAGGACACCGCCCCAAGGCGTAAAGCCGGTGATCCGCTTCCGCAATCCCGACAATGGCGAGGTCGCATGGGACGATGTGGTGAAGGGCCCGATCTCGATTGCCAACGAAGAACTGGACGATGTGGTGATCGTGCGCGGCGACGGCGTGCCGACCTATAACTTCGGCGTGGTGATCGACGACTGGGACATGCAGATTACCCACGTCATCCGCGGCGACGACCACGTCAACAACACGCCGCGGCAGATCAACATCTTCAATGCGCTCGGTGCGCCGCTGCCGCAGTTCGGCCATGTGCCGATGATTCTCGGCCATGACGGCGAGCGGCTGTCAAAGCGTCACGGGGCGGTCAGCGTGATGCAGTACCTGGAAGACGGCTACCTGCCGGAGGCGCTGGTGAACTATCTGGCCCGACTCGGCTGGAGCCATGGTGACGACGAGATTTTTTCGCGCGAGCAGCTGGTCGAGTGGTTCTACCTGGCGCACATCAGCCGGTCGCCCGCGCGGTTCGACCCGGCGAAGCTCGCATGGCTGAACCAGCACTACATAAAGGCGGCGGGCGACAGCCGGCTCGCTGCGCTGACGGCGCCTTTCCTCCAAGCCCGCGAGTGCGACTTGTCGCAGGGCCCGGACCTTGGAAGAGTTGTGGCGCTGCTGAAGGAACGTGCCTCCACCGTGGTCGAACTTGCGGACGCCGCGGTGCTGTTCTACCGCACGCTGCATCCGACCGCGGAACTCAAGGCGCGGCACTATTCGGCGGAAGCGAAGCCTGCGCTGGAAGCCCTGCGCAGGAAGCTCGCGGAAATCGAGTGGAGTCGGGAAACGATCGGCAGGGCGGTCAAGGAAACCGTCGGCGAGTTCGGCCTGAAGATGCCGAAGCTGGCGATGCCGCTGCGCGTGATGGTCACCGGCGAGCCCCAGACCCCGGCGATCGACGCCACCCTGGAACTGATCGGCCGCGAACGCGTGCTCGAACGGATGGATCGCGAGCTGCCCGCATATCCGGGGTAACGCTTTCTTTACAGGGTGTTGCCCCCTCCGTATAATGCGCGGTCTTTCCAGTGGGGGTATAGCTCAGCTGGGAGAGCGCTTGCATGGCATGCAAGAGGTCAGCGGTTCGATCCCGCTTACCTCCACCACTCGAAGTTGCAGTTCTGACGGGACCCCATCGTCTAGAGGCCTAGGACATCGCCCTTTCACGGCGGTAACCGGGGTTCGAATCCCCGTGGGGTCGCCACACAAAAAGCCACCTGAAAAGGTGGCTTTTTTGTGTGGCATTCCCACGGGGTGCGCAGAACCCCGTGGTTCGACAACAAGATGTCCAGTGGACATCTTGTTGGACGCCGCGCGGCCTTTGCGCGGCGGGCCCGCAGGGCCGAGGCTTTCGCGGATGCAACGCGAAAGCCGAGCAATCCCCGTCGCAGCATAAGCCACCTTCAGTCGGCTTTTTCATGTGGCAACCGCACAGGGCAGATTCGAATCCCTGTTCGACCACTGAATATCCAGTGGCCATTCAGTTGGACGCCGCGCTGTATTTGCACGGCGGGCCCGAAGGGCCGAGTCTTTCGCGGAGGCAACGCGAAAGCCGAGCAATCCCCGTGGGGTCGCCAATAAAAACAGAGGCTTACGGAGAAATGCAGGTGAGAAAAGCGGGCGTGTCTAGAAAATGTCTAGAATGCGTACCGTCGCTACATGGGCACCTGCAATCTCTCGCAATGGTTAGATAAGAAGGTGGCGCGACGGTAGAGCTTGCCTCGCGCGCGCCCCCCGTCCGACGCCTCGGCCCAAAATTGCAACCAAATATAGTTGCAGACCGACGAACTTCTGCCGATACTTTCAATGTCCAAGAAGGCAAAGCTAATCGCAAGGCTGCGGGAGAAGCCAAAGGATTTCACTTGGGACGAAACTACGAAGGTTATGAATTTATGCAACTTCGAGCTAAAGAAAAGGCCCGGTTCAGCTCGCATGTTTGTACACAAGACCACTAGAACCAAGCTTCGACTTCACGAGCCTCATCCGAACCCAACATTGCTACCTTATATGCTTGATCGCATAGTCGAGGCTCTCATCGCAGCAGGAGAGCTAAGCGAATGAATAACGTATTCGAGTGCAAGGGATACCTTGGTTCCGCAGAGATCGACACTGAAGGCATGGCCTTGGTCGGCAAGCTCTTGTTCATCCGAGATGTGATCACCTACAGTGCGCCAACTCCAGAGGGCTTAAAGACTGCATTTGAAGAAGCCGTCGATGATTATCTAGAGACTTGTGTTGAACTTGGCGAGGAACCGGACACCCCCTGTAAGGGAGTGTTTAATGTCAGGGTTGGACCCGAACTCCACCGTCAAGCCGCACAGATCGCAAGAAGTAGGGGCCAAGGTCTCAATGAGTTTGTTTGCCAAGCGTTAGGCGCTGCGGTAATGGATAAATCCAAAGTAACGGTTCAATTGGTACATAGGCACGAGGTTGTGCATGACCGCGATGCTGAAGAAAGGTACGTAGCAACAACTACGCAGCCCACTTACTGGAAGCCTGGACGTGCAACCCACTAACCCAACAAATAATCCCACGCCACTTACCCTCAAGGAGCTTGCAACGCTACTTGTAAGTCACTATGGCTATCATGATGGACTTTACGAGGTGTCCGTAGAGATAAGCATTGGGATAGGCCCGGTAGGGCCATCGCCCGAAGAAACTTTGCCGGGCGCGATAGTTGGAGTGTCGCGAATTGGATTGGTGAAGGCAGCCAGAGCGAGTAAACATACCGTAGATGCGGCGGAAGTGAACCCGAAAAGTTCGAAGCCTAAGGGTAAGAAAAAAGCAAGCGGTGCTGCCTCGAAAGAGTTACTCCGCACTGACGCCTAGACCGCCACCGCGCAGAGTTCGAACTTGCCCAACGCGCAGCCTAACCGTTCACTGCGTTTAAATTTTAAACGCGCTGGAACACAGCCCCGCTTTGGCGGGGCTTTTCATTTCCCCTATCGCGGGCCCAAGGTCATCTAGATCACGTTCTAGCGCACTGTGATGCACAGGAGAAACGTCAAGCATTGCCCTGCTTATACAGGGCAATTTCGAGAGGCGTAGACTGTTTCGCTGGGATAGATGCTTTTACGGAAGATCATTTCACGTTATACGTCCAGTTCAACATGAGCTTCCCCAACATCGGAAACGTGCTTTACCACTTGGTTACCGGCGCACGGCACGCGCTGTTTGACCAAGGTGAATTCGCACAGCTCACGTACGGGGCATTTGACGTGGTGGCTAGCAATGTCACGTCTTCCGAAGATCCCGAGATCGAGATCTCTTTCCCGTTGGGGTATCTCCCGAACAAGACGTCGATTCTAGGTAAACGCAAGTACACCAAACAAGCGCTTCTCGAAAGATATCACTTCCTCGCATATAGCCAGATGCCGGTGAACGGTTTGGCCCAACTTGTCACCATAACGGAAGCCTTACTGGGCGACATCGTGCGAAACGTAATCGTGCGATATCCTCAGAAGCTCGGCGCCAAGCGCATGATTCCGCTCCAAGCCGTGCTGGAGGCACAGTCGCTGGAAGAGGTTCATCTTCGGGCCACAGATGCACTGCTGAATGATCTCTCGTATAAGTCACCAGCAGAGTTCGCTGACGCGTTGGACAACCTGCTGTCGATCAACTTGCTGGAGTGCCCCGCCTTTCACAAGTACATTGAGCTGAAGGCTACGCGCGATGTCCACGTTCACAATAGAGGCGTCGCCAACGAAACCTATCTCAAGAAGGCGAGCTCTCACTCGCGAGTTCACATTGGTCAGTTTCTCCCAGTCGACATTCCGTACTTCCTTGAGTCCTATGAAGCATGTCTCCAAATGACGGAGTGGCTCGAACAGGAACTCGATCAGCGCTGGCACAGTTCCGATCGCGAAGCTGCGCGGAGGCAACCCACTCAACAGGCGGATTCGCTACCGCAATCGGAACCAATGGCTGAGCCAGCGCCCATCGAGGCTCTCCCTTCCGCCACGCCAGCGAAGAAATAGTAGCGCGTGGACGTATACTCCTTCGCTCGAACCAACTCGATGAGACAGCGCGCGGTTTCCTAGGGGGTCGACGCCCCGCGCCGCTGAAGGCAGCGCTAGCTTTTAAGAACCCATTTTCTGCGCGTGAAGAAAAGGCTGGATAAATCCGGCTTTCTCTTTTTATGCCACGATGAAACTTGGCGAAAGCTTCGCCTTTTCCAGGAAATGCCTACCGCCGTGAAGGAAAACACGCGCAGGCACTACGCTTGCCGGATGGATGACGGCAGGCGCAGGAAGTAGTGGATGAAACCGAGAAGTGATACTGACGGGTCTAACCGCGTGTTCGAGAGCAGACGCTCGCCCGCGGCAAGAGGGCTTCCATACGTATAGAAGGGAATTTACCGAGCTTGATCGTGCGTTGGGGTGTTAAACATGAAGTCACTAGTTCGCAAGGCGAAAATCAACGCGTCCTGTATTTTCGGCATCTTTTTATGCTTTCTGTCGGTGGTAACGTTTGCGCAGGACAGTGTGGACAGGAAGGCGCTAGAGCGAATGTTGTATGGCGATTTGACGCGAATTGAGTCGTTTGTTGTGATTTATGTGCTGGTGCAAGGGACCGATCTCTGGAAAGCGGATTCCGAGAACGAGATTGGCCTAAGTAGTGCGCAAATGTCGGATTACTTGCGTCTTCGCTATCGAAATAACTTTGCCGATATCCCCTATGTCGAACTGACTGAGGGGCTATTCGGTTCAGAGGAAATCAATAGAACGCGCGGAAGACTATGGTGCGCCGTGTGGACAGTAGGAGACTCTTACCCGGTGGCTTTTCACGTGGAGTGCCAAATTGGTACTTTGCATGAGCCGAACGTTCTAAGGCGGGCAGTACTTGGGTACGCGCGTAAAGAACTGGCGATTGAGGAAATAAGGAAGGAGATTGATTCGATGTTAACTGAGTTCGCGCAGGTGTTCTTTCGAGTACGAGGAGAAATATGAAAAGATCGAATCATGTCGGGATCTGTAAAGGCCACTGATTCTCTCGTATGCTATGTAAATGAGTGGGGGTGTTTTGGCGGTGGTGGTGTTGTCCGACTAAAGATGTAAGACATCATGCGGTAGCGCACACAGCGAGTAGATTATGGCTTTAGTTGCAATGATTGAATCGGTTGCGGGGTGGCAGACTTCTCCAAGGTCCAGATGGAGGTACCTGCGTGGCACGCGCCGAAACGGATAGCGACCCACGAGTACTCGAACCTCGGCTCGGCGTTCGATAGCGGCGCGTTGCCACACGCTCAACACTCCGAATCATCCACCGTCCCATCCGGCATCACGGTCTTGCACCGCTTCGCATCATCCAGTTTCGTGCCTTCCATCTTTGCGCCGGTCAGGTTGGTGCCGGTCAGGTCGGCACCTTGCAGGCTGGCGCGGGTCAGGTCCGCTTCGGTGAGGTTCGCGCCGGACAGGTTGGCGTCACGCAGGTAAGCCCTGCCGAGGTTCGCCCTGGTCAAGTCGGCATTGGAAAGATTTGCACCCCGCAGATTGGCACTGCGCAGATTGGTGGGCAGGATGCGCTTCTCCATCTCCAGTTCCGACAGGTTTGCATCGCTCAGGTCTGCGCCGGCGAGCTTGGCGTTCTCCAGGTCTGCGCCGCGCAGGTCGCGCCCGTTCAGCGGAGCATCGGTCAGGTCGCAGTACTTGCAGGCGTTGGTGGTCGTGAAAACATCCAGTTTGGCCCGGTCGAAGGCCAGCGCAGCAGGCGGAGTGGCGAGACAAAGGCTCACGGCCAGTGCGGCCAGTACCGGTAATGCGGGAGTGCGGATCGAATGGAGCATTTGGTTCGGTTTCCGGATCTGATGAAATGAAAAAGGCCGGGCGACGCCGGGAGGTGGCGGCCGGCGCCAGGGAAGTTTACACCGACGTTCCAGCAGCAAAACGGCTGTGCGGTCACCGCGGTTGACTTCGTGATCGCCGCCGTGCGTGTGACTGCACCGGCATCGCGGATAATGCTGTCTGCAGCCTCCAGACGCACGATGACATCCGTTCCCGATCCGATCGTTCCCGCTTCCGTCTCGATGCACGACGGTGCGCCGCACTCCACACAGTTTGGCGATGTGTATTTCTCGACCGAAAGCGGGATCGAGGAGACTCGGCACGTGTTTCTCTCCGGCAACGATCTTCCGCAACGCTGGCAGGCGTGCGGTCGTTTCACCATCGTCGAGACCGGATTCGGTACCGGTCTGAATTTTCTGGCGACCTGGCAGGCATTCCGGGACAGCGCGCCGCATGATGCGCGGCTGCACTTTGTGTCCGTCGAAAAGCATCCGCTGCGCCATGCGGATCTCCAGCGCGTGCAGGCGCAATGGCCGCAGTTTCGAGACCTGTCGAACGCACTGCTTGATTGCTATCCGCTACTGACACCAGGGTTTCACCACCTGCATTTTGAAGGCGGCAGGGTGAGCCTCACGCTGCTGTTCGGGGAGGCGGTGGAAATGCTGTCGGAGCTGGATGCCACTGCGGACGCCTTCTACCTGGACGGCTTTGCACCCGCGCGCAATCCGGAAATGTGGAGCCCGGCGTTGTGCATGCAGCTCGCGCGGCTGGCGGCGCCGGGTGCATCGGTAGCGACCTATTCTGTGGCAGGAACGGTGAAGCGCGCGCTGGCGCAGGCCGGATTTGCCGTGGAAAAGCGACCAGGCTACGCGCGAAAGCGCGAGATGCTGACGGCGCGATTTCCTGGCAACTGGCGTGCGTCACCAATGCTCGCAACGCGGGTTGCGGTAATCGGCGCCGGCATCGCCGGCACGAGCGCCGCGCTCGCGCTCGCCCGATCGGGGCTTGCGATCGATCTGTACGAGGAAATGCCCTCGCCGGCGCGCGCGACCTCGGCGAACCCTGCCGGGCTGGTGCGCCCGTTCCTGTCGCTGGAGCAGGGCGCGCGCAACCGCTTTACCTGGGCTGCACACGAGTACGCCGTGCGGCACTACGACGCACTTGCGCGCTTGACGGATGGAATGTGGGATCGAAGCGGCGTACTGCAATTGCCGCGCAACAGCGCGCATGGCGACAAACTGCAGCGCGCGCTTGCGCAATCCGCGCATGCGATGGCGCAGGCAACATGGGTGAGCGAAAACGAAGCGGCGGAACTGGCCGGCGCGCGAGTCGCCGGAGCGGGCGTGTGGTTCTCGAATGCGGGCCGGCTATCGGGCCGTGCCGCGTGTTCGGCAGGCTTGCGCGCGGCTGGCGAGCGGATCAGCTTGCACGCATCGACACGTATCGTGGATGTCGAAGCCGGCGGGGACGGTTTTCTGCTGCGTGGTGTGGACAACGCGACGGTCGCAAGCGCGGATTGTGTCGTGTTCGCCAATGGCTATCGAGCCAGGCAGTTTTCCCTGTGCGCGGGCGTGGAACTGCGCCCGGTACGCGGTCAGCTCACGCTGATTCCCCGGCGCGTGCCCGGACTGCGCGCGCCGGTCTGCCGGGAAGGCTATGTCACGCCCGCGATCGACGGCTGGCACATTGCCGGCGCCACCTACGACGAAGGTGCAGCCGACGCGAGTTTGCGCACGGAAGACGACTCCGAAAACATCGCGCGCGTGCAAACCATGTTGCCGGGCGCGTTCGACGCGGTGGATCCCGCTTCGGTACGCAGCTGGGCCGGCGTGCGCTGTGCGAGCCGCGATCGCAGCCCCTTGCTCGGCCCGCTCGCACCCGGCGTTTACGCGATGCTCGCGCTCGGGTCGCGAGGATTCACCTGGGCGCCGCTGGCCGCGGAACTCGTTGCCGCGCACATCACCGGCGCGCCACTGCCGGTCGATCAGGGCCAGGCTACCGCATTCTCCGCCAGCCGATTCTCGAAGTTCGCGCGATGACCGCGTCGCAAGCAGGCATGCCTGCAGTGCTGAAGCACACCGTCGCGCGACTGCGTCGCATGCCTGATACATCGATCGAAGCCTGAAGGGCCGATTGCATGGCAATGGTGCAGAGATTCGGCGGCTGCGCAACCCGTGTAACCGAAACGTCACGCGGCAACATTACGTCAGGAACATCAGGAAGAATGAAGGCTGTTCTTCAGGTTCTACTTTAACTGACCCCCCCGCTATTGCCATAAAAACCTTGCACCGACAGAAACTTGCCACTAGATTCCGTCAGGCAGCAGCGACGTGCGTTCGTACGCGAGACCAAATCCAGCGTGTACGGTGCCGGTAACCAGGCGTGCATGGGGTGGCGAGGCCGTCGTGTCGCAGATGTCGTGGGCCGGATGCTCACACTGCAGTATGGCATCGGGCGCGTCGAAAAGAATCGTTGTTAACATCTGACCTGCGCTCGATCATGCATGTCCCCGATGAAGGGAGGGTGTCATGCGGTGTGTGCAAGTCTGCGTCGCGTCGCGTCGGTTCGATGCACATCCGCTGTCTTCACGGCCAGGCGCGCATCTCCGGTCGGCTTGCATGCAACGCCGCCCTGAATGTCTCCTTTGCTGCAAGGCACCGCCTGTTCTTCTCCCTGGTAGCTCCCTCCCTGTCGTTTTCAATACGCGCCGCGCGCTGCAGTACAGCGATTCTGCGCATGTGCGCGATCAACCCGCGCGTTCCGGATCGAGGATACGAGCATGAAAAAATCTGCTGAATCGCAGCGTGCGGCCGCGCGCATGCCCAGTCTTTTCGAGATCTTCTTCGGACCGCTCGCCAACTGGATCCGGCGTCGCTCCCAGTCCCGCAAAACGTCCCGGTCGCGACAATGGGCTCCGGCGGCACGGCGTACCGCTGCGCGCTTCGAGGCGCTTGAACCGCGCATCCTGCTTTCGGCAGATCTGTCTTACATGGCAGGTGCCGGTGTGCTGGACGCGACGCTGCGGATTGTCGACGATGGCGGCCCGACATTGCAGTTGGTCGATACGTTGACGGACGCCGAACTGGCTCGCGCCACGTTGTCCGGAAAGTCCGGCTTCGAGGCGTCCATTACCGGTGGAGCGGGGGACGATACGCTGCAGATCGATTTCGGTCTGGCGGAAAGTTTTGCAGACCTGTTCGATACCTCGGACTTGCGGCTTTCATTCGATGGCGGCGGCGGCAACGACACCCTGATCTCCGACACGGAACATGGAGCGTGGCGCATCGACGGCGCCGATGCCGGCTCGCTTTCCGGAAGAGCCGAAATTGCGTTCGCAGATGTCGAGAATCTGGTCGGCGCTGCCGATAACGAAGACACGTTCATCTTCGAACCGGACGGTGTATTGAGCGGCGGTATCGACGGCGGAGTTGGCGGTTTCGACACGCTGGTCATCGACGGCGGCAGCTACGCGTCAGCGATTTTTACCGCTTCGGGCCCGGACTCCGGAACGATCGATCTGGATGGAAACCTGATCCGGTACGCCGGCCTCGAACCGTTGCTGCTGTCTGCGGGAACGGACGAACTCGTCATCGATGCCACGCTCTTCGGCGACGATCTGGTGCTCGGGCGCGACCCTTCCGACGATACCCGCTGGCGCCTTGGCGACCGGGACGGACTGTTTCCGACCATGGAAGAGGTGATCTTCGATGCGCCCGCGACCTCGCTGACGATCCGGCTTGGTGGCGGCAGCGACGTACTGACGATCAACGAGTTCGCCACCGGGCTCGGCACGTCGCTGACCGTCTTAGGCGGCGCCGGCAACGATACGGTGATCGTTGCGGAGGACGCGCTGGTGTCCACGCGTACAATTTCCGGGACTGACCACGTGAACGGCCAGTCAACCGGCGACTCCGGCGACATTCTTATCGAAGCGGAAACGATCGAGGTCAGGACCGGTGCGAAACTGCTCGCGCATGCGATTGCGGGGGTCGCCAGCCCCGATCCGGCCGCGGGCGACATCACCCTGATCGCCGAGGACGTTCCACTCAGTATTCCGACCCCCTTCATCGACGTCACCAACACGCAAAGCGGCATCACGCTGGATGACGCGATCGTGCGCGGCGCAGCGGTGACCCTGCAGAGCAGCGGATTGTCGGATCGAAGCTGGGATGAACTCGGACCCGGTTTCGACGTGATCATCGACCTGCTCGATTCCCTGAGCGAGTTCGGCGGAGTCGCCATTGCGAATTCCAGCGCAACGGTTTCGCTGACCGGGAACACCGGGATCGACGCCGAATCGGTCTTCATTGGCGCCAAGGCAACCGCAGAAGCGGAGGTCCGGGCCGTCGGCGTGGCCCTCTCGGTCGCGTACGGTTCTTCCAATCCGCTCGCCGAGATCACCATAGGCAACGACGTCGATATCACGACCAGCGGCGACCTCACCATCGAGAGCAACGCGGAAAGCCGCGTAAACGTCGAAGCCAAGCAGTCGCTGCTCGGTCCCAACAAACCTGCGAGCGCATTCGACACCACGCTTGCGATCGGGCTGGCGACGCTGACATCCAATGCATGGGTACAGCAGGGCGCGACGCTCAACGTGGGCGGCAACCTGCAGTTGACCGCGAAGCAGTTCAAAGAGCATGCCGTGAGTTCCGCAGCGGGCGCCTACGAGGACGGCTCGGTCGGCGCTGCGTTCGCAATTTCGGTTTCCGACAGCGCGGTGAATGCGCTGCTGGACGGCGACGCGAGCGTGGGCGGCAACGTCACCGTATCGGCCCGGTCCGATACTGCGAACGACACCGCGGCAGTCGCCCAGGTGGGTACCGGGATCGTGGGCGGCCTCGGCATCGCGGCCAAGGACAGCGTCGGACTCGCGAATGCGACCGGTTCCTTCTTCCAGCAGATCAGCCCCCCGACCGATCAGCGCGGCCAGGGACCCACCAAGTTCGCGCTGTCCGCGGCGGTGGCATGGGCGAACCACGAAAACCTGTCGATGGCCCGCATCGGCGCGGGGTCGGTGATTTCGTCGGACGGCGGCGACGGCGTCCAGATCGAGTCCAGAGTGAAAGACGATCCCGAGATTAGCGGCCGCGCGTTCGTGGATTCGCAAAAGATCAGCGAACAGAACCCGGCGGGCAACACCAAGGAAAATTCCGCCAGTACCGTGGTGGTGGTCGGCAACTATTCGAACTCTTCGGAAGCCTACATAGGTCAGGCCGCGCGCGTGGACGCGACACATGGCGTGGCGGTCGACTCGGAGACGTCCATCCCGCTGGTGATCGACTGGCTGCAGTTCGCGATTCCGCAGGGAACGTCGAGCGACGACCTGGGAGACTTTGCAACCGAACTCGCCTCGGACATCAGCGCGACGGCGAACAGCAACTTCGGGTTGCAGAACGGCATTTTCACTTCCTGGGCGCAGGCCAACGCCAGCGGAACCAAGACCGCGCTCGGTTTTTCGGTCGACGTCGTCAACATCGACAATTCCAGCCATGCGTGGATCGCGGAAGGCGCACTGGTCAACCAGGATGCAGCCAGGCGTTCGGGTGAACAGGATGTGACCGTGCAGGCCACCAACCTGGTGGAAGCGGTCCATCTCGCCGGCGTATTCGGGCTGAAGTTCCTGGGCACCAGCGGCGGCGAGGGTGGCGTCGGCGGATCCTATCTCGAGGTCGATTACGGCGGCGCCGTGACCGCGCAGATTCATTCCGGTGCAAGGGTCTATGCCGACGCGCTGCTGGTGCGTGCGGATTCGAAGACCCACAACTTTTCCATCGCGGAAGCCGGCGGCAGCGCCTCCGATCTTGGGATCAACGGCGCGTTTTCGCTGGTGCGCGAAAACAACCGGACGCTGGCCCGCATCGACGACGGGGCGTTCATCGAGACCGGCACTGGAACCCTGGAAATCCCGCGCATCGTGCGCGATCGCTTCACGCCGGACACGTTCGGCGTATTGCCCTTCCTGGGTGCGGATCCGGTCGTCGAGGACGTGCTGCTTGCGCTCGACAGCAATGGCGACGGGCAACTCGACGAAAGCGACGAGGACATCGTGTCAATCGATACCGGCGACGATGCGGACTCGATCCGGGACGACATCTACGTCACGAATCTCAACCAACTGGTGGTCGCCGAAGACGAGTCGAGCCTGATCAACATCAGCGGTGGCGTGACCAAGAGTCAAAGTGTCGGCGTCGGTTTCTCGGTGTCGATCAACGAGATCGACCGTATCACCGAGGCGCTGGTCGGCAACCGTCAGCAGGCGTTCGGCAGCGCCGACGTGGACGGCGACGACGACACGATCGCGTTCGACGGTCCGCACGGCTATGTGACCGGCGAGGAATTCGTTTACGACCCGGGCGAAGGCACCGAAGTCGCACCCGCCGGCACCTACTACACGATCGTTGTCGATCCGCGCACCATCAAGCTGGCGGCAAGCCTCGAGGATGCCTTTGCGGACGAGCCGGTGGCGGTGGACCTGACGGCGCCGGGTAGCGACGACGAGACACAGTTTCTGCGCTCGGGCGCGGACGCTGCAGGCTCTGTCGAAGCGCAAGGCCGCGGCAAGATCACCGCCGTGAACGAAGGCTCGATCTCGGCATGGTCGGTCGCCGGCAGCGTGGTGACCAGCGGCTCGACGCCCGACCCGGAGGGACAGGAGGCGCCGAAGAAGGGCGGCAAGTACGGCTTCGGGCTTTCGTTGAGCGCATCATTCAATGCCATCGACGACGTGACCCGCGCCTACGTCGAAAGCGCGCAGCTGGACGGCTTTGCCGATCTCGGCATCGTTGCGCGCGATACCTCGAACATATTCGCCGTTGCGGGCTCGGTGGCCATATCGACATCGCAGACGGGGATCGGCGGTGCCGGCGCCTGGGCGCAGAACGTCATACGCACCGACACCGCAGCGTACATCAGCGATTCCGGCATTGGCCTGAGCGGCGACCTGAACATCATTGCGGAGAACTCCGGCAAGATTCTCGGCATTGCGGCAAGCCTTTCCGGCGCCGGCAAGACCGGTGTGGCGGGCTCGGTATCGATCAACCGGATAGACGCCGACGCACGCGCCTATATCGCCGACGGATCCAGCGTGGAGATTCTCGCGCTCACGTTCGATCCCGCCGTCGCCCTGCCGGATGCGTCCGGCACGATCCAGCTAGGCTACGAGCACGGCCTGAGCGACGGCGCCCGGGTCGTCTATCGCAACGGCGGAGGTGAGAGCATCGACGGGTTGACCAACGGCGAAATCTATTTCGTCGACGTGGTGGACGATACTGCCGTGCAGCTGGCGCGCTCGGCTGCCGAGGCACGCTCCGACCCGGAGACCAATTTCGACCCGGCGAGCGATGTGAATGTCGTGCTCGCGCAATCCGCTCTGCCGCCTTTCGACGAAGTCGAAGTCGCAGTGGCCGGCGCGTTGTTCCTCGGCTACCGGCATGGCTTCCGCACGGGCGATGCGGTGGTTTACCGCGCCGGTGGTGGAGCCCCGATAGGCGGGCTGATCGACGGCCAGACCTACTACGTGGTTCGTTACGACGACCGTGCGGTAAAACTGGCTTCAACACGGGAGCAGGCGTTGGCGGGCGAAGCGATCGAGAGCCTCGATCCCACCCTGGCCACCGGTACCGAGCACAACCTGCGCCTCGCGATTGATGGGGAGCCGGCGCAAGGCGACGCGCACTTCCTCGCGGCTGCGGGGAATGTCGAGCTGTCGGCAAGCAACGATTCGATCGTGCATTCGGTGGCGGCCGCGCCCGCGTTCGGTGGCAAGGGCGGCATCGGCGCGTCGGTGGCGGTCAATACCATCCTTTCCGTCACCGAGGCCTACATCGCGGATTCCGACGTCGATGCCCTGAACGACATTACGATCCGGGCCGAGTCCGGCAACGAGATCGCCGGCGTGAGCGCGGCGATCGGCGCGGCTACCGGTCCCATCGCAGCGGCCGTGGCGGTATCCGTGAACACGATTACCGATGCAACCAGCGCCTGGATCGACGGCAGGTTGAGCGAAGGCGTCCGCGCAGGCGGAGACGTTGCGGTAGAGGCCGAAGCATCCTCCACCATCTTCTCGCTTGCCGGCAGTCTGGCCGGTTCGACCAGCGGCACCGGTGTTGGCATCTCCACTGCAGTGAACGTGGTCAACAACAGTGTCGAGGCGGCAATAACCGGCGATGCGATCGTGGATTCGACTTCGGGCGACGTGCGGGTAGAGGCTGATCAGGGGCCGGCCGTTCCGCAAAGCGGATTCGCCACGTCCGCGCTGGAGGCGCTCGATCTCCCGGTGGCGTCGACGATCTCGTCCGGTGCCATCGGCGGCGGCGTGGCCAGCAGCCTGGGGCTGGCCGGGTCGGTGTCCGTGAACGTGGTGACCAACGAATCGCGCGCACATATCGGCGAACGTCGCGGCGACGCACAGTCGGGGCAGGTGACCCGCGTCAGCGCCGCGGGTGACGTCAGCGTCGGCGCAGTTGACGACGCGGTGATATCCACGGCGGCCGGCAACATCGGCGGCGGCGGTTCCGGCGGCGTCGGCATTGCCAGCACGACCATCGTCACCAGCAACGTGGTGGAAGCATACATAGGCGTCAATGCCGAGGTGGACGCGGCGGCACGCGGAGACCGTTCTACTGCCGAAGGCCGCGGCGTTTCAGTGATTGCGAACTCAAGCGAGGATATCCGCACGGCGGCAGTCGCCGGAGCGGGAGGCGGCACGGCGGGCGTTGCCGGATCTGCAACGGTCACCGTATTGAATGAAACGACCCGCGCCTTCGTCGACCGCGGCGCCAGGCTGAACCAGGCAGGCGGCGGGGCCGAGTTGCAGGATGTGCTGGTCCGCGCCAGCGACGACACGTCGCTGTTCGGACTCGCCGGCGCCCTTGCCGGCGGCGGCAGCGCCGGCATCGGCGCCGGCGCGGACGTGCCGGTCATTAACAAGGAGACCGAAGCCAGAATCGGTGCCGCTGCACAGGTTGCGGCGAACGGGAGCGTCGAAGTCGAAGCCGTGTCGACCGAAGACATCGTATCGATCAGCGGCGCGATCGGTGGCGGGGGCTCGGCCGGTATCGCCGGCACCGCAAGTGTGCCGGTACTCGACATCACGACCCGCGCCTTCATCGGACCGGATCGCGGAGAAAGTACGCCGGCGCTGTCCGATACCCTGATCACTTTCGAGAGCGGCATCCTGCTGTCAGATTCCATTCGGCGCTCGCAAGGCAGCTGGCTGGAAGACGGTTTCGCGCCCGGCCAGTCGATCACCGTGTCCGGCACGAACCGCAACGACGGAGTCTACGAGATCGTCGACATATCCGCCGACGGCCGGACCCTGACACTCGATACGGAAGTCGATATCGAAGTGGTGCCGGGGGCGGACATTCAGATCGCACAGAACGTCGCACAGGGCGACACCGGCGCGGAACTGAGCAGGGACGGCGACATCGGCTTCGCGGGCAACGGCACGGATCCCGATACGATCGTGCGCGCGAAGGGAAGCTGGAGCGACGACGGCTTCGAAGCCGGACAGCTGATCGTGGTTTCCAGATCGGGACTGAACGATGGCATCTATCGGGTCGCCGGCATATCGGACGACGGCCTGACGATGACCCTGGACGGCGATGCGGCTCTGGTCGACGAGTCGGTGGCGCATGCCGTGCTCGATATCACGCTGGTGCCGACGACGGTGCGCGCCGAGGGCAATGTCATCGTGGCGGCGGAAGCGCATACCGAGATCGATCTGATCGCGGGCAACGTGACCGGCGCTGGCGCGGTGAATGTCGGGGCCGCAGCGACGGTGCCGGTCGTCAACAAGGAAACCCAGGCATTCATCGGCCGCGACGCGGTGGTGGACGCGAAAGCCAACCGCGCGGCGGACGACACCCTTTCCGGGGATTTCGCCATCACCTACGAGGATCCGGCTTTCTCCATCGACAATGTGCCGGCACCGCTGTTCTTCGTGGACGGCGCCCTCTCTGCGGACCTGAATTTCGACGGCACCAACGACCTGACCGATCCGTCATTCACGCAGCAGCGCATCTCCACGCCGGAGACGACGGAAACGAAGGGGGTATCGGTCAGTGCGGTCAACCGCGACGATATCGAGTCGGCCGCCCTCAGCGGCGGCGGCTCCGGCACGGTCGCGGTGAACATCGGCGGTTCGGTGAACGTTGTCTCCACCGATACGGCGGCGTTCGTCGACCGCGGCGCGCGCATCAACAGCGACGCTGCCGGTGCCGGCAGCGAACAGTCGGTGCATGTCGCCGCGGGCAACGATTTTTATCACATGGGCATGGCGCTCGTGGCCGGCGGCAGCGGCACGGTGGCGGTGACGCCCGGCGTGGACGTAAGCGTCGTCAACCATCACACCCATGCCTATATCGCCAACGAAACCGAAGTGAACGCGCGGCAGGACGTGGTGGTGTCCGCGACTGCGCTCGATGACATTCTGTCGGTCTCCGCCGGTGTGGCAGGTTCGGGGCTGGTTTCCGTCGGCGGTGCGGTTTCGGTGATCACGGTGAACAGTTCCACGCACGCCCATATCGGCGAAGAAACCGGATCCACTGAGCACGGCGCACAGGTGCGTGCGGGCGGAAACATCCTGATCAGCGCAAACGATTCGACCGATATCGACGTGGTTGCCGGCAGCGCGGGGGTCGGCATCGGCGCGGTGGGGGTAGGGGCATCCGTCGCGGTAACGGTGGTGGACAAGGACACGCGCGCATTCGTTGGCGACCACGCGGTGCTGGACGCGCTGGCCGGCGCCGACGGCCGCGCCGACGTGCTCGATGGCGGCCTGACCGATGACGGCGCTTCGACGGCGGCCGATTTCCACGGCCTGGCGGTGCAGGCGCAATCGGCGGAGTCGGTATTCAGTCTTGCCGCCACGGTCGGCGGCGGTTTCTACGCGGGCGTCGGCGGCGGGGTGACGGTGGAGGTCATTCATTCCGACACGACCGCGTTCATCGGCGAAGGCGCGCGGATCAATGCCGACGTCGGCGCGGCGGACAGCGACCAGTCGGTCAATGTGTCGGCCTTCAACGAAACCCTGGTGTTTGCGTTCGCGGGCGGCGTGGGCGCCGGGATCGCCGGTATCGGCGGCGGCGTCGACGTCGGCGTGCTCAGAAACAATACCAGCGCCTATATCGGCAACGGTGCCGAGGTGCAGGCGCGGCGCAACGTCGATGTGAACGCATTGTCGCTGAAGGACGTGGACTCGGTCGCGGCCAGCGCGGGCGTCGGCCTCGTGGGCGCTGTCGGTTCGGTCACGGTGTGGGCGATCGGCACCCGCACCGATGCGACTTACTCGGAAGGCGACACTTCCGCGAACGCACTCGAAACCAGCGGCGACGGAAGCTCGGAAGCGCCGCAGTACGGCAACGTCCAGGACTTCGTCGACGCAATGGCGGGGGGCGGCGATCCCGGCAACCCGTCCGGTGAGGACAACAACGGTTACACCGCGCTGCTGGACGGCCATGCGCGCTCCGCCTTCGATCCGTCGCTCGCGGTGGATGATTCGCAGGATTCCATCGACCTCGGCGCGGATCACGGATTCGCAGACGGCGATGCCGTGGTGTATCGCTCCGGCGGCGGCGACAGCATCGGCGGGCTGATCGACGGTGAGACTTACTATGTCATTGGCACCGACGATCCGGGCCGGGTGCAACTGGCCGCCGCTCAGAACGATGCGCTAGACGGATCGGCGATCGACCTGGATGCGTCCGTGGCCAGTGGCGACAGCCACGAACTGGTTTCGCAACTGGGTGATGTCGTCGGCACGGCCGATGGAGAGGTCGAGCAATCGGCGCCCGCCGACCCGGCGTCCGCTGCAACCGGCGAGACGGAGGTGACGTCCGGCACCACCGCGTTCATTGGCGAGAATGCGCGCGTACAGGCAGGCGACGACATCTCACTGCGCGCCCGCGAGGATATCGACTTCGATGCGATTGCCGGCAGCGTGGCTGTCGGCGCCGCCGGCATCGGCGGCTCCGTGGTCGTGGCCAACCTGCGCAGCAACACCGACGCGCACGTGGCGGGCGGCTCGGTGCTAACGGCGGGTGCCGACGCAGATGACGAGCTGCTGATCTCTGCCCATCTGGATGAATCGGCCTCCGCGCGCGCCTACGCCGGTCAGGTCGGCGCAGCGACGCTCGGCGCGCAGGTGGCGGTGATCAACGACAGCAGCGTGCAGCAGGCCTATGTCGAGGATGGCGCGGTGATCGCCGGTGCCAACAGCGTGCGGATTTCGGCCACCGCGAACATCACGGTGAGTGCGCATGCCATCGGCGGCGGTGTCGGCGGATCTGCGATCGGTGCCGCCGTTGCCGTGGCGAACATCGACGGGACTACGCAGGCCTTCATCGACGGTGCCGTGGTGGGACGCGAATCGGCCGGCGCACCGGCTGCGGTGCCCACCGTCGGCAGCGTGGACATCGCCGCCGCATCGGCCGCGTCGGCCGACGCATTGGCAATCGCGGTGGTCGCGGGCCTGGCGAGCAGCACGAATGCGTCGGTGGCGACGGCAAATGTCGATCCGGAGGTCAAGGCCTTTATCGGCGCCGACGCCGACGTGGCGGCGCTACACGACATTGACATTGGCGCCAGCGCCGAGATGCAGTCTACGGCCGATGCGCTCGGCGTTGCAGTCGGCGGATCCAACGGCCTCGGCGTTTCGGTGGCGGTGGCGATGCTTTCGCCTGCGGTATCCGCCCATGTCGGCCAGAACGCAAACGTGACGGCAGGCAATGACGTCAAGCTGCGTGCGAGGAGCAACGTGGAGACCAATGGTGCGCGGCTCGATAAGGGTGCGCGCGCGTCGGCAACTTCAGGATCCGGCGGGCTCGCCGTCGGCGGGGCCGGTGCTTTCGCTTTCGCCACCGTAGCGCCAGACATAGAAACCTACGTCGATTCCGCCAGTACTGTAACGGCGGCGAACGATGTGCTGCTGCTGTCGCAGGCGAACAGCGTGACGCCGACGGTGTCGATCGGAGGGATCGAGCTCGCCGGCGCGCAGGCGAGCGGTGCCGGCTTCGGCGCGGTCGGCGTCGGCGTCAGCGTGGCCGGTACGGAGATCGGCGGCAGTGTGATTGCCCGTGTCGACGACGCGGCGATCGCGGCAGGCCGCGACGTGCGCATCGGCGCCGAATCGGCGGCGCAGGGCTCGGCCGGCGCGCAGGCGGTGGCCGGCGGCATCGCGGGCGGCGCGGGCAATGGCGCGACGGTCAGCATCTCGCCGACGGTGTCGGGATATATCGGCGCGGGTGCCGATGTCGACGCCGGCAACGATGTCGCGGTTACCGCGCACTCGGAAGCGGATGCCGACGCCGACGCGCGGGGCGTGAGCGTGGGAATCGGTATCTCCATCGGGGTATCGATCGTGCGCGCCGAGATCGCGCCGACTGTCACGACGTATATTGGCGCGGGCGCAAGCGTCGATGCGGGCGGCGACGTCATCCTCGGGTCGCTGCATAACGTAGACGAAGAGGGCAACGCACTTGAAAAAAGTGCCCGCGCCACCGGCGCCGCTTCGGGCGGCGGCGCCCTTGCTGGCAATGGCGTGGATGCAGATGCGATCTCCGATGCGACGGTCAGGAGCTACGCGGATTCGACCGGTTCGGGACCCGACACGGTCTACGCGCAGATCGACGCCGGCGGCGATGTAACGATCCAGGCGATGTCCGCAAATGATGCCGGGGCCAATGCCAACGGCCTAACCATCGGTCTGGTCGGCATCGGCGTGATTCTTGGCGAAGCGCGCAGCGATGGCACCACCGAAGCCTATCTGGGCGCCGGCACATTACTGACTGCGGGCGCGAACCTGCTGCTCGAGTCCAGCGCGCACAGCACGTCCAGCGTATCCGCGGTTGCTTCGGGCGGGGGTGTCGCCAGCGGGCAGGGAGCGCACGCGGCAGCGGCCGCATCGCCCACCGGCAGTGCCTACGTGGGCAGCGGCGCCCGCGTGCAGACCGGGCAGGACGCGCGCGTCGCCATGCGCGCAACGAACAGCTCGACCGCGAGCACCGGCGGCGGCTCGTTCGGCGGACTGGCGGTCGGCGCAAGTCTCGCCGACGCCAATATCGGCGGCAGCGCAGAGACGCGCGTGGACGCGGGTGCAGAGATTATCGCCGGGCGCGACGTGTCGATCGGCACGCATTCGGACGACGACGCGCAGGCAACCGCCACCGCGACGTCCGGCGGCGTGGCCGGCGGCGCGGGTGCGGACAGCGATGCCGATGTAACAAGGCAGATCAACGCCGTTACCGCGAGCGCAACGCGATTGAGTGCCGGGCAGGACGTGGAAATCTCCGCGCGCGCCCTGGTTCGCTCAGGCGCCGAGGCAACCGGCACCACGGCCGGCGGTATCGGCGTCGGTTCGTCGTCTGCCACTGCGTCCGAGGATATCACCGTCAACGCGACGCTCACGGGTGAAGTCGATGCTGGCCGGAACGCAACCGTCGAAGGCCTGTACAACATCGACCAGACCGGCGCCGGTGTGCAGGACGCGCTCAGCGCGCGCGCGACCGGCTCGGCCGGTTCGCTGGTGGCCGGCATACTGCTGGGCGCCGACGCGCTGGCGACGTCGGAGGTTTCGGTGACGACCTTGGTGTCCGGCGGTTCCACGGTCGATGCGGCGAACGACGTGGTGGTCGTTTCCGGCGCTTACAACTCGGCGGACGTGAATGCGACCGGCAATGCCGGCGGTTTGATCGCGGTGGGCAGCGGCAGCGCGACCAGCGCCGAGGCCGACATGGACACCGCCGCATCCACGGTGATCGGGAGTGGCGCGGCGCTCACCGCCGGCCGCGACCAGATGATCGCGTCCGGCGCGATCACCGACGTGTCAGCGTTGGCAACCGGCTCCTCGGGGCAGAATTTCGGGTCCGCGTTCGAGAATCTGCTGACGACTGGATTGAGCGGATTCTTTTCCGGGGACAACATTCCTTCGATCTTTTCCAACGGCGGCACCGTCGCCCAGGTGACGGTCGCCAACAGCGCGACGACCGACGTGCGGACAGGCGCGCGGCTCGAGGCCGGCAACGGGCTCGGCGTGTCGGCCAGCGCGGAAGTCATCGTCGATGCGGAGTCGACGATGTCCGGCGCATCGGCCTTCATAGCGGATGCGGTCGCGGTCACCGACGTGTTCATCGATTCCGATGCCGTGGTGCTGCTGGGCGACGGCGCGTTTCTCGTCGCGGACCACGTCGAGATCTCCGCGCACAACCGCATCGACGCCATCGCGAACGCTGATGCGGATGTCACCGCGGACCTGGCACAGGGCACGGTGACTGCCATCTCGGGTCTGAACGTGGGTACGAATGCCGACCCGAGCGAGGCACGCGTCAATCTCGGCGCGGCCAACATCACCGGACGCGAGAGCGTGCTGATCGAGGCATTGAACAGCCAAGGATCCGCGCCGCTGGTTGCGAGCGCTACCGGCGAGGCCTTCGGCGGCATCACCAGCACGTCCTCCGCATTGGCGGATGGCAGCGCCGAAGTGCGGGCCCGCGTCGACTCGTCGCCCGGCATGGTGCTGACCACCGCCGAACTGGCGGTCAGATCCGATTCCACGTTCGTGCTCCAGCGCGATCCGGAAGCCACCGCGGATACCGTGGTAACCCGTTTGGTAGAGCAGATCAGGACGATCCAGCGCGAGGTCGAGCAGCGCGTCTGCAAATGGTTCCCCTGGCCGCTCAACCTCGTCTGCCGGGTGGTGACCAAGGTGATCACCGAGACCATCATCAACGTGGTCGAGGTGGCGGACTTCAGCAGCGAGTTCACGAGGCGCACGGGCAGCGGGCTGGATGCGCAGGAATCGATCAATCTGAACGGCGACATCTTCAACTTCGGCGCCGGGAATCTGCAGCTGGTGGTCGACGCGGATGGCAGCGTCAATCCGGCGAGCAACATCGGCGCGGTCGTCGATGGCGACAACATTGTCGTCAATCCGATCCTCAGCGGCGGCACCGCGAACATCCTTTTCGACACGCCGCAGGGCACGATCGGCGGCAACGCGGTGCTGCATCTGAGCAAGGTGATCGAGGAAGTCAGCGTAGTGAACCACTCGAACCTGAACCTGGTGTTCGGCACCGTCGAGCTGGTCGCCGACAGCGGGCTGGACGACATCGAGACCGCACCGGACGTGGATTACACCTCAGTCAATGCCTTCGAGTACGAAATCGATTCGGAGATCGTGGACAGCCGCTTCGATGTCCGCAACAACGGTACGGGAGACATCCTGTTCACCGACTCGGTGGAGAACGTCAGCGCAAAATTCAGCATCGTCAACGAGGGCGGCGACATCCTGATGCAGGACGACAGCGTGCAGTTCGAGGTCGGCTCGGGCAGCAATCCGGGCGAAGGCGACAACATCGTTCTGAGCGCGGCGGCCGGCAGTATTGGCAGCGCGGACAATCCTTTCAACTTGCGTCTCGTACGCGGACTGCAGCTGCCAGACGGCAGCCCGAACGACGCACCTTTGCAGGTATCGGGGACAGCCGGCGAGGACATCCATCTCGACGTCGTCGGGGTTGTGAATACCTTCGAGCCTTTCGATCCGGCCGATCGCGTAGAGGGCATCCTGTTCGACCTCGATGCAGGGCGCGACGTATCCGTTGCGGTCACCCGCAGCGAGGTACTGGACGTCGACCAGGTTTCGCATTCCGGACACACCCATGCACATGGCGGCGAAAGCCATTCGCACGCGGTGGAAGGCAGCTACGATTTCCGCAACGTCTCGGCCCTGACCGGCGACGCGGTGCTGACCGTGACGGCGGGGGATCAGAACATCGGCCTGGTGCACGCCGGCGCATCGGCGATTTTGTCGGCATCCCGCTCGATTCTCGATGCCGATGACGACGCAGCAAGCGATGTGAATGCCATACATGTCGTGTTGAATGCGGGCGCGGATATCGGTGCAGCGGACAATGCGCTCGAAATAGATTCCAGGTCGGGCGGCACGGTCACGGCGACCGCGATACAGGACATCCATCTGGACGAAGTTGCCGACGACCTGCATGTCGTCCGCGCAGATTCGGCCATGGGTGCGGTAAACCTGACCGCGGCAGGCGCGATCGCCGGCGCCGGCATCGATCCGGTCAGCGACGTATCGGGTGTCGCGGTACGCCTGATCGCCGGCACCGGCATCGACCTGAGAGTCGACTCGAACGGCGGGCTGGTCGACGCCACGGCACAGCAGGACGTCTATCTGCGCGAAACCGTGGGCGACCTGCGCCTGGGACGCGTGGTCTCGGCCGGCGGCGACGTGCGGCTGGAGGCGGCGGGCTCGATCCTCGATGGGCAGGGCGGGACCGGCAACAACGTCGAGGCCGCGAATGTCCGGCTTGCCGCGGAGGGCGGCAGCATCGGCGCAGGCGACAACGCCGTCGAGATCGATTCCGGCGGACTGGTCACCGCTTCCGGCCTGCAGAGCATCTTCCTGGCGGAAACGGCGGGCGACCTGGTGCTGGACCTGATCGCATCGTCTCTTGGGGCGGTGCAACTGACGGCGGCGGCCGCGATCCGCGATGGTGACGACGATGCAGGCATCGACATCTCGGCAACCGCCGCCGTTCTCATCGCCGGAACCGGCATCGGAGCGTCGGGCAATGCGCTCGAGACCGCAATCGGCGCGCTCGACGCCGATGCGGGCAGCGGCGGTCTATGGATGGTGAACAGCGGCGCGCTGGAAGTCGGCGATGTCACGGCCGCCGGCGATGTCAGCATCGTTGCGCTCAGCCCGATCACAGTGACCGGGGCGATCGTTGGTGCGGACGTGTTCCTCGAGGCCGCCGATACGCCGGGGCCGGGGGATGATCTGACCGTGCGCAGCGGCGCCAGCATCACGGCCGCGGGCGACGTCGGCCTGATCGCTGGCGACGACCTGGTGATCGAGGCCGGCAGCACGGTGAACGCAGCAGGCGCGGTTTCCCTCAGCGTCGGCGGCAACCTGCTGTTGTCCGGGACGATCCTCGCAGACTCGCTGTCCCTGGAAGGCAACGACAACGACAACGTATTCGTCATTACCACCCTCGCCACCGATACGACGTTACGCACGCATGGCGGCAACGACATCATTCATGTCGGCAGCGACGCCACCTTCGTTTCCAACACCGGGGGCCATGTCAACGCCATCAACGCGACTTTGGTGATCGATGCCGGCAACGGGTCCGGGTTCGATACGCTTACCGTGGACGACAGCGGCGATGCAGCAGACAACTCCGGCGTCCTCACTGCGAACTCGATCACCGGCCTTGGCATGACCGGCGGCCGCATCGACTACAGCGGAATCGAGGATCTGGCGATTGCCCTCGGATCAAGCGACGATGCATTGACGATCCTGAGTACGCATCAGAGCGACACCCGTGTCCATACCGGCGCGGGTGCGGATACCGTTAACGTCGGCAGTGGAAGCGTGAACGGGATCGACGGCGCGCTGTTCATCGACGGCGGCAATACCGAAGGCAACGACACGCTCAACATCGACGACCAGTCAGACACCGCCGGCAAGGCCGGCACGCTGACCGGCAGCGCCCTCACCGGGCTGGGCATGGCGGCCGGCATCGACTACAGCGGCATCGAAGTGCTGAACATCGATCTCGGCTCGGGCGCCGACGTATTCAACGTCCAGGGCACGAGCGCTGTAACAAACCTGGCGCTGAACGACGGGGACGACCGCATCCATGTATCTTCAGAGGCGTCCGCGGATCTGCTTAACCATGCAGGCATCGACTTTCTGCCGGGTCATCTCGACGATATCCAGGGCGCGCTGAACATCGACGCCGGCGCGGGCCGCCACCAACTGATGGTGAGCGACGAAAGCGCGACGGCAGGCGACACCGATGTCGCGATCAGCGACATGCAACCGGTCGATGCGGACTTGTCGGCGACCGCGGAAATCTGGATCACGGGGCTTGCCCCCGCGGGCATCAGCTTCGAGGCCTCGCGCACGGACGGCAATTTCCATGACGGCATCTCGATATGGACCGGCTCCGGTGACGATACGGTGCGCATTGACGGCACGCATGAGCGCCTCGGCGCACGCACCACGACCGTGCTCCACACCGGGCTCGGCGACGATCATGTGACCGTGGCCCTGGATGCCGGCGAGGACGGCGCTTTGCAATTGCATGTCGGCGGTGGCGACGACACGGTGGATGGCTCGGCCTCGACGCTGCCGCTGGTCATCTTTGGTGGTGCCGGAGACGACGGCCTCACCGGCGGCAGCGGCGGCGATGTGATGTTCGGCGACTACGGCCGCGTGGAATATCGCGACGGGTTCAGCAACGCCTTGGCACAGGCCTATTCCGTGGAGCCACAGGTCGCCGGCAACGACACCTTGCACGGTCTGGGCGGGGACGACCTGCTGATCGGCGGTTCCGGAGACGACGGGATGTTTGGCGGCACCGGTGACGACATCATGGCCGGCGACAACGCACAGATCATCTTTGACGTGGCGGGCGTCGTGCACACAGTCGGGACGATTGCCAGGACGGTCGGAGGGGTGGATACCCTGTACGGCGCAGACGGCGAAGACGTGCTGATCGGCGGGGCCGCGGGCGACCGCCTTGACGGCGGCGCCGGCGACGACCTGATCTTCGGCGACAACGTGCGCCTGGAACGCAAAGACGATTATCTCAATCCGCGCTTCCGCACGCTGCAGGGCACGCAGCTGTATGGCCAGGGCGTGAACGTGAATGGCAGTCCGTCGGGCGAAGTCCTGGTAACCGGCGACCCGCAGTTCCAGCCTGAGGGCGCTCCGACGTGGGACAGCTTCGCCATCGAGCTGCTCGATCACTCGCATTCTGATGAAGAGGCCGGCTTGAACAACTTCGGCGACGACACCATCGCCGGCGGCGCAGGCAACGACCAGATCTTCGGCCAGCTCGGCGATGACGTCATCCAGGGTGACGGTTCGATCGACCTCGCGGTTTCGGCCTGGCGTGACGAAAACGGATTGTTGCAAATCAGTGCGTCAGCCGACGCCGAAACCGACGGCGATGACTACATCGAAGGCGGCGGCGGCAACGATGTCATCTTCGGTAACCTCGGCCAGGACGACATCATCGGCGGCAGCTCCAGTCTGTTCAGCCTGACCGAGCGCTCGCAGCATCCGGACGGCGCCGACCTGATCTTCGGCGGCTCCGGCACCCTGATCGCGCGGAATGACGCAGGACGCTCCGGCGCTGATGCGCATGCGCGGGATGCCGACACCATACTCGGCGACAACGGCAACCTCTATCGCATCGTCGGCGCGGGCGGAGACTATGTCGTCTTCAACTACGACGCGCTCGATCCCGAGCGTGGGGACCTTCGCATCGTCCCCCGTGCAGCCGAACTGCTCGATTACACCCCGGGCGGACCGGACTACGACCCGGCAGCGGCTGCGCTGGACATCGGTGCGGGCGACGAACTGCACGGCGAATCCGGCGACGACGTCATCTACGGCATGACCGGCAACGACGTGCTGTTCGGCGAAGGCCAGGACGACGACCTGATCGGCGGCTGGGGCCATGACTGGATCTCGGGCGGCAGCGGACAGGACGGCATCCTCGGCGACGACGGGCGCATCTTCACCAGCCGAAACGGCATTGCAGAGCCGCTGTACGGCATCGCCGAAACCACCCAGACCACTATCAGCACGCCGGGCAATATCCAGCAGGCGACGATCCATGTCGACGGCGAGTTGAAGAAATCGGTTGACCTCACGCCGTTCAATGTCGATCCGGACACCGAAGGCCAGGACCCGCTGTATCGTCCGAGCCACGCCGACGACATCATCTACGGCGGCCTGGGCGGCGACTTCCTGCACGGCGGTTCGGGGGGCGATGCCATCTCCGGCGCCGAAGCCTTGGAACTCTATTACGACCGCCCGTTCAACCCGGGCAACATCCTGCGCTACAGCACCACCACCGGTGAATTCGCCGAGTACGACGAGTTCAATCCGCGTGTGGAGATCTTCTATACGCAGGATGTCGTGTTCAACCTGCCGGATGGCGGAACATACGTGCTGCACGCGGGCGATCCGTTCATCCTGAACTTCGATCCGACCGAGGGTCCGGATGTGGCCAGCACCGAGTACGGCACGGTGCAGACCGATGGCGATGACAAGATCTTCGGCGACCTCGGCAACGACTGGCTCGTAGGCGGTACCGGTCGCGACAATCTGTATGGCGGCTGGGGCGATGACCTGCTGAATGCGGACGACGATCACCGTACCAACGGTGGGCTGAACGACACTACCGATACGCATCCGAGCTACGAGGATCGTGCCTACGGTGGCGCAGGCAGGGACGTGCTGATCGCCAACACCGAAGACGATCGGCTGATCGACTGGGCGGGCAATTTCAATGTCTACCTCGCACCGGCGGAAGGACATACCGTCTCGAGATCGCTCGCACCGCAGATCGCCGAGTTCCTCTACGATCTGTCGGAGGCCGACGGCGCCGATCAGACCCGCAGCGCCGATACCGGTGCGGACCCGGCCCGCAACGGCGAGCCCGAGGGCGAACTGGGGATGGTCAGGCAGCAGGATGCCGCCTGGCAGGATCAGACCGGGCAATCGAGCGTCCAGTTCGCCTCTGTGCAAAGTGTCACGGAAGCAACGGGCGGCATCGACTGGCAGGGCCAGGCCGATGGGGGCTGGAACACGCGTTTCTCACCGTTTGCGTCAGCCAGGGCCAAGCCGGCTCAGAACATCTCCGATTTTCTGTTCAAGCTGGCTGCATCAGACAGCGACGATGGAGAATCGGATGGGGATGCGGAATCTGCGGGCTATGATGAATTGGGTGCTGCGCTGGGAATTGGCGACGCCGACCAATCGGATGGCAAGTCGCGCCGGGGTGGGCCGGGCAAAGCGGTGCGCTGACGTCAGGTCTCAAAAGACCAACGGGGCCAGGCAGGCCCCTGTCTGTGCCTGAATGATGCTGCCTAGCTCACTGGCAGTATCCCCTGTCGGCCACCCAGGCACGCATGGCGCCAGCGACTTCATCGGCGAGTACGGCGAACGCGGCTGCGCCGCCGGCAGCATCGGCAGTTGGCGTGCGCTGCTCGAGGCGCATGCTGCGGGTCTCCATGCGCTTTATCCCCGTGCTTTCCAGCAGGGTTGCCTGCGCGCGAAGCACCGCGCGGCTGGAATCCGGTGCGTCGAACACCTGGCTGAATTCCTCGATCTGAATCTGCAGCACGCATTGCGCGCGGCGTAACGGCACCGACTCGAACGATTTGCGCAACCGTTGCGTCAGCAGCGAGGCGGGCGTGCCGGCCCAGCGACTCATCGCATACGGCTCGAGCGAGCGCGGGTCGCGGTAGGCGAGCCGGTAGAGCATGTCCGGGCGCGACAGCCAGTCCGGCGCCTGCACGTCGGCGATCGCCACCGATGCCGGCAGCGGGTCGGCGGCTTGCGAAATACCGAAGTCGTAGAGCCTGGCCGCGGGCGGATGTTCGCCCACCGCGCAGCCGGCCGCGAGCGCGGCGCAGACCAATATCGGCAGCAGGGTTCTGTTCATTTTCTGTCGTCCTTGAAACCGGGTTCGCCCGGGCCGGGAAGCGGCGGCGTGCGTCCGAAGATCAGGCTCTGCGGTTCGCGCTCGATGTTCAGCAGCAGGCGGCGCAGGTCGCGCGAATCCTGCGCGAGCTGGTCGATCAGGGTATTCACGCGCGGCAAGGTGTGCTCCGTGACTTCGCCGGAGACGGCGGTGGCGACTTCATCCAGTCGCTGTGAAAGGGAGCGCATGCTGGCGAGCATCTGGCGCGAATCCTCGGCGATCGGCGCGATGGAGCCGGTCGCCTGTTCCAGGCTCGCCAGCGAGCGGCGGAAGCTCTCTTCGTTCTCCGGCGTCAGGAACTGGTGCGCGCGTTCGGCGACTTCCGGAATCGTGCGCAGCACCGGCATCAGCTCGCGCGATGCCGCCTCGAAGTTCGCCAGCGTATTGCCGATGCGCGCCTTGTTTTCGTCGCTGACGATGGCGTCCAGTTTGCCCAGCAGGTTGCTGGCCTGGTCCAGCAGCTGACGGCTTTGCGTGGCCAGATCGTCGAACACGTTTCCGCGCACCTCGATGCGGAAGCTGTCGTCTCCCGGCGTTAGGCGCGCGGGGTCGGTGCCGTCGTCGTCCAGCGCGACATAGGCGAGGCCGGTGACGCCCTGGTAACCGAGCTGCGCAAAGGTGCCGCGGGTCAGCGGCAGCTCGCGGTCGACGCTGATGCGGATCAGGATGTTGCGCGGATCGCGCGAGTCGAGGCGGATGGTATCCACCTTGCCGACGTCTACGCCGCGAAAACGCACCGATGCCTGTGGCGACAGGCCGCTGACGGAAATCTGGGAAACGACGAGGTACTGTTCGAAACGCGCGGTATCGCCGCGAAACCACAGGAAGGCGCCGACGGTGGCTGCAATCAGCAGCACCGTGAACAGCCCGGTGAGCAGAGCGTAGGCGCGGTTTTCCATCGGTCAGGCAGTCCCCGCGGCGGAGTGTAGCAGGCTGTCCCGATCGCCGAAAAACTCCCTGACGAAGGGATGACTGGACTGCAGCACGGTCTCGAAACGCCCATCGGCGACGATGTGCTGGTCGGCCAGAACGCATACGTGGCTGGCCAGCGTGGACAGGGTTTCGACATCGTGTGTGACCATGAACACGGTCAGCCCGAGTTCGCGGCTGAGCGCCTTGATCAGGCGCACAAACTTGCGGCTGCGTTCCGGGTCGAGGCCAGCGGTGGGCTCGTCCAGCACCAGCAGTTCGGGATCAAGTGCGAGCGCGCGCGCCAGGCTCACGCGCTTGATCATGCCGCCGGAGAGTTCCGCGGGCATGCGGTGCGCGGCCTCGGGTTCCAGCTCGACCAGCGACAGCTTCAGCATGACCAGGTCGCGGATCATGCGTTCGTCCAGCAGGCGCAGTTCGCGCAGCGGCAGCGCGACATTGTCGAACACGTTGAGCGCAGAGAACAGCGCGCCGTGCTGGAACAGCATGCCGAAGCGCCTTTGCACGGCGATGCGCTGCTTTTGCCGCGCACGGGCCAGTTCCACGCCGAACATGCGCGCGCTGCCGCGCAGCGGCGGCAGCAGCCCCACCAGCGCGCGCAGCAGCACCGTCTTGCCGCTGCCGGAGCCGCCGACCAGCGCGGCGATTTCGCCGCGGTTCACGCGCAGGTTCAGGTCGCGATGGATGATGTTGCCGCCGATACGGGTCCACAGCGCTTCGGCTTCGATAACCGCTTCGGTCGGCATCGTCAGAAACCCACGTCGCGGAACACGATCGCGTACACCGCGTCCAGCAGGATCACCAGCGTGATCGAGGTGACCACCGCGCTGGTGATGCCGCTTGCCACGCTTTCGGTGTTCGGGCGCACGCGCAGCCCGTAGTGGCAGGCGATCACCGCGATGACCACGCCGAAGGTGGCGGTCTTGAACAGCGCGATCCAGATATTCGCGATCGGCACCGCGCGCGGAAGGGCGTCGAAGAAATAGGCGAAGCTGATGCCGAGCTGGAAATTTGCCGAGACCACGCCGCCAAGCAGGGCCATGAAGATGGCCCATACCGCGACCAGCGGCATCGCAATGGAAAGCCCGATGACCTTGGGCAGCACCAGACGCAGGGTCGGCGACAGACCGATGGTCACCATGGCGTCGATTTCCTCGGTCACGCGCATTACCCCGATCTGCGCGGTCATGGCCGAACCCGAGCGCCCGGCGAGCAGGATCGCCACCAGCAGCGGGCCGAGTTCGCGGATGATCGAAAGTCCGAGGATGTTGACGATGTAGAGGTCGGCGCCGTAGGCCTTCAGCGTGAGCGCGGACAGATAGGACAGCACCACGCCGATCAGGAAGCCGACCAGCGCCGTGACCGGCAGTGCGAGCGCACCGGCCTTATATATGGTTGCGGAGATTTCGCGCCACGGCACCGCGCGCGGATGCGTCAGGGCGTAGAGGGCGTCGAGGACCAGGTAACCGATCAGGGTGATGACGCCGGCGCTATGGTCCAGCAGCCGCGCCTGGCTGCGGCCGACGAAGGCGAGCGGCTCGAGCAGATCCATCCGACGTTGCGGCGGCGGCACGGCCGGGGTTCTGGCGATGCGCTGCAACACCGCCTCGTGTTCCGGCCGTAGCAACAGTACTGCGGGCCGCTTGCGGCCCCATGCCCGCCACAGGAGCATCGCACCGGTGCTGTCCAGCACCGCGACCTTGCGCAGATCCCAGCCGAGATCCGGGCGTTTTGCGTGCTGCGACAAGGTCTTGAGAGCGCCGGCCATGCCGCCGCCGAGCGCAGGGAGAGTCCACCTGCCGGCCAGGGCCAGGATCTGTACGCCGCCGGAATGGCTGACCAGTTTGAAGGATGCGCCGTTCATCTAACGCGACTTTATCGCGACTCGCGCCTGAATTCACATGCACTTCGATGCATTTGTACGCAACCTCGCGCAAGGTCCGCTCTGCGAAAAGAGCTCGCTGGAAATTGCGTCGGGGAACGGTGTTGCAGCGCGAGATTCAACAGCAATCGGCGCGTGCGCAGATCGCCAGCATCGAACGCTGGCCGGTATTTTCCCGGCGGCCTTGGACGCCGGAATCAGTATGCAATTCGCCGCGTAAAATTAAATGAGTCAGGGTGATAGAGATTTTATTTAATGTGCTTGTAGAGAAAATGTGGACAAAGGGGAATATCGACGCACTGTCGTAAAAATTTCACGCGTTTTGTTTGCGTTTATAGAGAGTGCGCACTATCCTCGCGTTTAATAAGAAGCATGCATGGCAACAGGCATTGTCAGGCAAGTAACAAGAAGTCCGGAACGTCGCCATCGCGAATAGTCATCGATAGTTCGCGAGTAAAAAATACAAAGGCGATAACCGGTTTGTTCGCGCAAGTTTTCGTTAAAGGGAGGTGGGAGCTTGTTCTCCCATTGGGAAACGAAACGCAAGCCATTCATCAGCGCTTTCTGCAATGGGAAGCGCGCGTGTTTCCGCCTCTCCGCACTCGTTGTATTTCCCGGAAGTTTTTCTCGCGCGGTTTCGCGCGCCCCTGAATTTTCTTCGCTGTCGACGGCGCTGCTTTCGCCGCGCGATGGCTATTGCCCTGCCCGGAGTCCCGTATGAACGACGCCCGCCCCTCCAGACTGCTCGACATCATCCGCCGCATGCCGAGCCTCTACGACATCTTCTTCGGCAAGCTTGCGAACTGGTTTCGCAGGATCGCGCAATGGCGCAAGCAGGGCCTGCTGCGCAAGGCGCTCCGGGAGCGGCGTCGCCGCAACGCCATGCGCATGGAGGCGATGGAGCAGCGTCTGCTGCTGTCGGCGGACCTGACCTACACCGATATATCGGTCTTCGACCTCACGCTGATCGCCAAAGACGCGGATACGCTCGAGCTGATTCAGACCGGCAACCCCGGGAACTCGCTCGGAATGGTGGATCTGGATGCGGGCGCGTTCGACGGAGACGGGAATGTCGAGATCAACATCAAGCGCCTCGTGCCCATGTCAACCGAATTCGCGGGCGATGCTTTCGCTGATCGCCTGCGTATCGATATGAGTACACTCGATTTGCTGAATGGATTTGTCGCTTCGGGAGGCGGCAATACGCTTGAACTGCACTTTGAAGGTGGCGACGAGACACTCTTTGACGATCATGTGAATCTTCAAGGCACGGGTTCCTACACGCTGGGTTTCGGATTGCACATCGCGAGTTCCAGCGATATCGAAACAGGTGACGGCGTGATCACCGGGTTCGGAGACCTGACGGTCGGCGGCGACTTCGCGGTGCAGTCGGAGGACGAGATCCGCTTCGAGGACTCGATCGTGCGTGCCGGCGTGAACAACATCACCTTGTCGGTCAATGCCAGCAGCAATGGAATTTTCGGAATCGAGAACATCGGCGCGTCCAGCGCACTGGTCAGGATCGACGGCGGCGAACTGCATGGCGGCGATGTGGGCATCACGGCCAGTTCGGAAGTGACGATCTCGCCCGATGCGCTCGGCGGGACTGCGGTGAAGGCAGCCGTGGCGATTGCGGATTCCGACGCGGAAGTGCTGGTCACAGGCGGTGCGATCATCAACGCGAGCGGCAACCTGAACGTCAATGCGCTTTCGCAGGTGAATGCGACGGCCGAGATCCTGCCGGGGACGGACGGAACCGAGGACGAGACCACCGATGCCGCCGTCGCAGATACCACGATCATCAGCGATTCCAGGGTCAAGATTCGTGGCGCAAGCGATTTGCAGGCCGATGGCAATTTGAATCTAGTTGCGGATAACCAGGTGACGGCCGTCACCAAGGCCGATGCGCACAATGCGGGCAAAGGCGCTGCCGTGGCGGTGTCCGTCATGACCGGTGAAACCACCGCGTTCATGGACGGCGGATCCAAGGCGCAGGGCGATACGGTATTGATCGGCGCGAACTCGGTCCGGGAAACCACCACGACCGCGATTTCCTCGCCGGGCGGTGCCGCAGATGGCGGCGGCACAAACCGTTCCGAAGAAGTGCTTGCCGACCCGAACGACGATGGCGATTCCGGCGACCGCGCAACCACCAGCGGCGGCGACATCAATGTGGCGGGGGCTGTGGCGGTCAACATCGTCACCACCACGACGACAGCCTACGTCGACTCCAGCGGACAGATTACGGCTACGGGTGCGGTGGGCGATACTGGCGTCAAGATTTCCTCATCCTCGAAGACCACTTCTACCGCCAACGCTGACGGCAGTACGACCGACAGCAGCGCGGGCACCGGCATCGGTGTCGGCGTGGCAATGAACTTCGCCGACGTGGACTCGACTTCCTATGTTGCCGGCAGTTCTGCGATTTCCTCGCCGGATGGCGTGACGATCGAGGCGCTGATTCCGCAAAGCACATTTACCGCGCAGGCCACTTCCGGTGCCGGCGGTTCGGATGTAGGTACAGCGGGCGCCGGTTCGCTGGCCATCAACGTCGTCGTGACGGATGTCAGTGCCACCATCGAGGCGGGTGCGATCCTGGATCTCGGGCTGAGCGATCTGACCATTCGCGCGGAATCCACCACGGACAGCATCGCGTTCGCACAGCCCAAGGAGGCGGGTGCGCTGGGCATGGGCGACGATGGCACAGGCATCGGTGCGTCGGTGGCGATGAACATCACCGACAACGACACGATTGCTGCAGTCGAGGAGGATGCGCAGCTGACCGATTCCGACGATGTTTCGATACTCGCGACGTCGGACCACGGCATGGATACCAAGGCCGAAACCGGCGCCTCTGGCAGCAATGGCTTCGCGGGCTCG
The DNA here is from genome assembly GCA_040880425.1 of Burkholderiales bacterium. Lineage (GTDB taxonomy): Bacteria > Pseudomonadota > Gammaproteobacteria > Burkholderiales > Eutrophovitaceae > DATKEK01. Next base: position 98,673 of record JBBDIL010000005.1, on the reverse strand, counting down.
GTTGCGCTCGCAATTTCCGGCAACGACACGCAGGCGCGCATCGATGACGGGACCATTCCGTCCGCGGCACTCGATATCGGCGGCGACCTGATGATGACCGCCGAGCACGCCGGCGCGATGACGACGCTGGCGGACTCCAAGGCAACAGGTGCGGACGCGGGCATCGGCGTTGCCATGGCATTGACGTTCGCTAAGGACGCAACGGTGGCGACGACGACGCGCGACCTCTCGGTTGGACGTTCCGCGCAGATCGTGTCCCGCAACGCGAGTTCCAGCAAGAGCGAAGCGAAATCGGGTGCGCAGGGCACGCCCGATGGCGGCGGTGGCGGCGACATCGATGCGCAGGTGGCCGGCGAACGCGGTGTGGCGGACAGTCGTGCCGGTACGTCGGGTGCGGAGGATTCCGGCGCCTCGACAACACCGTCGGCATCGACCGATGACGGTTCCGGCGGCGGTGGCAGTCTGACGGTCGCTGCGGCGATCGGCATCAACGTGGCGGAGGCTTCGTCCGAGGCGAGCATCGATGGCGCCACCGTGGTCGCCTCGGGCGGCGCGGTGGAGTTGCGTTCGTCCCAGGATGCGGACGCCGAGGCCATCGGCGACGGTTCCGCCACGGACGGCGAGACGGGAATCGGCGCTGCGGTCGCCATCAATGCCGCAACTGCAGACAACCGTGCCGTCATCGAAAACGGATCCGATGTCACGGCCGACGGCGTGACGCTGGAAGCGTCGATGCTCGACAACGCGGACACCGACGGCGTGAATACCTTCAGGGCAACGTCGACCTCCGGCGCGAGCGCAAGCGATACCGGTTTTGCCGGGTCGTTTGCTTTGAACAAGTCCGACTCGGATACGGAAAGCGCGCTGCTTGACGGATCGATTCTTAATCTGGGGACGTCGGATCTGCAGATTACCGCCGGCAATTCCTCGGATGCCAGGGCCGAAGCAACAGCCAATTCCGACGGTGCCAATACCGGTGTTGGTGTCTCGGTGGGGATCAACATTGCCACCAACAACGACACGCGCGCGGTGATTGAAGACGGTGCGGTGCTCACGGGCGGCAACGACGTGACGCTCAGTGCGACGGGCTCGCACGAAGTGGACACGCTGGCCACGGGCGGCGGCAAGTCCACCGGTGACACGGGTGTAGGCGGCGCGCTGGCGCTGACGGTGGCGGACAACGTGACCGAGGCGGTGGTTGGCAGCGGCGCGAAGCTGGAGATCGCAGGCGCGTTCAATGCCGAGGCGGTGCATCACGGCAGTAGCGAGACCACGGCCAAGGGCGAAGCCGAAGGCGGCTCGACGGCGGTGGGTGCGGCGATTGCGCTGGCGTTTGTGGACGATTCTGCGCTGGCCACGACCGGGCGCGACATCACGGCCGGTGGTGCGGTGAGCTTTGCTGCGCGCGGCGACGGTGCGAGCAAGGTGGAGGCGATTGCCTCGTCGGCGGGTGCGGACAGTGACGAGGAGGCCACGAAAGGCAACACGAGCGCGGACGGACAGATTGACTCTGCCACCGGCCTGGCGAACAAGCAGTCGGGCGAGACGAACACGGTAGACAAATCGGCCTCGACGGACGACGGGGATGCGGACACGAGCGGCGATGGTGGGGTGAGTGTGGGCGCGGCGCTGGCGTTGAACGTATCGAACAGCGACGCTGAGGCGAGCATTGGAGCCGATCGCACGATCGTGGCCGGTGGCGAAGTGGCGCTGCGCGCCGAGAACAACATGGACGCGGCGGCGATAGCCGACGGCTCTGCGGCTGGAGGCGAGGGGGCGACCAGTGTGGGCGTGGCGGTGGCGCTGAACATCGCGCACATGAGCAACACGGCCACGGTGGGGGCGAACAGCACGATCAGCGGCGAAGGCTTCGAGGCGAGCGCGCTGATGAAGGAGGTCGATGGCGACAGCACGCACAAGTTTGCTGCGCACGCGACCTCGGGTGCGTCTGGAGGGGACACGGGAGTCGCGGGCTCGTTTGCGCTGAACTACTCCGAGGCGCAGGCCGAGGCGGTGCTGCCTGGCACGGTGACGGTGAATGCGGGCACGGGCGATGTGCTGCTCAGTGCGGGCAACACGAGCGAATCGGACGTGCAGGCGAAGGCAAGCACGAGCGGGTCAGGCGAGACCGGCGTTGGCGTCTCGGTGGGGATCAACATTGCCACCAACAACGACACGCGCGCGGTGATTGAAG
>JBBDIL010000005.1:0-96379 GCA_040880425.1 Burkholderiales bacterium | reverse complement strand
ATTCTGCGCTGGCCACGACCGGGCGCGACATCACGGCCGGTGGTGCGGTGAGCTTCACGGCCAGGGGTGATGGGTCGAGTGAAGCGAAGGCGACGGCGTCTGCGGCGGGTGCGGATTCCAGCACCGAGGAGAATAACGGCAACAAGACCGCAGACGACCAGACCAAAAGCGCTACCGGTCTGGCGAACACCCAGTCCGGACAGAACAACACGGTCGATCAGTCGGCGAATACCGATACCGGTGGCGGCGACAGCGGATCGGTGAGCGTCGGTGCGGCGCTTGGTCTGAACGTGGCCTCGAGCAGTGCCGAGGCGAGCGTTGCGGATGGGCTGACCATCGATGCCGGCGGCGCGCTGACGTTGCGCGCGGAGAACAACATGGATGCCACGGCCGTCGGCGACGGCTCGGCGGCGACCGGCGAAGGCGGTACCGCGGTGGGTGTAGGCATTGCCATCAACGTCGCCCACATGGACAACAACGCCATCCTCGGCGCCGGCACGAACGTGACTGCCGCCGGATTCGCGGCCGAAGCCGTTATGAAGAACGTCGACGGCGACACCACGCACAGGTTCGGTGCTTCGGCAACGTCGGGTGCAAGCGGCGGCGACACCGGCGTGGCCGGCGCCTTTGCGTTGAACTACGCGAAAACCGAAACCAATGCAGTGATCGGCCTGGACCGCGGTGCGCTGACGGTACCGGCGACGCAACTGGCGCTGACAGGCGGCGATGTCAGCATTGCGGCGGAAAGCGTTACCGACAACAAAGTATCCGCGAGCTCACAGGCAATGGGCGCGGATACCGGCGTAGGGGCCTCGTTCGCGATCAATATTGCCCTGAACGACATCGTTGCCGAAGTCGAGAGTGGCGAAGTCATCAGCGGCAATACCGGCGCTTTCGAAGTCACCGCGGACTCCGGCAGTACCGTCACGACAGACGCCGAGGCTGGCGCCGCCGCCGGCGGCACCAGCGTGGGCGGTGGAATCTCCATCGCCGTGGTGGAGAACGATACCTACGCGCGCATCAACAGCGGCCCGGGCGGAACGATCGCGTTGTCGGGCGATCTGCGCGCCGAAGCAACACACAGCAACACCGTGACCACGACCGCTGGCGGCGAAGCCGCGGGCGATGACGTGGGGGTCGGTATTTCGCTGGCGTTGAACATCATCACCGATGACACCCAAGGCTTGATCGCGCGCAGTTTCACCGGCGCGGAAGAAGTTTCCGTGACCGCGGGATCGGTGGTCCTGGCGACAGCGGAATCCAAGGCAAGCGCCAAGGGGCAGTCATCCGAACAGAGCGACGGATCGCAGTCCGCCACTTCCGATGAAGAGACGTCCGACCGGACCAACTACGCGAATTCGCGCTCGGGTACGTCGGCGGATCCCTCCTCGACCGCGACGACGCAAAGCAGCGTCGACCAGGCCGATTCCAAGGCCAGCAGCCAGTCCAGCAACAGCACCGGTTCCGGCGGTACCAGCGTCGCGGCGACCATTGCAGTGAACTATGTGGATGTCGACAACTCGGCGAAGATTGCCGACGGCGTGCTGATCAGCGCGAGCGGCGACATGCAGGTGAAGGCTACCCACGCGATGGATGCGCTTGCGCAAGGCATCGCGACTTCGACCAACACGGATTCCGACACGGGCGTTGCGGCCGCGGTTGGCCTGAACATCGCGCTGCTCGACAGCAGTGCGCATGTTGGTAACAACACCAATCTCACGGCGGACGACATCCAGGTCCAGGCGGTGATGGCGCCGGGCCATACCAACACCTTCCAGTCGCGCGCGCTGGCTGGAGCCGCGTCTTCCGATACAGCGGTCGGCGGTTCCATTTCGGTCAACTATATCGACGAGGACATCAGTGCAACGGTTGGCGACAACGCGACGCTGAACGCCACCGCGGGCGGCGTCGGCGTAATCGCCGAAAGCAAGAACGAAATCCAGAACGTGGCGGGCGGCGCCGCGCTCAGTCTCGAGGGCGGCACAGGCATCGGGGTGGCGGTGTCGGTGAACATCGTCAACGAACTCGACACGACGGCTTCGGTCGGAGATGGCGCGAACATTACGGCGACCGGGTCGGTCGAGGTTTCGGCGGACGCGACCTTTGTGCCGGTGGTCGAGACCCTGCCGGTCATCGGCGACATCGGCGTGACCAGTTTCGCGGCGGGCATCGCCGGCAGCTCCGGCGGTACCGTGGTCGGCGGCTCGGCAAGCGTCAACGTCGTGCTGATGAACACCGAAGCTTCGGTGGGCGACGATGTCGTCATCCTGGCGGGCGACGACGTGACGGTCGAAGCGACCGATGTCATGCATATGTTCAGCGCCGCGGGCAGCCTCGCTGCCTCGACAGGCGGCACTGGCGTCGGCATCGGCATCGATGTCGGGGTCACCGACCGGAGCACGATTGCACGGATCGGGTCGGGTACGGACGTTACTGCAACGGACGGCGACATCACCGTCAATGCTTCGTCTGACGATGAGGTGACCTCCATTGCCGGATCGTTCGGACTGAGCGGCGGAGACGTCGGCGTGGCCGGGTCGATCTCCGTACAGGTGCTGACGACCGAAACGCGCGCCTATATCGAGGATTCGGGGGCCGGGCTCGGCGGCAGCCTTACCGCGGGCGGCGATGTGTCGGTTACGGCCAACGGCGATCTGACTTCGCTGATGGTCGCCGGCGCGCTTGGCGCGTCCAGCAGTGCCGGCGTTGGCATAGCCAATACGACGCTGGTGCACCTCGACACGGTCGAAGCGCGTATCGGCAATTACGCCATAGTCAATTCCGCAGGCGCGAACGGCATCGACGTCAGCGCCAGCTCGACGGAAGAGATCATCTCGATTACCGCGGCGGGCGGCGCTGCGAGCTCAGTCGGAATCGCAGTTTCGCCGACGATCGTTATCCTCGAAGAGGCCACGCACGCGTCGATCGGGCGCGGCGCTACCGCCAACGCCGAGAATGGCGTTGAACCGGGTGCGCCCGACCTTTCGGTAACGGCCACGGGTGAGACATCGATCGTATCGGTGGCAGGGTCCATTGCGGCTGCGGGTTCGGTCGGCGTCGGCGTCGGGGCTGACGTGCTGTCGCTGGTCAAGAGCACGACCGCGCATATCGATTCCGGTGTAACCGCGCATGTCGATGGCGACATCGATGTTTCGGCAACTTCGGACGAGGACATTACGTCGGTCGCGGCTGGCATCGCGGTCGGGGGAACAGTCGGGGTCGGCGTGAACGCGGGAGTGCACGTGCTGAACGTCACCACACGCGCCTTCATCGGCGACGACCCGAGTGATGCGACGCCTTCCGCCGGTGCGGGCGACATCCATGCGCTGGGTACCGTGCGGGTTGCCGCGGACGACCGCACCGAGGTCGACAAGTATGTCGCGACGGTTGCCGTGGGCGGCACCGCAGGTGTCGGCGCGGCGGCAACGGTTACGGTGGTCAACAAGAAGACCGAAGCGTTCATCGGCGACGGCGCCGCGGTGACCGGCGACGGGCACACGGACGGCCTTGCCGCGGCAACCGGCCGCTTCGAGTCGACTCCGGGAGACGGCTCGGTCGGCACTACCGGTCTCGAGGCGGGGGATGCCAAGGGCCAGAGCGCGGACGATCTCGCGAGTGGCGGCGAAGTGGGCGCGCCTGATGTGAACGGCGTCGACTATGACGGCGAAGGCGGTGACGATGCCGATCCTGCGTCGGTCGGGGATCGCGTGCTTGCGCCTTCCACGTCGAACGTGCGCGGCGTGGCCGTGGCGGCGACCAACCGCGACGACATCGAAACCTATTCCGCCGCGATCGGCGGCGGCACGGTCGGCGTCGCAGTCGCGGCGGCGGTCAACGTCATCGATACCGATACCACCGCATACATCGGCGATGGCGCATCGATCAATAGCGATCAAAGCGGAGCTAACGCGGCGCAGACCGTCAGCGTCGGCGCGGGCAACGACTTCCGCCATGTGGCACTGGCGGCGGGCGTCGGAGTCGGCGCCGTCGGCGTGGCGCCGGGTGTGGATGTCACCGTACTGAGCGGGAATACCACCGCGACCATCGGCGATGGCACGGTGAAGGCGAAGAACGACGTACTGGTGCAGGCGCACGCCTCCGAGCAGATTCTGCTGGTGGGCATGGGCGTGGCCGCCGGAACCGTCGGCGTTGGCGGCGGGGTCAGCGTGCTGACCGTCAACAACACGACCTACGCCTCGATCGACGGCACGGTCTCCGCCGGCGGCGACGTGCTGGTGAGCGCGTCCGATGAAACAGATGTCATGGTCATCAGCGGCGCGCTGGCGGGCGGCTTCGTCGGTGTCGGCGCTTCGGTCGGCGTGATGGTGATCGACAAGGACACGCAGGCGTTTATCGCCGACGGTGCGACGGTGGATGCGGACGGTGCCGGTGCCGGCATCAGCGGCGTGCTTTCCGGCACACTGGCCGGCGGCGACGCGGCTAACGACTTCAACACCGGAACGCGCAGCGGAGTCATCGTCCAGGCCGAGTCCAGGGAGGAAATCCTGAACATCGCGGTCGCTGCGGGTGTCGGCTTTGTCGGCGTCTCGGGGGCGGTCGGCGTCACCATCGTCGATTCCGACACGGTGGCCTGGATCGGCAATGCCGATATCAACCAGACGGACGGCAACGCGGACGCGGATTCCGGACAAGGCGTATACGTCGGAGCGGCGAACGAGGTCCGTATCACGACGTTCACCGGCGCGATCGCCGGCGGGTTTGTCGGGGTAGGCGGCGCGGTGACCGTCGGTGTGGTGAAGAACGACGTGAATGCGCAGATTCGCAACGGCGCGACGGTGACAGCTGCCGATGACGTCGAAGTCAATGCGCTCGCGATCAAGGACATCGACGATTTCGTGATCAGCGGTGCCGGCGGCGTGGTCGGTGTCGCGGGTGCGGTGTCGGTGTGGTCGGTCGGCGAGACGCTGGAACGCAACTACTCGGATACCAAAGACGACGGGTCCGTCGACAAGACGTCGAACTCGCTCGAGCGGACGGTCGATGAACGGCAGTTCAACCCGGCTTCCAGCGGCGTGGTCGATACCGACAACGACACCATCAGCCTGGGCGGCAGCTTCGGCCTGAGCGATGGCGACGAGGTGACCTACTTCCATGGCGAGGACGGTTCCAACGTCGGCGGGCTTTCCGACGGGACGACGTATTACGTCAACGTCCAGGACGACGGCAGCGTCAAGCTCTACAACACCGAGGCCAATGCAATCGCGGGCGGTTCGACCGGGCTGGTGAATCTGACTTCCACCGGTTCGGGCACGCAGCATCGGCTCGAGGGCAGCTTTACCGATACCGCCGACGCCGATGCGGCGCGGCAGGGCGAAAACGCGGCCGGCAAGGTCAGCGGTGATCTGTCCACGTTCGACGACCAGGTTACGGCCGAGCAGCGTGCCGACGGGCAGAACAGCAGCGACGAGCGGTTGGCCGACATCACCAAGAGCGGCGCGGATTCTCTATCGGGCAGCCGGCCTTCGGCAGCGGACGTAACCGGCGCGCTGGCGGAAGCGGTATCGGTAACGACCGGCACCGCGGCGACCATCGCGGACGGCACGCAGGTGACCGCGGGCGACGCGATCCGGGTGAATGCCGTCGAGGATGTCGAGTTCGACCTGAACATGGGCGGCGTCGCGGCCGGCCTGGTCGGGGTGGGCGCCTCGATCGGCGTAACGAGCGTTTCCTCGAACGTGTCCGCGACCGCAGGCGGCGACATGGAGGCGGGAGGCGAAATCTCGGTGAACGCGGAACTCGATGAAGACATCGACGTGCTGTCGATCGCCGGCGCGGCGGGCTTCGTTGGCCTGGGCGCTGCGGTCGTGGTCGTGAACGACAGCAGTACCACCGAAGCGGCCATCCTCGATGGGGCGACGATCAACGGGGCAAGCGCCGTGAATGTCACGGCGAGTTCGCAGCAGACCGTCGCCGGCGAAACCATCGGCGTTTCCATCGGTGCAGTCGGCGCAGGTGCCTCGTTCATCCGCGTGGACGTCGATGGCAGCACCACCGCCACCGTCGGAAACAACGTCGTGATGGGCAATCTCGACCCGGTCGGGTCGGTCAATATCAGCGCAACTTCCATCATCGACGCCACGGCCGACGTGTTTGCGCTGGCAGGCGGGGCGGCGGCATTCAACTTCAACTTTGCGTTCGTCGATGTCGACCCGCAGGTTCGTGCTGGCGTCGGCAGCAACAGCCGTATCACCGCCACCGGCGACGTGAATATCGAGTCCGTGACCAGCCATGACGCGGACGGCAAGGTATTCAGCGTATCCACGGGCGGCGGCGCCTTCGGCATGAGCCTGGTGAACGTCAAGATCACTTCCGAGGTCGACACCTACGTCGAAGGCGGTGGCACCGTCATCGATGCCGGCGGCGACATCACCCTGCAGTCGATCCACAACCGCGACGCGGTCACCTTTGCGCCGCTGACGACCGAATGGAATTACCTCGGCGACAATGCGCTGCCCGAGTCGCGGGAAGTGAATCGCGGGGCGCGCGCGTATGGCGAGGCGCCGGCGCTGGCTGTAATCGTGGTTTCCGGCAACATCATTACCGCGGTCGCCAAGGCGAACGTGGATACGCGCGTGGAAAGTGGCGCGCGGTTGCGCGCAGGCGACGACGTGACCGTCGCGTCGCGCACGGTCAACGAGGCGCATGTGCGCGGCCAGGCGGAATCGCTGTCCTTTGCAAGCCTCGGCGGCATCTTCGCCACGGCGAAGTCGGAGGGCGTCACCCGGGCGCATATCGACGGCAGCGTACGCACGGCGGGTAACGGCATCGGTGCGGACAGCGTCACCATCCGCGCGCAGACGCTGGACGTGGCCACCGCGGAGGGTCGCACCACCAACGGCAGCATCGGCGCGAGTGCCACTGACACCGAGGCGAAGGCGCTGGTCAACCCCACGATCGAGGCCTCGATCGGTGCGGGCGCAGTCGTCAAGGCTTCCGGCAATGTCACCGTGAACGCCGAATCGCAGGCGCGTGCCACCACGGTCGGTCGCGGCACGGCAATCGGCCTGGGCGGCAGTTTCGGTGTGGCCTCGGCCACTGCCGAGATCACCTCGGATGTGGATTCCAAGGTTGGCAATAACGCCGTCGTCGAAAGCAGCGGCGGTGCGGTCAGGGTTCAGTCCTTCCACAATTACACGACGGGCGGCACCGCCATCAATCAGGGCGCGGAGTCCGACGCGTTCGCACCGGGCGGCGCGGTCATTGCCGTGAAAATCACGCCGGCGACGGCGAAGTCCAATGCCATCGTCGAATCGTCGATCGGCAATAACGCGGCGATTTCCGCGGGCGGACTGCTGGCCGTGCGCGCGCTGTCGAACAACCAGGCCGACGCCAACTCACGCGGCATCGCCATCGGTGTCGGCGGATTCGGCGCAACCACCGCGACGGCGGATGCGAACGGCACGACAACGGCCCGCGTAGACGGGCGCGTGGCCTCGGCGGGATCGCTGACGGTCGAGAGCCGCGGCCGCAACATCGCCGACGCGGTCGCCGAGTCGACCGCAGGCGGTCTTGCCGCCGCAGGCAGCGCTACGGTGGCGATAGCCACGGTCGATCCAACCATCCGCGCATCGGTCAATGACGGCGCTTCGGATACGCTTGCGCCCGACGTGCATCTCACCGGCGGCAACGCAATCGTGCGCGGCGAATCGATCGCGGATGCCAATGCCACGGCCACCGGCGTGACGGTGTCGCTGGGTGTCGGCGCGGGCGGATCGATCGCCAACGCGACGCTGACGCCGGAGGTGCGTGCGAGCATTGGTAACAACGTCGATATAGACGGCACCGGTTCGCTTACGGTCGAGGCGCTGCACAACCAGGGCGTACCCGGCAGTTACGGCGCGGACGCGAGCGCGGAGTCGGCATCCGGCGGCGCGATTTCCGGCAGCGGCGCGTTCGCCAATGCCACCTCGGATGCGGACGTGCAGGCCTTCACCGGCACCGGCAGCGTCGATCTGAGCGGAAACGTGCTCGTGCGCGCCAACACCGGTAACCGTGCGAACGCGGACGCCGCCGGTCTTTCCGGAGGCCTGATAGGTGTCGGCGTCAGCGTGGCGGATGCCGATGCGGACGGGACGACCAGGGCCCATATCGGCGACATGGACGTGACCGGCTCGAACATCACGGTCGAGGCGAACGCCGACAGCCGTGCAAATGCCGATTCGCAGGCGGTGTCCGGCGGCATCGTCGGTGCCGGCGGCAATACCGCGACCGCGCATGTCATGCCGACCGTGGAAGCCAGCGTGCGCACCGGCGCGTCGCTGACGACTGCGGGTACGGTAAACGTCAGTGCCGATGCGATCGTGTCCGCGGATGCGGACACCTCCGGGGTCAGCGCGGGTGCGCTGGCGGTCGGCGTCTCGCTGGGCGAGGCGATCGCCGATGCCAACATCACGGCCTACATCGGACGGAGCGCGACCGACAGTACGGGCGCGACTACAGTGGTTGCGCGCGACGTGATCATTTCGTCCACCCTGTCCTACCCGGCTGGCGGCTACTCGGCAAAGGCGTTCGCAACCGGTTCGTCTGGCGGCCTGATCAGCATCAATGCCACCGAGAGCGCGGCCGAGAACAACAGTTCGGTATCCAGCTACATCGGCGACAACACGACGCTGACGGCGGGCAACTCAATACTTGTCGACGCCGACAGCGAGAGCAACCAGCGCGCGGACGGCGACAGCCTGAACGTGGGCCTGATCGCGGCCGGCGGTAACGTGGTCGAGGCGAGCTCCGATATCACGACCAACGCCTACATCGGCAGCGAGGTCGACATCATTGGCGGCACGTCGGTGGGCGGCCTCGAAAGCGGCGAGCTCTACTACGTGGTGGTCGACGGAAGCAACCCAAACCGTGTGCGCCTGGCGGATTCCTACAGCGATGCGGTCAGCGGCACGCCGACCACGATCAACCTGCTCGACGGGCAGTCAACCGGGGTCAGCCATTCGATCACGCCGTATCGCGTGTTCAGCAATACGCCGATCGGATTCAACCCGGACACCAAGGTCAATTACGGAACCAACACCATCGACCTCGGCGCTGGCCACGGTCTGATCACCGGCGACGGCATCATCTACAGGAAAGATCCGGGCGCGGCGGTCACGATCGAGGCGACCGGCGACGACACCAATTTCGCCCGCTCCGAGGCGGGCAGCGGCGGCCTGGTGGCAGGTTCCGCGGCATCGTCGACCACCGACAACGACAGCGTCACCAAGGCCTTCATTGCCAACGATTCAGGCGCGGCGGGCGTTACCAACCTCGACGTGTCGACACTGACCATCAACGCCTCGCATACCGCGAACTTCGACAGCCAGACCAGCACCATGCAGGCGTCTGCGGTGGGCTTCAGCGGTTCGTGGGCGACCAACCATGACGATTCCACCGTCGAGGCGAGCATCGGCAACGGCGCGCAGATCACCGCGCAGAATCTGTTCGTCGACGCGACCAATACCGCGCGCAAGGACCTGCTCGGTCCGGACCAGTACAACGTCGAAGCCGGCTCCGGCGGCGTGCTGCAGGGCAATGCCGCGGAAAGCAGGACTGACATCAGCCACGACACGCGCGCGAAGATCGGCGCCAATGCGCAGGTCGACGTAATCGGCGACGCGGCGGGCAACGGCACCTTCCGGCTGAACGTATTCAACGATGTCGAGGGCTATGACGATGTCCGCCTCGATACCGGCGGCCTGATCGTCGGCTCCGGCGTAACGTCGCACATCATCGCCGACAGCATCGACGGATTCGTCGAGATCGGTGACGGCGCGCAGTTGACGGCGGTGGACGACCTCGACCTGCAGACACGCAACCGCGCCAAGCTGGCGGTCGAGCCGATGGTGCATACCTATGGTCTGGCCTCCGCGGCAATCATGGATTCAGAGGCGCGTTTCCGCGCCGACAGCCAGATACTGGTGGGGGCGAATGCAGATATCACTGCGCAGGGGGACCTGAACCTGCTCGCGGGACGCAATCATCTCGGCACCTTCGATTACTTGAACATATTTTCGTTTGCCGACGAACTGAACGCGTCGGTCGTGCCGATTTCCGATCTCGAATCGCTTGGAGAGGTCAACGTCAACCGGCATGTGGGCATAGGCAGCGGCGCGGTACTCAGGAGCGGCGGCGACGCCAATCTGCATGCCGAGGAAGCCGGCGATGCGATCGTCGAGGCATGGGGCAAGGGACAGAGCTGGCTGACGGCGCTGGCGGGTGTGCTTGGCGGAAACAGTGCCACCGCCGAACAGGTGGGTGGCACGAACATAAACGTTCAGACGACCAGCGTCGATGTCGACGGCGACATCCATGTCGGCATCAACAAGAACCAGAGCCTGCGTCTGACCATTGCCGAATACAACGACAACGGACCGGGGATAGATGACGACACCTGGGTGATCGGCGTGGATACGGTCAATGATGGCGATACGCAGATCGGATTTACACCGGCCCAGCTTGACGTGGGTTCCACGTTGGCCGACGAATACGATTACTGGTCGCGGCTGTATCTGGCGTTCGGCGACCCGGCATTCAAGATCGAGGTCGATCGGGTGGTGGCCGAGGCCGACCGCTTGGGGCTGCTGACGTTTGCGGGCTCACAGCCGGTGTTTACGCGCAGTTTCGTCGCGCCCTACGCGGTAATCGACGACATCGTGGCCGAGTCCGGTTTCATTTCGATCGTCGGCCAATCCGCGACCGGCAGTGGGCTGCTGGACGCGCCCGGCAACACCACGGTCGATATTCTCAACGAAACGCCTGGATTCCTGCGCGTCAACAGCATCCTGATCCCGCAGGACGGCGGCGGTCAGGTGAAGTTCAACGAAGCGATCGTCGAGACCGCCCCGATCTCCGGCTTCAGTTTCTCGGGCACGATCAATTCCATCCACCATGGCGGCGACGGCGCTGAGGATGCGCCGGCAATCACGATTACCAATACCTACAGTCCGGGACCGCTTGGAGTGCCGGCGTTCGAAAGGGCGCCGGACATCGAACTGATCGGCGACATCACCAATCTGGACGGCTCGCTGACGGTCACCAACCTGCACGGCAACATCGTCAGCAAGGGCAACATCCTGGTGTCCAGCGCCACCTTCAGTGCGCCGAACGGGTCGTTCGTGCAGTCGTACAGCGACTCGCTGCAGCACTACGGCGATGCGCCCTACACGATCTGGGACGATGTGGCGGCAGAGGCGCGTGCCGAAGGCAGCGACAACAATCTCGACCAGGGCACGATCGACGCAGCGCTCGCGTCGGGCAATGTGCTGGGCAGCAGTTTCATCTTCGGCAACGATGTCTTCATCAGCGCGCGCTACGTCAACCTGAACGGGGTGGTGCAGAGCGGGATCCCGGACTACGTCGTCACCATCGACCCGGCCAGCATGGGCGAGAAGGCCACCGTAGCGCAGCAGATCGCGGCGGCGGAAACCGCTGCGCAGCAATACAGGAACAACCCGGGCGGCAGCGCGCACGAGACCACCGCCAACAACGCAGGCATCGCCAATAACTTCGACTGGACGGTGTTTCGGCTCGACACCGGCAACGCCGGCGACAATGTCAGCGCCAATTACAACACCAAGGAAAACCGCATCGAGATCGATCCGGTCACGGTGCAGGGCGGGCACCTCGAGGTCTATGGCGAAATACTCAGCACGGGCAACGGCGAACTGCGGGTGATGGACGGCTACGGCCGTATCCGCATCGACAACCGGACGAATTACGATACCGTCATCTGGCCGCTGTCGAACGGCATCGAGGGCGAAAACGACGAGGGGATCGAGGGCTACATCAAGATCACCGACATCGGCAAGCTGGATGCGACCGTCGCGACCGACGGCAGCCAGGGCGCGCTGCTGCGCACCGCGCTGGTCACCGAATACACCCGTATCGGCCACGATATCGACATCAACATGTACCGGAATCCGACGGGCGACCCGGTGCAGCGCGATGCCGACGACAATCCGATCGGCGTGGTCGGCTTCTCGGAGTCGGCGGTGAACGATTCCCGCGACACCGCGTACGATCCGACGCCCGGCAAGCGCTACTTCTGGGTGCAGGGTCAGAACTTCACGACCGAGATTTATCGCAAGTACGGCAAGGCAGACTGGCTCGGCCTGGATTCCTGGGCGCCCGATCCGTCAGACGTTATCGAGACCAGAGGGCCGACGACGGTAGGCGGTGTGGAGATCCTGGATGGCGAGGCCGGGCAGTACATCGCCGGCGGCGGCGCGCAGGATTTCACCTACCAGGAATTCCGCGTTCAGGCGGACGACGCGTTGGCGTTCGACCCACAGGCAGCTGGTGTCGTGGATACCGGCAACGACACCATTTCGTTCTCCGCTCCCCATGAATGGGAGAACGGGGCAAAGGTCTACTACTTCAGGGACCCGGCTGGAACCAGCATCGGCGGGCTGTCACATTCGCACACCAATTTTGTCAATCCCTATTGGGTGCGGGTGATCGATGCGGATACTGTCGCTCTATACAACTCTGAAGCCAACGCGATCAATCTCGGCTCCACCGCAGGCCGGATCAATCTGACCGACACCGGGACCGGCACGCAGCACGGGCTGGGCAAGGCCAAGGTCGTTGAAAATGGGCCCTGGGACGAAACGGATGGCTGGGGTACGACGACGACGTACTCCGAAGAAACCGAAACAGTCGGCTTCAAGGAGTTGTACAAGAACAGCATCAATGCCTCGCGCCCGATCGCGATCGAGTTCATCGGTTATGACGCCGATGCGGCCGATCCCGCCGACCGGCCCTACATCGAAGTCCTGTCGAAGGGCGATGTCATCGTCAACGGCGGCGTCACCAACCATGGCGGCAAGACCACGCTGAGCTCGACGCAGGGCGAGATCCAGCTGGTCGAGGGCGCGCTGCACGCGGTCGGCGGTGTCAGCATCGACCTCAGCGCCAAGCTCGGCATCGGCGTCGATGCGGCGATCCGTACCAACCTCGAAAACTCCGGTGACGGCGCGCTGAACGCGACCTCGATCTCCGGCGACATCAACATCGTCGAAACCTCGGGCGACCTGAAGGTCGACGAGATCATCACCAGCAAACTGAACGGCGATGTTTCGCTGACGGCGTTCGGCGACATCGGAAGCGCCGACGCGTCCAGCATCGTGCGCGGCGGTTCGATCGAAATCACCTCGCTGCAGGGCGGCATCGGCGTGATCGACGGCATCGCGGCGACCGACGGGCCCGGCGCTATGCCGTTCTACATCGACATGGGTAACAACGCCAGCACGGACGCGCTGGTCGCGACCGCCACGCTGGACATCAACATCCGCGAGACCAGTGGCAACCTCTATGTCGATACGATCGTCAGCAACATCGGTGACGTGCGGGTCGAGATCGCCAACGGCGCGCTGATCGATGCGAATTCCGACGAGGCGCGTGATCCGCGCACGGAAGAGCAGCTGCTGCGGTTGTGGCAGAAGATGCGCGCCACCGAGGACAGCGCGCAGCAATCGATCGATGCGACCATCAGCGCCTACGAGAATTCGGTCACGGCCGGGTACCACTCATACTGGAAATTCCGCAACCAGCAGGCCGATCCGTCGACCTACGATCCGTTCTTCTCGGTCTCGCTGTCGGCAGCGGAGCAGAGCTTCTATGAAGACTTCTATTTCGACCAGGGACTCGACGCGACCGAGATCGCCAACGCGATCACCACGCTGGAGAACAAGCGCACGGTCGAGTACCACACGCTGCACCAGACCTACGGCGACATCGGCAACATCGCCACGCAGGATGCGTACGACCCGGACGTGTACGACCGGAACTTCCAGTACCAGACGTCCGTGCCGAGCGAGGCATTCTCCGGGTCCGCGGTGGCCGGCGATTCCAGCCTTGACATCGGAATCCATGATCTGGTGCATGGCCAGGCGGTGGTGTATCGCAGCGGCGGCGGCGCGAGCATCGGCGGGCTGGTTGACGGCCAGCGCTACTTCGTCGTCATCGACGACGACACGCGCGCATTCGACGCGTCCGACGTCAGTGCCGACAAGATCGACCTAGGCGCCGGGCACGGCCTCGAGGACGGCGACAAGGTCGTCTATCGCAAGAGCGATCCGTTCGACATCGCCATCGGCGGGCTGGCGGACGAGCTGACGTATGTGGTCGACGTCGACGACGTCGATCCGGACCTGATCCAGCTGCGCAGCGTCATCAGCGGCGACGTCATTTCGCTCGATGCCACGCTGTCCAGCGCGACCGGGCATGCCTTCGAGATCGTCAACCCGACCATCAAGCTGGCGGAGTCGCATGCCTTTGCGACTTCCCAGGCGCAGTTCGTCCTCGATCCGGCGACACAGGTCAACGCGGACGACTCGCTGGCATTGGCAGGTCATCAGTTCCTGACGGGGCAGAAGGTGGCCTACGATGCCAACGGCGGGGTGGCCATTGGCGGCCTGAACGATGGCGATGCGTACTACGTCCACGTGACGGCGGGCGGAACGGTGCAGCTTGCCTCGACCCAGGCCGATGCGATCGCGGGAACCAACCTGATCGAACTGGACGGCAGCGCGGCAACCGGCTCGGCGCACGAATTGCGGGCGGTGGCGACCACGATCGCGCTAGACGGCGGCGTGGCGACCGGCAGCGGCCATTTCCTCTCCGATCCGCTGCACACGCCGTTCGGCGGCACGCAAGTGTCGGCGGACACGATCACGGTCGGCAACAACGTGTTCACCAACGGTCAGGCAGTGATCTATAGCACCGGCGGCGGCGCAGCGATCGACGGCCTGGTCGACGGCGGCGTGTATTACGTGGTCAAGATAGACGACACCACCATCCAGCTCGCGGAATCGCAGGAACAGGCGGACTTCGACCCGGCGACCGAAATCAGCGGCGACGAGATCGACATCGGACCGAACGATTTCAATAGCGGCCAGAAGGTCGTTTACACCAGCAACGGCGGCGATGCGATCGGCGGCCTGGACAATGGCGGCACCTACTACGTGCACGTGACCGGCGGCAGCAGCATCAGCCTGGCGGCGACCATGGCCGATGCGGAAGCGGGCACCAACCTGATCAGCCTGGACGGATCCGTCGCCACCGGCAGCGTGCACCGCATCACCGGTACCGGCGAAATCGTCACGCTGGACGGTTCGACCGCGACCGGCGACCGGCATAGCCTGTCCGAGGCCGGCGTACTCTCCGCGCGCGCCGTGTGGAGCGAAGCGCAGCTCGAGAACAGCATCAGCGAGAGCCTGCTGCGGCCGAAGGCGGTATCGGGCACCACGGCGACCGCCGAAGCGCCGAACCTCATCGGCAATAACATCACCATCGTTTCCGAAAGCGGCGCCATCGGCGACAACGCGTCGGCAACCGTGATCGTCAACCTCGACGAACTCGACACGCTGACGACCGAGCAGCAGATCGCGCTGGCGGGCGCCGAGCGCCACGAGGTCACGTTCTACTCCGGCCCGAACGGCACCGGCACCATCATCGACGATCCGTCCACCTCGGGACTCGACGTGGTATCGATCTCGGTCGAACGCAGCCTGGACGTGGACGTCGAAACGCGCGGCGACGGCGTGGTCAACGCCTTTGCCGATTCCACGCTGTTCCTCGGCTCCGAGGAATCGGTGCTGGTGGATCAGATCGAAGCCGGCGACGAGGCGATCGTCAAGGTCCAGCGCGGCCTGTACGACGGCCGCACCAACGTCGGAGATTCGGTCAACGTGATCAGCGGCAACCTGATCCTGGAAGCCGAACTGGAGAGCATCGGCACCGCGCTCAAACCGCTGGAAATCAACCTGCAGCCGGGGGCGACGCTGGTTGCGCGCGCGAGCGACGAGGTCTACATCGATGTCAAGGACCGCGGTCCGGTCGACGGCGACGTGAACGTGATCTCGGTGAACGCCAACGACGCGATCTACTTCAACGCCGACGGCAGCATATTCGATGCGGACGACGACGACGCCACCACCGCATTCTGGAATTTCAACACCGGCAACCTGACGCTCACCGCCGGCGGCGGCATCGGCACTGCGTCGAACTTCCTCGAGATCGATCTCTCGGGCACCATCAACGCGACGGCGGGGGGCGACATCTACCTGCATGAAGTCGGCCAGGAAACCCCCGACGGCGGCCTGATGCTGGTGGGCGAGGTGCGTTCGACCGGCGGCGACGTCACGCTGAAGGCGGATGCATCGATCCTCGATTCCGACGAAGAGCCGACGGTCGACGTGGCCGGCGACAGCATCACGCTGCTGGCGGGTGCGCTGGGCACCATCGGTCTGGCAGGCGACGACATCGACATCGATACCGGCACCGGCACGCTCACGTCCTACAGCGGACTGAACACCTACATCATCGAGCTGATCGGCGACCTGCGCCTGTTCACGGTGACGGCGGACCCGAACCCGTCGGATTCGATCCTCGGCGACAGCGCAGCATTCATCGCGGCGCCGACCGGCAGCATCCTGAACGGCAGGCTGGACGACGACAGCAACGTGCTGGGCGGCAACACCTTCCTGTTCGCGCGCGACGACATCGGCCAGTCGGGCAAACGCATCAAGTCCACGGTTGGCACGCTGGAAGGCGTGGCGACCACCGGCGATGTCTGGATCGACAACAGCGGCGCGCTGTCGCTGGGCGGCAATTTCACCGCCAACCTGCTCGGCATGGTGGCCGGCGGCGCGATCACGGTGACCGCGTCCAGCCCGGTGGTGCAGAAGAAGAGCGTTTTCGCGGGCGATTCCATCCTCATCGTCGCCAACGACGACAATCTGGATTCCGGCGCGTCCGGCGAAGAGGCGGACGACCTCACCGTCAACGCGCTCGACCTGGCCGGCAATCCGCTGGTGCTGAAAGCGGTCAACGGCATCCGCCTGCTGGGCGGCGACGACGTGCTGATCCAGCACGGCGCGACCATCGAGGCCGGCACCTTCATCGAGATCCAGGGCGACTACCAGGGCGACCTCGCGGGCAATCCGCCGGCGATGGGCCATGTCAACGTCGATGCGGACGGCACGCATATCGTGATCGAAGGCACGCTCAGGGCGCCGGTCATCACCATCCGCGGCGAGGAGCAGGAGGACCTGATCGAAGTCACCAACGGCACGCTGACCGCGGGCTTCCCGTGGACGCTGGCGACCTGGCCGCAGGAATTCGTCGACGAGTTCGGCATCGAGTTCGCGGACGTGACCCCGGGCACCGAGTCCGAGATCCACATCCGCGGCGAAGGCGCCGACGACGACATCAACCTGTGGGGCGACATCACCGCAGAAGAGATCGTGCTGCATGGCGATGCCGGCGAGGACACCATCGTGCTGAACCCGGAAAACGGCGAGGGCTATGTGCTCAACCTGTCCGGCCACACCACGGTGCTCGGCGGTACGGGCGATGACACGATCCTGATCGACAAGCTGAACACGCTCGACCTGGCGCACAAGTACAACGGCGATCCGTCCGACCCGGCTTCGCTGGTGACCGGCCGCGTGGGCGACCTGTTCCGCCACACGGTCGACGTCGACGGCGGCGGCGACAACGATCACACCACGGTGAACACCACCGGCGCGTCCGACTACATCCTCAACGTGACCGACAGTGGCGCGCCCGACAACGGCGTCGACCGGCTGACGATCAACGGCACCGATGACGACGACGTGTTCCTGCTGCGCCGCGATTTCGTCGCCAAGCTGCAGCAGACCGGTGAGGACGAGGACGGCAACGCCGTGTTCGCCGACACCTACGAGCGCATCAATTACAACGAAACGATCAACGCTCGGCTGACCGTCAATGGTCTGGAAGGAGCGGACCGCTTCTACAGCGACGACAACAGCACCATCACCACGCTGGACGGCGGCCCGGGCGAGGACTACTTCCAGTTCGGGCAGCTGTTCGGCTCCGAGCGGGATGTACCGAACGTGGCGACCGGCGACGAGATCGTCACGCTTGAAACCACGCGCGGCTTCCTGAGCCGCGGCATCAGCTTCCCGACGGTAGCGTTCGGCGGCGACGAAGGCGACGAGTTCGTGGTCTACAGCAACAAGGCGCTGCTGAAGCTGTTCGGCGAGGACGGCAACGACGAATTCCTGGTACGCGCGTTCATCCTGGCGTCGACCGGCGGCATTGCGGGAGACGACACCATCCTGAATGGCGGCGAAGGCGCCGACCGCATCACCTACAACATCAATGCACCGGTCAGCATCGACGGCGGCGCCGGATCGGATACGGTGGTCGTGGTCGGTACCGAGGCCGACGACAACTTCGTCATTACCAAGGACGGCGTGCAAGGTGCCGGCCTGAACGTCGACTTCGTCGGCGTCGAGAAGCTCGAAGTGGACGGCATGGAAGGCAACGACCACTTCTTCATCCTCAGCACCAGCCCGCGCCTGGTCACCACCATCATCGGCGGCGAGGGCAGCGATACCTTCGATGTCGGCGGCGACGTGACATCGGAGATCGTCGCGCTGGAGGTCGAGGGCCGCAGCGGCTTCATCAACCACAGCCTCGAGAGCAACGATCCGGCCTACAACGGCATCTACGCCGAGGGCGTCGAGCTGAACGTGGCCGGCGGCAACAGCCTGTTCGTGATAAACGAAAGCGACGGCGAGACGGTGCTGCTGGAAGATGGCGCCGGCGGCAGCGATGTCGATACCTACACCATGGCGCTTTCGGTGCCGGCGCCGATGGACGGCACGGTGGCCTATGTCACGGTGTCCGCGGCGCTTGCGTCCTACAAGGACGCGCGCGCCGGCGGCCGATCGGTCGAAGTCTCCGCAGACGGGGTGAACTTTTCCGAGGCGATTACCCTGACGTTCGATTCCTCGGTCGCGGGCGACGTCGATCCGGACGCCTGGGCGAGGACGCAGACGATCCATGTGCGCGCGGCCAGCGATCTGGCCGAAGAAGGCGAGCGCACGGTGGTGATCAGCCATACGGTCACCAGCGACAATCCGGATTTCGACAGCCCGAATGTGCAGATCGCGAATGTCGAAGCCAAGGTATATGACGACGACCTGCCGGGCCTGGTGATCAACGAATCGGCCGGCGCCACCGAGGTGATCGAGGGCGTAAGCGACGACACCTACACGGTGGCGCTGACGCGCGCACCGAACCCGGGCGAGACCGTCACGGTCACGCTCGACTTCAATGCGGAACAGCTGGAAGTCTCGGCGGGCGATCCTGCGCAGGCAGGCCGCCTGGTCGGCAACACGATCAGCTTCGACGACACCAACTGGAACGAGCCCTTCGTGGTCAACGTGTCCGGGTTCGACGATGCGACGCCGGAGAACCGCCTGCTGTCGGCGATCACGCATACCGTGAGCACCTCGGACGCGAGCGGCGGCGTGTTCAGCGCGGTTGGCGAAGCGCCCGAGGTGGAAGTCGACGTCCGCGACAACGACGCCGGCCAGCTGCTGGTCTCCGAGACCGACGGCTCCACGATCGTTTCCGAAGTGGACGACGACACCTACACGCTGCGTCTCAGCAAGCCGCCGGTATCGGCGGTGCCGGGCGAAGATGCCTACGTCACCGTCAAGATATTGACCGACGGCAAGACCATCGTATCGGCAGACGGCGATCCGCTCGGCCGCTTCGACGACAGCGGCCCGATCCCGACAGTGACCTTCAGCGCCTCGAACTGGGACATCCCGTTCACGGTCAAGGTGGAGAAGAATCCGGACGACATGTCGGAGGAAGGCGACCAGCCGGTGCAGACGTTCCCGGCGCAGCCGCACCTGACTTCCGGCATCGCCGGCCCGCTGATCATCGAGGGCGGCGTCATCGAAGCCAAGGACCGTTCGCTCAAGCAGGGCATCACCCTGCCGAGCGAGACGGATGTCGAACTGCCGACCGCGGATATCCCGGTGGTCGATGAGGACGAGCAGACCGATACGCTGAACATCTTCAACGACGGCAGCATCACCCACGACACCGGCGTGCACGGCAATGCGGTGAATGCCTCCGGCCTGGCCTCGATCTACGAGGTCGACGACAGCCTGATCGACCTGTCCGAGTACGGCAACGTGTCCGGGCTGAACATGGGCGGCGAAAAGACGCTCAACTTCGGTACCGTTGGCGTGCCGGACAACCGCACCTTCGACGGCGGCATTACCTACCGCGAACTGGAAGTGGTCGACGTCATGCTCGGCCAGGGCAACGACACCTTCACGGTGAACAGCACCATCGAAGGCACGATTACCGTGGTGCAGGGCGGTGGCAACACCATGGTCGATGATGGTGAAGGCGGCATGATCGCCGGCGGCGACACGATCCTGGTCAACGGTGGCGGCGGCGCGGATTCACCGCTGATCGTGTTCGGCGATACCAGCCAGAACGGCGAGTTCTACAACTCGACCACACAGTCGGTAACCGATTACCTGAACGGAGTGACCGATGAACTGCCGTTCGCCCGCGAGTTCACGCTCGCCGGCAACGACATCATCGACGCACGCCTGGCGACACAGTCGGTGGCGCTCTATGGCGGTCGTGGCGACGACACCATCTGGGGCAGCCAGGCCGGCGACCACATCGCGGGCGGTTCCGGCGACGACACGATCCATGGCCAGGGCGGCGTGGACCATATCTACGGCGACGACGGCTTCAATGTCGACCTGTCGACAAGGCTCAGCCTGTCCACGCAGATTCTCTCCGTGGTCACGGAAGAGGGTGCCGGGGACAATGCCGATACGTCGGACGATCTCGCGGTCGGTGCCGACACGATCTCAGGTGACGGCGGCGGCGACATCATTATTGGCGACCATGGCGTGATCGAACAGGTGCCCGGCACCAACCGGATCCTGACCACCGGCGAAGTCGAACGCGTCTACACCGTGCGCCCGGATGAGGGCGAGGGCGATACGCTTTCCGGCAACGGCGGACACGACTTCATCCTGGGCGGTTACGGCGGCGATACGATCAGCGGCGGATCGGGCAACGACACCGTGCTGGGCGACAACGGCCGGCTCGACTTCAGCCTGGACGCGGCCGGACTGTCTACGCTGGATCTGATCGAAACGACCGATCATGACGATGGCAGCAGCGACCTGATCAGCGGCAATGACGGCGACGACGTCATGCTCGGCGGCACGGCCGGCGACGTGATGCATGGCGACGCAGGAGAGGACCTCATTCTCGGCGATTTCGGTCGCATCACGCTCGCGGGCGGCGCGCTCGTGGAAGTTCTGTCCACCGACGAGGGCAACGGTGGTGCCGACACGATTACCGGTGGCGACCACAACGACGTGATCGTCGGCGGCGCGGCAGGCGACATCATCAACGGCAACACGGGTCGCGATCTGATCTTCGGTGACAGCGCGCGCATTACCTACGCCGGTGGCGAGGTCGACTTCGCGGAGAGCACTGCGCCGGCCGTTGGCGGTGCGGACACCATCAGCGGCGATGCTGGGAACGACGTCATCATTGGCGGCGCCGACGGCGACACCATCAGCGGCAATGACGGGAACGACACCGTATTTGGCGACAACGCCGAGGCGACGTTCGGCGGCAATGTCGAGCTGGTGCGGATCGAAACCACTTCGAACGACATCGGTGGCGAAGATGTCATCCGCGGCAACGCGGGTGAAGACCTCCTGTCCGGCGGTGCCTATGCCGATCGTATCGACGGCAACACCGGGCGCGACCTGATCTTCGGCGACAACGTGCGGGTCGATCGCAGCAGCGGCAGCGATACCAATCCGCGTTACCGGCAGCTGGTGGGTGGCCAGATCTACGACAACGCGGCGGGCGGCGGTTCGGCTAATGATTCGCTGGCGACGGATGACGAGCAAAACGTGCCGGGCGGCGGCGCGGTGTGGGAAGACTTCGATATCACGCTGCTGGACCATGACGATGCGAACCAGGTACTCGTCGGCAACACCCGCTTCGGCGACGACTACATTGCCGGCGGCGCCGATGACGACCAGATCTTCGGTCAGCTTGGCAACGACACCATCCAGGGCGACGGTTCGATCGACCTGCCGGCAGACGTGGGCGCGTATCGCGATCCGGTCACCGGGATGCTGATGGTATCGGCCTCGGTCGAGGATTTCGAAGCGCCCGGCAGCGACGGCGATGACTACATCGAGGGCAACGGCGGAGAAGACGTCATCTTCGGCAACCTCGGTCAGGACGACATCATCGGCGGCAGCTCGGAACTGTTCAGCCTGGAGACGGAAGAACAGCGTCCGGACGGATCCGACCTGATCTTTGGCGGAGCGGGCACCGATACCCTGCGTAACGATGCGGGCGATGGCAGCCATGGGCGCGATGCCGACGTGATCCTCGGCGACAACGGCAACATCCTGCGCCTGGTCGACGGCTCGGGTGCGCCGCTCGGCTTCAACTACGACAACGGTTACGGCGAGCAGATCGTCGTGCGCGCGGCCGAGCTGCTCGACTACACGCCGGGCGGTCCCGACTACGATCCTGCCGCACTGAGTGAAAGTGAAAACGGCGCTGGCGACGAGATCCACGGCGAATCCGGCGACGACTTCGTCTACGGTATGGTCGGCGACGACGTGCTGTTCGGCGAAGGCCAGGACGACGACCTGATCGGCGGCTGGGGTCACGACTGGATCTCCGGCGGCACCGGCCAGGACGGCATCCTCGGCGACGACGGGCGCATCTTCACCAGCCGCAACGGCACGGCGGAGCCGCTCTATGGCATCGCGGCGACGACCGAGGCGTTCATCTCCACGCCGGGCAACATCCAGCAGGCGACGATCCACGTAAACGGTGAGTTGAAGAAGGCGGTCGACCTGACGCCCTTCAACCCGGTCGCGGGAGGCCACGAGTTGTCGGATCCGCAGTACGCCGACGACATCCTGTACGGCGGCCTCGGCAGCGACTGGCTGCACGGCGGCTCGGGCGACGACGCAATGTCGGGCGCGGAAGCATTGCCCGAGTACTACGCGACGCCGGTCAACCCGAGCGACGTGCTCAAGTACGGCGTCTACCGCGGCGGCGAGTTCGGCGCCTACGACGAGTTCGATCCGTGGTCGAAGGTGTACTGGGATCCGGCGACGGGCGAGTTCGTCACCGACGGCACGATCGAATTCCTGCTCAACTTCGACGCAGAAGAAGGTGTGGCGCGGTTCGACGAGACCTGGGGCACGGTGTTCGACGACGGCGACGACAAGCTGTTCGGCGACCTCGGCAACGACTGGTTGGTCGGCGGCACGGGCCGCGACAACCTGTACGGCGGCTGGGGCGACGACCTGCTGAACGCCGACGACGACCACGAGACGCTCGAGGGGACGAACCAGGAACCCGACACGCATCCGACCTACGAGGACCGCGCTTTCGGCGGCGCGGGCCGCGACATCCTGATCGCCAACACGGGCGGCGACCGGCTGATCGACTGGGCGGGCGAGTTCAACAGCTACATCGTGCCGTTCTCGCCGTTCGGCGTGGCCACCGTGTCGCGCTCGCTACAGCCGCAGCTCGCGGAGTTCCTCTACGATCTCTCAGAGAGCGACGGCGCCGACTTCACGCGTGGCGGCGACGAGGCGCGCAACGGCGAGCCGGATGGCGAGCTGGGCCTGGTGCGCCAGCAGGACTTCGCTTGGCAAGACCAGACCGGCGCGCCCGACGACCCGCAGCCGGGCAACATCCCGGGCGGCACGCGCGACGTGTTGCGCTCGGCGAGCTTCGACGACGCCGCTTCGATGGAGGACACGGGCTTTTTCACCGACAGCGGGGCTTGGCAGACCAGCGGCGGTGAGCTGCAGGTGGCGGCGGAGTCGCTGGGCGGGGATGCGGTCGCGGTGTACCACGTCGGCGACCAGCTGCCCGGTTACTTCGAACTGCAGGCATCGGTGAAGATGGTGAAGCCGACCGGCGGCTGGAGCGGCAACGCCTACGTGATCTTCGACTATCAGAACGAACAGGACTTCAAGTTCGTCGGTATCGATCAGAAGATCAACAAACTGGTCGTCGGTCATCGCGACGAAAGCGGCTGGCACGTCGACAAGGAAGGTGTCGTCCGCGGCGGCGTCAAGGCGGACAAGTGGTACAACATGCTGATCGCGGTCAACGGCGTGAACGTAACGCTGGTGGTCGACAACAAAGAGGTGTTCCAGCACACCTATGAACCGCGCGTCGTCGATGGCTATGCCTACGGTTTGAACTGGGGCATGGTGGGCGTGGGTTCGGATAACGCGCGCGGCAGCTTCGACAACATCCGCGTGCAGATCCTGCCGCCACAGATCACTTTCGATGACACCGACGACTTCAAGGGTTCGGACACCGGCGAGTTCTTCACCGGCGGGACCAGCGGCGTGTGGGGATTCGACAACCAGCGTTACAACGTCGACCCGGGTTCCAGCCTCGGCATGAGCCTGCTCGATCTCGGCCCTGACAATCTGAACCACAACTCCTACCTGGAGATGAGCGCGGTGGTGAACACGCAGGATCGCGCCGGCTTCATTTTCGACCGCTACGGGGATGACAGCTTCAAGTTTGCGGCGATCGACGTCGGCAGCCAGCAGCTCGTCATCGGTCACTGGACCGGCAGGTCCGGATGGGTGGTGGACGAGGCGGTCGGCACGTCGATCGAGGCGGGTACGGACTACGCGCTCGGCCTCACGCTCAAGGGTTCCACCGTAAGCGTAACGCTCAACGGCGCCAGCAACGGCGGCTACCAGGCGATCGCCGGACACGTCTTCAACGCCGCGACGGTCGACGGAAACTTCGGCCTGATGGCAACCGGCAGCGCGGCGAGCTTCGACGACGTGCGCGTGAAGACCGACGACCCGGCGTTCGTGGAAGAGTCCAGCAGCAACATGGTGGCCGCGGCCGCGGCACTGGCGCCGATGGAGGTCAGCACGAGCCTGTCGCAGGCGGAACTGGATGCCATGGTCAGTGCGGGCGCGGCGCTCTGGATCGACGCGTTGGGCAACGGCGATCCGCGGCTTGCCTCGCTGGGCGATGTGCGTATTGGCATCGACGATCTGGAAGGGCCTGCTCTTGGCTACAGGGAGGGCGGCAGCATCCTGATCGACATCGATGCGGCCGGGCACGGATGGTACGTGGATGCGTCGCCGGCGAGCAGCGAAGAGTTCCGCATTCGTCTGGATCACAACGTGCTGGCCGCAGGCAGCGGCAGCGAGGCCTTCGGGCGCATGGACCTGCTAACGGTCGTCATGCACGAGCTTGGCCACTTGCTGGGCTTCGACGACAACGATACCAGTCGTGCGGTGATGAACGAGGATCTCGAACCCGGCGTGCGCTTCCTGCTCGATACGCTCGACTTCGACGGCGATCCGGATCTGCCGATCGAAGATGAAACCGTCCTGCGGCTGGCGATGCAGGCGGCAGAGTTCGAGCGCGCGCAGAAGTTCGGCGGTCCGAAGGGCAAGCCGGCCTTCGACTTCGACTCGGGCGAATCGGGTGCGGGCGCTTCCGGCGGAATCGACTGGAATGCGCGTGCCGGAGGCGGCTGGAGCACGCAGTTCTCGCCGTTCGGCGGCAGTGCGGGCAAGGGCTCGAACAACATCACCGACTTCCTGCTGAAGATGTTCAAGTCGGATTCGGACGATGACGGGCAGGAGACGCCTGTGGATGCGTTCGATGAACTCGGGGCGAGCCTGAAGACCAAGGACTCCGGCAGCGGGCGCAAGGCCGACAGTAAAACCGATCGCTTCTAAATAATCGGCCACGAACAGGCCCGGGCGGCAGTAAGCGCGCCGCCCGGGCGTTGTGCGCCCCTGCGGCGCACGATGCAAAAATCACCAGTCGGATTCTTGAAAAAGGGAGAGCGGAGCATGGCGGAGAAAAAGCCGGCCGAGGCGGCCGATGTGAAAGGGCTGGAAGGCTCGCGGATCAAGTGGGATGACTCCAACATGAAGAGTTCCTACGCGAACGTGTGCAACGTGACCAGCACACGGGAGGAAGTGGTGATGCTGTTCGGCGTCAACCAGGCGTGGAACCGGGGACAGAAGGAAGTGACGATCCAGCTGACCGATCGCGTGATCATCAGCCCGTATGCAGCGAAGCGGCTGGCGGTGCTGCTGGACGGCGTGGTGAAGGAATACGAGAAACGCTTCGGCACCCTGAATATCGAGGGGCCGACGCCGAAAGAGTAAGGGATTCAGTCCGGCCGCGGCGACCCGGCCACGAACAGCGCGTTTTTCGCCAGGTTCTGTAGCACCTTCGGGAGTGCCGTACGCAGCAGCGTGCGCATTTCCGGTTCCCCGGTCACCGGGGCGCCGTCCTGGCCGGCACCGTCCGGGCGCAGCGTCATGTCGCCGCGCTTGAGCGGCGGGATCAGCGCATCGATGGTCTGGTCGAAACTCCGGGTGCCGTCGAGCAGCTTCAGTGTCTGACGATGAATTTCATCAAGAGTGACGGTCTCGCCGCGCAGGTTCGTGACCTTGTAACCCTGCTCTGCCTGCAGGCGCGCGAGCCGCGTGGCCTCCGGCGCATTGCCAATGCGTGTCGTAAACGGCGGCGGCGAACGGCGCCATTCGATGACGTCGGTTGCCATCCCGGTGAGGAGATCGCTGGCCAGCAGGCTTTCGGCGGTCTTCGCATCGACCGGCAGGTTCCGGCGTTGCGCTTCCGCCAGGGATTGTGCGAGCAGATCGTGAAAGCCGACCGGGGACGGCCACGCCTCGCGCAGGATGCGCATGGCGAGTTTGGTCAGGGGGCGCCGGCACGCCAGCTTGTATCCGCGCGGCGTACGAAAGCTCACGGACTGCGAGACGTCCAGCGCATCGTCGCCTGCCTGCTCCGCCGTGGCGATGGACGCAAGCCGCAGATTCTTCACGAGAGAGGCGTCTATAGTGCGGTTCAGGCGCGCGTCCTTGTGGCAGATCAGCGTCTTGCGGAAATAGCGGCAGCGCACGAAATCCATGTACTGCTCCATCTGCACGATGTCGTGCGCGCCAAGCTGGTGGAGTTTTGCCGCGGTCTCCTGCGGGAAATTGGTCGAGACCATCATCGAGAATTCCGCCTCCCCCAGGTACTGCAGTCCAGCCGCCGCCAGGCGTTTTGCGAACTGGTGGAAATACAGGGGCTGGTTATGCTCTTCCAGATGTTCGTGGTGCAGGTAGTAGTCCGAGTGCTTTACCAGTCGGCTGAACTCGTCCTGCAGCAGGCGCCGGTAGGGGCTGTCGGCGTCGGGTCCCGACTGGGCTACGAACTCGACCAGCGCTTTCGCCTGTGCAAGCCGGGCGGCAGGGTCCGTGAACAGCGTCCCGCGATAGAACATCATGTCGCGCACGATGCCGCGGATGTGCCATCCGGGATAGGTGTTGTAGCTGATGTAGGCGACGCCGTTTGGGCTCAGGTTCTGCCTGCAGATTTGCAGGATCTTCTCCTGCACGGCCGCGGGAACCCAGGAATAGACGCCATGGCAGATGATGTAATCGAACTCGCCGAACTGCGCGTCGATCTCGAGTATGTCGGCATGCTGGAGCCGGACATTGCCGGCGCCGAGCGCTTCGAGCGTCTTGCGGCCCTCGGCGATCTGATGCGAGGAGGCGTCGACACCGACGCAGGTCGAACCGGGGTGGATCTGGGCGATTGCCAGCAGGTTGTTTCCCATGGAGCAGCCCAGCTCCAGTACCCGGCAGGTTTCGAGGTCGGGGGCATCGAGGCCGAAGAGCATCGCGATCGCGCTGAGACGCCCTGGATGACTCTCCGGAAAAGGAACGCTTGGATAGGGGATCGCGTCGTAAGAGGTGGCTGCGCCGGTCATATCGTTCATAGGCCGAACATTGTCATGAGATGCATGAGGCGGCAAGCGTTTGGCGTTGCGTGGGGGAAGGAGGATGGAGACCGATTCCGGAGCACGAGAACCCGAATGCAGGGCCCGGGAATCCGGTCCTGATCGATGACGGTTTCGACTAGTCAGAGAGGGCGGGATCGTGGTGTAATGAACGGTCAAATATGTCCTTAAAACAAGTGATTAAAGGAGGCAAGGGATGGCGGAGAAAAAGCCGGCCGAGGCGGCCGATGTGAAAGGGCTGGAAGGCTCGCGGATCAAGTGGGATGACTCCAACATGAAGAGTTCCTACGCGAACGTGTGCAACGTGACCAGCACACGGGAGGAAGTGGTGATGCTGTTCGGCGTCAACCAGGCGTGGAACCGGGGACAGAAGGAAGTGACGATCCAGCTGACCGATCGCGTGATCATCAGCCCGTATGCGGCGAAGCGGCTGGCGGTGCTGCTGGACGGCGTGGTGAAGGAATACGAGAAGCGCTTCGGCGCGCTGAATATCGAAGGGCCGACGCCACAGCAGTGAAGCGGTGTAGGCATGAGCCGGCGCGCATGCGAGTGTCGCGCCGGGAGAGGATGTGGCAATGAGTACGAATTCCGAGCCACGGGATCGGCGGGCCCGGTTCGATGTCGCGGAGCTGTCGCGTTCCGAACTGGACCAGGTCTGGAAACAGTTCGGCACCGCAGCGACGCCCGAGGAATTCTGTCAGAACTGGCTTGCCCTGCAATGCCAGATGATCAGCGGCGTAAACGACGGCGTCGTGGTGCTGCAGAAACCGGGAACGGAAACCTTTGCGCCGCTGGCATTCTGGCCCGAGGGCCGCAGGGACCGCTCGCATCTTGCCGAGATCACGGAACGTGCGCTGCGCGAGGGGCGAGGCGTGGTACAGCCGCGCGGCGGCAAGGAAGGCGAGAGCCTGCCACAGCAGCCGGACTATCAGCTCGCGTATCCCGTGCGGCTGGACGGCAAGGTGCGCGGGGTCATCGGCCTGGACATGGGCTGGCGCGAGGAGGCGGAACTGCAGCGCGCAATGCGGCAATTGCAGTGGGGCTCCGCGTGGCTCGAAGTGCTGTTGCGCCGCCACGCAGACCCCATGGAAGCCGCACGGATGCGGCTCAAGCTCATCCTGCAGTTCGTGTCGGTCTTTCTCGACCGGCGTACTTTCAAGGACGCGGCAACGGCGCTGGTAACCGAGGTCGCCACGCAGCTGGGTTGCGACCGGGTGACGCTGGGACTGAGACACGGCAAGGGCATGCGGGTGCAAGCCGTATCGCATACCTCGCAGTTCGACCGGCAGTCGAATCTGCTGCGGGCGGTGGAAGGCGCAATGACCGAGGTGCTGGACCAGGGCGAGTCGGTCATCTACCCGGCCGACCGCGACGGCCGCCTCGTCGTCACCTTCTCGCATGCCGAACTGGCCCAGTTGTCCGGCGCAGGCGGGATTGCGAGCTTCCCGCTGGTGAACAACGACCGCCAGGTCGGCGTGATCACGCTCGAACGGGCACCCGGATTCCGCTTCGACGCGCCGACGGTGGAGTTGCTGGAAGGTCTGGCCTCGATGCTGGGGCCATTGGTCGACCTGCAGCATGCGCAGCAACGCAGCCTGCCGGCTCACGCGGTCGCCTCCAGCAAAGGCGTGCTGGTCAAGCTGTTTGGGCCCCATCATTCGGGATTCAAACTCGGTGCGCTGATTTTCGCCGGCCTGGTCGCGTTTTTCTGGACCGCGACCGGTGAGTTCCGGATCTCCGCGGATACCAAGGTGGAAGGCAAGGTGGAGCGGGCGGTCACGGCCCCCTTCCAGGCCTATGTGCGCGAGTCGTCATTTCGGGCGGGCGATTCGGTTTCGCAGGGCGACGTGCTGGCCAGGCTGGACGACCGCGACCTGCGCATCGAGCGCGTGCGGCTGGCGTCGCATCGCGATCAGCTCAGCAGGCAATATCGCGAGGCGCTTGCCAATCGCGAGCGCGCCCAGATCCGCATCATCAGTTCGCAGATCGACCAGGCGACCGCTCAGCTCGAGCTCGCGGAAGAACAGCTGTCCCGCACCCAGATCACTGCTCCGTTCGACGGCATCATCGTCAGCGGCGATCTTTCCCAATCGCTGGGTGCGCCGGTGGAGCGAGGTGAGGTCCTGTTCGAAATCGCCCCGCTCGATGTCTACCGCGTTGTTCTCGAAGTCGACGAGCAGGACATCGACGATGTGCGCGTGGGGCAGTCCGGCGAACTGGTGCTTTCTTCGATGCCAGGGTCTTCGATGCCTATCGTGGTGCAGAAGATCACCCCGGTGAACACGGCAAAGGATGGGCGTAACTATTTTCGCGTCGAGGCGGCGCTTGACGCGGCAGCGTCGCAAAGATTGCGTCCCGGCATGGAAGGTGTCGGCAAGATCAGTGTCCACGAGCGGCGGCTGATCTGGATCTGGACCCGCAAGATGGTGAACTGGCTGCGCCTGAAGGCGTGGGCATGGTTGCCGTAAGGATGGGAATGAGCGCGAGCGGAGACGCAATTCGGCAGAGATCTTCATACACGGGAGTGAGCCATGGCTGACGATCTGTTGAGCCCTTCGTGGTATCGCGTGGCGCAATTGCAGCCGCGTCTGCGTTCGCACGCGCGCATCCACCGCCACGAGTACCGCGGCGAGCGCTGGTACGTGCTCGAGGACCGCATCTCACGACGCTCGCATCGTTTCAACCCGGTTGCCTATTACGTCATCGGCCTGATGAACGGGCATCGCACGCTGCAGGAGATATGGGATGCGGCCGTGGCGCGTTTTGGCGACGATGCACCGAAACAGGACGATGTAATCCGACTGGTGGGGCAATTGCATCTTGCGGATGTATTGCAGTGCGAAATCAGTCCGGATGTCGACGAGCTGCTGCGCCGTTCCTATCGTCTTGCCGGCAGACAGCGGCTGGCGAAGTTTCTCTCTCCGCTGGCGATCAAATTTCCGCTGCTGGATCCGGACCGCCTTCTCGAGCGCTGGTTGCCTTTGTACCGGCCGTTCTTCGGGACGATCGGATTCCTGGTCTGGCTCGGCGTGCTTGGCACCGCGCTGTTTCTCATGGTCCAGAACTGGTCCGCGCTGACAGAAGACATTACCGACCGTGTGCTGGCCCCGGAGAACCTCGTGGTCATGCTGCTGGTGTTCCCGGTGCTCAAGGCCTTCCACGAGTTCGGCCATGCCTGCGCGGTAAAGGCGTGGGGTGGAGAAGTGCACGAGATGGGCATCATGCTGCTGGTGCTGATGCCAATTCCGTACGTGGATGCCTCATCGGCAAACGCGTTTCCGGAGAAATCCCGGCGTCTGCTGGTCGGCGCCGCAGGCATGGTGATCGAGGTGTTTATCGCGTCGATTGCGCTGTTCTTCTGGCTGGAAATGGAGCCGGGCCTGCTGCGGGCGATCCTGTTCAACGTGATGGTGATCGCCGGCATTTCCACCGTGCTGTTCAATGCGAACCCGCTGCTGCGCTTCGACGGCTACTACATCCTGTCGGACCTGATCGAGATGCCGAACCTCAGGGCGCGGTCCAATCAGTATCTCGCGTCGGTGTTCCAGCGTACGGTGTTCGGCGTGAGCCTGCCGGAATCGGATGCGCCGCTGCGCGAGCGTCTGTGGATGGTGTTCTTTGCCATTGCCGCGTTCATCTACCGGCTTTTCATCACGTTTGCGATCGCGGTGTTCGTGGCCGGGAAGTACTTCATCATCGGCATTCTGCTGGCGATATTTGCGCTGATGATGTCGGTGGTGATGCCGCTGGTGATGGCAATTTTCCATATCGCGCTGCACCCGCGTCTGCGGCGTCACCGGTTCAGGGCGGCAACGACCAGCGGATTGCTGGCCGGGCTGGTGGTATTCGTTCTGTTCGGGATGCCCGTGCCTTCCTGGACAAACGCCGAAGGCGTGATCTGGCTGCCGGAGCAGTCGCTGGTGCGCGCCGGTGCAAGCGGATTCGCCACGCGGCTGCTGGTCGAACCCGGCGCGCAAGTGGAACCGGGCCAGCCTTTGATTGAAACGGTCGATCCGCAGCTCCCGCTGGAGATCCGGGTGCTCGAGGCGCAGAAAGCCGAGCTGGAGGCGCGCTACCAGTCGGAGCGTGTGGAAAACATCGTCCGTTCGCAGATCACGCTGGAACAGCTGAAGGCAATCCAGGCGGATCTGGAGCGCTCACGCGAGCGCGCGGAAGAACTGACGATCCGCAGCCCTATGGCCGGCGTGTTCCTGATTGACACGCCGCAGGACCTGCCGGGGCGGTATATCAGGAAAGGGGAACGAATTGCCTACGTGGTGGCGCCTGCCACCGCGACCGCGCGCGTGCTGGTCCCGCAGGAGGCGATCGATCTCGTCCGCAGCCGTACCGAGGCCGTGCGGGTGAAACTGGCCGAGCGCCTCGACGATGCAGTTCCGGCCAGAATCCGTCGCGAAGTACCGGGCGCAAGCCAGCGGTTGCCGAGCCTGGCGCTTGCGCAGTCGGGCGGCGGGCGCGTTGCCCTCGATCCGCGCGAGGGCGGGAAAGAGCCGCAGGCGTTGCAGGCGCACTTCGAGTTCGAACTGGAGATTCCGCTGGTCAGACCCGCGGGTTTCGGGGGACGCGTCTATGTACGCTTTGAACACGGCGACGAGACGATCGCCGACCAGATTTATCGCGGCGTACGGCAGCTGTTCCTCGAGCGATTCGTGGTCTGAATGGGATCGCCGGAACTCATCGTTCGGCGAAGCGGATATCCGGAGCGTCCGGAAACGGCACCGGGTGCGGTCGAGCGCCTGGTCGGCGAGATCGGATACCGCTTGCATACCGGCTTTGCGCGCGGACCGCGGGATTTCACCTTACTGACGCAAGCGGTGCAAGGCTACCGCGCACGTTTTGCGAAGGGCACGCTGGCGCCCCGGGTACTCGAAATGCGGTACCAGCTCCGGCGCGGCAGGCTGGATGCGCGATTACTGCCAGAGGTTCTGGCGCTGGCCGCTACGGCGGTGGAAACCGCAACCGGTGAATTCCCGGATGCGCAGGCCATCGGCGCCGCGCAGTTGCTGTTCGAAGGACGGCTGGTCGACTTGCCCGATGAATCCCGGCGTCGCCAGGCAGTAGCCTGCGCAGCCATCGTGTTTGCGGTTTGCGGCGTGCCGGCGCATGTGGTGTGCGCCAGCGATCTGCTGGCACGGCATCGGGCTGCTGCGCTACGCGAGATCCTGGCATTGCCCGGATTCTCTGTCGGCTGTATCACGCAGGGCATGGAGCCGCAGGCGAAACGCGAGGCGTATGCGGCTGATATTACCTGCGGCAGCCACCGGGAAATCGCACACGACTATCTGCGCGACCGGCTGATGCTGGGGAACAGACAGCATGGTATCCGCGGCCTGATCGATCAATTGTCGGGGGACGCACCTCCAGTGGATCAGCTCCTGATGCGCGGACTGCAGTGCGCGATCGTCGAGGACGCGGACCTGGTGATGATCGATGACGCCCGCGTGCCGCTGGTGATCTCTGCCGAATCCGACAACACCCAGGAACGCCTGCTGTACGAACAGGCAGTGGAACTGGCAAATGCGCTCCGGGCTGATGTGGATTTCCAGATCGAAGAGAACGAAATCTCGCTTTCGGCCGGCGGCTCCGGGCGGCTTGCGCGCCTGGTTCAGCCGCTGGGCGGTATCTGGGGCGGGCAGCAGCGGCGCGAGACGCTGATCTGCGAGGCGCTGACCGCGCTGCACCTGCTAGAGAATGGACGTGACTACCAGGTGCAGAACGGCAGGATCGTCCTGTCCGAGCCCGGGCCCGACGAAGCCGAGGACGACCCGGCGGATCTCGAACTGCGCGCCAAGCTGCTTGAAGTCAAGGAAGGGCTGAAACTGAGCGGCCGACGGGATATCCTGGCGCGGCTTTCGGTGCCGCGCTTCTTCAGCCGCTATTCACGCCTGTGCGGTATCAGCAGCGATGCTTCGGGTCTGGAGTCGGAGTTCTGGCAGATGTACCGGTTGAAATGCGAGCGCGCATCGCCGCCCGCGCAGAAGGCCAGGCCGCGGGTGCGCGCTTTCTCGAACCAGGGCGCAAAGCGGGGAGCGATCCTGGCTGCCGTGCATGAGGCGGTGGCCAGGGGACATGCGGTGGTGGTTGCAGTGCGCACGCCCGCGTTTGCCGACGAAGTCGTCGGGTTGCTTGCCGAGACGGGTATCGATCCGCAGCAACTGCGCGGTACCGGAGACACACAGGAGCAGGCGATACTGGCCGCGGTTCACACGCCGGGCGCGGTGACGGTCAGTTTGCATCCGGCAGAGAGAAGCATCGCGCTGGCGTGCGCGTCGCCCGTACATCTGGTCGTGGGAGAACTGCATGATGCCCGCCGGCATGTCGAGCGGCTGCTGCGGGCTTACGATGCGGCGGATTGCGAACTCATGGTTTCGCTGGACGAAGACATGCTGTCGGTCCAGGTAAAGAACTACGAGCATGGTCTGCTGACACTGGCGTCGTCAAAATCCGGCGAATTGCCGGGCGGGCTGGCGAAAGGGCTGTATCGACTCGGTCAACGCCGCCTCGAACGCGCGCATTCCCACCTGCGGGCCGAAACCATGTCGTTCGACCGCTATATCGGCGATCTGCTTGCGTTTACAGGGGTGCGGGACTGACTCGCCGGGTGCGCCACCGAATTTTTCGGGCGCGGGATTCCTGAATCAGGGAAAACGTACGCGGCAGCGCGCGCCCGCCGGGATCTTCCCGCCGGGGTTCGGGAGTGCAAGCTGGACGCCGAAGGTGCCGCTGGCCGCATCGATGGTGCGGTCGACGACCGAGACTTTTGCCCGGTGACGGCCCCCGACCGGCTGCTCGGGCATCACGACGGCGATATCGCCGCGATTGATTTTCCCGTACATCGATACCGGAAGGATGACTTCAACATCCAGGGGGTCGATCTGCGCGAGTTTGACGATCGGAGCCTGCAGATTGCTGGTAGCAAACTCGCCGGGCTGCTGCGTAACTTCGACTACCACGCCCGACAACGGGCTGCGAATTGTACGCAGGGCGAGGACTTCTGCGGCGCGGTCTTCCTCGAGTTGGGCGAGTTTCTGGCTTTCCTTGGCTTGGCGAAGCTGCTCCGTGGCAAAACGCATTTCGGCTTCTGCTTCGTCCAGCGCATTGACCGATACGAAATTCTGCTTGTAGAGTTCCTGCGCACGCGCGTGTTTCTTCTGCGCAAGTTCGAGCCGCGCTTCCGCAGCCAGCAGTTCGCCGCTCATCTGCGCGCGGGATCTGGCGAGTTCGAGTGCGGCGCGTTCGGGCCCGGACTGGAGCGTTACCAGCACCTGCCCTTTGCGCACTAAGTCCCCGCGCCGAACCTCCACGCTTTCGATGACGGCCTCGACCGGGCTGCGGACCTCGATGTTCTGATGCGCTTCGATGATGCAATCGAAATCCGCAGCAGATGCGGGCAGCGCTGTTGCAATGCCGAATATACAGGCGAGCAGTCTTCTCATTGTGCTGACGGCCGCGCTTTGAGTGCGGCTTCTCCCTCTGCCCGCGATTCTAACGGATGACGGCCCCGCAGGAGCGCAATCGTTTTGCGGGCTTGCGAATGGACACGGGGCCGGCTCGAGATGAAAGCCGTGAGCCCGACCTTAGGCTCATGGGCATTCGGAACCATTCGCGCTACTGCTTCCCGTTCCGATTAAGCATTTCGATGTACGCCCGGTGCGGGGGCAGCGTCTGCGAAAGTTCCGCATTGCTTTTCCTGATCATCGACATGATGTGGCGGACCTTGTCGAAATCCGACAGATCGGCGCGCCGGTGATACGTATCGGGCAGCCGGTTCTGTCCGCTCAGGATGCTGTACCAGCTGCTGTCCTGGAACAGTGCATGGCGCACGCATTCCACCAATCCAGTACGGTCGTAGAGGTCCAGCGTTTCCTGCAGGGATTCGGGCAGCGCGAGATTGCGGTACTCGATCCAGAACTGCGAGTCGCTGCGTTGCGAAAGTACGTAGTGCAACAGGATAAAGTCTCGAATCTCGTTGAAACTCGCGCTCATGCGGCGATTGTATTGTCGGGCAAGATGCGGTTCGAAACGGGCGTCGGGAAAGTACTCCATGAGGACGCCGAGGCCGCGCTGGATCAGGAACAGGCCGGTGGATTCCAGCGGTTCCACGAATCCCGCGGCAAGACCGATGGCGATGCAGTTGCCGCGCCAGAAGTTTGCCCGGTGTCCCACCCGCATGTGGATGCTGCGGGGGCTGAACCCGGAAGGGTCCACGCCCAGCAGTCCGGCGAGTTCATGCGCGGCCGCGGTTTCGTCCTGGAAGCGGCTGCAGTAGACATAGCCGTTGCCGACACGATGTGAGAGCGGAATCTGCCAGGCCCAGCCCGCACTGAGCGCGGTAGAGCGCGTATACGGCGGCATGCCGTCGCCACCCGGCAGCGGCGCGGCGAGCGCGCGATCGCAAAGGAGCACGTCGGACCAGTCGACATAGGCGTCTCCAAGGGCCTGCTCGGCCAGCAACGCCCGGAAACCACTGCAGTCGATATACAGGTCCGCCTTCAAGTGGCCGTTCCGGCGCGTCTCGACGCGGGCGATATGCCCGCGCCCATCGACCTGGACGCCTGTGACTTCGTCCACGATATGTTTGGCGCCGCGCTCGATGGCGATCGCTTTCAGATGCCCTGCGAACGCACCGGCATCGAGGTGGTAGGCGTACTGCCCCTGATCCAGAATGAGCGAAGTGCCGGTCAGCGGGCCGGGCGCCTTGTCCAGGTCGCCGATCAGCGCCTGCGCAGAATAGGAACTGTAGGGGCCCTCAAGGTTGCCGGTGCGCAGGCTCTTGAGCCAGAAATGAAACATCTGGAGGCCGTCGATGTGGCCGCCGGCGGGGCCGAACGGGTGCCAGAAGCTGTCGTTGCCCCGGCGCCAGTTGATGAACTTGATCCCGAGCTTGTAGGTTGCGTGGCAGCGCCGGATGAATGCGTGCTCGTCTATCCCGAGCACACGCAGGAAGCCAACCAGGCTGGGTACCGTGGCCTCGCCGACGCCGATGATCGGAATATCGCTGGACTCGATCAGCGTTACCCGTCTCCCGGTACTCTTGAACTCCGTGGCAAGGTGCGTGGCCGTCATCCAACCGGCGGTGCCGCCGCCGACGATCAGGACGTCGTTGATCGGTCGCGCCTGATTCATGTCCGCACCCTGCTGGAAGGTCGTGTACTGTCTGCGCAGGCACATCCGTACACATCGAATATCACGTCCACTATCCCGCCTCGGCCGGCACAGCGAGCTCGTGCGGTACGAAATCGATCAGCAGCACGACTCTTTCGATCGGCGTGAGA
Organism: Burkholderiales bacterium; assembly: GCA_040880425.1. Taxonomy (GTDB): domain Bacteria; phylum Pseudomonadota; class Gammaproteobacteria; order Burkholderiales; family Eutrophovitaceae; genus DATKEK01. The sequence goes on along the minus strand of JBBDIL010000005.1, from coordinate 59,392 downwards.
TTCCATGCCGCATGTTCCACACGGTCATCGAAAACCAGCGCCTTTCCCGCTTGCCACCTGCGGGTCTCTGCCGAGACCGCCAGGACGCAATCGCCGTCAGGCACGCTCAGGCCGACGTGGCAGCGCAGAAAATCTCCCTGGTAGCCGACATGCGGCTGGATGCGCGTTCCCGGTGCGAGGACTGAGAAGCCGGCTGCGCCGTGATTCGGGATATGGCGTTGGATCAGCTCCGCGGTAAACGGGCAGCGCGCAGTGTTTTCCGCGATCGGCTGACCCTGCGGGAAGTCGAACAGTCCGAAGACCTTCCATCCCGCGCCATAGAGGTCGCGCTCGACCCAGTCGACCAGCAACGCGCGTATGCCGACATACTCGCGATACACCGGCTCCCAGTTTTCCTCGAGATGTCTGACGAAGGCAAATTTTGCGGGGTCGTGGAACATGGATCGTGGCGGTGCGGACGGTTCGGCCGTCAGCCGGGCTGACCGGGAGCATTGATGGCTTCGATGTAATCCCGGTGCGGCGGCAGCGTTGCGGCGGTTTCGCGGTTTCCGTGAACTATGACGCCCAGTATGTGACGGATTTTTTCGAAGTCGGACAGGTCGGCGCGCGGATGGTAAGTCTGCGGCAGGCAGTTCATGCCGGTGAGGATGCTGTACCAGCTCGATTCGCGAAATACCGAATGCCGTGGGATCTCGACCGTGCCGGTTCTCCTGTAGGTCTGCAGAAGGTCCGCAAGCGAGTCGGGCAGCGGCACGTTGCGATACGCGTCCCAGAACGGATCGCCGGTTCTCTGCGTCAGCACGTAATGCAGGAGAATGAAATCCCGGATTTCCTCATAGTTGGCCTGCATGCGCTCGTTGTAGCGCTTGATGAAGCCGGGGTCGAAGCTCTTGTCAGGAAAATACTCCAGCAGCACTTCCATGCCGCGCTGTATCAACAGCAGCCCGGTGGACTCCAGGGGTTCCACGAACCCGGAGGCCAGACCGATGGCTACGCAGTTGCCGCGCCAGAAGTTGCGTCGATGGCCCACGCGCATCTTCAGTACTCTCGGCTCCAGACTGTCCGCCTCGACACCAAGCAGCGTGGCGAACTCGCGGACGGCCGCGTCCTTCTCGATGAAACGGCTGCAGAAGACGTAGCCGTTGCCCACGCGATGGGTGAGGGGAATCTGCCAGGCCCATCCCGCGCTCAGTGCGGTGGATCGTGTATAGGGGGGCATCGACGCCGACGAAGGCTGTGGCGCCGCCAGGGCGTAATCGCACAGCAGCGTATTCGACCAGTCGACATAGCCATCTCCCAGGGCCTCTTCCGCCAGCATGGCTTTGAAACCGCTGCAGTCGATGTAGAGATCGGCCTCCAGCAGGCCGTGTTCACGGGTGTGAATGCCTGCGATCAGGCCGTTTTCTCCGACCACGACCCGGGTGACGTCATCTACCAAATGCCGGGTCCCGCGCTCGATCGCGATACCTTTCAGAAACTCGGCGAAAGCCCCGGCGTCGAGGTGGTAGGCGTACTGGCCGCGGTCGATCACGACCGACGTGCCGGAGAGCGGGCGCGGCGAACGCTCCTGTTCGGCGAGCAGGACCTGCAGCGAGTAGCTGCTGAAGGGACCCTCCGGGTAGCCGTTGCGGATACTCTTCAGCCAGAAATGGAATAGTTCCAGTTCATCGATGCGCCCGCCGGTGACCCCGAACGGGTGCCAGTAGGTATCGTTTCCGGCGCGCCAATTGGTGAACCGGATGCCGAGCTTGTAGGTGGCGTGCGAGCGGCGCATGAACTCGGTTTCGTCGATGCCAAGCTGCCGCAGGTATGCCACCAGGGTGGGGACGGTCGCTTCGCCGACGCCGATGGTCGGCACGTTGCTCGATTCGACCAGGCTTACCGTCCGTCCGGTGTTGCGGAAGTGCGTGGCCAGGAAAGTGGCCGCCATCCAGCCGGCAGTGCCACCGCCTACGATCAATACGTTGTTGACGGGCGGCGCGCTCATTCAGGAAACGACACGCAGAATGCGATCTTCGCACAGGCCGGGCGCCGGCATGCGATGGCCGGTTTGATTCGGAACGGATCGCGACCAGCCACGGAGAAAAGCCTATTCGTGAGTCGGATGCGGCGCATGCGCGGCCTGTTCGATCGTTTCCAGGAGCGCATGCCGTTCATCGGCATCGACGGCTTCGGCGAGTCGGGCAACTGCGAGCGGAAAGCGCCAGCGCCCGATGCGCGCGTCTGCATCCGGCCAGACCGTCTGCCAGTGCCGGGTGCAGGCGTCGCGGAACGCCCGGCGGCTCGCGGCATCGACGGCACCGGGCACGGCGTGATCGATGAGCAGCAGCGTGCGCGCTACGTCTGCCGCGGGATCGCCGCGTGACGCATCCAGCCAGTCCAGCACTTTCGGTCCGTCCGCCGACATGACCACGTTACGCGGGTGAAAATCGGAATGGCAGAACGCATCTCCGTCCGGCAGCATCCGCAGCGCTTCCACTGCCAGTCGTTTCGCGCCTTCCGCTACGCTGGACGCGGCACCGATCTTGGTTTCCACCGCCGCCTTGAATGGCGGCAACCCGCTGCTGTCGCAGCGGTGTATCGCCTCCTGGATGCTGCAGAATTCCGCGGCCAGCAGTGCGACCTGTTCTGTTCCCTTGAGCGCATGGTCCAGCAGGGTGGCGCCTGCGAAACGCTCGAAGGCGATGCCGAGCCGCCCCCCCACGCGGACCATGTCGATTGCGTGCGGGCACGGAATGCCCAGCGCGTGCGCAAGGCGCGTGTGCCTCAGCTCCCGCGCAACAATCGCCTCAGATACCGCCCGCTTGAATAGTTTGACGACGCGGTCCTCGCCCAGCGTGTAGATCTCCGCGCTGCCGCCTTCGCCAACCTTGGTCAGAACATGGTGTTCGGTGTGTGAACTCGTCATCGGCAGCAGTCGGTGAATACAGGGCCGGTCCGGGATCGCGCGCGAGCATGCAACGGGCGTCCTACCGCCCGGGAGGCAATACTCGGTACCATTGGCCCGCAAACCGAAAAGCACCAGGCCGGGCCTGAGGCTTCACGCGATCGATAACTGTACCAAATGCCCGAATCCATATTCAGCGGCCTTTCGCTGGAACGCAGTGCCGATTCAATCCACATCCGGTATCCGGGCCGGATTCGTCCGGTCGCGCAGGCGGCCGGCATCGCAGCCGCGTTCGGCCTCGAGATCCTGCCGTACGGGAACACCGGCGACTGGTCGATGCGCGTGCCGGCATCGGGCGGGGAATTGCCCGCCGGGCTGAAGGCCTTCTTTGCGAAACTGAATGGGCATCCTCAGCCCTATCCGGCACTGATTGACGATCGTGCGGCACGGCATGCGGCCCCCCTGGTGAGTTGCATCATTGTCGTCACGGAGAATCTGCTGTTCGTACGTGAACAGCTGCTGCCGTCGCTGGCGGAAAATTCCGGTTCATCGGCTATCGAAGTCATACTCGTCTGCAATGGTACCGCGACATACGACCCCGGCCTGAGCTGGCTCAGGGGCATACGTTCCGAGTTCGGCGCGGTGTCGGTCGCGTATAACCACGGAGCGGCCATCGCGCGCGGCCGCTTCCTGGCGTTTTTTCATGACGATTGTGTCATCGACGATCCGCTCTGGATCGAGAAATGCACACAGCGCCTGCAGCGCGGAGGCGACGTGGTGGCCGGCGAGTACCGCGAGCTTGGCGAGATCGCAGGCATCGCTTTCCCGCCTTTGCCTGTGGCCAAGTCCGTGCCATTGTTCATGCGCAGGGCGGATTTCGAGGAAACAGGCGGCTATGACGAATTCCATTACATCGGCTATGAGGATCTGGATTTCACCCTGGATCTGGCAAAACGCGGCAAACACATGGTGGCGACCGACCTGCGCCTGCGGCATTACAACGGCATGAGCAGCACGCTGAAATACAATCCGGTTCCCGGCCTTGCCGAGCTGTACGCGCTGGCCGCCTTGCCGCGTGCAGCCATACGCGCGCGTTTCCGCGAGTTCATGGAGTTTGGGGCGGATGGCGCAGTCGATCTGGCGACGCTGCGCTTGGCGATGGACGTACAGTTGCGCTACGCCTTCGAAAAGCACCGCGATTTTCTTTCAGGCATCGATGCCGAGGCCTATGCGCGCGCCGCCGGCGCGCTGAGCCGGAGCATCGCCGCGCGTTCGAGCGAGGCGTCCGGTGCGATACTCGCGCGTTTCAGAGAGACCGACCGCGCACATTTCGGCGAAGCGCGCGCGAAGCAATGAGAACGCGCCGTGTGCTATTCCTGCTGTCTGCGGATTTCGGAGAGTTCGTGACTGCCCGGTTGTTCTCGCGCGGACAGCCGTTCCAGGCGTGCTTTGCGTTGCCGGAGAGGCTTTCCGGCTACGCCGCCGGCCAACGCGAGTCGATATCCTTGTATCGCAATGAAGCGGACGTGACGCAGATCGTCTCGCAGTTTCGTCCGGATCTCGTGCTTCTCTGCTCCGGCTACCTGTTCACGGTCAATCGCCTGCTGTCGTTGGAGAGTCTGCAAGCTTTGCTCGGCGCCCTTGTGGGCGCGGGAATCAAAGTGGCGACGACCGACCCATGGCTGCGGATCTGGGCGCTGCGCGCGGATGCGCGCTTTCGTATCCGGTCGGTGCGCCGCGGCGGAGTGGACGCGGCTGCAACCGAGGCCGTGACGAGCCTGCAGCGGCGCCTTGAGCAGTGTTTCTCCGGAATTGCGCATGTGTTCGCAGTGCCGATCGCGCCTGCCCGGGAAGACTGGCTTTCATTCTTCAATCCCCGGTTTTCCGGTCAAGGCCGCGGAATCCTGCAGGCAGAACAGGCGGGCGGGGATCATTGGGTATTCGTGCTGGGTCGGGAGGACTTGACGTTGTTTGCCGCCGGCGACGAACCCCGATTCCTTGAGACGCTGCAACAGCGACTCGCGGACGTGCTGGCGCTGCCCGGGAACCGCGCTACCTTCATCGGTCCGCCACCTGTCTGCGCATACCTGGAACGAGGGCAAGCAGCGGGAGGACGGCTGCGCGTGATGCCGTTCTGTGATTTCGATACGTTCGAGCAGATCATCGGCGAGGCTTCGATGGTGGTCTACTGGAACATTCTGTCCGCGTCGTTGCTCTACTGTCTGTATTTCCGGACGCCCGCCGTGTGCTTCTGGCGAGGCCACCAGGCCACGGTATGTGAAGGCCTGGAAGAACACGTGATCGCACAGGTATATTGCGGGAAACCGCCGCCGATGATCGATTTCGCGTCGCCAATCGAGGCACGTGCAGCGGAATTGTCACGGCGCTTTGCGATTCCCGCGTGGATCGAAAGCATTCGCGGGACGTATGAGCGCTTGCCGGAACCGCAGGCGATCGTTGAACGCCTGATCATGGATGACGCCCGTGTCTGAATCTGCGGGCGGCCTTCCGCTGGTCACAGGCGGCGACAAGTCCTGGTTGCAGGACGAATCGGGTCGCGCATATCTCGACCTGAGCATGGGTTACGGATCGGTATGGCTTGGCCATAACCACCCTGAAGTGGTCGCCGCGGTGAAAGCACAGCTGGACGGTCATGCCGCGCCCGGATTCTTCCCGACCAGGGTTCTGGAGCGGGTGAAAACCGCGCTCGCGGAATTCCTGCCTGCGACACATGTATTCGGCGGACTCTACAGTACGGGCATGGAGGCCGTCGAAACGGCGCTGCGCGCGGCCTGGCAGCAGACCGGCCGGTTGGATATCGCAGGCTGCGAAGCCAGTACGCATGGCCGTTCGTATCTCACCTCTGCGCTCGGCGGCCGCGGCTCTTCCGGCCAGTCCCCGGCCTTCGTGCATCGTCTGCCGGCATTTGCGGATGCAAGCGCCGACGAGATGTCGAAGGCGCTGGAACGGCTCTCGAACCGGGTTGCGCTTGCGGCAGTCGTGATCGAACCGATTCAGATGACCGGCGGCGGGCACCAGACAGGGCCGGCGTTTTACGAGGCGCTGTTTTCGTTTGCGCGCGAGCGGGGTTTTGCGGTGGTCTTCGACGAGACCCTGACCGGGCTTTACCGGTGCGGGAAGCGGTTTTATTTCGAACTGACCGGACAGCTGCCGGATGTCGTCATCCTGGGAAAGGGGCTCGCAAACGGTCTGCCGGCGGCTTGCGTGGTACTGCGAAAGGAATTCTGCTGGGATCGAGGGCGTGTCAAACCCGGGAGCACTTTCTGGAATCATCCGGTGACCTGTGCCGCTACCGCGGCGACTCTGGACGAGATCCTGCGCTGCGAACCGGAGGACAAGGTGCAGCGAATCGAACAGATCGTGCGCGCGGAACTCGCGGATCTGGAATTGAACGGACGCGGCGCAATGTGGTGCGTTGGCGTGCCGCGAGCCGATGGAATGGCGCAGTTCGCGCGTGCGCTCCTTGATAATGGAATCGTGGTGAGTTACTACGATCGATACATCCGTCTGTTGCCGTCGCTGAACATCGAACCCGGGACGCTTGCGCAGGCCTGCCGGGCGATCAGGAAGGTATATGCAGATTCGTTCGGGTGACGTCGTATTGCGATCGTTCGATCCCTCGCATGCGCGCGCGGTGTTCGAGATCCGCAACCATGCCAGCGTGAGATCGCATCTGCGCGATCCTGGTCCGATTTCCTGGGAGGGCCATTGCCAGTGGGTCCAGGAGAATCTGGTCGATCAACGCCGTGTGCACCTGTTCGTGGTGTTCGTTCGGGACGACCCGGTGGGCATCGCCTTGTTGCGAAACTTCCGGGAACAGACCGCGGAGATCGGGGTCATGGTGGTCGAGGCGGGAAAGCGCCAGCTCGTCTGCTACAAGGCAGCCCATTTGCTCGGTTACTATGGATTCGAGGTTCTCGGGCTGGCGCGGCTTCTTAGTTACGTGCCGCTGCACAACCGGCACGCCCTCGCGTTCAACCTGCACTGCGGACTGGAGGAGACCGGTGTCCGGACCGAGGTCTACCATGAACTGGCCATCACCCGGGAACAATCCCGAACGCATCTGACCCACAGCCATTTTCAGTCGCGATACGGCATCGAAGTGATTGACGAGGGTTGAAGTCTTACGGGACCTACCCGGGGTGGGTCCGGCGTCCGCAACGAGAACCATGTCGAAAAGGTAAGAAAACAGGGGTTTACTATTCCGGATGCCCCGGTCTAGAATGGTCCGGTAGAAAAACATAACAAAAACAAGAATTCCTCAGTCGCCAAGCGGAGGAATGCCGGCTACCGGTTTTTCCGCATTGCTTTTAGCGGACCCTGATCGTGATACCTAATCCGTTTGAACGCGTGCTGCGGCGCGCGGAGAATGTCGACGCTGACGGTGGCGAAGAGCGTTTTCGCGCGCTGGTGCAGAATTCGTTCGACATCATCACCATCCACGACGAGACGGGCGTGACAGTGTACGAGTCGCCGGCGGCTTCGCGCATCCTGGGCTACCCGCCCGGTTCGCTGATCACCAAGACGCCGTTCGAGACCGTGCATCCGAAGGACGCGCCGCTTGCGCGCGAGGCGTTCCAGGCGCTGGTGCGCGGCGAACCGGTTCCGACCCCACTTGAAATGCGCTTCCGTCACGCGGACGGCTCCTGGATCTGGCTGGAGGCGCTGGGCAACAACCTGCTCGAGCATCCGGGGATCCGCGGCGTCGTGCTGACCTGCCGCGACATCACCGAGCGCAAGCGCGCCGAGGAGCGGGCCCAGTTCCTGGCGAACTACGATGTGCTCACCGGACTGCCGAACCGCTTCCTGCTGCAGGACCGGGTGACGCAGGCCTGCTCGCAGGCACATCGCAACCGCTTGCGCGTGGCGCTGATGCACATCGACCTCGACCGCTTCAAGGTGGTGAACGAGACGCTCGGGCATTTCGTCGGCGATGCGCTGCTCAAGCAGGCCGCGGACCGCATCAAGCGCTGTGCCCGCGACGGCGATACCGTGGCGCGGGTCGGGGGCGACGAGTTCAGCGTCGTTTTTCTGAACGCCACCAGCCTGCAGAGCCTGTCGGCTACCGCGGAGAAGGTGCTTGCCGAGCTCGGCAAGCCGTTCAGCCGGGACGGGCAGGACCTGTTTTTCTCCGCTTCGATCGGCATCAGCATCTTCCCGGATGACTCCGCGAACGTCGATGATCTGATCAAGCATGCGGACGCCGCCATGCACAGCGCCAAGACCCTTGGGCGCAACAACTACCAGTTCTTCACCGACGCGCTGAACCGCGAGGTGCAGGAACGCATGCTGCTCGAGTCCGGGCTGCGCCAGGCGATTCAGCGCGACGAACTGCAGCTGCTGTACCAGCCGAAGATCGATCTCGCCACGCGCGAGATTATCGGCAGCGAAGCGCTGATGCGCTGGCAGCATCCCGACATGGGCATGATCTCGCCCACGCGCTTCATCCCGGTGGCGGAAGACTCCGGGATGATGGGGCAGATGGGCGAGTGGGTGCTGCGCACCGCCTGCCGCCAGATCCGCGAATGGCGCGATGCCGGCCTCGAGATCGCGGTCGCGGTAAACGTGTCGCCGCGCCAGTTCAAGCAACAGGATCTTGCCGACCTCGTGTTCAGGGTGCTGCGGGAAACCGGGGTGCCGGCGGCGCTGCTGGAGATCGAACTGACCGAGAGCGCGGTCATGGAAGACGCCGAAGCGTCGGTGATCATGCTGGAGCGGCTGAAAGATTTCGGCGTGCGCATCTCGATCGACGACTTCGGCACCGGGTATTCGAGTCTTTCCTATCTCAAGCGGTTGCCGCTCGACGTGCTGAAGATCGACCAGTCGTTCGTGCGCGACATCTCAACCGACCCGAACGATGCCGCGATCGTGCGCGCGATCATCACGCTCACGCGCAGCCTCGGCATGAAAGTGATCGCCGAAGGCGTGGAAACCGAAGCGCAGCTCACCTTCCTGAATGCCTACGGCTGCCAGTATGCGCAGGGTTTCCTGTTCGGTCAGCCGATGCCGGCGGACGAGCTTGCGCGGCGCGTGATCGAGTCTGCCGCCCGTTCGGCGGCCTGATTTCAACCCGATACGCGGCGGATGCTCCGGCGGGAATGCCTGGCGCGCGCCGTGTCCTGCACGCGGAAAAAACAATGACCAGTCCAAAAATACTCGCGTTTGCCGGAAGCCTGCGATCCGGTTCCTTCAACAAAAAACTGGTGACGATCGCCGCCGCGGGCGCGCGGGCCGCGGGCGCCGAGGTAACGATGCTCGACCTGCGCGATCTGCCCTTGCCGATCTACGACGCCGACAGCGAATCGGAGCACGGCCTGCCGGACAATGCCCGGCGCTTCAAGCAAATGCTGGTGGAGCACGATGGCGTGCTGGTAGCGAGCCCGGAATACAACAGCACCATCACCGCGGTGCTCAAGAACGCGATCGACTGGGCTTCGCGCGCCGAGCCGGGCGAGCCGCCGCTGGTGGCCTATCGCGGCAGGATCGCGGGCGTGATGTCGGCATCGCCCGGCGCGCTCGGCGCCATCCGTTCGCTGGCGACGATACGCGCGCTGCTGGCACACCTCGGCATGGTGGTGGTGCCGGCGCAACTCGGCGTGCCGCGCGCCGGCGAGGCATTCGACGATGCCGGCGCGCTGAAGGACGCGAAACAGCAGGCGGCGGTCGAGAAAATCGGCGCCGATGTCGTGCATTTCATCCAAAAGCTGAATCCGCCGCGATAAACTGTCAGCCATGGTGCGCCGGAAGGCCGCCGTGCCGCCTCGTGGTGCGGTTTCAAGGCCACGATGGACCGGCACATGCCGGGACATGCGGTTTACTCCCGCGCGAACAACCACTTGACCTCCGGCCGCGCGAATGGCACAACCGTTGCACTGACGTTGTGCAGCGCCGCTGCAGGGTAGGGCCATGTCATTCGATTCTTTCTACAACGAGATGTATCTCGCAGACGGCACGGTACGCAGCCACTATGCACCGCTGTCGGAGTGGATTGCGAATACGCCGCCGGAACGCATCAACCAGATGCGCCAGGCCGCGCAGCTGCTGTTCCATCGCGTCGGCATCACCTTCAACGTGTATGGCGAGGAGGCTGGCGCCGAACGGCTGATCCCGTACGACATGGTGCCGCGGATCATCCCGGCGCCGGAATGGCGACAGCTCGAGCGTGGCCTGCGCCAGCGCGTGCGCGCCCTGAACATGTTCCTGCACGACATTTACCATGACCGGGAAATCGTGCGGGCCGCAAAGATTCCGGAAGAAAGGATTCTGGAGAACAAGCAGTTCCACGCCGGCATGCAGGGCGTCGATGTGCCGGGCGGCATCTATGCGCACGTCGCCGGCGTCGACCTCGTGCGCGCCGGCGCCGGCGAGTACTACGTGCTGGAGGACAACCTGCGTACGCCCTCGGGCGTGTCGTACATGCTGGAAAACCGCAAGATGATGATGCGCCTGGTGCCCGATCTGTTCGCGCGCCAGTCGATCGCTCCCGTGGAACACTATCCCGACATGCTGCTGGAGACGCTGCGCAGCGTCGCCCCGGCGCACACGGACAGCCTGACCGTAGTGCTGCTGACGCCGGGACAGTTCAACAGCGCGTACTTCGAGCATGCGTTTCTCGCGCAGCAGATGGGCATCGAACTGGTCGAAGGCGCGGATCTGTTCGTGCGCAGCGACGGCGTGTATATGCGCACCACCAGCGGCCCGCGCCCGGTGCATGTCATCTACCGGCGGCTGGACGACGATTTTCTCGACCCGCAGGTATTCCGTCCCGATTCGATGCTCGGCGTGCCGGGGCTGTTCAGCGCCTATTGCAAAGGGCAGGTCACGCTGGCGAACGCGGTGGGTGCCGGTGTGGCGGACGACAAGTCGATCTATCCGCACGTGCCGGACATGATCCGGTTTTATCTCGGCGAGGAGCCGTTGCTGAACAATGTGCCGACCTACCAGTTGCGGCTGCGGGAGGATCTGGCCTATGTGCTGGACCATCTGCAGGAACTGGTGGTGAAGGAAGTGCATGGCTCGGGCGGCTACGGCATGCTGATCGGCCCCGCGTCGACCGAGCGCGAGCGGGATGCCTACCGTCAGCGGATTCTGGATGCGCCGGAGAAATTCATCGCACAGCCGACGCTGTCGCTGTCGACCTGTCCGATCTTCGTGGAGAACGGCATCGCGCCGCGCCATATCGACCTGCGTCCGTTCATTCTCTCCGGCAAGGACGAAGTGATGATGGTCCCCGGCGGCCTTACCCGCGTCGCCTTGCGCGAAGGCTCGCTGGTGGTGAATTCCTCCCAGGGCGGAGGGACCAAGGACACGTGGGTGGTGGAAGTGTAAGAACAGGACTGAGTACTGAGTCGAAAGTGATGAGTCAAAGACAAAAGGCAGGACTGAGTACTGAGTGGAAAGTGACGAGTGAAGGAAAAAAAGCAGGACTGAGGACTGAGTCGAAAGTGATGAGTGAAGAAAAAAACACACGAGCGAGTGCTGAGTGGAAAGGGATGGGTGAAAGCAGATCCGTGCTTTTTTACTCAGTCCTCAGTCCTCAGCACTCAGTCCTGGGCCGTCCGTCCGCAATCCTCAGCACCCGGTCCTTGTTGCCATGCTGAGCCGAACCGCTTCCGCGCTCTACTGGATGGCGCGCTATATCGAGCGCGCGGAGAACACTGCGCGCGTGCTCGAGTCCAGCTACCGGATGTCGCTGCTGCCGCGCTCGACCGCATCGGCGGACCAGGAGTGGTTCGCGCCGCTGAACATCACCGGCACCCTGTATCCGTTCTGCGGGCGCTACGCCACGGTCACCGCGAAAGACGTGATCCATTTCATGGTGCTCGACCCGAACAACCCTTCGTCGATTTTCTCGTGCGCGCGCAGCGCGCGGGAGATCGCCCGGCGCCTGCGCGGGTCGATCACATCCGAGATGTGGGAGGTGATCAACTACACCTGGCTGGAACTGCAGCAGGTACGCGAAGAAAGGCTTTCGGGGCAGGGCGCGCTGGCGTTCTTCGACTGGGTCAAGGACCGCTCGCACATGTTCCGCGGCGTGACCGTGGGCACCGCGCTCAAGGACGAAGCGTTCCACTTCAACCGGCTCGGGACCTTCCTGGAGCGCGCCGACAACACCGCGCGCATCCTCGACGTGAAGTACCACATCCTGCTGCCGTCGGTAGAGGATGTGGGCGGCGCGGTGGATTACTACCAATGGGCGGCGGTGCTGCGCTCGGTGTCGGCGTTCGAGTCCTACCGCAAGGTGTATCGTGACGTCATCACACCGCTGAAGGTCGCCGAGCTATTGATCCTGCGGCACGACATGCCGCGCTCGCTGCACGCATGCATGGACGAGGCCTACGAGATCCTGCAGCAGCTGCCCTCGGGCGCGGCGCAGGAAGCGGTGCGGCGCGCTGGCGAGCTGCACGCGCAGCTCCACTTCGGGCGGATCGACGTCATCTTCCAGAACGGCCTGCACGAATACATCACCGATTTCCTCAACCGCCTGAATGAATTCGGCAACGAAGTGAACCGCTGTTATTTCAGCCCGTCTTACACCTGATCTCGCGCTTCCCGCTATGATGCGCGCCTGTTTCGTTCCCGGAATTCGTCAATGACCTATTGTGTTGCCATGAAGCTCGATACCGGCATGCTGTTCGTGTCCGATTCTAGGACCAATGCCGGCGTGGACCATATCGCGACCTTCGGCAAGATGCGTGTGTACTCGAACAAGGACGACAGGGTGGTGGTCGTGCTGTCTTCCGGCAACCTCGCGGTGACGCAGGGCGTGCTGAACATACTCGACCGGCACAAGGATGCCGAGCCGGACAAGCCGACCATCTGGAACGCAACCAGCCTGTATGACGTTGCGAGCCTGGTGGGCGATGCGCTACGCGAGGTGCAGCGCCGGGACGGGCCTTACCTCGCACAGTCGAGCGTCGATTACGCGGCGACGCTGCTGCTCGGCGGGCAGATCAAGGGCGAAGAGCAGCGCCTGTTCAACGTCTACGCGCAGGGCAACTTCATCGAGGCGACTGCCGACACGATTTACTTCCAGGTGGGCGAGAGCAAGTACGGCAAGCCGATCCTGGACCGGGTGCTGACCACCGCGACGCCGCACCTGGAAGCGGCCAAGTGCGCGCTGATCTCCTTCGATTCGACCATCCGCAGCAACATCTCGGTCGGGCTGCCGATCGACATGCTGTGGTATCCGCGCGATTCCCTGCGTGTCGGCGTCGAGAAACGCATCAATGACGGCGATCCCTACTTCACCATGATCCGCCAGAGCTGGGGCACCGGCCTGCGCCGCGTGTTCACCGAACTGCCCAACCCCGACTGGCTGTCGTGATACTTGGACTCGAGTCGTGGGTATTCAACGAGGATCACAGTTGCAAAATAGCGGTGTGAACCACAAAGACACGAAGGCACAAAGATGCATATTGGTTTTCTGAGGGTTTCTTCGTGTTCCTTGGTGCCTTTGTGCCTTGGTGGTGAGCAGCTTCTTTGTACGGGGTACTTCATCCCGGCGACCCGGGTCCCTGCAGCATGACCATCAAAGTCGCACTGACGCACGAGACCCGCTACCGCTTCGACCGACCGGTCATGGTGTCGCCGCACGAGATCCGGCTGCGGCCGGCACCGCATTGCCGCACGCCGGTCAGCGCGTATTCGCTGAAGATTTCTCCGGCGCAGCACTTCCTCAACTGGCAGCAGGATCCCTACGGCAACTGGATCGCGCGCGCGGTTTTTCCGGAGAGGACATCCGAACTGAAGGTCGTTGTCGACCTGGTTGCCGACCTGACGGTGATCAACCCCTTCGATTTCTTCGTCGAGAGTTACGCGGAGAACTATCCGTTTTCCTATCCGGATGGGCTGCGGCTGCAGCTCATGCCTTACCTGGCGGTGGAGCCGCCCGGGCCGTTGCGTGCGGAATGGCTCGCACGCTTCAAGCGGGACACGCTGGGGGAGAGCATGCCGATCGCCAACATGCTGGTGGCGATCAATAGCAGCCTGCAGCGCGATGTCGGCTACATCGTGCGCATGGAGCCGGGCGTGCAGACACCGGAGCAGACGCTGCAGCTTGCGATCGGATCCTGCCGCGATACCGGCTGGCTGCTGGTGCAGCTGCTGCGCGACCTCGGCATCGCCGCGCGCTTCGTTTCCGGTTACCTGATGCAGATCGCGCCCGACCAGAAACCGCTCGACGGACCGGCCGGACCCGAAAAGGATTTCGCCGACCTGCATGCCTGGGCCGAGGCGTTCGTGCCCGGCGCCGGCTGGGTCGGCCTCGACCCGACTTCCGGTCTGCTGGCCGGGGAGGGGCATATCCCGCTTGCGTGCAGCGAAAGCCCGGGATCGGCTGCACCCATCACCGGTTCCACCGAGGTCTGCCAGGTGGATTTCGGTTTCGACATGCAGCTCAGACGCATCTACGAGGATCCGCGCGTCACCAAGCCCTTTACCCCGGAGCAGTGGCAGGCGGTGGATGCGCTCGGGGACCAGGTGGATGTGCAGCTCAAGGCCTGGGACGTGCGCCTGACCATGGGCGGAGAGCCGACCTTTGTCTCCATCGACGACATGGACGGCGTCGAGTGGAATCTCGAGGCGCTCGGCGAGGACAAGCGCAAACTGGCCGGCGAGTTGCTGCTGCGCCTGAAGAACCGCTTCGCACCTTCCGGCGTGCTGCACTATGGGCAGGGCAAGTCGTTTCCGGGCGAGCCCCTGCCGCGCTGGGCGCTCGGCTGCCTCTGGCGCGCCGACGGCAAGCCGTTATGGAAGGATGCGCGCCTGCTCGCCCAGGATGGCGATGACCTCGGGCAGGGCCCTGCAGAAGCGCAACGCCTGGCACAGTTGCTTGCCGCGCGCCTCGGGGTGGACACCAGTCACGTCATGCCCGCCTACGAAGACGTCTGGCGGGCGATGGAAGCAGAACAGAAACTGCCGGCAGACGTGGACCCGCTGAAAATCGACCTTGCCAGCGGCGAGGACCGCTCCTGGCTGGCGAAGCTCCTCAACCAGGGGCTGGACCGCGTGGCGGCCTACGTGCTGCCGCTGAAGGCGTCCAGGCGACCGCGCCAGGAAGACGACGCGCAATGGCTCAGCAGCCGCTGGCCGCTGAAACGCGAACATCTCTACCTGGTGCCCGGCGATTCGCCCGCGGGATACCGGCTGCCGCTGGACTCCCTGCCGAAACCCGAGTCGGAAGAGGAGCCGGAGTTCGATCGCGATCCGTTCGAGGAGCGCGACCCGCTGCACGAGCCCGACGCCGCCGCGGCCCGACAAAAGCAGCGCGCAGCTACCAGGGCTCTCGTGCGCACCGCGCTGTGCGTCGACGTACGCGGCGGCAGCCTGCATGTTTTCCTGCCGCCGGTGCGGGCAGTCGAGGACTGGATCGACTTGGTATCGGCGCTGGAATCGACCGCCGCCGAGCTCGGCATGCCGGTCGTGCTGGAAGGCTATGCGCCGCCTGCAGACCCCCGCGTATGCCGTTTGTTCGTCACCCCCGATCCCGGCGTGATCGAGGTGAACATCCATCCCGCGGGGAACTGGCGCGAACTCACGGAGAACACCGCGGTGCTGTACGAGGAGGCGCGCAATGCGCGGCTCGGCACCGAGAAGTTCATGCTGGACGGGCGGCATACCGGGACCGGCGGCGGCAATCACGTCACCATCGGCGGCCCCACCGCGGCCGAAAGCCCGCTGCTGCGCCGGCCCGACCTGGTGCGCAGTTTGGTGACGTACTGGCAGAATCATCCGGCGCTGTCCTACCTGTTCTCCGGGCTGTTCATCGGGCCGACCAGCCAGGCGCCGCGGGTGGACGAAGCGCGCGACGACAATCTCTACGAGCTGGAAATCGCCTTCCAGGAAATGGATCGGCTCACCACCCCGGGCAGCGAAACGCCGAAGCCCTGGCTGGTCGACCGCCTGCTGCGGAACTTCCTGGTCGATCTCACCGGCAACACCCATCGCGCGGAATTCTCCATCGACAAGCTGTATTCCCCACACGGCCCGACCGGGCGGCTGGGGCTGCTGGAATTCCGCGCGTTCGAGATGCCGCCGCACTGGCAGATGGCCTCGCTGCAGATGCTGCTGCTGCGCGCGCTGATCGCCCGTTTCTGGAAAACGCCGTACCGCGCGCCGCTGGTTGCGTGGGGCACCAGCCTGCATGACCGCTTCATGCTGCCGCATTTCGTGGCGGAGGATTTCCGCTCGGTGATCCACGAACTGAACGAGGCAGGGTACGCATTCCGCATCGAATGGTTCGCGCCGTTCTTCGAGTTTCGCTTTCCCTTCTACGGCCTGGTGAGCTATGACAACGTGGAGCTGGAGCTGCGCCAGGCGCTCGAGCCCTGGCATGTGCTCGGCGAGGAAGCCGCCAGCGGTGCCAGTACGCGTTATGTCGATGCTTCGGTCGAGCGGCTGCAGGTCAAGGTCGGGAACCTGTCGAACGGGCGCTACATCGTGGCCTGCAACGGCAGACCGGTTCCGCTCGCATCGACCGGGCGACATGGCGAGTTCGTGGCCGCCGTGCGCTTCAAGGCGTGGCAGCCGCCGTCTGCGCTGCATCCGACCATACGCGTGCACGCGCCGCTGGTGTTCGACATCGTGGACACATACAGCGGCCGTTCGATCGGCGGCTGCACTTACCATGTCGCGCATCCCGGCGGCCGCAACTACGAGACGCTGCCGGTCAACGCGTTCGAAGCCGAGGCGCGCCGGGTCGCGCGCTTCATGCATCACGGGCACACTCCGGGGCCGATGCGGGTGCAGGCGGAGCAGGCGTCGCGGGAATTTCCGTTTACGCTCGACCTGCGGCGGCAGGCCGGACATGGCGTCGTGTTCGAGTCGGCAATCGTGCGGCAGGCCGCGCAGCAACAGCAGCAGTAGAACCTATCTCATAATCATTCGCGCGTGCGACGGAGACGATTTTCGTTCCCGGCTAGGCGCGAGCGACGCGGTTTGGCTGGACCAAATAAGGAGCGAGCAACACCGCTGGGGGCGAAAATCGTGCCGTCCCGGAGGGTTGCGGTCAGAACGCAGCGTCCGCGGCGTTGCTCGGCTTGCCAATAGCCCGTGTATTGGCTGCGCCTCGCGCCTTGCAGCCACTGCGTTCTGACCGCAACGCATCGCGCGAATGATTATGAGATAGGTTCTAGCGCCTCAACGGATCACTTGATATGCAGCATCCGCGGGCAGATGCTCTGGTCGCCGATGACTTCGCAGCCGGTCTCGGTCACGTGTACCTGCTCGCTCGAGCCGACGTAGCCGATACCCGGCACGAACACATGGATCGGCGTGTGGAACACATGCCCGGGCCGCAGGACCAGCGGATTGCCCGGCGTGAGCGACAGTACGCCGCCGTCCATCCATCGCTCGTTCGCCATGTAACCGGAGCGATGCTGCATCTCGAAGCCGCCCTGGGTGAGGAACTTGCGCGCGGCCGCATCCACTTCGCTTGACGTGCGTCCCGGCTTCATCGCCCGTATCAGGCGTTCGAAAGCCTCGGATGTCGCGTCCATGGCCTCGCGCACCCGGCGCGGCGGCTCGCCGAGCCAGAGCGTACGGATCATGCAGCCGACATAGTCCTTCACGAAAACGCCGGGCTCGATCCAGGCGCCGTCGCCCTGTTCGATTTTCTTTGCCTTGCGCTCGGCCGGCGTGCGCAGCGCATGCATGTGCAGCATGTGGTTGCCGACCTGGCATACCGTGCCGCCCATCGCCGAGTAGAAATACTCATCCTGCAACTGCTCGGCATGTCCGGCGGCCATGTGCGTGATCATTTCCCATTCGCTCCAGCCCGGCTGGATCGCATCGATGGTCGCTGCGAGTGCGCGCCGGTTGACGTCGTTCGCCAGCCTTATGCATTCCAGTTCGGCCGGCGAGCGGCGCACGCGAATGCGCTCGGCGCGGAAATCGGTGAAGCGCGCGCGCGGCAGCAGTTCCTCGAAGCGCGCGAGGTCCTCCACCGCGGCCACGCGGTAATTGATGCCGATGCGCTTGTCGCCGAGGTTCAGGTCTTCGAGGGCGCGCGCCGTGTAGAGCACCGGGTCGAAGGGATTGATCGGGCCGTCGTCCGGATACTCGACCCACTGCTCCAGCACGGAGCAGCAGCGGTGCGTCAGCGCTTCCAGATGGCGCACGACGCCGACAGGTTCGCCTGCCCACACGATCATCCACTGCGGACTTTCCGCGCAGTAGTAGTCGACCCGGGTGCCGGTCAGCCAGGAGAAGTCGCGCGGCAGGGTGATGATCGCCGCATCCACCCCGCTCTTCGCCATTTCGTTCCGGACACGCTGCAGGCGTGCTGCGTACTCCGTCCGCGGGAAGGGCAGCTCGTAAGTGACCGGCTGGTATTTGTCCTGTGAGGCGTTCAGATCGCGTTTCATGATGGCCTTTCTTCAATGCTCCTGGCGTTGCGGTCTTTCGACCGGGTTCGGCCGTGGTCGGGGGTACCGATCTGTATCTCTCGATAATGCCATGACGAGGCGGGCATTGACGATATCCAGCCGTGAAAAAACCGGCTGGAATCCCATCGACATGCAACGTTTTGAGCGCGAAACAACCAGATGCCCGGAAACTGCCGTGGTGTCGTTTGGCGGCGACGGTGCACGCGATGGCGTCTGCGATCCGGCCTCGCGGCGCGCCGGCAATGCTGCGGCGGTTGCGGTTTCGGAGTATCTTTTGCGCTTCCGGACGAGCGAGGCGGGTAGAGACGGTATGCGATGGTTGGTCGGCGTGTGTTTGATCGCGGCCGCGCTATGCGCGCGTGCGGAAGACTGGGTCGAAGTCGGCGCGGATCCGGAAGCGAAGTTCTATATCGACGTCGACTCGATCGAAGTCGAGCCGGAAACCATCCGCCTGCTCAAGCGCGGTGTCTATACCCACACGCTGACCGAGAATTTCGGCGGTTACCCGACGGTGTTCAAGGCGACCTTGGGGCTCGTCGAGCTGGATTGCCGTCGCCGCATTAACCGCGTGATCAGGATCGACATGCTTGACGCTGAAGGAGAGGTGGTGTGGAGCTCGGGGTTGATGCGCCGTCAGCTTTGGCAGCGCGTGCGTGCCAATACGCACGCCGAAACCACCCTGGATTACGTCTGCGCCCGCTACCGTACCTGAAGGTGGCGCTGTTTCCGGTGCGCGCGTTTGCCCGATGCCCATGCCTGCCTTATGAGTGCCGCCGGGATTGCGCAAGCGGATTGCCGTCGCTCGATCTTACCGCCAACTGGCAGTTGCGACCGGTCATAGTCATCTGTTTGCACGCCGGCTGGCATCGCACGGCTGCGGGTCCTGCTGGAGGCCGATGTTGAAGTTGCAATTCGTCGTGTTTGCATTGGAGATGATCGGGGTCGCGCAGGCGGCGACGATCGAATCGTTTTCCCCGCAGGGTGAGGTCAAGGGCGTGCGGCAGGTGGTCGCGCGCTTCTCGCAGCCGATGGTTGCACTGGGCGACCCGCGCCTGCCGGCGCCATTCGAGATCGACTGCGGCATCCCGGGCAGCGCGCGCTGGGCCGATACGCGCAACTGGGTGTACGACTTTGCACGCGATCTTCCCGCAGGTGTGCGCTGCCGCTTTTCGCTGCGCGAGGGGTTGACCACCGCAGCCGGAGAAGCGGTGCGCGCGGATGCGCCGTTCACGTTTTCCACCGGCGGCCCGGCGATCCTGCAGACCCTGCCGTACGCGGGGACGCACATCGACGAGGAGCAGGTTTTCATCCTCGGGCTGGACGCGCCAGCGAATCCGGCGACCATCGCCGCGCATGCCTATTGCGATGCGCAGGGGGTGACGGAACGCATCCCGGTAAGGGTGCTGCGGGGCGCGGAGCGTACCGGCGTGCTGGACGCGCGGCGCGATTTCGTCGCGCGATTCCTGCAGTCGCGCGGGGTGACCGGCAAGCTGTCGCAGCTGATTGCCGCGGAATCTGGCGTGCCGCTGGCAGTACTGCAGTGTCAGCGCAGACTGCCCAACAACGCGCAGGTGCGGCTGGTGTGGGGCCAGGGCATCGAGTCCGGCTCCGGCGTGCCGGCTTCGCAGGAGCAGGTGGTCGTTTTCCGCGTGCGCGAGGTATTCGAGGCGCGGTTCTCCTGCGAGCGCGTCAACAAGGATGCGGACTGCCTGCCGGTGATGCCGATGCGGCTCGGTTTCACTGCACCCGTGCCGCGCGCGACCGCGCAGCGGGTCGTACTTCGTAGCGCCGCGGGCAAGGCGCTGCAGCCGGCGCTGCCCGACGTCACGCAAGGCGGCGCCCACGTCACCGAGATCGCGTTCCCGGGCCCGTTCCCCGAGCGAGTGCAGTACACGCTCGAGATTCCCGCCGACGTCCGGGACGACGCCGGTCGTCCGCTTACCAACCAGCGCCGCTTTCCGCTGCAGATTCGCACAGACGAGCATCCGCCACTCGCCAAGTTCCCGGCGCGCTTCGGCATCATCGAGCTGAAAGGCGACGGCATGCTGCCCGTGACCCTGCGCAACCTGGAGGCGCTGGTCGAGGCGCGCAGCACGCGCATCGGCAGGCAGGTCGAAGCAGCCGCGGAGGCGGAACCCGCGAGCCGCGCCGAGCGCGCGCTCGACTGGATGCGTCGGCAGCTCGAGTCTTCGCGCGGCGAGGACGGCCGGCCGGTTCCCGGCGTGGTTTCCCGCATTGCCGACGGCGACGTGGCTGCGATCGTGCGCTGGATGCGACGGCTGCGCGAAGCGGAAACCGACCGCTGGCGCTTTGACGAAGCGAAACAGGAAAACGTGCGCGAGTATCGCGCGGGCGAGCAATCCATATTCCACGACCAGGATCACGCGCAACGCATGCTGGTGCCCAAGCCGCAGGGTGCGCGCGCGTTCGAAGTGGTGGGCATCCCTCTCAGGCAGCCGGGCTTTTACGTGGTCGAGCTGGCCAGTCCGCGTCTGGGCGCTTCGCTGCTCGGGAAACGCAATCGGCCTTTCTACGTACAGACGTCGGCGCTGGTCACCAACCTGGCGGTGCATTTCAAATGGGGCCGCGAGAGTTCGCTGGTGTGGGTGACCGCGCTCGATACAGGGAGGCCGGTCGGCAAGGCGAAAATCGCGGTGCAGGACTGCGCGGGCCGGGTGTATTTCCGCGGCGAGACCGATGGCCTCGGGCGCGCGCGCATCGGTGACGCGCTGCCGGAACGCGAGCGGCTGCCGCCATGCCTGGCGAGCTGGGACCGCCAACTGGTTGCCTCCGCCCGCGTCGATGACGATCTCGGCCTGGTATTTTCCGACTGGAACGAAGGCATCTCGCGCTGGCGTTTCAACTTGCGCGCGCCGAACCGGTTCGGCCCGTACATCGTGGCCACCGTGTTCGATCGCACGCTGCTGCGCGCCGGCGAAACCGTCAGCATGAAGCATTACTACCGGCAGCACGGCGCCAGCGGCTTCTCGCATGTGCCGGCCGACCAGCTGCCAGGCACGGCCGTGATCCGTCACCAGGGCAGCGACGATGCCTACGAACTGCCCTTGCGCTGGGACGGGCGCAACAGCGCGCAGTCGGCGTGGGAAATCCCGCCGGGCGCGAAGACCGGCACCTATCACGTCACCATGACCGACTCCCTCGGCAGCCGCCCGGGCCAGACGCGCAACACACGCGTTGCCGGCTCGTTCCGGGTGGAAGAGTTCCGCGTGCCGCTGATGAAGGCGGAGGTTGCCGCGCCCAAGGCGCCGCAGGTGCGCACGGATACCGTGTCGCTCGATCTGCACCTGCGTTACCTGTCCGGCGGCGGTGCGGGCGGCGCACCGGTGCGGGTGCGCGGCATGGTGCGGCCGAAAAGCGTGTCGTTCGATGCCTACGAAGGTTTTTCCTTTGCCAACGGCAGGGTCGAGGCAGGCATCGAGCGCGATGCCGCCCATGCCTGGCACTCCGAGGAATACGAGCTGTTCGACCAGGGTGACGATGCCGCGCCGGTGCGGGTGCCGCGCGACGGTCCGCGACCGGTGCGCACGGTCGCGCTGGAACTCGATCAGACCGGATCCGCGCGCGTACCGGTGAGCGGCGTGCCGCTGTCCGACGTGCCGCAGGACCTGGTGGCGGAGATGGAGTACAGCGACCCGAACGGCGAAATACGAACCGCGTCGACCCGTGTTGCGCTGTGGCCGGCTTCCCTCATCCTAGGCATCAAACCCGATTCATGGGCGGCCTCGCGTGATGAACTCAAGTTCCAGGTGGTCGTGCTCGACCTGTCTGGCGAACCCTCGAAAAACAGACGCGTGAAAGTGGAACTGTTCCAGCGCCAGCCGTTCGCGCACCGCAAGCGCCTGGTCGGTGGCTTCTATGGCTACGAGAGCGGAGCCGAGATCAGGAAGCTCGGGGCGGCATGCGAGGGCGTGTCCGACGCGCGCGGTTTGTTGACGTGCGCGGTCAGGCCGGAAGCCGACGGCAACATCTTGCTGCTGGCGCATGCCCTGGACACGGAAGGTCGCATTGCCTGGGCGAATGCGTCGGCCTGGGTGGCGGGTGAGGGCGACTGGTGGTTCGACGCCTCGGATGACGACCGCATCGACGTGATCCCCGAGCGCAGGCGTTACGCACTCGGCGAAACGGCGCAGATCCAGGTGCGCATGCCGTTCCGCAATGCGACTGCACTGGTCACGGTCGAGCGCGAAGGCGTGATCGACTCCTTCGTCTACCCGTTGTCGGGCACTGCGCCGGTGGTCAAGCTGCCGATCAAGCCGACCTATGCGCCGAACGCGTTCGTTTCGGTGCTGGTGGTGCGCGGGCGCGCGGACGACGTCCAGCCGACCGCGCTGATCGACCTCGGCAAGCCGGCGTTCAAGATGGGCGTGACGGAAATCGAAGTCGGCTGGCGCGTGCACGAACTGAACGTACAGCTCAGGCCGGATCGCGAGACCTACAAGGTCAGGGACAAGGCCCGGGTGGCGCTGCAGGTGACGCGACGCCTGGGCGGCAAGCCGGTGCGCGATACCGAAGTGGCGGTGGCGGTCGTGGACGAAGGGCTGCTCGAACTGCTGCCGAATGATTCGTGGCAGCTGCTGCCGGCCATGATGCGCCTGCGCGGCATCGAAGTGGATACGGCGACCGCTTCCATGCAGGTCGTCGGCAAGCGCCACTACGGCCGCAAGGCGCTGCCGCAGGGCGGCGGCGGCGGCGGGGAGATCACGCGCGAGCTGTTCGACACGCTGCTGTACTGGCAGGGCCGGGTGAAACTGGATGCGCGCGGCGCAGGCACGATCGAGTTCCCGCTGAACGATTCGCTGACGTCGTTCCGCGTGGTTGCGATCGCCGATGCCGGCGCCGGATTGTTCGGCACCGGGCAGACGACCATACGCACCACGCAGGATCTGCAGGTGCTCTCGGGCCTGACGCAGTTCGTGCGCGAAGGCGACCGCTTCCATGCGCGCTTTACCGTGCGCAATACCTCGGCGCGCAAGATGCAGGTCGAGATCGGCGGCAAGGTCGGCAACAGCACGCTGCCAGACTCGAGAATCTCGCTTGACGCAGGCCAGGCCCGCGATGTCGCATGGCAGGTGAGTGCGCCGGCCGGCCGCCGCCAGCTCGACTGGGAAGTGGTTGCGTCCGAACTGACCGCGGGCGGGGCCGTGTCCGGCGATCGCCTGCGCGTGACGCAACGGGTCGGTGAGGCCGTGCCGGTGCGCACCCTGCAGGCGACCATCGCGCAACTCGATATCCCGCTTTCGCTGCCGGTGTCGCCGCCGGAGGACGCGCTTCCGGGGCGCGGCAGCGTCCGCGTTTCGATCAAGCCGCGTCTCGGCGAAGAACTTGCGGGCGTGCGCGACTACATGCGGCGCTACGACTACACCTGCCTCGAACAGAGGGCGTCCAGGGCGATCGCGCTGGAGGATGCTTCCGCGTGGCAACGCGTGATGGACGATCTGCCGTCGTACCTGGACCGCGACGGCCTGGTGAAATACTTCCCCCCGGAACGGCGCGGCAGCGACACGCTGACTGCCTACCTGCTGTCGATTGCGGGTGCGGCCGGGCTGCCGCTGCGCGAGGAAACGCAGTCGCGCATGCTGGGCGGACTGCGCGCCTTCGTCGAAGGCCGGGTGCTGCGCGATTCGCCGCTGCAGACCGCGGATCTCTCGGTGCGCAAGCTGGCAGCGCTCGAGGCCTTGTCGCATTACGTTGCGGTCGAGCCGGCACTGCTGTCGTCGATCTCGATCGAGCCGAACCTGTGGCCGACGTCGGCGGTAATCGACTGGCACAGCCTGCTCAGGCGCATGGAAGTTCCGGAGCGCGACCGGCAGCTTGCGCAGGCCGAACAGATCCTGCGGTCGCGGCTGAATTTCCAGGGGACGACGATGGGTTTCTCCACCGAGCGAACCGATCGCCTCTGGTGGCTGATGGTGTCCGGCGACGTAAACGCCAACCGTGTGCTGTTTGCATTCCTGGAAGACGCGAAATGGCGTGCGGACATTCCGCGGCTGGTGCGCGGTTCGCTTGGCCGGCAGCAGGCGGGAAGGTGGGACACCACCGTGGCGAATGCCTGGGGCACGGTGGCGATGCGCAAGTTCTCCGAGCTGTTCGAACGCGAGCCGGTTGCCGGGCGGACCACGGCCGCGCTCGGACATGACCGCACATCGATGGACTGGGCGCAGAACACCCGCGGCACCGACCTCGATCTGCCGTGGCCGGTGACCGCCACTCAACTGGAGCTGTCCCACTTCGGTACCGGCCGGCCGTGGGTGACGGTCAGCTCGCGCGCGGCCGTGCCGCTCACCGAACCGCTGTTCGCCGGGTTCCGGGTGACCAAGAGCGTATCGCCGGTGGAGATCGGCGAACCCGGCAGCTTGCACCGTGGGGATACCGTGCGCGTGCGGCTCGAGATCGAGGCCCAGTCCGATATGAGCTGGGTGGTGCTGGCCGACCCGGTGCCTGCCGGCGCCACCATCCTGGGACGCGGTCTCGGCGGCGACTCGCAGATTCTCGCCGCGGGCGAACAGAGCCGCGCCTACGTGTGGCCGACGTTCGAGGAACGCACGTTCGAAGCGTTTCGCGCCTACTACCGCTTCGTGCCGAAGGGTTGGTGGACGGTGGAGTACACCATGCGACTGAACAACGCCGGACGTTTCGCACTGCCGCCGACGCGAGTTGAAGCGATGTACGCACCGGAGATGTACGGAGAATTGCCGAATTCACCGTTCGGGGTTTCGCCTTGAAACGCCTTTGCGCATCGGCCCTGGTTGTGCTGCTGGCCGCCGGCCCGGCGCTGGCACAGACGCCCTCGCTGGAGGATGTCAGGCGCAGTTTCGTCGTCACCGAGGGCATGCTGCTGGACCGCGGCGGGCAGCCGCTGCACGAGCTGCGCGTGATCGATCGCGGCAGGCGGCTGGAGTGGGCGGCGCTGCACGAGATTTCCCCCGCGGTGCTGGACGCCATCGTGCGCGCGGAAGACAAGCGGTTCTTCCGTCACGGAGGCGTCGACTGGCTCGCGCTGTCGGATGCGGCGCTCGACACCTTTCTGCGTTCGCGCCCGCGCGGCGCCTCGACGATCACCATGCAGGTCGCGGCGCAGGTCGACGAATCGCTGATGCCGCGCGGCGGCAGGCGCAGCATCGGGCAGAAATGGGACCAGATCAAGGCGGCGCAGGAGTTGGAAGAGACGTGGAGTAAAAAGCAGATTCTCGAGGCCTACCTGAACCTTTCCACTTTCCGCGGCGAACTGCAGGGCATCGCTTCCGCCGCCCGCGGTCTGTTCGCCAAGCATCCGTCGGGTCTGACGGAAGCCGAGTCGCTGCTGCTCGCAGCGCTGCTGCGCGGCCCGAACACGCGGCCCGAAGAAGCCGCAAGGCGTGCCTGCGGGCTGGCCTCGGCCATGGATTCGGAAGTGCCGTGCGCGCGACTGGTCGCACTGGCAAACGAGGCGCTCGGGCGCGCGCCGCGTATCCTGGCGCAGGCGGATTTCGCGCCGCATGTCGCCCGCATGCTGCTGTCGGCGAAACAGCCGCAGGTTCAGTCCACGCTCGACGGAACGATCCAGCGCCATGCGCTCGACACATTGCAGCGCCACCTGGCGGATCTCGCCGAACGCGGGGTCGCCGATGGCGCCGTGCTGGTGGCGGACAACCGGAACGGAGAAGTGCTCGCCTATGTCGGCAATGCGGGCAACAGCGCGAGCGCGTTCTACGTCGACGGCGTGCGCGCCGCGCGCCAGGCCGGGTCGACGCTCAAGCCGGTTCTTTACGGCATGGCGCTCGAACAGAAACTGATCACCGCAGCATCGCTCGCGGATGATTCGCGGGTCAACCTGATCACGCCGACCGGCATGTACGTACCGCAGAATTACGATCGCGATTTCAAAGGACTGGTCAGCGTGCGCACCGCGCTGTCATCGTCGCTCAATATACCGGCGGTGCGCACCCTGATGCTGGTCGGTGTCGATCCGTTTGCCGCCCGATTACGCGCATTCGGTTTCGATCAGGTCACCGCGGACGGCGATTTCTACGGCTATTCGCTTGCGCTCGGTTCCGCGGAAGTCACGCTGTGGGAACTGGTGAACGCATACCGCGCGATCGCCAATGGCGGACGCTGGTCGCCGCTGTCGGTGGAATCGACGCGCGCGCGCAGCCGGCGGGTGATGGAGGAGCCGGCGACATTCATCGTTGCCGATATTCTGTCCGACCGCGGCGCGCGCAGCGTCACGTTCGGGCTCGACAGCGCGTTGTCGTCGCGACACTGGGCGGCGGTCAAGACCGGCACCAGCAAGGATATGCGCGACAACTGGTGTATCGGTTTCACCGACCGCTACACGGTAGGCGTATGGGTCGGGAATTTCGATGGCAGCCCGATGCATGATGTTTCCGGCGTGACGGGTGCGGCACCGGTCTGGCTCGAGGTGGTGAACTTCCTGCATCGCGACCGGCCGTCGGTCGCGCCGTCGGTTCCCGCCGGCATCGTCAGTGCCGAAGTCAGCTTCGAGCGCGACGTCGAGCCCTGGCGTCACGAGTACTTCATAGCCGGCACCGAGCTGGCGCGCGTGCAGGCGAAGTCCCCGGGGTTGACGCGCGTCGGCATCGCGTATCCCGGCGACGGCAGCATCCTCGCGATCGATCCGGATATCCCGCAAGCGGTGCAAAGGGTGCATTTCCAGATGCGCCCCGAAGCATTCGGCTACCGCTGGAAGCTGAATGGAACACTGATGGCCGGCGACGCCGATGCAACCTTTTGGCCGCCGCAGCCAGGCACGCACCGCCTCGCGCTTATTGACGCGTCGGGCGAAGAAGTCGATTCCGTGCGTTTCGAAGTGCGCGGCTATCGCGCGCAGATCAGCGCGGCGCAGAATGCCGAATAAGATCGCGAGGCGAAAAGGCTAACAAGATAATCTCACCGCAAAGCCGCAGAGGACGCAAAGGAAAAAACCAGGACCAAATCGACTCACAACGGCGCTAACGCAGATCAAGAATTTCCTGTGCTCTGTTCCCGGGTTTCTTGGTGTCCTTGGTGCCATTGGTGGTTCCAGTATTTTTTCGGTTTCTTTTATTCTTTACTTTGCGTCCTCTGCGCCTTTGCGGTGAGAGGGTTCTTTTTTCTACACTAAGCCTGCGCGTGCATGCCGTAGAAGGCCACCAGCGCCAGTGTGCCGACCGAGGCGGCGGAGAAGATGCCGCCGTCGCGCAGCTGCTGGCGCAGCGACCACGGGCGTGCGCCGGCACCTAGCACGAAAAACAGCAGCAGGCAGGCGGCGAGGGTGATGGCGAGCGCGTGCGGCGACAGCCAGCCGATGGCGACGAAACCCGTCGACCACATTACGAAGAACGCCAGTGTGCGGGCATGCGTGCCGGCCGGTGGCCGGCCGAACCGTTCGATGTGCCGCCGGCGTGAGTAGCGCGTGAACGTGAGCAGCGCAAGAACGATCAGCAGTACGACGGTGATTTTGGTGAGATAGGTCATTGGCGGCGTTCGGTCGGCCAGCGGTCATCGGTTGCGGCAGAAGGCGGCGGAAGGAACCGGGCGCGGAACATTAAGCTCCGGGAGACCAGCGCAAGAGTCACCCGCCGGTCAGGTCGCCTGCAACCTTCCGGAGAAATCGACGGGCTTGGTGTCACGCACCAGGGTCACCGGCAACGGCGACAGGTGCAGCACCTTGGTCGATACGGATCCCAGCAGAAGGCCGGTTAGCCGGCCCATGCCATGCGTTCCCATCAGGATGCTGTCTGCCCGCAATTCAGCGGCTTTGTCCACGATGGTCTCCGCAACCTGTCCGACCATGCGGTGGCTGGTGAATTCGATCCCTGCTTTCTTGAGAATTTTCTCGGCGGGCTCCAGCGCCTTCGATCCCTGCTCGTAGAAGTACGTATCCATGGCCGCCGTATCCAGGTAGACCTGCGCCTCGGCAGGGAATATCCGGGATTGCACATTCAGCAGATGAATGTCCATGGCCCCCTGCTTCTTCACCATCTTCACGAGCTCTTCGACTGCCCTCAACGCGCATTGCGAGGCGTCCACGGGTACGAGTACGGTTTGCATGGTTTTCTCCTCCTCTTATTTGTTATATATCGCCGTCCGGGCCGCTTGTGTCGCAGCGCGCAGATGCCATGCGTTTCGGAGCCGCTCAGGTCCCGGTTACGGTTACCGGTTTGTCGGTGGCGACGTAGATCAGCGAATCCTCCAGTGCGACGAGTTCGTGTTCTTCGCCCGCCTCGGTGAACAGGTAGTCGCCAGCCTCCAGTTCATGTTCGTCGATACGGATTTTTCCGGACAGCACCAGGACATCCTCCCCGGCCGCGTGTCGATGTCGCGGCGCCTGCGCGCCTGCCTTGAGGCGCACGATCGAGGTGCGTCCCTCGGAGCGGCTGATGCGCAGAATGGACCGTTCCCCGCCGTCGTATCCAGCGGGACTCCATTCCCGCCCCTGGCTTCGTTTCACCAGCATTGCCGGATTCCCTTTCATGGATGTCTGCAGACACTGCAATGGTAGCGGATAGCCGCGCTCGCCGTTGGTTGATCCAGGTCAATCGCCTGCGCCCGGGCATGGATAACATCGGCCGGCATCGCAACCCAACGGGAGGACTCCATGAAAGCCAATGTAGGAAACGTCGACCGTATTATCCGTATCGTCGCAGGCCTGTTGATTCTCAGCCTGCTCTTTCTGCTCGAAGGTCCGGCGCGCTGGTGGGGCCTGATCGGCATCGTCCTGCTCGTCACCGGCTTTGTCCGTTTCTGCCCCGCCTACGCCATACTCGGCATGAATAGCTGCGGGTCTCAGTCAAAGGGTTCCTGATTCCCGGGTCGGGCTATCAGAAGAAGAAGTTTCACCACGGAGGGCACGGGGGAAGAACCTGAAGAGCGAAACACGAAGACACGAAGACACGAAGGCACGAAGAAACCGTCGATGGCTCTTTGCGGCCTTTGCGCTTCTTTGCGCGTTTTGCGTCACGCTTCTCTTTAGGCTGTTTCTCCGTGTCCTCCGTGGTGGATCGTTTTCCGGCGGCGGGCGTAATGCGTCGGGTAACATAAGCGCATCCCTTTCCCCGGGCGTTCGATGTCTTCCGATGCGATTGCCGTCGCGGCTGATGCGGCGGACAGGCTCTGCTACCACTGCGGTCTGCCGATTCCTGCCGGCGTGAACCTGTCGGTGCCCATCGGTGGCGAGCGGCGCGCGATGTGCTGCGCCGGCTGCGAAGCCGTGGCGGGCGCGATCGTGGCAGCCGGGCTCGACGGCTACTATGAAAAGCGCGACCGCTTCCCGGATTCCCCGCGCGAAGCGCTGCCGGACATCGTGCAGGACCTGAAAGTGTTCGACCGGCCGGAAGTCCAGGCAGGCTTCGTCACCGCGCCTTCCGAACACGAGTGCGAAGCTTCGCTGATTCTCGAAGGCATCACCTGTCCCGCGTGCATCTGGCTGAACGAGTCACATGTCGCGAAACAGCCCGGGGTGACATCGATCCATATCAACTACACCACGCGCCGCGCGCGCGTGCGCTGGGATACGCGCGCCACCAGCCTTTCCGCCATCCTCGCCGCGATTCACGCGATCGGCTATCGCGCCTATCCGTACGATCCGCAATCGCTCGAGGCGGCGCAGAAGCGGGAAGCCCGCAACCTGCTCACCCGTTTCGCCATCGCGGGACTGGGCATGATGCAGGTCATGATGTACGCGGTGCCTGCCTACATCGCAGACGAGGGCACGATCACCCGCGACATCGAGGACCTGATGCGCTGGGCAAGCCTGCTGCTGACGGTACCGGTCATGCTGTACTCCGCAACGCCGTTCTACCGCGCCGCGCTGCGCGACCTGCTGGCGAGGCGGGTCGGCATGGACGTGCCGGTGGCGCTGGCGATCGTCGCCGCATTCGTTGCGTCAA
Organism: Burkholderiales bacterium; assembly: GCA_040880425.1. Lineage (GTDB taxonomy): Bacteria > Pseudomonadota > Gammaproteobacteria > Burkholderiales > Eutrophovitaceae > DATKEK01. The sequence goes on along the minus strand of JBBDIL010000005.1, from coordinate 29,210 downwards.
CCTGGGCCACCTGGGTGGGCGAAGGCGAGGTGTACTTCGACTCGGTGACCATGTTCGTGTTCCTGCTGCTCGGCGCGCGCTATCTCGAGCTGCGCGCGCGGCAGAAAGCGGCGGCGCATCTGGAAGCCTTGTCACGAGCGGTGCCGGCTATCGCGAACCGGCTGCTGAATTTTCCGCTGTGCCTGAATACCGAAACGGTCACGGCCGGTTCGCTGAGTCTCCACGACCAGGTGCTGGTTCGTCCCGGCGAAACATTTCCGGTCGACGGCAGGATCGAGCAGGGCGAAACCGAAGTCGATGAGTCGCTGTTGTCCGGCGAGAGCCGTCCGCTCGCGCGGAAGGAAGGCGATCGCGTGATCGGTGGTTCGGTCAACCGCGGGCATCCGGTGGTGGTGCAGGTCGAGCGCGTCGGCGATCAGACCATGCTGTCGGCGATCGTGCGACTGATGGAGCGCGCGGCGCATTCCCGCCCGCGCCTGCAGGAGATTACCGACCGTGTCGCAGGCCATTTTGTCGCGGCGGTGCTCGTGATTGCCGCGGCGACCGCCGTTTTCTGGTTCATGCGCGATGCGCAGCAGGTGTTGCCCATCGTGGTCGCGGTGCTGATCGTCACCTGCCCGTGCGCGCTGTCGCTGGCGACACCGATGGCGCTCGCGGTCGCCACCAGCCGCGCGGCGAAGCAGGGGCTTCTGGTGACGCGCGGACATGCGATCGAGACACTGGCGCGGGCCACACACTTCGTGCTCGACAAGACCGGCACGCTGACCGAGGGACGGCCGGCATTGCGTAACGTGGCAACGAATGGAATCTCGCGCGAGGAAGCCTTGCGGTTGGCGGCCGCCGTAGAACGCGGATCCGAACATCCGCTCGCGCGCGCCATTTGCGAGGCTGCGCCGGCCGCGGTGCCGGCCGCGAGATCGGTGCGGAATTTTCCCGGCCGCGGCATCGAGGCGCGGGTGGAGGGCCGCTGGCTGAGGATTGGTATTCCCGATTTCGTGTCCTCGCTGTCGCAGCGGCCTGCACCGGGGATGCTGCAGGAAGCGGGAACGGTCTGGCTCGGTGACGAGAACGGCTTGCTGGCAGTATTTGCCTTTACGGATGCGCTGCGGCCGGATGCTGCCCGCCTGGTGCAGGCAATCCGGGCGAGCGGCGGGCAGGCGATCCTGCTTTCAGGCGATGACGAATCGATCGTCAGGGAGGCCGCGGAGACGCTGGGGATACGCGAGTGGCACGCGGCGATGTCGCCCGAAGACAAGCAGGATTACGTCAAGCGTCTGCAGGCGGGGGGCGCGGTGGTGGCGATGATCGGCGACGGCGTAAACGATGCACCGGTGCTGGCGCAGGCGCAGGTATCGGTCGCGATGATGAGCGGCGCCGCGCTCGCGCAGGGCGCGGCCGACATGGTTCTGCTTTCCGGCAGGCTGACCGATCTTGCCGAAGGCATCGCCTACACGCGGCGCACGCTGTCGATCGTCAGGCAGAACCTGGCATGGGCGATCGGCTACAACGCCGTCGCACTGCCGCTCGCGGTCGCCGGCTACGTCACGCCGTGGCTCGCCGGTATCGGCATGGCGGGCAGTTCGATGCTGGTGGTGCTGAATGCGTTGCGGCTGGCGCGGGAACGACGCATGCATCGGGTAATGGTGTTGGGAGACTGAAATGAAAGCAGTGCTGAGGACTGAGTGCCGAGGGTCGAGTAAAAAGATGAATCTGCAGGTCAGCACGCGATTGGCAGGCGCATTCCCGTGAAGAGCAAACTGAGCATATCCGAAGCGGTAGATGCGCGATGCAATGTCAGATCTCTGGCAGCGCGCTGTTTTGACTCGTAGCTCAGTCCTCAGTCCTCAGTCCTCAGTCCTCCAATCCCCGTGGACATCCTCTACCTCCTGATCCCGCTCTCTATCGTGCTGGTGTTCCTGATCGGCATCGTGTTCTGGTGGGCGGTGCGCGGCGGGCAGTTCGACGATCTCGAAGGCCCTGCGCACCGGATCCTGGAAGACGACGACCGCGCCGGGGAGAAAAAAGAAAAACGCTAAAGCGAACTACCTGGGGCGCGCGGGCTCGTTATCAACGAAGTTGGCCGCAAGCCGACATGGGGCCGTTGCCAATCAGCGCCAGACGCGAGCGGCCTCACCCGAGGGTCACCTGCACATTGTGGGTTTCACCGTCATCCACAAGGGGCACCCGGGCCGGGCCACCCGGCAGGGTCTTGCCGTCCAGCGTGGCGTAGGCGACGCCACGGCTGACGCCCCGGGGATTTTCTACCGCGATCTCGTAGCGCGCGGAGCGATGCTTGTAGACGATCTCGAATCCGGGCCACGCCTTGGGGATGCAGGGATCGAGGAGCAGAAACTCTCCCTGCAGCCGAAAGCCCAGGATTGACTCGATGCCCGCGCGATACAGCCAGCCCGCCGAGCCGGTGTACCAGGTCCAGCCGCCGCGCCCCACGTGCGGCGCGACCGAATAGACATCGGCGGCGACGACGTAGGGCTCGACCTTGTAGCGCTGGACGTCCGCGCGCGTGCTCGCGTGATTGATCGGGTTCAGCAGCGAGAACAGCTCGGCCGCCTTCTCACCCTCGCCCAGCGCGGCGAAGGCAATCACCGACCACGCGGCGGCATGGGTGTACTGCCCGCCGTTCTCCCGGATCCCGGGCGGATAGCCCTTGATGTACCCGGGATCGAGCGGCGTGCGATCGAAAGGCGGCGTGAACAGCAGCGCCAGTCCCTCGTCGCGACGAACGAGCTGTTGGTCCACGGCAGCCATCGCACGCCGGGCGCGCGCCGGCTCCGCCGCCCCGGAGATTACGCTCCAGGATTGCGCGATCGAATCGATGCGGCATTCTTCGCTCGTGCCCGAGCCGAGCGGCGTGCCGTCGTCGAAGTAGCCGCGCCGGTACCAATCGCCGTCCCAGCCCTCCCGCTCGAGCGAAGCCCGCAGCGCAGCCGCGTGCGAAAGCCACTTCGCGGCGCGCGCCGCCTCGCCCCGCGCTTTCGCGACAGGCGCGAAAGCCGCGAGCGTCGCGTGCAGGAACCAGCCCAGCCAGACGCTCTCGCCTTTGCCTTTCTCGCCCACCCGGTTCATGCCGTCGTTCCAGTCGCCCGTGCCGATCAGCGGCAGCCCGTGCTCGCCGAGGGCGAGGCTCTGGTCGAGTCCGCGCGCGCAGTGCTCGAACAGCGACGCGCGCTCTTCCGACAACGTCGGCAGGAAGTAGGCATCGTGCTCGCCCGGCGCGAGCGGCTGGCCTTCGAGGAAGTGAACGCTCTCGTCCAGCACCGCGCGATCGCCGGTCGTCTCCACGTAGTGCGCAGCGGCGTAGGCGAGCCAGATGCGATCGTCGGAGATGCGCGTGCGCACGCCCTGGCCAGTCGGCGGCAGCCACCAATGCTGGGTGTCGCCTTCGACGAACTGACGCGCGGCGGCGTGCAGCAGATGCTCGCGCGTCAGCGCGGGCCGCGACACGGCGAGCGCCATGCCGTCCTGCAGCTGGTCGCGAAAACCGTAGGCGCCGCTCGCCTGGTAGAAAGCCGAGCGCGCCCACACGCGGCAGGCGAGCGTCTGGTAGAGCATCCAGCGATTGAGCATCACGTCCATCGACCGGTCGGGTGTCTTCACCTGAACCGTGCCAAGCAGATCGTCCCAGTATTCGGTGACCTCGCGCAGGACCGCATCCAGGTCGGCCGCCCGGTAGCGCTCGACCAGGAATCGCGCCTCGTACTCGCTCGCCGCCTGGCCGAGGAAAAAGACGATCTCCGCGCTGCCGCCCGGCTCGAGCTCGACCTCGGCTTGAAGCGCGGCGCAGGGATCGAGTCCGGCGCCAACCCGCTTCGAGAGGATCGTTTCTCCCGCGAGCGCGGCCGGGTTGTCGAGCGTGCCGTTGCGCCCGAGGAATTCGCGCCGGTCGCCGGTCCACGCGGTTTGCCGCCCGCCCAGGTCCGCGAAGGCGACGCGCGAGCCGAACGCCGCGTTCCAGGGATTGCGTGCGAGCAGCGCGCCGGTCTGCGCATCGAGTTCGGTCACGATGGAGAACGCGGAACCGGAACGCGACGGGCCGAGTACCCATTCGGCATACGCGGTGACCGAAAGCCGTCGGCTCCGGCCCGAGATATTTCGGATCGTCAGCCGCGAGATCTTGACCGGATCCGCGAGCGGCACGGTCTGCAGGAGATCGAGCGCAATGCCGTGCGCGGTGTGCTCGAAACGGCTGTAGCCCTGGCCGTGCCGGGCGACATAGGGCACGGCTTCGTCGCGGATCGGCAGGGCCGTAGGCCCCCACAGTTCGCCGGTGTCCTCGTCTCGCACGTAGAGCACTTCCCCCGGCCGGTCGCTGACGGGATCGTTCGACCAGGGCGTGAGCTGGTTCTCGCGGCTGCCGAGCGACCAGGTGTAGCCGCTGCCCTCTACCGCGACCTGGAAACCGAACGCTGGATTGGCGACGACGTTGATCCACGGGGCCGGTAGCCACCGGCTGGCGCCGAGGACGGTCACGTACTCCCGACCGTGTGCGGCGAAGCCGCCAAAGCCGTTGAAGAACTCCAGCTCTGCAGGCAGAGCAGCGCTCGGCTTCGGTCCTGCGGACGGTCTTCGCCGCGGCGGCGGCGCGCCGATGTCCGCCGCCGGCAGGTCGTTCAATTGTTCCTGCAGCGTGCCGCGACGCCCTGCGAGCACTGCCCGCGCCATGGCGAGCAGCAGGGCCTGGGTTTGCGCCGGGATGAGATCGGCGCGCAGTACGAACACGGCGCCGCGCGCGGACTGCGCCGTGCCCGGCGAGCGGGACCGGCTCGCGCGCACCTGCGTCTCCAGGGCGATCTGCAGATCCTGGATGTACGAGCTCCCCCGCTCGTTCAGGATCACGAGGTCCACCACGAGCTGCTTCATGCGCCAGTACTCGTGCGCGCGCAGCAATTGGCGTACGAGGGCGAGGTCATCGACGTTGTCGATGCGCACCAGCACGATCGGCAGATCGCCCGAGATGCCCTGCGCCCAGAGCGTCGGCGGTGTGCCACCGCCGCGGCGCAGCACGTCCGCCGACGGACGCATCCGCGGATCGGCGTACAGCACGCGCCCCGCGAGGCGCTGAAACAGGTTCGCCTCCTCCGCGGAGATGCCGAGATAGCTCGACTGCACCTGCGCGTGGGTCCACGCCAGGGTGGCCGCGCGCTCGAAGGCCGTACGGTCGGAATGTTTGTCGGCGAGATCCAGCGCCTCGCTGCGCGACGAGCCGACGAGTGTCCAGAAGGCGATGTGCGCCGTCCTGCCCGGCGCGACCCGCAGACGATGGCGCAACGCGAACACCGGATCGAGCACGGCGCCGACCGTATTGGAGAGCGGCAGGCCGTCCACGACTGCCATTGGCGTGCGCACCTCGCACCCTCGGCCGAGGAAACGGGCACGGTCGGTTTCGATTTCCGCTTCGCCCACGGCCTCGCCTTCGACCACGGCGAGATGCGCCGCCCAGATTTCGGGCTCGCCGGGCGAGCGGTGGCGGCGCGTGGCCAGCAGGACGCCGGTCCTGGCGAGATACTCGGTTTGCACGAAGAGCTTGGAAAAGGCCGGATGCGCCGTGTCGGCGGCGGCCGTAGCCAGCACCAGCTCGGCGTAGGAGGTGAGGTCGATTTCGCGCAGCTCGCTGCCGGCGTTCGAGACAGATACGCGGCGCACTTCGGCGTCGTCCTCCGGCGAGACGACGACCTCGAGCGTGGTAGTGATCGTGCCGTCGTGCCGCACGAACACGGCGCGATCCTCGGTAAAGGTCGCCTCGTAGCGGTCCGCTTCGGTGCCGGTGGGCTGGTGGCCCGCGGACCACACGTCGCCGGTTTCCACGTCGCGCAGAAAGACGTAAGTACCCCAATCGTCGCGCGTGACGTCTTCGCGCCAGCGCGTGATCGCGCAATCGCCCCAGCGGCTGTAGCCGGAGCCGGCGGCCGTCAGCATCACCGAATAGCGGCCGTTGGACAGGAGAAGCGCCTCCGGCGTGACGCCGTGCGCGGAGTACAGCCGCCGTACCGCAGGGAGATCCACGTCGCGAACAGTCGCCGCCGTCCTGACTTCCTCCGCCCTCGGATGCGCGAGGGCGACATCGCGCGGCGTGCGTTCCTGCAGGAGGAGTTCGGTCGCGCGCACGATCGGCTCGGCATGAAACCGTGCCCGCATCGCCCCGTCGTGCAGGGTGTTGGCGATGGCGACCACGGTCATCCCCTGGTGGTGCGCCATGTAGGCGTGCACGATGGCCACGTCCTTGCCCTCGGACAGACGCGTGGGCGTGTAATCCAGCGCTTCGTAGAAACCGTAGCGACCGCGAGCGCCGAGGGCGGTGAGCCGCGCAAAGTTGCGTGCCGCGGCGCGCGGGTCGACCATCGCCGCGAGCGCCGTCGCGTAGGGCGCGACGACGGTATTCTCGCCAAGGCCGCGCTTCAGGCCCAGACCCGGGACGCCGAAGTTCGAATACTGATAGGTGAACTCCAGGTCGCGCACGTTGTAGGCGGACTCCGAAACGCCCCAGGGCATACCGAACTCAGCACCGTAGGCGATCTGCCGGCGCACGACCAGGCGGCTGGTCTGTTCGATCAGGCTCCCGGCCGGTGCGCGCATGACCAGCGACGGCATCAGGTACTCGAACATCGATCCGGACCAGGAGATCAGCGCTGCGCCATGTTCGATCGGCGTGACGGCACGCCCGAGCCGGAACCAGTGGCGCGAGGCGACGTCGCCCTTGGCGATCGCCACGAAGCTCGCCAGGCGCGCTTCCGATGCCAGCAGGTCGTAGCAGCTCGGATCGAGCTCGCCTTCCGCGACCCGGTAGCCGATCGAGAGCAGCCTGCGCTCCGCATCGAGCAGAAAACCGAACTCCATATCGCCGGCCAGGCTGCGCGCCGTCGCCTCGAGCTTTGCCAGGCGCCGTTCCAGCGCGCGCGCCTCGTCGCCGTTCCGGGCGCGGTCGCGCAAGTGCGTCTCGAGCGAGCGTTGCGTAGCCTCCGCCCAGTAGAGCATATCGGCACCGGCCTCGTCGCCGCGCTCGCTTGCCAGCGTGCGTGCAATATCGAGCGTGGTCGCGGCCTGGGGACCGATTTTCTCGATGCCCTGGCCCTGGCGAAGCGCGGCGGCCAGCGCATCGAGTGCCTCGCTGAGCTGTTGCCGCGTGATCGTTTGCGTGCGGCGGTCCTCGGGGAGTTCCCGCGCGGCTTCGCGCGTGAGTTCCAGACTGTCTTCGATGCCGGCAAGCAGTTCCGCATCCGGTACCGGACAGCCGATCCACTCCCGGCAGGCGTTCGCCAGCGTGAACAGGTGTCCAGCCAGGTTGCCGCTATCCACCGACGAGACGTATTGCGGCTCGAGCGGCCGCAGGTCGCGCGTGTCGTACCAGTTGTAGAAGTGCCCGCGGAATCGCGGCAGACCGCGCATCGTGGCGAGCGTCGCTTCCAGCCGCTCCACGGTCTCGGCGGTGCCGGTCCAGCCGAAGTCGCGCGCGCTGACTGCGGACAGCAGATACACGCCGAGGTTGGTGGGCGAGGTCCGGTGCGCAATGACCGGCTTCGGGACTTCCTGGAAATTGTCCGGCGGCAACCAGTGGTCGGTTGCCGTGACGAAGGTCTCGAAGTATCGCCAGGTGCGGCGCGCCACCAGGCGCAGAGCGCGCGCCTCTGCTGGCGAGACCGGCAGGCGGCCGGCGACGCGTGGCGACCGGCTCGTCCAGCGTGCGATGGCGGGCGAGGCGATCCACGCGATGACGAACGGCGCCGCGACCGGCCAGGCTTCGCTGCCGATCCACCAGAGGACGATCGCGGCAATGACGCCGATGGTGACGCCGCCGCGCATCTGCCGGTAGAACCCGCGGAGATCGAGTCGCGGGCTCACGCTCGTCTGGCTTGCCGTGACCCAGTCGAGCAGATGGCGGCGGCTCACGAACAGGCGATACAGCGTGCGCCCGATGGCGTCGGCCATCAGCCAGGCCTGGTGCGCGAGGAATACGAGCAGCAATGCGGTCAGCGACAAGGCGAGCAGCACATCTGCACCGAGGGCGCGCAGGTGGCTGCGCATCATGGTGCGCGCGCGGCGCGGCACGATCGCCGCGAGCAGAGGTACCAGTGTCGACACCGCGATCGTCGACACGACGAATCCGGTCCACAGCACGGCAGCCTGCAGGGGCAGCGCCCACCCGGCGGCGAGGGCCAGGACGCTGGCCGGCGCGGAGAGCGAGCGCCGCAGGTTGTCGAGCATCTTCCAGCGGCCGATCAGCGGCAGCGCGCCCGCGCATCCGGCGATCCATGGCAGCAATTGCCAGTCCCCGCGTGCCCAGCGGTGCTGGCGCGCGGCGGCCACGTCGTAGCGCGCCGGAAACTCCTCGACCACCTCGATATCGGAGGCGAGGCCGGCGCGTGCGAAGGTCCCTTCGAACAGGTCGTGGCTGAGCAGCGTGCTGTCGCGCACACGCCCCTCGAGCGCGACTTCGAAGGCATCCACGTCGTAGATACCCTTGCCCGTAAAAGAGCCTTCGCCGAACAGATCCTGGTATACGTCGGACACCGCGGCGGCGTAAGGATCGATGCCGCTCATGCTGGAGAAGATCCGCTGGAACAGTGAGCCTTCGCGGCCGATCGGCAAGGAAGGCGTCACGCGCGGCTGCAGCACGCCATAGCCCTCGACGACGCGCCGCGTGCCGGCATCGAAGCGCGGATGGTTGAGCGGGTGCGCCATCTTGCCGACCAGGCGCCGGGCCGTTTCCCGCGGCATGCGCGTATCGGCGTCGAGCGTGATGACGTAGCGCACGCCGCCGGGTGGTGCGGACAAGGGCCCGCCGACGCCGATGAACGTGGTATCGGTGGCGCCGCGCAGCAGCCGGTTCAGTTCGTGGAGCTTTCCGCGCTTGCGCTCCCAGCCCATCCAGCGCTGCTGCCCTTCGTTCCAGAGGCGCCGGCGATGGAACAGCAGAAAGCGGTCGCCGCCGTCGGCCGGGCCGTGGCGGCGATTCAGGCGCGCGATGCCCGCTACAGCCGCGTCGAGCAGCGCATCGTCTTCTGCGACGGCCTCGGTCGCGGCGTCAGCCCAGTCCGAGAGCAGCGCGAAATGCAGCTCGCGCTCCGGGCTGGCCAGGTGATGGACCTCCAGGCGCTCGATCTGCTCTTCCAGCGCTTCCCGGGTGGTGAGCAGGATCGGCACCGCGACCACCGTGCGCAGAGCCGAAGGGATGCCGTCGCGCAGTTCCAGCCCCGGCAGCAGAGTCGCACCGAATCCGCGGGTGACGGCACGATTTACCAGCGCCACGCCCGCGTCGATCGCCGGGATCAGCCCGAGCGCCGCGAGCACGGCGAGCCACGTTCCGTCGAGCCCCGCTCCCGCGAGTGCGATGAGCGGCAAGGCGAGAACGATCGCGGAGACCATGGCGACGCTGCCGATATAGCCGCCGATGCCGAGCGCGGCGCTGACACGGCCGGGCCAGCTGCGCAGGGGCGCGCGATAGCCGATCGCCGCCTCGAAGGCGCGGCGCCCGCCGGCGATCAGGTGGTAGCCGGGATCTTTCTCACGCCCGGTCCCGGTTGCGGCGGCCAGTGCCGCTTGCGTGATCTCCAGCTCCGGGCGTTTTGCACCCCGTGCGAACTCCTCGATCGCGCTGCGGTAGAGGTTGCGCGTCGCAAAATCCATCTCCGCGAAGCCGCTCGCCGGGCGCAGCGTGTCGTCGATAAGGCTGACGCTCTCCACCAGCTCGGGCCAGTCCACGTCGGAGATCAGCCGCATGCTGGTGATGATGTTGCGCACCGTCACGTTCGTCGCACTTTGCCGCTGGTGCTCGTCGTGCACGATCTGGTCCACGGTCTTTCCCTGGGCCGCCAGGCGCTCTTCGATCCACATCAGCGCCCGCGAGGCCTTCGGATCCTGGTCTCGAAGCCGTTGCACGAGCTGGACGGCGAAGGACTCCGGCAAGGGTGCCCGTTCGTAATGCCGAAACAACGAGCGCATCGACCCGTCCGAGTGCCCGCGCACGTCCAGGACCCGGTCGGCCAAGCTATCCGCTTCCCGACGCGCGGCGCGGCTGGCTACGATGCGCCGGGCCCCGCGCCGCAGATTCTCCACCAGCACGATGCGCAGCGTGATCGCGACCGCCCACAGCTCGCCGATGGTCAGCGGCTGCACGCGCTGGTAGGCGCGCACGAACCGGCGCAGCATCGCGGGATCGAAGTGGCTGTCGGTATGCGCGACGAAGGCCCAGGCCACGCCGAAAACGCGCGGATAGCCGGCGAAGGGTCCGCCCGCCAGCTTCGGCAACTGCCGGTAGTAGCCGGGTGGCAGATCGTCGCGGATCTCGCGGATCTGCTCTTCGACCAGGTGGTAGTTGTCGAGCAGCCACTCGGCGGCGGGTGTCACGGCCCGGCCCTCGCCGACCGCGCCGGCGATGGCGCGATACGCCTCGAGCAATACCGCCTCGTTGTCTTTCAGCCGGGCGGCGAGCGATCGCCCGGCCACCGGCCTCGCGGTGACGTGCTGGGCCGCCGCGAGGCTCTCGGCATGCTCCTCGAGGCGCTCGGCGCTGAAGAGCTCCTCGCGGATGGACTCTTCGTTATTCCACGGTACCGCCTGCGAGCCGCGCCCGAAGACACGAAAAATTGCCGATGTCAATCTGACCTTACCTGCGGAAGAGTGTGGGGGGAATGCTGTGAAGCGACCCGGGACCACGCGGGCGTGACCGCGATCCCGCCCGCGTGAACCCGGCTCGGAGGTAATGCATTATGACACCCTTGGTCGGACCGGCCGAACTGCAGCCCGCGTAGAGGTCGTCAATAACGCGTTCGGAGCGTGGTGGCGATGCCCGCTTCTGGCCGATCGCGGGAAGTGCGCCCCGCTGCCGCCTCCTGCCGCGGATCGCTCCGCGAACGCCGTGTCGGCGGCACGCCAAGGCACCAGGAAAACCTGAAAATCGTGATGGGCAATGTAAGCGAGAACGTTTTTTTGTTTCGGTTCTCTTGGTGTTCTTGGTAGTGAGGCCTTTCGTTTTTTTTCACACGGCTAGTAGTTGTACATCAGCGTCAGCCAGATCTTTCGCGTGTCGACCTTGCCTGAGCCTGCATCGCCAGCGCGGTAGTCGGCGTACTCGAATTTGCCCAGCAGTTTTGGCATCAGCGGGTAGGTGATACCGAAGTCGAATTCGTTGCCGAAGTCGATTCCGTCCGTATCCGACTTGAGCCGGTGGTATTCGGCGACGATCTGGACTTTTTCGATTTTTGCGCTGCCGCTCAGAAAAGTATCTCGAATTCCCTGGCGCGGCGTGACCAGGAACTGGTCGGCCCAGCCCTGGAACAGGTGATTGGTGCCGAGCGGCGTCTGGAACCCGTAGAGTCCGTCATTGCTGCTCAGCACTTCGCGGTCGATGCGCAGCGCAGTGTTCTTCCACTGGCCGCCGGCGCCAAGCCGGAAATAATGCGCGTCGATGCGCGCGTCACCGCCGGCGTAGTCATCCTGTTTGGCGTACTCGGCGGTGTACAGGAGATTCCATGGCTCGCCCATGGGTTGGGCGCCGTCCAGTCGCATTCCCAGGATGCGGTTCGACGTGTCGCGTGGGGCAGGACCCGAAAAGCCGGCAGCCGCGATTGCATTCCACTGCTCCTGGAAGTAGCCGTAAGCAGACAGTGCGCCGGTCGCATTGAATGCGTGGCGCGCGTTCAGCAGCACGGTATCGGTCTCGTGCTTGCGGGTGTTGATGGTCTTGAGTTGTCCGAGGTAGCCCGCATAGAGCCGCGTGTTCTGCAGACTGGTGTTCTCGACCGTGACGCCATTGAAGACCTGCATGACCTGGCGGAACTCAACATTGCCGACGAAGCGCACATTGTCGAGCTTGATCGACTGGCGCCCTGCACGAACGTTGGTATCCGGCAGCCCGCGCCAGTCCAGGTACAACTGGTTGATGTCGGTATCGTCCGGATCCGCAATCACCGGATACTGGCTCTTGCCGTTCTGGCCGTCGTTGTACCGATCATCCAGCCGCCCGACGTCGATCAACTCGATCGTGCCGGAAAGTCCGTTCCACGAATCGGTCTTCCAGCCAATCAGCGAACGCATGGTGACGGCCTCGCCTGTTTGCAGATTCGGCTGATCGACGTTCTCGTAACGCGGGCGCAGGTTCAAAATCGGCTGGCCGGAAAGGATCGCCGCTACGGGCGCCGGCGCTTCCTGTGTTTGTGCCTGCACCGTCAGGCTGATTGCGATCAGTACGAATCCGGGCATGCGCCACATGGTTATCTCCCCGATGGGATGGAATTGCGGAAAGGAACTACCATTGATGCAGATCATGTTCCTTGTGCACATCGCATGCCATTGTGCAAAGGCATGAGAAACGAAGGAAAAAGGCGTAGCCCGACTAGTTCGTTAGGGCTAGGGCACGAAGAAAACGGGGAGAGGCGATGACGGTCAGGTTCGCTGAGGAACTGTTACCCATGCCGCAGGCACTCACGAGCGCACCCCAGAAGCTGGGCACCAAGCTGGTCGCGATCGTCATCGGGTTTACCCTGATAGCATTGTTCGCGATCGGTCTCACGTTGCTGGTGTCGTGGCAGCTCGAAGGCGGCGCTGCGGCGGTCAACCAGGCGGGCAGCGAACGCATGCGCGCGTACCGGATCGCGATGCTGCTCTCGCAGGCGGAGCTGCCGGGTGCCGACCGCCAGGTGGTCCATGCTCTGCTGGAAGACGAGGTCGCCGCGTTCGAGCAAAGCATCCGTATACTGGATACCGGCGATCCCGGGAGGCCGATGTTCCTGCCGGGCGATGCGCGAATCCGCGCGGACTTCTCAGACCTTCGCCAGACCTGGTACCGGGACATGAAACCGGCGATCGGGATGCTCGTGACGTCGCTCGAGCCCTCTGCGCGCGCGCAGCTGCTGATCGAATACCGGCGAATGACCGACAACTTCGTCCAGGCAACCGACCGCCTGGTGAACGCAATCGAGCGCGACATTTCCAGCAAGACCAGCCTGTTGCGCACGCTCCAGCTCGGCTTGATCTGGATGGCGATCATCGGCACCGTGGCGCTGATCTATCTCATGTACCTTCTGGTGGTGCGCCCGGTAAACCGTCTCGAGGAAGGCATCCAGGCCATGGAGCGCGGGGACTTCGACACCCGGCTCCCGGTAGAGACCCGCGACGAGTTCGGTGCGCTTGCGGCAGGGTTCAACCGGATGGCGGCGCGGCTGCAGGATCTTTACCGCAACCTGGAAGCGAAAGTCGCGGAAAAAACGCACTCGCTCGCCCGCCAGAATCGCGAGCTCGGCACGTTGTACGAGGTCGCGGCGCTGCTCAATCACCCCGGATCGCTGGAAGAGTTATGCCGCGATTTTCTACGCAAGCTCGTCAGGACTCTCGGGGCCGATGGGGGTGCGGTGCGGCTTAGCGACGCGCAGACCGGACACATGCATTTGTATGTTCAGGAAGGCCTGTCGTCCGGGTTCGTACGTGAAGAGGCCTGCCTGCATGCAGGGGAGTGCATTTGCGGCGAAGCCGCCCGGCAGCGCACCTCCGTGGTGAAGGTGTTTGCCGCAAACACGCCGCCCGAAAGCAATCCGCGCTGTCGCCGCGATGGCTTTGCGACCGTGTCGGTATTCAGCATCCAGTTCAAGAACCAGGTGCTCGGGGTCTTCAACCTGTTCTTCCGGAATCCGCACGAAATCGATGTCTCGGAGCGGCAGATGCTGGAGGCGCTCGGCGGACATCTCGGAGTCGCAATCGAGAACCAGCGCCTGGTGGCACGCGAGAAGGAAATGGCGGTTTCGGAAGAGCGCAACCTGCTCGCGCAGGAACTGCACGACAGCATTGCGCAGTCGCTCGCCTTTCTCAATCTGCAGGCGCAGATGCTCGACGGCGCGCTGGCCAGGAATGACCTGCCGGCGGCGCGGGAAGGGCTTGGTCAGATACGTGAAGGCATCCAGGAGAGCTACGACGACGTGCGTGAACTGCTGGTGCATTTCCGTACGCGCTTCGGTGAGTCTGACGTGGAAACCGCGGTGCGCAGGCTGCTCGAGCGCTTCGAATCCGATACCGGGATCGAAACCGCGTTCCGGCAATCCGGTACGGGCGTGCCGCTCTCGCCGGAGATCCAGATCCAGGTTTTGCACATCGTGCAGGAATGCCTGTCCAACACGCGCAAGCATGCCAGCGCGCGGGCGGTCACAGTAGAGCTCACGCGCGGCCCCGTTTGCGAGGTCCGCGTGACCGATGACGGCATCGGCTTCGATCCAAAGACGCACAGGCAGGGGCACGTCGGCCTCGCGATCATGCGCGAGCGCGCGCAACGCATCGGCGGCAAGGTCACGGTCGATTCGCGCCCGCGCGGTGGCACCCAGGTCACCTTGATTGTCCCGATGGTGCAGGAAGCTGAGGCCGCAGCATGAGCAGGGAGCAGGGATCGCCGTCGCGCGGAAGAGGGGCCCCACGCAGTTGTGGAGATCTGACCGCAGAGGCGATCGTCAGTGGCCGGCGATCCCATGCGTCCGTCTCGGGTCGCATCCCCATCCTATGCGATGGGGCCCCTGCTCCGCCTCGTCGGCCGCCCCATTCGGGGATGCGACCGGCCGCGATTGCTGCGAGCGGCCGACGTGCTGATCTGAACGTACGCGCAGTGGTTGAAGAGGCCGCAGCATGAGCAGGGAACCGGGAGTCGAAAATATCGTGAGCGAGGCAATCAGAGTCCTGCTGGTAGACGACCATACGCTGTTTCGCAGCGGCGTGAAGGCGCTGCTGCAGGGAGAGTCGGGCTTTGAAGTGGCGGGCGAAGCGGCGGACAGCCTGGAAGGCGTGAAGAAGGCGTCGGAGCTGCAGCCGGACGTGGTGCTGCTCGACCTGCACATGCCGGGCATCGCCGGCAAGGACGCGGTGCGGCAGTTTCTGGAGGCGGCGCCACAGACGCATATCGTAATGCTGACCGTGTCCGAGGATGCCGACGATCTGCTCGATTCGTTGCGTGCGGGCGCATGCGGATATCTGCTCAAGAAAATCGAAACCGGAACCCTGCTCGATTCGATCCGCCGGGCATCGGAAGGCGACTCCGTCATCTCTGCGGAAATGACAGGCAAACTGGTCCGCGGACTGCAGTCCTCGCGTGAACCCGCACCGGTGCCGGAGAAAGACCCGCTGACGCCGCGCGAGCGCGAGATCCTCGCGCAACTGGCCAAGGGTGGAAGTAACAAGGAGATCGCGCGCGCGCTCGACCTGGCCGAGAGCACGGTGAAGATCCACGTGCAGAACATCCTGCGCAAGCTTCACCTGTCCAGTCGGGTACAGGCTGCTGTCTACGCGATCGAGCGGAGGTTGACCTCAGCCTGAAGTCGATCGGCCTTTGCGCATACCTATTCAGCTGATGTTGATATACACGTTGCTGTCCCAATCATCCATTTGCAACGGATCACCGTAGCTTGATCCCGGTCAATCGCTCCCGATCAAAAATCCGCGACAGTGAGATCAGGTTTAATAGCAGATGTGATTTGCGTGTGCGTACTCTTAAAGGAAAGTAATATTTATGAAATGGAGCGCGTTCGCATCAGAGGCTTATCATGGCGTCTTCGGCATAAGGGGAGATGCTGAATGAATGGACACTTCGCCCGATTCTACGAAGACGACGTCTCGTTCTCCGAAGTGCTGATCGGCTATCTCGGCAACGGCCTGGAAGACGGCGAGTCGTGCATTGTGCTTGCGACCAAACCGCACCGCGAGATTCTGGAAGAGCGGTTGCGGGGGCGTGTCAGGCTGAAAGCGGCGGATGCAACCTATGGCGGGCGTTACCTTGCGCTCGATGCCGCGGAGACGCTGGCCAGCATCATGGTGGACGGATGGCCGGATGAAGAGCGGTTCCGGGAGACCATTGGCGGGCTCATTGCGCAGGCACGCAAGGCCGGCAATGGCCAGGTGCGGTTGTTCGGAGAAATGGTGAACCTGTTGTTCGCGGAAGGTGCGCCTGAAAAGTCGATAGCGCTCGAGAAACTCTGGAATCAACTCGCGACCGAGCAGAAGTTCTTCCTTTTCTGCTCGTATTTCACGCAAACACCTCACTTCGAGAAAAACCGCGCCGCGCTGGCCGATATTTGCAAGCTGCATACAGCGATTTGCGTGCCCAGCACGTCTTCGTTCTCCGGAATCCAGAGACCGCGTTTCTTCTAGGGGTACTGCAGCACCACCGCTGGCGGTGCTTTGAGAAAGAGGACGCACAACGCAGAGGACGTAGAGGAAAATGCGCTGCCGGGTGAGAATCCGGGGTTCCTTGCGGCGACGGTTGATGTAAACCGCATTTCTGTCAGAGTTTCTTGAGTTCCTCCGCGCCCCCTGCGTTGACAGCATTGATGTTGACGCGCCGCGGACTGTTATCCTTGGCCCGATGCAGATTCACGTTCCCGATCCGTCATTCACCAGTTCGGAACACGCCCGCCATAATTTTCAGCTCGCGGTAAAGCTGTCAGTCGGCTTTGTGGCTGCGATCTGGTGCATACACCTGCTGAACTGGGGGCTGGATCTCGGGCTTGGCCATTTCGGCGTGCGCCCGCGCGAAGCTTTTGGCCTGTCGGGTATCCTGTTTGCGCCGCTGCTGCATGGCGGCTTCTCCCATCTCATTTCCAACTCGCTGCCGCTGCTGGTTCTCGGGGTGGGGATGCTCTATCTCTACCCGAACTCCAGCGTCACCGTGCTTCCGGCGGTGTTCCTCGGCCCGGGTGCTCTCACCTGGCTGTTCGGCAGGGAGGCGATACATATCGGCGCCAGCGGGCTGGTCTACGGCCTGGTGAGCTACATTTTTTTCGCGGGTGTGATCCGGCGAGACAGGCGGGCGATCGCGGCGTCGATGCTGGTGTTCTTTCTTTACGGCAGCCTGGCGTGGGGCGTGCTGCCGATCGAGCCCGGCGTTTCCTGGGAGACGCACCTGTTCGCCGCGCTGATCGGCGTTGCGCTGGCATTTGTACTGCGAAACCGCGACATACCGCCGCGCCGGCGCTATGCGTGGGAAGATGAGGAAGACTAGCCTGAGGACGGCGCATAGCAGGTTGTTGAGATGGGCCAGGTTGGCGATCGTCCAGTCGGTTCAACGCTCCCACCGCTGAGCGTGCAGAGAAAAAAATGCACCACGCGGAGGAGACAGTGGAAAGACAAAAAGAGATTCCGCACGCAAAGCTCGCAAAGGAGCGCAAAGACCGCAAAGGAATGCCATGGCATTTCCCGGTTTCTCCTGGTGTCCTTGGGGGCTTGGTGGTCAATGCGGTTCCTGGTTGTCCTCCGCGTTGAGCGCTGCTTTCAGTGGGCTGCCAGCGCGCGCGCCTGCAGTGAACGCGGTCTGAAGGCACAATGTCACAAGGGCAGGCGGGGCAAGCGGCATCCCGTCGCCAGAATCAACGAGGAGACCCGGCATGAAAGCATTCCTGCACCTCATCGCACCCCGTACTTCGAAGGCTGTGCTCTGCATTGCCGGCTGCGTCTGGCTGTCGGCGGCTCCTGTCGCGAGCGCAGTCGAGCCCGAGCCGATCGCGGTGAGAATGATCGAACGCCTGTCGCTCCCGGAAATGGCAGAACCGCTTCGCAATCATCCGCAGTGGCGGAAACCGGACCGGATCGGCGTTACGGTTTCCCCGTGGCTCGGATCTGCCGTGCCCGACGCAATGCAGCGCTTCCGGCGCGCTGCGGGAGACGTGGAGGTTGTGGAGGTCAACGGTCCGACGGATCCGCGGGTCGCGGAACTGGATGCCATCGTCAATTTCTGCAGCGCCGCCATGCTGGAGGCGGCTGAAAACCTGCGCTGGCTGCACAACTACACGGTGGGCGTGGAACGCTGCACCTTGCTGCCGAACATCGGAGAATACGATTTCATCCTGACCAACGCGCAAAGAACCTCGGGGCCGACCATCGCCGAACACGTCATCGGCCTGATGATGGCGCTCACGCGCAGCCTGCAGCATCACCATACCAATCAGATCGGCTCCCGCTGGGAGCGCAGTACGCCGCCTGGCCTGGAGATGTTCGACGTCGAGGACAAGACCATGCTGGTCGTGGGCCTGGGTGGCATCGGTACGGAAGTCGCGCGTCGCGCCGCCGGCCTCGGCATGCGTGTGATCGCCACGCGCCGGTCCGGCCGCGTCGGCCCGGACTTCGTCGAGTACGTCGGGCTTTCGCACGAGCTGCTGGAGCTGGCCGGTCGCGCGGATGTCATCGTCAACGCGCTGCCGCTGACGGACGAAACACGGTATCTGTTCAACCGGAAGTTTTTCGACGCCGTGAAACCGGGCGCGTACTTCATCAGCGTCGGTCGGGGCGCCTCCACGGACACGCCGGCTCTGGTTGCGGCGCTGAAGGACGGGCGCCTGAGGGGAGCAGGCCTGGATGTAACAGACCCGGAGCCGCTGCCGTCCGGTCACGAGTTGTGGCGTTTGCCCAACGTGATCATTACCCCGCACGTATCCAGCCAGACGCAGGAATCCCGGCAAAGGATGGTGGCGGTGGCGATCGAGAACGTGCGCCGCTACGTGGCGGGAGAGAAACTGCTGAACGTGGTGGACCTGAAGGCGGGCTATTAGCGGACGGGAAACCGGTTCGCCATGTGCGGGAATGTGAATTGACTTTGTGAGCCTGCGCGACCAGTGTTCCTATACCGTCGATTAACGAACTACGGGGTGGTCGTGCAGCCTTTGACCGGTGGCGCCGCTGCTGAACGCGGTATTCGCGAGAAACAACTCACCAGATGATCCCGGGCATTAACGTCGCTTGCGACCGGGCGTAAACGGAAACCGTACCTGATGTCCTCGTTCGAACGCTATCTCTCGCTCTGGGTTGCACTCTGCATCGCTGCGGGAATTGCCCTGGGCAGCCTGCTGCCCGGCATATTCCAGTTCTTCGCCGGACTCGAATACGGGTCGGTGAACTTCGTCGTCGCGATCCTGATCTGGTTCATGGTCTATCCGATGATGGTGGCGGTGGATTTCACCAGCCTCAAGCGCGTGCATGAACGCCCGAAGGGGCTCATCATCACCCTGGTGGTGAACTGGCTGATCAAACCGTTCACCATGGCGGCGCTGGGCGTTCTGTTCTTCGAGTATCTGTTTGCGGATCTCATCGACCCCGCCAACGCGGGGCAGTACATCGCCGGCCTGATCCTGCTCGGCGCCGCGCCCTGCACCGCAATGGTCTTCGTGTGGTCGCAGCTGACGCGCGGCGACCCGAACTACACCCTCGTGCAGGTCTCGTTGAACGACGTCATCATGGTGTTCGCCTTTGCGCCGATCGTCGCGCTGCTGCTCGGCGTGACCGATATCGTGGTGCCGTGGGAGACGCTGCTGCTGTCGGTGGTGCTGTACGTCGTCATTCCGCTGATCGCAGGCATCGTCACCCGGATGCGGTTGACGCGCCGCGCTGGCACCGGCGCGCTGGGCGAGGCCGAGGTCGCGCGGTTCACCAGCCGCATCAAGCCGCTCTCGGTGTTCGGGCTTCTCTCCACCGTCGTATTGCTGTTCGGCTTCCAGGGCCATGTCATTCTCGGTCAGCCCCTGCTGATCGTGCTGATCGCCGTGCCCCTGCTGATTCAGTCCTATGGCATCTTCGCGCTCGCCTACGGCGCCGCGTATCTCTGGCGCGTGCCGTTCAACGTCGCGGCACCGTGTGCGCTCATCGGCACCTCGAACTTCTTCGAGCTGGCGGTCGCCGTGGCAATCGGTCTGTTCGGCCTGAACTCGGGCGCGGCACTGGTGACCGTGGTCGGCGTCCTCGTCGAGGTCCCGGTGATGGTGTCGCTGGTGGCGTTCGCCAACCGCACCCGAGGCTGGTTTCCCGAAACCGAAACGGATATCGCCGCAATCCGGGAAACAGCAAAACCGGTCGAGGGGGAAGTCTGATGTTCGATACCGCGCTTGTAGCGCTAGACCTTTCGCCGGCCGAACGGCCGATTGTCGATTGCCTGCCCGATCTGAAGCGATGGGGGACGCAGAAGGTCGTATTGACCCATGCGATCCAGGTCGGTTATGCGCAAGCCGCGGGCTACGGTCACGAGGACGAGTACAAAGCCTGGCTGGAAAAGTATGCCGCGCCGCTGAGGAAGGCCGGCCTCGAAGTCTCCGTGGTCTTGCGAACGGGCGGGGCGCCTGCGGGCGTGATACTCGGCGTTGCCCGGGAGTCGGGTGCGAAGCTGATCGTCATCGGTTCGCGCGGACAGAACATGGTGCGGTCGCTGATTCTGGGCAGTGCTGCGCGCGAGGTGATTCGCAAGTCCACGCTGCCGGTTCTCCTGCAATGGGTGGAGCCAACGCCCGGCGCGACGAAGGCGCGTTGCGAGGCGGTCTGCAAGAACTTGCTCGAGCATGTACTGCTGGCTACGGATCTTTCGAAACACGCCGGCGCGGCCGAGGCGGTGGCACTGGCGCTGGCGCCGAAAGCCGCGCGCACGGATTGCCTGACCGTCCTCGCCCCGGCGGCGCCGGATGCGGCCAAGGCGGTGCCGATCATGATGGAGGCGGCGCTAGACGCGTTCATGGATCGGGTCATCGAGGCCGGCGGCAGTGGGGAAACGCTGGTCGTGGAAGGTGAGCCGGTCGGTACCATTGCGCGACTTGCCAGGGAACGCCAATGCTCGCTCATCATCGTCGGCAAGCATGGCCAGAACTGGGTGAAGGGCATGGTGATCGGCAGCACCGCCGCCCGGCTGTGCGAGATCGCCGGGCGCCCGGTCCTGATGGTTCCGCTGGAATCGAAGAACCGCAGGTGACCGCAGGCCGGTCCACACCCCGGTCCGCCAGTCTGCAAACCAGGACGCGTATCAGACGATGCGTTCGCCGAATTTTTTCAGCGCAGCTTCGGACAGCGTCAGGCCCAGCCCGGGTGCTTCCTTGAGCGTCAGCCGGCCGTTGGCGATTTTCGGCGGATCCTCGAACAGTTCGGCTTGCAGCGGATCGCGCTCGGGATCGGTGAAGGATTCGACGATGCAGCCCGCGGGGCTCGCCGCCACGATATGTGCATGGATGAAGCAGTCGTGGTGCGGAGCGACCTGCACGTGATTGAGTTCGCATAGCGCGGCAAGCTTCCGCCCTTCGGTGAAGCCGCCCATCATCGTGCAGTCGAACTGCAGGATCCGGATCGCCTGTTCTTCCAGCAGCGCACGGCAGCCGTAGCTGGTGAGCTCGCTCTCGCCGGCGGACAGTGGGATGCGGGTCTGCTGCGCCAGCAGCTTCAGTTCGCGGCGGTCATCCGCCCAGCGCACCGGTTCTTCCAGCCAGCGCGGCCGCAGCGGTTCCAGCAGGCGCGCGCCTTCGATCGCGGTGGCGAGATCCCAGCCGCGGTTGACGTCGATCATCAGGTCCTTGTCGTCGCCGATGATTTCGCGCACCAGCGCCATGCGCTCGATGTCCTGCGCCAGCGGCACGCCGCCGACCTTGCCCTTGAAGCCGGTGTGGCCCTGCGCCTTGAGCATCTGCATTTCGTCGCGCAGTTCGGCCATGTCCTTGCCGTCGCGATAGTAGGCGCAGGTCACGTAGCAGGGCACTTCGCTGCGATAGCCGCCGAACAGCCGGTACAGTGGCAATCCCGCCGCCTTGCCGACGATGTCCCACGCCGCGATATCCATGGCAGCGGAAATGCGCACGATCGCCTCGCGCGTCCAGCCCTTCTCGCTCGCCAGGCGCTGCGAGGTGAGACCGAAGATCTTCTGGTAAAGGCGTTCGGGCGCCAGCGGATCGGCGCCGATCACCAGCTCCGCGATGCCGCTGCGGAACGCGTGGATCGCGGCCTCGATGGGCGTGTAGCTGGTGGCGATGCCGATGCCCTCGATGCCTTCGTCGGTGTGCATGCGCACCAGGATCTCGTTGGCCCGGGGCACGATGAAATTGCTGACCCAGTGCGGACGCCCGGTGTCGGGCGCGCGCAGGATATAGATTTCGAGTTTTGTGATTTTCATGTCGGCGGTTTCCAGTGTGAAGCGGGATTATGCTTCACGCCGACTCCGGCCGCATTTTTTGGCGAGTGGCGTGCACGAAGGCCGATGTTTCTTGTATCGGGCCCGCAAAATTTTCAGCATAAGCGCGAGGCGTAGCGGTATGCGTTCACAGCAGGGACTGGGCTTGCTCGAAGTGCTGGTGATCGTGGCGCTGGTGGCGGAGGCCGTTTATTTCGCCTCCATGAGTGGCGCCGGACAACGCGTCGAACGCGCGGACTGCGCGACGGCGCGTGATGCCTGCATGACCGATTGCCGGCACGCGACGCTCGAAGCAGCGGATGTGCAGGGCTGCGAACGGATCTGCCGGTTGGAGTCCGACGCGTGCGAAGGCAGCGTAGAGTAGACGGGAATAAAGGCCGGCGGCGACGTCTCTCCGCATCCGACCCCGCGGTACATCAGCCGATCACAGGTAGCGCTCCGCGCACTTGATGATCGCGCTATTAGTTTCCAGGTCGAGGCAATGGCGTGCATCCGCGTTCATGCGCGATGTTCTGCGGGAACGGGCCGCTGGCCTGGCCTTTGCCGGGGCGCCCTGTTCGAGCTGCATGGCGGGCGTCGGTTCCGCTTCGGCAGCGGCTTCGGCCGCCGCGCGAGCGGCCGGTGTTTCTTCCTGCGCGAATGCCGGCGCGGCGGCAAGCAGCGCGATGGCGGAAGCAAGCGCGGCGAGTAGGGTGGTGCGTGTCATGGCTCGACTCCTTTCAACCTCCATGCACTGGATCTGGAAATCGTTTTTCCGTTGCATTTTCGGTTTGTCTTTCATGGCAAGTTAAACCTCCTGCGCGATCGAGGCAAGCGCGTTGCGCAATCCGCCGTCGTCTGGCGGCGACACCCATGCGGGCTTTCAATGCGGGCCGGTGTCCGCCGGGTTTTGTTCCGGCTGGAAATGCCGGGAGATGGCGATAAGCTTCCAGCCGCTGGTCATCGTCGGCGGTTCGCGCGCTTCGCAGAACACCGAGAGATCCCCGTTCGGCGCAATTGCGAACAAAGGAATGGCCTCGGGGTTTTTCTCCATGAAGTCTTCCAGCGTATCGCCTTCGCCGAATTCGATTACCGACACCGCGCCGCCTTCGGCCAGCAGCTTGCTGAGCCTGGTGTAGCTCGCGTCCTTGCCGAACAGTTCGTGCTGGCTGTGCAGCGAAGCGACGCGCAGGTTCTCAGGCTGCTCGTCGAAGGCAGAGTGCAGCGCGTAGACGTTGCCTTCGCCGAATTCGCGCATGTAGCGCATCACCGACAGGCTGTTCAGTTCCGCGCGCGGCGACAGGCCGAGCAGGCCGCCGTAGCCGATCAGTTCGAGGTGCCGGTCGGCGTGCTCCGATACGGGATTGCCGTAGTAGGTATTGAGGCCGTCCTTCCGCGCGACGGTCAGGTTGTCCCAGGAGGTCTCGGCAAGCAACGTGCGATAGCCGACCTTGCCGAGTGCCTTTGCGATCTCGCGTGCGAGACGGTTTGCCCCGACCAGCAACAACCCGCGCGGCTCCGGTTCGCTGACGCCGAGCATGCGCGCCAGCCACCCCGAGGTCGCACCCTGCAGCAGCACGGTGCCGATGATCACCATGAAACTCAGCGGCACCAGGTAGTCCGCCTGCGGGTAGCCGGCCTCCTCGAGACGCAGGCCGAACACGGCACTGATGGCGGCGGCCACAATGCCGCGCGGCCCGATCCAGCCGAGCAGCAGGCGTTCTCGCCAGTTGAGCTTGCTGCCGATGGTGGCAATCGCAACTTTCAGCGGCCGCGCAATGAACTGCATGGCGACAAAGATGCCGAGCGCCGACCAGCCGAGTTTCTGGAACAGCGCGAAATCCATGCGCGCGGCGAGCACGATGAACAGGCCGGAGATCAGGAAGATCGACAGGCTCTCCTTGAAGTCGAGGATATCGTCGGTCTGCGCGCCTGGCATGTTGGCCAGCCAGATGCCCATGACCGTGACCGCCAGCAGCC
The DNA here is from genome assembly GCA_040880425.1 of Burkholderiales bacterium. Lineage (GTDB taxonomy): Bacteria > Pseudomonadota > Gammaproteobacteria > Burkholderiales > Eutrophovitaceae > DATKEK01. The sequence goes on along the minus strand of JBBDIL010000005.1, from coordinate 5,347 downwards.
CGGTCTCGTGTTCGACCGCGTTGGAGAACGCATAGACCGCGAACACCACGCCGAGCACGGTAAAGTTGTGCAGGAACTCCGGCAGCCAGCCGCGGCGCAGCGCAAGGCCGAGCAGGTAACCCGACGCCGCGCCGATCGCCACGCCGGCGAACACCATCTTGGCGAGCGTGAGGAAAGTGCGCAGCAGGGCTTCCTCGGTACCGAAGGCAACGATGAACTGGTAGGTCAGGATCGCCAGCGCCGCCCCGATCGGGTCGATCAGGATGCCTTCCCAGCGCAACACGTTGCTGACGTTCGCCGATGGCCGCACGGTGCGCAGCATGGGCACGATCACGGTCGGCCCGGTGACCACCATCACCGCCCCGAACAGCGTCGCCACCTCCCAGGAAATATCGATCAGCCACATGGTGAGCAAGGTGGTGCTGACCCAGCTCGCCACCGTGCCGAAGGTGATCAGGCGCACGACGACGCGCTCCACGCCGCGAATCTCCTTGAAGCGCAGCGTCAGGCTGCCTTCGAACAGGATCACTGCGACGCCGAGCGAGACCAGCGGAAACAGCAGGTCGCCGAACAACTCGTCCGGATCGACGAACCCGGTGACCGGCCCGGCGACAAGCCCCGCGATCAGCAGGAACACGATCGCCGGCAGCTTCAGCCGCCAGCCAAGCCATTGGCAGACGATGGCGACCAGCCCGATGCCGGCGATGGTCAGCGCGATGTTGTGTTCCATGGGGATTTCCTTGTTCGGATCCGGGTTGCCTTTGCGCAGTCGGGGATCGTGCTAGCCCGCGATAGTGTCGCGCGACGTCGTCGCCGGGAATATGCCGTCAGGCTGGCTCGAAGTCCAGAATCGCGTAGCCGCCGCGCGATCTCACGCCGCAGCGGCTGGCCGGGGACGGGCGGGCCGGACGGACAGCCCGATTGCCACGATCCCGGCTGCGAGCAGCCCGATGGTGAAAATGGTGGTGGGGCAGGGCAGCCCGAACGTGGGCAGTTCCGGGTATCCATGTCCCGAGAGCGAGGCCCACACGGGATAGACGAGCAGTGCGAACGCGAGCAGGGTTACACCGAGGCCCGTACGAGCGTCCCTGCAGAAAGCAAATGTCAGGCGGCGGCGAACCACGCCGTGCCACGCAAACAACAACGCTCCGACGATGGAGAGCGCGCCGAAGGCGTATGCAGCAGGATTGATGCGCGCGAAAAAAGCGAGATGGTAGGCGGCGCCAAGCCAGATCCAGAGCAAAGCCAGGATCGCCGACACCGCCATACCGGACCAGGAGCGCCGTAGCGCAATGAAAATCAAGGCGAGCACCGCAAGCGCCAGAAGAAAAACCTGCACCGGCCAGACGGTGGTGTTGTAGAGCCGGAAGACGCCAAAGAACTGTTCAACGGTGAAGGGGAGTTGCATGGCGGCTGCAAGTGGTAGATGTGCGCGTTTAGATTCCCCGACTGCAGATCCGTAAACCCCTCGCCTTCAGAAGAGGGTCGTTCATCTGCCGCGTGTCTTGCAACTACGACGTTTTGCCGTCATTGCATGCTTCCAGTGGCATCACCAGGCAAACCAGCAGGAAGAGCGTCAGGCAACAGAACGCAAACAAGAGCGACGTTCTGTTTACGCCCCAAAAAACGAGTGCGGACAGGATGGATACGAGAACCACGAGGCCCAGCGCCGCCGTTGGTATCAAACGCAGTCTCAGGCTCCGGTGACAGTGGATGCAGTCAAGCGACTTCGCCGCGAATTTTGTCCGGAGACTCATCGCAGTCTTGCCGCAATGTGGGCATTGGTTGGCGAACATATGCATGGTCGATGACGGCGCGATTCAGGTCCTGTGGGCATTCTGGACCTGATCGATTGCGATGTCCGTACTGGTCGTGCGGAGCCATGCCCATTCCCCGGTGCAGATTCAGCGTTTCGGTTTCATCCGACCCTGTTTATCGCCGGCTCCAGATTGTGAATCGTCCGCCAGCGTACGAATGATTGGGCACTGGGATTGAGTTGCGGTCGTCTCGCATTCGCCAACCAGCTGTCGGAGCGCATCGCGCATCGTGGAAAGATCGCGAAGCTTGTCATCGATGAGCCGCAGCTTGCGCAGTGCCATGTCGTGCGTTTCAGCGCACGCGTGCGCGTGATCGAGTCTCAGCAGTGAACCGATGTCGTCAAGCGTGAATCCGAGCGCCTGGGCGCGACGGATGAAACGGATGTGCTGGCGGAACGCAGGAGGATACCGGCGCTGTCCGCCGGAAGATTTGGGCGGCGTCTCCAGCAACCCCCGTCGCTGGTAATAGCGGATGGTTTCCACACCGACACCTGCTTCGGCGGCCAGCCGCCCGATGCTCAGTTCTGCAGCCATGGCGCTCCTCTTGACACCGTACCGAGGTACGGGTTTTAGCATAGCGCCAATGCGATCACGTGGGTAGGAGCCGGCATTGTCACTGAGCGTAAAAGGATCGCTTGTTGCAGGAGGACTTGCCGGGATCGGTGCGTCGCTGTGCTGTGTGGGGCCGCTGGTGCTGGTCCTGGCGGGCGTGGGAGGTACGTGGATAAGTGGGCTTGCAGCCTTGGAACCGTACCGTCCGATCTTCGTCGTACTGGCCCTGGTTTTCCTCGGGCTGGCATTTCATCGCCTCTATTTCAGCCAGCAAGCCTGCGCGCCTGGTATCGAGTGCGTCGATGGTCGTACATTGAGTCGCCAGCGCGCAGTGTTCTGGTTGGTATCGGTGTCGGTCATTGGACTCCTGTCGTTTCCATGGATGGCGCCGTTCTTCTACTGAGAGTTGGAGGGTGCAATGCGATACGTTTTGATTCTTCTGGCGGCATTGCTTTCAAATGTCGCTTTGTCTGAAGAACGTGCCGACGTGGTTCTTGACGTCCGGAACATGACCTGCGGAGTGTGCCCGATCACGGTCAGGAAGGCGCTCAGCAAGGTGGCTGGTGTTTCAAAGGTTACGGTGAATTACGAAAAAAGTACTGCCGTCGTGAGCTATGATCCGGCCAGAACGACGCCGGTGGAGTTGACCAAAGCAACTACGAACGCAGGATTCCCGTCCACGGTTCGCGAGTAAACCTCCCATGTCTTCGCCGATTCTGGAATCCGTTCTGACATGCCCGCACTGCGGTTTCGGGAAGTCGGAGAACATGCCGACCGACGCATGCATGGTTTTCTACGAATGCACAAACTGCGGCGCACTTGTAAAGCCGAAAGCGGGAGACTGCTGCGTCTTCTGCTCATACGGCTCCGTGAAATGCCCGCCAATTCAGTTGCAGACGGGATGCCGCTCCTGAGAACAGCGGGAACATCAGGCTCAGCCTGACCCCATCATCGTGCGCTCTAGTGACTTGAGAAGTTTCTGACAGCCTGTGCATTCGTAGAAAACCATGCAGGCATCGGTCGGCTTGGTTTCTTCTGCGGCCGTTCCGCAGGCGGGGCAGGTGATGGTCGATTGCAGAGCCGGGCTCATGGCGTCTCCCATGATATCCGGTGCTGCCGGCGAAGCCAGGGCATTGCAGCGAACACCAGCAGCATGCAGAGATACACGGTCCCGGAGACAGGGTCTCGACTGGCAATGTAGTCGCCAACCCCACGGCCCGCGAGAATCACAGCGAGCAGCAGTTCAGCGCAGACCAGCAATGCCAGAGCGGCTACACCAACCAGGGCCCAGCCGCGCGGACCGATGGAAACGCTGTACCTTCTGACGACATAGCCCGCCGCCAGAAAAATGGCAATGAACATGAGCGGCATTTCCGCAAGTTCCGCTGAGCGCTCCCCGAACCGCGGGACCAGGAACGGCACCCGCACAGCGCCGAGCAGGAAGCCGACAGCAAACACAATGCCGAAGTAAACCGCTGCGGCGCGCAGTACGACATTACTGCGCTGGCCATTGCGCGACGATTGGTTCATGGGACCTGCAATTTACGCCCGGGCGCGTGCGCGCATGGCGGCTCACACTCGACAGTCACTGATTGCGTGTCGTCTGCGGCATGTGCCGGGTTCGGGCTTGCTAAATCGTCTGTTACGCAATATGCCAAGCCTGCCTCGATTCCTCATGTTCTCGCGCATGGTGTGCGAAACTGTCAGTCGCGCAGGCGCTGCGAATTTTGAAGTTTGCCTGCAACCGCTAGCTGGAGTGCTCACCGTCAACGGGAAATGAAATGAAACTGATTATTGCCAAACCCAGCCCGTATGCCCGAAAGGCGCGCGTTGCGTTGATCGAGAAGGGGATTGATTTTGAGACCGTAGTCGAGAATCCCTGGCTGCCGGAAACGCGGGTCGGCGACGCCAATCCGCTGGGGAAGATCCCGGCGCTGGTTCTGGATGACGGCCGTGTGATCCACGATTCCAAGGTCATCCTCGAGTATCTCGAGACGTTGGATAGATCGCCCGCGCTGATTCCCTCGGCGCCGGACCAGCGCATCGCGCACAAGCAGATCGAGGCGATCGCCGACGGCATCAGTGACGCAGTGGTGTTGATCCGGCTCGAAGGAACGCGCCCACCAGAGAAACAAAGCGCGGACTGGGTTGCGCGCCAGCACAAGAAAATCGTAGCGGGCATCACCGAACTTTCCCGTCTGCTCGGCGAGCGGGAGTGGTTCACCGACAGCGGAATGGGTCTGGCGGATATCGCCACCGCCTGCACGCTCGGTTTCCTCGATCTGCGCTATTCGGAGGTTGACTGGCGGCGCACGGCACCCAACCTGGAGCCGCTGTTCGAACGACTTTCGGCACGGCCGTCGTTCGCTCAGACCAGGCCGGAGCTGCAGCAACTGCCGGTAACGCGGTAACTGGCTACGACCTGTTCGCGGGAAAGTTTGAAAGGTGACTGCCGCCGGTGGCTGCGAAGCGCGAGGCGTCAATCAAGGCCCGGCAGGAAACGGCGATTGGCGCGCGGCATGGTTGGCATGCCTTATCGCTGCAATATTGCCCCTGAAATGGGCTGTCCAAGCGTCAAAACCCGAATTGCGGGAGATGCTTATCCCGACAGATTAGAACGTTGACGTGGTCCGACTCAGATCACAGTCTGCCAGCTCATCCGCTGCCTGGCGTCCGGTGCCGCGTGCTGTTAAGTTGCTGCCCGCTTCTTCGCAACGTAGTCGCGCAGAGCACGGTTAACAGCTTCCGAATTCGGGAAAAGCTCGTGCAGATCTGGGTCGATCAAAACGACGTTCGTACCCTCGCGGTAGGCTTTCGTGTACTTGCCGCGAGCACCTGACTTGATCAGGTTCTCAGGGTACTCGTCTCTCAATGTGTCTTTTTCACTCTTCATAAGCTCTTCGCTCCCGCGGACAACGGCGGAGTCAGGCCTTGCCTTTTGCCTGCTCGGCCTGCGCGATGATGCGGCTGACGCGCGA
>JBBDIL010000004.1:0-43740 GCA_040880425.1 Burkholderiales bacterium | reverse complement strand
TGTGCATCGGCTGCGGCTACTGCTTCTATGCCTGTCCGTTCGGCGCGCCGCAGTTTCCGCAGACCGGCGCGTTCGGCATGCGCGGCAAGATGGACAAGTGCACGTTCTGTGCGGGCGGCCCGGAGCAGAACACCTCGGAAGAGGAGTTCGAGAAATACGGGCGCAACCGACTGGCTGAAGGCAAGCTGCCGGTGTGCGCGGAAATGTGCTCGACCAAGGCGCTGCTCGGCGGCGATGGCGACGTGCTGGCCGATATCTACCGCGAGCGCGTGCTGGTGCGCGGCAAGGGCTCCGAGGTGTGGGGCTGGGGCACGGCCTACGGCAAACCGGAAAAGAGCGGGGAAGAATCGTGAAGGCGACGCTTGCAGCACTGGGGTTGACGCTGCTGTTGAGCGCGTGTGGCGAGCGGCCGCAGCACTATGCGTACGAAGACGGCCGCTATGCCGGCAAGCCGGATACGCCGGCCTGGCAGGATGAACGCTTCGGCAACGACCGCGCGCAATGGGAGCGCGCCATCCGCGAGCGCAACGCCAAGCAGAGCGAATACGCGCGCATGCGGGGAGGCGGCTGACATGGCGGCGCGGGCGCTGTTCGCCGTCTGGCTGGCGCTGGCCGTGCTGGTCGGCGGATCGAGCGTGCTGCCGTCGGCTACCGTACTGGCGGCCGACAGTGAAGCGCAGGTGCAACGTCAGCAGGAGCAACCGCTGAATAATGCGCCGGTGTGGCGGGCGGTGCGCGAAGGCGAGGCCGGCGTGACCCAGGTGCGCGGCCGCGAAACCGGCGTACTGATCGAGTCGCGCGGCGAAACCTGGCGTCTGATCCGCAACGGGCCGGTGACGCTGTATGGCGGCATCCTGCTGATCCTGGTGCCGATCCTGATCCTGGGCTTCTACAAGCTGAACGGCCCGATGAAACTGCACGGCAAACCCACCGGACGGAAGATCGAACGTTTCACCCGCTGGGAGCGCATCGTGCACTGGAGCACCGCGATCAGTTTCGTGGTGCTTGCGCTCACCGGCGTCCTGCTGCTGTTCGGCAAGCATTTCCTGATTCCGGTGATCGGCTATTCCGCGTTCTCGTGGATCGCGACCGTTTCGATCAAGCTGCACAATTTCGTCGGGCCGCTGTTCATCTTCTGCATGGCCGCGATGTTCGTGACCTTCGTGCGCGACAACCTGCTTCGCAGCATCGACTGGGAATGGCTGAGAAAGGCGCCGCAGGTGCTCACCGGCAAGGCGCACGTGCCCTCGGGCAAGTACAATGCGGCGGAGAAGGGCTGGTTCTGGGGCGGCGTCGCCTTCCTCGGCCTGATCGTCGGCGCATCCGGACTGGTGCTGGATTTTCCGAACTTCGAACAGACACGGTTCACCATGCAGGCCGCGAACATCGTGCATGCGGTCGGCGCATTGATTTTCATCCTGGCCTCGTTCGGACATATCTACATGGGGACGATCGGCACCGAAGGCGCCTACGAAGCCATGCGCAACGGCATGGTGGACGAAACCTGGGCGAAGGAACACCACGGGTTGTGGTACGAGGAAGTGACTTCCGGACCGTCGCGGCAGGAATCTGGCGGTTCCGCCGAGCCCGCGAAGCTGCCGACCTGACACGGCAGCCGTCGCCCGTGCCTGATGTGAAAGTGTTCGGGTTCGCGGCCTGGTCCGGCAGCGGCAAGACCACGCTGATCGAGAATCTGGTCCCGCTTTTCGTTGCGCAGGGCCTGCGCGTGTCGCTGATCAAGCACGCGCACCATGCCTTCGATGTCGACCAGCCCGGCAAGGATTCCTGGCGGCATCGCGAAGCCGGCGCCAGCGAAGTGCTGCTGACTTCCGGGACCCGCTGGGTGCTGATGCACGAACTGCGCGGCGCCACGGAACCGGAGCTGCCGGAACAGCTCGCGCGGCTTTCGCCCTGCGACCTGGTGCTGGTCGAAGGCTTCAAGCGCCAGCCGATCCCGAAGCTCGAGATCCACCGCAAGGCGACCGCTTCGCCGCTGCTGTATCCGGACGATCCGCATATCGTCGGCATCGCCACCGATGCATCGTTCGATGCGCCCATTCCCTTGCTGCCGCTGAACGATTACCCGGCCATCGGCGAGTTCGTGCTGCGCCAGGTGGGACTGCGCTGAGCGGTCGGCGGTAGAATGTAGGCGATGAAACCCGGAGAATCCCAGGCGGCGGTGGTCCGCATACTTTATTTTGCAAGATTGCGCGAAGCGCTCGGCCGCGCGGAAGAGGAGCTCGTGCTGCCCGAGGGCGTGCGCGATGTGGGCAGTTTGCTTGCGTTCCTGCGCGAACGCGGAGGCGCATGGGCGGACGAACTGGCGTCGGGCAGGGCGGTGCGCGCGGCCGTCAACCAGGACATGTCGGATGCGACAGCCGCGATCCGCGCGGGCGACGAAGTCGCTTTCTTCCCGCCGGTTACCGGAGGCTAGGCATGGCCGTACGCGTGCAGACCGCGGATTTCGACGCCGGCGCCGAGATCGCCAGGCTGCGCGCCGGCGATGCCCGCATCGGTGCGGTGGCCAGTTTCATCGGCGTGGTGCGCGACGTCAACGACGGCGACGCGGTGTCCGAACTGACCCTCGAGCACTATCCCGGCATGACCGAAAAGGCGCTGGAGAAGATCGTCGCCGAAGCGCGCTCGCGCTGGGACATCTACGACGCCCTGGTGATCCACCGCGTGGGAACGCTGAAACCCACGGACCAGATCGTACTGGTGATCACCACCAGCGCACACCGTGGCGAGGCGTTCAAGGCCTGCGAATTCCTCATGGATTACCTCAAGACCGGCGCGCCGTTCTGGAAACGCGAACAAACCCCGGGCGGAAGCCGCTGGGTGGATGCGCGCGAAAGCGACGACGCCGCGGCGCGCCGCTGGTCGTAATGGCGTCGCGTAAATCCGCCCCCATGCGGTCCCGCGAGCCGGCGCCGAAGCCGCAGATCCGCATCATGTTCCGCAAGGCGATTGCGATGGGGCCGGGCAAGGCGGACCTGCTGGAAGCGATCGAACAGACCGGCTCGATCTCGGCGGCTGCGCGCAAGATGCGCATGTCCTACCGCAGGGCGTGGCTGCTGGTGGACACCATGAACCAGTGTTTCGCGAAGCCGCTGGTCGCGACCGCCACCGGCGGCAGCCACGGCGGCGGCGCGCAGATCACCGATTTCGGGCGCGACGTCCTGCGCCGCTATCGCGAAATGGACAGCGCCGCGAGCGCCGCGGTCGCCAGGCAGGTGACCGAATTCACGCGGCTGATGAGCCGATCCCCGCAGCAGTAACTCTGGCGGCTTGACGCATGCCGGCCGGCCCGTTAGCCTGACACGCGTTATATAAGTCCGTATATTACGTAACTTTCGCTGGCCATCTCGAAATGCCGGTTTCCCAGGACGTGCTGATTCCGCTGTGGCTGACGCTGAAGGTCGCCGGCTGGGCCACGCTGTTTGCCACCGTTTCCGGCGTCGCGGTGGCATTCGTGATCGCGCGCACGCGCGTACCCGGCCGCGACTATCTGGACGCGGTGATGACGCTGCCGATGGTGCTGCCGCCCACCGTGCTCGGTTACTACCTGCTGGTGTTGATCGGCCGCAGGAGTGCATTCGGTGGATGGTTGCATGATACGTTCGGCATTACCCTGGTGTTCACCTGGCAGGGCGCGGTGCTTGCGGCGGCGATCGTGGCGTTCCCGCTGGTGTACAAGAGCGCGGTGGCGGCGCTGGAAGGCGTCGACGCGCAGTTCGAACAGGCTGCACGGGTTCTCGGCAAGTCGGAGTGGTCGGTGTTCCTGCGGGTAACGCTGCCGCTCGCCTGGCGTGGCATTCTTGCCGGCGGCATGCTGGGGTTCGCGCGCGCGCTCGGCGAGTTCGGCGCCACGCTGATGGTGGCAGGCAATCTGCCCGGGCGCACACAGACACTGTCGATCGCGATCTACGACGCAGTCGAAGCCGGCAGAAACGACATGGCGAACTTCCTCGTGATCGTGACCTCCCTGGTATGCGTCACCATCCTGGTGGCGTCGGGCAAGCTGCTCAAGCCTCGTTACGTGCGGTAGCAGATCGCATGCGCATTGAGATCGACATTCAGAAGACGTTCCGCTCGCGTGCGCGCGAGTTTACGCTCGACGTGCAGTTTTCCTGTCACGACGACGTCAGCGTCGTCTTCGGTGCATCCGGTTCGGGAAAGAGCGCAACGCTGCGCGCAATTGCGGGCCTGGAGCGGCCGGATGTTGGGCGCATCGTGGTGGACGGCCAGGTGCTGTTCGACTCCCGCAAAGGCGTCAACCTTCCGGCCCGGCGGCGCGCGGTCGGCTACGTGTTCCAGGACTATGCGCTCTTTCCGCATCTCACAGTGGAAGAGAACGTCGCGTTCCCGGTCAACCGCTGGTGGCAGCGCAGGCCTTCGCGCGAGGTGGCGCGACGCGTGGTTGACCTGCTCGAACTGTTCGAGATTGGGGCACTGGCGCATAGCTATCCGTGGCAGATTTCTGGGGGGCAGCGCCAGCGCGCGGCGCTCGCACGCGCGTTGATACGGAAACCATCGATCCTGTTGCTGGACGAACCTTTCGCGGCGCTGGATCCGCTGCTGCGGATCCGCATGCGGCAGGAACTGCTTAACACGCAGTGGCTGTTCAAAGTACCGATGATCGTCATCACCCACGATCCGCAGGACGTTGCCGCCCTTGCGGAAAGGCTTTTCATCTTGCGGGCTGGGCGAGTCGGGAAAACGGTCGATCTGAAAGGGGCGCCGTACCGGGATGCGGCGGGAAACCCCGTGCGCGGCGCGGTTCGCAAGCTGCTGATGGAGGCGAGCGGGGAGATGAACGGCGCGGATCGGGTGGAAGAGCTGAATGGGTCCGGCTGAATACGAAGGCACCGGGCCGCAAAGCTACCAGCGCAAGCTGGAGGCCGGCTACGTCAGCGCCCTGTGGCTGATCACCGGCGAGCACTATGCAAGCGCCTATCGCAATGGCAGCTGAGGGCGCATTAGGCCGAAGAGCAGTTTTTCCACCGGCGACGGCGGCGGCTTGGGCGCATGGGAAGTCGGCGTGTGTTACAGCGTATTCGACGGGAGTGATTTCACCACGGCCAACGCCGCAGGGACCGGCGTGCTTGGCGCATCCGCCGCGACCGTCGCGCCGACGGTGACGGTATCGACCAACAAGGCGGATGCGGTGACTCTCGGTGTGAAGTGGATGCCGAACGCGTATACGCGGTTTCTGCTGAACTACGTGAACACCAGTTTCGATACGCCAGTGAGCGCGAACGGCGTGGTCCTGGACGGCGAAAAGGCGCTGACACTGCGCGCGCAAATCGATTTTTGAATGGATTGCGATCATTTCAAACCGAATGGGAGAACAAACATGAGAGCATTGGTGGCACTGGTTCTGGCTGTGGCACTGGGCGGGACGGTTCATGCGCAGCAGCGCGTAACCGTTGCCGCCGCGTCGGATCTGGCGTACTGCCTGGAGGAGATGAACACGGAGTTTCGCCGACAGCACCCGGAGATCGAGGTGGTCGTGTCCGCCGGATCGTCCGGCATGTTTTTTAACCAGATCCGCCAGGGCGCGCCATTCGACCTTTACCTGTCCGCCGATATCGACTTTCCCAGGAGACTGGTGGCAGAAGGTGATGCGATCGACGGGAGTCTCACGCTGTATGCGCTGGGACGCATCGTGCTCTGGACGAATCGCGCCGATCTGCCTCTGGATGCCGGAATCGAGGTCCTGCGATCGCCATTAATCAGGTATATAGCCTTGGCTAACCCGGAACATGCACCTTATGGCAAAGCCGGCAAGGCGGCGCTGGAGCACAAGAAGGTCTGGGATGAAGTGAAGGCAAAGGTGGTATTCGGGCAGAACATCCTGCAGACGATGCAGTTTGTCGATACCGGCAACGCCGACATCGGCGTTACCGCCCTGTCGCTTGCCATGGCGCCTGCGATGCAGGAAAGAGGTCGCTATGTTCTGCTGCCCGATGCGTGGCATCCGCCTCTGGAGCAGGCGCTGGTACTGACCCGGTATGGAAGCACCAATCCGGCCGCACAGACCTACCTGCGCTTCCTGCAAAGCGTCCCGGCGCGGAAGATCTTCGAGAAGTATGGATTCGTTGTCCCGGTGCGGCAGCAATGAGCGCACTCATTCGATGATGGCTCATTGGCTCGGAGCGTACCGGGCTGCTATCTTTGCGTGGCTCGAACTTCAGGGGGACGGTCGATGAGCTTTGCAGGCGCGTTTGCAGTTGGAATCGGCGCAATGCTCGGCGCGTGGTCGCGCTGGGGACTGGGTATCCTGCTCAACCCGCTGTTTCCGACCCTGCCGCTCGGCACGCTGGCGGTGAACCTGGCCGGCGGCTACCTAATCGGCGTGGCGATCGAGCTGTTCGTGAACCACGCCAGCCTGCCGCCGGAACTGCGGCTGTTCGTGATTACCGGGTTTCTCGGTGCGATGACGACGTTCTCCACTTTTTCGGCGGAGGCAGTGGCGCTGCTGACGCGCCAGCAATATGCATGGGCAGCGGCGCTGGTGCTGTCGCATGCGGCCGGCTCGATCGCGATGACCGTGCTTGGCATTCTGACGGTCAAGGCGTTCAGCGGCTGAGACTGCGCCGCGCTAGCGGACCGCGAGCGTGTTCAGTACCGCGCGCGCGGCGTCGATCGTTTCCGATGCAGTGAGGCCCACCGGTCCGATACCGCCTGCGACCAGGCGGTCCGCGGCAAGGCCGTGCAGCCGCACCGCGGCCGGCAATGCGATGCGCGGGTCGGCGCCTTGCGCCATCAAGGCGCCGATCAGGCCCGCGAGCACATCGCCCATGCCGGCGCTCGCCATGCCCGGGTTGCCGCTGGTATTGATCCGCCAGTCGCCGTCGGCAAAGGCGCAGATGCTGCCCACGCCTTTGAGCACCACGGCAGCCTCGAACCGGCGCGCGATTTCCAGTGCCGCCGCGATCCGGTCCGACTGCACCTGACCGGTTTCTGCGCCCAGAAGCCGCGCGGCCTCCGCCGGGTGCGGCGTCAGCAGCGTCGGTGCAGTGCGCCGGGCCAGCTGTTTCTGCAGGGCCGGATCCTGCGCAAGCAGGTTCAGCGCATCCGCATCCAGCACCAGTGCGCAGTTCAGTTTCACTGCGGCGGCGAGCGCGTGACCGGCGGCCTCCGACTGCCCCAGGCCCGGGCCTGCCACCACGCAGGCCAGCGCCTCGCGCGACAACACGCTCTGCGCCGGGCGCAGCATCAGGTCCGGCTGCAGCGGATCCACCGTCGGACTGTCGGCAAGCAGCCCCACCAGCACCCGTCCGGCGCCGAGCTTGAGTGCTGCGCGGCCGGCGAGCAGCGCCGCGCCGACCATGCCATGCGCGCCACCGACGATGCCGACATCGCCGAACAGGCCTTTATGGGAATTGTTCCTGCGCGGCGGCAGCACGTCGCGGATGGCATCGTCTGCGATCAGCCAGCCATGTCCGGCCGGAAGCGATGCCGGCTTCACGCCGAGGTCGTCGCAATGCACCTGTCCGGCGTGATCCGGTCCGTCCAGCGTGTAGAGTCCGGACTTGCGGCCGAGGAAGGTGAATGTGTGCGCGGCGCGCACCGCGATGCCCAGCACGCGCCCGGTGTCGGCGTGCAGTCCGCTGGGAATGTCTATGGATACCACCGACTTGCCCGCCGCATTCAGTGCACCGGCAATATCGGCATGGCGGCCGGACAGATCCCGTTCCAGGCCGATGCCGAACAGGCCGTCCAGCGCCAGGTCCCAGTCGGTGCCCGCCGGCAGCGCGTCGAGAAATCCTCCCCCGCACTCCCGCCAGGCCAGATGCGCGGCGGCGGCATCGGCTTTCAGCTTGTCCACATTGCCGGTAAACAGCACGCGCACGTCGAACCAGCGGTTCTTCAGGTGGCGCGCGGCCACCAGGGCATCGCCGCCGTTGTTGCCCGGACCGGCGACCACCAGCACGCGCTTGCCGCGCTCGGCGATGACCTGCTGCGCAAGATCCGCGACCGCCTGTCCCGCGCGTTCCATCAGGGGCGGGGGCGGCGACTGCGAAAATGCATACGCCTCGATTTCGAGGATCTGCCGTGTGAGAAAAACGGGAATGGACATGTGGCGCAGAGTGTTTGGTACCGAGTTTAGCGGAAAGCCGGCGGCATCCGGCAGCGGGAATGCAGGTGCGTTCGGTATAATCTCACTTTCGCCAGCATGGCCGGACAAATGCCCGACCTTCTTTCCCTGCGCGGTCGCATCGCGCTGTCAGAGTTCCGACTCAGCAAGCTTCTAAACCACCTGCAGCAATCCGTCCCGTCGGTCGCCGGGGTTTCCGCCGAATACTGGCATTTCGTTGCGATCGAAAAACCTCTGACGGCGGATGAGCGCGCCGTCCTCGATCGCATTCTGACCTACGGTCCGGCCGCGGGTGCCGCGCAACCGCAGGGTGAACTGCTGCTGGTGGTGCCCAGGCTTGGCACGCTGTCGCCATGGGCTTCCAAGGCCACCGACATCGCGCATGCCTGCGGACTGGACGCCGTCACGCGCATCGAACGCGGCGTCGCCTACCGGATCCGGCACCGGGCGCAGCGCGGATTGCGTGAAAGCGAACTGCAGGCGATTCTGCCGCTGCTTCACGACCGCATGACGGAGACGCCGCTGCGCGCAATCGATGAAGCGCAGAGGCTGTTCCACCACATCGAGCCCGGAACGTTGTCATCGGTGGATTTGACCGGAGGCGGACGCGCGGCCCTCGAACGCGCGAACCGCGAGATGGGCCTGGCGCTTTCCGGCGACGAGATCGATTACCTGCTGGAGAATTTTCGCCGCATCGGGCGCAATCCCACCGACGTTGAGCTGATGATGTTCGCGCAGGCGAACTCGGAACATTGCCGGCACAAGATTTTCAACGCGCAATGGGTAATCGACGGCGTCGCCCAGGACAAGTCGCTGTTCGGCATGGTGCGCGAGACGCATCGCCTGCATCCGGAAGGCACCGTGGTCGCGTACGAGGACAACGCCGCCGTCATGGAAGGTGCGAAGGTCGAGCGTTTCTATGCGGATGCAGACCGCGTCTATCGCCGGCGCGAAGAGCCGACGCATATCCTGATGAAAGTCGAGACGCACAACCATCCGACGGCGATCTCCCCGTTTCCTGGCGCGGCCACCGGTTCGGGCGGAGAGATCCGCGACGAGGGTGCGACCGGCCGCGGTGCGAAACCGAAAGCGGGACTGACCGGTTTCTCGGTATCGAACCTGCGCATCCCCGGGTTCGAACAGGCATGGGAACAGCACGCCATCGGCAAGCCGGAGCGCATCGCCTCGGCGCTGTCGATCATGCTCGAAGGGCCGATCGGCGCCGCCTCGTTCAACAACGAGTTCGGCCGGCCGAATCTGTGCGGCTATTTCAGGACCTACGAACAGCCGGTGGCCGGTGAGGTGCGCGGGTATCACAAGCCGATCATGATCGCCGGCGGCCTGGGGAACATCGCCGCCGGCCACACCCACAAACGCGCGTTCGAGGCGGGCACGCTGTTAGTGCAGATCGGCGGCCCCGGCCTGCTGATCGGCATGGGCGGCGGCGCGGCTTCGAGCATGGCGACCGGCGCCAACACCGCCGACCTCGATTTCGATTCGGTGCAGCGCGGCAACGCCGAGATCCAGCGCCGCGCGCAGGAAGTCATCGACCGCTGCTGGGCGCTGGGCGATGACAACCCGATGCTGTCCATTCATGACGTCGGCGCCGGCGGCCTGTCGAACGCGCTGCCTGAACTGGCGTACGGCGCCGGCCGCGGCGCCCGCATCGACCTGCGCAGCATCCCGAGCGAGGAACCGGGCATGACGCCGATGCAGATCTGGTGCAACGAGGCGCAGGAGCGCTACGTGCTCGCGGTTGCGCGCGATCGCATCGACGCCTTCCGCGCGATCTGCGAACGTGAGCGCTGTCCCTACGCGGTGCTCGGCGAAGCGACCGCGGATGGCGTGCTGGAAGTCGCGGACCCGTTGTTCGGCAACAAGCCGGTGGACGTCGACCTGTCGGTGATCCTCGGCAAACCGCCGAAGATGCTGCGCGACGTCAAACGGCTTGCGCGCAAACTGCCGCGTTTCGATCTGGCGGCAATCGATCTGCGAGAGGCGGCCTATCGCGTGCTGCGATTGCCCGCGGTCGCAGACAAAACGTTTCTCGTCTCGATCGGCGATCGTACCGTGGGCGGATTGTGCGCGCGCGACCCCTTCGTCGGTCCGTGGCAGGTGCCGGTCGCCGATGTCGCCGTCACCCTGATGGGTTTCGATACCTGCGTCGGCGAGGCCTTCGCGATCGGCGAACGCACGCCGCTGGCGGCGATCGACGCGCCCGCATCGGGACGGATGGCAGTCGGCGAGGCCATTACCAATATTGCCGCGTCGCGCATCGAAGGGCTGTCGAAGCTGAAGCTTTCGGCCAACTGGATGGCGGCCGCGGGTCATCCCGGCGAAGACGCGGTGCTGTACGACACGGTGCGCGCGGTAGCGCTCGAGCTTTGTCCGGCGCTGGGCATCAGCATTCCGGTCGGCAAGGATTCGATGTCGATGCGCACCGCATGGCAGGACGGCGGCGAGCAGCGGCAGGTGGTGTCGCCGCTTTCATTGATCGTGACCGCGTTCGCGCCGGTGTCCGATGCGCGCGGCACGCTCACGCCGCAGTTGCTGCCCGATACCGATACCGTGCTGCTGCTCACGGATCTCGGTGCCGGGCGCTGCCGGCTCGGCGGCTCGGCGCTGGCGCAGGTCTATGGTCAGAGCGGTAATCGCGCGCCGGATGTCGAACGGCCGGAGGTGCTAAAAGGCTTCTTCGACTGGGTGCAGCAGATGAACGCGCAGCAGCGGCTGCTTGCCTATCACGACCGTTCGGACGGCGGGCTGTTCGCGGTGCTGTGCGAGATGATGTTTGCGTCGCACGTCGGCATCACCGTCGATCTGCGCGCTTCCGGGAATGTCCTGGCGGCGCTGTTCAACGAAGAACTGGGTGCGGTGGTGCAGGTGCGCCGCGCGGACCTGCAGTCGGTTCAACGGGCTGCCGATGAACTCGGTATCGGCAGCCTGGTGAACACGATCGGATCGATCAATACCAGCGGTAGGCTGATGGTGAAATCCGGTGCGCGCACGCTGCTGGACGAATCGGGCATCGATCTGCACCGCGCCTGGTCGGAAACCACTTTCCACCTGCAGCGGCTGCGCGACCATCCGCAATGCGCACAGGAGGAGTACGACCGTCTCCTGGACGCCGCCGATCCCGGCCTGCATGCGCGGCTCAGCTTCGATCCGGCGCAAGACATCGCCGCGCCTTTCGTTTCGGCCGGCGCGCGTCCGCGGCTGGCGGTATTGCGCGAGCAGGGCGTGAACGGGCAGATCGAGATGGCGGCAGCGTTCGACCGCGCCGGCTTCGAGGCGGTCGACGTGCACATGACCGACATTCTTTCCGGGCGCACGACGCTGAAGGATTTCAAGGGACTGGTCGCCTGCGGCGGGTTTTCCTATGGCGATGTGCTCGGCGCCGGCGAAGGCTGGGCGAAATCGATCCTGTTCAATCCGCGCGCGCGCGAACAGTTCGAAGCGTTCTTCCTGCGCGCGGATGCATTCGCGCTGGGTGTGTGCAACGGCTGCCAGATGATGAGCAACCTGCGCGAGCTGATCCCGGGCGCGGACGACTGGCCGCACTTCGTGCGCAACCGTTCCGAGCAGTTCGAGGCACGATTCTCGATGGTGGAGGTTGGCCGCAGCCCGTCGCTGTTCTTCTCGGGCATGGCAGGTTCGCGCATGCCGGTGGCGGTTGCGCACGGCGAAGGCTATGCGGAGTTCGGCAGCGAAGCGGCGCTGCGCAGGGCGCGTCCGCTGGTCGCGCTGCGCTTTGTCGACCACCGCGGCAGCCCGGCGATGCGCTATCCGTTCAACCCGAACGGCTCGCCGGAGGGCATCACCGGGCTCACCACGGCGGACGGTCGCTTTACCATCCTCATGCCGCACCCGGAACGGGTGTTCCGCAGCGTGCAGAATTCCTGGCACCCGGCGGAATGGGGTGAAGACGGTCCCTGGCTGCGGCTGTTCCGTAACGCGCGGCGCCACGTGGGCTGACAGACGCCGCGATTGCCAGCCGAATAAAAAAAGCGCGGCCGCGGCCGCGCTTTTTTCGTGCAACCGTGGATCTACTCCATGGTGCCGATTTTCTCGATTTTGGCGTTCTTGCGCAGTCCATCCACGAACTGGTCTCTGGCCTGCGAGATCATGCCCTGTTCGATTTGCTCGCTGACCTCTTCGAAAGGCGGGAAGGGCACGGGCCGCTCATCCACCTTCTGGATGACATGGAAACCAAACGAGGTCTTCACCGGCTCGCGCGTGGTCTCGCCTTTCTTCAGCGTCCGCAGCGCATTGGCGAACGGTTCGACGAAGCGTTCGGCCTCGTGCCAGCCGAGTTCGCCGCCCTCTTCGCGTGAACCGGGATCGAGCGAATGTTCGCCGGCGAGTTCGGCGAAATCCGCGCCCTGGTCGAGCTGCTCGATGATCTTCAGCGCCTCGTCTTCCTCTTTCACCAGGATGTGCCGCGAATGAAATTGCTTACGGCTGGTATCGGTATTGCCGGCCTTGGCGCGCTCATATTCCTGGCGTACGGTTTCCGGTGTCGGCTGGTGCTTCTCCATGAAATCCTCGAACAGCACGCCCAGCAGCAGCTGCTGCTTTACGACCTCGAGCTGGGCCAGGTAGTCCGGGTTGCGGTCGAGTTTCTGTCGCAGCGCCTCCTGGTACAGCACTTCGCGGGTAATGAGCACTTCCCGCAGTTCCTCGCGGAACTCCTGCGTGTCTTCCTGCCCCTGCTGCAACTGGCTGCGGGCCACGACGTCGAAGCGCTCCTTCGAAATCGGCTTGCCGTTCACCACGGCGATATTTTTGTCTGCATCCTTCTGGTCCGCGGCATGAACGGCGGAAACCGCCGGAAGCAGCAGGGCGGCCATCGCGAATGGCAGCATGATCTTGAAAACGTGCATTGCGGTTCCTCTGGAAAACATGAGTTGAGGTTTGAAAGGTCTGACGCTTTTTGTCGTCCTGCAGGTTCAACCCGTCTCTGCAGTCCCTGCTTCCCCGGGTGTGTAGGCGCGGATCGCCAGTGCATGGATTCGATCCGGCATCAGGTCGGCGAGTTCCTGGTAAACAAGCCGATGCCGGGCGACTGCATTCCGGCCCGAGAATGCAGTGGAAACGATGTATACCTGAAAATGGCCGCCGCCGCTTTCCATGGCGCCGGCATGTCCGGTGTGCTCGTGGCTGTCATCGTAGATCTCGAGCGCGTCCGGCGCCAGCGACTGCAGCCGCTCGCGAATCAGATCGGCGGTATTCAAACCGGGAACACCTTGCGAAACGGTTTGACCGTCACCCGCGCGAAGACCCCTTCGGTGACGTAGGGGTCGGCGTTTATCCAGTCAGACGCGTCTTCCAGGCTGTCGAACTCGGCGACGATCAGGCTGCCGGTGACACCGGCAGGTCCCGGGTCCGGGCTGTCGACCGCCGGAAACGGCCCGGCGAGTACAAGCCGGCCTTCCGCTGCCAAGGCTTCCGCCCGTTTCAGGTGGGCGGGGCGGGCCGCCGTGCGCCTGTCGAGACTGTCGGGCGTGTCTTCGCCGATGATTGCGTACAGCAAGGCAGCTAACCCTTTTCTTCTTCGATGTAGCGCGACAGCATCAACGCTTGGCCGAAGGCAAACGCGAGCAGCAGGCCGATGCCGCCGAACAGCTTGAAATTCACCCAGGCCTCGGTGGAGAAGCTGAAGGCCACGTACAGGTTCAGCGCGCCCATGAATGCGAAGAATCCGATCCAGCTCAGGTTGAGCTTCTGCCACACCGGGTCCGGCAGGGTGACCTGCCTTTGCATCATGGCGCGGATCAGGTTCTTGCGGAACAGCAGGTCCGCGCCGAGCAGCACGCTGGCGAACAGCCAGTACAGCACGGTGGGCTTCCACTTGATGAAGGTCTCGTCCTGCAGGAACAGGGTCAGGCCGCCGAACACACCGATGATGCCCATGCTGACCCACAGCATGTTGTCGACCTTGCGGTGGCGCAGCCAGGACCACGCCACCTGCACGAACGTGGCGGCAATGGCGACCGCGGTCGCCACGTAGATGTCGTAGAGCTTGAATGCGGCGAAGAAGACGACGACAGGGAAGATATCGAACAGAAACTTCATGCGGGGGCAGTCGGTTGTAGCTGCGACATTATGCGGTCTGGAGGTGTGCCTGTCCAACCGGCCGGCGGCGGGCCGATGCTAAACTGGCCGCCATTTCCTGACGAAAAACAACTGCGGGGAGGCAACGATGGCGAAGGTGAAACTGGTCAATTATGCGGAAGCAAAACCCGGGGCGAAGGCGGTGTTCGACGACATCATGCGCACCCGGGACAGCGATTACGTCAACAACATCTGGCGTGCACTCGCGGTGCATCCGCCGCTGCTGGAGCGCTTCTGGGGGCAGATGAAGGACATCATGATCAAACCCTCGCGGCTCGATCCGCTGACCAAGGAACTGATCTACCTTGCGGTCAGCATCACCAACAACTGCGAGTACTGCGTCAATTCGCACATCGCCGCCGGCCGCAAGAAAGGCATGGATGATGAAATCCTCGCCGAGCTGAACGAGATCGTCGCGCTGGCGAATGCCGGCAACCGGTTGACCACCGGCTTCCAGGTCGAGGTGGATGATGCTTTCCGGGACAAGGGCAAAGCGTCTGCCTGGAAGGCGCCGAAGCGCCGGGCCGCTGCAGCACGCGGCAAGGCGAAAAAGGCCGCGACCCGCAAGAATCGCTGAGGCGATGGAACTCGAAACAGTCGTTCGCGAGCGTTTCAGTTGCCGGCGGTTCCTCGACCAGGCCGTTCCGCGCAACACCATCGAAGACATTCTGTCGCTCGCGCAACAGACGCCTTCGTGGTGCAACTGCCAGCCGTGGCAGGTGCTGCTGCTGAGCGGGGCGTCCGCGCGACGCCTGAGCGAGAAGCTGTATGCGCATGCCGCCGCGGGCAATCCGCCGCGGCCGGATTTCCCGTTTCCGCCGCGCTACGAAGGCATCTATCGGCAGCGTCGCAAGATCTGCGGCGTGCAGCTCTACCAGTCGCTGGAGATTGCGCGCGAGGATCGCGCGCGTGCACAGGAACAGTCACTGGAGAATTTTCGTTTTTTCGGCGCGCCGCATCTTGCACTGATCACCACCGATGCCGGGCTCGGCGTCTACGGCGCCATCGACTGCGGACTGTACGTCGCCAATTTCATGCTCGCGGCGAAGAACGCCGGGGTCGATTCGATCGCGCAGGCTGCGCTGGCTTCCTACCCGGACCTGGTACGCGGGGAATTCGGGCTGCCGGAGTCGCGAAAAATGGTGTGCGGCATCGCCTTCGGGTATGCCGATGCATCGCATCCGATACACGCCTACCGGACTGAACGCGCTGCGCTGGGCGAAGTCGTCAGCTGGCTGGACTGAGAAAGGACTCGAATGAGTGAACCGCTGGGATTCAGGCTGGATGGCAAGGTCGTCGCCATCACCGGCGCCGGGCGCGGCATCGGGCGCGCGATCGCGCTGGCGTGCGCGCATGCCGGCGCGGACCTTTTGCTGGGCAGCCGGCATGTGGATGAATGCGAGCAGGTCGCGGAAAGCTGCCGCCGCGAGGGTGTGAAAGCCATTGCGCGCAGCCTGGACGTAGCAGAGCTGGACAGCATCCGCGAGTTCGTCGATGCGGCGGTGAAGGAACTGGGCGGGATCGACGTGCTGGTCAACAACGTCGGACTGACCATCGTCAAGCCGGCGGTCGAGCTGAGCGAAGCAGAATTCGATGCGGTGTCCGCGATCAACTTCAAGGCGCCGTTCTTCGCCGCCGCTGCAGCGGCGCGAAGCATGATCGATCGCGGTATCAAGGGCACGATCGTCAACATCAGCTCCCAGGTCGGGCATGTCGGCGGGCCGCTGCGCGCGGCGTATGCGGGCGCCAAGGGTGGGCTGAACTCGCTGACCCGCTCGCTGGCCGCGGAGTGGGCGCCGCATGGCATACGCGTGGTCGGCGTGTCGCCCAGTTTCACCCGCACCGAGATGATGGAGCGTGCCGCGCAGAACCCGGAGTTCCGCAAGAATTTCGAAAAGATTCCGCTCGGGCGCCCGGGCGAACCGGAAGAGGTGGCGGCGGCCGTCGTCTACCTGGCCAGCGATGCGGGCCGTTTCGTCACCGGCCATACGCTGCTGGTAGACGGCGGCTTCACCGCGGTCTGATGCGCACATGAAAAAGGCCACGGATCGCTCCGCGGCCTTCGGACGCCCTGAGCCGATCAGGCGGCCTGCAGCAGCTCCCGCAATACGTAGGGCAGGATGCCGCCGTGCCTGAAGTAATCCACCTCGATCGGGGTGTCGATGCGCGACAGCAGTTTCACTTCCTTGCTTGAGCCGTCCTTGCGCTTGATCACCAGGGTGATGTCCTGCTGCGGCTTCAGGTCGTCGAAGCCGAGCACGTCGAATTCCTCGTCGCCCTGGATGCCGAGCGACTCCACCGAGTCGGAGCCCTTGAACTGCAGCGGCAGCACGCCCATGCCCACCAGGTTGGAGCGGTGGATGCGCTCGAAGCTCTTCGCGATCACGGCGCGCACGCCGAGCAGCTGCGTGCCCTTGGCCGCCCAGTCGCGGGACGAACCGGTGCCGTACTCCTCGCCGCCGAACACCACCGTCGGCGTGCCCTGTTCGATGTATTTCATCGCCGCGTCGTAGATCGACATCTGCTCGCCCGAGGGCTGAACCAGCGTCAGCCCGCCTTCGACACGCGCACCGTCGGATTTCGGCGGCAGCATCAGGTTCTTGATGCGCACGTTGGCGAAGGTGCCGCGCATCATCACTTCGTGATTGCCGCGTCGCGAGCCGTAGCTGTTGAAGTCGGCCTTGCCCACGCCGTGCTCGATCAGGTACTTGCCGGCGGGGGAGGTTTCCTTGATGGCGCCGGCCGGGCTGATGTGATCGGTGGTGACCGAGTCGCCGAAAATGCCGAGCGCGCGCGCGCCGTTCACGTTGTCGATGCGGCCGGGCTGCATGCCGAAATCCTCGAAGAACGGCGGTTCGGCGATATAGGTCGACTTCGGCCAGTCATAGACCTGCCCGGAAACCGACGGCACTTTCTTCCACATCGGATTGACGTCGGCCAGATCCTTGTACAGCTTGCGGAAAACTTTGGCATCGGTGGCATAACGCATTGCGCCGGCCACTTCGTCCGGCGTCGGCCAGACGTCGCCCAGGTACACCGGTTTGCCGCCCTTGCCGATGCCGAGCGGATCGTGCATGAGATCCTTGAGCATCGTGCCGGCGATCGCGTAGGCGACCACCAGCGGCGGGCTGGCGAGGAAGTTGGCCTTGATGTTGGCGTGGATGCGCGCCTCGAAATTGCGGTTGCCGGACAGCACCGCACAGCCGATCAGGTCGTTGCCGACGATGGCTTCCTCGATCGCCGGATCGAGCGGCCCGGCATTGCCGATACAGGTGGTGCAACCGTAGGCGGAAACGTAGAAGCCGAGTTTCTCGAGGTAGGGCAGCAGGCCTGAACGCTGCAGGTATTCGGTCACCACGCGCGAGCCCGGTGCGAGCGAAGTCTTCACGTGCCTGCGTACGCTCAGGCCCTTCTCGACGGCTTTCTTGGCGAGCAGGCCGGCCGCAATCAGCACGCCGGGATTCGAGGTATTGGTGCAGGACGTGATCGCCGCGATCAGCACGTCGCCATGACCGATGGACACTTCGCCTTCCGGTGCTTGCGGACGCTTTTTCACCGCAACGGGGGCAGGGCGGTTGTCCACCATCTCCACGACGTCGGCTGCTGCGCCGTTCGCAATCGATTCGGCGGCGACCGTGCCGCCGCCGCGCATCTGGCCGTCATGCGGCAGGGCCACCGCGACACGTTTGCCGAGTTCGCCGGACGGTTTGCCGTAGCCGATGGCGGAGCCCTGCATGGAGAACAGTTCGGTGAAGCGCGCCTTGGTGTCGCCGATGCGGATACGGTCCTGCGGACGCTTCGGCCCGGCCAGCGAGGGCTCGACCTTGGACAGATCCAGTTCCAGCGTCTGGCTGTAGGCGATGTCGCCCTTGCGCGGCACGCCGAACATGCCCTGCGCGCGGAAGTAGGCTTCGAACGCGCTGATCTCGCGATCGGTGCGCCCGGTACTGCGCAGATACTCGACGGTGCGTTCGTCCACCGGGAAGAAGCCCATGGTCGCGCCATACTCCGGCGCCATGTTGGCGATCGTGGCGCGGTCGGGAACCAGCAGGCTGGCGGTGCCTTCGCCGAAGAACTCGACGAACTTGCCGACCACTTTCTGCTCCCGCAGCATTTCGGTGATGGTCAGCACCAGATCGGTTGCGGTCACGCCCCAGCGCAGTTGACCCTTCAGGTGCACGCCGACCACGTCCGGGGTGAGGAAATACACCGGCTGGCCGAGCATACCGGCTTCGGCCTCGATGCCGCCGACGCCCCAGCCGACCACGCCGATACCGTTGATCATGGTGGTGTGCGAGTCGGTGCCGACCAGGGTGTCGGGGTAGTACACGCCGTCCTTCTCGTGCACGCCGCGCGCCAGGTACTCGAGATTGACCTGGTGCACGATGCCGATGCCGGGCGGCACCACCTTGAACGTGTCGAACGCTTGCATGCCCCATTTCAGGAACTGGTAGCGCTCCTTGTTGCGCTGGAATTCCAGCTTCGTGTTGAGGTCGAGGGCATCCTTCGAGCCGTAATAGTCGATCTGCACCGAGTGGTCTACCACCAGGTCCACCGGCACCAGCGGCTCGATGACCTTGGGATTTTTGCCCGTCTTGCCGGCCACGCCGCGCATCGCGGCAAGGTCGGCAAGCAGCGGCACACCGGTGAAATCCTGCAGCACGATGCGTGCAACCACGAACGGAATCTCGTCCGTGCGTTTCGCATTCGGTTTCCAGTTCGCGAGCTGGCGGACGTGCTCCTCGGTGATCTTTTTGCCGTCACAGTTGCGCAGCACCGATTCGAGCACGATGCGGATCGACACCGGCAGTTTCGATACCGGCCCGACACCCGCCTTTTCCAGCGCCGGCAATGAATAGAACTTGCCCTTCCCGCCGGAACCGCCCGGGAAGGCCTGGAGCGTATTGAAAAGTTTTTGGCTCATTTGCGAACCCTCGCGAATTCAGTTCAAAAGCCTCGCTACAGAGGCTACCTGGTGAAAAACAGCGTTAACACGAAGGGGCACGAAGGCAACACGAAAGGACCACGAAGGAAATCAAGTTAGTGATCTTGCTGTGTCGCCTGCAGTGTCTTTGGTGCATGCGTATTCGTTGCGTAAGCTCTCGGGCAGCAGGAAACCCTTTTGCCGGCCCCAGGCAGCGAACTGGAGCAACCGTTTCGTCGCCTTCGTGTTGCCTTCGTGCCCCTTCGTGTTAACGCTGTTCTTCCGTCTCACAACCTCAAATCACCATCAAATCCACAAACTCATTGACCGGCGTGGCGGCGAGTTTCTTCGGGTCCATGCACAGGTCCAGGATCGCCTTTTGCTGCTTGGACGCGAAGCGCCGGGCGAGGTTGGTCTTGAACTTCTCGACCAGCACCGGCATGCCTTCCTTGCGGCGGCGCTTGTGGCCGATCGGGTACTCGACCACGATCTCCTTGAGCTTCTTGCCGTCGGTGAATTCCACCGTCAGCGCATTGGCGATCGAACGCTTGTCCGGGTCGTGATAGTCCTTCGTGAACTGTTTGTCCTCGACGCACACGATCCTGTCGCGCAGTTTGTCGATGCGCGGGTCGCGGGCGACCGCGTCTTCGTAGTCGGACGCGGTGAGCCGCCCGAAGATGATCGGCACCGCGACCATGTACTGGATGCAGTGATCGCGATCCGCGGGATTGTTCAGCGGGCCCTTCTTGTCGATGATGCGAATGCAGGCCTCGTGCGTGCGGATGGTGATCTTCTTGATGTCCTCGGGTTTCCTGCCGAATCCGGCCAGCTGCTTGTGGATGTCCATCGCTGCTTCGACCGCGGTCTGGGAATGGAATTCCGCGGGGAACGAGATCTTGAACAGCACGTTCTCCATCACGTAGCTGCCGTAGGGGCGCTGGAACTTGAAGTGGTGGCCTTTGAACAGCACGTCGTAGAAACCCCAGGTTTTGGCGCTCAGCACCGACGGGTAACCCATCTCGCCGGTCTTCGCGATCAGCGCCAGACGCACTGCGCGGCTGGTGGCGTCGCCCGCCGCCCAGCTCTTGCGCGAGCCGGTGTTCGGCGCGTGGCGGTAGGTGCGCAGGCTCTGGCCGTCCACCCAGGCCAGCGATACCGCGTCGATGATCTCGTCACGGGTGAGTCCGAGCATCTGCGCCACCACCGCAGTGGACGCAACTTTGACCAGCACCACGTGGTCCAGCCCGACCTTGTTGAAGCTGTTCTCCAGCGCGATGCAGCCCTGGATCTCGTGCGCCTTGATCATCGCGGTCAGCACGTCCTGCACCGTCAGCGGTTTCCTGCCGGCGGCAATGGCGTTGCGCGACAGCCAGTCGGCAGTGGCCAGGATGCCGCCGAGGTTGTCGGAGGGGTGCCCCCATTCGGCCGCCAGCCAGGTGTCGTTGAAATCCAGCCAGCGGATCATCGCGCCGATGTTGAACGCCGCCTGGATCGGGTCCAGCTGGAACGGCGTGCCCGGCACCCTGGCGCCGTTCGGCACCACCGTGCCCGGTACCACCGGCCCGAGCAGCTTGGTGCAAGCCGGGTATTCGAGCGCCTCGAAGCCGCAGCCGAGCGTATCCATCAGGCAGTAGCGCGCGGTCTCGTAGGCTTCCTTGCTGCTGATCTTGTACTTCGTCACGTAGTCGGCGATATCGACCAGGACCTTGTCCGGCTTCGGCCGGACGTTTGAAATATGTGCGGACATTTAGGGTCTGTTCAGGTTGCGATTATGTGGATAGGGCTTGCGTGTGGGATTCACCACGAAGGCACGAAGGACACCAAGTACACAAAGTAATCCGATTCCTTAGTGTTTCTTCGTGTCTTCGTGTCTTCGTGTCTTTGTGGTGAACACGGTCTTCGATTATCCCGGCCAATGTTTCAATTGCGACGAAGCTACTTTCGTTTTTCGATCGGCACCCACTTGCGGTTCTCGGGGCCGGTGTAGTTGGCGCTGGGACGGATGATCTTGCCATCGATGCGCTGTTCGATCACATGCGCCGACCAGCCGGAGGTGCGGCTGATCACGAAGATCGGCGTGAACATCGCGGTCGGGATGCCCATCTGGCTGTAGCCCACCGCCGAGAACCAGTCGAGGTTCGGAAACATCTTCTTTTCCCGCCACATCACGGTTTCGATGCGCTCGGCGATGTCGAACAAGTTCATGTTGCCGTTGTCCTTGCACAACTGTTTCGCGACCTGCTTGATCACCTCGTTGCGCGGATCGCCGGTGGTGTAGACCGGGTGGCCGAAGCCGATCACGATCTCCCGGTTGGCGATACGGCTCCTGATGTCGTCTTCGGCTTCGTCCGGATCGTGGTAACGCTGCTGGATGTCGAAAGCAACCTCGTTGGCGCCGCCATGCTTCGGCCCGCGCAGCGCGCCGATCGCGCCGGTGATCGCCGAATGGAAATCCGACGAGGTGCCGGCGATCACGCGGGCGGCAAAGGTCGAGGCGTTGAACTCGTGCTCGGCGTACAGGATCAGCGAGGTGTGCATCGCCCGTTCCCACAGCTCGGACGGTTCCCTGCCATGCAGCAGGTGCAGGAAGTGCGCGCCGATCGAGTCGTCGTCGGTCTCGGTTTCGATGCGCCGGCCGTTATGGCTCCAGTGGTACCAGTACAGCAGCATGGAGCCGAACGAGGCCATCAGGCGGTCGGCGATGTCGCGCGCGCCGGGCACGTTGTGGTCGTCCTTCTCCGGCAGCACGGTGCCGAGCGCGGAGCAGCCGGTGCGCAGCACGTCCATCGGATGCGCGGAGGCGGGGATCCACTCGAGCACCGCCTTGACGTTGGTCGGCAGGCCGCGCAGCGCCTTGAGCTTGCGCTTGTAGCCGTCGAGTTCGGCCTCGGTCGGCAGTTTGCCGTGCACCAGCAGGTAGGCGATCTCCTCGAACTGCGCGTCGTCGGCGAAATCGAGGATGTCGTAACCGCGATAGTGCAGGTCGTTGCCGGTGCGCCCGACGGTGCACAGCGCGGTGTTGCCGGCCGGCACGCCGGAGAGCGCGACGGATTTCTTGGGTTTCGGTGTGGTTTGCGTGGTTTCGCTCATCGTAGCTTTTCCTTTGCGAACAGGGCGTCGAGTTTTTCCTCGAACTTGTGGTAATCCAGATAATCGTACAACTCGGTGCGCGTCTGCATGCTGTCGACCACGTTCTTCTGTGTGCCGTCGCGACGCACGGCCTCGTACACCTTCAGCGCCGCCTTGTTCATGGCGCGGAACGCGGACAACGGGTACAGCACCAGGGCCACGTCGGCCGAGCGCAGTTCGTCCACCGTGAACAGCGGCGTGTGGCCGAACTCGGTGATGTTCGCGAGGATCGGCACGCCGACCGCATCGGCGAATTGCCGGTACATCGACAGCTCGGTCATCGCTTCCGGGAAGATCATGTCCGCTCCGGCCTCGACGTACGCCTTTGCGCGCTCGATGGCGCGCTCGAGGCCTTCGCTGGCGAGCGCGTCGGTGCGCGCCATGATCGCGAAGTCCGGGTCGGTGCGCGCGTCCACCGCGGCCTTGATGCGGTCGCACATCTCCCCGGCGGCGACGATCTCCTTGCCCGGGCGGTGCCCGCAGCGCTTGGCGCCGACCTGGTCCTCGATATGCATCGCGCCCGCGCCGAACTTGACCAGGGATTTCACGGTGCGCGCGACGTTGAATGCGCTGGCGCCGAAGCCGGTGTCGACATCCACCAGCAGCGGCAGCGAGCACACGTCGGTGATGCGCCGCACGTCGGTCAGCACGTCATCCAGCGTGGAGATGCCGAGGTCGGGCAGCCCGAGCGAACCGGCGGCCACGCCGCCGCCCGACAGGTAGATGGCCTTGTAGCCGGTGCGTTCAGCCAGACGCGCGTGATAGGCGTTGATCGCGCCGATCACCTGCAGCGGTTTCTCCGCCGCCAGCGCGTCTCGGAATTTCTTTCCTGGGCTTTGGTTCATAAGTTTGGAAGTGGACGAAAGCAAATCGGACTGCCTCGGAAAAGCGAAACACACAATACGCCGCGCAACGGCTTATTGCGGCGCAGGCTCATATTGGCGGAGCCAATGTGATGCCGGAGGCAAAGCACGAAGACACGAAGAAAACTTCTTTGCGACCTTTGCGCTCCTTTGCGGCCTTTGCGTATAGCTTCTCTTCTGATTTTTCCCGTGGATGCCTTGTCCTCCGTGTCCTCCGTGGTTGGTCAGTTTGTATTCGAAAAGAACGCCTGCTCCGCCGCGGCGGGGAGCTGCACGCCGGTGGCGCGGGCGCGTTTCAGCAGGTCCCAGAAATAGCGGTAGCTCGCGCGGTCGTGCATTTCGCCGCGGTGAGACACCGGTCCCCAGTCCGCGGCCTGGGCGGCCAACAGGATCTCGGCGGCGCGCACGGCATCGGCCTGCCCCGGCTGCATCGCCTCGACGATCGGCCGGATCTGCGCCGGATGGATGCTGTACATGCGCAGGAAGCCGTATTGCTCGCGCGCCTGCCGGGCATCTTCCCCAGTCTGGGCCAGGTCGTCGAAAGCCAGGCTGGGATTGTGAGTCGGAATCAGCCCGTTCGCCAGTGCGGCGGCGGCGATCTCGGCCTTTGCGCGGCGTATCAGTGCGTGCGAAAACTGGCCGGGCGAGCGCATCGCGTCCGCGCCGATGGCGCCGCGATGGTCGCTGACGAAGTCCAGCAGGCCGAACACCAGCGCCTCGAGGCCGGGCAGGGCGGCGATGCGGAACACGTCGCGCAGCGCGTGCTGCGTCTCGATGATGAAATGCACCGGCGGCGCCTGCACGCCTTCCGCGGCGGCCCGCCGGTGTATGGTTTCCATGGCGTGCGCGGCCTGTTCATACGAAGTCGGCTTCGGCACGCTGAGATAGGCGAGGCGCGGGCCGGCGCCGGCGAGCAGGATGTCGACGTCCTGTTGCCAGCACGGGTGCGCCGGGTCGTGTATGCGCACGCCGGCGCGACCGGCGCGGTTTTCCGCGGATGCGATCAGGCGCGCAACCAGTTCCGCATGCTCGCGCTCGGCGCCGACCGGGGCGCCGTCCTCGCAGTCGCAGGTGACATCGAAGGCGATGCCGGACTCGGACTGCAGCGCAAAGGCCTTCAGGATGAATTTCTCGTTGCCGGCAAAATGCTCGCAGGCGGGCAACGCCGGCAAGGCCTTTTCACCCGCGAACAGTGCCTGGTCCGGATGCGACACCGGAATGGTTTCCGTGCCTTTCAACCGAGCAGATGCTCGACGGCGCCGCGCTCTTCTTCCAGTTCCTTCAGCGTGGCGTCCATCTTCTCGCGGCTGAATGCGTCGATCTCGAGGTCCCGCACCATCTGGTATGCGCCGTTGGCGCAGGTCACCGGAAAACCGTAGATCACGCCTTTGGGAATACCGTAGGAACCGTCGGATGGAACGCCCATGGTGGTCCACTTGCCGCCGGTGCCGAGCACCCAGTCGCGCACGTGGTCGATGGCGGCGTTCGCCGCGGACGCCGCAGACGACAGCCCGCGTGCCTCGATGATGGCGGCGCCGCGCTTGCCCACCGTGGGAATGAATGTGTTGCGGTACCAGTCCTGATCGTTTACCGCCTTCGGCGCCGGCTGCCCGCCAATCGTCGCGAAACGGTAGTCCGGATACATGGTCGGCGAGTGGTTGCCCCAGACGATCATCTTCTCGATCGAGCCGACCGGCTTGCCGGTCTTCGCCGCGAGCTGGGACAGCGCGCGGTTATGGTCGAGGCGCAGCATGGCGGTGAAGTTTTCCGCCGGGAGATCGGGCGCGCTTTTCATTGCGATATAGGCGTTGGTATTGGCCGGGTTGCCGACCACCAGCACCTTGACCTTGCGGCTGGCGACCGCGTTCAGCGCCTTGCCCTGCACGGTGAAGATGGCGCCGTTCGCTTCCAGCAGATCCTTGCGTTCCATGCCCTTGCTGCGCGGGCGGGCGCCGACCAGCAGCGCGATGTCGGCATCCTTGAAGGCGACGTTGGGATCGTCGCTGGTGACGACGCCGGCAAGCAGCGGGAAAGCGCAGTCTTCGAGTTCCATCACCACGCCCTTGAGGGCCTGCAGCGCCGGCGTAATTTCCAGCAGCTGGAGGATGACCGGCTGGTCCTTGCCCAGCATTTCCCCCGAGGCGATACGGAACAGCAGGCTGTAACCGATCTGGCCGGCGGCGCCGGTGACTGCAACGCGAACTGGGGCTTTCATGGGTCGGAACTCCTTGGTCGGATGCTGAATTCTTGTTTGAATGTCAGGCCTTGTGAGGGCGTTGACGGTGACGGCCGGAAGGCCTCCGCCGGGGAGCCTGGGCCCCGTTACCGGCGCTGCATGTTAGCCAAGCGGCCCTCGAACTGTCAATCAACTCTTATGTCTTATATAAGACATATGTTTCCGTGGACGCATGGCCTTTTCCGGGCTTAGAATCCTCCCGCGACATGAAACAACAATCCTCCGCGAACGCGCCGGCGTATCAGCCGCTGTATCGCCAGATCAAGAACCTGATCACCGAATCGCTGGTGACGGGTGAATGGCGGCCAGGCGATTCGATACCCAGCGAACTCGAGCTGGCCAGCCGCTACAGCGTCAGCCAGGGAACCGTGCGCAAGGCGATCTCCGAGCTGGCCGAGGAAAACCTGCTGGTACGCCACCAGGGGCGCGGCACTTTCGTCGCGTCGCATTCCGAGGAGCGCAGCAAGTTTCCCTACCTGAGCATCACGCCGGACAAGGGCGCGATGCAGTCGCTGTCCGCGGATCTGCTGGAACTGCGCAAGGTGAAACTGGACGCCGCATCGGCCCGCAAGCTGGCGCAGCCGGGCGGCAGCTCCGCGTTCCTGATCCGCCGCACGGTGTCGTTGTCGGGAGAAACGGCGATCTACGAGGAAATCCGCCTGCCCGCCGCGGTGTTCAAGGGCCTCAGCGCGGATACCATCGACCGCTTCCAGTGCATGCTCTACAGCATGTACGAAACGGAGTTCCAGTTGCGCATCCTGTACGTGGAAGAACAGGTCAGGGCGCAGGCCGCGGATGCCGACGTCGCCAGCATGCTCGATGTCGACGCGGGTGCGCCGCTGCTGATGATCGATCGCGTCGCCTATACTTACGCCGACAAGCCGGTTGAGTTGCGGCGCAGCTACTGCAACACCAGGGAGCACCATTACCGAAACCGGATTATCTGAGCGCCGCCCATCCCCCGCGTGAGGGCGGCGAGCCCGTGGAAACCACAAACAATATGCTCGCCTCGCAAAGACCGAAATACCTGAACCTGTTCCGCATCCGGCAACCGGTGCCGGCCGTGGTTTCCATTCTTCACCGCATCAGCGGCGCCGCCCTGTTCATATTCGCGTGGGCGCTGCTGTGGCTGCTGCAGCTCACGCTCGAATCGGCCGATGGCTACGCACAGGCGGCCGCGGTTGCCGGCCACTGGTTGGTCAAGCTGTTCCTGATCGGCATGCTGTGGGCGTTTCTTCACCATTTTTTTGCCGGCCTGCGTTTCCTGCTGCTGGACGTACACATCGGCATCGATCTGCCGGCCGCCCGCAAGACGAGCTGGGCGGTGCTGGCGCTGAGCCTCGGCCTGACCCTGGTGCTGGGGGTATGGCTATGGTGAAACGTATCGTGGTCGGTGCGCGCTACGGCCTGAAGGAATGGCTTATCCAGCGCGTGACCGCACTGGTGATGGCGGTCTACACGCTGCTGTTCGCCGGCATGCTGGTGCTGTGCACGCCCACCGGATTCGAGTCGTGGCGCGCACTGTTCGAGCCGCAATGGATGCGGCTGGCAACCCTGGTCTTCCTGCTCAGCCTGTTCTGGCATGCCTGGATCGGCATGCGCGACATCCTGATGGACTACGTCAAGCCGACGCTGCTGCGGCTCGCGCTGCAGGTCGTCACCGTATTGCTGCTGGTTGCCTATGCCGGGTGGGCGATCCAAATTCTCTGGAGTTTCTGAATGTCGCTTCCCGTAAGAAAGTTTGACGCAGTCATCGTCGGCGCCGGTGGCGCCGGCATGCGCGCTTCGCTGCAACTGGCCGAGGCCGGCCACCGGGTGGCGGTGCTGTCGAAAGTGTTCCCGACGCGTTCGCACACGGTCGCGGCGCAAGGCGGCATCGGCGCGGCGCTCGGCAACATGGGCGAGGACAGCTGGCTGTGGCACATGTACGACACCATCAAGGGATCGGATTACCTCGGCGACCAGGATGCGATCGAATACCTGTGCAGGGCCGCGCCGGAAGTGGTGATCGAGCTCGAGCACTTCGGCATGCCGTTCGACCGCAACGACGACGGCAGCGTTTATCAGCGCCCGTTCGGCGGGCATTCGCAGAATTTCGGCGAGCGCCCGGTGCAGCGCAGCTGCTGCGCCGCCGACCGCACCGGTCACGCCATGCTGCATACGCTCTATCAGCGCAACCTGCGCGCCAACACACACTTCCTGGTGGAGTGGATGGCGCTCGACCTGATCCGCAACGCGGAAGGGCAGGCGGTCGGCGTCACCGCGATGGAGATGGAAACCGGCGACGTATACATCTTTCACGCGCGTGCCGTGCTGTTCGCCACCGGCGGCGCCGGGCGCGTCTTCGCTTCCAGCACCAACGCCTTCATCAACACCGGCGACGGCCTCGGCATCGCCGCGCGCGCCGGCATTCCGCTGGAAGACATGGAGTTCTGGCAATTCCATCCGACCGGCGTGGCGGGCGCCGGCGTGCTGATCACCGAGGGCGTGCGCGGCGAGGGCGGCTACCTGCTGAACAAGGACGGCGAGCGTTTCATGGAGCGCTATGCGCCGACCATGAAAGACCTCGCCTCGCGCGACGTGGTTTCGCGCGCGATGGCCACCGAGATCAAGGAAGGCCGCGGCTGCGGGCCGGACGGCGACCATGTGCTGCTGAAACTCGATCACCTCGGCGTCGAGGTGGTGGAGAAACGGCTGCCGGGTATCCGCGAGATCGCGCGGAAGTTCGCCAACGTCGATCCAGTCAAGGATCCGATCCCGGTGGTGCCGACCTGTCATTACATGATGGGCGGCATTCCGACCAATTATCGCGGCGAAGTCGTGGTGCCGGACCGGGGCAACCTGAACGCGCCGGTGCCCGGCCTGTACGCCGCCGGCGAATGCGCCTGTGCTTCCGTGCACGGCGCCAACCGGCTCGGCACCAACTCGCTGACCGACCTGCTGGTATTCGGCAAGGCCTCGGGCGATTCGATGATCCGTTTCCTCGGCGAGAATCCCGGTCATGCCGAGCTTCCGCAGGATGCCGCGGAACCGTCGCTTTCGCGCATGGCCCGGCTGGAAGGGCAGCAGGGCGGCGAGAGCGTGCATGAAGTGGCGGGCGACCTGCGCAAGACCATGCAGGCGCATTGCGGCGTGTTCCGTTTTCCGGACCTGCTGCAACAGGGTGTCGGCAAGATCGAGGCGGTCGCGGAGCGCGCCGCGCGCACGTCGATCAAGGACAAGAGCCGCGTGTTCAATACCGCGCGCATCGAGGCGCTGGAACTGGACAACCTGGTGGAAGTGGCGGTGGCTTCGCTGGTGTCGGCCAACGCGCGCAAGGAAAGCCGGGGCGCGCACGATCGTGCCGATTTCCCCAAGCGCGACGACGCGAACTGGCTGAAACACTCGCTGTGGTACCGCGACGGCAGCCGGCTCGAGTACAAGCCGGTGAACCTGCAGCCGCTGACCGCCGACAGCTTCGAGCCGAAAGTCAGAACTTACTGAAACAAATAGCAAGCTACAGAGGAAGCCGCATGCGATTCAGGATCTACCGCTTCAATCCGGACCAGGATGCCAGGCCCTACATGCAGGATTACGACGTGGCGCTGCAGCCTTCAGACCGCATGCTGCTGGATGCGCTGATCCGCATCAAGGAAACGGACGATTCGCTGTCCCTTCGCCGTTCCTGCCGCGAGGGTGTGTGCGGGTCCGACGCGATGAACATCAACGGCAAGAATGGCCTGGCCTGCATCACCCAGCTCGCGGGGCTGCGCGAACCGGTCGAACTGCGTCCACTGCCCGGGCTGCCGGTGATCCGCGACCTGATCGTAGACATGTCGCAGTTCTTCAAGCAGTACAACTCGGTGAAACCCTATCTGGTGAACAACGATCCGCCGGCCGAGAAGGAGCGCCCGCAAACGCCCGCCGAGCGCGCCGAACTCGATGGTCTGTATGAATGCATCCTGTGCGCCTGCTGTTCGACTGCCTGCCCGTCGTTCTGGTGGAACCCGGACAAGTTCGTCGGCCCGGCCGGACTGTTGCAGGCCTACCGCTTTCTTGCCGACACGCGCGACCAGGCGACCAACGAGCGCCTCGACAACCTGGAAGATCCCTACCGCCTGTTCCGCTGCCATTCCATCATGAACTGCGTGGATGTCTGCCCGAAAGGCCTGAACCCGACGCTCGCCATCGGCAAGATCAAGGAACTGCTGGTCAAGCGTGCAGTCTGACGGCCGGGCGCGGGAGCTTGAGCGACTGCGCTGGCGCTGCAGGCGCGGCCTGCTGGAACTCGATCTCTATCTGTCCCGTTTTGCGCAGACCCATCTCGACCGTCTCGATGCCGGGCAGCAGGCGACGTTCGCGCGCCTGCTCGATCTCCCGGATAACGATCTCTGGGATCTGATCGCCGGACGACTGCCGGCCCCCGACGAGGAAGCCGCGGCGATCCTCGCGATGCTGCGCTGATTACTGCAATGCGTTCGCGTGTGCCGATGGCGAAAGAAGCTGTAAACTTAAGCCTTTAAAAATCCGCTTCGACGAGTCTTCGCATGGATAAGCAGCGCAGCGCAACAATAAGTTTCCAAGACGGCAGCGCCCCGGCCGAATTTCCGGTGATCTCCGGGACAGTCGGTCCCGATGTCGTGGATATCCGCACCCTGCTGGCCAAGACCGGCAAGTTCACCTACGACCCGGGGTTTCTCTCCACCGCGAGCTGCCGCTCCGCCATCACTTTCATCGACGGTGACGAGGGCGTGCTGCTGTACCGCGGCTACCCGATCGAGCAGCTGGCGGAGCACTGCGATTTCCTCGAAGTGTGCTACCTGCTGCTGTTCGGGGATCTGCCGAACCGGGACCAGAGGGACCGCTTCGTGAATACGGTCACGCGCCACACCATGGTGCATGACCAGATGACCAATTTCTTCCGCGGTTTCCGCCGCGACTCGCACCCGATGGCGGTGCTGGTCGGCGTGGTCGGTGCGCTGTCGGCGTTCTACCACGACTCGCTGGACATCAATAATCCGGCGCACCGCGAGGTGTCGGCCTACCGGCTGATCGCCAAGATGCCGACCATCGTCGCCATGGCGTTCAAGTATTCGGTCGGCCAGCCGTTCGTCTATCCGCTGAACAGTTTGTCCTACACCGCCAATTTCATGCGCATGATGTTTGCCGTGCCGGCGGAGGAATACAAGGTCAACCCGGTGCTGGTGCGCGCGCTGGACCGCATTTTCATCCTGCACGCGGACCATGAGCAGAATGCGTCCACTTCCACCGTGCGGCTGGCCGGCTCGTCCGGCGCCAATCCCTTCGGCTGCATCGCCGCCGGCATCGCCTGCCTGTGGGGTCCGGCGCACGGCGGCGCCAACGAAGCCTGCCTGAACATGCTCGAGGAGATCGGCGACGTGTCGCGGGTCGCCGAGTACGTCGAAAAGGCGAAGGACAAGGACTCGGGCTTCCGGCTGATGGGTTTCGGCCATCGCGTGTACAAGAACTACGACCCGCGCGCCAAGCTGATGCGCGAGACCTGTCACGAAGTGCTGGAGGAACTCGGCCTGCAGAACGACCGCCTGTTCAAGCTGGCGTTGGAACTCGAACGCATCGCGCTCGAGGACGAGTATTTCGTCGAGCGCAAGCTGTACCCGAACGTGGATTTCTACTCGGGCATCGTGCAGCGCGCGCTCGGCATACCGAACAACATGTTCACCTGCATCTTCGCGCTCGCGCGGACCGTGGGGTGGATCGCGCAGTGGAACGAAATGATCGGCGACCCGGAGCAGAAGATCGGCCGGCCGCGGCAGCTCTACACGGGGCAGTCGAAGCGTGACGTGCTGCCGATCGACAAACGCTGATATCGGCTGGCCCGCCAGTGGTTGACGGAGGTACCCGGACATGATGAAGGAATTCCTCGACAACTCTTACCTGTTCGGCGGCAACGCTCCGTTCATCGAGGATCTGTACGAGACCTACCTCGACGATCCCGAATCGGTATCGGCCGACTGGCGGCGCTACTTCGAGCAGATGCAGCAGCTCCCCGGTGCGCGCGACGTCGCCCACGCGCCGGTGATCGATTCCTTCATCCGCCTGGGCAAGTCGCGCTCGGGCACGCGCGCGCCGACGCAGGTGCTGGCCACCGCGGAGAAGAAACAGGTGGCGGTGCTGCAGCTCATCAATGCGCATCGCTTCCTCGGCGTACGTCACGCCAGTGTCGATCCGCTCAAGCGTTTCGAGAAACCGCTCGTCCCCGAGCTGGACCCGGAGTATTACGGCCTGGGCGAGGGCGACATGGATGTCGCCTTCAATACCGGCTCGCTGGTGGGGCCGGAGCAGATGCCGTTGCGGGAAATTCTGCGCGCGGTGCGCGAAACCTACTGCGGCACCGTCGGCGTCGAGTACATGTACATGTCCGACGTGCAGCAGAAACGCTGGATCCAGCAGCAGTTCGAAGGCGTACGTTCGCAGCCGGGCTTTTCGCCGGACCTGAAACGTCACCTCCTGGAACGGCTCACCGCCGCCGAGACGCTCGAAAAATACCTGCACACCCGCTACGTCGGCCAGAAACGCTTCTCGCTCGAGGGCGGCGAGAGCCTGATCCCGCTGCTCGATCATCTGCTGCAGAAGGCCGGCGAGAAGGGCGTGCAGGAAACGGTGATCGGCATGGCGCACCGAGGGCGGCTCAACGTGCTGGTGAACACGCTCGGCAAGATGCCGAAGGACCTGTTCTCCGAGTTCGAAGGCAAGCCGGTCGAGCAGCTGCCGATGGGTGACGTCAAATACCACCAGGGTTTTTCCTCCGACCTGATGACGCCGGGCGGACCGATGCACGTCTCGCTCGCGTTCAATCCCTCGCACCTGGAGATCGTCGACCCGGTGGTCGAAGGTTCGGTGCGCGCCCGCCAGCACCGCCGCAAGGACCGCGATGGCAAGCAGGTACTGCCGGTGCTGTTGCACGGCGACGCGGCGTTCGCGGGGCAGGGCGTGGTGATGGAAACGCTCAACCTGTCGCAGACGCGCGGCTACGGCACCGGCGGTACGGTGCACGTGATCGTCAACAACCAGATTGGTTTCACGACCTCCGACGTGCGCGACATCCGTTCCACCCTGTATTGCACCGATGTCGCCAAGATGATCGAAGCGCCGGTGTTCCACGTCAACGCGGACGACGTGGAAGCCGTGGCTTTCGTCACCCAGGTCGCGCTCGACTACCGCCTCGAGTTCCGCAAGGACGTGGTGATCGACCTGGTGTGCTTCCGCCGGCTCGGCCATAACGAGCAGGACGAGCCGATGGTGACCCAGCCGCTGATGTACCGGCTGATCAACCAGCATCCGGGCACGCGCAAGCTCTACTCCGACAAGCTGGAATCGCAGGGCGTGGTGCAGCAGGCGGAAGTGGAGGAGATGATCCGCGTATTCCGCGAGGCGCTGGATTCCGGTTTCCATACCAACAAGACCATTCTTTCGAATTTCAAGCCGCCGCACACCGTCAACTGGGCGCCGTTCCGGAATATTCCGTGGACCTACAAGGTCAGTACCGGCGTGGCGATGGACACGCTCAGGGAGCTTGCGGAGAAACTCACCACCATGCCGCCGGAGTTCAAGCTGCACTCGCGCGTGGAGAAGGTGATCGCCGACCGGCGGGCGATGATGCAGGGGAAGATGCCGCTCGACTGGGGCATGGCCGAAAACCTCGCCTACGCGTCGCTGCTGAAAGACGGTTATCCGGTGCGGATCTCCGGGCAGGACAGCGGCCGCGGCACATTCTTCCACCGCCATGCGGTGTTCCATGACCAGCGTCGGGATCGCTGGGATGCCGGCGCCTATATTCCGCTGCAGAACATCACGGAGAACCAGCCGGATTTCCTGGTGGTGGATTCCCTGCTGTCGGAAGAAGCGGTGCTCGGCTTCGAATACGGCTATGCGACGGCGGAGCCGAACGAGCTGGTGGTGTGGGAGGCGCAGTTCGGGGATTTTGGGAACGGCGCCCAGGTGGTGGTCGATCAGTTCATCGCCTCCGGCGAGGTCAAGTGGGGCCGGATCTGCGGGCTGGTGATGATGCTGCCCCATGGTTACGAGGGGCAGGGGCCGGAGCACTCCTCGGCGAGAATCGAGCGCTACCTGCAGTTGTGCGCGGACTACAACATGCAGGTGTGTATCCCGTCCACGCCGGCGCAGATGTTCCACCTGCTGCGCAGGCAGATGGTCCGGCCTTTCCGCAAGCCGCTGATCCTGATCAGCCCGAAGAGCCTGTTGCGCCACAAGGAGTCGGTGTCGTCGCTGGAAGAACTGACGACCGGCGAATTCCAGGTGGTGATCCCGGACGCCGGCCTGCAGAACGAGCAGAAGGTCAAGCGCGTGGTGTTCTGCAGCGGGAAGGTCTATTTCGAACTGGTTGCCGCACGCCGCGAACGCGGTATCGACGACATTGCCATCGTACGGCTGGAACAGCTCTACCCGTTCCCGCACGACAGCTTCAAGACGGAGATCGATCGCTACAAGGACGCGAAGGAAATCGTCTGGTGCCAGGAAGAACCCGGCAACCAGGGCGCGTGGCACCGCA
This sequence comes from Burkholderiales bacterium, assembly GCA_040880425.1. Lineage (GTDB taxonomy): Bacteria > Pseudomonadota > Gammaproteobacteria > Burkholderiales > Eutrophovitaceae > DATKEK01. The sequence goes on along the minus strand of JBBDIL010000004.1, from coordinate 9,840 downwards.
TCCAGCACTACCTGCTGCGCCACCTGCTGCCCCACCAGAAACTCAGTTACGCGCTGCGGCCGTCGTCGGCGTCGCCCGCGGGCGGATTCATGGCACTGCATAATCAGCGTCAGAAGGCGGTCATCGATGCCGCACTGACGCATGGCGTCTGATGAACAGGCTCACCGAAACGGTAACAACAAGGAACGCACGATGCTAGTCGAGGTCAAGGTCCCGGCGCTGTCGGAATCGGTGTCGGAGGCAACGCTGCTGAGTTGGCACAAGAAGCCGGGCGAGTACGTCAAGCGCGACGAGAATCTGATCGACGTGGAAACCGACAAGGTGGTGCTCGAACTGCCGGCGCCCGAGTCGGGCGTGATCACCAAACTGCTCAAGGGCGATGGCGAAAGCGTGGTTGCGGATGAAGTGATCGCGCAGATCGACACCGAGGCGAAAGCCGGCGCCGGCGATCAGCCCGCGGCCCCGGCAAAGGCCGAGGCCCAGCCGAAGCCGCAGGCGGCGGCCAGGGCGGAGCCGGCGAAGAGCGCGGCCGAAGCGAAGAAACCTTCCGTATCCGACACCGTGATCGCCATGCCGGCAGCGCGCAAGCTGGCCGCCGACAACGACGTCGATCTCAGCCAGATCGCCGGCAGTGGACGCGGCGGCCGCATCACCAGGGAAGACGTGGTCACGAAGCTGGAGCACCCGGCCGCCACGGCGCCTGCTCCACGTCCGGCGCCGGCGGCGGCACCGGCGGCGAAACCGATGCCGTCGCCGGTGAACATCGCCGATATTCTCGGCGACCGCCCGGAGCAGCGCGTGCCGATGTCGCGGCTGCGCAAGCGCGTCGCCGAACGCCTGGTGCAGTCGCAGTCCACCGCGGCCATCCTGACGACCTTCAACGAAATCAACATGCAGCCGGTAATGGAGCTGCGCAACACGCACAAGGAACGGTTCGAGAAGGAACATGGCATCAAACTCGGATTCATGTCCTTCTTCGTCAAGGCCTGCGTCGCCGCTCTGAAGAAGTACCCGGTGGTGAACGCCTCGGTCGACGGCGAGGACATCGTCTATCACGGTTACTTCGACATCGGTATCGCGGTGGGCAGCCCGCGCGGACTGGTGGTGCCGATCGTGCGCAACGCCGACCAGCTTTCGTTCGGCGACATCGAGAAACAGATCGGCGACTTCGGCAAGCGCGCACAGGACGGCAAGCTCACCATCGAGGAACTGACCGGCGGCACGTTCTCGATCTCCAACGGCGGCGTGTTCGGCTCGATGCTGTCCACGCCGATCATCAACCCGCCGCAGAGCGCGATCCTCGGCATCCACGCCACCAAGGACAGGCCGGTGGCGGAAAACGGGCAGGTCGTGATCCGCCCGATGAACTATCTCGCGCTGTCCTACGACCATCGCATCATCGACGGCCGCGAGGCGGTGCTGTTCCTGGTGGCGATCAAGGAGGTGCTGGAGGATCCCTCGCGGCTGCTGCTGGAGCTGTGAAGATCGAACTGGCGGGCGATCAAGGCTGATTACCACGAAGGCACGAAGGCACGAAGGAACACGAAGAAGTATCCTGCAGTTTTTCTTTGTGTACTTTGTGCCTTCGTGGTGAAACAAAAGCGTATCCAGGCCTCCGGCAACTCCGAATTCGCATGGATTGATACATGGCAAAAACTTTTGACGTCGCAGTGATCGGTGCCGGGCCCGGCGGTTATGTCGCGGCGATCCGCGCCAGCCAGCTTGGGCTGAACGCGGTCTGCATCGACGACTTCAAGAATGCGAACGGCAAGGCCAGCCTCGGCGGCACCTGCCTGAATGTCGGCTGCATTCCGTCCAAGGCGCTGCTGGAGTCCTCCGAGAACTACGAACGCGCGCTGCACAAGTTTTCCGATCACGGCATCAAGGTCGGAGACGTATCGCTCGATATCAAGACCATGCTGGCGCGCAAGGACAAGATCGTCGAGCAGTTCACCGGTGGCATCGCGCTGCTGTTCAGGAAGAACAAGGTGACCTCGATGCACGGCCGCGGTCGTCTGTTGTCCAAGGCCGCCGGCTATGACATCGAAGTGGCCGACGGCGACAACAAGGAAACCATCTCGGCCAAGCACGTGATCATCGCCACCGGCTCGTCGGCGCGCCAGCTCGACAAGGTGCCGGTCGACAACGACCGCATCTGCGACAACGTCGGTGCGCTGAGCCTGCCGGACGTGCCGAAGCGCCTGGGCGTAATCGGCGCCGGCGTGATCGGGCTCGAAATGGGCAGCGTGTGGAAGCGCCTCGGCTCGGAGGTGGTGATCCTCGAGGCGCTGCCGAAATTCCTCGCCGCGGCCGACGAGGGCGTGGCCAAGGAAGCCTGGCGGGTGTTCACCAAAACGCTTGGGCTGGATATCCGCCTCGGGGTGCAGATCGGTGCGGTCACGCGCAACAAGAAGTCGGTGAAAGTCGCGTTCAAGGATGGCGAAAAGGAACAGGAACTGGAGTTCGACCGGCTGATCGTTTCCATCGGCCGGGTGCCGAACACCACCGGCCTCGGCGCCGAGAACGTCGGTCTGAAGGTGGACGGCCGCGGCTTCATCGAGGTGGACGATCGCAACCGCACCAATCTCTCGAACGTCTACGCGATCGGCGACGTGGTGCGCGGGCCGATGCTGGCGCACAAGTCGTCGGAAGAGGGAGTTGCCGTGGCGGAGACGATCGCCGGACAGGCGGGGCACGTAAATCTCGAAACGGTGCCCTGGGTGATCTACACCTCGCCGGAGATCGCCTGGGTGGGCAAGAACGAACAGGAACTGAAGTCGGCGGGCACCGAGTATCGCAGCGGACAGTTTCCGTTCAGCGTCAGCGGACGCGCCCGCGCGCTGGGCGAAACCGCGGGCTTCGTCAAGATGCTGGCCGATGCAAAGACCGACCGCATCCTCGGCGTGCATATCATCGGCCCGTACGCGTCGGAGCTGATCTCCGAAGCCGTGGTGGCGATGGAATTCGGCGCCAGCTCGGAAGACATCGCGCGTATCGTGCATGCACATCCGTCACTGTCGGAAGCCTTGCACGAGGCGGCGCTGGGCGTGGACAAGCGCACGCTGAACTTCTGAGCGCGATGCCGCAGGTATCCGCGCAGTCCGCGGGCGCATTCGGCGCCTTTGCACAACGCACCGCACGGGCGCATGGCTACCGGCTGGACGCGGCGCAACTGCGCGCGGTCTCGGCGCTGGAACGACTGCATGCCGAACTGAAACCAGCCGGCGGGCGCGCGTTCGATCTGCTGCGCTTTTTCCGCCGCCCGCAACCGGTGCGCGGCGCGTATCTGTGGGGCGGCGTCGGCCGCGGCAAGAGCTTCCTGATGGACGTGTTCTTCGAATCGGTCGCGATCCGGCGCAAGCAGCGCACGCATTTCCACCGCTTCATGCAATGGGTGCACCGGCAGCTGCGCGACGCGCAGGGCGAGCAGGACCCTCTGGTGCGCATCGGCCGCGACACGGCGAAACGCACGCGGCTGCTGTGCCTGGACGAGTTCCACATCACCGATATCGGCGACGCCATGCTGATGCGCAATCTGCTGCAGTCGCTGTTCGAACACGGCGTGACCCTGGTAACGACGTCGAACCAGCACCCGGATGACTTGTACGAGCACGGTCTGCAGCGCGCGCAGTTCGTGCCGGCAATCGAACTGATCAAGACGCATCTCGAACTGGTGCATGTAGACGGCGATACCGATTACCGGCTGCAGGCCCTGGAAAAAGCCGGCGTGTACCATGTGCCTGCAGGCGATGCGGCGGACACGGCGCTGGCGAGGACTTTCGAGGATATCGCCGGCGAAGCGGGCGGCGGCGAAACGCCGATCGAGATCGAGGGCCGCGAGATCGTCGCGCGCCGGCTCGCGCAGGGAACCGCGTGGTTCGATTTTGCGCCGCTCTGCCGCGGGCCGCGCGGACAGGCGGACTACATCGAGCTGGCGCGCAGGTTTCACACCGTGCTGGTATCGGGCGTGCCGCGGTTTTCGCGGGCGGATGCGGATGCCCGCCGGCGCCTCACCTGGCTGGTGGACGAATTTTACGACCGCAGGGTGAAGCTGGTGCTGTCGGCGGACGCGGCCCCGCCCGAGCTGTTTTCGGAAGTCAACGGCGGCAGCGAGACCGAGCGCACGGTATCGCGGCTGATCGAAATGCAGACGCGCCAGTACCTGAGCGAGGCGCATCTCGCCTGAATTGACGATCGGTCTGACACGTTGTGAAGCGCAGCCGTTTCTATTGCAAGGGATGCTGTTCCCTCATCCCCGACCCTTCTCCCGGAGGGAGAAGGGTGAATTTGCACTCTCCCGGAAGGAGAGGGCCCTTCACACCCTTCTCCCTCCGGGAGAAGGGCTGGGGATGAGGGAAACTCGATCCGCAACTAAAGAATCAACAACGGAGGAACGCATGAGCACATTCAAGGCATATCGCATCTTCAACGAGGACGGCAAGGTCCAGAGCCGCTTCGTCGACATGAAGCTGGACGAACTCGACGCCGGCGAAGTGGTGATCGAGGTCGCCTATTCGAGCGTCAACTTCAAGGATGCGCTGGCGGCCACCGGCGCCGGCAAGATCATCCGCCGGTTTCCCTGCAACGGTGGCATCGACCTCGCCGGCACCGTCGAGTCATCGGAGGATGCGCGCTTCAAGAAAGGCGACACGGTCATCGCCACCAGCTACGACATCGGCGTGGCGCATGACGGCGGTTACGCCGCCTACGCGCGGATTCCGGCGAAGTGGGTGGTGCCGATGCCCAAAGGACTGGATGCGTTCGAGTCGATGGCGCTCGGCACCGCCGGCTACACCGCGGCGCTGGCGGTGGAGCGCATGGAGCATGACGGGCTCAAGCCGGACAACGGGCCGGTGATCGTCACCGGCGCAACCGGCGGCGTCGGCAGCGTGGCGGTGGATATCCTCGCCGCCAGGGGCTATCACGTCGTCGCGCTCACCGGCAAGGAACAGGAAACCGACTACCTGAAGAAACTCGGCGCGAAGGAAGTCATGCTGCGCTCCGGTCTCGACCTCGCCAAGATCAAGCCGCTGGACAAGGCGATGTGGGCGGGCGCGGTGGACAATCTCGGCGGCGATGTGCTGTCGTGGATCGCGAGCACCATGCAGATCAGCGGCACGCTGGCCTCGATCGGCCTCGCCGCCAGCCACAGCTTCAACACCACCGTGATGCCCTTCATCCTGCGCGGCGTGAGCCTGCTCGGCGTGGACTCGGTGAACACGCCGATGCCGCTGCGGAGCAAGGTGTGGGAGCGCCTCGGCAGCGACCTCAAGCCGCGTATGCTGAAGGAAATATCAAACACCGTGCCGTTCGCCGAACTGCCCGGCGTGTTCGACCGCGTGCTGAAGTCGCAGATGCGCGGGCGTACGGTGGTCAAGATCGGCGGGTAGCAGAAAGCGCTCAACGCGGAGAGCGCAGGACCGGGAAGACGAGAACTCACCACCAAGACACGAAGGACACGAAGGACACCAGGAAACCCAAACCTGAACAGGATTCCTGGTTCTCTTAGTGCTCTTGGTGCCCTTGGTGTCTTCGTAGTGAGGTTTTGTCCTTCCGGCCCTGGATATCCTCTGTGTCCTCCGCGTTGGAGAATTAGACTTGTTCGCAAAACCGCCGGCCTGACCGGATGGGGGAAGAGAGATGAAACGCTACGCGGAGTTCCACAAACGCTCGATCGAACAGCGCGAAGAATTCTGGGCCGAGCAGGCGCGGCTGATCGACTGGCACAAGGATTTCGGCCAGGTGCTGGATTTCAGCCGGCCGCCGTTTGCGAAGTGGTTCGTCGGCGGCGAGACCAACCTCTGCCATAACGCCATCGACCGCCATCTCGGCACGCGCGGCGAACAGGCGGCGCTGGTGTATGTCTCCACCGAGACCGACAGCGAGAAGACCTACACTTACCGGCAACTGCATGCCGAGGTGAACCGCTTCGCCGCGGTGCTGCGCGATCTTGGCGTCGCGCGCGGCGACCGCGTGCTGATCTACATGCCGATGATCCCCGAGGCCATCTTCGCCATGCTGGCCTGCGTGCGTCTGGGCGCGATCCACTCGGTGGTGTTCGGCGGCTTTGCCTCCGCGAGCCTCGCCAGCCGCATCGACGATGCGCAGCCGAAAGTGATGGTGACCGCCGACGCCGGCATGCGCGCGGGCCGGGTGATTCCCTACAAGCATCTGGTCGACGAGGCGCTGCGCCTTTCCGCGCAGCCGCCGCGCAAGGTGCTGATCGTCGACCGCGGCCTCGACCGCGACATGCCGCGCACCGAAGGCCGCGACGTCGATTACGCCGGGCTGGCAGCCGCGCATGCGGACACCGTGGTGCCGGTGACCTGGGTGGAGTCGAACGAACCGAGCTACATCCTGTATACCTCCGGCACCACCGGCAAACCCAAGGGCGTGCAGCGCGATACCGGCGGCCACGCGGTCGCGCTCGCCGCGTCGATGAAATACATCTACGGCGGCGAACCCGGCGAAACCATGTTCACCACCTCGGACATCGGCTGGGTGGTCGGGCATTCCTACATCGTCTACGCGCCGCTGATCCACGGCATGACCACCATCGTCTACGAGGGCGTGCCGATCCGTCCCGATCCGGGCATCTGGTGGAAGATCGTGCAGGACCGCAAGGTGAGCGTGATGTTCTCGTCGCCCACTGCCATCCGCGTACTGAAAAAGCAGGACCCCGCGTTCATCTCGAAGCACGACCTCGGCGCGCTCAGGCATGTGTTCCTGGCCGGCGAACCGTTGGACGAACCGACCCACCGCTGGCTGACCGAGGCGCTCGGCAAGCCGGTGATCGACCATTACTGGCAGACGGAGACCGGCTGGCCGATCCTGACCTCGATGCCCGGCATCGAAGAGACGGCGATCAAGTTCGGCAGCCCTTCGTTTCCCGCCTACGGCTACGACCTGCGGCTGCTGCGCGAATCCGACGCCAGCGAGGCGGACGCCAACGAGAAAGGCGTGGTGGCGATCGTGCCACCGCTGCCGCCGGGCTGCATGTCGACGGTGTGGGGCGACGACGAGCGCTTCGTGCGCACCTATTTCAGCACCTTCAGCTCGCGGCAGGTGTATTCCACCTTCGACTGGGGCATTCGTGACGACGACGGCTACTACTTCATCCTCGGGCGCACCGACGACGTCATCAACGTCGCCGGCCACCGGCTCGGCACACGCGAGATCGAGGAAGCGGTGCAGGGCCATCCGAATATCGCCGAGGTCGCCGTGGTGGGCGTCGCCGACCAGGTGAAGGGGCAGTTGCCGATTGCGTTCGCGGTGGTCAAGGATGCGGCAAAGATCGCCACACCGGAACTGCGCGCCGCGCACGAGAAAGAAGTGATGGCGAGGGTGGATGCGCAGATCGGCGCCATCGGCCGTCCGGGCCGGGTGCATTTCGTCTCGATGCTGCCGAAGACGCGCTCCGGCAAGCTGCTCAGGCGCAGCATCCAGGCGCTGGCCGAGGGCCGCGATCCGGGCGACCTGACCACGCTGGAAGACCCCGGCGCGCTGGATCAGGTGCGCGCCGCGGTCACGCAGCGCTGAGTATTACAGAAGCGCTCAATCGACCGAGTAGACCTTGCCGTCCAGCGTGTAGGTCTTGAGCTTGCCGTCCATCTTGCCCATGCCCGGCGAATTCAGCGGCATGCCCGGCACCGAAAGCCCGCCGGTGTCCGGGCGCTCCGCCAGCATCTTGCGAATGGGGCCGGCCGGGACATGCCCCTCGACCACATAGCCATCGACCAGCGCGGTATGGCAGCTCGCCATCTCGGGCGACACACCCGCGGCCTTCTTGATCTGTGTGAGGTCCCGGCGGTCGAACACGCGTACCTCGAAACCTTCCGCCCTGAGGTAGTCCACCCATTCCACGCAGCAGCCGCAGTTCGGCGTCTTGTACACCGTGATCACGGGCTCAGCCGAGGAGGCAAGCGGTGCCAGCGCGATCAGCGCCAGGGCGGCGAATGCGGCAAAGATTCTGGTCATGACTGTCTTCTCCGGTGGATTCCGTATTGAGACCGCGCCATCCGGCCCGGCGTTCCGCGCCGGGCCTTGGGGCCGTCCGTTACCGCGGGTCGTCCTCGGGATTGACGTAATGGATGCCGGCATCCGGCCCGGTGCCCATTTCCTGGATGATCACCTCGGTCTGTGCCCAGGCGAAGTGCGGCACGTTGGCCTTGGTCACGTACATCGAACCGGCGGGGAATTCGTGCGTGCCCCTGCGGTTGAAACGCTCGCCCACGCCCGACCAGTAGGTGCCCTTGAGCACCGTCACCATCCGCTCATCCGGATGCGTGTGCGGCGGCAGCTTGTAGCCCGATGACATGCGCGCGCGGAACACGAACGGCCCCGGCTTGGTCGGGTCGCCGTACAGCATCACCACCCGCATCCCGTAAGGCACCGCCCCGGCCATCTTCCATTCATGCTTCTCCGGATCGGCGCTCTTCAGGTTGTCGTGCATCAGCACGATCATCCCTTCGTCCATGTCGCTGTGCGCGACCGGCAGCGCCGCCATCCCAAGCGACAACCCCAGCGCCAGAACCGGCAACTTCAACAAATCCCGCATCGTTCTCCTCCTCAATCCAAAATAGCTCTCGGGCCCACCAGACCCCTGCAGCCGATGTTACCACCCTGGCGAACCTCACCCTTGCCGTCATTGCGGGGGCGCATGGCCCTGTCTCCTCCGAGGCACTGATTGTTTTGTCTTCGGCTTTTCTTCTCACACAGCACTTTTACCTCAGTCCTCAGTACTGTCCTTTCCTCAGTACTGCTTTTCCCACCGGCCGTCTGCGGGATGCGCGCCGGAATGCTGCCCACCACCAATGGATCGACTTGCCGCCAAGTGATGGCAGCATTCAAAAAGCGCCCGCGGCAATCTCGTATTTACCCGTACTCGAAGGAGCGGTGTTTACGGAAGTGTGTCTCGCTGCTAGCATATACGCTATCTAAAACGGGGCTCGCCGATTGATCATTGTTGTCGACACCAACGTTCTCATATCGGCCATGCTGGATTCCGGCGGGGCGAGCCGGGAGGTGTTGCGGCAGGCGCTGCAGGGGCGCCACGAGCCGCTAATCGGCGCAGCCCTGTTTGCGGAGTACGAGGCGGTTCTCGGTCGCGACGAACTTTTCCGGAGATGCATCCTTGACAGAAAGGAACGAAATGAATTTCTCGACGCCTTTCTCAGTGTCTGCAAGTGGACACGGGTGTATTTCACCTGGCGACCGAACATCCCCGACGAGTCGGACAATCATGTTGTCGAGTTGGCGGTCGCGGGAGGGGCGAGCGCCATCGTAACCAAGAACGTACGCCATTTTGCTGGCATGGAGCTTCGATTCGAGAATCTCCGAATCATGACTCCAGCGAAACTGATCAAGGGGTAGAGCCATGGGTATGTTGACCATACGAGTTCCGGACGCAACGCACGAACGTCTCAAACAGCTCGCCAAGGCGCGGAACGTCAGTGTGAACAAACTGATCGAGGAATTCTCCACGGCGGCGCTCGCCGAATTCGACGCCGAAACCCGTTTCCAGGTGCGGGCGGCGCGTGGCCGGGCGAAACAAGGTCTGGCGTTGCTGGAAAAGCTCGACAAGCAGACGCGCAGAAAATTCGAGTAGTCGCGCCGCCGTCATCGCGCTTACTGGTAAGGAGCCGTCATCGCGAGGCCGAGGCCGTGGCGACCTCGGTTTTCCTTCATCCTCACATGCACCCGAAGGGGTGTCATCCTTGCTCCTCTCCCTCAGTCCTGCTTTTCCCTCGGAACCCGACCCTACGATGTGGACTCCCTTACTGGGCATGTCGAGCCGGGCAAATCCTTGACACTGCAAACCGGGTAAATGGTTGACACTTT
>JBBDIL010000003.1:139654-173655 GCA_040880425.1 Burkholderiales bacterium | reverse complement strand
CAGCCAATACACGGGCTATTGGCAAGCCGAGCAACGCCGCAGCCGCCTGTTCTGGCCGCAACCCTCCGGGACGGGACGGCGCACACGTGAATGATTATGAGATAGGTTCTATCGCTCAGGCATGACAATCCGCACGGAATTCGTCGACATGAAGCGTTCATCAGCAAGCTGGCTCGTCTGCGCGTTCGTTGCCGCTGCAACGGGCTGCAGCTACATGGGGCCAGGATCCGTCTCCATCACGCGTCCGGAATACAACGCGGCTATCCAGCAAACCAACGACCGCGAACTGCTGCTGAACCTGGTCAGGCTGCGCTATCGCGACAGCTTGTACTTCATGAATGTCGAACGGGTCGTTTCCGCACTGGAAGTCAATCGTGCGGTCGGCGCCAGCGTGACCGCGCTGGAAGGCGCGCCCGATACCTTTTTCGGCGGTGGAGAACTGGGCTTCATCGAGAAACCCACAATTTTCTATGCCCCGCTCGAGGGAGAGCAGTTCGTCCGCCATTTGATGTCGCCGGTCACGATCGACACGCTGCTGCTTCTCACCTATTCGGGCTGGTCGGTGGAACGGGTTTTCCTGCTGACGCTCCAGGAAGCGAATGGCCTGCGAAATGCCCCTACCGCCTCCGGGCCGACTCCGGAACTCGAGCCGCAATATCAGGAGTTTCGCGAGGCGCTGCGGCACTTGCGCGCGCTTCAGTCCCGTCACGCGGTGGAAATCGGCCGCGTCCAGCGGGAGGACGAGACCGTGCTCGAACTGCGGCTGGCCGAAGATACGCAGGACGATCCGGACGCGCGCGCATTCAAAGCACTGCTTGGGTTGGACTCCGAGCTGAACAGTTTCCGGATTGCAGTCGGAATCGGCCGCGGCGCGAGGGATACGCTCGTGGTCGCGACGCGGCCGCTGATCGCCACCATGAATTACCTGTCGCAGGGCGTTGAACCGCCGCCGGCGGATTTCACCGCGGGCCGCGTCACTCGTACCGTTACTCGATCCGGCGCACCGTTCGAGTGGCAGACAATGCTGGACGGACTGTTTCGCGTGCAGTCGAGCGAGACGCGTCCGCAGAATGCCGTGGTCGCGGCACGCTACCGGGGCAGCTGGTTCTACATCGACGACAGTGACCTCGATTCGAAATCCACTTTTATGCTGCTGTCGCAGTTGTTCGCATTGCAGGCTGGCGCATCGCCTGCGCCCGGACCGGCGCTCAACTTCTCGATCGGCGGATAGTCCGGCGACTCAGTGCCAGCGATAGGTGGGTGACGGCGACGCGATGTCGCTGCGGCCCTCGAGACGGATGGTGAGCAACTCGTCACCCAGCAGCGTGACCGAGCCTTTCAGCCGGTTGTCGCCGGTGTCGCTATATTCAAATTCATAGCTGCGATGAAATTGCAGACGCCCGCGTGGGTTGCGCCGAATTCGCGTCTTGCGCAACGCAACCGTCCAGTCCAGCAACTGCACATTTTCCGCGGCACAAGCATGGCGTCCGGCATCCACCGCCACTTCCCGCGCACGCATGCTGTCCACCCAGAACCATCCTCCGAGCAGCAGAATCGCCAGCGTTACGATCTCGAGCATTCAGATAGCCTTGCTACGGAAACAGGAAGGAACGCCCTAAAAGCGAACCACGAAGACACGAAGAAACACGAAGAATTCTTTCATGATTTCCTCTACGTTTCTCTACGCAGTGTATTCAAATATTGCTTTCGGGTTTCCTCCGGTGCCGCCGACACGGCGTTGGCGAAGCCATCCGGGGCGGGAGGCGGCACTCCGGCGCATTCCCCGCAATCGGCCGACTTCGTCGGTAACGTGTCCGTGCGCCGCTCCGTGTCCTCCGTGGTAAATGGTTTTTTTCAGTCCGGGATGCCCACTTCTACCAGTGTCGGCGCGAGCACGCGCACGACGTCCTGCGGGGCCATGCCCACGAGGTAACCGCGTTTGCCGCCGTTGATATAGATCCGCTCCAGATCAAGGATGCTCGATTCCATGTAGACAGACAGCTTTCTGCGGGTACCGAAGGGCGATGTTCCGCCGATGACATAGCCTGTGTGCCGGTTCGCGGTCTCCGGCGTGCTCGGTGCAATCGATTTCACCCCGATGATACGGGCCAGTTCCCTGGTCGACACTTTCATGTCGCCGTGCATGAGCACGATCAGCGGGTTGCGATCCTGGTCTTCCAGCACCAGGGTTTTGACCACCGCGTGTTCGGGCACGCCGAGCTCGCGTGCGGACACCGCCGTACCGCCGTGTTCCTCGTAAGTGTAGAGATGATTGGTAAACGCCACTCCGTGTGCTCGCAGTTCCCGCACCGCGGTTGTCACCGGCGCCTTCTCCCGGCTCATGCCTTCGCTGTCAGTATCCGGTAGAGCATGTGCAGCATCCCTGCGGTCGCTCCCCAGATGTAACGTTCGCCGTACGGCATCGCATAATAATGCCGCATCAACCCGCGCAGTTCCCGCGAGTGCCGCTGATGGTTCGCCGGATCCAGAAAGAATTCGAGCGGCACTTCGAAAATGTCTGCAACTTCGAATGGATCGGGGGAAAGCTTGACAGGCGGGTCGATCCAGCCGATCACCGGAGTTACGCGGAACCCGGTCGGGATATCGTAATCCGGCAGCCGGCCGATGATCTGCACCCTTTCCGGCAGCAATCCGGTTTCCTCTCTCGTCTCGCGCAACGCGGTGGCGACGCGATCGCCGTCCCCGGCGTGAACCCGGCCGCCGGGAAAACTGATCTGTCCGGCGTGATCGTGCAGGTGTGCCGTGCGTTCGGTGAAGAGCAGGGTAGGCCCGACCGGCTGATTGATGATGGGGACCAGCACCGCTGCCGGGACCGGCGTGTGACCGGGCGGGTGATCGAACCCCGGAAAATCGGGATCAGCTGTGACCAATGCGTCATCCGTGAGCCGTTCCGCGAGCCAATCGCGGGACAACGGCGGGAATCTGGGATTTCCTGACACTCTGTACAACGGGCTATTGCGACACGTTATTCTATCCCGGCACGCCAGATTTTCGGGATATGAAAGCCGTTTGCGGGCTGCCGAGACAAGCATAGAATGACTGCGCGGGGAGAACGAAGAAAGTTCACCGGTGTCTACCGGGTGCAGCCATCTACTGTTATCCAACACCAACATCAGGAGGATATGACATGAAGATACGTCAACTGGTTGTCGCGGCCCTGCTTTCCGTATCCGGGACCGCATTTGCTTTCCACTGCCCGGCGGATATGAAAAAGATCGATGCAGCCCTGGCGGAGAATCCCAGCCTGAGCTCATCCCAACTGGCGGAAGTGAAGAAGTACCGCGCCAAGGGCGAGGAATTGCACAAGTCCGGCAAACACCAGGAATCGGTGGATACGCTGGCAAAGGCGATGAAGATTCTGGGAATCGATTGAACTGCCCGTATCCTCCAAAACCCCGCCCAGGTGCGGGGTTTTTTTTGAGCACCAGATGGTTACCCGGCACAAAGGCATTGCGCACATAGGATGCAATCGCAGACTGCTGTTTTTTAGGCTGCTATGACCGCCGGTCGCATCCGAATTGTGGCTGTACGATCCGCTCGCGGGGATTCGTATGCATTCTGAAATGCACCCGGTCCCAAACTTTGCGCTATATTTCGACAAGGGATTGAGGCTGTTCGCAATGTCATGGCGGTCTCTCGTCCCGGTCCGGACGGGCGCAATGGAGACGACACCATGACCCAGTTGGAAATACTGCATACACCACCGAATCGCAGGGCGAATCCTTCGGACCGCAGGCACCGGCAGGAACGCCGGCTTTGCACCGACCGCAGGCAGCACGGCAGCGCTCGTCCGCATGCCAGCGCGCCTGCGCTCACCGTCGACGACGTGCAGACGCTGAACGAGCTCCTGAGCGAAGCCCACGCCCGCATCCGCAAACTCGAACAAGTCATCGATACCCTGACCAAGGCGCTCTGAGCCGGCCCGGCGTTCCGTTCTGTTTAACTGCCTGCGATCGCGCGAGCGCGCCGAATCGCGGATGGCGTGCCGGGCGCGCCGACCGGCCGCTGCAGAGCATGTCCGGACACTGTCGCGTCGTCTGCCCTGGGCCGGACCGTACCTATCTCACGAAGTCTGCAATGATTGAAACGACTTGCTCGTGGTGCCCCACCCACAGGTGGCCGCCGGTCGGGAAACCGATGAAGCGCGCGCTCGGCACGTGCTCTGCGGTATAGCGCGCGCCATCGTAGATGCCGAACAAGTCGTCGGCTGCGCTGATGACCAGCGTGGGAACGGCAATCCGTTCCAGCCGGTAGCGTTCGAGTCTGGAAATCACCGCTGCATCGTTCAGCAGGCCCTGCCGGCGCGGGCTCACAGGCAGAATGTGCTGCAACATTCTTTCGACGCGTGCCTGCTCGTCAGCACCGGCCTGTTCGACCAAGTCCGGCGGTGTAGCGAGAATAGCCCGCGTCACAGTCGGACGCGCAAACTGGATCGCGGCCCAGAACAGGAAATCGGACCTGAGAGCAAGGTCGACCAGGAACTCCGTCCCTGCAGGGACTTTCACCGGCGGCGCGTTGTCGGGCCGCGGCACATAGGCCGCCGGAACCAGCAGAACCATGCCGCCGCACCGGTCCGGATGACGGAGGGCAAACTGCATCGAAGACGGCGCACCGGCGGAAGCGCCGATAATCGCTGCGCGCCGGATCCCGAGCGCATCCAGCAGACAGGCATGCGCGTCGGCTTGTGCAGCCGCGGAAGCATCGGCCGGCAGCGGCGTGCGCAGATAGCCGAATCGGGACATGGCGATGACACGGAAACCCTGCTTCGCCAGCGGCTCGCCAAACTCCATTCCCTGATCGAAGCCACCGCCGGCGCCATGCACGATCAGAACCGGCTCACCGTCACCGGCCTCCGCATACTCGATCGGACCGCATGCGGTCTGCACGATCCGGCTCCCGGTCGAGACGCGCTCATGCGCCAAACGGATGTCTCGAGAATAAGCCGCGTAAGCCAGCGCAAGAAGTCCGGCGACGAGTAACGCAGCGAGTAGCGAAATCGTGCGGCGAAGGCGGACTGCCATCATGCGTGCGCCTGAAAGATGTCGAGGTCATGCTCAACGGACGGCATCAGATCGACTCCACCGCACCGCCAACAGAAATGACGCCGCCCTCGACGATGCGCGCGGTGATACCGCCGTGCCCGCGCATCGCGTTATATCCGCCGGCGCCCAGCACCTCTTCCATCCGCGAGCACGGATCGCAAGTGCCGCTGCCTTCCAGCAGCGCGCCGCCCACCTGGAACCGCCGGTCGCGCAGCGCGTAGAGATTGATGCCCGAAACCACGATGTTCCGGCGCACCCGCGCCGGTTCCACCGCATCCACGCCGAGCAGTTGCGCGACGGCATCCAGATGCTCCGCCTGGATCAGCGTCACCTGCCGCTTGCCACCGCCGGAATAGCGATCGCCCTCCAAGCCGCGGCCCTGCAGCGCGTCGACGCTCGCCAGTTCCGCCAACGCCGCGCGCCGCGCAGGCCGTACGCCGATCCACTCCACCCGCCCGTTACGCGGGAAGTGCGACATCAATTTCGCGAGTTCGCTGTCGGGATTCATTGGCAAAGAAGGCTGTTGCGTTGCAGAACGTGTCGCCGCGGCTGCGGCACCTGCATGTTGCGGGGAACGAGGCCTGCGGTTCAGCCCTCCGCTTGCGCCCCGTTTCTCATTCCAGGTAAACCTTGGGCCGCGTAGCGGCGTCGGTATCGACTTTGCTGACCTTCCCGGAATCGTCGAAGTAGACGGTAAACGGCGAGAAACTCCACAGCCAGTAGCGCCAGACCGGCACGTCGAGGTTCGGGTTCTCGCTGCTGACCGGGTAGCCGACTGCGATCAGGACCTGGTCCTTCGTCATGCCTTTGGTCACTTTCGCGGATTCGATCGCCTTGCGGATTTTCTCCGGCATCGCCGCGACTGCCGGGCGCGGATCCTGCGCCACCACGTAGCGACGCGCGAACACCTCCCGCTTCAGATCGCGGCTGTAGTCGTTGCCAAGGTACTGCACCCTGCCCTCGATCACGACACGCACCCGGTACCGGCCATAACCGATCACCTTGACTGGCGTGCCGAACGGAATGATCCGCTTGCCGCTTTCCTCGTAGTTGATGTCCGAGATCCACTCGCCGTCCGTGCGCATGTTGCAGCAGAGAAAACCTTCGAATTCGACATCCGCCCACGTCGGCGTGGAAAACATGCAGGAGATGATGATCGCGACACCAGCAATGATTTGTGCATTCTTCATGTGCAATATGTCCTCTTGACCATTAATTCGGGTCCATTGAAAACAATCCTGGAATGTTCCCGAATGATTGGACTTTCGCCTCATTTCGCATGGATCACCCCGCCGCCGGGGTCCACTCTACCACCCCACATCGCGCGCCTGACCCGTCAATCAACTGCATGCAGCGGTATTCAAGGACTCCGCTCATCTGGCCATAGTGTCCGGGCGCACCCACTGATCGAACTGTTCATCGGTAACGTGCCCCAGTGTGACCGCTGCCTCCTTCAGCGTCGTCCCTTCTTTATAGGCTTTCTTCGCGATCTCGGCGGCCTTGTCGTAGCCGATGTGGGGGTTAAGGGCGGTGACCAGCATCAATGACCGGTCGAGCAGTTCGGCGATGCGTTCGCGGTTGGGTTCTATTCCGACCGCGCAGTTGGCGTTGAAGCTCTGACAGCCGTCGGCGAGCAGGCGCACGCTCTGCAGGAAGTTGTGGATGATGACGGGCTTGAACACGTTGAGTTCGAAGTTGCCCTGCGAGCCGGCGACGTTGACGGCGACGTCGTTGCCGAACACCTGGCAGCAGAGCATGGTCAGCGCCTCGCACTGCGTGGGGTTGACTTTGCCGGGCATGATCGAACTACCGGGCTCGTTCTCCGGGATGCGGATCTCGCCGATGCCGCAGCGCGGGCCGCTGGCGAGCCAGCGGATATCGTTGGCGATCTTCATCAGCGAAGCGGCGATGGTCTTGAGCAGGCCGTGCGCGTGCACCAGCGCATCGTTCGCCGCCAGCGCTTCGAAGCGGTTGCGCGCGGGCACGTAATGCAGGCCGGTTTCCTTCGCCAGCAGCCTGGCGACGCGATCGCCGAACTCGGGGTGCGCGTTCAGGCCGGTGCCGACCGCGGTGCCGCCGATCGCGAGTTCGCTCAAATGGGTGAGCGAGGCCAGCGCATGCGTGATGCCATGGTCGAGTTGGGAAACGTAACCCGAAAACTCCTGGCCGAGAGTGAGCGGTGTCGCATCCTGCAGATGGGTGCGGCCGATCTTGACGATGTCGTCGAAAGCCTGCGACTTCTGTGCGAACGTGTCGCGCAGGGACTTGAGCGCCGGCACCATCCGTTCCTGTATCGCGGAAACTGCGGCGACATGCATCGCGGTGGGGAATACGTCGTTCGAGGACTGGCCGCGGTTGACGTGGTCGTTCGGATGGACGAGGCGCTGCATGCCGCGCTCGCCACCGAGCAGTTCCGAGGCACGATTGGCGAGCACCTCGTTCATGTTCATGTTGGTCTGGGTGCCGGAGCCGGTCTGCCACACCACCAGCGGGAACTCGGCGTCATGCTGGCCGGTGATGACTTCGTCCGCGGCCTTTGCAATGGCTTCACCGTGCTTGCGGTCGAGCTCGCCGAGTTCGACATTGACCAGCGCGCAGGCACGCTTGACGCGCGCCAGCGCGCGGATGAGTTCGACCGGCATGCGCTCGCCGGAAATGCGAAAGTTCTGCAGGCTGCGCTGCGTCTGCGCGCCCCAAAGCCGTTCCGCCGGCACCTCCACCTCACCCAGACTGTCCCGCTCGATTCGCGTGATTGTCATCGTTACCTCCGCTGACTGCGAAACAGGAATATTCCACCACGGAGGACACGGAGGAAAGGCAGGCTTGAAGATCTCACCACCAAGCCACGAAGCACACAAAGAACTCCGAAGCGGCTCTCTTTGCGGCCTTTGCGCTTCTTTGCGTTGAGATTCTCTTTTGGCTCTTTCCTCCGTGTTCTCCGTGTCCTCCGTGTCCTCCGTGGTTCAGCAATTCTTCACTACCAGGGAATGGGCTGTTTGTCGCGGAAGAAGCCGCCGCTGGGACCACCGTAGGGGAGCGTGGCGAGCCACACGGCGGTTTCTGCGCCCTGTTCGGCGCTGCGCGTGGCGTTCGGCCCGCCCATGTCGGTGCGCACCCATCCCGGGCACATGGAGTTGATGAGAATGTCCTGGTCCTTGGTGGCGGCTGCGACCATGCGGGTCAGCGTGTTCAGCGCCGCCTTCGACACACGGTAACCCGGTGTGCCGTTGCCCATGTCCTCGAGCTGCCCCAGCCCGCTGGACATGTTCACGATACGCCCGTACTGGTTGCGCCGCATCAGCGGCACGATCGCCTGGCACATGCGCAGCGCGCCATAGAAGTTCACTTCCATGGTTTTGCGAATGGTTTCCAGGTCGGCTTTCAGCACGCTGGTGCTGCGCTCGTCGATCAGCACGCCGGCATTGTTGACCAGCACATCCACCCGCCCGGATTCCCTCTCGACAAACTGCGCAAGCGCGGCAACGCTGTCGCCATCGGTCACATCGAGCCGGCGGTAAAGCACGTCCAGGCCGTTCTTCTGCAATTCGGCCAACGCTTCCTGGCCTCTGGTTTCGTCCCGGCTTGTCAGAATCACCCTCAGGCCTTCGTTTGCCAGTTGCCTGCTGATTTCGAAACCGATGCCGCGGTTGGCGCCGGTCACAACCGCAATGCGCTTGTCCATTGTTGCCATAAGGTTTCCTCAGCCAATTGAATTCAGTCGGGTTCGACGCTGGTACGCAGCGCTGGTTCATTCAGGATTTGAAGTTCCCGACGTGGAGAGCGCAGAGGAAGAAGGGGAAACTCGACAAGATGATTGAACGTGTGGACAGTTTCGAGAAATACCTGATATTTCTTGCAGTTTGCGGTTCCTTCGTGTCCTCTGCGTCCAGCGCTGTCTCTTCTCCATCGCGGCACGATCACATACGCTACCGCTCCGAACCGGCATCCACGCAGGCGAGCGCTGCCATGTTCACGAGGCGGCGAACTGTCGCGGTCGGCGTGAGGACATGCACCGGTTTCGACGCGCCGAGCAGGATCGGGCCCACGGTGATGCCCTCGCCTCCGGTGATCTTCAGCAGGTTGAACGCGATGTTCGCAGCGTCCAGCGTCGGCATGATCAGCAGGTTGGCCTCGCCCTTGAGCTGCGTGTTCGGAAAGATGCGCGTGCGGATCTGCTCGTCCAGCGCCGCGTCCCCATGCATCTCGCCCTCGACTTCGAGATGCGGCGCAAGCTGCTCGAGCAATTCGCGCGCGCGGCTCATTTTCTGCGCAGACGGTGCGCGCGAGGTACCGAAATTGGAATGCGACAGCATTGCCACCTTCGGCACCACGCCGAAGCGCTGCAACTCTTCTGTGGCAAGCAGCGCAATCTCCGCGATCTGCTCGGCTGTCGGATCCTGATTGACGTAGGTATCGCAGATGAAGAGGGTGCGTTTGGGCAGGATCAGCATGTTCATCGCCGCGAACTGATTCACGCCGGGACGCCGCCCGATCACCTGCGAAATGTAATCCAGGTGCATCGAAAACTGTGCAATGGTGCCGCAGATCATTGCGTCGGCGTCGCCACGGCGCACCATCAGCGCGCCGATCAGCGTTGTCCGCCGGGTGACCTCGCGCTTGGCGTATTCGACCGATACGCCTTTGCGCTGCATGATGTCGTAGTACTCCTGCCAGTAGTCGCGGAAACGCGAATCCGAGTTCGGATTCACCAGCTCGAAGTCCCGGCCGACGCGTACACGCAGCCCCTGCCGCTCCAACCGTGGATTCACCACTTCCGGCCGCCCTATCAGCACGGGTTTCGCCAGCCCCTCGTCGACGATCACCTGCACCGCGCGCAGCACGCGCTCGTCCTCACCCTCGCAGAACACCACGCGCCTCGGATTCTTCTTCGCTGCCGCGAACACCGGCTTCATCATCAACCCGGAGTGGTAGACGAACTGGGTGAGCCCGTCCCGGTAGGCGACGAAATCCTGGATCGGCCGCGTGGCGACTCCGCTGTCCATCGCCGCCTGCGCCACCGCCGGGGCGATCTTGACGATCAGGCGCGGATCGAAAGGCTTGGGAATCAGGTACTCGGGGCCGAACGACAGGTCTTCGGTGCCGTAGGCGACGGCGACGATGTCGGACTGCTCGGCCTGCGCCAGTTCCGCCAGCGCCCGCACTGCAGCCAGCTTCATTTCCTCGTTGATGGTGGTTGCACCGACGTCAAGCGCGCCGCGGAAGATGAACGGGAAGCACAGCACGTTGTTCACCTGGTTCGGGTAGTCCGAGCGCCCGGTGGCTATGATCGCGTCCGGCCGTACGGCTTTCGCTTCGTCCGGCAGGATCTCGGGCTCCGGATTGGCGAGTGCAAGGATCAGCGGCTTCGGCGCCATCTTCTTGACCATCTCCGGTTTCAGCACGCGCGCGGCCGACAGGCCGAGAAAGATGTCTGCGCCGGCGACGACCTCGGACAAGGTGCGCGCGCCGGTGTCCTTCGCGTAGCGCACTTTGTTGTCGTCCATCTCTTCGGTGCGGCCCTTGTAGACCACGCCCTTGATGTCGGTGACCAGGATGTTCTCCATCGGCATGCCGAGGCTTACCAGCAGATCGAGGCACGCAAGCGCGGCTGCACCGGCACCGGAGCACACCAGCTTGGCGTGTTCGATGTCTTTGCCGACGACTTTCAGGCCATTCAGCACCGCTGCGCCGACGATGATCGCGGTGCCATGCTGATCGTCGTGGAATACCGGGATGCGCAAGCGCTCGCGCAGCTTGCGCTCGATATAGAAACACTCCGGCGCCTTGATGTCTTCCAGGTTGATGCCGCCGAAGGTCGGCTCGAGGCTGGCGATGATGTCCACCAGCTTCTCCGGGTCGCGCTCGTTGATCTCGATGTCGAACACGTCGATACCGGCGAACTTCTTGAACAGCACGCCCTTGCCTTCCATCACCGGCTTGGATGCCAGCGGTCCGATCGGGCCGAGCCCGAGCACCGCGGTGCCGTTCGTAATAACGCCGATCAGATTGCCGCGTGCGGTATACAGCGATGATGTGTTCGGATCGTTGACGATCTCCTCGCAGGCAGCGGCCACGCCGGGAGAATAGGCAAGTGCCAGATCGCGCTGGTTGGTCAGACCCTTGGTGGGAATGACCGAGATCTTCCCGGGAGACGGCTGGGAGTGGTAATCGAGCGCGGCCTTGCGTAACTGTTCGTCCATCGAGGTTCCAGGAGTTTTACAGAGGGAAACGATTATACGGGCGGACGACCAAATCGAACTACGGAAACAGAGAATCGAACCACGAAGGCACAAAGACATCAAGAGACAGGAACAACATCCCGAACTCTCTTTGAGACCTTTGCGTTCAGTTTCTCTGTCGGCTTCTCGCCTTTCCCTGGTGTCGTTGTGTCCTGATGGTGAGGATATTCGCCGGCCTTCCAGCGAGCCTGCACGGAGGCGGCAGTCGGCGGTATGCTAACCGGATGGAAACTCGGGAAAGTTCGCGCGTGGTTCGCACCGAGCTCTATCCGCCGATAGAGCCATTTGCCTCGGGCTATCTGCCCGCCGACGGGTTGCACCATGTGTACTGGGAAGTGTCCGGCAACCCGGATGGCATGCCGGTGGTGTTCCTGCATGGCGGTCCGGGAGCTGGCGCAAGTCCGGCGCACCGGCGCTTCTTCGATCCGGCTTTCTACCGGATCGTCGTTTTCGACCAGCGTGGGGCGGGGCGTTCGCTGCCGCTCGGCGAGCTGACCGACAACACCACGCCGCACCTGATCGCCGATATGGAACGCCTGCGCGCATATCTCGGCATCGACCGCTGGATCGTATTCGGCGGCTCCTGGGGCAGCACGCTGGCCCTGGCCTACGGCGAGGCCCACCCTTTCGCGTGCAGCGCATTCGTGCTGCGCGGCATCTTCCTCTGCCGCCAGCCGGAGGTGGACTGGTTTCTCCATGGCTTGCGCACGTTTTTTCCGGAAGCCTGGCGGGAATTCACCGCGCTCATTCCGGAATCCGAGCGCACCGACTTGCTCGCCGCGTACCGCCGGCTACTGAACCATCCGGATCCGAGCGTGCACCTTCCCGCCGCGCGCCGCTGGAGCGCCTACGAAGGCACCTGCTCGACGCTGTTGCCCAGCCCGGCAACCGTTGCGCACTTCATCGACGATCATGTCGCCCTGGGCTTGGCGCGGATCGAGGCGCATTACTTCGCGAACCGGATGTTTCTGCCGGACGACACGCTGCTCGATAACGTGCAGCGGCTGCGCGGAATTCCCTGCACGATCGTGCAGGGACGATACGACATGGTGTGCCCGATTGCAACCGCAGACGAACTCCGCCGCGCATGGCCGGAGGCCGAGTACATCATCGCTCCCGGCGCCGGGCACTCCTCCTGGGAACCGGCGCTATGCGCCGAGCTTGTGGCGGCGATGGAAAAGCTCAAGCAGCACACTTCGTAATCTTGCCCGGAGAGGAACCATCCCCCCCTGGATCAGCGATCAGTCCTGCTTGCCTTCGTCTTTGGGCTTTTTCTTTTCCTGCGGCTTCTTCGCCGACTCCTGCAGCGTCTCGAGCGCCGACTTCTGCATCTCGAGTGTCTTGATGGTCATTTCCAGGAAGCCGAGATTCATCCGCAACCAGTTGTCGACCGCTTTCAGCTCGGCAATCTTTTTGTCCAGTTCCTCGACGTCCATGGTTGGCTGAAACATACCCGGCAGCGGAAATGAAGCCGGGTTCCACATCTTCTGGAACTGCTCGAACCAGTCCTTGGAACTGAAATCTTCGGCCACGGCAACCTCCAACTGAAAACGGCTGCCGGTATCAGACCCGGCAGCCGCGATATCCGTCAATACTTGTCGCCCGGAATACTGACCCAATGCGAATAGATTTGAGTAACCACTAAGACACGAAGGCACCAGGAAACACAAAGGAATACGAGGGTTTTCTTTGTGTACTTCGTGCCCTTTGTGCCTTTGTGGTAAGCATCCGGTGCTCGCGGATTACATCGTTGGCCCGAGAACCCACGGCGCGAATTCGTCTTCGCCGTAGCCCATGGCTTCGCTCTTGCTGGGCTCGCCGGACGCAGTCTTGAGGATCAGCTCGAACGTCTGCCGGCCGACTTCCTCGATGCTGGCCTTGCCGTCGACGATCACGCCGCAGTTGATGTCCATGTCTTCTTCCTGCCGGTTGAACAGCGCGGTATTGGTGGCAAGCTTCAGGCTGGGCGAAGGCTTGCAGCCGTAGGCGGAGCCGCGTCCGGTGGTGAAGCAGATGACGTTCGCGCCGCCTGCGACATGGCCGGTAACCGACACCGGGTCATAGCCTGGCGTATCCATGAACACGAAACCTTTCGCGGTCACTTTCTCGGCGTACTCGTAGACATCCATCATGGCCTGCGTGCCGCCCTTCGCCACGGCGCCGAGCGATTTCTCGAGGATGGTGGTCAGCCCGCCCGCCTTGTTGCCGGGAGACGGGTTGTTGTTCATCTCGCCGCCGAGCTTGGTGGTGTAGTCCTCCCACCACTTGATGCGCTTGATCAGCTTCTCGCCGACCTCGCGCGAAACCGCGCGGCGGGTCAGCAGGTGTTCGGCGCCGTAGACTTCCGGCGTTTCGGACAGGATCGCGGTGCCGCCGTGCTTGACCAGCAAATCCGCAGCGGCGCCCAGCGCCGGGTTTGCCGAAATGCCGGAGTAACCGTCCGATCCGCCGCACTCGAGCCCGAGAATGAGGTGACTTGCCGGTACCGGTTCGCGTTTGACTTTGTTCGCTTCCGGCAGCAGGTCCTTGATGCGGGCGATGCCTTCGGCCACGGTCTTCTTGGTGCCGCCGGTGTCCTGGATGGTGAACGCCTGCAGCTGGTTGCTGCGCTTGAGGTTCTGCGCCGCGAGCAGGTTGTTGATCTGGTTCGCCTCGCAGCCCAGGCCGATCATGAGCGAAGCATGAAAATTCGGGTGGGTCGCATAGCCGGCGAGCACACGGCGCAGAAGCGTAATCGGTTCGCCTTCGGAGCCCATACCGCATCCCGTCTTGTGGTGGATCGGCACCACGCCGTCGACGTTCGGGTACTGCGCCATGAAATCTTCGTCGAAGTACTTGGCGATCATGCGGCAGACGTGGGCCGAGCAGTTCACGCTCGAAATCACCGCGAGGTAGTTGCGGGTGGCAACACGGCCGTCGGCGCGCTTGATACCCATGAAGGTGGCGGGATTGGCGACGTACTCGACCGGCTTGTAGTCCGCGCCGAAGGCGTAGTCACGCTCGAAGTCGCCCATCGCCAGGTTGTGCATGTGCACATGATCGCCCGGCTTGATCGGCTGCGTGGCAAAGCCGATGATCTGGTTGTAACGGCGGACCGGGTCGCCCGGCTTCAACTCGCGGGCGGCGATTTTGTGCCCGGCCGGAATGGTAACGGCGGCCCGCATCTTCTCCTTGATGATTTCGGTACCGGCGGGCAGTTCCGTACGCGCGATGACCACATCGTCGTCGGCATTGAGGCGGATCGTCAGGTCAGCGGCTTGCAGCATGTCGGGTCTCCTTGGTGTACGGCTTGGCGTCGGATCCGCGTCCGAAGGACGACGCGCGGCGCCATGCAGGCAGGGGAGAAATTATACGCCCCCGGACGCTGTGCCGCCCGGCCCAGCCCGGCAACCGGTTCAGGCCACCCGGACCGGCACAATCTCCGGATCAAGGCATGCAAAGCTGAGACTCCAACCGCGGAGGACGCAGAGGGCGCGGAGGAAAGGCAGGACCAAAAATTTCACGGCCGAGGCGCCAGGGCGCCCAAAAACATACTGAGCCGGTCTTCTTAGCGAACTTCGCGTTACTTTGCGTCCTTTGCGTCGAGATTCTCTTTTGGGTCTTGCTTGCGTGTCCTCCGCGTTGCGTGCTTTCTCTTCCCGGACGATATCAACTCACCCAAGCCGTTAGTGCGACTCGCGCGGCACCGGGGCACCGCTGCCGCCGCGCAGGAAACCGAGGTCGGCGCCGGTGTCGGCCTGCTCGACCGTCGCGCAGTAGAGCTGAACCCAGCCGCGATCCGCGTGCGGCTTCGGCGCCTTCCAGCGCTTGCGCCGGCGCTCCAGTTCGGCTTCGGACACGTCGAGATGCAGCCGGCGCTTGCCGACGTCGATCTCGATCATGTCGCCTTCCTGCACCAGCGCCAGCGGACCGCCGACCGCCGCTTCGGGCGAGGTGTGCAGCACCACGGTGCCATACGCCGTGCCGCTCATGCGCGCGTCCGAAATGCGCACCATGTCGGTCACACCCTTCTTCAGCAGCTTGGTCGGCAGTGCAAAGTTGCCGACCTCGGGGAAACCCGGATATCCCTTCGGACCGCAGTTCTTCAGCACCATGACGCAGGTCTCGTCGACCTTCAGTTTCGGATCGTCGATGCGCTTCTTGTAATCGTCGACGTCCTCGAACACCACTGCGCGCCCGCGATGGCGCATCAGCTTCGGCGTGGCGGCGGACGGCTTGATCACTGCGCCGGTCGGCGTCAGGTTGCCCCTGAGCACCGCAATGCCGCCCTGCTTCTTGAACGGCTTGTCCATCGCATAGATCACCTTCGGATTCCAGTTTTTCGCGCCCTTGACGTTGTCCCAGATCGCCTGGCCGTTCACGGTCAGTGCGCGGCGGTGCAGCTTGCCAGCACGGCCGAGTTCCCTCAGCACCACCGGCAGTCCGCCGGCGTAGTAAAAATCCTCCATCAGGTACTCGCCGGAAGGCATCAGGTTCACCAGGCAAGGCATGTCGCGGCCGAGACGATCCCAATCTTCGAGCGAGAGCTTGACGCCGATGCGCCGCGCGATCGCAAGCAGATGCACCACCGCATTGGTGGAACCGCCGATCGCACCGTTTACGCGAATCGCGTTCTCGAACGCCTGTCTGGTGAGGATCTTCGACATGCGCAGGTCTTCCTTCACCATCTGCACGATGCGGCTGCCTGCCATGTGGGCAAGCACCTGACGGCGCGAATCCACCGCCGGAATCGCCGCGTTGCCTGGCATGCCCATGCCGAGCGCTTCGACCATCGAGGCCATGGTCGAAGCAGTGCCCATGGTCATACAGTGGCCGGCCGAGCGCGACATGCATTGCTCGGCCTCGATCAGGTCTTCGTCGGACATCTCGCCGGTCTTCATCATGGCCTTGAACTTCCACACGTGCGTGCCGGACCCTATGGTCTCGTCACGCCAGCGTCCGTTCAGCATCGGGCCGCCGGAAACCACCATCGTCGGCAGATCGCAGGATGCCGCGCCCATCATCAGCGCGGGCGTGGTCTTGTCGCAGCCCACCAGCAGCACCACGCCGTCGAACGGATTGGCGCGGATCGATTCCTCGACGTCCATGGAAACCAGGTTGCGAAACAGCATGGTGGTCGGACGCATCACCGGCTCGCCGAGGGACATCACCGGGAACTCGAGCGGGAAGCCGCCGGCTTCCAGGATGCCGCGCTTGACCCTTTCGGCAATCTCGCGCAGATGCGCGTTGCAAGGCGTCACCTCTGACCAGGTGTTGCAGATACCGATCACCGGCCTGCCATCGAACAGATGATGCGGCAGGCCCTGATTCTTCATCCACGACCGGTGCACCATGCTGTCGATGCCCGGCTTGCCGAACCACTCATACGACCGAAACTTTTTCTTTGCTGCCATGACCTCTCCAGATCAGAACATTCTGCAGATGAAAATCAAGAGCGAAACACGAAGGCACGAAGACACGAAGAAATTCCAATGAACAGATTCAACCCCGGATCTTGACTTTAGCGCGGGCGATCGGCTCAAGATACTCACCGGACCACGAACCGGTATCTGATTCTGTTTTTCTTCGTGTCTTCGTGCCTTCGTGTTTCGCTTCTCCGGACTTAACTTGTTCACAAATCACGACGATGCCAATCTACTCCTTCACCGCGCCGGTCATCCCGGCGACGTAGTACTCGACGAAGAACGAATACATGATGGCGACGGGCAGCGAACCGACCAGCGCGCCGGCCATCAGCGAACCCCAATGGTAAACGTCCCCCTCGACCAGCTCGGTGATCACGCCGACCGGCACCGTCTTGTTCTCCGACGCCGAGATGAACGTAAGCGCGTAAATGAATTCGTTCCACGACAGCGTGAATGCAAAAATGCCGGCCGAGATCAGCCCGGGCACTGCAAGCGGCAGGATGATCTTGACGAGGATCTGCCAGCGCGTGGCGCCGTCGATCAGCGCGCACTCTTCCAGCTCATAGGGTATCGAACGGAAATATCCCATCAGCAGCCAGGTGCAGAACGGGATCAGGAACGTCGGATAGGTCAGGATCAGCGCCCACTTGGTGTCGAAGATGCCGAACTGGAACACCATGGTCGCCAGTGGAATGAACAGGATCGACGGCGGCACCAGGTACGCCAGGAAAATCGCCAGCCCGGTCTGCCGCGAACCCCGGAAACGCAGCCGCTCGATCGAATACGCGGCAAACACGCTTGCCGCAAGCGACAGGAAGGTGGAAATCACCGAAATCATGATGGTGTTCCACATCCACGAAGGATACGAGGTATCGAAGAACAGCTTCTTGAAGTGCTCCAGGGTCGGATTCTGTACCCAGAAAGGATTGCCGTCGGATGACAACAGTTCCGCGTTCGGTTTGAACGCGGTCAACCCCATCCAGTAGAACGGGAACAGGAGGACGAACAGGAAAATCAGCAGGGGAATATAGACCGTCACCCAGCGCCGCGGCAGCGACTCGAGGTAGTCCATTCCCTCACGGTTCGCAGCGTTCTTCATTTATCAGAACCTCCCTGCTGCCAGCGGCGGCGCTGCAGGCCGAAGTAGCTGAACAGGATTGCCGCCAGCAGGAACGGAATCATTGCGGTTGCGATTGCCGCGCCTTCACCTAGCGCACCGCCGGGTATCGCTCGCTGGAACGACAACGTCGCCATCAGATGGGTGGCGTTGATCGGACCGCCGCGGGTCAGCACCCAGATGAGCTGGAAGTCGGTAAAGGTGAACAGCACGGAAAAGGTCATCACCACCGCGATGATCGGCGACAGCATCGGCAGGGTCACGTGCCGGAACTGCTGGAAAGGGCTGGCGCCATCGATGGACGCAGCTTCGTACAGCGAAGGCGGAATCGTCTGCAGGCCGGCCAACAGGCAGATCGCGACGAAAGGTACTCCGCGCCAGGTATTCGCGGCGATGGTCGAGGCCCGCGCAAGATTCGGTTCCCCCAGGAAATTGATGTACTGGTCTATCAGGCCAAGCTCAACCAGCACCCAGCTGATGATGGAAAACTGTGCGTCGTAGAGCCACCAGAATGCAATCGCCGAAAGCACGGTCGGCACAATGAACGGCAACAGGACGATCGCCCGCACAAACGACTTGAAGGGGATGTGCTTGTTCAGCAGCAGTGCGAGCCACAATCCGAGGCCGAACTTGATCACGCTTGCGACCACCGTGTAGAGGAACGTGTTGAAGATCGAAAGCGCGAAGACGCTGTCGGTCCACAGCCATTCGTAGTTCTCGATACCGATCCACTCGCCGCTTCGCCCCACCTTGGTGTCCGTGAAACCCAGCCAGACGCCGAGGCCGAGCGGATAGGTCAGGAATATCAGCAGAATGGCGGCAGCCGGCAGCATGAACAGCATGCCGAGCCGGTTGCGGTTGTCGAGGAAGCGCGACAGGACCATCATCGGACCTCGCCCGACAAAGGGGGTCGTTCGCGAACCGTCATGGGAGATTCACGCCGCGTCATTGCAAGCGGCGACCCGAAGCGGGATCGAACAGATAGGTCTTGCCATCCATCGGCTTGAGATGGATCCGATCGCGCGGCCGGAAAACATGCCGCTCGCGTGAGATGGCGGAGACGTTGGTTCCCGCGATGCGGCAGAAAACCTGCGTGTCCGCGCCGGTGGGTTCGACCACCACCACCTCGGCTTCGACGCATGACTGTCCGATTTCGAAATGTTCCGGCCGCACGCCGAGCACCACCTCGCGACCGTCCGGCGCTGAAGTTGACGGTGCCGGCAGCACGCAGCCGTCCGCAAGTCGCACGCCCCGCCCATTGCCGCTGGCGACCAGCGTCCCCGGCAGAAAATTCATGGCCGGCGAACCGATGAACCCGGCGACGAAAAGATTGTCCGGGTTGTCATACAGTTCCAGCGGCGAGCCGATCTGTTCCACGTTGCCGCCGTTCATGACGACGATCTTGTCGGCCATGCTCATCGCCTCGATCTGGTCGTGGGTAACGTAGATCGATGTGGTCTGCAGCCGCTGGTGCAGTTCCTTGATCTCGATGCGCATCTGTACGCGCAATTGCGCATCCAGGTTCGAAAGCGGTTCGTCGAACAGGAACACCTGCGGGTTACGCACGATCGCGCGCCCCATCGCGACGCGCTGCCGCTGCCCGCCGGAGAGCTGGCGCGGATAGCGATCGAGGTACTCGGTCAACCCGAGTATCTTTGCCGCCTTGTCTACGCGCTCCGCGATCTCGCGCTTGTCGGTGCCGGCAAGCTTCATCGAGAACGCCATGTTGTCGGACACGGTCATGTGCGGATACAGCGCGTAGTTCTGGAAAACCATCGCGATGTCGCGCTGCTTGGGCGGGACGTTGTTAACCAGCCGGTCGCCGATGCGGATCTCACCGGAAGTGATCTCCTCGAGGCCGGCGATCATTCGCAGCAGGGTGGACTTGCCGCAGCCGGAAGGGCCGACCAGGACCACGAACTCCCGGTCGATGATTGAAACGTCGACGCCGTGAACGACTTCGGTCGTTCCGAAAGACTTGCGGACCTGTCTGAGCTCTACCGACGCCATCAGCAGGTACTCCAGCCGGCGCCACGCTCCGGCCCGGTCGCGGGTGCGCCGGTGCCAAACCACGGAATGACGTACGCGAGCTTCATTCCCTCCCCCTCGCAATATTATTTTTGTCCAGCCATCCGAAGCAGTCTAAAGGAACTGCCTGCAGGCCGGAAGAGTATACGCGACGCGGTGCGCCGCACGGAAATGCACTTCCGTGCTGTGGCACAATAACGCCGTTTCCGACAATAACATTGCGAGGGGGAGTTTCGTGGCCGGCAGACTCAGCGGCAAAACAGCCTTTCTGACCGCTGCGGCCCAGGGCATCGGCCGCGCCACTGCGCTCGCTTTTGCGCGCGAAGGCGCGAAAGTCTGGGCCACCGACATCAACGCCGCCAAGCTCGCCGAACTGAAGACACCGGGCATCGAAACACGCAAGCTCGACGTGCTGAACGATGCCGAGGTCGAAAAGATCGCGTTGGAGATCGGCGCGCCGAACGTGCTGTTCAACTGCGCGGGTTTTGTGCATCACGGCACGATTCTCGATTGCAGCGACGACGATTGGGACTTTTCATACCGTCTGAATGTACGCAGCCAATACAAGGTCACCCGCGCGTTCCTGCCGAAAATGATCGAAGCGGGCGGTGGCTCGATCGTCAACGTCGCCTCGGTCGCGGGATCCATCAAGGGCATTCCGAACCGTTTTGTCTACGGCGCCACCAAAGCAGCGGTGATCGGCATGACCAAGTCGCTGGCGATCGATTTCGTGAAACAAGGCATTCGGGTGAACGCAATCTGTCCCGGAACCGTGGACACGCCCAGCCTGGGCGAGCGCATGGTGGCACAGGGCGACGCGGAGAAGGCGCGCAGGGATTTTATCGCCAGGCAACCGATGGGGCGGCTTGCCACCGCCGAGGAAGTCGCGGAACTTGCCGTCTATCTCGCGAGCGACGAATCGTCGTTCATGACCGGGCAGGCGGTCATCATCGACGGCGGTATCACGATTTAGGGCAACCAACCGCAGAGTCGCAGAGACACAAAGGATCGCGAAGAAGCAACAGTCGAGGAACTGATTGAAACTCCTCTGTGCTTCCTTTGCGCCTCTGCGACTCTGCGGTTGAGAATTTGAGTTCGATCAGGAGATGACAGATGAAACTGGTACGTTACGGAGAAGCAGGAAAAGAAAAACCGGGGATACTGGATGCGCAGGGTGCGATCCGCGATCTTTCCGGCATCGTTAGGGATATAGACGCGGAGGCGATATCTGAAGAAGGCCTGGCCAAGTTGCGCGGCGTCGACGTGAACGGCCTGCCGAAAGTGTCCGGCAACCCGCGCCTCGGCCCGCCGATCGCCAATGTGCCGAAACTGATCTGCATTGGCTTGAACTACGAGGATCATGCCAAGGAATCCAACCTGCCGATCCCGGCGGAACCCGTGGTGTTCATGAAAGCGATCAGCGCGATCTGCGGCCCGAACGACGACGTGAAAATGCCGAAGGGCTCCAGGAAAAGCGACTGGGAAGTCGAACTGGCCTTCGTCATCGGCAAGAAGGCGCAGAGCGTTTCGGAAGCAGATGCGATGAACTACATTGCCGGCTACACCATCTGCAATGACGTTTCGGAGCGCGAGTGGCAGCTCGAGCACGGCAGCCAGTGGTCCAAGGGCAAAAGCTTCGATACGTTCGCACCAATCGGCCCGTGGTTCGTCACCCGGGACGAGATTGCCGATCCGCACAATCTGGCCATGTGGCTGGACGTGAACGGCAAGCGCATGCAGATCGGCAACACGAACACTATGATCTTCGGCATGCCGAAGCTGGTTTCCTACCTCTCGTATTTCGTGACGTTGAGCCCGGGCGACGTGATCAGCACCGGCACACCTCCGGGCGTCGGCATGGGGATCAAGCCCAACCCGGTGTTCCTCAAGATCGGCGACGAGATGCGCCTCGGCATCGACGGCCTCGGAGAACAGAAGCAGAAGGTCGTCTGACGGCGAGAAGTTCGCCTTCACGCCGGGAGAGGGGCGCACTGCAGTGCGCCCTTTTTCGTGCACCCGAGTTCCGGCGATCATGCTGACCGGAGTGCCCCGGGCAGCCACCCTTCTGACGCGGCGTTGACTGGAGAGGTTGCATGCGGAAAATGGGCGTACCCGCTATCGTCCGGGAGAACCCGATGATCCGCAGACTCCTGCTTTCCGCCTTCATTGCCTGCCTGCTGTTTCCGATGGCAGCGGCTGCGCAGCTCGCAGCCCATGTCGGCGTCGAGTATCTGAGATGGAAGGAGCGCACCGTCCCGGAGGTCAGGGAAACCGGGCCGCTGTTCGCGATTGGCGTCGACTACACACAGGCGACCGACAGGGGCCTGCTGTTCGCGTATCACGGCAGGCTATGGACCGGCGACGTGGATTACGAGGGCGCAGAACTCTTCACCGGGACACCGGTCAAGAGCACGACCAGTTACTTCGGGATGTCCAACGAGCTGCAGAGCCGCTGGCGACGACAGATCGAAGAGGGCTATTTTGTCGATCTCGTGCTTGGCGTTGGCTGGGAAAGCTGGCGGCGCGAACTCTCACGCTTTCAGAAAGAGGATTACGACGTTGCCTACGTTCGCATCGGCATGGATTTCGACACCCCCGAAATCGACAAATGGATGATCGGCCTGGGCGTGAAGTATCCGGTATGGACGCGGCTGGACGCGCACCTGACCAGTATCGGATTCGATCGAAATCCGGAACTGAAGCCGGGACGCGACGTATCGGCCTACGCACAGGCCGGCTACCGCTTCGACCGCAGCTGGCGTGTAATCGCTTATGCCGACGGTTACCGTTTCAAGGAATCGGACGGCGAGATCGTCAACCATTCCACGCAGGGGACCGTCGAAGTGTTCCAGCCGGCAAGTTCGATGCTGACGGTCGGCGCGAAAGTCGAATACAGTTTCCGCTGAGTGCCTGAAGTTCGAGATCAAAACACTTAACGCACAGGACGCAGGGAGCGCAGAGTAAAATATCCTTGACGCGTCAAAGAAGGTCGGGTTCTAGGACGAACGGTTTTGACCTGACTCTCGATTCACGTTCGTACTTTCCCGGCGCCCTCTGCGCCCTCCGCGTTGAGCGTTTCCTTTAAAACCGATACCGCACACTCGCCACTCAGCATTCATGCTCTCCCACCGCCTTTGCACTGCGCCGATGATGGACTGGTCGGATCGGCACTGCCGCTTTTTTTTCCGGCAGCTGTCCCCGCATGCAGTGCTCTACACCGAGATGGTCACCACCGGGGCGTTGCTGCATGGCGACGTCGAACGCCATCTGCGGTTCGACCCGGTCGAGCATGCGGTTGCACTGCAACTGGGCGGCAGCGAACCCGATGAGCTGGCGCGCTGCGCGAAGCTCGGCGAGGACTGGGGCTACGACGAGATCAACCTGAACTGCGGCTGCCCTTCGGAGCGGGTGCAGAAGGGTGCATTCGGTGCCTGCCTGATGGCGGAGCCGGATCTGGTGGCCGACTGTGTTTCGGCGATGCGCGAAGCCGTGTCTGTTCCGGTGACGGTCAAGCATCGGCTGGGGATCGATTCGATCGAGAAGTACGATTTCGTACGCAGGTTCGTTGAGACGGTAGCGAAGGCCGGCTGCCGGACCTTTATCGTTCACGCCCGCAATGCAGTGCTGAAAGGCCTCTCGCCGAAGGACAACCGGCAGGTGCCGCCACTGAAGTACGACTATGTATCTCACCTGAAGCGCGATTTCCCCGAACTGGAGATCGTGATGAATGGTGGCATCGCTTCCGTCGCGGATGTCGCCGCCCGCCTGTTACAGGTGGACGGCGTGATGCTCGGTCGCGCGGCTTATCATGATCCCTGGATACTCGCCCTAATCGAGAATGAAGTGCTGGGAACAAGCCGGCGGATTTCACGGGCGGACATCGTGTGGTCGATGCATCGATATGCCGAGACGGAGCTGGCGCAGGGCACACCACTGCGGTCGATCGCGCGTCACATGCTGGGCCTGTATCACGGGCGGCCGAGAGCCCGCATCTGGCGGCAGATGCTCTCGGATGCGAACCGGTTGTCGGAAAACCACGCATCCCTGTTGCTCGACGCGCTCGCGGAAGTGGAATCCGCGGAGATTGCGCTTCCCGCGTGAGCGTGTAGCGATCGTCTCGAACCGATCACCGGAAAACGAACCGCCGAGAGCACCAGGAAAGGCCATTCGTTCGGACTCTCGTGGTGTGTCTGGCGCTCATGGTGATTCGCCTGTTTCCCCGTTGTCCGGTGCGATGCGGCTAAGGCACAACCACCCGCACGGCATGCGGGATAACGCTGAAACGAAGCGGCGTCGGCGCGAGCAGTTCGCCGTCGGCCTGGCAGCCGACCGGCTCCGTGCCCGCGATCTCGACGCTGCGGCAGCGGAGGGTCTTCACCTTTGCGTACGATTTGATGGAGCCGTCGAAAAGCCGGTGAATATTGCGAAGCAGTTCGAACCGCGAGATGTCCTGCACCACCGTGATATCGAGCAGACCATCGTCGAACTGCGCATCCGGCGCCACCAGCATGCCGCCGCCGCAGTAGCGGGCGACCGCGGCAAA
This sequence comes from Burkholderiales bacterium, assembly GCA_040880425.1. Classification (GTDB taxonomy): domain Bacteria; phylum Pseudomonadota; class Gammaproteobacteria; order Burkholderiales; family Eutrophovitaceae; genus DATKEK01. The sequence goes on along the minus strand of JBBDIL010000003.1, from coordinate 149,260 downwards.
TGCGACAAACACTTCGCCAGTCAGGGTTTCGTCCGGAGAGACGATTTCGAGCGTGCGTGCGCGATAGCTTGCAAAGCCCATCGGCAACGCGGCCAGGTAGGACAACGCGCCGAATCGCGCGTCGCGGGTCTGCTGTACGACATGCGCGTCGAAACCCACGCCTGCCACGTTCAGGAAGTGCCGCGGAGGCGTGCCGCCGTGTTCCACCAGGCCGGCATCGTGCGCAACCCAGCGGCCGCGGGCGATCAGCTCGGCGGCGGTGCGATAATCGTGCGGCACCCGATGTGTGCGCGCCCAGTCATTGCCGCGCCCTACCGGGATCAGGCCAAGAGTCGCTTCGCCGGCGTCAAGCTTTTCGCTGCGCATCGCGCCGTTCAACAGTTCGTTCAACGTACCGTCACCGCCGATCGCCAGAAACCGGCGATATCCGCTCAGCGCAGCATCCTGCGCGAGCTGGATCGCGTGTCCCGCGTGGCCGCTGACAACCAGTTCGCAATCGACACCCGCCGCACGCAACCGTGACTCGATCCGCGCGCGGTGTCGAAGGCCTCGCCCTCCGCCCGACACCGGATTGAGCACTGCCAACCAGGCGCGGCTCATGTTGGTATGATCGGCAGAGTGGAGGATGGAATGCGCACCGGCTGACGGCAGAGTTCCGCGAAACAGGCAACCAGTCCCGTCAGACTGGGTCGGCCGAGTGTTCTCATTTATTCCGACGGCAAGTCATCTGGTATCTGCGACGGCGCGAATAGGTGGCTGACTATAACCCAGTGCGGCCGCAGAGCGGTCCGGATTGCCGTAGCCGCGCGGACCGCGACATACCTTGGTGCTCAGTGCGCCGTTTGGCGGAAGGGTCGGCCCGCCGTTCCCAATCACGAAAGCAAGGAGGAAACAGCATGGACACGCACGATCGCAATACGCCCGAGAGAACTGGCGACTGTGCCGACGGCCGCCGGGCGTTCATTCTCGGCGCCGCCGCGCTCGGCGCCGGCCTTGCGGCGGGCTGCAGTTCGGAACCGCCGCCAAAGCCAGGACGCTCCGAGGGACGCATCACCGCGCCAGGGCAGTTCATCACCAGTGACGGCGCGATGTTGAACTTCATCGAAAGCGGGAGCGGCACGCCGCTGGTACTCATCCCGGGCTGGTCGCAGACGGCCGCCATGTTCCGCGCACAGATCGATGCGTTTTCGGAAACGCATCGCGTGATCGCGGTCGACATGCGCGGGCACGGCGAATCGTCGAAAACCTCTTATGGCTATCGCATTGCGCGGCTTGCGATGGACGTGCGCGAGCTGCTGGACGCCCTGGATCTGGATAACGTTACGATCGCAGGCCATTCGATGGGGTGCTCGGTGATCTGGAGCTACTGGGATCTTTTCGGAGGCTACAAGATCGCCAGGATGGTCCTGGTAGATCAGGCCCCGACCGTGGTGTTCTGGCCCGGCTGGACCGATGAAGAGAAACAGACCGCCGGGGCCTTGTTCGATGCCAAGGGTCTGTACGACACCGCCGCCGGAATCGCCGGCGACGACGACGCAAAAGTGACCGAAGGCGTCATCAAGGACCTGTTCTTCACCAAGTCTTATCCGGAGGATAACCTCGACTTCGTGCTGTCGGAGAACCTGAAGTTTCCGCGGCAGCATGCCGCGCGGCTGCTGGTGGATCACTGCACCCAGGACTGGCGCGACATCATTCCGCGCATCAACGTGCCCACCCTGGTGGTCGGCGGCAAGGCGAGCTTCTTTCATCCGAAGTCGCAGGAGTGGATCGCGAGCCAGATCGTGGGCGCACAGGTCGAGATTTTCGAGGCAGATGAAGGCGGCGGCCACTTCATGTTCATGGAGAACCCGGAGAAGTTCAACGCCATTCTGAAGAACTTCCTGGCCTGAACCCGGCCCGGGTCCCGCCCGATCCGGGTAACCGGACCGGGCGTTCGGGCGATCAGGCCTCCGGGTCGCCCTGGGCGACCTTGCCGAACCATTCCTCGATGCTGATCAGGCCACCCTCCTTCTCGGCGCGCCCGTGGTCCTTGGCGGGAAGATCTTCCTGCAGCATGTCAATGCGCTTCCAGCCGGCCAGCGGCGTCTTGCATTCGGGACGCGGCACGTAGCGGGATGCCTGTACGCGCTGGTGGCGATGCACATAGCGCGGACAGTTCGGCCATACCTCGGTAACCGACACCCGGACCAGCATCAAGGCTTCGGGAAACGAGGATATCAGCGGATCATTCTCGCTCACCGTGGCCTCGCCCTGCACGCGCAGTCGGTTTGGACGTTCGAAGTCCATGAACAGCAAGCCGACCTTGCGACTGTCGGCGATATTGCCGGCGGAATAGAACATGCCGTTGCCGTCATAAAGCGGAAACACCAGAGTGGTGCCGTCGAGCACCCGGACGAAACCCGGATCGCCGCCCTTGTAGGAGACCGTCGGCCGGCCCTGCCAGTCGATGGTGGAAAGCCAGAACATGTCACGACTCTGAATAAACGCGACATCCATCTCGCCGAGTTGCGGCTGCACGGCCAGCTCTTCGATTTTGTCGGCAATGCGGCGGGTATCGAACTGATCCTGATATGCGCGCTGCTGTGCACCGTAAAGTTTGCTCACGCGATCCTCCTGATTGTTGGTCTTGTTACGCCATGCCGTCCGGACACCGGCAGATTTGAATGCACCTGGAGTTCCTTCCAGCGCTCGCTGCGTCGCCGACTGTCGCGCTCTGTTATCGTAGACGCTGGAACCGGGCCAATGCCCTCCGGACCGGTGGAACCTGGCGGAGTTTACGCGTGCGGGATAGCCACGGCTTGTATGAACCTGCTGCGCCCGATGCGCTGCTGTGCGTCGGCGGCGGCAAAACCCTCTACGTCGGTTCGCTGGAGCAGGTGGACTGGCACTTGCACGGAGCACCGGTTTTCATCGCAGGGGTTACCGGCGATTTTCGATTGCGCATGCCCTGCGGAGACTGGATCTCCTGCCGTGCTGCGGTCATCCCGGCAGGGGTACGCCATGCGCTCGACCTGGGCGGCGAGCCACTGGCCGCCTTCTATCCCGAGCCGGTCCTGGCCAGCATGTCGGCACTGACCGGTCTCGGTCGCGCCTGGGACGAACACGACCGAGTACTGGTGAGCAGGCAAGCCGAGGTCGGCGTGTTCCGGGAACTGCATGAGAACGCAGCCAGCGTGCACTGGAGCGGTGATGTGCTGGACGACCTGCTCGCTTTTGCGCTCCGGCGTGCGGATCCGCCACCGCTTGATCCGCGCCTGGCCACCGTGATGTCGCTGCTGGATACGCACCCCGACGATCTGACCCGCGCCGAAACCCTGGCACTTGCCCATGGGCTGTCGGTGTCGCGGTTCCTGCACCTGTTCACTGAACAGGTCGGCGTGCCGTTCCGCCGCTATCGCATCTGGAACCGCATTCGTGCTGCGACACGCAGCGCCCTTGCCGGCAATACGTTCACCGATGCTGCGATACATGCAGGATTCACCGATTCGGCGCACTTCGCCCGCTGTTTCCGCGAGACTTTCGGCGTCACCGCGACCTACGTGTTCGGCAAGATCGCGCGCGCCACCGCCTTGCCGGCGCGCCGGCCGGCGGCACGGATCACGACATGAGTACGCTGCGCTTCGACACCTACTATCGGTACGACGATTTGGTCCGCATTCTTTCGGACTGGGTGCTCGCCTATCCGGAACTGATCCGGATCGAAGCGATCGGCAAGAGCTTCGAAGGCCGCGACATTTTTGTCGCGCGGGTGACGAACTTCCGCACCGGCGCGGACGCGGAGAAGCCGGCGCTCTGGGCGGACGGCAACATCCACGCCGTGGAACTGGCCGGCTCCATGGCCTGCCTGCATCTGCTGCATACGCTGCTCACGGGCTACGGGCATGACTCGGACATCACCCGCTGCCTGGACACGCGGGCGTTCTACGTCTGCCCGCGGGTGAACCCGGACGGCGCGGAATGGGCGCTGGCCGATGTGCCGAGACTGGTCCGCTCGAGCACGCGCCCCTATCCGTACGATGAGGAGCCGGTGGACGGCCTGAAGCGCGAAGATGTCGACGGCGACGGCCGCATCCTCACCATGCGCATCCGCGATCCGAACGGACCGTGGAAGATCTGTCCGCAGGACCCGCGCATCCTGGTGCGGCGCGAACCCACAGAGACCGAAGGCGAATATTTCCGCGTGCTGCCGGAAGGCATGTTCGACCATTACGACGGTGCGATCGTCAGACTGCAGCCGCGCAAGCAACAGCTCGATCTGAACCGGAATTTTCCGGCGTACTGGCGCGGCGAGGATGAGCAGCACGGGGCCGGGCCTTTCCCCGCTTCCGAGCCGGAGATCGCGGCAGTTGCTCGCTTCATCTGCGCGCATCCGAATATCGCCGCAGGCGTGGCGTTTCACACTTACAGCGGCGTGCTGCTGCGGCCGTATTCGCACCTGCCGGACGAGCAGATGCCGGCGGAAGATCTGTGGACCTTCCAGAAGATCGGCGCCAGGGGCACCGAGATCACCGGATACCCGGCGGCATCCGCGTACCACGAATTCCGATATCACCCGAAGGAAGTCATTACCGGCGACTTCGATTCCTGGGCATACGAACACCGCGGCATGTTCGCGTGGACGGTGGAGATCTGGAGCCCGCAGCGGCAGGCCGGCATCGAAACCCTGAAGTACATCGAGTGGTATCGCGAACATCCGCTCGAGGACGACCTGAAACTGATGAGGTGGAACGACGAAGTTCTCGGAGGAAAAGGTTTCGTCGACTGGTACGCGTTCGAGCATCCGCAACTCGGCCCGGTCGAGCTGGGCGGCTGGGACAGCCTGTACACATGGAGCAATCCGCCGCGCGCGATGCTGGAAAAAGAAATCGCGCCGCTATCCCGCTGGCTGATCTGGCACTGCCTGGTCACGCCCAAGCTGGAGATCCTGCAAACAGTTGCCACTGCTGTCGGCGCGGATACCTGGCGGATACGCGTGGTGGTTCAGAACACTGGCTGGCTGCCGAGCTATGTTACGAAGAAAGCCAGCGAAAGGAAACTGGTGCGCGGCGTGATCTGCGAGATCGAGTTGCCCGCCGGTACCGAGCTGGTCATGGGCAAACCGCGGGAGGAACTCGGGCAGCTCGAGGGCCGTGCCTATAAACCCGGCACGGCCAACACCTGGGCCGGCTCGACTGCCGACGAGACAACCGACCGCCAGAAAGCAGAGTGGGTGGTGCGCGGGAAGAAGGGCCAGACCGTCACGGTCACCGCCAGGCACGAACGCGCGGGCACGGTGGTTGCTCGTATCGATCTCAACTAAACACACTCGGCCCGCGTGACAGGCAGGCAGCGAATCTCATGCGACTTTCAGCTTTGTTTTTGGCGATCTTTATCGGGCTCGGTGCAAATGCCGGCAACGCTCTGGCTGACGAAGAAAGCGAGTTCAAGCGCGCAATGCGTCAGGCGGGAAAAGACTTCAAGGCCGCCGGACAGGAAATCGGCAAGGCGGCGACCACCGTCGGCAAACAGATCGGCAGCGGGACCGGCAAGGCGGTCAAGGGCGTCGGCCAGAAGATCGAGTCCGAAACGCGGCGGGCAAAAAATGGCAAGCCACCAGCGAAACGCAACAACACCAACACGCGCACCGAGAAACAAGGACGCTCGTAGTACTTGCCCTCCAGGCCCGTCCTGGACGGTCAACCGATCACAACGACATTATCCAGCGGGTCACTTTCGCAATCTCGTCTTCGGTCATTTCGGATTTCGGATGACCGATCCCGTCGCGCAGCGCCGCGGTAAACCGTGGCAGCGCCATATCCGGGTTGCCCCTGAACTTCAGCGCGACCGCCTTGAACGGCGGCGCGATCTTGTACTGGGACACGTCGTGGCAACTCATGCAGCCGCGATCGCGAATCAGCTGCTCCGCACCCTGCACTGAAACCGGCCACGCGAAAGCGGCGGCAACGACAGCGACGATAACCGGGGTTGTCTTCATGACTTCGCTCCTTTCCGGGAATGAAACGGGAAACAGCTGCGGATCTGGATCTTTGCAATCAGACGCAATCTAACGTGCCGGGCAGGCGCTCGTTTGATCGACATCAAGCGAACGCGCACAGTGCCCGCTCTGCCGCAATGCATCCGAGCCCGCGCACCGGCATGCAGGCCTTGTCCGGCGCAACCGCGGCTCTCGAATGCCTGGCCGTCATGGTCGTCTCGAAGGCGCAAACGCAGGCGTCAGGACGGATACTTCTCCTGCAATTCCGCCACTTGCCTGGGTGAAAGCATTTTCATCCCGCTGCCCCGCAATAGCAGATAGAGCTTTGCCGTCTCCTCCAGTTCCTCGGTCGCGTACACGGCGGTCTCGAGATCTTTTCCCGCCACCACCGGTCCGTGATTGGCGAGCAGCACCGCGTGATGCCTGCCGGCCACTTCGCGTACCGCGTTGGCAAGCGCGGGATCTCCCGGCGAATAGTACGGCAGCAGCGCGAGCTTGCCGATCTTCATCACGTAGTAGGCGGTAATCGGCGGAATCGGGTTCTCGGGATCGACGTCAACGAGCACCGAGACCGCGACCGAATGCGTCGAATGCAGATGCACGATGGCACCCGCATTCCGGCGTTCGGCGTACATGGACAGGTGCAGAAAGGCTTCCTTGGTCGGCTTGTCGCCGGAGATCAGCTTGCCGTTCTCGTCGACCTTGGAGATGCGCGCGGGATCGAGGCGCCCGAGGCTTGAGTTGGTCGGCGTCATCAGCCAGCCGTCGTCCACCCGGGCGCTGATGTTGCCGGAGCTGCCGGCGGTCAGGCCGCGATCGAACATCGACTTGCCGAACCAGCAGATCTCTTCACGCAGTTTTGTTTCGTTCATAGGATTCAAAGAGTCAAAGAGCGAAACACGAAGACACGAAGACACGAAGGAAAACGAGAACATAAGCCAAACGCAAAGAATGCAATGGAGCGTAGAGAACCCACAGAGAAAACGCGTTCTCTTTGACTTTCTTCGTGTCTTCGTGCCTTCGTGTTTCGCTTTTCAGGCATTTTCCAGTCACCCTGCCAACCGGTCGAAAGCCTTGGTGAAGAAGTCCGGCGTGCCGAAGTTGCCTGACTTCAGCGCAAGCGCCAGTGTCGGTTCGCCGATGGAATAGGTCCATGGGACGCCGGGGTCGATTTCCTCGCCGATCAGCAGGCCCCGAACGCCGAGGGCGCTCACGACGGCACCGGAGGTTTCGCCACCGGCCACGACCAGGCGCCGCACGCCGACGGCCACCAGACCTCTTGCGATCTTGCTGAGCGCTTCCTCGATCAATGCACCGGCGTGGTCTCGGCCGAGCTTGTCCTGCGCGGCGGTCACCCGCTCCGCGGCAGCCGTCGAGTAGATCAGTAACGGCCTGTCGCCGAGGCGGGTACGCGCCCATTCAAGAGCGTCGTTAGCCACGTCGCGCCCTTCGGCGATGGCCACCGGATCGATCTGATACGCATCGTGGCGTTTCGCCATCTCCGTCACCTGTTCCTGTGTGGCAAGCGAACAGCTTCCGGAAAGCACGGCGGCGGCTCCTGCCACCTTCGGCAACGAGTAGCTTTGCCCCGCCTCCAGCAGACCTTGCCGCACGAAATTGGCAGGTAATCCCATCGCCATGCCCGAGCCGCCGGTGACCACCTTCATGTCGGCACAGGCCTCTGCCAGCGTAAGTAGGTGCTCGTCAGTAATCGAGTCGAGAACGGCATGGCGAATGCCTTGGTGTTTCAGCCGGGTAAAGGCTTCACGCACCGCTGCTGCGCCTTGCACCACTGTGGCATACGGCACGAGCCCGACCTTGTGCCGCGTCTGCCGCTTTAATACCCGTACCAGCGAAGGATCGGTCATTGGCGTGAGCGGATGATTTCGCATTCCTGACTCAGAGAGCAGTTCGTCGCCGACGAACAGGTAACCCTTGTACACCGTGCGCTTGTTGGTGGGAAAAGCCGGATTGAAAACCGTGAAACTTTCACCCAGCACATCCAGTATCGCGTCGGCAACCGGGCCGATATTGCCCTTGTCTGTGGAATCGAAGGTAGAGCAGTACTTGAAGTAGAACTGCCTGGCTCCCTTGATCCGGAGCCAGTCCAGCGCAGCCAGCGACATGCGGATGGCCTCCTGCGAGGGATTGCTGCGCGATTTGAGCGCAATGATGATGGCGTCGCAGTCCGGGACCGGCAGATCGTCTGGCGGTACGCCCAGCAGCTGGATAGTCCGCATGCCGGCTTTGACCAGCGTGTTCGCGAGATCGGTCGCCCCGGTAAAGTCGTCGGCGACAGAGCCAAGCAGCAACGGCATGAAGCATTCCTCCCCATGGATGCAGCGCCGCGGTACCGAGGCCGGCGGCGCAATCGTTTATAGTTGGCGTCTGCCTGCTTTCAGGTGGAAAAGTCTACACTGTGTCATCACAGGGTGCGCCATGGGGTTCTCGGAGAACCTGAAGAAGATTCCACCTGTCGGGCATGTCGACAAGATCGAATTGCTGCACCCGGACGGCAGGATCGAGGCGACGATCGAGAATAAGCCGGGGCAGTCGGGCTCGCTTGCGGTCTACCACTACCTCGCGTCCAAGTACGGGATGATCCATTGCGACGCGGCGCGGGAGGGGCTGGAGCTGTTCGCGGAACACACCGGTGACGCGCAAACCCACCCGGGCAAGCATCCGAATATCGATCGGCTGTTCCGAATCCACGACGAGAATCTGCGCTTCATCGTGCGGATGTCGAACAAATCGAGAAACAAGACCTGAACAGCCTGTTCAAACCTGCTTCCAGTGCGGCGGGTAGGTTTTCTCGTAGTATGGGAGCGCTTCGACACGTGACATCCAGGCTTTCAGCCGTGGGCCGATCGATGCGTCGATACCGAGTTCGGCCTTGCGTTTCTGGATGCGCAACGCCAGCGCGATAATCGGGTAGGCAGCATGGTCGGCCGCGGACAACTCGCCCGCAAGCCAGTCGGCCGTCAGCATCTTCTCGAAGCGCTCGAGTTCCACGGCGAAGGAGTCACGTGCCCTTTCAATCTCGGTTTCGTTCCAGTTCTCTTTCCCGGTAAAGAGGATCCGCTCCACCAAGCGCTCGTTTGCCCGGCCCAGGTAGTTATCCGTTTCCTCGACGATGCGGCGTACCAGTGCGCGCCCGAGCAATGTTCCCGGAAACAGAGGAGCCCCGCTCTGCGGATAAGCCTCTTCCAGATACTCGACGATCGCCGCCGACTCATACAGCGCAAAACCGTCGTCAACGATGGCCGGAACCCTTCCGCGCGGGTTGATTCGCAGATACTCGGCGGTGCGCAGCTCGCCAGCACTGAATGACATGGTCCGGAGTTCGTAGGGTACTTTCTTGTGTTCCAGGGCAAGCCAGACACGCCAGGCGAAGGGGGATCCGGATCCATAGTAGAAAGTGATCATGACGGTGCTCGATCGGCTGATTTGGAGAAAGCGGCCGGTTATACACGGCCAGCATCGCACGGACTGGCATCCCGCGGGTAGACTTTACGCTGAGCCAGTGATGACGGCCCTCCCGATTGTTCCTGAAAAGATCGTTTACGGGAAAGTGGGGATTTTAAAGGGGACTGCAAACCGGTCAGCGGCAGGCCCGTTTGCGGGAAGCGCCG
>JBBDIL010000003.1:76004-139554 GCA_040880425.1 Burkholderiales bacterium | reverse complement strand
CCAGACCGACGGAGTCCACCACCAGGGATAGATAGATGGATGAGTCCGTACTCAAAGGAATGGCCAAGTGGCCGAATGTGCCGGCGCGGCGCTGACTCGTTAGCCGCAGGCCCGTTTGCGGGAAGCGCCGCCAGACCGACGGAGTCCACCACCAGGGATAGATAGATGGATGAGTCCGTACTCAAGGGAATGGCCAAGTGGCCGAATGTGCCGTCGGTCTACGGCTGGCTGTCGCTCGATCGCCGCGGGAACTGGCTGATCAAGGGGGAGCGGATCGGCAATCCCGGGGTGATCGAGTTCATCGCGCGCAATTACGAAGCGGATGAGCGCGGTCGCTGGTTTTTCCAGAACGGCCCGCAGCGCGTGTTCGTGACACTTGCGTATGCGCCTTTCGTGTTGCGCACCATCGGCGGCGCCGGACAGCTCTTGCTGCAAACCCATACCGGGCACCAAATCGAGCACTTCAGCGGTGTCTGGCTGGACGAGGAGGGCACGCTGGTGCTGCGCTGGGCCGGCGGCGTGGGCACCGTGTCGGATCGCGACCTCGACGAAGTGGCAGGCCTGTTCTGCGATGCGCGCGGAAAGCCGCTTCCCGAGGAGGAGCTTGCGAAAGCGCTCGACCCCGAATCCGCGCGACGGCGCGCCGGGTTCTGGTTCAACTATCGCAAGGAGCCCGTGCCGGTGGGGCGCATCCGCTCGACGCAACTCGCGCAGAAGTTCGGGTTCGATCCGGATCCCAGGCCGGTACCCGGCGAACCCGAGTGCTGAGGGTGCGGACGGCGTGCAGGCTCCGCGCTGTGGCGCGATAATGCTGTTGGCCAGACAGGAACGGATGAAATCATGTGTCTCGGTATTCCGATGCAGATCGACCGGATCGACGGAACCGTCGCGCGTTGCAGCGCCAAGGGCGTCAGCCGTGAAGTGAACCTGCTGCTGCTCGAAGGGCAGCCGGTTTCGGCGGGCGACTTCGTGATCGTGCATGTCGGCTACGCCATCCAGAAAGTCTCGCCGGCGGAGGCGCGGTCCGCCTGGGAGCTGTACGACCGCATGGCGGAAATCGAAAAGCAGGACGCGAATGCATGAGCTCGCCTTGTGCGCCGCGCTTCGCGATGAGGTTCTGCGTATTGCCGCGGACCGGAACGCGCGCGCGGTGAGATCGGTGCGCCTGCTCGTCGGTCCACTGTCCGGCGTCGACGGGGACGCGCTCGCCAGGGCCTATCCGCTCGTCTGTGCCGGAACCGCATGCGCCGATGCTGCATTGTTCATCGAACCCGCTCCGGTGAGGGTGCAATGCAGCGGCTGCGGCGCACTGAGCGACGCGCAACCACAAAAACTGGCTTGCGCAGACTGCGGAAGCCTGGAAACCACGATCGTCAGCGGAGACGAAATGCTGCTTTCCAGCGTGGAACTGATATTGGGGGGACACGATGTGTAAGACCTGCGGCTGCGGCATCCCGGCAGGCCATGCCCACGCGGCGATCGAACCGTCGCGTAACGAGACAGTGCGCGTCATGCAGTCGCTTCTGCACCGCAACGATGCGGCCGCGGCACGCAACCGCGCGCTTTTCGACGCCAGCGGCACGCTCGTGCTGAACCTCATGTCTTCTCCCGGATCCGGGAAAACCGCACTGCTGGAGGCAACGATCGATGCGATGAAGGCCGAGCTTCGCATCGCGGTGATCGAGGGCGACCTGGAAACCGAGCGCGATGCCGAGCGTATCCGCGCGCGGGGCGTGCCGGCAGTGCAGATTACCACCGGGACCGCGTGTCACCTGGACGCGGAGATGGTGCACGGCGCGCTGCGGGACCTCGTGCTGGACGACATCGACATCCTGTTCATCGAGAACGTGGGCAATCTCGTGTGTCCGGCGAGCTTCGATCTCGGACAGCATTTCAACGTGACGCTGCTCGCTGCAACCGAGGGCGATGACAAGCCCGCGAAGTACCCCGTGATATTCCGCGCTGCCGATCTGGTGCTGATAACGAAAACCGACCTATTGCCGGCGCTGGACGATTTCGATCCCGCGCGGGCCGAGGCCTTTCTGCGCGGGGTGGCAAGCCGCGTTCCGCTGCTGCAGCTTTCCGCGCGCAAGCGCATGGGGCTGCAGGCCTGGTTCGACTGGCTGCGCGCGCGGCGCATTGGAATTGGCAGGACAGCGAGGAACTTCAGCTATCGGCCGCATGACCGGACAGCGGAACCTGCCGCCACCGGCAACTGAGTACGCGCACGAGTGCGAAGCTGCAGGCGGCGTACCGCGGTTTTCGAGGGAGGCTTCAAATGATACGTACCGCAGCCGACTGGCTCGCGCAGATCCGGGCGCTGGAGCTGCCGCGCCGTCCGAAAGTGATGAACGTATGCGGCGGGCACGAGCGCACGATATCGATGGCGGGGATTCGCAGCGCGCTGGCCGCCAGCGTCGAGCTGATTCCCGGCCCGGGCTGCCCGGTGTGCGTATGTCCGGAGGAAGACGTTTTCGACGCGATCCGGCTCGCCCTCGAGGAACGCGTCACCCTGGTGGCGTTCGGCGACATGCTGCGGGTACCGGTGAATGGTCCCAAGTCCCGCCCGCGCTCGCTGGAAGCGGCAAGGGCAGCAGGCGCGGATGTGCGCGCGATCGCCTCGCCGGCTGAGGCGCTGCGTATTGCGATCGACGATCCTGCGCGTCAGGTGGTGTTCTTTGCCGCCGGGTTCGAGACGACGATGGCGCCGGTCGCCGCGATGCTTTCGCAGCCACTTCCGCAAAATCTTTCCGTGCTGCTCTCCGGCCGGCGCACCTGGCCGGCGGTGGCCATGCTGCTCGATTCCGGCGAGCCGGGATTCGACGCGCTGATCGCGCCCGGGCACGTCGCCACCGTGATGGGGCCGGAGGAGTGGTCGTTCGTTGCGCAGAAACATCGCATTCCGGTGGCGATCGCCGGGTTTACGCCCGTGTCGCTGCTCGCCGCGACCTGGTCGGTATTGCGCCAGTGGCAGGAGCACAGACTGTTTCTCGACAACTGCTACCCGGAAGCGGTACGCGCCGGCGGCAACACGGCGGCGCGGGATCTCCTCCAGCGGACGATGCAGGTGGTCGACGCCAACTGGCGCGGCATCGGCACGATTCCCGCCTCGGGGTTCGCGTTGCGTCGCGAACTGCAGGCGCACGACGCGCGCGTGCGCTTCGCACCGCGCGCGGAACCGGCACGCAAGCGCGCGGGCGAAATGCCGCCGGGCTGCGACTGCGCGCGGGTGGTGCTTGGCAAGATCTATCCGGACGAGTGCCGGCTCTACGGCCGCGCCTGTCATCCGCGCCACCCGATCGGACCGTGCATGGTGTCGGATGAAGGCGCCTGCCGCATCTGGTGGGCCGGCGGCGTGCGCGAAAGCCGCATGCCGGAACTGGCACAAGGCTGAGCAGCGATGAAGCGCGATGCGATACCCACCGAGCTCGCGGCGCGCACCTGGATTGTCGGCGGCCGCGTGCAAGGCGTGGGTTTCCGGCCTTTCGTGTATCGGCTGGCGGTCGCCGCCGGCTTGTGCGGTTACGTGCGCAACCGTCTCGGGGAGGTGGAGATCTTTGCGCAGGGCGCGCCAAGTGCACTGGAGCGTTTCGCCTCCGCCTTGCTGCGGGAAGCCCCGCCGCTTGCGCGGCCAACGATCGTCGAAGCGGGTGATTGCGCTGCGGGAAAGCGCACGGATTTCCGCATTCTGCAGAGCGACGGCGGTGCGACACCTTCGATCCATCTTCCGCCGGACTGTTTCTGTTGCGACGACTGCCTGCGCGAACTCGCCGACCCGAACGACCGCCGCTACCGCTACCCGTTCGTCAACTGCACGCAATGCGGGCCGCGCTACACGCTGATCGCGCGCCTGCCCTACGATCGCGCCAGCACCTCGATGGCGGGCTTCGCCCTGTGTCGCGCGTGTCGTGCCGAGTACGAGGATCCGGCGAGCCGGCGCTTCCACGCGGAACCGCTGGCCTGCCCGGCTTGCGGGCCGGCGCTCACGCTGCAAGTTCCGGGCAACGGACCTGTCGCCGGAAACAAGGTCGCGCTGGCAGCCTGCGTCAGGCTCCTGCGCGAAGGCAGGATCGTCGCGGTCAAGGGTGTGGGCGGTTATCATCTGATGGTGGACGCGCGCAACGAGGACGCCGTGCAGCGACTGCGTCAACGCAAGCATCGCCCGCACAAGCCGCTCGCGGTGATGCTCGCGCACGATGAATCGACATGGCGCCGCGAGATCGCGTGCGACGCATCGCTGGAAGCGGCACTGCGCGATCCCGCGCGGCCGATCGTGCTCGCGCCACGCGCCGCTTCCTGCACCTTCGCCGCATCGGTGGCTCCGCGGCTTGCGGAGGTCGGCGTGATGCTCGCGTACGCACCGCTGCATCACCTGCTGCTCGCCGACTTCGGCGGGCCGCTGGTCGCCACTTCGGCGAATGTCAGCGGCGAGCCGGTGCTGACCGACAACCGCGAAGTCGAGTCCCGCCTGGCCGCGGTGGCGGACGCCTTTCTGCATCACGACCGCCCCATCCTGCGGCCGGCGGACGATCCGGTGGTGCGCATGATCGCCGGACGACCGCGGCCGATCCGCATCGGGCGCGGTCTCGCGCCGCTCGAGATTGCACTGCCGCAGCAGCTGTCCCGCCCCACGCTCGCGGTGGGCGGGCATATGAAGAACACCGTCGCGCTCGGCTGGGAAGACCGCGCGGTGCTCTCCCCGCACATCGGCGATTTCGGCAGCCCGCGCACGCTCGCAGTTTTCGAGCGTGCGGTGTCGGAACTGCAGGCGCTCTACGGCGTGCAGGCGAAGGCGATCGCACACGATACGCATCCCGGTTATGCCAGCACGCGCTGGGCGAGAACCAGCGGCCTCGCGACCGTCGCCGTGCCGCACCACCGTGCCCATGCTTCCGCGCTTTTCGCCGAGCACGGCGGCAGCGGGCACTGGCTGGTATTCACCTGGGACGGTGTCGGGCTGGGAGAAGACGGCACGCTTTGGGGCGGCGAAGCGCTGCTCGGCGCCCCTGGGAACTGGCGGCGCGTGGCCACCATGCGGCCATTCTCCCTGCCGGGCGGCGAGAAAGCCGGGCGCGAGCCCTGGCGCAGCGCAGCTGCGCTGTGCTGGGAAACGGGCGCGCAGTGGCAGGCCGATGCGATCGTGCATCAGGCGTGGCACAAAGACGTGAACTGCGCGCGCACTTCGGCAGTCGGGCGCCTGTTCGACGCGGCCGCGGCGATGACCGGACTGATTTCCAGCGTAAGCCACGAAGGGCACGCGCCGATGCTGCTGGAAGCCACGGCCGTGACGGATGCACGACCCCTGTCGTTGCCGCTTGCGCGCAATGCGAGCGGCCTGTGGGAAACCGACTGGTCGCCGCTGGTCGGTCTGCTGTGCGATTCGCAACATGGCGTGCCGGAGCGCGCCGGCATCTTCCACGCAACGCTGGCGCGCGCGCTCCTAGATCAGGCGCGTGCGGTTCGCGAACAGCATGACTTCACGGTTGTGGGTCTGACCGGCGGCGTATTCCAGAACCGGCCGCTGAGCGAGCACGCCGCCGCGCTGCTAGCCGGCGACGGATTCGAGGTCGGGCTCGCCGAGCGCGTGCCCTGCAATGACGGCGGTCTCGCCTTCGGGCAGCTGGTGGAAGCGGCGGCATGATGGACGAAACGCGCATCCTGCTGGCTCACGGCAACGGCGGCAGATTGACGCGCGAGCTGGTCGAGAAGGTGTTCGCCGTGCATCTGGCGAATCCGCTGCTCGACGTCGGGCTCGACGCGGTCACGGTGCCGGTGGCGCAGTCGAGCATCGTGGTGACAACCGACGGCTTTACCGTGCGCCCACTCGAGTTTCCCGGCGGTGACATCGGCGCGCTTGCTGTGCATGGCACAGTAAACGATCTTGCGGTTGCGGGTGCCAGACCGGTTTACATGACGCTGAACGCCTTTATCGAGGAGGGCATGGAGCTCGCGCAGCTGCAGCGGATCGCGGCGAGCATGGGCCGCGCCGCGCGCGAGGCCGGAGTACGCGTCGTCGCCGGCGACACCAAGGTGGTGCCGCGCGGCGAGGGCGGCGGGCTGTACCTCGCCAGCACCGGCATCGGCGAGCGTATCGGCACGCGAGTGCCTTCGATGGAGCGCATCCGGGACGGAGACGCGATGCTGGTGAGCGGACCGGTCGGCGATCACGGCATCGCCGTGCTGCTTGCGCGCGAGGATTTCGGCCTTTCGGGCGAGCTGCGCTCGGACTCGGCTTCGGTGCTGCCGGTGGTGGAAGCGTTGCTGCAGATTCCGGGATTGCGCTTCATGCGCGATCCG
The DNA here is from genome assembly GCA_040880425.1 of Burkholderiales bacterium. GTDB lineage: Bacteria > Pseudomonadota > Gammaproteobacteria > Burkholderiales > Eutrophovitaceae > DATKEK01. The sequence goes on along the minus strand of JBBDIL010000003.1, from coordinate 133,257 downwards.
ACACGCGGCGGACTCGCCACCGTGGCGAACGAAATTGCACGCGCCACCGGACTCTCCGTCGTGCTGGAGGAAGCCTCGATCCCGGTGCGCGATGCAGTGCGGGCAGTGTGCGACATGCTCGGCTACGATCCGCTTTACCTCGCCTGCGAAGGCAGAGTGGTCGCAGTGGTGGCGCAGGAGGACGCGCAGTCGGCGCTCGCCGCCTGCCGCAGTCTGCCGCAGGGGCGCGAGGCCGCGCTGATCGGCAGATTGGGGCGGGGCCGCGCGCAGGTCACGCTGCGCACGCCGCTCGGCGGCGAACGCATGATAGAGGAACTGGAGGAAGATCCACTGCCGAGAATCTGCTGATCGATCGATTCTTCAGCGCTGCTGATCGGCGGAGCAGTCGCGCCGGCGATGTTGACCTGAGTCAACCGATGCTGCAGGGTTATGCGTATCCTGGAGGCTTGCGAAAGGCCAGACGGCAATGAGCGGAAACAAAGAACAGCAACCGCAATTTCTGCCCCGCGCTTCGTTTCAGCGGCTGATCGATGCGCTGCGTGCCGCGGGTCATCGCTGCATCGGCCCCAGGGTAAAAGACGGTGCAATCGTTTACGAGGCGCTCGAGCGCGCGGACGAGCTGCCGTCCGGCATTGCGGTGGACCAGTCGCCCGGGCAGTACCGGGTGCGCGAGACGCCCGCGACCCCGCGACAGTTCGCGTGGGCAAACGGCCCGCAGGCGCTGAAGCCACTGCTGTTCGCGCCGCGGGAGACGCTCTGGCGCGCGACCCGGAGCGCAGACGGCACCCTGTCTTTCGCCGAGGCAGCGGTGCATGCAGAGGCGATCGCGCTGATCGGTGCGCGCGCCTGTGATCTGGCGGCACTCGCGCTGCAGGACCAGCATTTTCTTCACTGCCAGTACCCGGACCCTCATTATGCGAAACGCCGCGAACGGCTGTTCATCGTCGCGGTGAACTGCTCGCATCCGGCGGACACTTGTTTCTGCGCATCCACCGGTGACGGGCCGCGGGCTGAGAGCGGATTCGATGTCGCGCTGTCGGAGCTGGACGACGGCTTCGTGATCGAATCCGGTTCGGCGCGCGGAAAGTCGATCCTGGACGGCCTCGGCCTCGATCCGGCGCGGGCCGGCCAGGTACAGCAGGCGCACACGGAATCCGAGCACGCCGCCGCCGTACAGCAGCGCAACCTGCCATCGCGCAATCTGCGCGATGCGCTGTTCATGAACCTGGACCATCCGCGCTGGGCGGACGTCGCGGAGCGCTGTCTGTCATGCGGCAACTGCACCTCCGTGTGCCCGACCTGCTTCTGCCACGCGGAGAACACGGTGCCGTCGCTGGACGGCAAGGACTCCGAGCAGGTGCGCGAGTGGGACTCGTGCTTCACCCGCGGCCACAGCTATATCCACGGCTTCACGGTAAGGCCGGACACGCGCACGCGCTACCGTCAGTGGCTCACGCACAAGCTCGGCAGCTGGCACGACCAGTACGGACGCAGCGGTTGCGTGGGCTGCGGGCGCTGCATCAGCTGGTGCCCGGTGGGAATCGACATTACCGAGGAAGCGCGCGAGATCTGCGGGGATGACGCATGAACCCCCATCTGCCGCGCGACGCCGAGATCATCGAGCGCATCGACGAGTCCCCCGGGATCTTCACGCTGCGACTGCGGCTGACCGATTTGGGCGAGCGCACTGCGTATCGGTTTGCGCCGGGACAGTTCAACATGGTGTATCTGCACGGCGCGGGGGAGGTGCCGATCTCGATCGTCTCCGATCCCGAAAGTCCCGAGTTGCTCGATCACACCATTCGCGCGGTCGGTCGGGTGACCAACGGGTTGGCGAAACTGCGCGCCGGGGACCGTGTCGGCATTCGCGGCCCGTTCGGGCGCGGCTGGCCGCTGGATCAGGCCAGAGGCCGCGACGTGGTGATCGTCACCGGCGGCCTCGGTTGCGCTCCGGTGGTGGCGGTGATCAATTACCTGTTCGCGTACCGCGGACACTTCGGTCATGTCACGATCATCCAGGGGGTGAAGCATTCCAGCGAACTGATCTGGCGCGAGCGTTACGCCGAGTGGGCAAAGCTACCCAGCGTGCAGGTGCTGCTGTCCGCGGATCACGGCGGTCCGCTGTGGCCGTTCCATGTGGGGCGCGTGACCGACGTGTTCGACAAGGCGCATCTCCCCGGGGACGCGGTTGCGATGTTGTGCGGGCCGGAGATCATGATGCAGATCGCCGCGCGTCAGCTGGCCGCACGCGGCATCGCCGAGGACGACATCTACCTCTCGCTCGAACGCAACATGCAGTGTGCGCTCGGGCACTGCGGACACTGCCAGTTCGGCCCGGATTTCGTCTGCCGGGAAGGACCGGTATTCGCCTATCCGCACATCAAACCGCTGTTCAGCGTCAAGGGTTTCTGACATGCAGACAAAGCCGAAAGTGGCGGTTCACAAGTTCAGCTCCTGCGATGGGTGCCAGCTGGCGTTCCTGAATCTCGGCGAGGCATTGCTGGAGGTTGCGGAACTGGTGGAGTTCGTGCACTTCGCCGAAGCCGGTCCGGTCGACCCGGAGGCAGAAGTGGACATCGCTTTCGTCGAGGGCAGCATCTCCACGTCGGAAGAGCAGGAGCGGATCGAGCGGGTGCGGGCAAACTCGCGCTTTCTGGTCACCATCGGCGCCTGCGCAACCAGCGGCGGCATCCAGGCGCTGCGTAATCTGCACAACGCCGGTCAGTGGGTCGCCGGCATCTACGCTACGCCCGAGTATGTGAGTACGCTCGACCGGGTGACCCCGGTCAACGGGGTGGTCAAGGTCGATCTCGAGTTGTGGGGATGCCCGGTCAGCGGCAGGCAGGTGCTCGCGGCGCTGCGCGCGCTGTTGTCGGGCGTGGTTCCGCGCGAAGAGGAAGACAAGGTATGCATGGAATGCAAGCGGCGCCAGGCGGTGTGCGTCATGGTGACCCGCAATGTTCCCTGCATGGGGCCGGTGACGCGGACGGGCTGCGGCGCAATCTGCCCTGCGTTCGGCCGCGACTGCTACGCCTGCTACGGGCCCTCCGAATTGCCGAACACCACTGCCCTGGCCCATCGATTGGAGGGTCTCGGGCTGGTGCGGGACGAAGTCGCCGCGCGTTTCCTGCTGATCAACAACGCGGCGCCGGACTTCCTCGAGGCCGGCCTGCGCGCGAAAGAGCGAAGACATGGCTGAGGGACGCGAGATCCGGGTGAACGTGCCGCTGCTCGCACGTGTGGAAGGTGAAGGCGCGCTGGAATTCACCGTGCGCGATGGGGAGATCCGCGACATGAAGCTGCGCATCTTCGAGCCGCCGCGCATGTTCGAAAAACTCCTGGAGGGCAGGCCTTTTCACGAAGTCCCCGACATCGTCGCGCGCATCTGCGGCATCTGCCCGGTGGCCTACCAGATGAGCGCAGTGCAGGCGCTGGAAGCCGCCTTCGGAGTGGAAGTGAACGACTGGATTCTGGCGATGCGGCGGGCGATGTACTGCGGCGAGTGGATCCAGAGCCACGCCCTGCATGTGCATCTGCTCGCGGCGCCGGATTTTCTCGGCGTGAACAGCGTCATCGAGATGGCGAAGAATCACGGCACGGAAGTTCGCCGCGGGCTTGCGCTGCAGGCCTTGGGCAACGAGCTGATCCGGCTGTTCGGCGGGCGGTCGGTGCATCCGGTCGGCGCAAAGGTCGGGGGCTTCCACCGTGCACCGGATCGCGAAATGGTGAAGCGCCTCGCCGACCGCCTGCGTGCTGCGCTCCCCGACGCCGAAGCGCTCGTCAAATGGATCGCATCCATCACCCCGCGCGGCAAGGAGCAGGCGTATCCGCTGGTGAGCCTGCGGCATGCGGATGAGTATCCGATGTATCGGGGCCGCATCGTGTCGAGCGACTCGCTGGATATTTCAAGGGAACAGTACGACGAGCACTTCCGGGAAACGCAGGTACCGCATTCCACGGCACTGCATTGCCTGCTCCACGGCCAACCGTATCTGGTGGGGCCCCTGGCACGGCTCGCGCTGAACCGGGATTGCCTGCCGCAGCCGGTACGCGATGCGCTGGACAGCGCCGGCGTACGGATGCCGGTGCGGGATTCTTTCCTGGGCGCGACCGCGCGCGCTGCGGAGATTTACTTCGCCATGCTCGAAGCCTTACGCATACTCGACAATTACGAGCTGCCCGCGGCGGCGGATGTTCCGCTCACGCCGCGTGCCGGCGTCGGCATCGGCGCCACCGAGGCGCCACGCGGACTGTTGTGGCACCGCTACGAAACCGACGCAGAGGGACGGATTTTGGCTGCGCGGATCGTGCCGCCGACCAGCCAGAATCAGGCGCGGATCGAGGACGACCTCAGGCTCAGCTTGCAGGACTACGGGCTGGATCGTAGCGATGACGAACTGCGGCAGATGGGAGAGATGGTGATACGCAATTACGATCCCTGTATCTCCTGTGCCACGCACTTCCTCGACTTGCGGGTGGATCGCGGGTGAGCCGCGTCGCCGTGCTCGGCCTGGGATCGCCTTTCGGGGACGACCGTGCCGGCTGGGAGGTGGCACAGGGCCTGGGCAGAATACCTTGGGCCGAACACGGATCGGACAGCGTCGTCACGGTCGATTGTCTCGACCGCCCGGGAACCGGCCTGCTCGAACGCTTCCGCAACGCGGATTACGTGATTCTGATCGACGCCATGCGCAGCGGCGCGCCCGCGGGCACCCTGCGGCGCATGGATCCGGATGAAATGCTGGCGGATGCCGACTCGCCTTCTTCTCACGGTTTCGGTCTGGAGCAGACAGTGGCACTGGGTCGCGCGCTCGGGGAATTGCCTTCTAATCTGTTGTTGTTCGGCATCGAAGCGGACGCGTTCGATGGGCCCCGCATCAGTCCAGCGCTCGAAGCGGCGATGCCCGGTCTGGTAGAGCGCATAGCCGGCCATGTCAGAGACTTGCTGCGTGGCGGACTCTCCGCCAACGCACACGGCGTCTGAGCGGAGGGCTTGATTGCCAGCTGGCGATCCGTGCATCAGCGCAGGCGCTTGCGCGAGAATTCCTCCTCAATCTTGTCCTGGTAATAGCTGACCATCGACGGCGACGATATCAGACGCCGGTGAATTTCGGGCGAGACACTGCTGTATTGATAGATCGACCCGTCGTTCAGTTCGACTTCGAGCACGCGTGCGCGCTCGTCATAGCCGACGGACCGCAGTTTGCTGGAATTGACCTTTTTACGTTCCATCTGCCCTCCTTTACTGGCTGGCGGTGCACTTTTTTCATTATGCCGCCCCGGCAGATGGTCTGGAACACGGCTAGAGAATATAGACGGCGAGGAGCAACAGCGCGTAGCCGACCATCAGCAGATAGACATCAATCTGATTGAGTATGCCGAGAACGGGACCGACGTAAGGCAGGTGCCCGAGCGGCACGAAATAGCCGATCAACCCGAGTACAAACAAGAGCAAGCAGATGAGACCGGCATTGCGGCTCGGTGCGTGCGCCTTCAAATGGCCTCCGACAATCAGACTTGATGGGCAAAAGACGGAACGATGCCCGCGGCTGCAGGCACTGCTGAAACTTTGGAATCCTCCGCCTCCCGTCTCTCGATCGGCAGAGCCATCGATTCCTGCCCGTGCGCCTAAACCGTGGCGCGGGGTCTATATGAAGAATAATGCTCGCGGCTCAGTTGCTGGTATCCGTCGCGGATGCAGGTTGCCCGCGAGCATCGACAAGGCGCTTAGTTCGGCCGGTTACCCGCTACCGGAAACGGCCAGGCCGCCGGTGCTGATACAGGCTTGGGCGCCGCGGGGGCGGCAGAGGCGGGTTTCGCCGCTTTCTTTTTCGCCGCCTTCTTCTTGGCGGGTTTCTTTGCCGCTTTCTTCTTCGGCGCCGCCTTTTTCGCCGCCTTCTTCTTGGCAGGCTTTTTCGCCGCCTTCTTCTTGGCAGGCTTCTTCGCCGCTTTCTTCTTCGGTGCGGCTTTCTTCTTGGCTACCTTCTTTTTGGCCGGCTTCTTCGCCGTCTTTTTCGCCGCCTTCTTCTTGGCAGGCTTCTTCGCCGCTTTACGCTTGGCGGGCTTCTTCGCAGCCTTCTTCGCCGGCTTCCGCTTTGCAGCCTTTCTTGCCGGCTTCTTCGCGGTCTTCTTTGCCGACTTGCGCTTGGCAGTCTTCTTCTTTGCTGCCTTTTTCTTCGGCGCAGCCTTCTTCACTGCCTTCCTGGCGACTTTCTTGACCGCCTTGCGGGCCTTCGTGGCCTTCTTGGCGACCTTCTTAACGGCCTTCTTGGCCGGCGACTTCTTCTTCGCTGCTTTCCTCTTCTTAACTGCCATTGGTAATACCTCCATTACTCGGTTAAAGAAAACGATGCGTCGATGACTGCGTCAACTCCGCACCGACTGACAGCGTCCGCGCGCCGGGCAAAACAACCCGGCGAACGGCCACTCGACAGTTCGGGAAACCACGGAATTAAAAGACAATTCTCCGCGGCAGAATTTTGGGAAAAGGAAGATTTGCCGAGCCTCGCGTAGAGGTCGGTGGGACCGGCAAAATGCCGGGATAGCAATAAGAAAAAACCCTTTGGACCGGGAGCCATCAACCCCAGCCAGTCGCGCCGTCAAAACGATTACGAGCGCGGGTGTTTGCAGAAAATGGTACTTCTGGTCGTTTACCCATCAGTTCCGAAAAATGCGCCGGCCATTCTGGAACACGACGCTGGTGTTGAAAAAAAACCTCTCCGCAGGGGCATGAATGCCGCCCTTGCGCGATTGCTGCTGCAGCCCGTTCCGGTGGCGCCGCTCAGTCCCAAGACAACGCACCTCCGGTCTGGTACTCGATGACCCGTGTTTCAAAGAAGTTCTTCTCCTTCTTCAAATCGACCATCTCCGACATCCAGGGAAACGGGTTGGATGCTCCCGGAAACAGGGGATCGAGGCCGATCTGCTGGCAGCGGCGATTTGCCACGAAGCGCAGGTACTCCTTGAACATCGGTGCGTTCAGGCCCAGCACGCCGCGTGGCATGGTGTCCTCGGCATACCGGTATTCGAGGGCCACGCCTTTCTGCATCAGTTCGCGGATCTCTTCGCGGAACTCCGCCGTCCAAAGATGCGGATTCTCCATCTTGATCTGGTTAATCAGGTCGATGCCGAAGTTGCAGTGCATCGATTCGTCGCGAAGGATGTACTGGTACTGTTCCGCCGCCCCGGTCATTTTGTTCTGGCGGCCAAGCGCAAGGATCTGAACGAAGCCGACGTAGAAGAACAGGCCCTCCATGATGCAGGCGAACACGATCAGGCCTTTGAGCAGTTGCCGGTCCGCCTCCGGCGTTCCGGTCTTGAACTCCGGATTGGTCAGGGTCTCGATGAACGGGATCAGGAATTCATCCTTCTCGCGGATGCTCGACACCTCATGGTAGGCGTTGAAGATCTCGCCTTCGTCCAGCCCGAGGCTTTCGACGATGTACTGGTATGCGTGCGTATGGATCGCTTCCTCGAAAGCCTGGCGCAGCAGGTACTGGCGACATTCCGGGGCGGTGATGTGGCGGTAGGTGCCCAGCACGATGTTATTGGCCGCCAGGCTATCCGCCGTCACGAAGAATCCGAGGTTGCGCTTCACGACAAGCCGTTCATCCTCGGTCAGACCGTTCGGGTCCTTCCAGGTGGAGATATCCCGGCTCATGTTGATTTCCTGCGGCATCCAGTGATTCGCGCACCCGGAAAGGTACTTCTCCCAGGCCCACTTGTACTTGAAGGGAACCAGCTGATTGACGTCGGCCTTGCCGTTGATGACGCGCTTGTCTTCGACGCGCACGCGACGAAAAGCGACATCGTCGCTCTCGACTCTGACCGACGCCGGAGTCGAAGAAGCATTGCCTGGACCCAAATGCTTTCCGGCGCCGCCGGAAATGCTTGGAACGTGATCTTCAAATTGCAGCATCGTTTCGTTCCTTTATAAATGTTATAGGTGGAGTGTCAAGTATTTATTTCAAATTTCCGTCACTCGCGCGTCCGGTTTCTATTTTTTTGCAACAGTCGCGCGCGGGCGCTTGTGGTTCATCACGTCATCGTGTGCGACCGCCGTCGCCCGCGTATCCGCGCTGCTGATTCCATCTGCGGACTGCCTGGCGCGCTCGCGGCTCACATGGAAGCTGACCCGCCGTCGCGCAGTTACCCGGAGTTGGCGCAGACTGCTCACTGGCATGCCTCGCACTCGGGATCGTCGATACCGCAGAACTTGGGCTCGGCACCGGCGGCACTCGATGCACCGGTCATGCCGCCGTCCGCCGGAACGGCGTTCAATTGGCCTGTTTTGACCGTCGACTTTTCCGCCGACGTCGCGCCCAGGGTACGCAGGTAATACGTAGTCTTCAGGCCCCGCTGCCAGGCGAGCTTGTAGGTATCGTCCAGCTTCTTGCCCGAGGCACCCGCCATATAGATGTTGAGCGACTGGGCCTGATCGATCCATTTCTGACGCCGGGATGCGCATTCCACCAGCCACTCGGGCTCTACTTCGAACGCGGTGGCATAGAGCCTCCGGACCTCGGCCGGAATCCGGTCGATCTTCGCCAGGCTGCCGTCGAAGTACTTCAGATCGGCAATCATGACTTCGTCCCAGACGCCAAGCTGCTTGAGATCCTTGACCAGGTACTCGTTGGTGACCGTGAACTCGCCGGACAGGTTCGATTTGACGTACAGGTTCTGGAAGGTCGGCTCGATCGAAGCCGATACGCCGACGATATTTGCGATAGTCGCCGTCGGCGCGATCGCCAGGCAGTTGGAGTTGCGCATGCCGATCTGACTGACACGAAGCCGCAACGCCTCCCAGTCCAGGGTCGAGGACGGGTCGACTTCCACGTAACCACCACGCTCTTCGGCAAGCAGCTTGAGCGAGTCCTGCGGCAGGATGCCCTTCGACCACAGTGAGCCGTCGAAGGTGGAGTAACGCCCTCGTTCCTCGGCCAGATCGGTCGAAGCCCAATAGGCATAGTAGGCAACGGCCTCCATCGAGCGATCGGCGAATTCAACCGCTTCCCCGGACGCGTACGGCACCCGCATCTCCTGCAGGCAATCCTGGAAGCCCATGATGCCGAGCCCTACCGGCCGGTGCTTGAGGTTGGAGTTGCGCGCCTTGTTGACCGCGTAGTAATTAATGTCGATCACGTTGTCGAGCATGCGCATCGCGGTCGAAATGGTCCGACGGAGCTTGTCATGATCGAGCTTACCGTCCTTCATGTGCGCCACCAGGTTCACCGAGCCCAGGTTGCACACCGCGATCTCGCTGTCCGAGGTATTGAGGGTGATCTCGGTGCACAGGTTGGAGCTGTGCACCACGCCGACATGCTGCTGGGGCGACCGGATGTTGCATGGATCCTTGAAGGTGATCCACGGATGCCCGGTCTCGAACAGCATGGTCAGCATCTTGCGCCACAGCTGAGTCGCCGGCACTTTCTTGTGGAGCTTCAGCTCGCCACGGGCCGCCTTTTGCTCGTACGCGACGTAGGCCTTCTCAAAGGCCTTGCCGTACTTTTCATGCAGGTCCGGCACGTCGGCCGGCGAGAACAGCGTCCACTCGCCGCCTTCGATCACCCGCTTCATGAACAGGTCCGGCACCCAGTTCGCCGTGTTCATGTCGTGAGTCCGGCGGCGGTCGTCACCGGTGTTCTTGCGCAGCTCCAGAAACTCTTCCACGTCTAGGTGCCAGGTTTCCAGGTAGGAGCACACCGCACCCTTGCGTTTGCCACCCTGATTCACCGCCACGGCGGTATCGTTCACGACCTTGAGGAACGGCACCACGCCCTGCGACTTGCCATTGGTGCCCTTGATATGTGAGCCCAGGGCGCGCACCGGCGTCCAGTCGTTGCCCAACCCGCCGGCAAACTTGGACAGCAGCGCGTTCTCCTTGATGGCGTCGTAGATGCCCTCGAGATGATCGGCGACCGTCGTCAGGTAGCAGCTCGAAAGCTGCGATCGGAGACTGCCGGAGTTGAACAACGTCGGCGTCGAACTCATGAAGTCGAAGCTGGAAAGCACGTTGTAGAACTCGATCGCCCGGGCCTCCCGCTCGACTTCGTTGAGCGCAAGACCCATCGCGACACGCATAAAAAAGGCCTGGGGGAGCTCAATACGCTGACCGTGCACGTGCAGAAAGTAACGGTCATAAAGCGTTTGCAGGCCCAAATAGCCGAATTTCAGGTCGCGGTTGGCGTCCAGCGCCGCACCCAGCGCCTCGAGATCAAAGCGGCCGAGCCGCTCGTCCAGCAGGCCGGCCTCGATACCCTTGCGGATGAACTCCGGAAAATATGCGGCATAGCGGTTGCGCATTTCCGCGTGCGCCACCTCTTCGCCCAGCACCTCGCAGCGGACGCTGTTCAGCAGCAGCCGGGCAGTGACATAACTGTAGGCCGGGTCTTTTTCGATGAGCGAGCGGGCGGCAAGCACGGTGCTTTTTCGCACTTCCTCCATCGGCACGCCGTCGTAAAGGTCGCGCAGCGTCAGCTGCAGGATCACGTCAGGATCGACCGCCAGCCCCAAGCCTTCGCAGGACTCATGCAGCAGGAAAGCAAGCGCCTCGAGATCTAGCGGACGGGTCTCGCCCTCGTCGAGCACATTCATGCTGACCTGCCGCGCAGGCGCCTGCGTTTCCTTTTGCCTGGCGCGCTCGCGCGAGCGTTGCTCGCGGTAGAGCACGTAGGCGCGCGCCACTTCATGCTCGCCGGCACGCATCAGCGCGAGTTCGACCTGATCCTGGATGTCCTCGATATGAAAAGTGCCCCCGGAAGGCTGGCGACGGATAAGCGCCTCGACGGCGCCGTCGGTCAGCTTCATCACCAGCTCCCGGACTCGCGCGGACGCCGCGCCCTGCCCGCCATTGACTGCAAGAAACGCCTTGGTCATCGCCACGGCAATCTTCGCCGGCTCGAATCCGACGACCGCGCCGTTGCGGCGGATCACCTTGTATTGCGCATAGCGCTGCTGCTCGGCGGCGGCTTCCGCGTCGTCGCTGGAATGGCCGCTCACGGCAGTGGTCGAAGAAACATTGGTGGCAATTTGCATTTCTCTCCCTCGGATCTTTTGTCGTCAGTCGGCAACAGCAGCCGCGTCCCATCGGCTATTTTCCGTCCGACCACTACATCTTGTGTAGCGACCTGCGCATTGGCCCCAATTCTAGTAGCAGCCCTCCGGCTGTCAAGATGTTTTTGCCTTTCTGCAACACGAAGCGTCGCGCGCGAGTCGCGATGTCGCGTCGCGTCAGCATCTGCCGTGAGCAGTCGGTCAGGCGGCGGCGACGCCCGCACAGCCGCGGGCGAACTCTGCCGCGACTCGCACAGTGGAGAAGTGAATGTCGACCGTGTCTTCGATTTGTCGTGCGTATCCACCGGCCATGACGACAGCAACAGGTATGCCCGCGTCGCGACACAGTCGAATGACGAGATCATCGCGTGCACGCAACCCTGACTTGGTAAGCGCTAGCCGCCCGAGACGATCGTCTTCGAACGGATCCGCGCCGGCGAGGTAAAGCGCCAGGTCAGGCTGCGCCGCGGACAGGGCGTAGCAGACGCCATGGTCGAGCGCGCGCAGGTACGCGTCATCGCCGGTGCCGTCAGGCAATGCGACGTCGAGGTCACTCGCCTCTTTTCGGAACGGAAAGTTCCTTGCGCCGTGGATCGAGAAGGTGAACACGGAAGGTTCGTGGGCCAGGATCGACGCGCTGCCGTCGCCCTGGTGGACGTCGCAGTCGATGATCACCACGCGGCGCGCCCGGCCTTCCGCCTGCATTGCCAGGGCCGCGATGGCCGCGTCATTGAACACGCAATAACCGGCTCCATGGTCCCGGAACGCGTGATGCGTGCCGCCAGCAAGATTCACCGCGATACCGTCCTCCAGCGCGGCCCGCGCTGCTGACAGGGTCGCACCGCTGGAGCGACGCGAGCGTTCGACCATCTGCACAGTCCACGGGAAGCCGATCCGGCGCAACTCTGACGGCGCCAGTGATCCCTCGACCACGCGCTTCAGGTAGCCAGGGTCGTGCGCCAGCAGGATCTGCGCATCGGTGGCGGCGGGAGGCACCACCAGTGGCTCGTCTCCGGACAGCCAGGCAGCCTCCACCCGCTCGCGCAGCATCGCGTACTTGGCCATCGGGAAGCGGTGTCCCTCCGGAAGCGGCAGAACGAAGTGGTCGGTGTAGAAAATCTTCAATTCAGAAGCTCACCACAGAGAGACAGAGAACTGCGTACGGCAAAAACGGCATGAGAAGCGGCTGTGAACGCCTTTCCCGGTTCTGTTGGGGTTCGCGTACTTTCCTGCTTTTCTCTGCGCCTCTGGGTCCCGGTTCAAGAAATCAACAGCCGGAAACGCGTCCAGTCGAAATGCGGGCCGGGGTCGGTTTTGCGGCCGGGCGGACGCGCGATGTCCGAATGACCCAAGCTTTCGGCAATGGGGTAAGCGGCGCGTAGCGCGATCGCGACGCGTGCCAACACCTGGTATTGCTCGTCGGTGAACGGCTGGCGGTCGGACCCTTCCAGTTCGATTCCGATCGAGAAGTCGTTGCAACGGCTGCGCCCGCGCCACTCGGATTGTCCCGCGTGCCAGGCCCGTTTTACGCACGGCACGAACTGGATCAGTTCGCCATCCCTGCGCACGAGGAAATGGGAGGAAACCGGCTGCCCCGCGATTTCCCGGTAATACGGATGGGCGTCCGGGTCGAGGCGATTGGTGAACAGGTCGACGATGCCGGGACCGCCAAACTCGCCCGGCGGCAGGCTGATGCTGTGAACCACCAGGAGCTCGATGCCGCAACCTGGCGGCCGGTCGTCGCAGTTCGGGCTGGCAACGTAGCGGGCGGGAGCCAGAATGCCCGCCGCTTCGATGCGCCAGCCTGTCGAACCGTTCTGCACCCGGAACACGAACCTGCCAATGCTCAGTTGATGCCGAGCCGCTCCATCCGGTAGCGCATCGACCGGAAGGTGATGCCGAGCAGCTTGGCGGCGGCCGTGCGGTTGAACCGTGTTTTCTCGAGCGCCTCGAGTATTGCCTCTTTCTCGACACGATCGAGATAGTCCTGCAACGGGTATTTCCCGTCGGCGGCCACCGTGGAATTGGATCCGGAGACTTCCGGCGGAATGAGCTGAAGGTCATCGGCGCGGATACATCCGTCACTGGACAAGGCCGTTGCCCGCTCCAGCACGTTCTCCAGTTCTCGCACGTTGCCGGGAAAATCGTAGCGGGACAAAGCCTCCATCGCCTCCGGGGCCACCTCCGGTTTCTTCATTCCCGTCGCCCCGGACAGCTTTTCCAACACCGCATTCACGAACGCCGGGATGTCCTCACGGCGTTCGCGTAGCGAGGGCATCCGCAGTTCGATCACATTCAGCCGGTAATAGAGGTCATGACGAAACTTGCCCGCCTCGACGCACTCGGCCAGCTTCTGGTGCGTGGCGCTGATGATGCGCACGTCGACAACCTCTTCCTGTGTCGACCCCACCTTGCGCACCTTCTTCTCCTGGATCGCTCGCAGCAGTTTCACCTGCATAAGCAGGGGCAGATCAGCCACCTCGTCCAGGAACAGCGTGCCGCCGTTGGCAGCCTGGAAGAAGCCTTCCCGGTCATGGTCCGCCCCGGTGAAAGCGCCTTTGCGATAGCCGAAAAACTCAGACTCCATCAGGTTTTCCGGAATTGCCCCGCAGTTCACCGGCATGAACGGCTTGTCCCGGCGCGCGCTTTTCTGGTGGATCAACCGCGCGGCGAGTTCCTTGCCGCTGCCCGATTCTCCGCCGACATGCACCGGCGCCTCGGACCTGGCCAGTTTCTCGATCAGGTCCCGCACCTGCTGCATGGCAGTCGATTCGCCGATCAGAACCTGCGTACCCGCAGGCTTGGCGCCGGATGCGGACGGCGCGGGAAGGCTCAGTGCGGACTTGACCAGCGTACGCAGCTGCTCCAGGGAGACCGGCTTGGCGAGATAATCGAATGCACCCGCCTTGAGGGCGGCCACCGCGTTCTCGGTATTGCCATGCGCGGTAATGACCGCAACCGGCAGATCTCGATCGTTTTCCGAAATGAAATTGAGCACTTCGAGGCCGTTGCCGTCGGGCAACCGCATGTCGGTGAGGCACAGATCGAACTCGCCCTCCCGAACCTTCTTGATCGCGTCTTTCACCGTCGAGGCGCGTTCGACGTCCAGCCCCATCTTCAGCAGGGTCAGCTCCAGCAACTCGAGGATATCTTCCTCGTCATCGACGATCAGCACCGAACGCGCCGTCGGAGAACCGCTCTGGTCTCTGCGCTTCACGCTCCAACTCCTTTACAGATCAGACTGAATTGAGCACCTGTCGGTCGATCGACGTAATCCAGCGTCGCACCGTTTGCCTCGCTGATCTCCCGGGCAATATACAGACCCAAACCGGTCCCGCTGGATGCGGTGGTAAAGAACGGCTCGAACAGATGGCCGCGAAGCGCCTCCGCCACACCAGGCCCGTCGTCGATGATGCTGAGTTCTATGGTACCGATTCGCGGCCCGGGACGCACGTGCAGACCGATGCTTCCGGCCTTCTTCTGGCAATAGCGCAGCGCATTTCGGCACATGTTCCACATGATCTGGTTGAGATGGCTGCGGTCGAACGTGATGACCGGGGCGACTTCGAGATCGATCGAAATGACCTCCTTTTCGACTTTCTCGATTTCGCAGAACTGTTCGCAGAACGTACGCAGGTAGTCACCCAGCTCGAAATTCTCGCGCAGAGCCTGGTCCCGCCGGTTCAGCTTGAGCACGTCCTGGACCATTCGGTCCAGGCGCTTGGTGTTGTCATGGATGATCTCCAGCATGCGCAACTGGGAGGCCGTGCGGTTGGTTTCCTCCAGCAGCAGCTCGGTGGCGTGATTGATAGCCGACAGCGGGTTACGGATCTCGTGCGCGATGTTGGCGGTCAGCCGCCCGAGAGACGCCAACTTGAGTTGCTGGGCCTGCTGCTGCACGCGCGTGAGGTCCTCGAGAAAGATCACAACGCCGACGTCGCGGCTGCGGCCCACCGGCACGAAGCGAGCGGCAGCGGACTTCTGGCCGATGATGGTTCGCATCGGATCGAACTTGACGGTAGGATCGCGGCGCCATTGTTCCAGCCGCGCCGCCAGCACCGGAGCATAGTCATGCAGCCGCACTTCGCGTGCGTTCTTCGACTTGGGGCCGAGTATCTGTTCCGCCCGGAAGTTCGCCTGACGGATCACGCCTTTCTCGTCCACGACCAGCACGCCGTCCTGCATGTCCTGGATGATCAGCTGATTGACCTGTGCCATGTTGGCCAGGTCGACTTCCCGTTGCGCGGCAATCTCCTCGATCGCGACTGCGCGCTTCGCGAGCGTGTGAGCCAGCCACGCGGTGGCGAAGAAAGCAATGCTGAGCATTCCCGACTGCACGAACAGCGCCGTACTGCTGTACAGGAACAGCACTTCGTAGGCCTGTTCGCCGAGAATCCCGAGCGAGGCGACCGCGGCAAAGAACAGCGTGAGCCTGCCGCGGCTCATCAGACCGGCCGCCGCAAGCGAGGCAAGCAGCAGCAGGCCGAGACCGCTCGAGATGCCGCCGCTTGCGTACATCATGAGCACGACAGCCAGCACGTCCACGCAGACGTAGGCGGTCAGTTGAAAATTGAACGGTATGCTGCGCGCCAGAATCGGCACGAATGCAATCGCCATAAAGGCGACGTATCCGACGCAGGCGTAGAGGAACACCGTGCGCTTGAACGAACCGAAGGGGATGTTCTCGCCGAGCCACAGGACCGACCCGAGCAGCACCAGCGCGACCGCCAGACGATATATATTGAAGTAGAGGAGCGACCGCCAGTACGCTCCGCCATAACTTGAGCTGACGGCCGGAAGGGATAGTGATTGCATCACGCCGGCTTCATCGCCCCATGAACTGTCGACCGGTTCAGCGCTCTTCGTCCTTGCCCGCAACCCGCAGGTGTTCCTGGCTGCAGAAGAATTCGCCACGCGAAGCGACGCTTTCGCTCTTCGGCAGGTGAACGCCACAGAGTTTGCAGCGAACCATGTCCTCCGGCAAAGCGGACGTTCCTTTGGGCGCCGGCTCGGCGTTCCTGCGCCCGGAACTGCGATATATGAGATATACGACGATGAAGACCGCGATCAGAAGTAGAAACTTGGCCACGCTTTCTTCACCACAGTGCAAGAAATTGGTCGGGGTGAGAGGATTCGAACCTCCGACTCCTGCGTCCCGAACGCAGTACTCTACCAGGCTGAGCTACACCCCGTTTTGCGCTCAGTAATTGCGGCTGACCGCAAAGCCGGCCAATTCTAGCAAACATTCCCTGTACTTTGAATTGGAAACGGGTGCCAGTGCCGCGACTCCGCGTCTTGCCGCCTCTTCCGCCTGTCGCTGCACGTATTCCAGCGCGCCGCAGTCTCGGATCGCCTCCAGTACCGGCTCGAAGTCCTCGAGCCCGCCATCCCCGATTGCCCGCGTAACCAGCTCGCGCTGCCGGTCGGTACCGTTGCGCATGGCATAGATCAGCGGCAGGGTGGGCTTGCCCTCCGCCAGGTCGTCACCGAGATTCTTGCCGGTCTTCGCCAGATCCCCCGAGTAGTCGAGAATGTCGTCCACCAGCTGGAACGCGATCCCCAACTCGGCACCATATATGGCCAGCGCATCCTCCTGTTCCCGCGGACTGCCCGCGAGGATCGCGCCCAGACGGCCAGCGGCCTCGAACAGTTTCGCCGTCTTCGAACGCACGACGCGAAGGTAGTCCTGTTCGTCCACCTCCGTGTTGTGCACGTTCAGCAGCTGCAGGACCTCGCCTTCGGCGATGGTATTGGTGGCGTCGGCCAGCACCTCCATGACGCGCATATTCGTCACCTCGACCATCATCTGAAAGGCGCGCGAGTACAGAAAGTCGCCCACAAGGACTGCGGCCGGATTTCCGAAGGCGGCGTTGGCGGTGGGACGGCCGCGGCGCATGCTGGAATCGTCGACGACATCGTCATGCAGCAACGTCGCCGTGTGAATGAACTCGACAACTGCGGCAAGCTGATGGTGCGCCTTTCCGGAATAGCCACAGGCCCCGGCCGCCAGGATCACCAGCGCGGGACGCAGGCGCTTGCCGCCTCCGCCGACGATATATTCCGCCACCTGCCGGATCAGGACGACGTCCGACCCGAGCCGTTCGCGGATGACAGCGTCGACTGCGCGCATATCGTCCGCGACCAGATCGCTGATGAGTTCGGGAATCACGTGCGGCGCAAAAAAGCGGCGATGGTAGGGAGCCGGATCATACAGTGTCAAGGATAGCGCCACGCGACCGGCATCGCCTGCCGAGGGCGCCGGCTACCTTTACTAAGGTCTTCTTTTTATGTAACATGCGCGGCTTTCCCGAAAGCCTCCACGGAGCGCCAAAAATGTATGCGGTAATCAAGACCGGCGGCAAGCAGTATCGTGTCTCGTCCGGCGAAAAACTCAAGGTGGAACAATTACCTGCGGGGGTTGGCGCCCAGGTCGTCCTCGACCAGGTGCTGATGGTGGCCGACGGCGACAAGGTCACCCTCGGCACACCGCTGCTGTCGGGTGCCAAGGTCGAGGCAACCGTCGTTTCCCAGGGGCGTAGCGACAAGGTTCACATCTTCAAGATGCGTCGGCGCAAGCACTTCCGGAAGCAGCAGGGTCACCGGCAAAACTTCACCGAACTCCGGATCGACAAGATCTCGGCCTGAGGAGAGAAAGTCATGGCACATAAAAAGGCAGGCGGCAGTTCACGCAACGGCCGCGATTCGAACTCCAAACGCCTGGGCGTCAAGCGCTATGGCGGGCAGATCATCCCGGCCGGCAGCATTATCGTGCGCCAGCGCGGCACCCAGATGCACGCGGGTGAGAACGTCGGCATGGGCAGGGACCACACACTCTTCGCCAAGGTCACCGGGCAGGTGGTGTTCGGTCACAAGGGTCCACAGCACAAGAGAACGGTCAGCGTCGTCCCGGCCTGAGGCTTTCAGATCGCTGTCGCAAGAAGCCCTATCGGCGACGATAGGGCTTTTTTAATTGCCTCCTGCTCCGCCTTGTCCACAGCGTGTAGACGGCGCACTGGACAATCGAATGAGTACTTATGACCTCCGGATCCACGCTGCTCTCCGCCCCGCGGCAGAGAGTCAGCCTGGATTGAGGTCGACGGGTTTTCAATGAAATTTATCGACGAAGCCATCATCGAAGTGCACTCCGGCAAAGGTGGAGACGGCATCGTCGCGTTCCGGCGCGAGAAGTACGTGCCGCGCGGGGGACCGAGCGGCGGCGACGGGGGACGCGGCGGCAGCGTCTTCGCCGTGGCCGACCGCAACATCAACACGCTGGTCGAATACCGGTTTCAGCGTATTCATCGCGCGCGCAACGGCGAGAATGGCCAGGGCAAGGACTGCTACGGCAAATCGGCGGACGACATTCAGCTGCGCATGCCGGTCGGAACGGTGGTCACCGATGCGGATACCGGCGAAGTCATCGCCGACCTCGCGCAGGATGGTGAGACCGTCACGATCGCCCGCGGCGGTCAGGGAGGGCTGGGCAACATCCATTTCAAATCCAGCACCAATCGTGCGCCGAGACAGTGCACGCCGGGTCAGCCTGGAGAATCCCGCAAACTCAAACTGGAATTGAAAGTCCTGGCAGACGTGGGCCTGCTCGGCATGCCGAACGCCGGGAAATCCACCCTGATTCGTGCAGTGTCCGCAGCACGTCCGAAAGTTGCCGACTATCCGTTTACTACACTTCACCCGAACCTCGGCGTGGTAAGGATCGATGAGAACCGCAGCTTCGTGATCGCGGATATTCCCGGTCTGATCGAAGGTGCGGCCGAAGGCGCCGGCCTCGGCCATCAGTTTCTTCGCCACCTGCAGCGGACCCGGCTTCTGCTGCACCTGGTGGACCTGGCGCCTTACGATGTGTCGACCGACCCGGTGCGCGATGCGCGTGCGATCGTCGAAGAGCTGCGAAAGTACGACGAGTCGTTGTATCGAAAACCGCGCTGGCTGGTGCTGAACAAGATCGACCTGCTGCCGGCGGAAGAACAGCAGACGCGCGCAGACGCCTTCGTCGCCGAATACGAGAAGGCGGGAGAGCCCGTGGACCGGCGATTCATCATCTCTGCCCTCACGGGAAAGGGTTGCAACGAGCTGATGTACGCGATCATGGACCACCTCCAGCGCGCCTCTGCTACCGACGCCACCGGCGAGCCGCACGGCGACGCCGGCCGGGAACCGGGCAATGAAAACCGCTGAAACGAATTCTGCAGCCGCCACCGCCAGACGCCTGGTCGTCAAGGTGGGAAGCAGTCTGGTCACGAACGATGGCCGCGGCCTGGACCATGCCGCGCTCGCAGGCTGGGCGGAGCAGCTCGCCGAACTGAAGAAGCAGGGGCGGCAGGTGGTCCTGGTCTCCAGCGGGGCCGTCGCCGAAGGCATGCAAAGGCTCGGATGGAAGCGCCGCCCGCACGCCCTGCACGCCCTGCAGGCAGCGGCGGCCGTCGGCCAGATGGGTCTCGTACAAGCATATGAGTCGTGTTTCAGAAAGCACAACCTGCACAGTGCGCAGATCCTGCTGACCCATGAAGACCTCGCGGACCGCAAGCGCTACCTGAATGCGCGTTCGACCGTTCGCGGCCTGCTCGACCTGAACGTGATTCCGATCATCAATGAGAACGATACCGTGTCGACCGACGAGATCCGTTTCGGCGACAACGACACCCTGGCAGCGCTGGTCGCCAATCTAATCGAAGCGAATGTTCTGATCATTCTCACCGACCAGTCGGGGCTCTACACAGAGGACCCGCGGAAGAAGGCCGACGCCGAGATTGTGCGGCAGGCGTTGGCGGGAGACCCGGCGCTGGAGAAAATGGCCGGCGGCATCGGCAGCCACATCGGCAGCGGCGGCATGTTGACCAAGATCCTTGCAGCAAAGCGCGCCGCCCGCAGCGGTGCGCATACCATCATCGCTTCCGGCCGCGAGCCGGACGTGCTTGTGCGCCTCGCTGCCGGAGAGATGATCGGCACCGAGCTCAATGCACAGAAGATGACCCTCGCTGCACGCAAGCAATGGCTGGCCGACCACCTGCAGGTACGCGGGCGGCTCATGCTCGATGAGGGGGCGGTCAAGGCGCTGAAGGTGGACCGGAAAAGTCTGCTTCCGATCGGCGTGCACGAGATGTCCGGTGACTTCGACCGTGGCGAGCTCGTGAGCTGCATCGACCCGCAAGGCAACGAAATCGCCCGCGGGCTGGTGAACTACAACGCCGCCGAAACCCGCAAGATCCTCAAGACGCCTTCGACCCAGATCGAAGTCAGGCTCGGCTACATCGACGAACCCGAACTGATACATAGAGACAACCTGGTACTGCTTTGACGTTGTCAAAGCAGTACCAGGTTGCGGCGCAGACAACACGCCGCGCAGCAGGTTACGAGGACACCACTGACCTTTGGCGGCGGCAGGCCGATCAAGGTGATTCCGTAGGCACTTACCGCCGCTCGCTCAGCGGCCCTGCTCCGTAGGTGCGCCGCATCTCCGCAAGGGCGGTACCGGTATCGCTCACCGGGAGCCCCCGGGGGCAGAAGTAAACATGGTAGAGGGGAACGTGGTAGGCGTTCACCCCCAGACGCTCCACCCGCCTCCAATCATCGCTGCGGGATTCCGCCCAGGTTTTGTCCGGTCGTCCGATTGCATACGATTTCCACTGCGCGGTCTCGCAGCGAATGCCTTCGTAACTCACGTTTTCGACGCCGGTGGACATGCGCGCCACCACCGTGTAACGCACTACATCATCCTCATCCACGCTCACCGATCGGCTGTCAATGTAGAAACGATTCTTGCTGCGACCTTCGAGTTCGAACGGCTGCAGGTTTTCCTCCTTTGGGTAGTCGGGGAGTTCGACCTCGATTTCGCGCCATTCAGGTTCGCGCAGACCGGCGAACTGCGCCGGCGTTTCCGATTGCGCGAATCGCGGACCGGTTTCGCGATACTTCCCGCCGGAGCAGCCGGCGGCCAGCAAAGCGGCAAGCAGTACCGGCAACAGTGTTTCAGTGATTCTCATAGATATAAGACCGCGTAAGGGGGTAAGGCAAAGAACCGTCCGGCAGCGGCTTTGCGCCGAGAATCTGAAAAATCGATATCCAGCCGCGTTCGAAGGCATGCGCAGAACCCGACATATAGATACGCCAGATCCGGTATCGTTTCTCGCCGACCAGCCGGCGCGCTTCTTCGGCGTTGGCTTCGAGCCGGCGGACCCAATGCCATAGCGTCTTCGCATAGTGCGGCCGCAGGCATTCCACGTCCCAAGCCTCCAGGCCTTCGCCCGACATCTCGCGCATCACGCGCGATATATGCACCAGTTCACCGCCGGGAAAAACGTACTCCGCCACGAATTCGCCCAGGCTGCTGCCAAGCTGGCCGTCGTCCAGAGAGTTGGTGGTAATACCGTGATTCAACACCACGCCTCCCGGTTTCAGCAACGCGTGGATCTTGCGGAAATACGCTGGCAGATTGCGTTTTCCGACATGCTCGAACATGCCGACGCTCGCGATCTTGTCGAACGGCTCGCTCTCCGGGACGTCGCGGTAATCCATCAGCCGGACTTCACAGAGGTCGGCAAGACCGAGCTCCTTGATACGAGCGGAGACGTAGGCATGCTGTTCGTCGGAGAGCGTGATCCCCAGCGCGCGAACGCCGAACTTCTGCGCTGCCCACAGGATCAGGCCGCCCCAGCCGCACCCGATATCCAGAAAGCGCTCCCCCGGATTGAGCATCAGCTTGCGGCAGATATGATCGAGTTTCTGCTCCTGCGCCTGGTCGAGCGTGTCATCAGGCTGCTTGAAGTAGGCACAGGAATAAACGCGATTGCGGTCCAGCCAGAGCGCGTAGAAATCGTTGCCAACGTCGTAGTGATGCTGAATGGCCTTCCGGTCGGCGGAACGCGTATGCTGCCACCATTTCCATGTGCCCTTGCGGGGGCGATATACACCCTGCTCACCTGCCACCAGCCTCTCGCCAAGGCGTAGCGTTTCCTGCGCATCACCGTCCAGATCGATGTCCCCTTCGACATAGGCCTTGGCGATCTTGCCCAAGCTGGGATTCGCCAAAGTCAGCAGCGCCTGCGGCGAACGGATTGCGATTCGAACGGCCGGCGGCGAGGCCGGCGAAATGGTCTGTCCGTTCCAGAGCGTGACGGCAACAGGGAGCGTTGCGAGTCGGTGCTCAAGCTGGCTGATCATGCGCGCTTCTAGCATCGAAAACCCCGGAAAATAGAGAACGGCCACCACAAGGGCGACCGCTCTATTCTAATGGCTTCGACGGAAGTCCTGCACCTGGGGAGGCGCGGTCAGAACTTCAGGTCGTTCAGCAACGAGGTTCTCAGCGAATCCGGCGCTGGCGCAACCGCTTCGCTGCAATTCGGATGGTCGACCCCGATCGCGAGTGCCCGCCCGTCCTTGAGCGCCTGCTTCATCGCATCGGTCAGTTCGAATCGCAGGAAGTGCACAGCAGAGGTCTTCTGCTCGGTTTCGCGCTCGAGATCCTCGTCGGCGATGGCAAAGACTTTCGGCTGGCCTTCGACCTGCACCCATACCCGGTCCTCGATGCCGATCAGCTTCTCCAGGGCCCGCCGGCGCTCCTCGATGTCCGGATACTCGATCATCATCGTGGCCTTCCAGTTGCTGCCGTCCGGAACCATCGGGTTGTAGGCTTCGAGCTCGTCGCGAATGCCGTCCTCTTCGAAGATCCGTTCCACACGCAGCATCTCCTGAATCTGGTAGCGCATGGTCAGCTCGTCCTCGAAGATGAGCATGACGTGTTCGCCAAGGGTGATCGTGCGTGCCTTCTTGTGGCTGATTACCTTGGCACGAAACTCATTGCGCGCCTTTGCGTATTGCTCCAGGGACATCAGGCTGTCTACTGTGATTGCACTCATCATTGCACTCTCCTGGTTCTACAATCCGTACGCCATCCGGATCAAGGTGATCGGATGCTGCTTCTGCACGCCGGTGTCGCCAATACCTTGGCTAATGTGACGGCCGGCAATGGCGCAATCGGAGCTGATGAAGTCCGGTTGCGGCTCGGCCATCTGGCGGAATACCGGCCGGCCGATCTTCATGGAGTCGGCGAAATACTCCTTCTTCACGCCCCAGGTGCCGTCATGGCCGGCGCAGCGCTCCACCGTGTTGACTTCGGTCTCTGGCACCAGTTCCAGCGTCTCGCGCGTCTTCTGCCCCATGTTCTGCACACGAAGGTGACACGGAATGTGATACGAAACCTTGCCGAGCGGCTGCCTGAAGTCGGTCTTCAGCAGTCCGTCGCGCTTGCGCAGCATCAGGTACTCGAAGGGATCGAACATCGCCTCCGCCACCGCCTTGACGTCGGCATCGTCGGGAAACAGCAACGGCAGTTCCTGCTTGAACATCAAGGTACAGGAAGGCACCGCGGTGAGGATCGCGTAACCCTCTTTCGCCAGCCTGGCGAGCACCGGGATATTCTTTTCCTTCAGCTTCGCCACCGCGTCGAGATCGCCCAGCTCCAGCTTCGGCATGCCGCAACAGGCTTCTTTCTCGACCACCGTCGCCGGCACTTCGTTATGCGCAAGGACCTTAAGCAGGTCGTGTCCGATGCCGGGTTCGTTGTAATTCACGTAGCAAGTCGAAAAAATTGCGACCTTGCCAGGCGTATTTGCGCCGTCCTTGACCGGGAATTTCGATTCCGGCCGGGCATTGGCGCGAAACTTCGCGCTGGTGTACTCGGGCAGGACGCGATCCTTGTGGATGCCGAGCGCCGACTCCATGACCTTGCGCGTGGCGGGCGTCCTGTTCACCGCATTGACCATCTGCACCACTACGGGAATCGACGCCAGCTTGCCCACCGCGTCGGTGCTGCTCAGCAGTTTGTCGCGAAACTTCGTCTCGCCTTTCCTGAATTTCAACGCCTTGGCACGCAGCATCAGGTGCGGGAAATCGACGTTCCACTCGTGCGGCGGTACGTACGGACACTTGGTCATGTAGCACATGTCGCACAGATAGCACTTGTCGACGACTTTCCACAGATCCTGCTTCTCGACACCGTCCAGTTCGCCGGTCTTGCCCTCGTCGATCAGATCGAACAACGTGGGGAAGGACGTGCACAGATTCACGCAGCGGCGGCATCCATGGCAGATGTCGAACACGCGATGCAGTTCGTCGAACAGTTTCTCTTCATTGAAGAAATCCGGCGACTTCCAGTCGATCGGATGCCGAGTCGGTGCTTCGAGTGAGCCTTCGCGCATGGTCGTTTCAGGAATGAGTTTGGAAGAAAAGAGGTCAGTCTGCCGGGTGGAAGACGCGGACGAAGGAGAAGGCCCTGATTCCGCCTTCCGCCTTCATCCTTCCGCCTTGCTCGTCAGTCGGCCATTGCGTCCAGGGCTTTCTGGAAGCGGTTGGCGTGCGATCGCTCAGCCTTGGCCAGCGTCTCGAACCAGTCGGCGATCTCGTCGAATCCCTCTTCGCGCGCGGCTTTCGCCATGCCCGGGTACATGTCGGTGTACTCGTGGGTTTCACCGGCAATCGCCGCCTTGAGGTTTTCACGCGTGCGGCCGATCGGCAGTCCGGTGGCCGGATCGCCCACCTGTTCGAGGTATTCGAGGTGGCCGTGAGCGTGGCCGGTTTCGCCTTCCGCGGTCGAGCGGAAGATCGCGGACACGTCATTCTGGCCTTCTACATCGGCCTTCGCCGCGAAGTACAGGTAACGGCGATTGGCTTGCGATTCACCGGAAAAGGCGTACTTCAGATTCTCTTCGGTCTTGGAACCCTTCAGCGCTTTCATTTGCATCTCCTTGATTTACCTTCTGAGTCGACTCGAAATGCAAAAGGCCGGGGAATCCCGACCCAATGCAACAGGATTTAGACTAAATCTAATCTGTAAACGCAGTATAAGACCGTTCCCGGATCCTGTCAAAACAGACCGACGAACGAGGACCATGTCCGACATAAACACGTTCTACAACAATATGTTGACAAGCCAGATGGGACGCGCAACGGGCCAACTGGCGGCGAATCCGCGATTCCTTCGTCTGCGGGCGGACCTGATCGCCGGCCGTGGCGCTTTCGTGAACCCCTGCGTACATTGCGTGCGACTGTGACGGTGAGGACGCGCGGACCGAAGAAAAACCGAAACTTTCCGCGAAGTGTGGTTGCGCTGGAACCCGTGCTGCCTGGACTCTGCTACGGCACAGTCCAGCGACAGCATTATCGATACCGCGGCAATTTTTATACTGGAAGTTAAAAGTGAAAGCGTTTACGCTTTGGCCGAACTCTCGCAACCTCTGCTACCGCAACGTGGCAGGCTGCGCATCCCAATGCTAACAAGAACCAACTTAGGGCTCACCATAGAGCAGGATGAGCTCAAGGGCTTTGCCCGTACGATCGCCGAGATCGAATGGCTGCTCCTGATTCTCGTCCTGCTATACCTGGTCGCGGGCGGCCCGGTCGAGGATGGACGTATCGCCATCCACATGGCGCTGCTTTTCTTCGGCGCCTTCATCCTCGCGCTGCATTACGTCAACTTCTATCGGCAGGAATCGCGGGTCAAGCTCGCCGTCGAGACCTGGGTGATGATTGCCTTCATTACCTGGGTGGCCTGGTATTCGGGGCGCATAGAAAGCCCGCTGCTGAACCTCTATCTGCTGCCGATCATCGCCAGCAGCCT
Source organism: Burkholderiales bacterium (assembly GCA_040880425.1). Taxonomy (GTDB): domain Bacteria; phylum Pseudomonadota; class Gammaproteobacteria; order Burkholderiales; family Eutrophovitaceae; genus DATKEK01. The sequence goes on along the minus strand of JBBDIL010000003.1, from coordinate 107,573 downwards.
GATCCTGGGCAAGGCGATCACCGCGATCGAAGTACTCGTAATCGCTTTTTGCTATCTCGCGCTCGCATACGAGCCGCAACTCAGGAACCCGGCGACACTGGTGTACTGGGGTGGCATGCTGGCGTTGCTGTCGCCGGTCATCCTGGTCGCGTACATCACGACCATGCTCGCCGCCGACATCCGCTTTGCGGTCGACAAGATCAAGCAGGTTTCCGACACCGACGATCTCACCGGCCTCTACAACATGCGCGCGTTCTCGGGGATGCTGCAGCGCGCGTTCAAGCAGGCGGTGCGTCACAGCCATCCGCTTTCCCTGGTGATGATCGATTCGGACAATCTCAAGCTGGTCAACGACAACCACGGCCACGAGTCCGGCAACCGGCTGTTGCAGCATCTGGTGCGCTGCGTGCGTGACGAACTGCGAGGCTCCGACGTCATGGCGCGTTTCGGCGGCGACGAGTTCGTCGTCCTGCTGCCCGAAACCAACCGCCGCGGCGCGCAGGAGATGGCCGACCGCATCCGCCGGGCTGTGGAAGTATCCCGTGTCGACATCCGTGGCAGCGACATGAACACCACCGTCAGCATCGGCATCGCAAGCTATCCCGAGGACGGCGGCAATCTCGAAGTCATTCTCGACAAGGCCGACAAGGCCATGTACCGCGCCAAGCAGCGCGGCCGCAACCGCGTCGTCGCCTACGCCGTCGAAGAAGAAACCTGATCCGGGCGCGACGAAAGTCAAAACAGGGGCGGGACGCAAAGCGCGCAAAGAAATTCCGGGCAAGTATTCCTGATGTGCCCGTTCGTTCCGGGGCGATTGCCTGCTCGCCGTGATTTGTTTCTCCTTTGCGGTCTTTGCGCTTCTTTGCCGCCTCTGCGTTACATTTCTCTTTTCGGTACTTTCTGCGCGAGACTTTCCGCCACCCCTAACGGGCAGCGTCCCGCCTGCGGCCGGGGCGGAAGTACCCGGTGTCGTCGTAGAACGCCTCGTTTTCGTTCTCCGGCCACCAGCCGGGTACGCCCAACACAGGCAGCGGCGCCAGCGCCCGCCCATGCCGGAGATGCTCCGGATTCCATACGTAAAGGCCCGTGCGTCGGTCGACCTCGCGATAGAGCGCCGGCCGATCGAGAGCGAGCACGCTCGCGGGCACTTCCAGCAGAATCGCCTTGCCGGTCATGCCGACGAAGGGGTTCAGGGCCTTCTCGAACAAGGCATGTCCGAAAAGAGTGAAGCGCATATGCGCGCGCACGGCGTCCCGGTGCTGCCAGAAGAGCTCCTTCCATCTGAATTCCTGCACCAGGCGCAGCAGCTCCGCGTCCGAACTCAGTACGATCACGCCGTCCTCGTCGAACAGCGTCAGCGCATCGCCTTCGGGTGTGCGTTGTCTGCCCTCCCGTGCCTGCAGGGCGGTGTACTGCCGTGCATTCAGCGCCGCTTTTGCAGTGGGGAACGTCATCCATACCAGCGCGTTGTACAGGTCGTGCCAGTTAAACCGACGCACGAGCACTTCGCCGCGCAGAAAAGTGCCAGGTTCAAACGCGTCCTCGAATCGTGCCGGCCGGCCTTCCTGCACCACGAAGCGGATGCGTTCGCCGTTCGCGTTCACGATACGGTGGCTGCAATCGTCCGCGATCGCGTTCAGCACGTCCGTGTCGGGCCAGCCGATGTGCGGCAGCAGCGATCCCGCCCCGCGCAACGGCGCAAAAAGATCGGAGCGGGTCAGCCAGTCGATGTTCCAGTAGTCGGCCATAGATGTTGCAGAAGTTCGATCGGGTAACATTACGCGCTTCGGATTTTATGTGCGTGTGCCTGCATGACTGAGAAAATCGACTGCGCGGTGATCGGCGCAGGCGTGGTTGGGCTCGCGATCGCGCGCGAGCTTGCACTCGCCGGCCGCGAGGTGATCGTGCTCGAGGCGGAAGATGCAATCGGCACCCACACCAGTTCGCGCAACTCCGAGGTCATCCACGCCGGCATCTACTATCCCAAGGGGTCTCTGAAAGCCCGACTGTGCGTGCAGGGCAAACAGCTGCTGTACGCCTACTGCGCCGAACACGGCGTACCGCACAATAACGTCGGCAAGATCGTAGTTGCCGTCAACCAGGACGAGGCCGCCGCGCTCAAAAGCTACATAGGCAAAGCCGAAGCCAATGGCGTCACCGACCTGCGCTGGCTTTCACGCGAGGAACTGCGGGATCTCGAACCGAATGTCGAATGTGTCGCCGGCTTCCTGTCGCCATCTACCGGCATCGTCGACAGCCACGCATTGATGCTTGCCTGTCAGGGCGACGCCGAGAACGCAGGCGCGAGCCTTGTCCTCAGAAGCCCCATCGAGTCCGGCGAAGTGACCGGAGACGGCATCGTCCTCAATGTCGGGGGTGCCGAGCCAATGACCATCGCCTGCAACATCGTAATCAACTCCGGTGGGCTGTTTGCGCAGGAAGTGGCGCGCAGCATCCACGGCGTGCCCGCTGAAACCGTGCCGCCCACCTTCTATGCAAAGGCGCATTACTACACGCTCTCGGGCAAGCCGCCGTTCACACGCCTTGTCTATCCGGTCGCGACGAATGCGCATCTCGGCGTGCACGTCACCGTCGACCTCGCCGGACAAGTGCGATTCGGCCCGGACATTACCTGGGTGGAATCGATCGACTACCGCTTCGATCACTCACGCGAGCCGCTGTTCGTCGAAGCGATCCGCAAGTACTACCCGGGACTCAAAGACGGGCAACTGCAGCCCGGTTACACAGGCATCCGCCCCAAGGTCGTCGCCGAAGGCGAAACCGCCGCCGATTTCATCATCCAGGGCCCGCGCGAACACGGCGTGCCGGGGCTGGTAAACCTTTATGGCATCGAATCGCCGGGCCTCACCGCGTCGCTCGCAATCGCCACGCAAGTGCGCAGGCTGCTTGAGGGCTGATTTTCAAAGACGACAAAAGCAGAACTCTCAACGCCGATGACGCAAAGGCCGCAGAGGGGATCAGGAGTGGACGGAATCCTTCTCGTGACCGTCGCCTGAAGGGGACCGCGTAGCCGGGCTGTGTCGATGGCTGCGGTTGCCATCGGTAAGGATTGGCTTCGTCTTTCCCCTGCGGCCTGCGCGTCCTCTGCCTTGAGCGCTTCACAGTTTGCGAGTCCGTCGAATCGCGATCGTCTGGTATCATCGCGCGCCGCCGCGGTTTTAATCGGGCCAGGACCATAAGTCCAGCTTAGCCCGCGCGTGACCCGGCGCATATTTCCCCCATCATCAATCAGGAGAAAAAGCATGACCGGCGCAATTCTGCTCCTCGGCCCGCTCACCGTCATTCTCGGCTGCCTTTACTGGGTAATGTCGCTTGGTAAAGAACAGGCCAAACTCAACGCGGAACTCTGGAGCCAGCACGGCAAATAAGCCGCGCGTTTCGAATGCCCGCAGAAAAGCCCCGGTCATCCGGGGCTTTTTCTTTGTTCCGAAAGCACAACATCAAAACAAAAGCGGGATGCAAAGCTCGCAAAGAAGCGCAAAGGCCGCAAACAAAACGCAAACCAAGGCGAACCACGAAGGCACCAAGGACACCAAGAAAACCAATGAGAATTTGGGTCGGTGGTCTGGCGTTTCTCGGCGGCCTTTGCGCTTCTTTGCGAGCATTGCGTCAGGCTTCTCTTCCGCCCTTGCCTTCAGCCGAAGGCGCTGCGGTAGTAATCGCTGCGCAAGTCGTCCCACAGGCTCGGGCCGGCGGGCGACCAGCCGAGGACCCGGCGCGCCTTGTCTGCGCTGACGCGGCTGTTCGAACCGAAGGTGGTAATGGCGGCGGCGCCGAACAGGCGCAGCGACTCGTCCGCCGAAAGCGCTTCCGGTTCGCCCCCGACACCAATCGCAGCCGCGGCCGCGACCGCCATTTCCCGCCACGACGCTTCGCCGTTTTCGAGATAAAACACTGATCCTGCCGGCGCATCGGTGAGCGCGCGCAGATAGAACCCGGCGACGTCGTCGATATGCACGTGGGACCACACGTTCAGCCCGCGGCCCACGTGCGCCGGCCGGTCGCGCTCGCGCGCAAGCCGGATCAGCCGCGGGATCTGCACGCTGTGCGGATTCAACCCCGGGCCGCGCCCGTAGATCAGGCTCGGCCGGATCACCACGCTGCGCACGTTCTCACCCGCTGCACGCAGCAGCATGTTGTCCAGCGCCACGCGCAGCAGGCGCTCCGGCAGCGGATCCGGCGGCATGTCCTCGGTGTGAAGGATTCCGCCCGCCTCGCCGAGTGCGCGGTCGGCGATGACGCTGGTGCCGCTGGTATGCAGCAGCGGCTTGCCCGAGCCCGCGAGCGCCCGCACCAGCGTGCGCGCAACCTCGTAGTCGTCCGCGTTCGCGACATTGACCACGGCGTCCGCGGCCCGCGCTGCGGCGGCAAGCGCCGATACATCGGCAAGCGTGCCGGCGACCGGTTCGATACCGATCGACTGCAGCGCCGCGGCTTTTTCCTGCGAACGCGCCAGCCCCGACACCCGATGCCCTGCGGCCTGCAGCCGCAGTGCCACCGCGCCGCCGATATAGCCGGTCGCGCCGATCACGAATACATGCATGACATCCTCCTCTGCCGGGCCGATGATCAATCCTGCCAGAAACCAGGGCACTGCGAGCACCCTGCTTTCTGCAGACATAACATGAACAGAGAGGCAGAACGCAAAGCTCGCAAAGAAGCGCAAAGACCGCAGAGAAACTCCAGACCACCGATCCGCATTCTCATTGGTTCTCTTGGTGTCCTTGATGCTCTGAGTGGTTCACCTTGGTTTGCTTTTTCTTTGCGGTCTTTGCGTCAGGCATCTCTTTTGGCTCGACCTAATCCGGTATCCTTGGCGCTACCGAGTTCGGAGAATAGCGAAGGGAGCGCACAGGCCGATGGATGCGAAACAGGAATGGTTCCGGTCCGTGGCCCTTGGCGCCGTGCTGGCGGTGGTGGTTGGTTGGGTGCTGCACGTCGGCAAACCGGTGTTCGTGCCGATCGTGTTCAGCGTACTGATCGCCTACGTCATTACCGGTCTCGCCCGGCTGCTGGAGCAGGTGCCGAAAGTAGGGCCCTACCTGCCGCTGCCGGTGCGCTATTTCTTCTCGATCAGCGTCATCGGCATGGCCATGGCTGCCGGCGTCTCGCTCATCATCACCAACGTCGGGCGCGTGGTCGCGCTCACACCGGTCTACCAGGAGTCGCTGCTTTCGAAGATACACCAGGTCATGGTGTACTTCGGCATCGAGCGCGCACCCACCTGGACCACACTGCGCGACGACTTTCTCGGGCAGATCAACATCCAGGGGCTGGTCGGCTCGACCGTGGTCTCGGCCACCGCCATGGTGACCACGCTGCTGATCGTTTTCCTCTACGTCACTTTCCTGCTACTGGAAAAGCGTTTCTTCCCGGACAAACTCCAGCGCCTGTCGAAGAACCCGAAAGCGGCGGAGCGGATCCAGCGCGTGCTCGCCGACATCAACGCACGCATCGGCGCCTACCTGGCGATGAAAACCTTCATCAACGTCATCCTCGGCGTCGTGAGCTGGGCGATTCTCACGCTCATGGGCGTGGAGTTCGCCGCGTTCTGGGCCGTAGTAATCGCGGTGCTCAACTACGTGCCCTACATCGGTTCCGCACTCGGCGTGCTGTTCCCGGTTGCCATGTCGATCGTGCAGTTCAACGACCTCACCACCGTTCTGACCCTGCTCGCGGCATTGTCCGCAGCGCAGTTCGTCATTGGCAACTTTCTCGATCCCTACCTGCTCGGCAACCAGCTCAATCTCAGCCCGTTCGTGATCCTCGCCAGCCTCGCAATCTGGTCGTCACTTTGGGGAATCCCCGGCGCCTTCCTCGCCGTACCGATCACCGCGGTGCTGGTCATCATCCTCTCCGGCTTCAGCGGCACGCGGCCGATCGCGGTGCTGCTGTCGAGAAACGGCATCGTGGGCGAGGAGCCGAACGAAGCGGCGGGCAATCGCTGAGCCGCGGGGAATTCGCGATCCGACAAACGCCGCCGGGGCGCTGCGGACCGTCTGTGTGCCGTTGGACGACGGATCGAGCGCCTGGGTTGCGGCGAACGCGCGTAGCGGTTTCAGTCGCCGCCCTGCGGCTGCGCCGCCTCGCGGGATTCAGGTTGGTCGTCGTGAGCACGCGAATCGTCCGGCTCGCGCGTTTCCTGCGGTGCGTTCTCCCGAGGGAGCTCTTCCACACGCGGCTTCCATCCGCGTTGCGCTTCGTAGTATCGCATCCAGAGGTTCACGTCGCCCTCCTCGATATGCGGGACAAGGGGCCTTCCCTCGCCGGCCGCGCCGGTCGGCACGCACAGCCCCAGAAACCAGCCCGCCGCAAGCAGTACCATCAGGCAGCGCCTCGGATCGAAGCCGCCACCACCGGTGCGGGCCAGCCGCCTCGCGGTCGGCCCGTCCGCCCGTCGGCGCGTCCAACCCTGAAGACCGATCGACAAATTCACCTCTCCTCCGAAGCGACAGGCACATCCGCCTGCGATTGCACAACTATCCGCTGGTGCGAAGGCCGCGACCTTGAGCGAGATCAAAGACGAGGATCGTCCAGATCAGGACCATTGAAGCGCCCGCGTTGCGGCGGCGGATGGGAAGGTGCGTGCCTCGCTGCGTGCAGCGCCCTGCCGCATGCGGCCGAAGAAGGGCATTGCGTTCGCGCCGCGCGACCGGCTCGCCCTTGGCATGCGGACAAACCGCCGGACGATTTGCGTTCGATCAATAAGGCCCAAATCCGTTGATGCAAAGTCCGCTGGACAAGGACTCCGCGTCGCGAGAAGACCCGTCTGCGGACATGCGATCTCCTGCCGGCCGCGCTGCAAGAACACACTCGCTCATGGCCAGAAGACCATATGCCGTTTCCGGCACTCCGGGGCGATGGGGTTCCGTTCAACCCGTTCGAGGAGCAGCAGGATGCCCGACACTCACCCGCGCATGCTCGCCATGGTACTTGCCGGCGGCGAAGGCACGCGCCTATTCCCGCTTACTGCCGAACGCTCGAAGCCGGCCGTGCCGTTCGGCGGCCGCTATCGCATCGTCGACTTCGTGCTGTCCAACCTGGTCAACTCGGGCGTCTACGCGATCTACCTCCTGGTGCAGTACAAATCGCAGTCGCTGATCGAGCACATTACCTCCTCGTGGACACTCTCTCCCATTTTGCCCCACCAGTTCATAGCAGTGGTTCCGCCACAGATGCGCGAAGGACCGGAGTGGTTCCAGGGCACGGCCGACGCGGTGCATCAGAATCTGAACCTGATCAACGCGAACGCCCCGGACCTCGTCGCCGTGCTCGGCGCGGACCATATCTATCGCATGGACCTGCGCCAGATGGCCGACTTCCACCATGCCTGCGGGGCGGATGCGACCGTTGCCGCACTGCCCGTACCGATCTCGCAGGCTTCGAGCTTCGGCGTAATCGGCGCCGACGCGGACGGACGCATTCGCGGGTTCCTGGAAAAACCGGCCCAACCGCCATCGATGCCCGGGGACACGACCCGCGCGTTCGCCTCGATGGGCAACTACCTCTTCAGCACGGATGTTCTTGTCCAGGCCGTGAACGAAGCCAGGCAGCGAGGCGAAAGCGACTTCGGCCTGCACATTCTGCCGAGACTGGTGCACAGCCACCGCATATTTGCCTACGACTTTTCCGACAATCGCGTCCCGGGACTGCGCGACTATGAAGAGCCCCACTACTGGCGCGACGTGGGCACGATCGACACCTACTTCGACGCACACCAGGACACGCTGGGTCTGGAGCCGCGCTTCAATCTGTTCAATACGCAGTGGCCGGTCGGCTCGAGCAATTACCAGGGCCCGAACGCAAAGCTCATCGATGCGACGGTGCGAAACGCCTCTATCGGTGCCGGCACGCTGGTCAAGAGCGCGCGCATCCGCAATTCGGTCGTCCGCCACGAAGTCCTGATCGAGGAGGACGTGGAGCTGGAAGACTGCATCATCATGGACTACGTCGTGATCCGCCGCGGCGCAAAGCTCCGGCGCACCATTGTCGATCGCTATAACACCATCGCCGCCGGCAGCCGCATCGGATACGACCTCGATGGTGACCGCCGCCGGTATTTCGTGACCGACTCTGGAATCGTCGTAATCAGAAAAGGCCCGTACTGTCCGTGGATCGGCAGTTATCACTAGGAGTGCGGAGTAAGGCGAGCAAGATCATCCGTACCTCCTGACCCGGACCGCTTTGGCCGTGCCGACGGCAACTCAATCCGTGATCGGCAACTTCCTCGATCCCTACCTGCTCGGCAACCAGCGCAATCTCAGCCCGTTCGGGATCCTCGCCAGCCTCGCAATCTGGTCATCACTTTGGGGAATCCCCGGCGCCTTCCTCGCCGTACCGATCACCGCGGTGCTGGTCATCATCCTCTCCGGCTTCAGCGGCACGCGGCCGATCGCGGTGCTGCTGTCGAGAAACGGGATGGTGGGCGAAGATCCGCACGAAAATGAGAGCAAGGGCTGAGCGCCGTCTCCTGACGGAAAGCAAACCATCGGTCGCGGACGGGTTTCTGCAGGAGCCGCCGTCCTGCCACGAGAAAGAACTTCGAGCATCTTCGCCTACGCCCAAGCATCGTCACCTGTCGCGGAATCGAGGACGCAATCCGCAGATACGTGGCCTCCATCGCGTGTTCCGACGACAGAGACTCATCGCGATCGAGAAAGTGGACGGGCAGCGGAAAAGATGCCGGATGCGGTTTTGCGGGTACTTGTTCCTACTGGAAAGCTAAGGCTTGGCCCTTCCGGTGCCTGGTCTGACCCCGCGCCTCGGTACGACACCTCCTTCAGTATTGTCTACCTTCTACTGCAACCGCCAGGCTGAACCTTTCTTCGCAAATCCGGCTACGCCGCCTTCGCCTCCTCGATTGCCCGCCATACCTTCTCCGACGTAATCGGCATGTCGATGTTGCTCACGCCCATCGGCCGCAGGGCGTCGATGATGGCGTTGACCACGGTCGGGGTACCGCCGACGGTGCCGAGTTCGCCGACGCCTTTGGCGCCGAGCGGGTTGATCTTGCAAGGAGTGGTTTCGTCGGTGTGGGTGTCGAAGCTCGGCAGGTCGTCGGCGCGCGGCAGGCAGTAGTCGAGCAGCGAGCCGGTGATGAGCTGGCCGGTTTCTTCGTCATAGCGCGCCTGTTCCAGCATGGCCTGGCCGACGGCCTGCGCGATGCCGCCGTGCACCTGGCCGGCGACGATCATCGGGTTGATCACGCGGCCGACGTCGTCGACCGTGGTGTATTTCACGATCTGGGTCACGCCGGTCTCGGGGTCGATCTCGACTTCGCACACGTGGCAACTGTTCGGCCATGACGGGCCGTCTACTTTCTGCGTGGTCTTGATCGCAATGCGCTTCTCGGGCTGCTTCGCCGCGAGTTCGAACAGGCCGACACCGAGGTCGGTGCCGGCGACGGTGAACTTGCCGTCCTCGTAGGCGATGTCCTGCGCCGACGCCTCGAGCGCGTCGGCGGCGAGTTCCTTGCCCTTGTCGATGGTGTCCTTCGAGGCGGTGAACATCGCCGAGCCGCCGATGTAGAGCGAGCGGCTGCCCATGCTACCGATGCCCTGTGCGATGTCGCTGTCGCCCTGCACGATGTCGATCAGGTCGGCGTCGATGCCGAGCGTCTCGGAGATGATCTGCACGTAACTGGTCTCGATGCCCTGCCCCATCGCCTGCATCGCAGTGAATGCCTTGACGCGGCCGTCGGCCTCGATGTGCAGGTCGATGGTTTCCTCGTGTACCACGCCGGTCCACTCGAGGAAGGTCGAAATCGCGCGGCCGCGCAGCCTGCCGCGCGCGGCGGATTCTTTTTTACGCTTGTCGTATCCCTTCCAGTCGGCGTGCTCGAGAATGCGGTCGAGCATGTGCGGGAAGTTGCCGCTGTCGAATTTCTCGCCCATCGGCGTCTTGTACGGCATCTGCGACGGCTGGATGAGATTGCGCCGGCGCAGTTCCGCCGGGTCCATCTTCATGTCGGCCGCCGCCTGGTCCATCAGGCGTTCGATCAGGAAGATCGCTTCCGGGCGTCCCGCGCCACGGTAGGCGCCTACCAGGTTGGTATTGGTGATGATCGCGGTGCCGCGCAGGTCGAGCGCCGGCACGTGGTACACGCCGGTGATCACCTTCGGCCCGACTGCCACCACGATCACCGCACCCGGGCCGCTGCCGTGCGCGCCGATATTGCCGACGATGTTGATGCGCAGGCCGAGCATCTTGCCCTTGTCGTCGAACGCGATCTCCGCCTGGTTGATCTGGTCGCGGCCGTGATTGCCGGCAAGGAACTCTTCGCTGCGGCTCGCGCGCCAGTGCACCGGCCGGCCAAGCTTGCGCGCCGCCCAGACGCACACCACGTCTTCCGGGTAGAGCTGGGTCTTCATGCCGAAGCCGCCGCCGACATCGCCCACGCGCACGCGCACTTTCTCCATCGGCACCTTGAGAACTGCCTCGGCCAGTGTCTTCTGCAGGCCGGCCGGGTTCTGGCAACTGGTATGCAGCGTGATGCGACCGGACGCCTTGTCGAACTCGCCGATGCTGCCGCGCGGCTCCATGCTGACCGGCACCAGGCGCTGGTTGACGAGCGCCAGTCGGCTGACGTGTTTCGCTTTCGCGAACACTTCGTCGCAGGCCTTCTGGTCACCGAACTTTGTCTGTGCAGCGATGTTGCCCGGTGCATCGGCCCAGAGTTGCGGCGCATCCTTTGCGGTCGCCGCCTCGATGCCGATCACCGCGGGCAGCTCTTCATACTCCACCATCACCTGTTCGGCCGCATCGTCTGCGCGCAGCCGGCTGTCGGCGACGATGGCTGCGACCGGCTCGCCCACGTAATAGACTTTCTCCACCGCCAGCGGGTTGTTCGGCGGCGCGCTCATCGGCTTGCCGTCCGCGCGCTTCAGGCCGGGATTGATCGGCAACGGTTCGACACCGTCCGCCTTGAGCTCGGCGCCGGTGAATACCGCGACCACGCCCGGCATCTTCTTCGCCGCTTCGATGTCGATTGAGACGATGCGCGCGTGCGCGTGCGGCGAACGCAGGAATGCGACGTGAGCCTCGTTCTCGAGCGAGACGTCATCCAGGTAACGACCCGTACCGAACAGCAGCCGCTGGTCTTCGCGACGCTTCAATGCCTGACCGATGCCGTACTTTGCCATGTGTCCGTCCTGTTGAAGTTTGTTGTTGCGCTGCGGCCGCACATGCGGCCGTACAATAGGCCCTGAGGTCCGGACCATTCTACGACACGACGCGCGTGTTTTCCCGGTTGATCCCGGGCCGCACGTTCACTAGCATTCCGGGTTACCGATTCGACAAGCGCCGGCGCGCAGCACACCGCACCGGACCCCGCTCAAGCAGTCAGGAAAAGGAACGCCCATGCCAGTCCCGGTTTCAATGACCGTAAACGGAAAGCCCGTCAAGGCCGAGGTCGAGCCGCGCACGCTGCTGGTGGATTTCATCCGCAACGAGCTGCGCCTGACCGGCACCCACGTCGGCTGCGATACCGCCCAATGCGGCGCCTGTACCATCCAGCTGGACGGCAACGCCGTCAAGTGCTGCAACATGCTCGCGGTGCAGGCCAACGGCGCGGACATCGTCACCATCGAAGGCATCGCCAAGGCGGACGGCAGCATGCACCCGATGCAGGCGGCGTTCCGCGATCACCACGGCCTGCAGTGCGGATTCTGTACGCCGGGCATGGTCATGAGCGCGATCGACCTGGTGGCGCGGCGCCCGAACCCGGACGAGAAGACGATCCGCGCCGAACTCGACGGCAATCTGTGCCGCTGCACCGGCTACCACGGCATCGTCAAGGCAGTGGCCGCGGGGGCCGCGGCGATGAAACGCTGATCTGGTAACAAAGGGTGACTCACCACAAAGACACGAAGGCACGAAGGCACGAAGTGACACAAAGATACCCCTTCGTGATTCTTTGTGTACTTTGTGCCTTCGTGGTTGATCACAGTCGATAAAAATACTGGGGACGAGCGATGTACGAGTTCAGTTATCACAAGGCGAAGGACCTCAAGGATGCTGCAGCGCGGCTGGCGGCGAACGAGGAGGCGAAGCTGCTGGCGGGCGGGCAGACGCTGATCGCGGCGATGAAGCTGCGTCTCGCGGCGCCGGCAGAGCTGGTCGACCTGCGTGACATCGCCGAGTTGAAGGGGGTCTGCGTCGACGGCAAGAGCCTGGTCATCGGCGCGATGACCAGGCATGCAGAGGTCGCGGAATCCGGGGAAGTCCTGAAGTCGATTCCCGCTCTGGCGTCGCTCGCCGGCGAGATCGGCGACCGCATGGTGCGCAACATGGGCACGCTCGGCGGCTCGGTGGCGAACAATGACCCCGCCGCGGATTACCCCGCCGCCCTGCTCGGTCTCGGTGCGACAGTGAATACCGGCAAGCGCAAGCTCGCGGCGGACGATTTCTTCACCGGCATGTACGAAACCGCGCTCGAACCGGGCGAGATCATCCATTCGATCGCGTTCCCGGTTCCGAAACGCGCGGGCTATGCCAAATTCAAGAACCCCGCATCGCGCTACGCGATCGTCGGCGTGTTCGTCGCCGACTTCGGCGATGCGGTACGGGTCGCGGTCACCGGGGCCGGTGCGTGCGCGTTCCGCGTGGCCAAGATGGAAAAGGCGCTGGCCAGGAAGTTCGCGGCCGAGTCGGTCGCAAAGATCAGCGTGCCTTCGGACGAACTGAACACTGACCTGCACGCCAGCGCGGAATACCGCGCGCATCTGGTCACCGTCATGGCCAAGCGCGCGGTGGAGCGGGCGCTTGGCAAGTAACAGCGTTCTCCCCACTTCCATCGACGACACACTCGCGCTGCTTGCCGGCGGCGAGTATGTCGCCGAGCGGTCGCTGGCGACGGCGGTGTTCCTGGCGCTGCGCATGCAGCGGCCGCTGTTCCTGGAGGGTGAAGCCGGAACAGGCAAGACCGAGATCTCCAAGGTGCTCGCCGCCACGCTCGGGCGCCGGCTCATCCGCCTGCAGTGCTATGAGGGACTCGACGTCGCATCCGCCGTTTACGAGTGGAACTACGCGCGGCAGATGATCGAGATCCGGCTCGCGGAAGCTGAAGGCGCGGCTTCGCGCGAGGCGCTGACGCAGGACATTTTTTCCGAGCGCTTTCTGATCCGCCGGCCGGTGCTGCAGGCGCTGGAAGGCGACCTCGGCGAACCGCCGGTGCTGCTGATCGACGAACTCGACCGCGCAGACGAACCGTTCGAGGCCTACCTGCTGGAAGTGCTCTCTGACTTCCAGGTCACCATTCCCGAGATCGGGACCATCAAGGCTGCCGAACCGCCGATCGTGGTGATCACCTCGAACCGCACGCGCGAAATTCACGACGCGGTGAAACGCCGCTGCCTGTACCACTGGGTCGACTACCCGAGCGCGGCACGCGAGCTGGAAATCGTACGGCGCAAAGTGCCGGGCATCCCCGAGCGCCTTTCCGGCGAGATCGTCGCCTTCGTACAGAGGTTGCGCAACGAGGACCTGTTCAAGCCACCGGGGGTTGCTGAGACGCTCGACTGGTCACGCGCGCTGATCGTGCTCGATAGGAAATCCCTGGACCCGGAAGTCATCGAAGAAACGCTCGGCGTGCTGCTCAAATACCAGGACGACATCGCACGCGTGCGCGGAGAATCCGCCGCGAAGCTGCTGTCAGAAGCAAAGGCTGCATCCTGACAAAAGGCGATTAACCACCAAGAACACCAAGGGCACCAAGGAAGGCAGAGGATTCGGGTTCTCTTGGTGTTCTTGGTGGTTCATATGTTTTCTTTTTCTTCTGTATTCCCGAGCGCCGGTATCGCATGCAAGTGACTCCAGGCACTACGCACGGCAGGTTCGCCGAGAACGTGATGCACTTCGCGCGGGCGCTGCGTGCCGCGGGCGTGCCGGTGGGTTCGGACCGCGTGCTTGGCGCGCTGCAGGCACTCGACATCGCCGGGGTACAACGACGGGAGGATTTCTACTGGACGCTGGCCGCGGTGTTTCTTAGCCGGCGCGAACAGTTCGACGTATTCGACCAGGCGTTCCGGGTTTTCTGGGACAGCAGCGATGCGGTCGCATCCGCGGCAGTGGCTGCGAAGGCTTCCGCGGCGAGCGAGGACACGCAGTCTCCCGGCAATCGCGTCGCGGAAGCGCTTGGGCTGTCCGTTACTTCGCCGGGCGAACGCGAGCAGCCGGAAGAACCGCGCATCGCGGCAGCGGCATCGGATGCCGAACAGCTTCGCCGCCGCGATTTCGCCAGCATGTCACTGGACGAACTCGCTCAGGCGAAGACACTGGTGGCGAAACTGCGACTGCCGATTCCCGAGATCCGCGTGCGACGCCTGTCGCCGGATCCGCACGGGCTGAAGGTGGACCTGCGCGCGACGCTGCGCGCCAGCCTGCGCGATTACGCGGACATCATCCCGTTGCGCACGCGCGCGCACCGTTGGCAGCCCCCGCCGCTGGTGATTCTGTGTGACATTTCGGGTTCGATGAGCCGCTACTCGCGCATGCTCCTGCATTTCCTGCATGCGATCACCAACGACCGCGACCGTGTGCAAACCTTCGTGTTCGGCACGCGGCTGACCAACATCAGCCGGCACCTGAAGCACCGCGACGTGGATATCGCGCTGGACGCGGTGGCGCAGGCGGTCGCCGACTGGTCGGGCGGCACACGTATCGGCGCCGCGCTGAAATCGTTCAACCTGCGCTGGTCGCGGCGCGTGCTGGCGCAGAATGCGGCGGTGCTGCTGATCACCGACGGCCTGGACCGCGAAGGCGCCCGCGACCTGGCCGCGCAGATGGAGCGCCTGCGCAAGTCCTGTGGCCGGCTGGTATGGTTGAATCCGTTATTGCGCTACCGCGAGTTCCAGCCACTGGCGGCCGGCGTGCGCGCCATGCTGCCGCACGTGGACGCATTCCTGCCGGCGCACGATATCGAAAGCCTTGCCGCGCTTGTCGACGTACTGTCGAAGACGCGCGCGAATTCCCGCTACAGGAGAGAAACCGCATGGACATGACCGGTGAAGAAACCATCCCGCTGCCGCAGCAGCAGGTCTGGGAAGCGCTGAACGACCCGGAGATACTCAAGGCCTGCATCCCGGGCTGCCAGGAGATCGAGAAAGTGTCCGACAGCGAATACCGGATCGCGATGACCGCGGCCATCGGCCCGGTCAAGGCCAAGTTCAACGGCAAGCTGCATCTCGAGGACGTCAATCCACCGGATTCCTACACGCTCGCCTTCGAGGGTTCCGGCGGAGTCGCCGGATTCGGCAAAGGCCGCGCGGAAGTCGCGCTGACGCCGGATGGCGAAAACACCCGGCTCGCCTACAAGGCGCACGCCACGGTTGGCGGCAAGCTCGCGCAGATCGGTTCGCGCCTGGTCGGCGGCGTGGCGAAGAAAATGGCGGCGCAATTCTTCGAGAAATTCAACGCCACGGTCGCACCGCAGGACAAAGGCTGAGGATAAAGCAGGAAAGTCAAAGGAGAGACCGAACGCAAAGTTCGCAAAGAATCGCAAAGGCCGCAAAGAGAGCCACCAAGGACACCAAGGACACCAAGGACACCAAGGACACCAAGGACACCAAGGACACCAAGAAAAGCATACGAGTTCGTTACACCCCTTCCTGGTATTTATTTGCGGCCTTTGCGATTCTTTGCGGGCTTTGCGTCAAGCTTCTCTTTCAGGATTTGTGAGTTGGCGGCGCCCGCGGCATATCTCCGATGCTAGAATTCAAGGCCTTACGGGCCGGAGCACTCGCCCAGACCAGAATACAGAATCCATAGGGGGAGAAGAATGAACAATCTCGACATGAAGGGCCGCAGCGCGATCGTCACCGGCGGCGCATCCGGCATCGGCCTGGCGATCGTGCAGCGGCTGGCGCAGTCGGGCGCCAACGTCAGCATCTGGGACATGAACGAGAAGACCATGGCCGACGCGGCCAAGTCGATCAGCGGCGCAAAGGTCCACACCGCGAAGGTCGACGTCACCAGGCTCGCCGATGTCGAGGCCGCCTTCAACGCCACGGTCGGCGCTTTCGGCAAGGTCGACGCGCTGGTCAATTCCGCCGGTGTCGCCGGCAAGAACGCGATGGTCTGGGAGTACCCGGTGGACGAATGGCTGCGCGTGCACGACATCAACCTGAACGGCACCTTCTATACCTGCCGCACCGCCGCGTCGCACATGATGAAGAACAACTACGGGCGCATCGTCAACATCGCCTCGATCGCCGGCAAGGAAGGCAACCCGACCGCTTCCGCGTACAGCTCGTCCAAGGCCGCAGTGATCGCTCTGACCAAGTCGTTGGGCAAGGAATTGGCGAAGAACGGCATCACCGTGAACTGCGTCACGCCGGCGGCGGTGAAGACGCCGATTTTCGAACAGGTCGCGCAGAGCCACATCGATTTCATGCTGTCGAAGATCCCGATGGGCCGCTTCGGCCTAGTCGAAGAAATCGCCGCGATGGTCGCGTGGATGTGCACCGAAGACTGCTCCTTCACCACCGGCGCGGTATTCGACCTCTCCGGCGGCCGCGCGACGTATTGACGGAGAAACGGGAACGCTGACAGACGAGGGAGAAAAGCGAAACACGAAGGCACGAAGACACGAAGTACTACAAAAGGCAGACAAACGGACGAGACATAACCTGCGGAGATCGTGGTCGACGTCGTGCTCCGCGGACTTTGCCCTTATGTCGAAGCTCGTGTCGGGGCGGAGCCTCATGGTCTCGTTTTTCTTTGTGCCTTCGTGCCTTCGTGCCTTCGTGGTTCGCTTTTCTAGATCTGAGGTATCAAAAATGAAGATCAAAGCCGCAGTGATCCGGGAGATGGGGCTTGCGCAGCCTTATGCGAAGTCGCGGCCGATGGTGATCGAGGAAGTCGAACTCGACAAACCGGGTGAGCGTGAGGTGCTGGTGCAGATCAAGGCGGCGGGGCTGTGCCACTCGGACCTGTCCACCATTAACGGCGACCGCCCGCGGCAGATGCCGATGGTGCTCGGCCACGAGGCGGCCGGCATCGTGGCGGAGTGCGGACCAGGGGTGCATGACCTCAAGCCCGGCGACCACGTGGTGATGGTGTTTGCACCGAGCTGCGGCGAATGCATGCCGTGCAAGGAAGGTCATCCCGGGCGTTGCGAACCCGGGCAGCAGTCGAATGGCGCGGGCACGCTGCTCGGCGGCTCGATACGGCTGAGCCAGAACGGCAAGCCGGTCTATCACCATGTCGGCGTGTCCGCCTTTGCCGAGTATTGCGTGGTCAACCGCGGCTCGATGGTGAAGATCGACGACAAGCTGCCGTTCGACGAGGCGGCGCTGTTCGGTTGCGCGGTGCTCACCGGGGTCGGCGCGGCGCTGAATACCGCGCAGGTGTTTCCGGGCGCGCGCGTCGCGGTCGTGGGCCTGGGCGGCGTCGGCCTGAACGCGCTGTTCGGCGCCAAGGTTGCGGGCGCGTCGCAGGTGATCGCGATCGATGTGCACGACGACAAGCTGGAGCTGGCGAAGACACTCGGCGCCACCGACACGGTAAACGCGAAAGACGAGAACGCCATCCAGAAGGTCAAGGACCTCACCGCCGGCGGCGTGGATTTCGGCTTTGAAATGGCGGGATCGGTGCAGGCGATGGAGCTCGCGTATCGCATCACCCGCCGCGGCGGCACCACGGTCACCGCCGGGCTGCCGCACCCGGAAGCGCGCTGGCCGCTACAGCACGTCAACCTCACCGCCGAGGAACGCACGGTGAAAGGCAGCTACGTGGGTTCCTGCGTGCCGCCGCGCGATATGCCGCGCTACATCGATCTGTACCGCAAGGGCATGCTGCCGGTAAACAAGCTGATGAGCGATCACATCGAGCTCGACCAGATCAACGAAGGCTTCGACCGCCTCGCATCGGGTCACACGGTGCGGCAGATCGTGATGCTCTGAAAGACTTGAAGTTCAAGATCATAAAGAGAAGCTTGACGCAGAGATCGCAAAGGCTCGAAAGTCAAATGAAAAGCTCAACGCAAAGGCCGCAAAGGAGCGCAAAGAACGCAAAGACGAGCATGAAAGCAGGTTACTTTGTGCTTCATCCAGTACCCGGGTAACGCCTGCCCGTTTTCTCGTCAGGCCGCTCTTGCCTTACTTTGCGGCCTCTGCGCTCCTTTGCGGCCTTTGCGTTCCGATTTTCCTTTCAGCATTTAGCCATGTCTGCACAACAACGATACGCCACTACTGCACTGGTTGATTTCGCCACCGCGCTGCTCGACAAGGCCGGGCTCGAGCATGAGAAATCGGTCGCGGTCGCGGACATCCTGGTCGAGGGCGATCTGCTCGGCCATGACACGCACGGGTTGCATCTGCTCACGCCCTATCTGAGTGACATCGAGTCCGGATCGATGCGCACCGAGGGCAGCCCGCGCGCGATCGCGGACTTCCCCGCGGCGATCACCTGGGACGGCATGCGCCTGCCCGGACCATGGCTCACGCTCAAGGCCATCGAACTGGCGATGGAACGCGCGCGGCTGAACGGCACCTGCACGGTAGCGATCCGGCGCAGCCACCACATCGCCTGCCTCGCCGCCTATCTCAAGCGCGTCACCGACCAGGGGCTGATGATCATCATCGCGTCTTCCGGACCGGAAGTCGGCGGCGTCGCGCCGCACGGCGGCCGCAAGGACGTCTACACGCCGAATCCGCTCGCCGCGGCGTGGCCCACCAATGGCGAGCCGGTGATGATCGACGTTTCGATGTCGATCACCACGCACGGCCTCACGCGCCGGCTGCACGCGGAAGGGCGCAAGCTGCCGGGCCAGTGGATCATCGACGGACAGGGCAATGCATCGGACGATCCCGCGGTGCTGTTCGCGGATCCGCCCGGTGCGCTGCTGCCGATCGGCGGCATCGATCACGGCCACAAGGGTTATGCGCTCGGGCTGCTGGTGGAGGCGCTGACCGGCGGACTGGCAGGCCACGGGCGCGCCGACCCGGTCGAAGGCTGGGCGGCGAACGTCTACATCCAGATCCTGAATCCCGCCCTGTATGCGGGGTCGCAGGACTTCGTGCGGCAGACCGCCTGGGTCGCCGAAGCCTGCCGCAACACGCCGCCGCGCCCGGGGTTCGAACGCGTGCGTCTGCCGGGCGAGGCCGGTCTCGCGCGCCGGACAACGCAGATCAAGGAGGGCGTCGCGCTCTACCCCAGCATCATGCCTGCGCTTGCACCCTGGGCCGAGAAGCTCGGTGTGCAGGCGCCCGAGCCGCTGAAGTGACGGCTCCGCAGGAGCATCGCCGGGCGGTGATGCTCATGATCGGCGCCACCCTGTGCTGGGCGAGCGCCGGCGTCCTGGTGCGCAGCATGAACATTACCGACGCCTGGGAGATCACTTTCTGGAGATCGGTGTTCCTGACGCTGTCTCTCGGCGCCTGGTTGTGGTTCCAGCATCGCGGCGCATTCGTGGAAAAAGTCGTAGCGGTCGGCGTGCCGGGACTGCTGTCAGGCGCGTTGCTGACGGTGATGTTCGTCGGTTTTATCGTGGCGATGACGCAGACCACGGTGGCGAACACGCTGATCGTGGTGAGTAGTGCGCCTTTCTTTGCAGCATTGTTCGGCTGGCTGATGTTGCGCGAGGCGGTGCCGCCGCGCACCTGGCTGGCGATGGCCGCGGCGATGGCGGGCATCGGCGTCATGTTCGGCGGCGCGGTATCCCACGATCGCTGGATTGGCGTGGTGGTGGCGCTGATCGTGCCGGTCGGTTTCGGCCTCAACATCGTGCTGTTGCGCAGGATGCGCGCCGCGGTCGACATGATCCCCGCGATCCTGCTGGCCGGCGTCATCTCCGCGATCCTGACGCTGCCGTTCGCACTCCCGTTCGAAGCCGGCGCAAAAGACCTCGGCCTGCTCGCCATCATGGGTGCCGTGCAGGTCGGGCTCGGCTGCGTGCTGATGGTGATTGCCTCGCGCCACCTCTCCGCGGCCGAAATCGGGCTGACCTCGATCCTGGAAACCATCTTCGGCACGCTGGCGGTCTGGGCGCTGATCGGCGAACGCCCGAGCGAAGCCGCCCTGCTCGGCGGCCTGATGGTGATCACCGCCCTCGCCGCCAACCAGGCCGTCGCTTTCCGCGGCCGCCGGCTGCCGGCTTGACCAGAAGCAAAAAACTCTCAACACGAAAAAGCACGAAGGAAGTACAGGGAAGGTACACGAAGGAAACTCAGGCTCGACCGGGAATGACCTGTATAGCGAGCGATTGCACACCGGCAATAGCCTGGTTTCGCTCCCGCGACCGATTCAGAGATTGGATTGGAAGATTATCTTTCGTGTACCTTCGTGTTTCCCTTGTGATCCTTCGTGTGAGCGCATTAATTTTCTGGAGGCAGAATGGATCTGACGGCAAGGCTGGAAAAACTGTACACCGGGGCGGTGCATGACGTGCTGCGGGCGATGGGGCATGGCCGCTGCACGCTGCCGCATGCAATCCGGGCGCTCGACCCGGAGAAGAAAGTCGCGGGCGAGGTGTACACGGTCGGCGGACATATCGACCAGACACGCGATCCGCACGACACGCTGGTGCAATGGACCGGACTGCTGTCGAAGGCACCCGCCGGGAAGGTGCTGGTGTGCCAGCCGAACACTTACATGGTCGCGCTGATGGGCGAACTGTCGGCGGAGACGCTGCAGCACAAGGGCGTGCGCGGCTACGTGGTGGACGGCGGCTGCCGCGATACCGACTTCATCCTCAAGATCGGCTTCCCGGTATTCTGCAGCTTCAGTACGCCGGCGGACATTGTCGGCCGCTGGGTGCCGGACCGTTTCGGCGAACCGGTCACGATCGGCAACGTCACCATCTCGACCGGCGACTACATTCTCGGTGATCGCGACGGCGTGGTGGTGATACCGTGCAAGCTCGCCGAAGAAGTGATTGCCAGGACCGAAGAAGTGATCAGCACCGAGAACAAGGTGCGCAGCGCCATTCTTTCCGGCATGGACCCGCAGGAAGCCTATCTCAAGTACGGGAAATTCTGATGAACAGGCTCGATCTGAACGACAGAATCGCAATCGTCACCGGCGCCGCCCGGGGACTCGGACTGGCCATCACCGAGCGCCTGCTCGATTCGGGCGCATCGGTGTCGATGTGGGATCTGGACGGCGCCGCACTGGAGAAACAATCGACCCGCCTCGGCACCAAGACCCGGATCCATACGGCGACGGTGGACGTTACGGACGAAGCGCAGGTAAATGAGGCGGCGAAATCGGCGCATGCGGCTTTCGGGCGTGTCGACATTCTGGTGAACAACGCCGGCATCGCCGGGCCGATCCGGCGCAGCTGGGAGTACTCGCTAGATGAGTGGCGCCAGGTGATGGCGGTCAACGTGGACGGCGTCTACCTGTGCAGCCGCGCGGTGGTGCCGTACATGATCGAACAGAAGTACGGCCGTATCGTCAACCTCGCATCGATCGCCGGCAAGAACGGCAGCCCCTATTTCGCGCCCTACTCCACTTCCAAGGCGGCGGTGATCGGGCTGACCAAGTCGATGGGCAAGGACCTCGCGCAGACCGGGGTGATCGTGAACTGCATCACGCCGACCGCGGTAGGCACCGACATGGTCAAGGGCTTTCCGCAGGAACTGGTGGACTCGATGGTCACGCAGACCCCGATCGGTCGCATCACCGAACCCGCGGAACTCGCCGCCATGGTCGCCTGGATGTGCTCGGCGGAATGCTCTTTTACCACCGGCGGGGTGTTCGACATTACCGGCGGACGCAGCGTTTACTGAGCGGCCCGGTCTTAAGTCGGCCGGGAGGTCTTAGCCCCGGAAACCACGAAGGCCGCAGAGGAAACCCCAAAGGAAAAAGCGCCACGCAAAGGCCGCAAAGAAGCGCAAAGGTCGCAAAGAACAGCTTTCAGGTTTTTCTTCGTGACTTTGTGCCTTCGTGTTTCGCTTTTCAGGTTTTCATTCTCTGTAGCAACTGCGTCTTTTGCTCCTCCAGCGACGAGCCCGCCAGACCACCGGGGTGACGACTCGCACCGCCAAGGCGCTTTATTCCAGGTACCCCTTTACCGGCATCAGGTCGTGGCGCAGCAGGATCTCGCCGACCGCTCTGACCATCTCTTCCGGCAGGCGGCGACCGTCGCGGATGCGCGGAGTCGGCGCTTCCGCCGCGCGCGGGCCGTGGGCATAGAAATGATCCATAGCCTTGTTGGCATTGGCGAAGGCGTTGCCGTGGGGAAGTTTTGCAGCGAGGCCGAACGCGGCGTCGACCACCGACGTCAGCTTCCTGGTCATGGATTCCGCGCGCGCAGCATGGCCGGTTTTGAGATCGTCGCGGATTGCGTGCAGCTCGCGCCCGAAGCAGTTGGCGGTGCTCAGAAGGAACCCGTCGTAATCCCCGCCGCTCAGCGCCAGGTGTTCTGCATAGTCGCCTTCCGCACCGCGAAGCAGCAGCACCTGGTCCTGGCCGGCGCGCGCGACGCGATCCTTGCCGCTGGTGTCCTTGAACAGATAGAAGTTCGGGTACTTCTCTGCGAGTGCCGCCACGGTCTCCGGCGAGATCTCGTTCTCCGTGATCTGCGGAAGCTGGTAGAGCGACGTCGGCAGACCGAGCGAGAGTACCTTCTCCAGGGCGGCGAGGATCTCGTCCTGCGTCTTTTCCTTCCCGTGCGGCGCGCACACGGTGAATCCGCTCACCGACGAGCGGATCATCGCTTCCCAGTCGTCCGTCGCACCGCTGCGCCGTTTGAGGCGAGCGAGCGAATCCGCGATCGAACGCAGTACCGCTTCAGTCTCGTAGCGCAATGCGCCAACCAGCGCCTTGCGCTTCAGCGTGCGGATTTCGTCCGTTACGCACTCGATCAGTGCGCCGGCTTCGGCATCGTCCATCTCCCAGCCGTCTCCGGTCGACCCCGCGATCAGAAATCCGCCGACATGCGGCGAAAGGTGCACGAGATGCGCGCGCATGCGTTCACGGTCGACACCGCCGCCGTCGGCGTAATGCGTGACCAGCGGGCACCACAACGTCGGGAAGCCCTCCGGGAACAACTTCTGCAGTACCAGTTCTCTTTCCATGCCGAATCGCGTCGTTGCCTGATCCATGTGCAATTGTCCTCTCAAAATCCGTTGTGTCCAGCCCGGCCGCCACTGGCGCAGGTAACATTGCCGCATGCGCGCAGGAATTCGAATGGACTGTGCAATGTGGACAGAACGTAGCACGCGCTTTTTTGCCTGTGCTTTCCGGTTTTCGGGAGAAACCGGGGACGAACCGGAAAGCTGCGAGACGAGGGACCAATGACACAACCATACGACCCGGAACGGCTGCGGCTGCGCAACCTGTGCAGGCAGGTGATCGCGGAACAGCTCAAAGTGCACGGCTCGATGCCGGAGTTCTTCCGCACGTTAAAGAGCCAGGCGCAGCCGCTGCGCATAATCGAGAAGGATTTTTACAAGGTACGCAGCGATTCCGAGATGCTCAGCTATCGCAAACTGACCCGGCTTGCGCAGCTGTTCGAGGAAGCGGGGCTGCTCCCGGATGCACCCGCGCAGAAAAGCGAGATGCTGGCGGCCATCGACAACCTGTCCAGGATTGCACCGCCGCCGGAGCAGTTCCTGCGCGGGCTGCCGCGGCGCATGCTGTGTTTCCGCCGTTCATACCTGAGCGAGAACGCCATCAATGTCAGCTTCGTCGAGATCACGCGCGACGATCAGGTCATCCATTACAACGAGACCCGCGTCGGCACGCTCGCAGACCGGCTGCAGAATTCAGAGGTGCGGGGAACGCTGGTGCATCGCAACGGCAAGGTCTACGTGCTGGGCCTGAACGAGTTTCGCACGCAGGCCGGCATCGACCGCACCGAGGAAGCGCATTCGGACATCCTCGTGTTGAGCATTCTTGATCCGGTGCCCGATTCGATCTGGGTGTTTTCGGGGCTGCATCTCGGCGTGACACCGGCCGACAGCGTCAGCCACCCGCTCGTGCCTTACGCGTCGGTGGTGTTCATGATCGAGACTGCGCTCTCGCGGGATGCAGCCAAGGCACACAGCCTGGTGCGCAATTACGCACAGGCCGCAGCCAGCGCGCTGGATGAAGCGCTTGCCTGCGACCGTGAAGTGCAGTCGCGATTCCGCAGGCATGAGGTGGCGAAAGCCGTCTCCGGTCGGGTCGATGATGCATACGGCCTGTTGCTGGCACCGGCGATTGCCGGCGCGACTGCGCCATCCGACCGCCGCACGCAGCCGAACACGCGCCGCAAGGCCGGATCCTGAAGCCCGGACCGCACATCAGTGTGCGAACACTTCGCGTTCAGGCGCGTGTCGAAGCCATGCAGGGGCACGACGCGGCGGACCGCGGAAAACCGCTGGCAAGGCGGCAGAATGCAGGAGTACACTTTTCCTGGCGTTCGGGGCTTCACCCAAACGTGAGTCGCAGAATGGCAGACCAGGAGACGGCTCTGGCCGCCTCGATGAAACGGACCCGACGGCAACATGAGGGGACCCGTTTACACGATCTGAAAGTCTCTTGCCCTCACGGGCGCTCGCCGCCACGTCGCCCGACGTGGTAACGGCAAAACATGCTACGAAGCCCCGGGCGCCACGCTCTCGTGGGCTCGCGCGATCATCCGGGCACGACGACTTCAATGTGGTCGCGGCTGACGTTCAGGAACGGCGCGGTCAGCACGCGGCGGTCGCCGATCTCCCAGACTTCGGCGTCGGTCACCGCGATGAATGCCTTCGCTTCCACCAGGTAATCCGTCACCCTCGCGCCGGGCACCAGATCGATATAACCCTTGACGCGATACGTTCCGGTCAGGATCGTGACTTTGGTCTTGTTTTCGATTCCAGCCATGTCTGCTCTCCGTCGATACCCGCTACCGCCCTGGTTGCGGTTTCTTCGTCACTGTCCACACAGGACGACCCCGGATAGATAACAGGATATGAGCCCGGAAGGCAAATCACGATCACCGGTCGAAGCATCCCGGATCGCGGGGTCGAATGTGCGCCGCAATCCCGCCGCGTTACGCGCGGAATGCGCACTTCACAATTTCGTAGCCGATGGATCCGGAGGTGCCGGCTGCGAATCCTGCCCTGCAGCACCCTGAGTTCCCATGCTGCGTGCGTGTCCGGGTCCGGAATACACGGCGCGGTCGAGTCGTTCCGCGGCGCCAAGCAGACGGTCGAGCAGGCGGCTGGTACTGGCCGAATCCGGCGTATCGTCCCGCATCCAGTAGAAGAAGGTCGTCAGGTAGATCGAGGTCAGTCCGGTTTCTTCCAGTGCGCGCCGCAGGAAGGCCGCGTCGCGATGAGCGGCTTCGCGCATCCACTGCACCGTACGGCTCACCCGCATCAGCCCCGGAATCTGGATATGGATGTGTCCCGGCTCGAGCTTGCTGTAGATCATCTGCCGCGTAGCCTTGCGGTGCGGCGCAAGCGCACCGAACCACGTCATCATCAGCCGATGGATCCGCTGGCGCGGGGTAAGGTCGACGAAACCGGGCGCTTCGGCCGCCTTGAGCATGGCGCTGTCGGCCCGGTCGAACCAGGCGTCGACGATCTCCTCCTTCTCGCGGAAGTGGTGGCGCACATCTTCCAGCGTGATCCCGAGGGCATCCGCCACATCGTGCAGCCGCACCGCCTCCCAGGAACCGCGCCCGGCGAGGTCCAGTGCGGCGTCCACGATCTTTTCGCGTACCGGGGGCCTGGTTGCCATGGCCTGTCCTCCTTTTCACCCTACTTCGAGGTAGACAAGGCATGTGTTACGCGCGTTTCATTTCCCGGTCAACCGGCAGCCCGAATTCGGTGGCTCAGGAACCGACCGCCCACATGCGCAGCAGCGGCCCGATCAGCAGGATCACGCAGGCAGTGCCGAACAATCCGATCAACACGCCCGCCTTCGCCATGTCGCCGGTATTAAACTCGTTGCGCG
This sequence comes from Burkholderiales bacterium, assembly GCA_040880425.1. Taxonomy (GTDB): domain Bacteria; phylum Pseudomonadota; class Gammaproteobacteria; order Burkholderiales; family Eutrophovitaceae; genus DATKEK01. Next base: position 81,683 of record JBBDIL010000003.1, on the reverse strand, counting down.
AATAGGCAATCGCATTCGGCGGCGTACTGATCGGCAGCGACATCGCCAGCGCGGCAGCCAGCGCGATCGTCATCGCGATCTCGCGTGTATGTGCAACGCCGTCGAACGCGACCGCCGCCGAGATGCCGATCGGCAGCAACAGGTTCGACGCCGCCGTGTTCGACATGAAAGTGCTCAACAGCAAAGTCGTCACCGCCAGCACCGCGGCCAGCCACAGCACGCCCTGCCCATCGCCGACCGGCAGCCAGCCGACGGCGATGTCTGCCAGGCCGGTCATGCTCATGCCCGCGCCGAGCGAGATGCCGCCCGCGATCAGGATCAGCACGCTCCACTCGATGCGGCCGAGGTCGGCGCCGGTCAATGTCCGTGTCGCCGTGAACGCCACCGCCGGCAGCAGCGCTACGACCGCCGCCGGCAGACCGTGCCAGCGATCGGTCAACCACAGCAGCACGGTCACGGTAAACGTCGTCACCACGAACCAGCCGCGCGGCCCGACCGCACCCGGTTGCACGCGAACGCGAACTCCCGCGCTGCGGGGATGGAAAAACCACCACAGCAGGCCACCGGCCATTGCCAGGCAGATTGCCATCAGCGGCACCGCCACCAGCATCCAGTCGAGAAAGCTCACCGCCAGTCCCGCGTGTTCCAGATGCCCTACCGCCACCGCGTTCGGCGGCGAACCGATCGGCGTGCCCATGCCACCGATGTTCGCGGCGAACGGAACCGAAAGCACCAGTCCGCGCCGGAAGCGCTCGCCCGCCGGAATCTGCGAGAGCATCGGCACCACCAGCGCAATCATCATCGCGGTGGTCGCGGTATTGCTCATGAACATGGAGAACAGCGCGGTGACCATCATCACGCCGGTCATGACCATCACCGGCCGTTCGCCGAAAGGCGCCAGCAACAGCGACGACATCGAGCGATCGACACCTTCTTTGACCGCAGCCTGCGCGAGCAGAAAGCCGCCGAAGAACAGCAGCAGCACCGGATCGGCCGCGCCGCTGACGATCTCGCGATAGCCGGGAGACGGCCCCGCCTCGAATCCCAGTCCGGGCCATTCGCCGGGGTTGGCGAGCAGCACCAGTTGCAGTCCGATCACCAGCAGCGCAGTGGCAAACAGCGGCAATGCCTCGGTCACCCACAGCAGCGCCGCGAGCACGAAGATCGCCGCCATGAACGCCGCCTCCCGCGGCATCGCCTCCGAGCCGAGGCAGACGTGCGCCGTGACCGCGGCCGCCACGACCGAAATCGCCAGCGATGCGAAACGCACGAGCGCGGTATGGCCGTCGGAGCGGGCGTTGTCGGTCTGTTCCATTCAGTCAGCTGTCACTCACGCTTGCCGCAGCGCCCGGAACGGAAAGTGAGATATAGGCATCGCCGAGTCACCACAATGGCACGAAGAACACAAAGTACACGAAGAAAGCTCAAGCATCCTTTGCGCTCCTTCGTGCCTTCGTGTCTTTGTGGTGAACAACGACTGTCTCCGATCTCGACGACGTTGAGTCGGCCCGATCAGCGGCCGCGGAAGCGCGGCGGGCGTTTGCTGCGGAAACTTTCCAGGCCTTCGGCGAAATCTTCGCTGGCGAGCAGCCGGGTCTGGGTCTTGCCGAACTGTGACGCCGCCGCAGCAGGGCCGTCGCGCAGCGCGGTACGCGCGTTGTCGATAATCGCGCTCACCGCCAGCGGCGCCTGTACGGCGATGCGCTGCGCGAGCTCCAGTGCGCGGTCGACCTGCCGGCCGGGTTCCACGATCTCCTGGATGAAGCCGAGCCGCAGTGCGGTGGCCGCATCGAACTCGTCGCCGGTGAGCAGATAACGCATCGCATTGCCCCAGCCGGCACGCTCCACCATGCGGAAAGTCGCGCCGCCGGTCGGCAACAGGCCGCGCTGCACCTCGATCTGCGCAAAGCGGGTATCGGATGCCGCGATCGCGATATCGGCCGCGAGCAGCAATTCGATGCCGAGCGTGAAACAGATGCCGTGCACCGCAACCACCACCGGTTTGCTGCGAAATGGCGGGCGCAGGTCGAACGGGTCGATCTCGTCCGCTTCGACCAGCAGCGTGTCGCCGCCGAGGTGCGGCGCCACTTTCGGCAGGTCGAGTCCTGCGGTGAAGTGCTTCCCGTGCGCATACACCAGGGCACAGCGCGCCTGCGGATTGCTTTCAAACGCGGTGTACGCCTGCGCCATGCCGCGCAGCATGGCTGGCGTAAAACCGTTCAGCTTCGCCGGGCGGTCGATGCCGATCAGCAGCACACCGTCGCGCAGTTCACTGCTGATGCGGCCGTCCGCCGGACTGATCTGGGGCATCTTTGATTCCAGGAAAAAGGAGAAACCTGTTCTCCGGCGGGCACCTGCCACGTAAGCGAGGCAGGTTACCGCGCCAGTAGCCCGAATTGCTTCGGTACTTTAACATCCGCGCAAAACACGCCGGAGATCACACATCGCCATGACTCAACCCCAGTTCATCATCGTTGCCATTCTGCTGGTTACCATCGTGATGTTCGCGTGGGGTCGCTGGCGCCACGATATGGTAGCCGCGGGCGCGCTGCTGACTTGCGTGCTTGCCGGACTGGTGTCTTTCGACGCAGCATTCACCGGTTTCAGCCATCCGGCCGTAATTACGGTTGCCTGCGTGCTGGTGCTGAGCCAGGCGCTGCAGAACTCCGGCGCGGTCGATGCGCTGGCGCGCGCGGCTCTGCCGTCCAGGGCCGGGCCAACGCTGACGATCGCCGCACTGACCGGGCTGGCGGCCGTGCTCTCGGGTTTCATGAACAACGTCGGCGCCCTGGCCCTGCTGATGCCGGTTGCCATCCAGGTCGCAGGCCGTCTCGACCTGCCGCCCGGCAAGTTGCTCATGCCGCTTGCATTCGGTTCGATCCTGGGCGGCACCACTACCCTGATTGGCACCCCGCCCAATCTGATCGTGTCCGGCTTTCGCTCGAGCGCGGATCTTGGCAGTTACGGCATGTTCGCCTTCACCCCGGTCGGTGCAGCAGTGGCTGCGGTCGGCGTCGCGTTCGTGGCGCTGATCGGCTGGCGGCTGGTGCCGGCACGCAAGCAGGCCGGGATAGAGAGTTTCGAAACCGGAGCCTACCTGACGGAAGCACGAGTACAGAAAGACAGCAAGGCCGCGGGCATGACCTTGCGCAGGGTCGAGATGGCACTGGAGGAAAGCGACGCGCAGATCGTGGGCCTGGTGCGCAACGAAGTGCGGGTGACCGCACCGAACCCCAGCCGTGTGGTGCGCGACGGCGACATCCTGATCCTCGAGGCCGAGGTGGACGCGCTGACCGACGCGCTGTCAAAGCTTGGACTGAAGCTGGAGGAAGCGAAGAAGAACGGCAAGAAAGAGCCCGACGAGAAGGATGAAGCAGAAGAAGACGGGGAAAACGGCGACGAAGATGAGGCGTCGGCAGCGGAGACCGCGGAAGAAGAAAAAGAAGAGAAAGACGACCGGTCCACGTCTTCAGACGAGATCGCGCTGATCGAACTTGCCGTCTCGCCCCAGTCGGAACTGGTCGGCCGGTCTGCCAACGATCTGCTGTTGCGGACGAGTTACGGCATCAACCTGCTGGCAGTCTCGCGCCAGGGACGGCGCTCCACCGCACGGCTGCGCGCGATGCAGCTCGAAGGAGGCGACGTGCTGCTGGTGCAGGGTTCGCCGGAAACCATTGCGGAGTTCGCCAACAGCACCGGCTGCCTGCCACTGGCGGAACGTTCGCTTCGTATCCCTGACAAGCGCATGACGATCGTGTCCAGCACCATCATGCTTTTCGCAGTGGGTGGTGCGGCCTTCGGGCTGGTGCCTGCCGCCATCTCGTTTTTCGGCGGCGTACTTGCATCGATGGCGTTTCGCACCGTCTCGCTGCGCACGGTCTACGAAGCCATCGACTGGCCGGTGATCGTGCTGCTCGCAGCGCTGCTGCCGGTAGCCGGCGCCATGCAGAGTACCGGCGCCGCGGACCTGATCGCGCAGATGCTGCTCGTCAATATCGCGCAGGGCGACGCCATCGTTGCGCTGGTCGTGATCCTGGTGACCACCATGGTGCTGACCGACCTGATGAACAATGCAGCCACGGCGGCGGTGATGTGCCCGATCGCGCTCGGCACTGCGAGCCAGCTCGACGCCAATCCGGATACGTTTCTGATGGCCGTCGCAGTCGGCGCCTCGTGCGCCTTCCTCACGCCGATCGGGCACCAGAACAACACGCTGATCCTCGGCCCCGGCGGATTCCGCTTCGGCGACTACTGGAAGATGGGTTTGCCCCTCGACCTGCTGGTGATCGTGGTGGCCATGCCGATGCTGCTGTTCGTGTGGCCACTGTGACCGTTGCTTAGATATCCGGGGCGCCGCAGTTCAGAAGTAGTAGCCGACGTTGATGTTGAACCGGCTGTTGGTATCGGCGGCATTGCCCGCCATGCTGCCGCCGATGAACGGCTGGTTGCGCGCCATCACGTAATCGAAGTACGCATACACGCCGCCCGCGGACACCGCCATGCCAAGCACGTTCATCCAGGTATCCTCCAGGCTGGCGGATTTGCTGGTGATCACAGAATAGTTGTTGTAGAAGGTCAGCGCCGACACCGGCCCGAGGCTCACAGGCAGCGTGTAGGCCGCATTCGCCGTATAGGTCGTCGCCCTGGCGGCAATGGTGTCGAAGAAGGCGTATGCGCCCACCGCGACCTGCTGTGCGCCGGAATCCAGATCGTATTCGTAGCGCGTCGCCTGCAACTGCACGTTCCAGCGGCCATGGTTACCGACCGCATGCACCGCGTAGGCGCTGTTGCTTCCCACGCTGCCGGCGCCGTCGTGCAGGTCCCCGTACTGGCCGGACACGCCCAGTTCCAGAGAACGGTCCTCGCCGCGCGCAAAGGTGTAGGCCGCGCGTGCATTGACCGTATTGGTTTCGCCGAACGCGTTCGCCGGCTGGGCGAATATTCCCTCTCCCGCCGGTCGCGAACCCACCGGATCGTACGAGTAGCGCGCCGAGCGGTCGCTCACGTAACCGTCCACGCCGCCCTGCTCGTCGTTCTTGTATAAGGCGAGCTGCAGGTTCCAGGGCGCATTGTCGAAAATGACCTTGATGCCCATGTCGTAGTCGTCTTCCAGCCCGACGTAGTAGTTCGAACTGAAAAAATAACTGTGGGAGTTGTATGGCAGCACGCCGAACGGCACCTGGTGGATGCCCAGTTGCGCCTGCGTCGTATCGCTGAAGTCGTAACCCACCCAGGCGTGGTGAATCACATCCATGTACTGGTACCAGCGGTACTCCGCCGACAGCAGGACGTCGCCGATGGAGCCGTCCAGGTTCAGACGGAAGGTATCGAAATCGAAATCGCCCCCGCGATCGCGGTTGCCCGCGCTGTAATCCTCGTAGCTGTACTGGAAACGCACCGCGCCGCCGATTTTGATCCCGGACGTGGATTCATCCGAACCCGATTCGCGCTCCAGCTCCTGTACGCGCTGCTTGAGCGCATCCAGTTCCTGCATCACTGCCGGATCGGTTTGCGCAAACGCTGCGCCCTGGATGGCGGCGGTCGCAAGCACGCCCATCACGGTCATCCTCGATGCAATTTTGTTCTTCTGTTTCATGATCAGTGTCCCTCATACCGGATCGCCAAGACCGGCAACCGGTTTCCGCAATATCCAAGTGTCGGGGGGGGGGGGGGGGGGGG
>JBBDIL010000003.1:0-75994 GCA_040880425.1 Burkholderiales bacterium | reverse complement strand
GATGCTGGCACCGGCGCGCGACACACTTATCGAACCGAGTGCAGAAAATGCATGTGCCGTTCATACTGATCGAGCACATCGTTGATCACATCCTGCCTGCTCCAGCCCATGACGTCGTAGTCCTGGCCGCCCTCGCGCAGGTGAACTTCAGCGCGATAGTATTTGAGCGCTTCCGCACGGCTCGTCCTGGTATCGCGCAGGACGAATGAAGGTGGATCGTAGGGCCGCGGGTGTACCGAGTAGAAGAAATCGATCTCTTTCCCGTGCCGTACTTCCACCCAGGTGCGGCCCTTTTCGTCCTCGCCGACATCCGCGTCGAGATTCTGCTTCTTGAGTTCTTCCGCGACCTCCGCCAGAGCTGGCTTGACCACCTCGCCGATGAACCGGTCGATTTCCCCGCGGCTGGGTTGATGGATCAGCCCGCGCACACGGTTCTGCCAGGGGACCGCGGCATGCGGTCCCCTGGGCGTAACCCGGGCGTCGCGCAGGCTGACACGCTTGACCAGTTCGATGCGCAGCGCGCGCACCATGCCCCAGCACATGAGGATCATGATGACGGTGAACGGCAAAGCGCTGGCGATGGTCGCGGTCTGCAACGCGCCAAGCCCGCCGGCCAGCAGCAGCGCCGCAGCGACGATGCCTTCCACCACCGCCCAGAATATCCGCTGCCATACGGGGGATTCTTCCTGGCCGCCCGAGGTCAGCATATCCACCACGAGCGAGCCGGAGTCGGAGGATGTCACGAAGAACGTGATCACCAGCACCGTGGCGAACAGCGAAGTGATGCTCGACAGCGGCAGATGTTCGAGAAACTGGAACAGCGCCACCGAGGTGTCCGCGGCCACCGCGTCCGCGAGTTCTGAGATGCCCTGGATCATGATCATGTGGATTGCGGTATCGCCGAAGAATGTCATCCACATGAAGGTGAAGCCGACCGGCACAAGCAGTACGCCGACGACGAACTCCCGAATGGTGCGCCCGCGCGAGACGCGTGCGATGAACATGCCGACGAACGGCGACCAGGCGATCCACCACCCCCAGTAGAACAGCGTCCAGCCGCCGATCCACGTGGTTGGCTCGTAGGCATACAGGTTGAACGTCATGTTGAACAGGGTCGACAGATAGGCCCCGGTGTTCTGCACCAGCGTCTGCAGCAGAAATACCGTCGGCCCCGTCACCAGCACGAACGCAAGCAGGCCCACGGCGAGCACCACGTTGAACTCTGAAATTCTGCGAATGCCCGCATCCAGGCCAAGGGCGACCGAAAGCGTGGCGATCGCCGTGATCACGGCGATAAGCATGATCTGCACGCCAATGGTGCTCGGCACGTCGAACAGATAATTCAGCCCGGAATTCACCTGGATCACGCCGAACCCCAGCGACGTGGCAACCCCGAAAATCGTGCCCAGCACGGCGAAGATGTCCACCGCGTGGCCGATCGGGCCGTAGATGCGCTCGCCGATCAACGGATACAGGGCGGAGCGGATGGTCAGCGGCAGGTCGTGCCGGAACGCAAAATACGCAAGCGCCAATGCAACCACCGCATAGATCGCCCAGGCGTGCATGCCCCAGTGAAAGAACGTGATGCGCAACGCATCGCGCGCCGCCTGCGCCGTCTCGCCGTCGCCCACCGGAGGGCTTACATAGTGCATAACCGGCTCGGCGACGCCGAAAAACATCAGCCCGATGCCCATGCCGGCGGAAAACAGCATCGCGAACCACGACGCATAGCTGTAGTCGGGTTCGCTATGGTCGCGTCCCAGCTTGATGCGGCCGTAATCGGACAAGGCCAGCACCACCACGAATACGAGGAAACCGGCAACTGCAAGAACGTAGAACCACCCCGCGGTATGCGTCACCCAGTCCTGCGTGGCGCCGAATATCGTTCCCGCCACATCCGGAAAGAGTGCGGCAAAGGTGACGAATACCAGTGTGAGAATCCCGGAAATGAAGAAAACCGGGGGGTTGATCTGGATGCGCAGTCCGGCTTTTTTCTCACCTGCAGATTCGCTCATGGCGCGCTCCTTTTGAAGGTTTTTTCAGCTTGTTGGTTTCTCGCAGTAGTGGAATCAGAATGCAACGACCCGTGTATTGTCTTTTGCCGCGGCCGTATGGAAGTCGTTCATGCCCGCCACACCGATGCGCTTGTCGAGACTGGATTCCGGTATCTGCCGCACCTCGACGCACGGTTTGCAGGCCAGTACTTTTGCATTGGCATGCGCAACCACCTCTTCGAACCGCTGCGGCGGGCCGAACGGCACGAGTTTGGCCGCGGTGCCGGATGCTGCCAGGTTGACCGCATCGTGGAACAGCATGATGGTCACCGAATCGCCTGCCTGCAATGCCGATGCGGCAAATATGAAAGGCAACGCAGCGCGCGTCGGATCAGTTGGGCCCCAGGTCGAGGAAATTGCGAAATGCATCAGATGTCTCCTGAATGTTTTTTGAACGGGAAATCCGGCGCGCGTCAGTCAGCGCTGAGAAAAAGCCGGACGAGATCCGGCTTTCAGACGCCATGGTAGACCCATCGGGCGGTTCGATGCCAGTCAAAGGCCTGGCGGCAATCCGGCCGGATGTTCAGTCCGCGCGATTCGTTGTGCGCGTAAACGTCGCCATTTGCGTTGGGCAGCCCAGCATCGTGTGCTCCTCGCCAATGCCATCGAAGGCGACCGCATAGCCATTGCGTTTCGCCACGCCCATCGCCCAGGCCCTGAACTTCGCCCTGTTCCACTCGAAGCGGTGATCCGGCTCACGCAGCGCACCTTCCGCCATGCCGAACAACACGTTGTATTCGATGTTCGGCGTAGTCATCACCACCGTTTTCGGGCGATACCGCGCAAATACGGCCTGTTCAACGGTCGACAGCCGGCTCGGATCGACATGCTCGATCGTCTCCACCATCGCCGCCGCATCGTAACCTTCCAGGCGCCGATCGCTGTCTGCATACGAGGCGTGCAGCAGGGACACGCGTTCGCCTTCCGGACAAGGGCCGCCACACAACTCCTGCTCTGCAACCGACAGCGCTTCGATCGAAGTATCCACGCCGGTGATCCGCGTGAACTGGGGTTCGCTCATCAGCAGTCGCAAGAGCGCACCCGAACCGCAACCGAGGTCGAGCACGCTTTGCGCACCGCTCCTGAGCAGCGCCTGCAGTACTGTGCGCAAACGTTCCTGGTGCAGCTCGGTCGGAAACGCTTCGGCTTGATGCTCCGTTCTCACGACATGCCCATCAAGGTGCGAGCACTTCCTGCAGCAGCTGCAGCACCGCTACTTCCTCTCGCCGCAGCGCAGGGGTCGGCTGGGCCGCGCGCGCGGGGGGCTTGTCGGCCGGCACCGGCGCGACACGGCCATCGAGATAGGCGTCGAGAAGTCCGGGGTGAACGTAATACTTGCGGCAGACCGCGCGCGTGTTGCCAAGGCGTTCGGCGACGGTATCGATCACGCGCACGACGTTGCGTTCGGCTTCGCGCCGGCTTGCCGCAGGGCCGATGTCCCGCAGCTGCTGCGCCGCCATCATGGTTCCGCCCCAGGTGCGGAAATCCTTGGCGGTGATATCGCGCCCGGTGATCTGCCGCAGATACGCATTTACGTCGTCCGACGAAACTGTCTGCCGCGCGCCGGAAGCATCGAGGAATTTGAACAGTTCGCGTCCGGGCAGGTCGACGCATTGCCGGACGATGCGCGCGAGACGGCGATCGTTCACCGCAACCGTGTGCTGCACCCCGCTCTTCCCCCGAAAACTGAATCGCAGTTCCGCTCCCTTGATGGCAACGTGCCGTCCGTGCAGCGTCGTCAGCCCGTAGGAACGATTCTCGCGGGCATCCGGTCGATCCGCATGCTGCTCGAATCCTCTCGCGAGCAGGCGCACCACGGTGGCGAGAATCTGGCGCCGCGTGAGGTCGCGCGCGCGCAGGTCGCGTTCCACCTGTTCGCGAATCTGCGGCAGCACCTCGCTGAACTCCAGGATGCGGCCGAACTTGGAGGTATCGCGCGCAGCCCGATACATCGGATGGTAACGGTACTGCTTGCGCCCGCGAGCGTCGCGCGCGGTGGCCTGGATATGGCCCTTGGGGTCCGGGCAGATCCAGACATCGGTCCATGCGGGCGGGATCACCAGCGAGGCGATCCGTTTGCGTTCCCTCGCGTCCGCGATGCGCGCCCCGTCCGGCGCATAGTACGCCCAACCTTTGCCCGCCCGCTTTCGGCGGATACCGGCGAGGCCGTCCGAAACATACACGAGGCCGGCACGCGTGGCTGCATGTCGATATTCTTCCACCCGCAACGATGTCACCGAACGCCTCCCTTGAAGCAGTCCGTGCCCGATCAGTCCCTGCAGCGTTCCCCAGCTCCGCTGTGCGTTGGCCGCACCGCTCAGATCGCCGACAACCCGCCGTCGGCAAGATATACGCCGCCGGTGCAGATGCTCGCTTCGTCGGACGCCAGAAACGATATCAGGTTCGCGATTTCCTCCGCCGTGCCGTAGCGCTTGAGCGGAAGTCCCGCGAGAATCGCCTCGCGCGCCTTCTCCGGTGCGCCGGGCGAACGGTCCTTTTCGATGTTGCGGATCATGCGGGTATCGGTCGGCCCAGGCAATACGCAGTTGACACGGATACCGAACGGCGCGCACTCCACGGACGCGGTACGCATCAGGCCGATCTCAGCGTGCTTGCTGGCGATATAGGCGGAATTCCCCTGGCCGCGCGCCTTGATGCCGCCGATCGAAGACACGATCACGATGCTGCCGCCGACGCGCTTCTTCAGTGCCGGGATCGCGTACTTCAGCCCCAGAAACACGCCGCGCACGTTCACCGCCATCACCTGGTCAAAGACATCGAGCGGATAGTCGACGATCGGCGCTGCCGCACCCTCGGTGCCGGCGTTGGCGACAAACGCATCGATGCCGCCGAATTTCTCCTCGGCCGCCGCGATCAGCCTTTCGTTGTCCTCCGGCCGCGTCACGTCCGTCACCCTGTACGCGGCGTTCTTTGCGCCCGCCCCGCTCACCGCATCCTTCAGCGCCTGCTCGTTGCGCCCGGCCAGCATCAGCTTCGCGCCTTCCTGCGCGAACCGCTTCACCGCTGCCAGCCCGATGCCGCTGCCGCCGCCGGTAATCACCACCACCTTGTTTGCAAATCTGCTCATAGCCTTTCCCTGTCTCCTGAAAATGCATTTCTACCACGGAGGAAAACCGGAAATAGAATCGGTACGCAAAGGAGCGCTAAGGTCGAGAAGAACTTCCTCGAAGGTTCGTCTCGCTTTTCCTGGTGCCCCCGGTGTCCTGCTGGCTGCTTCGTTTTCCGGTTTTCCGCCGTGTCCTCAGTGGTTCACTCGATGCGTCGTCAAAACAAATGCTTCGCGCGGGATTCGTCGATTACCGCGATCACCTCGACCTCGATCACCAGTCCGTCCATGACCAATGCCGGCACGCCGATCATGGTGCTGGCCGGGGGGTTGGTCTGATTGACGTGGCGGTTGCGGATCTCGGTGATGACCGGCCTGTGCTCCGGTTTCAGGTCGACCACGTAGTGCGTCAGCTTGACTACGTCATCGTAGCTTCCGCCGGCCTCCTTGAGGATGTGGCCGAGGTTGTCGAACACGGCCGTGGCCTGCGCTTTCATGTCGCCCGGCGCAATGACCTTGCCGTCCGCGTCCACCGCCACTTGCCCGCTTACATGCACGGTGACGCCCCCTGTCGAAGCCACGGCATGTGAGAACGCGCCGATGCGTCTCACGCGTTCGGGATTGATGAATGCTCGTTTTGTCATTTACTCCTCCACTGGATACGAAACCATCTGCGGAAGGAATCCAGCAATACTCGACGTGATGAACGCCCGCGGCAGACGGCACAGGAACCTGCGAGAAGATTACCACTTTGCGTGACTTTGCCGCCTGTCTTGAGTGCGAACGCAGCAGAAAGGCACCCGCCTGTCGAGGATGAAGGTGCCGCTGAACTTACGGAGGATTCCGAAAGATACTTGCTGGACGATGGCCCGCGGTCAAAGGGCGGGCATGCGCCCGTGCAGTAAGTAGTCGATCAATTCGCGCACCGGGCGGATCGCAGTACCAAAAGGCAGTCTCTCCGATCCGCGAAAGAACAGGCCTTTGCCAATATCGCCCTTTAGCGCATCGGCCAACCGCATCTCAATGCAGAATTGTCCGAAGCGCGCGATTCCGTCACGCAAACCGCACGCTGTCAGGCACTGGAATCCGGGTACGCACCGGCGTAGATCAGCCTTGGCATTGGCCTGCAGCCGCGACTCACGCCGCAGATAGTTTACGAGCCACGGGGTCAACACCCCGCGGGCCTGTAGTCCGGCGACGCTGATAAAGGTGACGATATCCTCGGGCCGAGCCTCTGCCAGCACCCTCTTGAAATTCGGGTGTGCATCACCTTCCTCCGTCACGGCGAACGCCGTGCCAATCTGCACCGCGGAAGCACCCATTGCCAGTAGTGCACGCACCTGCTCGTGAGTATGCACGCCGCCCGCCGCAATCAGCGGAATTGCTTCGCGCTCTATGCCGAGATTCCGGAAAATGTTCTGCGCTTCTTCCATCACGCGAGCGAAATCAAAACGCGGATCGTCGATCTCCTCGCTTCGCGTCGCGCCGATATGGCCCGCCGCGTATCGCGGATGCTCGATTACGATGCCGTCGGGCAAACGATTCTTGCGCATCCATTTCCTGATAACGATCTGAATGCCCCGCGCATCGGACAGGATGGGCACCAATGCGACGTGGGGATGTTCGGCGGCCAAGTCCGGGAGATCGAAAGGCAAGCCGGCACCCATTACGATCGCGTGCGCGCCGCTCTCGCAAGCTTGGCGAACATAATCCGCATGCGCGCTGACTGCCTTCATGACGTTTACAGCGATCGCGCCCCGCCCTTCGGACAACGCCAGCGCCAAGCGGACTTCACGATCGAGCGCCTCCAGATTCACGCGGTCGATCGCGGCCCTGTCGCGCGTACCCTTGCATCGTTCCATCAGATCCGGATGGTGGTGCCGCAGGTCTATGCTTGCGACCGTCCCCATCGCACCCGCCTTCGCAACGCTGCCTGCAAGCCGATGAGCCGACACGCCGATTCCCATTCCGCCCTGGACCACGGGTTTGAGCTGGCGTCCTCTCAGCCCCCAGCACGGCAATTCGGGCATCGACATTTCGCCCTGTTCCTCTTTGAATCGCAGGCCGCACACGGTACGCGCTACCAGGGAAGGCGTCCCTGATACAGATCAAGCCTTGCAGATACGGGCTTCAGCCCTCGAAAACACGTAACCGATCGGTATCGAGAATCCGGACATTGCGGCCGTCTACCTCGATCAGATGCTTTTCGCCCAATTCGTGGAGGATGCGTGAAAAGTGCTCCGGCGTAATGTTGAGGCGGGACGCGATAACCGACTTTGTCGCCGGCAGCGTAACCACAGTGCCCTTGCCCTCGTCGTCGTGATCGTGCTCCGGGCGCAGCAGATACCCAATCACGCGCTGCGTGGCGGAGCGCAGAGAGTATGCCTCCACGTCGCTGACCAGATGATGCAGGCGCCGGCTCAGCCCCGCGATCATCCGGCGCGCGAACTTGGCGTCACGATCGATCCCCTCGAACACGACATCCCTGGATACGTGCAGCAAAAGCGAGTCCGCGAGCGCCTGCGACGACACCACATAGGGCTTTTCCATGAACATCACCGCCTCGCCGAAGCTCTGGCCGGGGCCCATGATCTCGATGACCTTCTCATCACCCTGGGGCGTTATGAACAGCAGTTTGATCTGCCCATAGACCACGATATGAAAGCCGCGGCACGGGTCGCCCTTCTGAAACAGCATATCGCCGCGTCTGATCCGAACTTCGCGGGTACCGGCCGCGATCAACTCGATCTCCTCGGGCGCGAGCTCGCGGAACAGCGGCAGGTTGCTGAGAAAGGCCTGGGTTTTTATTGGAACGGTCGGCACGCGTCTGCTCGCGCCCCTTCTTCAGGAGCATTGGCTTCGCCAGACGCGGATTATGGGGCTTTATTCCGGCGCGGGAAACAGGTCGCCGCAGCGTCACGAGCAGATCAGACTGCGGATGCCACCTCCCGTCCGGCATCGGCTGACGCGTTGCCGTACCAGGCAAGCCGGTCATGCAGTGCGACAACCTCCCCTACGATCACCAGTGCCGGAGGTTTCACGCAGGCCTGTGCTGCGCGCGCGGGTAGTGTCGCGAGCGTGGCGGTCACGACACGCTGCCGGTCGGTTGCGCCGCGCTCGACCACCGCGGCGGGCATGTCCGCCCGCTGGCCATGCACGATCAATTGTTCGCAGATCTGCGCCAGGCCGCCGACCCCCATGTAGATCACCACGGTCTGCGCCGGGCGCGCGAGCGCCGCAAAATCGAGATTCACGCTGCCGTCCCTGAGATGCCCGGTAACGAAAACCACGGACTGCGCGTAGTCGCGGTGCGTAAGCGGGATGCCCGCGTAACAGGACACCCCGCATGCAGCCGTGACCCCGGGCACTACTTCAAATCGTATGTCGTGTTCCACCAGCGCTTCCATCTCCTCGCCGCCGCGACCAAAGATAAACGGGTCTCCGCCTTTCAGCCGCACCACGCATTTGCCTTCCTTCGCCATGCGCACCAGTAAAGCATTGATGTCCGGCTGCGGCAGCGCGTGATTGTTGCTCTCTTTGCCCGCATAGACGAGCTGCGCGTCGCGCCGGACGAGTTCGAGGATACCTTCGCCAACCAGATGGTCATACACCACGACATCCGCCTTCTGCATGAGCCGCAATGCGCGGAAAGTCAGCAGGTCTGGATTGCCGGGCCCGGCGCCAATTAGATAAACCTCGCCGGGGCTCCGCGAACCGGTGCCGCCGCGGTTCAGCACGTCCAGTAGCGCGTGGCGCGCTGCCGCCTCCTGGCCCGAGTACACCATTTCCGCGATCGGCCCATCGAGAATGCCTTCCCAGAATCTGCGCCTTTGCTCGACCTGCGGGAAGCGTTTCTTCGCATGCTCGCGAAAAGCACCGGCAAGCACCGCCAGGCGTCCCACTGACTGCGGGATCAGACCCTCAAGGCGCGTGCGCAACTGCCGCGCCAGCACCGGCGCCTTGCCACTGCTGCCTATCGCGATGACGACAGGCGAGCGGTCGACGATCGACGGCACGATGAATGAACACAAGTGCGGCGCATCCACTACGTTCACCGGCAGATGCAACTCGCTCGCGGCCCTGAAGACCGCTTCGTTTACCGCAGCATCGTTGGTAGCGGCAATCACCAGAACCACACCGCGCAGGTGTTCGGCCGTGAAACGTGCCGGTATGTGCACCACGTCGCCGCTTTGAACCATGCGCGTGGACGACGGGCTTAGTTCCGGTGAGACCATGGTCACGCGTGCACCCGCCTTTTGCAGCAGAGCGGCCTTGCGGCTCGCGACCTCGCCTCCGCCTACGACCAGGCAAGGCCTGCTCCTGATATCGAAAAACGCCGGGAAGTAATCCATTTGTTCTTCTCCTCGAAGGCCACTCTAACCGAAGGGCCATTCCCGAAAAATTGACTCGCATCAAGGAAAGCCGGGCCCGTACGCTCAATCCTGTCGCCAGGCACGCAACGGTTCCAATCGAGGCATATCCTGAAAGGTAGAAAAATGTACCGACCCGCCACAGCGCTACAGTTATTTGCCGGCGCCTTTGCGCTGGCGCTCGCGAGCCCGGCAGCGTTCTCCGAAGAAGAAAAGCACGGCATCACCGAGTCGGAAATCCAATACCAGGCCGGCGGCTCTCCTCTCGCCGAGGCGCCCATGCATCGCGACATCAACCCCGAGGCGCCGGCCATGACGCAGGAGGAATTTGACCGCTCGCGCCAGATCTATTTCGAGCGCTGTGCGGGCTGCCACGGCGTGCTGCGCAAGGGCGCGACCGGAAAACCGCTGACGCCCGACATCACCATCGATCGCGGTACCGAGTATCTGAAGGTATTCATCAAGTACGGTTCGCCTGCTGGCATGCCGAACTGGGGCACCTCTGGCGATCTGACCGATGCCGAAGTCGACGCGATGGCGCGCTACATCCAGCAGACTCCGCCGATGCCGCCGGAGTTCGGCATGGCGGAAATGAAGGCGACGTGGAACGTGGTCATCCCGCCGGAGAAGCGTCCGAACAGAAAGATGAACTCGTACGACATCGAGAACATTTTCTCGGTGACCCTGCGTGACTCCGGAGAGGTCGCGCTGATCGACGGCGACAGCAAGAAGATCATCAATATCGTCAAAACCGGATACGCGGTTCATATCTCCCGGCTGTCGGCATCGGGGCGGTACCTGTACGTGATTGGACGCGACGCCAGGATCAACCTCATCGACCTGTGGCTGGAGAAACCGGACAACGTCGCCGAGATCAAGGTCGGACTGGAAGCGCGCTCGGTGGACTCGTCCAAACATAAAGACTATGCAGACCGGTATGCACTCGCAGGAACCTACTGGCCACCGCAGTACGTGCTGATGGACGGCAACACGCTTGAGCCGCTCAAGATCGTCTCCACGCGCGGCATGACCGTTGATACGCAGGAATATCACCCCGAGCCGCGGGTCGCAGCGATCGTTGCGTCCCACTACAACCCCGCGTTCGTGGTGAACGTCAAGGAAACAGGCAAGATCCTGATAGTCAACTACAAGGACCTCGACAACCTCACGGTCACCGAAATTTCCGCAGCCCGGTATCTGCACGACGGCGGCTGGGACGCGTCCAAGCGCTACTTTCTGGTAGCGGCAAACCAGTCCCACAAGATCGCGGTAGTCGACGCCAAAGAAGAGAAACTGGTCAGCCTGATCGATGTCGGCCAGATCCCGCACCCGGGCCGCGGCGCCAATTTCGTCGACCCCAAGCACGGTCCGGTGTGGGCCACCAGCCATCTAGGCGACGAGACGGTGGCGCTGATCGGAACCGACCCCGAGAAACACAAGCGAAACGCGTGGCGCGTAGTACGTACGCTGAAGGCGCAGGGCGGCGGCTCGCTGTT
This sequence comes from Burkholderiales bacterium, assembly GCA_040880425.1. Lineage (GTDB taxonomy): Bacteria > Pseudomonadota > Gammaproteobacteria > Burkholderiales > Eutrophovitaceae > DATKEK01. The sequence goes on along the minus strand of JBBDIL010000003.1, from coordinate 65,007 downwards.
CATCAAGACGCATCCGCGCTCGAACAACCTCTGGGTAGACACGCCGTTGCATCCGGATCCGAAGATCAGCCAGTCTGTGGCGGTGTTCGATATCCGCGCGCTGGACAGGCCCCACCAGGTACTGCCGATCGCCGAATGGGCGGACGTGGGCGAAGGACCCAAACGCGTCGTGCAGCCGGAATACAACAAGCGCGGCGACGAAGTATGGTTCTCCGTCTGGAACGGCAAGGACCAGAGATCCGCGATCGTGGTGTTGGACGACAAGACGCGCAAGCTGAAGACGGTCATCAAGGATCCGCGTCTGATCACGCCGACGGGCAAGTTTAACGTGTACAACACCCAGCATGACGTGTACTGAGGAGCACGCGCGATGAAATCCGACATTTTGGCCATCCTGATCGCAGCGTTAGCCGCCGCCGTGTTCTTCAATGCTGTCATTGCGCATGCGGCCGACGCGGAGAAACTTAACAAGGACAAAGGCTGCTCGGCCTGTCATGCGCTCGACAAGAAATTGGTCGGACCGGCGTACCAGGAAATCGCCGCCAAGTACAACGGCGACGCCGGTGCACAGGCGAACCTGGAAAAGAAAGTGCGAGATGGCGGGAGCGGCGTCTGGGGTGCGATCCCGATGCCGCCGCACAAGGGACGAATAAGCGATGCAGAACTCACCATCCTGGTGAGCTGGGTCCTGGCCCGGTAGGTACTGCATTCGCAATGCTCCCTGTACGGGAGAGAAAGGAGAGGTATATAGAAGAGGACGTTCTCCATATCGTTCACTCCACCATTATTGGGGGACTTCGCGTCCCCCGCTTTTTTGTCTGCACGAAAGCGCGGCTTGACCTTCGTCAACAGGTTGGCTCACAAACAAAGCAGAATCATTCTGCACACTCGATGTGACGACCATCAAACCAGCGAAACACATGCGACTGCGTACGGAGAAACTGACAGCCGCCCTGGCAGCAATCGCAATTCTTGTATTGGCGGACGCTCGCGCCACGGAAATTGCAGCACCAGAACCTGCGCGAGGCATGGAGCTGCTCCATCTGTTGCGTCATGACTGCGGCTCCTGTCACGGTCTGAGCCTCGCAGGCGGTCTGGGGCCGCCGTTGCTTGCCGCCGATCTGCGCAGCAGGTCTGCAGAGAATCTTCGGCACGTGATCCTCCATGGCCGGCCCGGCAGCGCGATGCCCGGATGGAGCGCGTTTTTGAACGAAAGCGAAGCGGCCTGGCTGGTGGAAGTTCTGTTGAAAGGCCTGGCAGATGAGGACTAGCGGGGCAATCGCCGCTGCGGCCCTGCTGCTCGCCGGGGCAGTCGGTGCACAGACGCCATTGCGCGGAACCGGCGATCTCGGAATCGTTGTCGAGCGCGCCGCGGGGTCCCTGCAGATCATCGACACGAGCGCACGCGCGAGCCTCGCGCGAGTCGAGGGACTGGGCGATCTGTCACATGCATCGGCGGTGTACTCGCGCGACGGTCGTTACGCGTTCGTGTTCGGGCGTGATGGCGGCCTCACCAAGGTCGACCTGCTGCTGGCAAGGATCGAAGCACGCGTCATACAGGCGGGCAACAGCATCGGCGGTGCAATATCCCAGGATGGCCGCTTCGTCGTCGCGCAGAATTACGAACCCGGCGGCGTGAGAGTTTTCTCAGCGGACTCGCTCGAGCTGCTTGCGGATATTCCGGCGGAGTACGGTGGCGACGGCGCTCGCTCGAAGGTTGTCGGACTGGCAGACGCGCCGGGCAATCGTTTCGTATTCAGCCTGTTCGATGCCGGCGAGATCTGGATCGCCGACTTGTCCGAACCGCGCGTGCCGAAGCTCACGAAGTTTCGCAACATCGGCCGCCAGCCTTACGACGCCCTGATCACTCCGGGCGGGCGGTACTACCTCGCGGGTCTGTTCGGCGAGGACGGCGTTGCACTGCTCGATCTTTGGTATCCGGAACAAGGCGTCAGCCGCGTGCTCGACGGCTACGGTCGAGGTGAAGAGCGTCTGCCCGTCTACAAAATGCCGCATCTTCGCGGCTGGGCCGTCGCGGGCAGCCGTGCATTCCTGCCCGCCGTCGGCCGTCACGAAGTGCTGGTCATCGACACCGGGACCTGGCAGGAAGTGGGGCGCATCCCGGTTGCGGGGCAACCGGTGTTCGTAATGGCGCGGCCCGACGGCAGGCAAGTATGGACGAGCTTTGCCTTCCCCGACAACGGGCGCGTGCAGGTAATCGATACCGAGCGGCTCGAGGTGACCGACACGCTGGAGCCCGGACGTGCGGTACTGCACATGGAGTTCACGCCACGCGGCGAGTCTGTCTGGATCTCGGCACGCGACGACGACCGGGTCGTGGTGTACGACACGGCGAGCCTTCAGCGTATCGCCGTGGTTCCGGCAGACAAGCCGAGCGGCATTTTCTTCACTGCGCGCGCTTTCCGGATTGGATTCTGAATGAACGCGCTGGAAGACCGGCTGCTGAACGATTTCCAGCGCGGCTTTCCGCTGGTGTCCGAGCCTTATGACCAGATCGCGATGCAACTAGGCCACGATGTGGGCGGCGTTCTGGCCGCGCTTGCGCGATTGCGCTTCGACGGCAAGGTCAGTCGCGTCGGCGCAACCTATCGCCCCGGCGCCTTTGGTGCAAGCACGCTCGCAGCAATGCAGGTGCCGGCATCGCGACTGGACTCGGTCGCACGGCAGGTCAGCGCCATTCCGGAAGTCAACCATAACTACCAGCGCGATCACGTGGTCAACCTTTGGTTCGTGATCGCTGCGTCGGACGGGAATGCGCTCATCCAGACGATCGCGCGCATCGAAACCAGTTGCGCACTGCCGGTCATGCGGCTGCCGCTGCTCGCCGAGTATCACATCGATCTCGGCTTCGATCTCGCACGCCGGCGTTCGCCGCGCGCGGTAACGTGTGCGCGGCCGCCTGCCCGTCCGCTCTGCCTGACGGCACCCGAGCGGGCGCTGCTCGCAGCGCTGGGCGAGGGGCTGCCGCTGGCGGCCCGGCCGTATGCGTTGCTCGGTGAGCTGTGCGGCATGAACGAGAGCGAGGTGATCGACACGCTGGAAAACTGGCTTTCACTCGGCGCACTGCGGCGCATCGGCGTGATCGTGCGCCACAGGGAACTGGGCTTCACCGAAAATGCGATGGTCGTGTGGGACGTGCCGGACGAAACAGTTGACATGCATGGCATGGCGGCAGCCGGCACCGGGTTGGTCAATCTGTGCTACCGGCGCGCACGCGATCCCGAGGCGTGGCCCTTCAATCTGTACTGCATGATCCACGGCGGTAACCGTAACCTGGTCAAGGCCACGATCGACTCGCTTGGCCAGAGCTGCGGGCTGGCGCATTACTCCCAACAGATTCTGTTCGGCCTGCGGCGCTTCAAACAACAGGGTGCGCGATATGCAGAAGCTAGATGAAGACTATCGCCGGATCCTGAACCGTCTGCAGCAAGGCTTTCCGGTCTGCGACCGGCCGTATCTGCAGCTGGCCGCAGAACTCGGGCTTTCAGAGGAATCGCTGATTGAACGTTTGAGGCGTCTGCTTGCCGAGGGCACGCTCACGCGGTTTGGCCCGCTGTATCAGGCGGAACGCCTGGGAGGCGCCTACACGCTGGCCGCGATCCAGGTACCCGAGCATGATTACGAACGGGTCACCGGAATCGTCAATGCTTTCCCGGAGGTCGCGCACAATTACCGACGCGAACATGCGCTGAACATGTGGTTTGTGATCGCCGCTGCAGGGCGGCCGGATATCGCGCGCACGTTGTTCGACATAGAGCGGAGTTGCGGGTATCCCGTGTTCGAGTTCCACAAACTGCGCGAGTATTTCGTTGCGCTCGATCTCCCGGTCTGACCACATGAACATGGCGACCGAACCGGTACTCGACGCGCTGGATACGGCCATTGTCAGAGCCACGCAGGCGGGACTTCCGCTTACACCTCGCCCGTACCATGACATCGCGGCATGGGTGGACACGACGCCGGAAAACGTAATGCGGCGCATGCAGCGCATGCTGGACATCGGTGTGATCCGGCGCATCGCGGCGGTGCCGAATCACTACGCGATCGGATACGTCGCAAACGGGATGTCGGTATGGGACGTTGACGATGCGGCGGTGGACAGTCTTGCCATGCGGGTAGCCAATGGCGGTCTTGCAAGCCACTGCTACCTGCGCAGCCGGCATCCGCCGCTGTGGCCCTATAACCTGTTCGCGATGGTGCACGGACACGATCGCGGCGAGGTCGAGAGCAAGGTGCACCAAATCGCGCAGCTTCTCGGATCTGCACTTCGCAGTCACGAAGTGCTCTACAGCAGCCGGATTCTGAAAAAGACCGGACTGAGGCTGACATAGCCGTGGCTGAGCACCGGAAGGAAAGGCTCGACGCGAAGGCAGCCACGGAGCGCAATGCTCGTAAAGACGACAATGCCGGTCCGGATGATTTCCTGCTGGCTTCGGTGCGCTTGGTGGGCAGCCGTTCTTTTCCCGGTCAGTTCACGCGAACACAAACTTAGGAGCGATCGATGTTCCGATTGACACAGTATCTGAAGGGAATCCGCGGGCAGCCAGCGCCCTCGTCGCAACGCGCGCCTTCCGGGCCGGTGGTGATCTGGAACTTGATCCGGCGCTGCAACCTGGCGTGCCAGCATTGTTATTCGATCTCGACGGACCACGACTTTGCGGGCGAGCTGACAACGCCGGAAATCTTCGGCGTGATGGATGACCTCAGGCGTTTCGGCGTACAGGTGCTGATTCTGTCCGGCGGGGAACCATTGCTGCACCCGGACATTTTCACGATCGCCGGGCGCGCAAAGAGCCTGGGTTTTTACGTCGGGCTGTCCACCAACGGCACTCTGATCGACCAGCATAACCTGAACGCGATCAGGGCAATCGGCTTCGATTATGTGGGAATCAGCCTGGATGGCATCGGCGATACGCACGACCGCTTTCGCCGCAAGGCGGGCGCCTTCGACGGCGCGCTCGAAGGCTTACGGTTGTGCCGGGATGCCGGCATCAAGGCGGGCGTGCGCTTTACGCTGACAGGCGACAACGCACCGCACCTGCCGCAGCTGCTGGCGCTGGTAGAGCGGGAACGCGTGGACAAGTTCTACCTGTCACACCTGAATTACGCGGGCCGCGGCAACGTCAACCGTGCGCGCGATGCCATGCATCTCTCCGCGCGATGGGCGATCGACCTGCTCATCCGGGCGGCGTGGGATCACCTCGAGCGAGGTCTGCCGACCGAGTTCGTCACCGGCAACAACGACGCCGACGCGGCCTGGCTGCTGCTGTGGGTCAAACGCCACCATCCCCAAGCCGAACCCGCGCTGCGCGCGCGGCTGCGCCAATGGGGTGGCAACGCCACCGGCGTCGGTATCGCCAATATCGACAATCTCGGCAACGTGCACCCGGACACGATGTGGTGGGAATACACGCTCGGCAATGTGCGCGAACGTCGCTTTTCAGAAATCTGGTCCGATGCGACCGACTCGCTCATGGCGGGACTCAGGCGGCGGCCGCGACCGGTGAAAGGCCGCTGCCGCGAGTGCGGTTTTCTCGACGTTTGCGGCGGAAACACGCGCACCCGCGCATGGCAGCTTACCGGCGACCCCTGGGAGGAGGACCCCGGCTGCTATCTGGAAGACGAAGAGATCGGCGTCGAGAGCTCACGCGAACGCCTGAGCGTAACGCCCTACTCCCGCCGGCAGCGCACCGCGACGGTATTACCGGAATGACGCAGATGCGGTACACGAAGACCCGAGAAAACGTGAAATGCGAGAACCGCATGAAAGAGCGAAACACGAAGGCACGAAGACACGAAGGAATACTTGTCGGACTGTTTCTTTGGGACGACGCACTTTTCCCCGTATTCGCAACGGCTGTTCCGGTCAACGCCGCGAATTGGCCACGTACTCACGTACGCCATGCGCGATTCCCGGTGATTCTTCTTTTCTTCGTGTCTTCGTGCCTTCGTGTTTCGTTTCTACCGTGTTTAATCCTCCTGGCCGTTGCGCAGACTACCCTGGCGGCCGAGCCCGACGAGCTGTACCGCCAGCACTGCGCGTCGTGTCACGGGGCTGACCGGCTTGGCGGGATGGGCCCAGCTCTGCTGCCGGAGAATCTTTCGCGTGTAAAACCGGGCGAGGCCGCACGCATTATTGCGGACGGGCGGATCGCGACGCAGATGCCCGGCTTCTCCAACCAGCTTTCCGCGCAGGATACGCAGGCACTCGTGGACTATATATATCGCCCGTTGGAACGGGTGCCGCAGTGGGATCTGCCGCAAATCGCCGATTCCCGCCGCGTGCATCACGCGTCCGGGAGCCTGCCAGACCAGCCGGCGTTCGACGCCGATCCGCTCAACCTGTTTGTCGTGGTGGAAACCGGAGACCATCATGCAACCATTCTCGACGGCGACCGCTTCGAGCCGCTCGCGCGTATTCGCACACACTATGCGCTCCACGGCGGCCCGAAGTTCTCGCCCGATGGACGCTACGTCTATTTCGCTTCGCGCGACGGCTGGATCTCCAAATTCGACATCTGGAACCTCAAGACCGTGGCGGAGGTTCGCGCCGGGATCAACACCCGAAACCTGGCATTGTCTTCCGACGGGCGCTACGCGATGGTGGCCAATTACCTGCCGCACACGCTGGTAGTGCTCGATGCGGTCGACCTCGCACCGGTGAAGATCATTCCGGTTGCCGACCTCTCCGGCACTTCCTCGCGTGTGTCCGCGGTTTACGATGCCGCGCCGCGCGGCAGCTTCGTCGCGGCACTGAAGGACGTGCCGGAAATCTGGGAGATTCCCTACCGCGTCGGCGCGGAGCCGGTCTACGAAGGTCTGGTACACGACTACCGGCTGAAGGAGGGCGTTGCCGCGCGAGGCCCTTTTCCCATCCGACGGATTCCGCTCGATGCGATTCTGGACGACTTCTTCTTTGACCCAAGCTACGCTTATGTAGTCGGCGCGGAGCGAGGCGGCGGGAAAGGCCAGGTGGTCAATCTCGACGTTCGCCGAAAGATCGCGGATGTTGCACTTACCGGACTGCCGCACCTCGGCTCAGGCATCAACTGGGAACTCAACGGCCGACGAGTGATGGCCACGCCGAACCTCGCGCATGGCTTGGTCACCGTAATCGACATGCAAACCTGGGAGACCGTAAAACAGATCGAGACCGCGGGACCGGGCTTCTTCCTGCGCAGTCACGAGGAGAGCCGCTATGCATGGGTAGATGGCATGAACGGCCCGACGCGGGATACGCTGCAGGTCATCGACAAGCTCGCCCTGGAGGTCGTGCGAAACCTGACACCGTCGCCTGGAAAGACCGCGGCGCATATCGAATTCACCCGCGACGGACGCTACGCGCTCGCAAGCGTCTGGGACCTGGAAGGCGCGCTGGTGATTTACGATGCGAATACGCTGGAGGAAGTCAAACGCCTGCCGATGAACAAACCATCGGGCAAATACAACGTGTACAACAAGATCACCCGTTCCCGCGGCACGAGTCACTGACCAACAACGCTGGACGCACCTTTGTGTCGCCATTGCGTATCGGCGCTTGCCTGCGATCCGACCCATCTGACAGAATCAGACGCAATCCACTCCCGGTTTGATGCCTGGCTCGAAGGATGCGGCAAACCGGCTTGATGTGGGTCAAGGCCCATTGCGGCGCCGGGGACTAGGTTGGCAATTGGGTGTATTCATTCTTGATGCACTGCATCATGCGGAGGGTAGCAATATGAACGGCAGGATCGCAACGGCGGGCTTGATGGCGGCACTGATTTTCACGAGTGCCGCGAGCGCGTTGGCCAGCGACTTCGAGGAGGGCGCAAAACTCTATGAGAAGGAATGCGTGATGTGCCACGGCAGCCCTGAGACTACTGCGGCGCGCAACCTCGACATGCATCCATTGGCACAGCCTGTATGGGCTGCACTCGATCACGGTGACAATAATACCGCGACCGACGTGCTGGTTCATGCGCACACGATCGAAGGCGAGCGCATCGCGGTGTCGCCGCCATACGGCCCCCACCTGCGCGGTGTATACGGACGCATTGCAGGAACGGTCGAGGGTTATGCCTACTCCAAGGAGTTTCGGGCCGCGTTCGAAGGAATGGAATGGAATGAGTCCACGCTGAACGTCTTCATCACCGATACACAGCGCTGGGTACCGGGAATCACGATGTTCTACCGACAACGTGATCCCGAGGTGCGACGCAAAATCATCCTCTACCTGAAGGAATTGCGCTAAAAACGCTTTGCAGCGACGGCAAGCGCCGCTGAGATCGTCCGTGCAACACGTGGGCCTGGCCAGATCAGCGCGCGATGTATCTGAACCAGGGCCGCACCGGCTTGCAGTCGTTCGATGGCGACCGCCGGCGTGCGGATGCCGCCGACGGACAGGATTACGCATCGGCCGTCGACAATATCTGCCAGGTCCTTCAAGGCGCCGGCAGACGCTGATCCGGTCGTGCGATTGTCGCAGGTGACCGCGAGAAAGCCTTCCAGGCCCGCCGCGACGACGCTCTCGGCAGCACGCACGGTGTCACCCCATGCGCCTTCGCGGAGCTGCAACTTCACCACCATCGGCACGCACCGATATCGCTCAAATTGCAGTGCGCGCCGGCAGTTCGCGATGCGTTCCAGAAATCCGCGCAGCAGTTCACGGTCTTTCAGCATCACGGGCATAAGGGAGCCGAGATTCAGCGCAAAGTAGTCGGCGAGGTGCCAGGCGCGTTCCATGCATTCGGCAAAATCGCACCAGGCATCGGTGTGCGGCGTCGAGGAGTTGCGCGCAATGCTGATGCCAAGCCTGGCACGGTCGGCGCGCGCGCTGGAATCCGCCCAGCCGTGGCGCTCCAGGTTTCGCAACAGTTCGTCAATGCCGCGATTGTGTTCCGGTTCGGCGCGCGGCGTGACGGTGCCCGTCTCCACAAATCCGAGCCCGATCCGGTGTGCAAGATGAGCCATGCTGCCGTAGCGGTCCAGACCGGCGGCCATTCCCACGCGCGACGGAAATACGAGTCCCATCGTTGTGAACGAGCCGCCCTCCGGAAGGCGCGTACGCCCGGGCGCCGCGCCAAACTTAAGCCGCAGAAGCGCCGCGCGTTGCGCAGCGTGCGGCATCCACCCCCGGCGGATCACGGAATGCCTCAACCGCGCCTGTTTGCGAAATCCTGCATGAATTCCGCGAGTGCCGTCGCAGCCTCTTCACTCACCGCGTTGTACAGGCTCGCGCGAATGCCCCCAACTCGCGAATGACCGGCGAGATGCAGGAAACCCTCCGATTCCGCCTCGCCCAGAAAAGCGCGAGTCAACGCAGTGCCGGCGAGCCTGAAGCAGACACTCACGCAGGATCTGGCTTCCGGCGCAACCTGGCATCGATAAAATCCGTCCGATCGGTCGATCACATCGTACAGGCATAAACTCTTGCGTCTGGCTGCAGCCTGCATCGACTCCAGCCCACCCTGGGCCAACAGCCATGCGAACACCAGTCCGGCGACATGCACTGCGAACACGGGCGGTGTGTTGTAAAGCGAGTCGCTTTGCGCCTGCATCCGGTAGTCGAAGGCAGATGGCGTGAGCATATGCGCGCCGCCCAGGAGGTCTTCGCGGACGATAACCACGGTCAACCCGGCCACGCCGATGTTTTTCTGCGCGCTGGCATAGATCAGGCCGAAACGCGAGACATCTATCGGCCGCGTCAGAAAATCCGAAGTCATGTCTGCAACCAGCGGCAGGCCACCGGTATCCGGAAACTCACGATACTGCCAGCCGTCAGCGGTTTCGTTCGAAGTCACATGCAGGTACGCGGTGCCCGGCGTAGCCGGTAGGCCATGCGGTGGCAGAAGCTCGATTCTGCAATAGCGCAGCGCCTCCGCAATCGCGCGCTTCGACCAATAGCCGGTGTCGGTATAAGAAGCCGTCTCTTTCCCGCGAAGCAGGTTCATCGGCACCAGTGAAAACTGTGTAGAAGCCCCGCCCTGCATGAACAGTACGCGATAACCCTCGGGCAAGCGTAACAGCGCGCGGAGAGAGCTCATTGCTCCGGCTTGCAGATCTTTGAATGCAGGCCCGGTAAACGGCAGCTCCAGGACACCCTGTCCGGTACCGCGCCACTCCGAAAGCTCGCGTATCGCCTGTGCGAGCACCTCGTTCGGCAGATGTCCGCCCGACGCTGAGAAACTCACGGTACCGCCGACTGACCGAACGCAGCCGCCGCGCCGCGTTTCCAGGACTGCGCCGTCAGCCATACAGGAAAGCGCCGTGCTGCGCAGAGGCCATGAAGAACAGCAGCGGGATCGACAGCATCGTGTTGACCCGCGCAGACAGAAAGGTCACACGCGACGCGCGCAGGCGCTCATCAACCGGCGCCGCCACAAAACCGAGCACCTTCTTCTGGTGCGGCCAGAGCACGAACCATACGTTGAGCATCATGAAAGTGCCGATCCACGTGCCCAGACCAATGACCGCCGCGTACCCCGAGAGAGTAATCGCGTCAACCAGCCAGCCGCGCTGCCACAGCATCAACATGCCCGTCGTCCAAGCCACCACCGCGGCCCAGCGGAAGATGCCGTGCTCGCGGGCGAGCAGGCCCATGAAGCGCGGGCTGCCCTCGTTCACCAGCTCGGCCGCGGTCAGCGGCAAGTAGCCCGGGCGCTGGATCAGCGTGGAGTAGTTGTGGCCGATCCACACGATCCCGGCGAAGAAATGCAGCCAGCGCAGCAGAAGATCGAGCGTTTGCGTTTCCATCAAATAATCTCACCCCGGAGGACACGGCGAGAGTCGAAGATTCGACACCGGATATTCCGGCGCGGGCATTGCAGCGTCTTGTGCACTCGAACAGCCCTGCCTATTCGGAGTGCCAGCCCGGCGCAAGTGGTTCCAGATCTCATCGCCTTTCTCGTTTCTTTTCCGTGTCCTCCGTGGCTCAGTTCCTTCACGCGTCGATCACAGGCATCAGAATCCGGCGACGCACCAGCGTGCGAGCAACCAGAGCCCGACAGTAAGGCCGACGCCGAGCACGATGGTGCCGAAGGCTGAGTCGAACGGGTTCTTCATCCGAGCGCGATATCGACTTCGCTTGTTCCGACGCGGCGCATCACCAGCGGCTGCTGCGCGCGAGCAGGGTCATTGGCGCGCGCCACCGCCTCGACGATCACATGATGATGCGGCGATTTCGCGCATGCAGGGTCGGTATTGGCAGCATCACCGGTCAGTAGCAGCGCCTGACAGCGGCAGCCGCCGTAATCTTTCTCGTTCTCGCTGCAACTGCGGCACGGCTCCTTCATCCAGTCGTTGCCGCGGAATTTGCGAAAGGCTGGGGATTCGTTCCATAGCCAGGCAAGGCTTTTCTCGCGAACCGTAGGAAAGGCGAGTTCCTCGATGACCCGCGCCTCCTGGCACGGAAGGGCAGCACCATCGGGCGCGATGGTCAGATGAATCGAACCCCATCCGTTCATACAGGCCTTGGGCCGCTGTTCGTAATAGTCCGGGATCACGAAGTAAATCGTCATCCTGCCCTCGAGCCGCTTGCGCGCCTTCTGCACCACCGCTTCGGCACTCTGCAACTGCTGCAGCGAGGGCAACAGTTCGTCGCGGTTGACCATGGCCCAGTTGTAGTACTGGATGTTGGCGAATTCGAGATAGTCCGTGCCGATGTCCTCTGCCATATCCAGTATTTCCGCCGCGAGCTCGACGTTCTGCCGGAACACGGGAACGTTCAGCACCATCGGAAAGCCGTATGCTTTGATCAGCCGCGCGACCTTCAGCTTGTGATCGAACGCACGGGTTCCGACCAGTGCGTCGGTCATGTCCCTGCGGCTCGACTGGATGGACAGCTGGATCTGGTTGAGTCCCGCGTTCTTGAGAGCAATCAGCCGCGGCTCGTTCAAGCCGATACCCGAGGTGATCAGGTTGGTGTAGTAGCCAAGCCGGTGCGCCTCGCCGACCAGCTCCTCCAGATCCTTCCGCAGCATCGGCTCCCCACCGGTGAATCCGAGCTGCAGTGCGCCGAGTTCGCGCCCTTCTCGCAGCACGCGCTTCCACTCCTCGGTGGAAAGCTCGTTCTCGTAGCGCGCGTAGTCGACCGGATTGCTGCACCACGGGCAGGCAAGCGGGCAGCGGTAAGTCAGCTCCAGAACAAGCCACAGCGGCTTGCCTTCGCCGTCAAGCCTGACGACGGATCCATCCTTTGGCATGCGACACCTCCAGAAATTTCAGGACGCTGCCTTCGAGCTGCTGTGGGTCTGCGTCGAACAGCCGCCCAAGTTCGGCAGTCAGTTCCGCCACCGTCAGCTTTCCGGTACACCGTTTCAGGATCTCCCCCGCCGTATCGTTGAGCTTGACCACGCCCTCCGGGTACAGCAGCACATACGCGTGCTGGGTTTCTTCCCAGCGGAACATGAACAACGGATTAAGAGTTGGAAGATCATCCGTCTCGAAATGATTTTGGACGCTCATGGGCTGAGTCTCGGTATGGCGAGCACGGGGCGCTTGCGCCGTACGCTCTGGCACAAGCCCCCGCTCAACCTCAGCGAACGTAGACGTACGCGGTGACTTCGAAGCCAAGGCGAATGTCGCTGTATGCCGGATCTGTCCACTGTCTCATCGAGTTTCTCCTTGCAGCAATGTGAACGATGGCAAAGGTCACCGGCAGCGGCGGGCGCCATCCGTTCCCGACATCGCCGGGGCAGCGGGAACGCGACGTTGAAGCTGTGAAGACGATTGGAGGACTTCGCCGCCGCGGTCTGCTACCTGTGCGAATTATGTTGCGGCAACGTTCCATGGGATCAGGCGCCTTTGCGTAACTTGCGCTACGCGGGCTACCGAAAACGGCCTGGTGATTTTCATTGTTTTATGTCTTGGCTCGGCCCGGCGGTCGATTGCTTAATCCGGATCAAGGACACGCAACGATCACTCGGTCAGCCACCTCGTATTTCGAAATGCTCGAACAGCGAGCCAATCTCCCTGCCGAGGCGCGGGGTCAGATAGTCCGGCGCCACCGAGCGCGCCAGCTGGCCATCGTCGCAGCCCTGCGGCCGGAAGGCCTGCAACGCATAACGGCGGACGCCGAAATGTGCAAGCCCGAGCGCGAGCCTGCGAAGGTGGCGTGCCGTGACCAGATCGGGGTGCACGGTGGTGCGCACTTCGTAGTCGACCCCGCTGGAGAGGATCAACCGCAGGCTCTCCCACGCGCGGCCGGCGGCGTTGCCTGCCCCGGTGAGCGAGGCGTACTCCATCGGAACCGTCTTGATGTCGATGCCTACCCAGTCCAGCAAAGGTAGCGTCTGCTGCAGACGATCCGGATAGACGCCCGCGGTATGCAGACCGACGCGGAAGCCGGCGCCGTGCACGTGCGCGGCGGCACGCGGCAGCGAAACCTGTGCAGTGGGTTCGCCGCCACTGAACACCACTGCATCGAGCATTCCACGGCGGGCCGACAGTTGCGCAAGCAGATCGCGCCAGGCGTAGGGCGTCTGTGCCCGCCGGGACTGAAGGTGCGTATTGTGGCAATAGGAACAGCGCCACGGGCAGCCCTGACAGAACACAACCGCGGCGAGTTTGCCGGGAAAGTCGACCGTGGAGAACGGCACGAACCCGCCGACGCGAAAAACGTCGACGGATGACCGGCACGCGCGCATACGGCTTGCCGTTTCAGGACAGGCTCGCGCATGACTCATCGAAGAACCTTCGCTCGCGGTGCTCGCCCTGTTTGCCGATGTTGAACGATGCCACCGGCCGGTGATACCCCATCACCCGCGTCCAGACCTCGCATCGCTGCCTCTCCTCGTCGCGCAGCCTGATTTGCGTTTGGGTTGTTTGAGTCCGTACTGTCATCATCTCCTCCTTCAACAAAAAAACGCGCCTCCCGGAAGCGAAACACCAGGAACACCGACATGACCCCGGAGACCCAAGGGCGTAGAAGTCTTGTCGGACTCTGTGTTTGCGGCCATTGCTTTGGGCTTCTCTTCCGGGTTTGTCTTTCTTCGTGCCTTCGTGTTTTGCGCCTCTGCTTCCTGCTTTACTCTCGCGCGAGCACGAGCCGGAATACCGACGAATCGATTTTCACCACACCCCGCAGGCGCTTGCTGACGATCACGGAAATGCGGTCGCCATGCCGGGCGAGACGTTCGAGCAGGCGATGAAGGTGGGGCAGTTCGGACTCACGCAATGCATCGATACGCAGCGTGACGCTGGCCTGCGTTCTGGAAAGCAGGCGATCCAGTTTACGCGCCGCACGCCGGAAGAACGCACCCGGCAGACCACCGCGCAGGCTGATCGACACTGAAGGCGCCACCGTACGCAACGACAACGACACTCTGACAGCTGCACCGTGACGGCGGGCACCCTGCAGCAATGCCTCGAACAGTTGCTGAGCCCTGCCGGCATCGCTCGGTGCAATCGGGAAATGCCGCTGCACGTAATCGCGCATGGACAGACCCGCAATCCAGTCCACGATCGCCACCGGCAGCTTGCGCGGCGCGAACAGCGGCAAAGAAAACAGGAAATGCCATATGCGCGGCAGGCCGCCGGGCAGGATCCCCTTCGTCAGCAGCCGCCAGATGATGCCGATACGATCCACGGTCGAATACTCGCCCTGGTAGACCGGCGCTCGCATGTAGCGCAATTTGTTGCGGATGCGTTCCGCTATCGCCGCGGGTCTGGTGAGCCGCCGGTACATGGTCTCGTAGCCTGCCACCATCGCCTCGTAGGACATGTGCTTTGGTTCGACGTTGGTCGCCGGCTTGGTGTTGTCCGTTCCGGCGACGTCCGGACGCAACCTGCCTTCCTTTTCGAGCCGCTGGTACAAGGGCGTCTTCGGCAGCGCGGTCAGCAGACCGACCATCGCCGCCTGCACGCCGGAATCCAGGATAAAGCGTTCCTGGTGTCCGAAGGTTGCCTCGGTGTCCGAATCGAAGCCGACGATGAAACCGCCCAGCACGTCGATATCGTGTGCATAGATGCGGCGCACCGAAGTCAGTACGTCTTCGTGCGTATTCTGCGTCTTGCGCGTCTGCTTCAGCGCCTCCGGGTCGGAAGATTCGATGCCCACGAATACCCAGGAGAACCCCGCCGCCCGGAACAGCTCAAGCAGTTCCTTGTCCTGCGCAAGGTTGAGCGACACTTCCGTACCGAAATTGAACGGGTAACCGTGTTGCCGCTGGTACTCCGCCAGGTAGCGCAGCAGCTCTTTTGCCGCCGCGCGATGGCCGATCAGATTGTCATCGACGAAGAATGCATTGCGCGCACCGGTCGCGCGCAATGCGTCAAGCTCGCGACCGACCTGCTCGACACTCTTGTGCCGCGGCTTGCGGCCGAACATGACAATGATGTCGCAGAACTCGCACATGTACGGGCATCCGCGTGAGAACTGCAAGGTCGCCGTCGTGTATTTCCCGATTTTGAGCAGGTCGAAACGCGGCACCGGGGAATCGGACAGCGAAACCGTTCCGGTTTCGCGGTAGAGCGGCTGCGCCCGGCCGGTCTCGAAGTCAGCACAGAACCGCTTCCAGATGTACTCGGCTTCTCCCGCAACCACACTGTCGGCCAGCGGCACGTAGCGTTCCGGGCAGAGCGAGGCAAAGCTGCCTCCTGCGACGGTCGGATAGCCCGCCTCTCTATAGAAGGCGAGCAGCTCCGTCTGCCTCGGGAATTGCACTCCCATGCCGCACACACCCACCAGATCGGCATCCGGCGCAAGCAGGATCGATTCCACGTTCTCGTCGACGATGGTGACATCCCAGCCCGTCGGGCTCAGTGCCGCCAGCGTCGCAAGGCCGAGCGGCGGATTCACCGCACGCTTGCGCGGCAGAACCTCCTTCACAGCCCACTTGAAGCTCCAGAAGCTTTCCGGGTATTTCGGGTTGATCAACAACAGTTTCATAAAAAAAATCCTTCATTTACCGCAGAGGTACAGTCAAGCACGGGAGGCGTATCCGGCACGAAGACCGAGGCAGCAGGAAACGGTTGTCTTGGTCATCAATGCCCAAAGCACTCGCATGGCTTGCCAATCGCTTTCTGTTCTCTTTATCTCCGCGCCTCGGTGTCTCTGCGGTTACATCTTTCTTTACGCTGCCACTGCATGACGTTTCCGTGCGAGGAGGATCTCGTCGCACTTCGGACAGAACTCGTACTCTCCGGAGAGATAGCCATGTTTCGGGCAGATGGAAAACGTCGGTGTCACCGTGATGTATGGGAGACGGAAACGTTCGAGCGCGCGACGCACGAGGGTCATGCAAGCTCTTGGCGAACTGATGTGTTCGCTCATGTACAGGTGGAGCACGGTGCCGCCCGTGTACTTGCATTGCAGCTCGTCCTGACGCTCGAGCGCCTCGAACGGATCGTCGGTGAAACCGACCGGGAGCTGAGAGGAATTGGTGTAGTAGG
Organism: Burkholderiales bacterium; assembly: GCA_040880425.1. Taxonomy (GTDB): domain Bacteria; phylum Pseudomonadota; class Gammaproteobacteria; order Burkholderiales; family Eutrophovitaceae; genus DATKEK01. The sequence continues at coordinate 48,618 of JBBDIL010000003.1, read as the reverse complement.
GCATGTCGGGCGTGCCGGCCTGGAGGATGTCCGGCCAGCGCTTGCGGTCTTCCTTTGCAAAGCGGTAGGTGGTGCCTTCCGCCGGGGTCGCCTCGAGGTTGTACATGTGCCCGGTTTCGTCCTGGAACCGCAGCAGGCGTGCGCGCAGCCGGTCGAGCAGCCGGCATGCCATCGCGTGGCCGCGCGGATCCGTAATGTCGTACGCATCGTCGCTGAAGTTGCGGATCATCTCGTTGATGCCGTTTACCCCCACCGTCGAGAAGTGGTTGCGCAGCGTCCCCAGGTAACGCTTCGTGTATGGAAACAGCCCTTCGTCCATGTGGCGCTGGATCACCTTGCGCTTGATTTCCAGGCTGGTTTTCGCCAGTCCGGCAAGAGCCTCCGCCCGCACGAATAGAGCGGCCTCGTCGTCCTTATGCAGATAGCCCAGCCTGGCGCAGTTTACGGTTACCACGCCGAGCGATCCCGTCTGCTCGGCGGAGCCGAACAGGCCATTGCCCCGCTTCAGCAGCTCGCGCAGATCCAGCTGCAGCCGGCAGCACATGGAGCGGATCATGTTCGGCTGCAGGTCCGAGTTGATGAAATTCTGGAAATACGGCAACCCGTACTTCGCGGTCATGGCGAACAGCAGCTCGGTATTCGGATGCTCCCAGGGGAAATCGCGCGTCACGTTGTAGGTCGGAATCGGAAAGGTAAAAACCCGCCCTTTGGCGTCGCCCGTGGTCATTACTTCGATGTACGCACGGTTGATCATGTCCATCTCGGCCTGCAGCTCGCCGTAGGCAAACGGCATTTCGCACCCGGCGATCACCGGCACCTGCAGTTTCAGGTCCTCGGGGCAGGTCCAGTCGAAGGTCAGATTGGTGAACGGCGTCTGCGTGCCCCAGCGTGACGGCACGTTCAGGTTGTAGATCAGCTCCTGGATGCACTGCCTGACCTCTGCATAGCTCATGCGATCCTTGCGCACATATGGGGCCATGTAGGTATCGAAGGAACTGAACGCCTGCGCGCCGGCCCACTCGTTCTGCAGCGTGCCGAGAAAGTTGACGATCTGCCCGACCGCGCTCGACATGTGCTTCGGCGGCGCCGCCTCCACTTTGCCCGGCACGCCGTTCAGGCCTTCGGCCAGCAGCGTGCGCAGCGACCAGCCGGCGCAGTAGCCGGCGAGCATGTCGAGATCGTGTATGTGGATATCACCCGCGCGATGCGCCTCGCCGACTTCGGGCGGGTAGACGTGACTGAGCCAGTAATTGGCGATCACCTTGCCGGAGACGTTCAGGATCAGTCCGCCCAGCGAATAGCCCTGGTTGGCGTTGGCATTGATGCGCCAGTCCTGGCGCTGCAAGTACTCGTCAATCGAGGCCGCCACGTCGACCAGCGTTCGGCGGTCGGTGCGCAGCTTGCGATGCTGTTCCCGGTAGACGATGTACGCGCGAGCGGTCCTGAAATGGTCGGCAGCGACCAGCGTCTGCTCGACGAGGTCCTGGATGCGCTCGATGTGCAATGCTTCGGCTTGCTTGCGATAGGCGAGAACCTTGGTCACAAGGGCCGACAGTCGCTCCGCTTCCTCGGCTCCGAATTCGCCGGTGGCACCGCCGGCGCGGGCGATCGCATTCGTGATCTTGTCCGCATCGAACGCCACCACGGTCCCGTCGCGCTTGAGGACCTGCTTCGGCAGGGCCGGATGCTGTGTGTTCTTCGCCACCTCACTCGCCGCAAGCACCGTGTCTTTCCTCCCAAGATCTTGTGTTCCCAGCGAACACTAGGCCAACACCTGGTAGGCAGCAATGCACGAGCCGGCAGGATGCGGTGCGTAGTCCGTTTTTCTTGATGCAGATTAAGAAACACTTGGCCGCACAACTCTAAGATAGTGCCCAATCACTTACTTGGAGGTTCGTCGTGTCCAGAGAACGACTCAAAGCAGATGAGCGTCAGCAGCAGATCGTTCGCGCGGCGGTCAACCTCGTCGGCGAACAGGATGTGGAAAACATCACCACGCTGGACATGGCGCAGGCGGTGGGAGTCACGCAGGGCGCGATTTTCCGACACTTCCCGACCAAAGAATCGATCTGGATTGCGGTACTCAGCTGGGCGGGTAGCCGACTGCTGTCCGTGACGGACGCCGCCGCCGCCGGCGGCTCACATCCCCTGGAGATGCTGGAGCGCATGTTCTACGCCCACGTGGGCTTCGTAGCGGAGCACCCGGCAATCCCGAGATTGCTGTTTCGGCAACTGCAGCAGGCTCGCGGCTCGAAGCTAACACCGCTGGTACGTGAAATGATGAGCACCTATCGCGCACGGCTCGTAGAGTTATTCGAAGACAGCAAGAGAATGGGCCTGGTGCGTTCCGACGTGGACGCGCAGGACGCAGCCACGCTGTTCATCGGGACAGTGCAGGGTTTGGTCATGCAGACATCGATCTACGGCGGTGGACACGCCGCTGGCAACATGGTGCAGCAGGCCCGACGCGTCTTTCCGATCTTTCTCGAGGGCATCCGGGACCGCAAGGCTTCGCACCGGAACCGCTCACAGCGGAAGCGGTCATGAACGCCCGCGCGCAAAAACTATCGCTGTTCGGCGTGCTGGCCGCGGTAATGGCAGGCTTTCTTTGGGTCGTTGTCACGCAGGGACCGATGGCGACCGTGCGCGTAGGGACGGCAAGTGCCGCACAGGGGACTTTGCAGCCCGAGATTTTCGGTATCGGGGTTGTGGAGGCACGCTATGCCTACGCTGTTGGCCCGACGCAGCCCGGGCGCGTAAAGCACATCTTTGTTGACCAGGGCGACCGGGTCCGCGCCGGTCAGGTCGTCGCCGAGATGGATGCGGTAGATTTCGACATGCGTCTGGCTGCTGCGGAGTTTGCGCGGCAGCGCGCCGCGCATAATGTTGACGCGGCGGCAGCCAGCCTGCACGAGGCGCAGAGCCGCAGGCAAATGGCAGAAGCCAGCGCCAAACGATACGCTGAACTCGGCCTTGTCGGCTTCGTAAGCGCCGAGGCGGTCGATGCGAGACAGCACGATGCTGCCGCAGCCATTTCGGCCGTCGCGAGTGCACGCGCTCAGTTGGCGGCAGCGCAACGCGATCTGTCGCGTGTAACAGCTGAGCACAAAGGGTTGTCTCGACTACGCGGCGATCTCCTGCTCAAGAGTCCCGCTGATAGCCTGGTTATCGCCCGCGACGTCGAACCCGGCAGCACCGTGGTGCCGGGTCAGGCCGTGCTGCGCATGGTGCAACCCGAAAGCTACTGGGTTCGAGCGCGCATCGATCAGGGCCGTGCCGAGGGCATAGCGGTCGGCCACGCGGCAGAGATCGCATTGCGTTCGCGGCCATCGGCGACGCTGCAAGGACACGTGGCGCGAATAGAAGAGGCGGGCGATCCGGTAACGGAAGAACGCATGGTAAACATCGCATTCGACGGTCGACCGGCAGGAGTGCCCCTCGGCGACCTGGCGGAAGTAACCGTCCGGCTGCCGGCGGTGCAGGATGCGGTCTGGATTCCGAGCGCCGCACTCGCCCGGGCAGACGGACAGCACGGCGTGTGGCAGATCCGTGACGGACGGACGCACTTCGTTCCGATTAGCACAGGAGTGCGGACACTGGACGGGCGCACCCAGGTACTAAGCGGGCTCGCAGCGAACGATGAAGTCGTGCTCTACAGTCCGCTGGAACTGTCCGCGGGGCAGAAAGTGAAGGTCGACAAGCTGCTTTCAGTCCCAGGCCTGCCCGGAACGCGGGCCGCGCGATGATCAACCTCGCGAGCCGGGACATTCTTCATGCCTGGGGCAGATACGTTCTCACGGCCATCGGACTCGGACTGCTGATCGGTACCACACTCACCATGGCGGGCGTATATCGCGGCATGGTGGACGACGCAAAAGTGCTGCTGCACAACAGTGGCGCAGATATCTGGGTGGTTCAGCAAGGGACACTTGGGCCATATGCCGAACCGTCCACTATCCGCGACGACGTGTACCGCAGCCTGCTCGGCCTGCCGGGCGTCGCCGCAGCCGGCAACGTCACCTATCTGACCATGCAGGTGCAGCGCGGCGCCGAGGACGTGCGCGCAATGGTGGTCGGCTTCGAGCGCGACCGACCCGGCGAACCGTCCTATCTCGTTGCCGGCAGACGCATTACGCGCGCGCATTACGAGGCGATCGCCGACGTCACTACCGGCTTCCGAATTGGTGAGCGCGTGCGCATCCGTCGCCACGAGTACACGGTGGTGGGACTCACACGCCGTATGGTGTCCTCTGCCGGCGATCCGATGCTGTTTATTCCCCTCAGGGACGCGCAGGAAGCGCAGTTTCTCAAGGACAGCGACTCAATCCACAACGAGCGGGCCCGTACCGAGGCAAATCCGGAGCTCAATCGCCCCGGCGTTCCGGGACTGCTCGAAGCAATCCAGGAAAGCCAGGTGAAAAGCAGCAACGTCAATGCTGTGCTGGTGCGCGTTGCCCCGGGGTGGAAAGCCGATGCAGTCGGCGTGGAAATCATGCGTTGGAAACGCCTGCAGGCGTACACACGGGTGCAGATGGAGGAGATTCTGGTGGCAAAACTGATCGCCACTTCGGCACGCCAGATCGGGTTGTTTCTGGTGATCCTCGCGGTGGTCAGCGCGGCGATCGTGTCTTTCATCATTTATACGATGACGCTGAACAAGATAAAGGAGATCGCCGTGCTGAAACTGATCGGCACGAAGAACCGCACCATTGCGGGGATGATTCTCCAGGAGGCACTAGGCCTCGGGGTGCTCGGCTTCATGATTGGGAAAACCGCGGCAACGCTATGGGCACCTGTTTTTCCGAAGTACGTGCTGCTTGTACCTGAAGACACAGTGCGCGGCCTGGTAGCGGTAATGGTGATCTGCGCGGCAGCAAGTCTGCTCGCGATCCGCGCGGCACTGCGCGTCGACCCTGCCACTGCAATAGGCGGTTGAGGCCCATGGTGTTTCCCACTTCACGTCCCGCGATCCGCATCGAGAACCTGTCGAAGCGCTACGGTTCCGGCGATACCGCCGTGAACGCTCTCAACGACGTAAACATGGAAATCCTGGCGGGTGAGGTCGTCGGGCTGATCGGGCCGAGCGGTTCCGGAAAAACCACCTTGCTCAAGTGCCTCGGTGCAGTGATCGAACCGAGCGCCGGAAGAATGATCCTCGACGGGGAAGCCATTTACGACAACGGATGGAAGATCAGCGACCTGCGCGCGCTTAGACGCGATCGCATCGGTTTCATCTTCCAGGCCCCCTATCTGATCCCGTTTCTCAACGCGACCGATAACGTGGCATTGCTGCCGATGCTGGCGGGGATGGCAAACGGCGATGCGCGGCGACGCGCGCTGGAGATACTGGGCGCACTCGACGTGGCGCATCGCGCTGCCGCCCGGATCGTCGAGTTGTCGGGCGGCGAACAACAGCGCGTCGCCATTGCCCGCGCGCTCGCCAACAGGCCGCCCGTGATCCTCGCCGATGAGCCGACGGCACCGCTCGATAGCGAGCGAGCCCTAACGGTCATCCGTATCCTCAATCAGCTTGCGAGCCAATATCGCACAGCGATCATTGTCGTCACCCACGACGAGAAGATCATCCCGACTTTCAAGCGCCTGTATCACATCCGCGACGGCAAGACTTTCGAGGAGGCCGGCGAAGGACGCGGCTTCGGATGAATCAGCACTCCCTTCATCAGGCGTAAACCAATTCGTGTCATGGCTCCAGTTTCTTAACACATATCAAGGTCTCCCGCAGCCGTTGAGGATATTTTGGAAAAAACTTGTCATCAACCGCTTAGCTGCTGTGGAGTTTGTTTTCCGCAAATTAGGAACATTCCATGAATCCCATGTACACGCTTTACCGGTTCCTCGGCCTGATGTTGATGCTGGTCCTGGTTTCATTTATATGGACGCAGTTCGCTACGGGACACGCCGCGGACGAACATCGGCACGATGCCGACCATGGCAGGCTTGTTCTGGACGATGGCAAGAAGTGGCAAACCGATGCTCCATTGAGATTGGCCATGACTCGCATTCGCAATGCAGTCAATGCCAAGCTTCCGGCAATCCATGACGACAGGTTGGGTGGGGCCGACTACGCTGCTCTGGGAAAGACAATCGACGAGGACATCGCCTATATATTCAAGAACTGCAAGCTACCGGCGGACGCGGATGGCATGCTGCACCTCGTGCTCGCCGATATCATGCAGGGAACAAGGGCCATGAAAGGAGAGCAGTCGGGCCCGGGGCAAAGGGATGGCGCAGTTACGGTAGTACACGCACTACACAACTACGCAGCCTACTTCGATCACCCCGGCTTCAAACTCCCGAAAGATTGATCAATGAGGACGGGCGGGAATGTCTCCTCCCGCCTTTCATCCCCGGGGCGACACACCCCTTCGGACTTCCCCCGCCCCGGGGATGGACCTCTCCCGCAGGCGCGCAATTACGGACTAATCGATGGAGCTCGTCTACTTCACTCTGATCGGCATCGGTCTGTATTTCTTTTCCGACTGGCTGCTCGACCGGATCGAACGCAAACGCGGCGCGCGTTTGAAGCATCGTGACATCGTCTTCTTTGCGATCATTCTCGGCGCCGCGCTGCTGACCTTTTCTCTGATCGGAACCTCTTAGCTCCAGGGTTTGACAGCCGGACCGCGGAAGCTTGCGCGGAGCACCGCCAGAAGCCGATGCAGAGCAGGCGGATTGTGCAGCAGCCGGGCCAGGTCAAGCGCATCCAGCGCATTCTTCAGCAGGAGTCCTGCCTCGGTGTCGCCTTCGATCAGCAGGCGACGCGCGAAGAACAGCGTGTCGGCGTCCGCTTTTCGGCTCGCGAGTCGAAAAAAGTCCGCCGCACTTGCCCGGATCAGGACATCCGGATCCGATACCGGGTGGCAGACCACGAACGCCTGGCCGCGGAGTGTGAGATAGGCGCGCAATCCCAGATCGGTCGTATGCATGCACACGCGCTTACCCTCCAGAGAATCGAGTCCCTCCGGAAATCTCTCGAAGGCGACGTTCAATGCAGTCACGAGCGCCAGCGAACCCGGCAGGCCGGCAAGCGAAGAGATCATCGCCCGTGCGTCGACGAGAGACGATGGAAACGGCAGCGGGAAGAAACTCATGCCGGTTCTGCCGGCGCACGCGTCATGCCGGGCAGCCCGTGCCAGTAACCGTTACAGCTTTCCGCCGGCAGCAATGCGTCCAGATGCGCGAGCTGCCCCTCCGGCACCGGATTCCGGTCGAGCATCGCACGCACGCATTCCAGCAACTCGATGGTATCGACTGACTGCGGGCTGATGCGCACCACGTCCACACCGGCTGCGGCGAGCGCCGGTAGTTCGCGCGCGAGGTTGTACACGCGCCACGACTGGGTCTGGATGCCGTTCAATACGAGGAAGGGCGAACGCTCGCGTGTCTGCAAAGCGAGACCGTCCGGGTGATCCCGGCACATGAAACCGCAGTCGTCCTTGGCGCGATCGTAATGGCGTGCGGTGAAGCATCGCGCCGAGAACGCAAGCGGCATGCGTCCGAGCACGAACACCTCGGTTTCCATGCCTTCCGGCCGGTCGCGCAGGATCGCCGCGAGCGCGTCCGACGCCAGCTCCAGCGGCATGACCCAGCGCTCGGCTCCGAGTCCGCTCAGCAGCCTGAGGGTGGGCCCGTTGTAGACGTTGACGTGCGGTCCCGAGACGAATGCGGTCCCGGCGCGTGAAAGCATGTGGACCGCCGCCATGTCGTTCGCCTCGACCACGTGGCGGCTGTTGTCGCACACCTTCTTTACCTGGCGCAGGTCGGCGTCGGTCTCGGGCAGGGCCAGCGTGGAAAGCACCACCTGTTTGCCGGCACGCGCCAGTCCGTCCGCAATCTCCATCAAGTCCTGCATGCGCAGCTCGCGCCGACGCGAGCAGACGACTTCACCGAGATAGACGATGTCCACCGGCGCCCGGGAGACACGCTCGTAGAAAGCGAACACCGCGTCGCGGGGCCAGTAGTACAGCAGCGGTCCGAGCGCGAGTTTCACCGCGTCACCGCCATGGCCGGTGGTACGCACCGAGCGTGTGCTGCTGGCCCTCGGCCAGCCGGTCGAGCTGCGACATCCAGGCGCCGCGCGGCGCGAAACGTGCGGGATCGGCGGCACAAACGTCGATCGCCGCGCGCCAGGTACGCGTGACTTCCGCCACATAGGCCACGCTGCGCTGGCGGCCTTCGATCTTGATCGCCGAGACGCCGATGCGCAGCAATTCCGGCAGCAGCGCGAGCGTGTTCAGGCTGGCCGGCTCCTCGATCGCGTAGTAGACGTCGTCGTCGACGCGATAGCGCCCCTTGCACAGCGTCGGATACGCGGCCTTTTCGCCGTCGGCATAGCAGTTGATCAGCACATCCGAGAGCCGCGATTCCAGGCCCCGCGGCGTCTGCTGCCAGCGTACCGCGCCAGCCGGGGAACACGCGCCTGCCGTATTCGGCGACTGCCCGGTGACGTAGGACGACAGCGCGCAGCGGCCTTCCACCATCACGCACAGGCTGCCGAAGCCGAACACCTCGATCTCCGTTTCGGCATGCTGCATCAGCTTCTCGATCTGCGGCAGCGCCAGCACACGTGGCAGCACAGCGCGGCACACGCCGAACTGTCTGCGGTAGAAGTTGATCGCCTCGTACGTGGTGGCCGAACCCTGCACCGACAGGTGCCGGCGCAGATCCGGTTGTGCCGAAGCGGCGTACTGCAGCAGCGCAGGGTCGGCCAGAATCACCGCATCGGCACCGAGCTGCGCCGCCCGGTCGACTGCCTGGCACCAGCGCTCGAAGGCGCCCGCCTGCGCATAGGTGTTGATCGCCACGAACACGCGCCGGCCGCGCGCGTGCGCGTAGCGCAATCCGTCCGCAAGATCCGCCGCGTCCAGGTTCAGACCCTTGAAGTTGCGCGCGTTCGTGTCGTCGCGAAAACCGAGATACACGCAGTCGGCACCGGCGTCGACCGCGGCCTTGAGCGCGGCCAGGCTGCCGGCGGGGCAGACCAGTTCGATGGGCGCGCGCCCGCTCACCGATGCCCGCCCGGTGCGCCGCCGTCTGCGCCCGCGCCGCCGGGGAGCGCCGGCAATTCCCGTGCGCCGCGGCGCGCGTGTTCGACCGCCGGCAGCAGTTCCGACAGCAGGCGCTGCGCTTCCCGCTCGTCGAATTCGGTGTGATAGCGCTTGCGCACACCGTGGTCGGACAGGACGCGGTGCAGTACCGGCTGCAGGCCTTGCCGACCGAGGCAGCTCGCCGTGCACACCAGCTGGCAACCGTCGATCGCCACGATCGGTCGTCCGGATCGTGCGATCCGGACCAGATGCGGCACGGCGCCGCCCACGCCCGCGATGCACGACATTTCCGCCGCACCGATACGATCCAGCCGGAGCGCGAGGTAGTTCGCCATCTGCGCCGCGCTCGAGTATCCAGAGCAGGAATACACCAGAGGGAGATCCGGGTTCGTCGTCATGTCACGCCACCGCACCCGCGCCCGCTACCGTGGCGCACCCGTACGTCCGCGCGCCAGCACGCGCAGCACGATCACCAGGAACATCAGTCCTCCGATCACGGCGACGAGGCCGCCGAAACCCATCAGTGCCATGCCCGCAATCTTCTCGATCGCATCCAGGCCTTGCTCCGCTCCTGCGACCTTGCGCTGCACGCCGTAGCCGCCGGACCACACCAGCCCGGTGATATGCAGCATCTGCCCCGCACCGTAGAGCCAGCATTGCAGTGCGGCAGCGCGCGAAGGCGGGGACGCAAACCCCAGGCGCGGCAGCAGGAGATAGACCACGCCCATGAACGCGAGTGTTACGCCGACGATGCTGCCGTGATAATGCGCCGGGACTTTCACATTCGAGCCGTCGATGCCCACACCGATCAGGCCTCCAAAGGCGAACAGAGCGAGCGACATGATCAGCGCCGCACGCAGCGGTTTCTCCTCGGCACGGGCCGGCGCGGCGCGCGCCAGCGCAATCACCACCGCGAGCGCCATCGGCAGGATTGTCAGCCCGCCGCCGAAGCGCATCTGCCAGGTGAACAGCTTGTGATGCTCGACTGAAGTAACGTCGTGCGCAAGATAGATCACCGGAGTCAGAAACACGATTGCGAGCGTGATGGCGAACAGCAGCAGTGTCACGCGGGGCGTGAGCGGAATCGGGCAACCGCCTTCGCCGGCGAGCCACAGCCATGCGGCGAACATGAGCAGCGTCCAGGTGAACTGCAGCACGTGGCCGCCGCCCCAGAACAGCAATTCGTAGTAGGCCTTGCCGTCGAGCGCCGGCGGCACTGCGAGCCAGGACCAGATGAACGCGCCCAGCGCAACCGCCGCTGAAATCGCCGCGGCGTTCAGCCCGAAACGCAGCACGCCGGCTCCGTCCAGTTGCGCACCCACCTTGGGGACCGCGCCCATGCCGCGCAGCAGAACCGCCGCCACCCCTGCGGCGAACACCACCAGTGACCATCGAAACAGCGGGCTGTCGAGCACCGGGATGTAGTTGCTCATGATGGGCACCGGCTGACCGACAAACGGTGCGATCACCATCATCAGTGTGGCAAGGGCGCAGGCGGCAAGCGCAGTCCAGCCCAGCGGCATCCAGCGCCGGGTACTGTTCAGACTCCAAAGCGCGCCGGCAAACGCCAGAAACCAGACCAGCACGGAAAGGTCCACATGCACCACCAGCGCAACCCGGAAGAAGTCCACCAGCGGAAACACGCTCTGCACGAAGGGGGTGCGCGATGCCACCAGCAGGGCCGAAAACACGCCTGCTCCGATCAACGCTACCAGACCGAGAACGATCCAGTTCAGCGCCAGCCGTGCGCGCGCATCCCGCGGCACATCAAGCGTATAGAGCACCTGCGGCAGGGCCGGCAGCACGAGACGGTGGCCGAAAGTTCCTGCGGTGCCGTTAACCTGACCGCCTGATCTCATGGATTGACTCCCCCTCTCACGACAAACGCCGCGCCCGGGGCTCGCAGAATTCCGTCAGTTGAGCACGCAGCCGTTCCTCGTCGCCGGCGTTCGCCCAGGCGATGCGCACGCGCTCGCGCGCCACATGCCGGCGCAAATGAGGTTCGCGCTCCCCTGAGAATCGCTGCTCGATCCACCGATTGCCGAACCGGTACGCGCAGTCGCCCTCGCGGCAGCCAGTCACCAGCACGCGGTCCGCGCCGTTGCGCAGCGCGTACTCGACAAACGAAGGCGGCAGGTTGCCGATACACGGCAGGCTGAAACTTGCAACGCCCGGCGCCGCAAGCGTGTTTACGTCCGCCGCGCATTCGCAGCCGAAAATCACCACGCGCGGTCTGCTGACGAGCCGGGAAAGCGCAGAATCGAGCCGTCCCCGTAACACGCCGATCGGCAGCAAAGGCATGTCGATACCGCTCACCAGCGTCTCCATCCGGCGAAACGGTGTCGAGGACGGACAGGCGCCGGCGCAGATGCCGCAGGCTGCGCACAGGTCCGGGTCGACCTGCGCCTGCATACGGTACTTCCCTTTCAACGAATGCGGCACCAGCTGTACCGCGGCGTACGGACAATCGGCCACGCAGCGGCCGCAGCCGTTGCAGTTTTCCGGATCGACTTTCGCCACTGGTTCGGGCCGCGCGCGTGACAACAACGGCGCGGCGGCGAGCAACAGGGTCGCACCGAACACCAGCGCCCAGGCGAACCCGGCGGATGTCCGGTAGGCCAGCGGATGCACGAACAGATAGAACCAGTCGAGCGCGACGCGCGCCGGTTCGGTATCGAGATGGGCGGGCGGCGCGCTGAGCGCCGGTTTCAGCAGTGAAAGCGCGAGCAGCGCGACAGCCACGCCCCAGCCCAACCGGCGCGGCGGCGCGGTGTCGGCCAGGCTCACGCGCTGGATATGCACCCACATGCCGAGCAGCAGCAGCAGCGGCACGCCAATGTGCACGAACACAAGCAACGAGAAAAAGCGGTCGCTCACGCTGCCGGCATGCAGAAAATTTCTCGCAAGCGGTTCGCCGAAAAGCGGCAGCCAGTCGAGCCATTCCATCGTCGCGGCAGCGGAAAACTGCGCAACGCGGTCCCATACCAGCCAGTAGCCACCGATTCCGGACACGTATACCAGCCAGATCAGCGGCACACCGGTAAGCCACGAGAACAGACGGAATCCGCGGTAGTGGGCGGCCAGCGTTTCCTTCACGAGATGGAGAAACATCACCGCCACGAAGCCGTCGGAAGCATAGCGATGCAGGCTGCGCGCGACGCTGCCGATCAGCCACGGCTGGTGCCTCAGCGCCTCCACACTGCGGTACGCACCGGCGACGCTGGTATCGAAAAACACATACAGGTAGATCCCGCTCGCCGCCGCTACCCAGAAGAAGTAGAAACCCAGAGCGCCCAGGTGGCGCAGCGGATTGTCGCGTGCGCCAAACGCTCGATCGAACGTCGTCTCGAGCGCGCGCCAGCCGTGCAGCAAAGAGACCCGGATGCCCGAGAGCATGATTGAGTTCACCACCCGACATTGAAACCATCCTACAGGGGGTACACAGCTGGAAACTTAATCTCGATCAAGCTGCGCCTCCCTGAGCGGATAAAGGAAATCGAAACCGCCGGCGGTTGCATGGAACTCAATCACCAGGATATCGGCCGGAGCAAGCAGAATGGTCTGCTCTTTCGCATGATTGAACGCGCCATCGCGCCGGTCGGACAGGCGTGCCGCAACATGGTGCTCGCCGGCAGGGACGACGATGCGACGGTACATGGAGGCCGCGCCGTCGCGCGCCAAACCGGTCGGGTTAAGCACTTCGCGGAAGTGCATCTGTCCGTCCAGAGCGACCTCGATCGTCACCGGCGCGCGCTCGCGCGGGCAGTCTTCACGGATGCGCATGTTCGGCGGCATGCGAGCGAGTTCCTCATCGGTGCGCATGCGGCAATCTCCGACCCGCTGTGCGGCATGCGTGAAGGAGACCTTCATCAGCGCCTCTCGCGGCCGAAGATGCGTGTACTCCGGCGAAGTCGAAAAATAGCCGATGGCCGTGACAAACAGTCCATACAGCAGCGCCTGGCCAATGTAGCGCACGGTCACGCTGGATGCGGCTCGCGTGTTCATGCCGGTGATCCCTGCGCTGCGTGGGTGAAGGCATCGGAGAAACAGGCATCCTCGGACAGCCCCTGCGCGATGAACTCCGGATGCGCGGACTCCACCATCTGCATCGACCCGCAGGCGTACAGCTCGTAGCCCTGCAACGTAGGGAAGTCCTCGAGTATTGCTTCGTGCACCATGCCGGTCCTTCCGGTCCACTCATCTTCCGGCTGCGGTTCGGACAGCACCGGCACAAAGCTGAAATTCTGGTGCTCGCGCGCCCAGCACTCCGGCATTTCCGCCATGTACAGGTCTTTACGCGAGCGCACACCCCAGTACAGCACCATGGGGCGGCGGATGCCATGCTCGAACGCGTACTCGAGCATGCTCTTCACCGGCGCAAATCCGGTAGCGCCCGCCACAAAGATAATCGGTCTCGGACTGTCCTCCTGCAACGTGAAAGCGCCAAACGGCCCGCGGAAACGCAGCCGGTCGCCTTCGCACATGCGCGTGAAGACATGCGTGGTAAACCTGCCGCCCGGAATCAGGCGCACATGCAGTTCGATCAGTTCACCCGCGCCAGGCGCGGTCGCAAAGGAAAAGCTGCGGGTATCGCCGTTCTCCAGCACGATGTTGATGTACTGACCTGCCACGTACGAAACCGGCCTGTTGGGCCTTAGCCTGAGCAGCATGACATCCGGCGCAAGCTGCTGCATGTCCACCACCGTGGCGGTGTGCTCGCGCGATGTCTCCAGTTCGATGTCCACATCCGATAGCGGGGTAGCGCAACACAGCAGCAGACTGCCATCTTCCTTCTCCTCGTCGGATAGCGCCGTCTTCTGGTACACGCCGTAGTCCACGGCGCCCTGCAGCAGATCCGCCTTGCACACGCCGCAGCCGCCGTTGCGGCAGTCGTAAGGCAGCGGTATGCCCTGGCGCAGTCCGGCTTCCAGCAGCGTCTCTCCGGCACGCACCGGGGCAGAAAGATTGCCCGGACGGAAAGTCGCCTTGAACTCCGCCAGCCGCTCGCGCCGCCGGCGTCCAAGCCAGGGGATCGCGAACAGCAGCAAGGTTGCGCCCAGCGCCAGCGCCCAGACATCGCGCGGCGACCATGCGTAGATCAACGGATAGAGTGGGAGGTAGAACCAGTCGAGCCCGACCGCCGCGACTGCGGTGGAGAGATCCGCGCGCCCCTGGCTGACCGCCGGCTTCACCGCCGCGAGCACCAGCAGCGCGACGCCGGTCATCGCCGCGATCGCCGGCGGCGGACTGCTCCTGGCGCCGGGCACGCGCTGGGTGTGCACCCACATTGCGATCAACAGGCCGAGCGGGATACCGATGTGCAGGAATGCCAGCAGAGAGAAGAGCCGGTCGTTCACCGATCCCTCGAAGCTGAAGTTGCGAGCAAGCGCGCCCGCGAACATGGGGAACCAGTCGATCCACTCCGCAGTTGCGGTCGCCACGAACTGGGCGAGACGGTCCCACGGCAGCATGTAGCCGTTGATGCCGGAAGCGTATACCAGCCAAAGCAGAATCACCCCGGTCACCCAGGAGAACCAGCGGAAGTTCCGGTAACGATCGAAAACGAAATACCGCACCATGTGCAACAGCATGGTGATGACCATGCCGTCGGATGCATAGCGATGCAGGCTGCGCATGACGCCGCCCAGATACCACTGACCGTGCGTCAGGCGCGCCACCGAGTCATACGCCCCCGTTACGCTGGTGTCGAAGAACACGTATAGATAGATACCGCTCGCAAGCGCAATCCAGAAAAGCAGGAAGGTGATTGCGCCCAGGTGGTAGAGCGGGTTGAGCGCCTGCCCGAAGAACAGATTGAATCCGCCCTCGACGCGCATGAACAGCCATTGCCCGCCGCGCTGCAGAGGCGCGATCACCGCGCGCTCCGCACGATAAGCCAGGTCCCGATGGTTGCCGCCGTCATCCTCGCCCCGATGTCCTGCGCACCGGGGAAAACCGGCACGCTCACCCAAGCATGCTCCTCCATGGGGCGCGGGAGGTGCATTGATGCGCATCAAGCACCCTATGATCCGGAATCGGGGTGAAGCTCAGTCGCGAAGCATTGCCGCGCGCGCAACGCGGATATTTTCTGCGCAGCGTGATTCGCGTCAGACCGCCGGACGCCGGTTGCGCCGCCACTCGTGCACCAGGCTGGCGACCACGGCACCGAGAATGCCCAGGCCGATCGCGATACCCAGGAACAGAGAATAATCGAGCCGGTAGCGACCGCTGGAGCGATCGTACACGGTGCACAACAGGCGCACCTTGTCGACGAATGCACGCCAGTCTCCCGCAGGGGCGGGCGTCCCGGCGATGAGCTGCCTCATGGGTTCGATCAGCTCACGCGCCTCGAAGGTCTCGCCGTAGATCTGCCGATACACGCGCCCTTCTGCATCGAGCAGCGTAACCTGCGCGATGTGATCGAACCCTTTCGGCGTCGCGTACCAGCTGAAACCGAAATCATCCGTCAACGCCTGCACCGATCCGGCATCGGGGCTCACGAAATCCCACCCGGAATCAACCAGGCCGTGACGCACGGCGAACGCGCGCATTGCCTCAGGCGTATCGAAAGGCTGATTGAAGCCGATGACCGCGACGGAAAACCGGTCTGCGCCGATCACCTTGTGCGCCTGGGCCACGGCCTGGTCGAGGAATTTCACTCCGACCGGGCAGGCCTGGAAACACGCTGTATAGACGAATGTCACCAGCAGCGGTTTGCCGCGGTAGTCGCGCAGACGACGCGATTCTCCGGCATGCGTCGCAAACGCGTAGTCGGGCACCCTCTTGCCGAGGACGCCCTGGCTGAACTCGAGCGCGGCCGTTTCATCCGGCTGCACGCTGGTCGCTGCCATGAGGCCGAGCGACGAGACGGCTGCCACGGTCGCAGCGAACCATCGCAGGCACCGGAAACGTATTCGAGTCATTTCGTTCCACACTCGCACCGCAGAGAGCGGGAAAACCCTGCTCCCGCCTCAATCTGCATTTTCCGCGGCCGAAACGTGCACCTTCAAAGCAGGGCCGCGTCGATCATCGCCGCGGCGAGCAGCAGCGAGAGCTGCACCAGCGACGCGAAGAAACTTCTCATTGCCGTGCGCCTGTCGTCCGGCCGGCGTACCAGGTCGATATTGCGCAGGATGAACCAGGCGCCGCCGGCCGCGGCGCCGGCAAGGTAGATCCAGCCACTGCCGTAGAACACCGGCAGCAGGGACACCGCCACAAGGACCACCGTGTTCGCGAGGATGACGCGCGCGGTGCGGGCGTTGCCGATCACCACCGGCAGCATCGGCACCTTTGCCGCCAGATAATCTTCCCGGTAGGCGATTGCCAGACTCCAGAAGTGCGACGGCGTCCACAGGAACAGCACGATCGCCAGGATCAGCGCCTGCATCGGCAGCCCTGGCGCTACTGCAGCTGCGCCGGCGAGCACGGCGAAGCTGCCGGCCAGTCCGCCGATCACGATGTTCATCCAGGTGCGCCGTTTCAGCCACGCCGTGTACACCACGGCGTAGAAGAACGCTCCCAGAAACACGTACAGCGCAGTCAGCATGTTGATGGAGTACGCGGCCGCCAGCACCGCGCCGGCCGTCAGCGCCATGATCAGCCAGACCCAGCGCCCGTCGTGGGCCGCGGCGCCGGTGACGAACGGACGGTTGCGGGTGCGTGACATCCGCGCGTCTATGTCGCGCTCGAGATACTGGTTGAGTGCGCCCGCGGCAGCCGAGGCGATGAACACCGAGAACGCGAGTACGGCGAACTTCCATGCCGGGAGTCCTTGTCCCGGCGTCGTCGCGGCCGCGGCCAGCGCAGTCCAGGTGATGACGACGCCGATGCGCATCTTGAACAGACCCGTGACGGCGCGCACATCCTCGGCGAGCTTTGTCCGCGGGCCGCGCACCTCCTGGCGCTGCATCTCAGTCACGCAGTTTGGGCTGCGCATGTGTTCACCCGATGTACCAGATTTCCGACAGGTACTTCCAGTTCACGAAGTAGTACAGGACGAACGCCGCAAGGAACACCATCGCGAATACGAACGTACCCGGTGCGGCGAACCCCTTGATGCCGAGGCCGCCATGGCCCTCGATCGCGGCTGCGACCGGCGGCAGTCGATGCGGCACGAGTTTCGCGGTATAGGTGTCCTTCGCGTCCAGCCTCCGGCCCCAGAGCAGCGAGCCGACAGTCACCAGCAGGTAGATCACGCCACCGACGGTGGCGGCGATACCCGCCAGCGCCATCAACCCCATCATCAGGTAGGCGGTGCCGGGATACTCGTACGGCATTTGCGCGCCGCTGAACGCCATGTCCCAGTGCCGGCGCGAGACGCCGAGCGTGCCCGCGCCCATCATGAACAGCGAGAACAGCGACATCCCGATTCCGAACAGGTAGGGCTGCCACTTCGCCAGCCCGGGCATGATCATCTCCCGCCGGAACAGCGTCGGAATAAGAAAGTAGGTCAACGCCATGAAGGCGAGCGTGGTGCCCACCACCACGGTCGCGTGGAAATGCCCCGGCACGTAGATGGTGTTGTGGATGATGATGTTGAGCTGCTCTGTGCCCATCATCACGCCGGAGATGCCGCCGAGAAAACCGAAACCGATGAGTGAAATGAACATCCCCGAGAACACCGGATTTCCCCATGGTGCTTTACGGATCCACTCGAACAGACCGCGGTTCAGGCCTTTCTCCCGCTGGGCGACTTCGATCGATCCCGGCACGGTCAGCCCGTGCACCATGCTCGCCAATACCGCGAGATACATGGCGTAGCTGGTATTGAATATCTTCCATTCGGAACTGATGCCCGGATCGGCCAGCAGATGGTGCGCGCTCGCCAGCTGCAGGAAAAGGATGTACAGCAGGAACGCCCCGCGGCTCACCTTCTCGGACATGGGCTTGGCGCCGAATACGATCGCCGCGATCGCGTACCACACCGCCACGTGCGCAGAAACGTTGATCTGCTGCGAAGAGTGGCCGAACGCCCACCACACGGTCTTGTACATCAGGGGATCAATCTGGTTGATGTAACCAACCGACCACAGAAAAGTCGGGATCAAAATGATCGCGCCGGACGCAATCGTGAATATCGCGATGATCGCGGCGGTGAGCGCGCCAAAGGTCACCAGCGGTACCGAGCCCTCGTACGTGCGTTCCGCGCGGGCGACCACCAGCGTGCCGAGGAACACGAAGCATCCAATCAGCGCACCGACCGCAAACAGGATCAGCCCGAGATAGAAATGCGGCGCTGCCGGCATCGGTACATACGAGGTCATCATCACGCTCGATCCCCCCTGGAAGATCGCGACGTTGGTGACGATCGCGCCGATCACCATCAGCGAGAATCCCGCCCAGGCGATGCGCGGGGTGGCAAGCCGGCTGCGCAGCAGGGTCGACGAGCAGAAGTACAGGACCGCCATCTCGAAGAAGATGATCCAGAAGATCAGCATGTCGATGCCGTGCGCAGTCAGAACCAGGTAGAACTGGTCTGCGGGCAGCAGCCGCACCGCGGGCCAGCGCGTCAGCGTTACCAGCAGCGCAAGAATGCCACCGACAAGCAGCGCAAGCACCCCTGCGACGGCGTTCGCCTTCATCAGCAGTTCCGCGGACTTGTGAAACTGCAATCCGGTATCCGGACAGATGCGGTAACTTGCAGCGTTGTTCATTGCCCGGTCTCCCTTATCTCTCGACCACGTAAAGATTCGACACCATCGTGTGGTGCCCGATGCCGCAGAACTCGTTGCACACGATCGAATAGGTACCTGCCCGCGTTGGCGTGATCGTGTAGACGCCCATGTAGCCGGGAAACACCTGGATGTTCATGTTCTCCGGCTGCAGGGAGAACGAGTGGACATAGTCCATGGAAGAAAGATGCAGGCGATAGCTCTGCCCCTTCTCCAGTTCAAGGATCGGCCACCAGGACCAGAGGCGGGCAATGAGATAAACGTCGGATCCCGCGGGCGGCCGTACCACCGGTGTCTGGAGATCAGTCTCGGTGCGGACTGTGTACTGATCGACCATTTCCTGCGTCTTCTGGCTGAAGTACTCCGGCGTGACCCGGTAGGCCTCGTTGGAAAGATTCTGTTTTCCGAAAACATGCCAGTACGGCATCATGAAAAACATGATCAGGCACCAAATGAAGGCAATCGCTATCCAGGTGCCTTCCACGCGATCCAGCGGCTGCTTCCACCAGGCCTTGGTACTCGGCGGCAGTATTGCACTCATTGTTCGCCTCTCTTTTATTTCGCTCCGCTTGCGCGTCCGTCGCTATTGGGCGATCGGAATGGTGACGATCTCCATCACACCCCAGATGATGTAAAAGACCGTCGGCATGGTCACACCGATGAACAACAGGAGAAACGGGTTGTCGAGCAACTGCTGCATCACAGGCAGCTTTTCACCTGTGTTTTCCGTTCCCTCACCGGCATTGGAAGTATCGTCAGCGTTTGCCATTGTTTCGATCTCCGGCGTAAAGTGCCGCGGCAGGTTGCCTGCGGTTCGGTTTCCTACGTTGCCGAAGCTACGCGCGCGTCAGGTGAAAGAAATTGATTCGCATCAAGAAAAACCGGCCTGGCTGCGCAAGGCGTATTTCTGACGTCTAGAATTCCATCCGAACTTCAGACTTCGGAGAGAACCGATCCATGCGCGAGAATGTTGCCGATGCCGCACAGCGCAATGTCATGATTTGGCTGTTCGCCTGCTGCCTGCTGGTATTCGCGATGGTGGTGGTAGGCGGTGCGACTCGCCTTACGCAATCCGGCCTTTCGATCGTGGAATGGCAACCGATCGTTGGAACCATTCCGCCGCTCAGCCAGAACGACTGGGATGTTCTCTTCGAGAAGTACCGGCAGACGCCCGAGTATCTTCAGGTGAACAAGGGCATGTCGCTGGCGGAGTTCAAGGGCATTTTCTGGTGGGAATACTTCCACCGGCTGCTCGGGCGTGCGATCGGCCTGGCTTTCCTTGTTCCCTTCGTATGGTTTCTCGTACGCGGCGAGATTCGCGGCGCGCTGCGCTGGCAGCTCGGCGGCATCTTCGTGCTGGGCGCCTTGCAGGGTGCGATGGGTTGGTACATGGTCAAGAGCGGTCTGGTGGACAATCCGCGCGTCAGTCATCTGCGTCTGACTGCGCATTTCGGGCTCGCACTTGTGATCTATGGCTGGATGTTGTGGGTCGCGCTTGATTTGCTGCGGCCCGCACGCGCCGCCGGCAGCGGCGCACTGCTCAGACTCTCGGGTTATGCGGGTAGCCTCGCCGTGCTGATCTTCGTCATGGCGCTGAGCGGGGCGCTGGTCGCGGGCATCCGCGCCGGCTATGCCTACAACACGTTTCCGCTGATGAACGGGCATTTCCTGCCACCCGGGATGCTAATGCTCGATCCGTCGTGGCTGAACTTCTTCAACAACATGACGACGGTGCAATTCACCCATCGCATGATTGCCTGGCTGCTGATGGCGTTAGTGGCGGGATTCTGGCTGACCGCACAGCGCGTCGGCATGCCGCGCGGCGCACGCATTGCGGTGCATGCATTGGCGGCTGCGCTTGCAATACAGATCGCACTCGGCGTCGCGACGCTGCTGCTGGTGGTTCCGGTTCCGCTGGCTGTAGCACACCAAGGCGGTGCAGTGCTGCTGCTGAGCGCAGTCATCTGGGCAATGCACGAGTTGCGCGCGGCAGCCGCTTCGGTCCGGGCGACAGAGCCCGCCCTGCGTGGTCAGATCGGCGAGCATGCTGTGCAGATCGTCTGATCGTGTGGCCGGCAAATCGGAGCACGCGGCTTTCCCGTCTCTCGACGCGATGAGGCGCGGGTGAGCGGGGCAGCACGCCTGGTTGCGCACAACGGGAACGAACGCGCGCTCCTCCGGTGGACGGCGCTCGGCGGCGTTGCGCTCATGTTTCTGGTGCTGACCACCAGCGGCTACATGCGGCTGGTCGCGAGCGGGTTCGGTTGCGAAGACTGGCCCGAATGTTACGGGGTGCAGGCACAGGAGGAACTGCGGCCGTTGCATCGTATTGCACGGCCGCTGCACCGGCTGGCCGCTTCGGGAATGGGAGCAGTGGCGATTCTCGCGGTCGGACTGGCCTGGGTGCAGAAACCGCGGCGACGGGGCGACCTGACCATTGCAACTGCAGTGATCGTGCTCACCATTTTCCTTGCCGTCCTCGGCCGGATGGCGAAATCATTCGGGTCGCCGTCGGTGATCCTCGGCAACGTCGCGGCGGGGACGGTCCTGCTGCTGCTTCTCTGGTGGCTGTACCTGCGTGCCCGCTCTCGGCAGCCTGAGCACCCGGATCGCAGAACCGCAGGTTCGGCCGCAGTCGCGCTGTCGCTCGGCTTAGCGTACTTCGCGCTGAATGTCGTGGCGTACGCGCATCATGTCGTGCTCGCCTGCCCGACGCTTGCAGAATGTGGTGCGGTGTGGCGCGGACCCGACTTGGTGGCGTTCAATCCGCTTATCGCGCTGGAGGCACAGTTGGAGCCTGCCGCGGCGGACGCGGCACGGCAGGCGCTCGGCCTTGCGCAGCGCCTCTCCCCGGTCTTGCTGCTGGTGGCGGCAGGCGGCGTGGTACTGCAGCTTTCGCATACCGCCCGATCACTGCGCATACTGGCGCTCTTTACATCGGCTGTCGCACTTGCGCAGGCAGCCGTTGCCACGTTCGGCATCCGCCCGGATTTCCCGTTTGCCATGGTGCTTGCACACGATCTGCTCGGTATCGCCGTGCTCATGCTGCTGGCGGCGCTGGCATACGCCACATCGGGCCGCGATGCCTTTCCACGAAATTGACCCGAATCAAGGCCAGGAGGGCCAGACAGCGGTCAAGATGCTCTGCAATGGCAGAAAGGTCATGCAAATGGAAAAAATCAGCGAATTGCTGGGCCGCGTGCATCGCCAATGCGACGAGCAGTTCTCTCTCGCGGAGAATGCCGCGGGCAAAGGCGAGATTCTGGAATGTGCGCAGCACTTCGTCGCGTTCCGGGATGCGATGGTCACGCACCTGTCGGTCGAGGAAGAACTGCTTTTCCCCGCCTTCGAGCGCAGCACCGGAGTGGACTCGGGACCGACCCGGGTGATGCGGGCGGAGCACCACCAGATGCGCGCGCTCATGGCGGAAATGGTGCGTGCGGCCGACAACGGCGAGCGGGACCGCTTCCTGGATCTGGCAGAAATGCTGGTGATCTTCCTGCAGCAGCACAACATTAAGGAAGAGAACGTGCTCTATCCGATGCTGGATGAAGTACTTCAAGCGGACGCAGGAACCGTGGCCGAGGCCACGAGGCTCAGCGCGTCGGGTTGACACACAATGGGACCGGACGCGCGCGTCGTGCTGGATGTGCGGGGGTTGGAGCCCCCGGAACCGCTCGAGAGGGTGCTGTCCGCGCTCGGCGATCTGGGTCCGGATGAACGGCTGCTGATGATTATCGACCGCGAACCGCGGCCGCTGTACCGCATTCTTGAGCGCAACGGCTACCGCTACGATTCCCGGTTTCACCCATCCGGCATCTTCGAGATACTGATCTGGCACGAGCCGTGACGGCGCCGCGGCTGGAATTCGATCGCTCGCCGCCGCTGTGGGCTCCACTGCGCTTTCTGCTCACTGCGCCGGCGTTCGGCATCGCCGCGGCATTGCTGCTGGTCTGGGCCGAACCGGATGCCCTGCAGTCGCGCTGGACACCGCAGTTGCTCGCGATCACGCACCTGATGACGTTGGGCTTCCTCGCGATGGTGATGATCGGCGCACTGCTGCAGGTGCTCCCCGTCGTTGCAGGCGCTGCGGTCGGCGCGCAAAGACTCACCACCGGCCTGGTTCACCCGCTGCTCATATCGGGGACGGTCTGTCTCGCGACTGGATTCTGGGTCGGCAGCCCGGTATTACTGCAGCTCGCCTCAGGCGTGCTGGTGCCGGTGTTCGGCTGGGCGATCGTCGCGATCGGCTGGGGGTTGTGGCGCAGCAGGACCGGTCACGCGATGGTCTCGGTTGCACGGCTCGCATTGTTCAGCCTCGCGATAACCATAACGCTCGGCGCGATTCTGGCGATTGCTCTCGCGCGCGGGTGGCCTCTGCGCATTGTCGCGCTGACCGACCTGCATCTGCAGTGGGGCCTGATCGGCTGGATCGGCCTGCTGGTGGCGGCAGTGGCTATGCAGGTGGTACCGATGTTCCAGACCACGCCCGCCTACCCGCAACAAGGCGTGCGCTGGCTGGCACGGCTGTTATTCGCCGCGCTCGTTGTGGCCACCCCCATCGCGCTCTCGACATCCCTGCCCTCAATTGTTCGGTCGACTGCGCTGCTCTTCGTTGCGCTCGCTGCGGCAACATTCGCCGCGTACACGCTGCACCTTCAATACCGCAGGCGCCGGCGCCAGCCGGATGCGACAACCATGCTCTGGACCACCGGGATGCTATGCGTGCTGCTCGCCGCGCTTGCCTTCGCGGCGGCGACGGTGCAGCCGGCGATTGCAGGGGCCGGCTTCTACGACATCGCGCTCGGGGTGCTGATGATATTCGGCTTCGCCACCTCGGTGGTCAATGGCATGCTGTACAAGGTCGTGCCGTTCCTGCTTTGGCTGCACATGCAGGAACAGGCACGCACACCCGCAGGCGTTCCCCATCTGCACCGGATCCTGCAGCGGTCGCGGCAACGACTTCAGTCGCGTATTCATCTGGCCGCGCTGGCGTTGCTGCTCTCGTCTACAGTCTGGCCGGAAGGGTTGGCCCGCATTGCAGGCGTTGCCGCTGCGCTCTCGTTTTCGCTGCTGTGGTGGAACCTGCTGAGTGCATTGCGGGTTTACCGCGGGTTTATCGCGACTGGCGCGTCAGAACGCGCATCAAATCTATGTGCGCAGGCCGCGCCGTCCCTTGCCAGATCAGCGGGCAGCAGCCTTGCTCAACGCAGATTGAGCAGGTCGATGCCAAAAGTGAGGAGCAGACCGGCGTCGGCGAATGGAACGAGCTGAATATTGACGCGTTCGAACTGGTAGCCGATCGCCGGCAGCACTCCGGGGGCGATGCCTTTGCGATGGTTGAATGGAATTGTATCTTCGTAGGGTTCCTTGTAACCAAGCAGTATGCCGGCAGTCAGTTTCAGATAGACGTTCCCGGGCAGGAAGTCGGGGAACCATTGTTTGCCGACGTAGATGTATCGACTTGGCTGGTTGAACGAGTTTCTGAAGTACGCCGCGCCTCCGAGCCAGTTATCGCGCGACTCCCATTCGAGGCCCATCATCCACGGATAATTGTTGTGCTCCGGATCGTACCCAAAATGATGGGCGTATGGGCCCAACTGAAACATGAGCCGGCCGTCATTGTTGGGCTCGTCGGCATACGCCACGGCGAGGGGAATCAACGTCAGCATGATACACATCGCACGCTCTGTCCGATTCATGATCCTTGAGTCCCTTCGATCTTGATATTGGTGACGGCCCTGAGGCGATCTCCTCCGAGAAATGCGCGACTAGGTACAGTGTTGCTCAATCGAGTTTCAGCAGATCGACCCCAAGAGTCACCATGAGGCCGGCAGTGCCGAGCAGGACGAGCTGGACGTTGGCGCGTTCGAACTGGTAGCCGACCGCCGGAAGAACGCCAAAGCCGATACCGTCGCGGTGATTGAGCGGAATCTTGTTCTCGTAGGGCTCTTTGTAGCCGAGAAGCAGCCCGCCGGTGAGCTTGACATAGACGTCCTCCGGCAGGACGTCCGGAAACCAGCGCTTGCCGAAATAGATATAGCTGCTGCGCTGGTGAAAGGAGTTCCTGAAAGAGACTGCGCCGGCGAGCCAGCGTTCGGCGGACTCCAGTTCCAGGCCCGTCAGCCAGGTATCGTTGTTGTGCTCCGGATCCGGATCATAGTGATAGATGCGCGGGCCGAGCTGGAGGCTCAACCGGCTGCCGGTGTCGTCGGCGTGCGCCAAGTCGAAAAGCGTTATGCTCAGGACAATGACCAGCATGGGCGATGCAGATTTCACGATGCGCAGAACTCCTCAATCAGATTGGCCGGGGCAGCCTGTACCACATGCGTGTTTCAGATTTCCTGTCACGCCTGCAAAAATCGGAGGGACCACACATTTGCAATCGGGTTCGTGAAAGTGTATTCGATCACAACTGCCACGCCGAATCGACCATTCGGCGCCAGGCAACCGGCTTCGAGCGGAACGCCCAGTTCCGGTACCGGATACGGTAGAGTCTGGACTGAAAATCGAAAATAACGGAGGAGAGCATGAAAGGCGTCGTATTTCGCGGAGACCGCAAACTCGAGATCCTGGATTTTCCGGATCCGACGCCGGGACCGGGGGAAGTGGTGCTGGAGATCAAGGCCTCGGGCATGTGCGGCAGCGACCTGAAATTCTACCGCGCCGCCGGCGGCGCGTCGTCGCTGGGCCTGGGCAAGGTCAGCGGACCGATCGTCGCGGGACACGAACCCTGCGGCGTGGTGGCGGCGGTCGGCCCCGGAGTATCGGAGAAACAGGCGAAGGTCGGCATGCGCGTGATGCAGCATCACTATCGTGGCTGCGGCGTGTGCCCGCATTGTTCGACCGGCTGGATGCAGCTGTGCGTCGAAGGCGTGGCCGAGGTGTACGGCATCACCGGCAATGGCGCGCACGCGAAATACATGAAATGCCCCGCGCGCACGCTGGTGCCGCTGCCGGATGAGCTGTCCTTCGAAACCGGCGCGGCGATCTCCTGCGGCACCGGCACCGCCTGGGGTGCGTTGCACCGGCTCGGGCTGCAGGGCGATCACAGCATCGCAATCTTCGGCCAGGGCCCGGTCGGTTTGTCCGCAACCCAGCTCGCCGCCGACATGGGCGCGCGCGTGATCGCGCTCGACACCAGCGACGAGCGACTGGCGCGTGCGAAAGAATTCGGCGCTGATGTGCTGATCAATCCCGAATCCACCGAGAATGTCGTGCAGGCGATCAAGGATCTGACGCATGGACTCGGCGCGCATCTCTCCCTGGATGCGTCATCCTCGCCGCAAGCGCGCACCCAAGCGGTGAAATGCGTGCGCACCTGGGGCAAAGCCTGTTTCGTCGGCGAAGGCGACAGCGTCACACTGGATGTCAGCAACGACCTGCTGCGCCGTCAGGTGACGCTGATCGGGTCATGGACCTTCTCGACTGTCGGGCAAGGCGAATGCGCGCGCTTCATCGCCGATCGCGGCGTCGCGGTCGACAAGCTGTTCACCCATCGCTGGAAGCTGGAACAGGCGGAAGAAGCCTACAAACTGTTCGACGCGCAGACGTCCGGCAAGGGCGTGATCCTGCCTTCCTGATCCGGCGCGACGATCAGGGTTGCGCAGCGGCGGCAGTCGCCGCCCTGCGCGAACGCCACGTGAACACCTCGACCAGCAGTGAAGGCAGGAACACCAGCGTGACGATAGTGGCGAACATCAGACCGAACAATACGATCACGCCGACGCCGCGATAAAGTTCGGTACCGGCGCCGGGGATGAACACCAGCGGCGCCAGCCCGAATATCGTGGTGATGCTCGACATCAGGATCGGGCGCAACCGCACCTGTACCGCGTCCTTCACCGCTTGCACGGCATCCATGCCGGCTTTGCGCAGGTTGTGCAGGGCGCGATCCACCAGCAGGATCGGGTTGTTCACCACCGTGCCGACCAGGATGAGGAAGCCGAGCATGGTGATCATGTCCAGCGGCTGCCGGATCGGCTGCAGGCCGATCGCCGGCAGCCACGCGCCGACCACGTTCAGCAGCCAAAGACCGACGATGCCGCCGGCGATGCCGAGCGGAACCGCGGTCATGATCAGCAGCGGGTAGCCCCAGTTGGTGAACACCGCGACCAGCAGCAGATAGCACAGCAGGATGGCCACCGCGTAATTTCCGGACAGCGCTTCACGCGTCGCCTGCAGGCGGTCGCTTGCGCCCGAGATGTCGAGGCTGACCTCAGCGGGCACGGCGCCATTCGCCCTGAGATGTTCGATCAGGTCGGACTGCACGATCTCCACGCCGGTCTCCAGAGCCACCGAGCGCGGCGGGATGATATTCAGTGTCACCGTGCGGCGACCGTCCACACGGCGGATGGTGTCCGTGTCCACCGTTTCCACCATGTCCACGATCGCGCCGACCGGCAGGACTGTGCCCTGTGGCGTATACACCGGCAGACTTTCGATGTCGCCGAGCTGCCCGGCGGGCATGGTAGTCGTATACAGGTAGATGTCGATCTTGTCGTCGGCGAGGAAGAATTCGTCGACGTATGCGCCGTTGGTCATTCCGGCGACCGCGTATCCGACTTCCTGCGTCGTCAGGCCCAGTTCCGCGGCACGCTCCCAGCGCGGGCGCAGTTCGAGCATCGGCTGACCGAGCGTAAGCGTTGGCGGATCGGGCCGCACCTGCGGGTCGTCGAATACTTCCCGCGCGCGCAGGTAGGCCGCCAGCGCGACGTCATAGATGGCAGCGAGCTCCGGGCCGGCGATATCGAGGTTGACGCTGCGGGTGCCGCCGTCGTTGCTGGAGATGATGGACCCGCGCGTAGAGAACGAGCGCATGCCCGGATACTGTTCGAAGCGCGCGTCGATCGCGCGCATCAGCGCATTGATGTGCTTCGGATCCTTGGTTTCCGCGATCACACGCAGGTATTGCGGCCGCACCCAGACGATGAAGTATTCGAGCGCCGGAATGGCGCCATCGCGGTTATCGAAATCGCCTGGGTCGCTGTCCAGGTGCGGCAGGAACTCCTCATGCAGCCGATCGGCGATCGCTGACATCTCGGTCAGGTTGTATCCGGTCGGCGGAATCATCATGGAGAAGGATTTCGCTTCCTCGCCCTCGGGCAGGTACTCCGCCGGCGGCGTCAGCAGCACCATCGCCGCAGTCATTGCTGCCAGCGTGCCAACGAGACAGGCGGTGCGTCGCGGACGCGTCGCAAACAGCGCGCCGAGCGCGCGGACCATGCGGCGCTTGCCGGGCACATCCTGCGTCTTCGCGGCGCCCCCGAAGGCGAAGCGTGCGCTTGCCGCCGGCACCACGGTCACCGCGACCAGCATGGACACGAATATCGACGCCGCAATCGCCACCGCGACATCCGAGTACAACTGCCCTGCTTCCTCGACCAGGAACAGCACAGGAGCGAACACCAGCACGGTCGTCAGGGTGGACGCGAGCACCGCGGGCCATACCCTGCGCACGCCCGCAATCGCCGCCTGCAAACGGTCGAGCCCTCTGGCACGCTCGCGCACGATGCTCTCCAGCACCACGATGCTGTTGTCCAGCGTCATGCCGATCGCGAACGCCACGCCCGCCAGTGAGATCACGTTGATGGTGCGCCCGGCGAGCAGCAAGCCGAGGAACGCGGCGATGGCGCAGATCGGCACGCCGATGATGCCGACCAGCGTCGCCGATACCGAACGCAGGAACAGGAACATCACCAGCGTCGCCAGGCAGGCGCCGATCGCGAGATTGGTCCAGACATTGGCGATCGACGCCTGCACGTAACGCACGTCGTCGGTGGTGAGCGCCATGCGCATGCCGGCGGGCTCCAGCACTTCCCGGTTCAGCTGCTCGATCACCGGCAGGACGGCTTCCTTGATGGCGATGACGTTCGAGCCGCGGTTGCGCCGGATCGAGAGGCTGACGATCGGTTCGCCATCGGTAAACGCGTGCTGGCGGATTTCGAAGTGATGCAGCCGCACGCTGGCGACGTCGCGCAACCGCACGATGGTTCCGCCGCGTTCCGCGATGACCATGCTCTGGATGTCGGCGAGGTTCTCGAAGCGGCCCATCGTGCGCAGCAGGTAGCGCCGCTTGCCACTTTCCAGATCGCCCCCGGAGACGTCGAGGTTGCGCTCGCGGATCGCCGTACGCAGCCCGGTGAGGGTGAGGCCGCGCTCGGCCAGCCGGCCCGGATCGACGAAGATCTGCACCTGGCGTTCGGCGCCGCCGCCGATGCGGACTTCCGACACGTCTCGCACGCGCTCGAAACGCGCGCGCACGTTGTCGTCGATGAAATCCCGCATCATGTTCATGTTCACGCCCTGCGGATTGCCCGGCAGTGGCATGACCCGCAGGAAGATGAAAGCGTTGTCGGAGAACGACGTGGTATACAGGCGCGGCTCGTCTACATTCTCCGGGTAAGCTGGAACCTGGCTGAGCGCATTGTTCACGCGGATCAGCGCATTGTTGACATCGACTCCGAACGGAAACTCGAGTTCGATGCGCGCTTCGCCCATGGTCGCGGTGGAAACCATGCGCTGCAGGGAAGGGACGCTGCGGAGGTATTCCTCCTGCTCGATCAGGAGCTCCTTTTCCACGTCCTGCGGGGTTGCCCCCGGCCAGGACGTGCGCACCGTGATGACGCGGGTTTCGAGGTCCGGGATCATCTGCACCGGCACGCGCATCACGGCCAGCACCCCGAACACGCAAACGATCAGCACGCCGATGGCGAGCAGCGTGCCGTGTCTGATCGCGCCTTCCAGCATCGGCGTCAGCTCCCTTCAGCGGGCCCGGAACCGACGATGCGTACACGCTGCCCGTCGCGCAGCGTCTCGTTTCCACGCACCACGATCTTCTCGCCGGCGGAAACGCCGCTGCGCACCTCGATCGCGTCCTGCAACGATGGCACCAGTTCGACACGGCGTTCGGACACCGTAAGGGTCTCCCCCTCGTTCAGAACCCAAACACTGGTACTGCCGTCGGGGCGCCGCAGGATGGCATCGCGCGGCACGCTGAGGGCGGGCTCCCCGCTCTTGAGCGTCAGCACCACCCGCGCCGACATGCCCGGCGTCATCAGACGGTCGCCGTCCCCGACCACGATACGTGCGAGAAAGGTGCGCGCACCCGGGTCGTTGACCGGCACGCGCGCCTGAACCTTGCCCTCGAGGACGCGGCCGGACAACGCATCGAGCTCGACACGTGCCTCGCTGCCAACCGAAACGTCATGAAAGCGCTCCTGCGGCACCTGCACGTCGACACGCAAGCGCCGCGTGTCGACCAGCTCGAGCACGGGCGTGCCGGTTTCGACCCACTCGCCGGCGTCAGCCAAACGCCTGCCCACGACGCCGTCGAAGGGCGCGATCACCCTGTGACGCGCGACCAGTTCCGCCTGCTGCCTGCGTTCGGCCGCCAGCCGTTCCACCGTCGCCGCCGCAACCCGCCGTTCAGCTGCGGCGGCATGCAGTCGCGTTTCCGGCAGGAACCCGCGCTCGACCAAACGCTCCGCTTCTTCGTAAAGGCGTTGTGCTTCCTCGAGCTGCGCGCGCGCTTCCTCGAGGCCGGCGCTCGCGCGTGCAAGCGCGAGCTGCGCGATGGTGGCGTCGAGTTCGAGCAGGACGGCCCCGGTTTTCACCTGGTCGCCCGCGTCCACGCGCATCCTGCTCACCAGGCCGCTGACACGCGGCGAAAGCGCGGCCAGGCGTTCCGAGGTAACCGTTCCGGTCAGGCGCAGCATGCGTTCCAGGGGTGCCTGGCGTACGGTCGCAACGACTACGGGTGCGGGCTGCTGCGCCCATGCCGGGATGTCCGCGATGCCCGTCAACGCGAGCAGCACCGCCGTGGTACCGAGGCGCAAACGATGTCGCACGATCGTGTTCATTCTTGTTCAATTTACCCGCCGCGCCGGCGGTCATGTCATGACGGATGGGCCAACCGTACCACAGCAGCCTGGCAGCGGCGCCAGGCGAATCGCGGTTGCCGAAAACCGCCCTGGGCAGACAACGCGACCTGCGCGGAATTCTCCCGGCATCGTCGCCCAGGCGTGTTTTGCCCCTGGATCAAAGACATAGGCACTGCACTTCATATGGGCACTGGCGACCGTCCTTGCGAGAATGCGGCATGCCTGAATTTCCGCCGGACCTGTGGCGCATCGTCTCGCTGTCGCTGCAGGTCAGTTTCGCGGCGACGCTGCTGGCGTGCGCGCTCGGGCTGCCGCTCGGCGCGCTGGTGGCGATCGGACGATTTCCCGGCCGCCGTGCAGCGGTCGTCGCGCTGAACGCACTGCTCGGCTTGCCTTCGGTGGTCGTCGGCCTCGCGGTCTACCTGCTGCTTTCGCGCGCCGGCCCGCTCGGATCGCTTGGCATCCTGTTCACGCCGGCCGCGATCGTGATCGCGCAGACCATACTGGTACTGCCGATCGTCTCCGCGCTCGCCCGCCAGGTCGTCGACGACGCCTGGGGCGAGTATCGCGAACAGTTCACGTCACTCGGTGTTTCCCGCGCGCGGGCGATTCCGACTCTGCTGCGCGATTGCCGCTATTCTCTGCTCACCGTCGTGCTCGCCGGTTTCGGCCGCGCGACCAGCGAAGTCGGCGCGGTGATGATCGTGGGCGGCAACATCGATGGCGTCACCCGCGTGATGACCACCGCAATTGCGCTGGAGACGAGCAAGGGCGATCTGCCGCTCGCACTTTGGCTGGGCATGGTGCTGATCACCGTCGTACTCGGGCTCAACGTGCTTGCCTACGCGATCCGCGAGTGGAGCGTGCGCCGCCATGGTTGAAGCATCGATCTTTCCGCTCGAGGTGCGCGGCGTGCACGTCACGCTCGGCACGCACCACGCGCTCAAAGACGTGAACCTGCGCGTCGACGCGCTCGCCCGCACCGTGGTGCTCGGCGCCAACGGCGCCGGCAAGAGCGTGCTGCTGCGCGTGCTGCACGGGCTGATCGCGCCGGACGCGGGCACCATCACCTGGGCCGGCAGCACGCGGCGGCCGGCACAACAGGCGATGGTGTTCCAGCGCGCGGTGTTGCTGCGCCGCCCCGCGCTCGCCAACATCGACTATGCGCTGGCGGTGAACCGGGTTGGCCGCGCCGAACGGCGCCAACGCGCGCGCGAGGCGATCGAACGCGTCGGCCTCGGACATGTCGCGCAGCGCCAGGCGCGCGTGCTGTCCGGCGGCGAACGGCAGCGGCTTGCGCTCGCCCGCGCGTGGGCGCTGCGCCCGCGCGTGCTGTTTCTCGACGAGCCCACCGCCAGCCTCGATCCTGCCGCATCCGCCGAGATCGAGCGCCTCGTTCACGAGATTCATGCGGCAGGCACTGCGATCGTGATGACCACCCATCATCTGGGATTTGCCCGCCGCCAGGCGGAGACGGTGGTGTTCCTGCATGAAGGGCGCGTAACCGAATGCACGCCCGCCGACCGATTCTTCGGCGCGCCGGCTTCCGCCGAAGCGCACGCATACCTGCAGGAAGAACTGCCATGAACCGCGTCGTTTTTACCATCCTGTTCCTGCTCGCCCAGGCCGCCGGCGCGCAGCAGTTCATTACCATTGCCTCGACCACTTCCACCGAGCAGTCCGGCCTGTTCAGGACGATCCTGCCGGCATTTACCCGCGCCACCGGCGTCGAGGCGCGCGTGGTTGCGCTCGGCACCGGGCAGGCGCTCGACGTCGGCAGGCGCGGCGATGCCGACGTGGTGTTCGTGCACGACGCAGCCGCCGAGCGCAGGTTCGTGGCTGAGGGTTACGGTGTCGAACGCATCGAGGTGATGTTTAACGACTTCGTGGTAGTCGGCCCGGCATCCGATCCGGCCGGGGCGCGCGGCAGCGACGTGGCAAAAGCGCTGGCGGCGATCGCCGGCGCGCGCGCGCCGTTCGTTTCGCGCGCCGACAACAGCGGCACGCATGCCGCCGAACTGCGGTTCTGGAAGGCGGCCGGTATCGGGCGCCCATGGGGCGAGTGGTATCGCGAGACCGGTTCCGGGATGGGCCCGACACTCAACACTGCGAGCGCGATGAACGGCTACGCGCTCACCGACCGCAGCACCTGGCTTTCCTTCCGCAATCGCGGCGAGCTGGTCGTGCTGGTCGAAGGCGACCAAAGACTGTTCAACCAGTACGGCGTGATCCTCGTCAACCCGGACCGCCACCCACACGTGAAGAAGGAAGCGGGGCAGAAGTTCATCGACTGGATCGTCTCGCCGGAAGGTCAGGCGGCGGTCGCGGCCTACGAGATCGGCGGACAGCAGCTGTTCTTCCCGAACGCGCGACGCTGACGGTCCGGCACGTCTCTCCAGCAGGAACAAAGCCCTGAAAACACCTGGAACACCCGTCAGAACCAGGCAGCGAAATTCTTCCTGCTGTTCCCGGTGGTTGCTTCGATCTTCGACCGGTTTCGTGCCAGCCTCCGCGGACCGGCGATCGTTGCGATAATCGCGGGATGATCGGTGTACACATCCGCCCCGTGTGGCGCTTCACGATCGACGGCCAGGAGCGCGACTTCGATTTCCTGCTGATCCGGCTGCTGGAGGCCTTGCACGAGGAATCGAAACTGACGCGGGCCGCCGCGCGCGCCGGCATTTCCTATCGCCACGCCTGGAACCTCATCGAGCGGTGGCAGACATTTCTCGGTGCGCCGCTGGTCGAGATGGAACGCGGCAAAGGTTCCCGGCTGACCACCCTCGGATGGAACCTGTTGTGGGCGGGTCAGCGCGCACGCGCACGCGTGGCCCCCGAACTGGACAGCCTGGCGTCCGAATTCGCAGCCGCGCTGAATGCGGTACGCGGTACGGGCGGGGTGCTGCTGGTCATGCACGCGAGCCACGATTTCGCCGTGGCAGCGCTGCGCGAGCTTGCCGGCCGCTTCGGCCTGATCCTGGATGTGCAGTTTCGCGGCAGTTTCGATGCGCTCGCCGCCTTGCGCCGGGGCGACTGCGCGGTGGCCGGATTTCACGTGCCGCTCGGACCGGTCGGCGCCAGGCTTGCCCGGCAGTACGCCGACCTGCTGCCGGCCGACGCCTGCCGCCTGATCGGCTTCGCGACACGCACGCAGGGACTCATCGTTGCCGCCGGCAATCCGAAGCGCATCCTTGCGGTGTCGGACCTGGCACGCGAGGGCGTGCGCATGGCCAACCGCCAGCGCGGGTCGGGTACGCGCGCACTGCTCGATCTGCTGTTCGCGGCCGAGCACATCGATGCAGCCGGTATCACCGGCTACGATACGGAGGAAACCACGCACGCCGCGGTCGCCGCACTGGTGGCTGCGGGACAGGCCGACGCGGCGTTCGGCGTACAGTCCGCGGCCGCGCAATACCGGCTGGACTTCATCCCGGTCTGTCGCGAGCGCTATCTGCTTGCATGCGAGGCGAAAGCAACCGCGGAATTCGCCATACCGGCATTGTGCGAAATGCTGCGTTCGCCGGCCTTTGCCCAGGCCGTGGCCGCGCTGCCCGGCTACGACGCCACTGGCGCGGGCGAGATCATGGATCCGGGCGCGCTGTCAGCCGGATAAGGCATTGCCCAGAACACGTATGCCGTTCGGCGTGCGGATCCGTGCCAGCAGACAGGGCGGCGCGTCCGGCGGCGACGGGTGCATCCGCACGGCGCCTTCGAATCCGATCGAGTCAAGCACGGCGGCGATGCGGTCGGGCTGCGCGTGGAACACCTGCAGCTGCAGCAGTTCGTGGCGCGAATCGTCCAGCCGCGTGGCGGGATGCGGAGTCCCCGTGGCCCACTCGATCAGCATCGGCGCCGCTCCGGCTTGCGGCAGGCTGCCGTCTTCGGGAATCGTGATCAGCCAACTCAGGTCGCCGCGGCTCATGCGCTCGATGCCGCCAAGGGGTTCGCCGCATACAGAATGCGCTGCGCGGATATCCGCCGTGCGCGCAACCCATGCAGCCAGCCGCGGCGCATCGTCCAGCGCCAGCCGGTCGAGGCCGAACCAGCGCGGCCGGTCCGGCGCAGGGGCGTCGGCATCGACCGCGATCACTTCCAGGTAAGCGGATTCGCCCAGCCTGAGCAGACAGTTGTGCGTACCCATTTCGCGATGCGCGCCGCCAGGCTGCGGCGCGACGCCGAGCGCGTCCCGCACCCATTCGACACCAGACCTCAGAGTCGGCGCTATGACCACGATATGGTCCAGCGTGCACGCGGCCGGGGCGACATGTTCACGCCGGTCGTTGTCCATCCATCAATCCGTAGTCCGTGGTGATCTCTTCCCCTTCGGCGATATCACGCACCGCAATATCCACGCCGTAGGAATCGGTGGAAGAATCCGAGCGGGTATTCGGATCGTCGCTGTGGTTCATGAATCGCGCGTCGTCACAGCACAGAATGTAACGCCGCAGCCGCGAATCGATGTATCCATAATGCATGAGCACTTTTCGGATATGAGCCGGCTGCGCTTCCACCAGCGCCGGGTCGAGATCGAGGTCGAAGCCGGCCATGAAGCGCCAGACTTCCGTACCGCTGGGGATGAACCGGGTGGCAAACACCCCCATACCGTGGTTCGGGCTTCGATCGAGTTTTACCGGAACCAGCATCATTCTGGGTGACCTCTCGTGACCATGTACAGGAACGCGGAAATTCTATTCCTTGTCCGGCGGTCGAGCCACGAACCGGTGGCAGGAAAAACGAAGAGCCTCCGTGTGGAGGCCCTTCAAGGGTATCGCTACCAGAGAATTATTCTGGCCAGTCCAGGGTACCAACCGATTTCGGATAAGCGACGATACCCCACGGCAGCTTCTTGTCCTCGATCGTCTTGACCGGTTCGAGCGTCTTCACGTCGATTACGACCACGTTGTGAGAGCGCCCGCAGGCCACGAGAATCTGGCTGTCGTCCGGCGTAAACGTGAAGTGCCAGCACCGCGTGCCGGTGGGAACACTCTTGATCGGCTTGTAGGTCTTGGCGTCGAACACTTGCAGCGCCTTGCCGTACGCGAGTGCTACATAGAGACGTTCGCCCTTGCGGTCGAATGCGAGGCCATATGGCACCTCACCGGTGTCGACCACTCTCGTGACGTCGAAATTCTCGTCCAGCACGACCAGCTTGTTTCCGTATTCGATCGAAGCCACGTAGGATTTTCCGTCCGGTGCCATCTTGATGCCGCGCGGGCGGTTGCCGTACTTCCTGGTGTCGATCGTCTTCACCAGCTTGCCGGTGGCGATTTCATGCACCGAGAGATTCTCGTCCGCCTCGTTGGTGACGATGATTTTCTTGCCGTCCGCGGAGAACTCGATGCCCTCGGTTTCCACGCCGCCGGTGATCTCGCGGATCACCTTGCCGCGCTTGAGG
The DNA here is from genome assembly GCA_040880425.1 of Burkholderiales bacterium. Classification (GTDB taxonomy): domain Bacteria; phylum Pseudomonadota; class Gammaproteobacteria; order Burkholderiales; family Eutrophovitaceae; genus DATKEK01. The sequence continues at coordinate 12,602 of JBBDIL010000003.1, read as the reverse complement.
TCGACCACCGCGATCTTCGCGGGTTCGGTGCCCTCCTCTTCGCGCTCGCGCTCGAGTGCTTTTGCCTCCTCGGAACCGGGTGTCGGCGGCGGGCCGCCCAGAGCCTCGGGTTCGAACGACACAAACGCGTGGTAACCACGGATGCGCACGAACTCCGGGTTCTCGCCGATTGCAATGTGCCGAAGAACTTTCCCGCTCTTGCGGTCGATCACCGACAGGTTGCCGTCATCGGCATTTGCCGTGACCAGCCACTTGCCGTCCGCCGTCAGGCCGATGCCGCGCGGGCCCTCGGCTTCGACGTCTATCTCGGAAACCACTTCCAGCGTGTCCAGATCGATGACGGTGACATCGCCGTTCTGGTTGCTGACGTAAGCCATTCCCTTGCCGCCGTCCGCCGCCTGCAGCGGCGCACCTGCCATACAGATGAGGCCAAACAGCACCCCAGCGATCTGCGGCCGTTTCGCGGTCAGGAATTTCATAGTCATCCTCCTTAGTCTTGTTGAACCTTAAAACAACCTGAAAACGCACGGATTGTCGCGCATCCGGATGCAGGAATCCTCTTAGAAGCACGTATGCCGGCTAAGTTCGATGTAATTCAGCACAAAATCGCGGGAAAAATTCCCGGCCCGCTGTCCACAACCGACAAGCTTTGCCATGCGCGGCGAGTGATGATCAGTGCCGCGTCTCCATCAATTCTCTCAACTGCGTCGGCAACAGGGCGCGAAGCCGCGCCGAGATCGCGCTTTCATGTCGCTGCCATAGGATCCCGAGCCAGACCACGCCCAGTCCGATGGCGGTCAGCACGAACGGGAACATCAGGCTGTCCTTGAACACGCTGTGCGCGAGATATCCCAGGTATCCAGCAGCGCCGAGACCACCGAACACGGCGAACACCCGGCGCGAAAGAACGGCGCCGATGCCGATCATCGCGAGATTGATGCAGAGGTAAAGGAACTTGCTCAACTCGCTGTCGGATTCCATGGAGGACAGGCCGCCCCAGAACGCCAGCACCCCGAACAGGTAAAGCCAGAACGCAAAGTCCCGGCCGTGCCGCGCGCGAACGTCGACCCAGAATGCCAGCAGCACCACCAGCAGACCGAACCACAACGACACATAGGCTCGGAGTTCCCAGGTGAAAGCTTCCGCGCCGAACAGGAACGGCGTCAGGTCCATGCTCATGTACCAGAGGGTCACCGCGACCGGCATCAGCAGGAACGGCAGCCGATAGCGCCAGAGCATGCCTGCCGCCACCGCGAGCGTCGCCAGCTCCATCAGGATCCAGCGCCAGTCGATGTACGCGTGGTAGTCGCGATAGATGCGGCCCTCCGCCCACAAGCCGAGCCCGGCCTGCAGTCCATAGGCGGCAAGCGGCGTCAGCACCACGACGAGGGTCGCCGTGATGCCGGCGGGAATCGGCAGCCGGCGTTGCAGAAAGTACTCCGTCAGGCCCAGTCCGGCGACCGCGTAGGCGAGCGCGATACACATCAGGCCCCAGCCGCCGAAACGCTCCCATCCCATGGTCATGAACAGGCTCATGGCGCCGATGGCGATCATGCCGCCCAGGTAGTAGAGGATATGGGTGAAGCGGAAGCCTGGCGTGTCGGCGCCGCGCGCGTGCAGAAACTGCCATAAGCGCTCGGCCTGCTGCTCGCTGAGCAACCCTTCCGCGGCCGCCTGTTTCAACATTTCGCGATTCAGGTCCATGCCTGCCTCTCTGCTGGAATGGCCGCGCGTCCGGGTTCTACCAGCTATTGCGTAACTCGCGCAGCCTGAGGAACACCGTCTTCGGATCCGGTTCGTCGGGCAGGTCGGGAAACGCCTCGCGCAGCCGCGCGATCACGCTCGGGCTGTGCAGACGGAAGAAGGTATTGATCTCTTTTTCCAGCGCCAGCGTGGTAACCAGCGCATGCGCCGGGTCCTGATTGTGCACGTTCTCCAGCATCTGTTTTGCCTTGCCATTGTCCGGCTCGCGGTCCAGCGTGAAGGCGAGGTTGTTGGCGATGTAGTCGTGGCCCGGATACACCTTTGTATGCTCCGGCAGCTTTGCAAGCTGGCTGACAAAGGTCTGGTACAGCTCGTTCGGATGTCCGCCATTGTGGCAGTTGCCCGCTCCCGCATTGAACAGCGTGTCGCCACTGAAAAGTGCCGGCGTGTCGGTATGCGACAGCAGGCAGACATGACTCATCGTGTGCCCGGGTGTGTCGAGCACTTCCAGTTCGACCGATTTGCCGACCTTGATGACATCGCCGGCGCCGAGGCCGCGATCGACGCCGGGGATGCGGTTGCCGGCGTTCTTGTGCGCCAGCAGCTTTGCGCCGGTGGCGGCTTTCATCGCGCGATTGCCGCCGGTGTGGTCGCCGTGTTCGTGCGTGTTGAGAATCTGCGTAATCTCCCAGCCGCGCTTCCTTGCCGCGGCCAGGCACTTCTCGTGGTCCAGCGGATCGATCGCCAGCGCCTCGCCGGATTCCGCACAGGCGATCAGGTAATTGAAGTTGCGATAGGCGTTTGCAGTCCAGATCTGTTCGATGATCATGCTCACTCCTTTGGGTCTGTGCGTGACAGCGACTGCGCGGTTTCCGCGATGGCACGCCAGGCGGCTTCAACATGGCTGCGCTGCGTGTAGGTCTGGCCAATGGAGAAGCGGATGACAAAGTGCTCGCGCACACGATTCTGTGTGAGATACAGCTTGCCGCTGTCGTTCAGTTGTTCGAGCAGGCGCTCGTTCAGACGGTCGAGCGCTGCCGCGTCGTCGATGTCCCGCGGGCGATAGCGGAAATTGATCAGTGCCAGAGAACGCGGCGCCACCAGTTCGAAATCCGATGCTTCCCCGATCCAGCCTTCCAGTTCGCGGGCCATGTCGATATGCGCGGCGACCATCTCGCGCAGCCGGGCGACGCCATACGAACGGATCACGAACCACAGCTTGAGCGCGCGGAAGCGCCTACCGAGCGGCACCGACCAGTCGCGGTAATCGATGACGTGTCCCTTCTCGCGCGTCTTCAGGTAGGCGGGGAGGATCTCCAGCGTGCGCACCAGTGCATCCGGGTCGCGCACGAAATGCGCCGAACAGTCGAAATTGGTGAACAGCCACTTGTGCGGATTGAAAACGAACGAGTCTACATGCTCGATACCGTCCAGGAGATCGCGATACTCCGGCAGGATCAGCGCGGACCCGGCCCAGGCAGCATCCACGTGCAGCCAGACCTCATGCCGGCGGCAGACTTCGCCGATGGCGCGCAAAGGGTCCATCGCGCCGACGCCGGTGGTGCCGAGCGAGGCGACCACGCAGATCGGCGTCGCGCCGGCCCGTTTGTCTTGCGCAATGGCTGCATCGAGATCGTCCGCTCGCAGCGCGAAGTTTTCGTCCACCGCGATCTTGCGCACGTTCATTCTGCCGATGCCGGCAACCTTGGCGTCCTTCTCGGTGGCGGAATGCGTCTGGTCGGAGCAGTACACGGTAAAGCGCCCGTTCACGCCTTCTTCGTTCGCACGCCAGCCTGTCGCTTTTTCGCGCGCGGTGAGAATCGCGCACAGGATCGCGCTCGATGCCGAATCCTGGATGACGCCGGTGAAGCCGTCCGGCAGGCCGATCATCTGGCGCAGCCAGTCAAGCATGCGTGTTTCCATTTCGGTCGCCGCCGGCGAGGTCTGCCACAGCATGCACTGCGCACCGAGGGTCGCGGTCAGCATCTCGGCCAGTACGGAGGGCGGCGAGGAATTGGCGGGAAAGTAGGCGAAAAACGACGGATGCTGCCAGTGGGTGATCCCCGGCAGCACGATAGACCGAAAATCGGAAAAGATCCGCTGCATGTCTTCGCCCTGCTCGGGTGGCGATTGCGGAAGCTGCCCTGCGATCTCGCCGGGCTTGACCTGTGCCCGGACCGGGTACTGTTCTACCGTCTCGAGATAGTCGGCCATCCAGTCGACCAGGGCATGCGCGTGGTCTCGGAATTCTCTGGTATCCATAGGCAGCGAAGCATACCGCGAACCTTTCCGTTCCGTGCACCGGAAACAGGTGGCCGTTCGCCCCGACGACACGCGCGCGGTGACATGGCTTTGCTATATTGCGGTTTCATCACGGAAGGGGAGCACATGGCCAAGGGAAAACAGCCGGAAGCGGCGATCCGCGCCGCCGCATCGGTACTCTGGGACGAGATGCCGGGACACTTCGGCGGGGCGATCTCGAAGTTGCTGGTTCGGCCGGAAACCTGCGGCGCGCAAAGCATCGACTACCGGATTTCCGTTTACCAGCCCAAGGCCTACGTTGCGCCGCACCGGCACCGCATCCAGGAGCAGGTCTACCACGTCCTCGACGGCGAAGGGCTGATGGAACTGGATGGCGAGCGCACCGTGGTGCGCAAGGACGACGTGATCTTCATTCCACCCGGCATCGAACACGCAATCTACAACACCGGCATGACCGACCTGCGATTCATCGTCGTTACCTCGCCCGCGGATGAGTAGCACCCCGCCTTCTCAAGAGAGCTCCCGGGATCCGGCAAGCCCTGCAATTTCGAAGAACTGTCGGAAACAAGATGCTTCCTGAGCAATGTGATGTCGTCGTCGTCGGGGCGGGCAACGCAGCCATGTGCGCAGCCCTGGCCGCACGCGAGCAGGGTGCAGACGTGATCGTGCTGGAGCGCGCACCCGAGGACGAATGCGGCGGCAATACGCGCTTCACCGCGGGTGCAATCCGCTTCGCCTACGACGGCATGGAACACCTGCGCGAACTGATGCCGGATCTGAGCGACGATGAAATCGCGCGCACCGACTTCGGATCCTATACGGAGGACCAGTTCTTCGACGACATGGCCCGGGTAACCGAGAACCGCGCCGATCCGGACCTGGTCGAGTTGCTGGTACGTCGCAGCCGTCCAACCATGCTTTGGCTGCGCAAAAAAGGTTTCCGTTTCGTGCCGATCTACGGGCGGCAGGCGTTCAAGGTCGACGGCCGCTTCAGGTTCTGGGGCGGGCTGACGGTAGAGGCCTGGGGCGGTGGGCCGGGGCTGGTCGAGGCGCACCGCAAGGCAGCCGACAGGGATGGCATCCGCATCCTCTACGAGGCACGCGCCATGTCGCTGCAGCATGGAGACGACGGCGTGCACGGCTTGACCGTTCGCCATCAAGGCAAAACCCGCACGCTGCGCTGCCGGGCGGTCGTGCTCGCCGCGGGCGGCTTCGAGTCGAACCCCGAGTGGCGCACCCGCTACCTCGGACCGGGCTGGGATCTGGCGAAAGTGCGCGGCACGCGCTTCAATACCGGCGACGGTATCCGCATGGCACTCGACGCCGGCGCGGCGCCTTGCGGCAACTGGTCCGGTTGCCATGCCGTGGGCTGGGACCGCAACGCACCCGAGTTCGGCGATCTCGCGGTGGGGGACGGCTTCCAGAAACACTCGTACCCGTTCGGCATCATGCTCAATGCCAACGGCGAGCGCTTCGTCGACGAAGGCGCCGACTTCCGCAATTACACCTACGCGAAATACGGCGCGGTGATCCTGGGGCAGCCCGGACAGTTTGCCTGGCAGATCTTCGACCAGAAGGTCACGCACCTGCTGCGCGACGAATACCGCATTCGCCAAGTCACCAAAGTAAGCGCAAACACGCTCGAGGAACTGGCCGGCAAGCTCGAAGACGTGAACGCGGCGAAGGCGCTGGAAACCATTCGCGCCTACAACGCCGCAGTGCGCACCGACATCGCCTTCGACCCGAACGTCAAGGACGGCCGCTGCACCGAAGGACTGGGCGTACCGAAATCGAACTGGGCCAACACGCTGGACGCACCGCCGTTCGAAGCCTACGCGGTGTCCTGCGGCATCACGTTCACTTTCGGCGGACTGCGCATTACCACCGGCGCGCAGGTGGTCGACACCGATGGCGCGCCGATCCCGGGACTATACGCGGCAGGCGAACTGGTGGGCGGACTGTTCTACTTCAACTATCCCGGCGGCACCGGGCTGATGTCCGGCGCGGTTTTCGGCCGCATCGCCGGCGAAAGCGCGGGCAAGGCGATCGCGAGGTGATGGGGCGCTGCCACCGGCTTACAGCCGATCCGCCATCGGAAATGGAACTCTTCGGCCCGGCAGCATATCGTTCGTCGTGAACTGCCGTCGCCTTTGCAGAATGCCCCGCACGGTCAACGCCACCAGCACGTCCAGCATGCAGTAGAAACTGCCTGCCGCGATCGGCGGATTTGCGCTGTTGAAAGCGAAGTGCGGCACGTCCGCATGCCACAACCAGTTCCCCATCCAGGTGCCGTAAAGCTCCACCGCGAGCGAGGCGACGAACATCATGGCGTAAAGGCGCCGACCCTCGCCCAGCAGCATGCAAAGGATGAACAGGGCGATCAGCGGAATGCTGATGGTGTCGATGCCGTTCAGCCATGCAAAAACGGCGTAGCCGACCGCGGCGGCAGGAACGAGAATCACGAACCAGTTGGGCGTGCGTGAAGCGAGCGTCAGGCCGAGCCAGAACAGCAGCACGTGCCCGGGCGGGATGAAGAACGGGATATTCTCCAGCCGGTAGGTATAGAGCCCCCACACCAGCGACAGGAAGATTTCGCCCGCGCTCGCCCAGACCAGGCAGGCCCAGAATGCGAGCCGCCATTCGCGCGGGCTGGTCCTCAGCAACCAGAACATCACCCCCCAGGTCCACGCACTGACCGCAAGCTGCCCGGCAAGGCCGAGATGCTGGTCGACGATCAGGCCGATGACGAAGGTGGCGACGACCAGCGTGATGTTGATAGCAGTTGACCGATCCACCGGATAGCTTTCGTGCGACTCCACAACCACAACCGGTACAAGGTGCCCAGTGCCCAGTGCCCAGTGCCCAGTGCCCAGTGCCCAGTGCCCAGTAAAAGCCTAAGCCATGCTGCGATTTCGGCAAGGCAGGATTCCCGTTCTCCTCCGCGCGCTCCACCCACTCTGCATTGAGCGCTTGCCTGCTCAGTCGAGAATGGCGATTGCCTCGATCTCGACCAGCAGTTCGGGGGCGGCGAGGGCGGAGATGCCGACCAGCGTATGCGCAGGCGGTCTGGGGAAATGTCTCTTCACCATTTCGCCGATCCAGATGCGGTCATCAGGCTTCAGGTCGACGATGTAGGTGGTGATCTTGGCGATGTCGGCCATCGAGCCGCCAGCAGCCTCGACCGCGGTGCGCATGTTGTCGAACACCTTCGCGGTCTGCGCCCGCACGTCGCCGACGCCGACCACCCGCGAATCGGCATCACGCGCCGTCTGCCCGCTGATGTAGACCGTGCGCTCGCCCTTCGTGATCACCACCTGGGTAAATGTCGAAGGCTTGAACAGTCCGTCCGGATTGAGAAAGTCCAGCCACGCATCCGCATGCGCCTCGGATGCGAAACCGGCCAGCATACTCAGGATGGTGAGCTTGAAGACTCGCATGGTTCCTCCTTACAGACTAAACGCAAACTCAAGAGCGAAACACGAAGGCACGAAGAAATGCCAGGAGGAACGGCCAAACTCCTATGGAGAAGTTCTTTGCGGCCTTTGCGTTCCTTTGCGATCTTTGCGTCGAGTTTCTCTTTTTTGTCCGGTTTTTCTTCGTGTCTTCGTGCCTTCGTGTTTCTCGTTTTATTTCTCGCTCTGTGCTCTGACCTCACTCAATACTCAACCCGGCAGGTACTTGGCGAATTCTTTTTCCACGGCTTTCGGGTCCTTGGCGAGGCCGGCGGTGACGCCTTGCGCCATGCCGCCGGGGAAGATGTCCTCCTCGCCGTCTTCCAGCGCCTTGAGTGCGGCGGCGACCACGTTCTCGGGCGGTTCCTTTGGGCCCTGGAAGTCGCGTTCCATGTCGGTGTCGCAGGCGCCGGGCATCACGCCCATGACGAAGGTGCCCTGCTTTGCGAGTTCCGCGCGCACGCTGTGGGTCAGGCTCCACAGCGCGGCCTTGGATGCGCACAGCGAGCCGTAGGCCGGCAGGCTCACGCGCGCGAGCAGCGAGATCATGTTGATGATCGCGCCGCCGCCGTTCTTCTTCAGTACGGGGGCGAACGCACGGCACATCGACAACGTGCCGAAATAATTGGTGTTCATTTCGTCGTGCGCGTCGTCCAGCACAGCGGAAGCGATCAGTCCTTTCTTGCGATTGATGCCGGCATTGTTGATCAGCAGTGTGACATCCCCGGCCTGCGATGCGGCGGCGGCGACCTGCGCCGGCTTGGTGATGTCCAGCGTCAGCACGTGGATCTTGCCCGGATGCGCCTGCTCCAGGTCCTTCAGCCTGTCGGGCTTGCGGGCGGTTGCGTACACCTTCCTTGCACCGCCCGCGATCAGCGCCTTGACGAACTCCCGCCCGATACCCCGGTTTGCGCCGGTCACCAGCGCGATCGATCCCTGAACCTTCATGGCCTGCTCCTCCCTGTTCAATTCATTGTCGGTTTCATCTTCGAGGCGCGTTCTCTCGATCCATCCCGGTTCCGGCTCCGGCAGCGGAATCGCCTCAAGCAGGTTGCGAGTGTATGCGTGCGCGGGCGCGGCGAAAAGCGCCGCGCACGGCCCCTGCTCCACGACTTCGCCCTGGCGCATGACCAGCACGCGGTCGCACAGCACGCGCACCACCGAGAGATCGTGGCTGATGAACACCATCGATCCGTCGGTTTTCAGCTCGCGCAGCAGCAGCAGAATCTGCGCCTGGGTGGACACGTCCAGCCCGGAGACGATCTCGTCCGCGATCACCAGATCTGGCTTGAGCGCGATCGCGCGCGCGATGCCGACGCGCTGGCGCTGGCCGCCTGAGAGCTCGTGAGGATATCGATCGGCAAAGGCCGCAGACAGTCCCACGCGTTCTAGCAGTGAATGCGCAATACGCCAACCTTCACGCCGGTCGGTCACCCTGTCATAGGCAAGCATCGGCTGCGAAAGTATGGTGCCGATTCGGTGACGGGGATTCAGCGATGAGAGCGAGTCCTGAAACACCGCCTGCATGCGCGGGCGCAGCGTGCGCAGCGTGTCCTCGCCGGCGTGCGTGATGTCGTGCCCGTCGAACCTGAGCCGGCCTTCGCTCGGTTCGTACAGTCGCAGCAGTGTGCGCGCGAGCGATGTCTTGCCCGAGCCGGATTCGCCGACGATACCGACCGACTCCCCCGGCTCGAGCGAGAAGTCGATGTTGCGGAAAATGTCGGCAAGCGGCGCGGCGCCGAACAACGGTTTTGCGGAGCGGTCCGGCAGGCGCAGCGTGAGTCCGTTCGCTTCGAGCAGCGGCATCAGGCCTGCTCCCTGTCCCAGGCGAGGGACTCCGCGGCGAGACGCGCCGTCAGTTCCGGCGGCAGCGGCCGCAACAGCTCTGCCGGCCGGTCGAAGCGCGGGGTCGCCGCGATCAGGGCCCGCGTGTATTCGTGCGCGGGACTCGCGAACAATTGCGCGGCAGGCGCGGATTCGAGCACACGGCCGCCATGCATGACGTGAACGTGATCGCACAACTTCGCCACCACGCCGAGGTCATGGGTGATGAACAGGATCGCCGTACCGGAGTGGCTCTGCAGCTCCCGGATGACGCGCAGGACCTGCTTCTGCACGGTGACGTCGAGGGCCGTGGTCGGTTCGTCGGCGATCACCAGCTTCGGCCGGCAGGCAAACGCGATCGCGATTAGCACGCGCTGGCGCATGCCGCCGGACAACTCGTGCGGGTATCGGCGCAGCAGCCGCTCGGGCTCGCGCAGATGGACTTCGTTCAGGAGTTCGAGTGCGCGTGCCCGCGCCTGCGCGCGGTCGAGTCCAAGGTGCATGCGCAGCACATCCGTAATCTGCGGTTCGATGCGTTCGACCGGATTCAGCGCGGTCATCGGATTCTGCGGGATGAACGCAATCCCGCGGCCCAGCAGGTGCCGACGCGCGGCTTCGTTCAGGTGCGTGATGTCGTGACCGTCGAAAAACACGCTGCCACCGGTCACGCGCGCGTTCGCCGGCGCGATGCCGAGCACGATGCGGCTGACCATGGTCTTGCCGGCGCCCGATTCGCCGACCAGGCCGACGATCTGCCCCGGCGCCACGGACAGCGACACGCCGCGCAGCAGCCAGGCGGGTGGACGGCCTTCCAGCCGCAGCCTGAGATCGCGGATATCCAGCAGCGCGCTCATCGCGCCTTGACCGGGTCCAGCGCGTCGCGCAGACCGTCGCCGAGCGCATTCATGCCGAGCACCGCGACGATGATGCAGAGCATGGGCGCGGCCATCAGCCACCACGCCTGATTCACGTACAGGCGCCCCTCCTGGATAATGCCGCCCCAGGTCGGTACGTTGGCGGAAGAAAGACCAACGAACGACAGGATCGCCTCGACCACGATCGCGATGCCCATCTCTAGCGTAAACAGGGTGAGCAGCAGCGGCACCACGTTCGGCAGAATCTCCTGCCAAAGGATGCGCGCCGGCCTGAGTCCGATGGTGACCGCGGAGGCAACGTAATCCCGGTTCTTCTGCACCAGCACTTCCGCGCGCACCACTCGGCAGAAGCGGGTCCAGTCGATGATGATGATGGCGATCACCACCGTATGCAGGCCGGCGCCGAGTACCGCGGCAAGCACGATGCACAGCAGCACCGACGGGAAACTCATCCAGATCTCGACCAGGCGCGAGATTGCCGAATCGACTTTGCCGCCGTAATACCCCGCCGCCAGCCCGAGCAGGGTGCCGAGCAGCCCGGCGAACAGCGCGGCAATGAAGGCCACCAGCAGTGCGACGCGCGCACCGTGGATCAGCCTCGATAGCAGGTCGCGGCCGAGGCTGTCGGTGCCGAGCGGATGCGCGCCATCGCCGCCCGCCCAGAACGGCTTCGCAAAGGCGTTGTACAGATCCTGGTCGAGCGGATCATGCGGCGACAGCCACGGCGCAGCGAGCGCCGCGATCACGAGTGCCAGCGCCACCAGCAGGCCGAACGCGATGCGGGGACGGCGCAGCAGCGGCAACAGGACGCTCATTCCTGTTGCACCCTGGGATTGAGCAGCGAGTAGGTCATGTCCACCAGCAGGTTGGCGAGAATGAACAGCACCGCGAAGGTCAGCACGAGCCCCTGGATCATCGGCAGGTCGCGGTTCAGCACCGAGGCGATCGCGAGATTGCCAATACCAGGATAGGAAAAGATGTACTCGATCAGCACGGTGCCGCCGATCAGGAAGGAGAACTGCACGCCGGTGAGCGTGACCGTCGGAATCAGCGCGTTGCGCAGCGCCACCCGCCACAGGGTGCTCGCGCGCGAGTAACCCTTGACCCGAGCCAGCACGACGTAATCCTGGTTCATCGCCTCGATCAGGGAACCTTTCAGCACGCGCGTGAGCGCGGCCGCCAGCGGCAGCGCGAGCGCGGTGGCCGGCAGCACGATATGCGTCAGCAGGTTGCCGAGGGCGACGATCTGCCCGGTGACGAGCGACTCCAGCAGATAAAACCCGGTCTTCGGGTCGAAGGCGAGCGTCGGATCGACGCGGCCGGAGATCGGCAGCAACGGCAGCAGCACGCCCAGCACCAGGATGAAGATCAAGCCCCAGAGAAAATCCGGGATCGCGAGCGTGATGCCGGTGACGCCGTCCACTGCCACTTCCGGCCAGCGGCCGCGAAAGTAGACCCCGGTCACCGCCGCAAGTGCAGCCAGCGTGCACGCCGCAAACACCGCGACCGCCGCCAGTTCCAGCGTGGCAGGCAGCCGGCTCGCAACCAGAGACAGCACGTCGCCGCGCAAGCTGATCGAAGTACCGAGATCGCCGCGCAGCAGACCGCCGAACCACGATACGAACTGCTGCGGCAGCGAGGCGTCCAGCCCGTACAGTGCGCGCAACCGGTCGACGTCTGCCGCGGTCGCCCCGGGCGGCAGCATCATCGAGATCGGATCGCCCGGCACCACGCGCACCAGCACGAACACCACCACCGCCACGCCGAACAGCGTAGGCAGCGCCCACAGGACGCGTCTCAGGAGATAACTACCCGACATGTGAAAAGTTCAGAGAGAAACGCGATCAACACGAAGGGTCACGAAGGAAACACGAAGGTTCGTGAAGCGAACCCTGGAAAACCCGGAACCGCGGCTGGTTTGCGGAATCAGGCGGTCCAACGCGCACCTGCCACTTGAGATCTTCGCCAGCGTCGCTTTCCTTCGTGCGCCTTGCCGTTCCCTTCGTGTTCCTTCGTGTTTACGAGGTTTGCTCTTGCATTGCTATGCCGGGCGAATGTTCTGCGGGAGGATGAAGCCTGCGGTGTGGGGGGTAAAGGCGATGTCCTTCTTGTGCACCACCGGCTGGTAGTACTGCAGCAGCGGGATGACATAGCCCTGCTCGGCGATGTAGCGGTCCGCCGCCTTGTAACCGGCGATGCGTCTGGCTTCGTCCGGCTCGCCCCACAGAGGCCCGATCAGCGCGTCGACATCGTCGGACTTCCACGCCGAATGCGGGGAATGGCTGAACATCGCGAAACCGGTCGAGGTAGACGGATCGCCGATCGAGTTGCCCCAGTTATAGAACGCGGCCGGCGCCAGCGCGTGACGGGTGCGCAGCTCGAAATGCTTGGCGATCTCGTAGGTCTCGATGCTGGCATCGATGCCGACTTCGCGCCACATGCCGACGATCGCCTGGATCATCTCGTAGTCCTTCGGCTTGAAGCC
>JBBDIL010000002.1:0-48065 GCA_040880425.1 Burkholderiales bacterium | reverse complement strand
GCCCCACGTAAGTCTTTTGCATAGCGGCCGTCCCGGACCTTCCCGTTTCACCCCTCGTCTTCCCGGTTATCGCAGCAGGGGGCGGTCATTTATCTCATCGGTGGTCACCGAAAACAGCGAAACACGAAGGCACGAAGACACGAAGGAGTCCCTGCGAAGGAGCGTTGCGGCCGCGGCAATCTCGTTTTTCTTCACGCACTTGCGAACAGTGTACATGGTCATCGAACCACGCTCTGCCACTGAGAAAAATCGCCACGGCAGTCTTGACGCCCGCAACGACGATTTATCTTTTTCTTCGTGTCTTCGTGCCTTCGTGTTTCGCTCTTCTACCTGACAATGCTCAGGTCAAGCCGCAACCGGAGATGACTCCCGCGAGGCCCGCTTGCGCTCGTGTTCCTTGAGATGGCGCTTGCGGATACGGATGCTCTTCGGCGTGATCTCGACCAGTTCGTCGTCGGCGATGAACTCCACCGCTTTTTCCAGCGTCAGCTCGATAGGGGGAACCAGACGCACGGCCTCGTCGGTACCGGAGGCGCGCACGTTGGTGAGCTGCTTGCCCTTGATCGGGTTGACCACCAGGTCGTTGTCGCGCGAATGGATGCCGATCACCATGCCTTCGTACAAGGCGTCGCCCGGCGATACGAACATGCGGCCGCGATCCTGCAGCTTCCACAGCGCGTACGCTACCGCGGCGCCGTCGTCCTGGCTGATCAATACGCCGTTGCGGCGCTCTTCCATGTCGCCCTTCACCGGGCCGTAGTCGTCGAACACGTGGCTGGCGATACCGGTGCCACGGGTCAGGGTCAGGAATTCGCCCTGAAATCCGATGAGCCCGCGTGCGGGTATACGATATTCGAGACGTGTCCGCCCCTTGCCGTCGGACTGCATGTCCTGCAGTTCGCCACGGCGGCGGCCAAGTTCTTCCATCACCGCGCCCTGGTTTTCTTCCTCCACGTCCACCGTCAGCAGTTCGTAGGGCTCCTGCTTGACGCCGTCAACAGTCCGGAATACCACCCGCGGCCGCCCGACCGCGAGTTCATAGCCCTCGCGGCGCATGTTCTCCAGCAGGATGGTCAGGTGCAGTTCGCCGCGACCCGACACGATAAAGGTATCCGAATCGGCGGTGAATTCGACTCGCAGTGCGACATTCGACTGCAGTTCGCGTTCGAGGCGTTCGCGAATCTGGCGGCTGGTAACGTATTTGCCCTCGCGCCCGGCGAGCGGCGAGGTATTGACCATGAAATTCATGGTCAACGTCGGCTCGTCCACCTTGAGCAGCGGCAGCGCGTCCGGATTGGCCGGGTCGCAGAGGGTGACGCCGATTCCGACCTCGTCGATGCCGTTGATCAGCACGATGTCGCCGGCCTCCGCCTGTTCGACCACGGTGCGCTCCAGGCCCTTGAAAACCAGCACCTGGTTCACCTTGGCGACTTTCGGCTCGGAATCCGGGCCGTTCATCACCACCACCTGCTGGCCTGAACGGATGCGCCCGCGTGCCACGCGCCCGACGCCGATGCGCCCGACGAAGCTGGAATAGTCGAGCGAACAGATCTGCATCTGCAGCGGGCCCTCCGGGTCGGCATCGCGCACCGGCACATGGCGCAGGATGGCGTCGAACAGCGGGCGCATGTCTTCGCCCTGTGCGCCGGATTCGAGCGTGGCCCAGCCCTGCAGCGCCGAAGCGTAGATGATCGGGAAGTCGAGCTGTTCCTCGGTCGCACCCAGCTTGTCAAACAGGTCGAAGGTGTGATTCACCGCCCAGTCCGGGCGCGCGCCCGGCCGGTCGACCTTGTTCACCACCACGATCGGCTTCAGTCCGAGCGCCAGCGCCTTGCGGGTAACGAAACGGGTCTGCGGCATCGGTCCGTCGACCGCGTCCACCAGCAGCAGCACGCCATCCACCATCGACAGCACGCGCTCGACTTCGCCACCGAAGTCGGCGTGACCGGGCGTGTCCACGATATTGATGTGGGTGCCTTCGTACTGAACGGCGCAGTTCTTCGCCAGGATGGTGATGCCGCGTTCCTTCTCCAGGTCGTTCGAGTCCATCACCCGCTCGGTCATATGCTGGTGAGCGGCAAATGTCCCCGCCTGGCGCAGAAGTTTGTCGACCAGCGTGGTCTTGCCATGGTCGACGTGGGCGATGATGGCGATGTTTCGTATATTGGTTCGCATATCTGTCCGCTACGCCCCGGAATCGTTCCGGGGGGCAAAAAAAGGTCGCGAAGTCTAACACATGCAAGCATTTCCGCGGTCTGTTTTGACCCTATAATCGCTCGCTAATTCACGGGCATGGGCTAAATGAATCAACAATCGACGCTGCACGCTCCATCCCCCGAAGCCGTACTGTCCATGACCCGTAGCGAATCCGGGCGCACGTTCGGCAGCTTCCAGGACCTCACTCTCTCGAGTCATTTCCAGCCGATCTACAGTCTGGCCCACAGCCGGAGAGTGGGCTGCGAAGCGCTGCTGCGGCCTTTCGATACGGCGGGCGCTGCAGTCGCGCCGCTGGCCGCCTTCCGGCGCTCGCGCGACTTTGCGGACCTGCAACTGCTCGACCGGCTCGCGCGCACCGTGCACCTGCAGAATTTCATCTCGCTCGGCGAATCCGACAGCTGGCTGTTCCTGAACGTCAATGCCGAAGTATTTCTGGAGAGCGGGTCCGGCGAGGATTTTTTCCCGCGCCTGCTCGACACCCTGGAATTCCCGAGCCACCGCGTGGTGATCGAAGTGCTCGAGCAGGGCATGACCGACGAAATCCGGCTCAGGGAAGCCGTGCGCTATTTTCGCGAACGAGGTTTCCTCATTGCACTCGACGACTTCGGTGCCGGCCATTCGAATTTCGACCGCATCTGGACGCTGCAGCCCGACATCGTCAAACTCGACCGTTCGATGATCACCCAGGCCGGTGGCAACGCGCGCATCCGCCGCATGATGCCGGTGATGGTCTCGCTCCTGCACGAAGCGGGCTCGATGGTATTGATGGAAGGCATAGAGACCGCGAGCGAAGCCCTGATCGCGATGGATGCGGATGCCGATTTCGTGCAGGGATATTTTTTCGCCAGGCCCCAGGAAAAACTGCCGGACAGGCGTGCCGCCCGCGTCCTGTTCGACAACCTCTGGCAGGACTTCAGGGAAGTGACGCTGCCCGAAGTCAACACGGTGCGCCATGAAATCGCGCCTTACCGGAACGCCATCGGCTACACCGCCAGCCTGCTGGAATCGGGAATTCCGCTGGAGCATGCTGCGTCCGGCTTCCTCGAACTGCCCGGGTCCGAACGCTGCTACCTGCTGGACAAGGACGGCCGCCAGATCAGCGAAAACATGGTCAACCCGAAGCATCCGCACGTGGCTGACAAACGTTACCTGCCGCTGGCAGACGCCAGCGGCGCGAACTGGTCGCGCCGGTTCTATTTTCGCCGTGCCTTGGACCATCCCGGCCGCGTGCAGGTCACCCGCCCTTACCTGTCTGTCGCCGGCGCCAACCAGTGCATCACGGTGTCGATCGGCATCCTGCTGAACGCAGAACTGCACGTCCTCTGCGGCGACGTCGGCTGGCGCGACCGCGGGGTGGTCAGACGGTAGCGGATGTAAAAACAGTCGAGCGAAACACGAAGACACGAAGACACGAAGTAGACAAATGGATGCATCGCGAGGCAGCAAGGCCGCCATGGCGATCTCGATTTGTCGCGGTTCGGGGTGGGCCCGCCTGCCGATTGCAACCGGATGAAGCAAGCCAGGATTGCCGCGGTCGCTACGCTCCCACGCAATGACTGCTTTGTGTCTTCGTGCCTTCGTGTTTCGCTTTTCGCTTGGCTAACGTCGAGGCAGATTATCCTCAACCCGCGGTGCGGAAAACCTGCATCGGCGGTGTTCGCAGCACTTTTGCGGTTCCCAGCAGGCCGGCTACGGTAACGCCGGCGGCGCCGGCCACGAGGCCGATCGCCCAGACCACCGGATTGATGGCGAACGGCACGTTCAGTACCTTGTGCGCGAGCACCCAGCCGACGCCGGTGGCGCCGAGCGCCGCGAGCAATCCTGCCAGCGCGCCGATGAACAGAAATTCGGCGATCTGCACGGCGCGCAACTGCGAGGCGGCTGCACCGAGCGTGCGCATCACCGCCGCGTCGAAGACGCGTTCATCGTGGGTCGCGCTCACCGCGGCAAACAGCACCAGCAGTCCGGCGGCCAGGCTGAACAGGAACACGAACTCCACCGCCCGCACGACCTGGTCCATCATGCGCTGCACCTGCGCAAGGATTGCCGCCACATCGATGACCAGCAGGTTCGGGAACGCGCGGACGATTTCGTCCATCAGACTGTCGCGCTCGGCGGGGAGGTAAAAGCTGGTGACGTAGCTCGCCGGGTAGTTTTCCAGCAACCCCGGGGCGGCGACGACGAAGAAGTTCACGCGGAACGAATCCCACTCCACCTTCCGCAGCGAAGTGATCTCGACGTCCAGGGTCTCGCCGGCAACGTTATACGTCAGCATATCGCCGAGCCGCAGCCCGAGCGTCTGCGCGATCCCCTCCTCCACCGAGACCGCATTGCTTCCGGTCTCGCCCGGCGCGAACCAGCGTCCCGCGACGATCGTGTTGTCGGGTTGCATCCGCGTAGCCCAGGACAGGTTGAATTCGCGATCGGTCAGGCGGCGGGCGCGATCGTCTTCATAGTCCGCCGATGCAACTTCTAGCCCGTTGATCCGCGTGAGTCGCGCGCGCACCATCGGATAGAACACAGGCGTCTCGAAGCCGCGCGAATCGAAGAAGGCGTCGATCGCTTCCGTCTGGTCCGGCTGGATATTGACCAGGAACCGGTTGGGTGCGTCCGGCGGCAGGCTGCTCTGCCAGCTTGCCAGCAGGTCGCTGCGCACCAGCGTGAGCAGGATCAGCGCCATCAGGCCGAGCCCGAGCGCGATCACCTGGATCACGCTGCCGACCGTGCGCCGCCGCAGGTTCGCCAGGCCGAAACGCCAGCTGAATCCGGCGCGCGAAACGGCTTTCGCCAGCAACCAGATTGCAGCCACTGTCACCAGCGCCGACACCGCCATGGTGCCGAGCACGCCGCCAAGCATATAAAGTCCGAGCCGGATCTCCTGCGCCTGCCAGAGGATCAGCCCCGCCATCGCCACGCCGCCGAGCAGATACGCCGACCAGCCGACCGTGTCCGGGGTGCCGATGTCCCGGCGCAGGACCCGCAGCGTGGGCACGCGTCGCAAGGCGATCAGCGGCGGCAACGCGAAGCCGAGCAGCAGCACGAAACCGGCGGTGAATCCCTGGGCCACCGGCAGCCAGCCCGGGGGCGGCAGTTCCACGCCCACCACCGGAGCCAGCACTGCGGCCAGCGCGTACTGGCAGACGAAGCCCAGCGTGCAACCGATTGCAGAGGCGATCAGGCCGGCAATAGCGAACTGCAACGCATGCAACCCGAGTATCAGTTCCTGAGTCGCGCCCAGGCAGCGCATGACTGCGCAGGCATCCAGATGCCGCTGCAGATGCCTGCGCGCCGCGAGCGCAACCGCAACGCCGGCCAGAATGACCGTGAGCAGCGCCGACAATCGCAGAAAACGCTCCGCGCGATCCATTGCGGCGTTGATCTCCGGCCGCGCATCGCGGATGCTCTCCAGCCGCTGCCCGGGCACGATGCGCGATTCCGCGAAATCGCGGAAGGCTGCCAGCGGCTGTTCGTCACCGGCGACGAACAGCCGGTAGTTCACCCGGCTGCCGTACCCGATCAGTCCGGTCGACTCGAGGTCGGCCCGGTTCAGCATCAGACGCGGTCCCAGGTTGAGGAATCCGGCGCTCGACTCCGGCTCCTCGCTCACCATCGCCGTCACTGCAAAACTTTGCGTGCCGAGCCCGATTGTGTCCCCGATGTTTACGCCCAGCCGGCGCAGCAGCCGGTCATCCGCCCACACCGCGCCGGCCCGCGGAATGACGCCCGGTTCGACCTCGGGTGCGTCGATCTGCGAACGGATGAGCAACTTTCCTCGCAGCGGATAGCCTGCCTCCACTGCCTTGATTTCGGTCAGCAGCGACTCGTCCGCAAACTGCACCATGCTCGGGAACCGCACGGCGGTGGTGGTTGCGAGCCCGAGTCGTTGCGCCTCCGCCTCGAACCCGGCGTCGATCGGCTGACGGGATACCACCACCAGATCGGCGCCCAGCAGCTGGTTCGCCTCGCGTTCTATGGTGCGTCCGACGCGGTCGGCGAAGAACGCCACCGTGGTCAGGCTCGCCACTGCAATCACCAGCGCCGCAGCCAGCACCCGCAGTTCACCGGCGCGCCAGTCGCGCAGCAGCATACGCCAGGACAGGCGCATCACGCCGATCGGCGTCAGGCGATCAGGCGGATGCATCGGGTTGCATCCTGCCGGCAGACAGGCGGAGCTGGCGCGGGCAGAGCCGCGCGAGGGATTCGTCGTGCGTCACCAGCAGCAATGTGGTGCGCTTTTCGCGATTGAGTTCGAACATCAGCGCGATGATCTCCTCGCCGGTGGCTGCGTCGAGGTTGCCGGTCGGCTCATCGGCAAACACCAGCTGCGGCTCGGAGCCAAACGCCCGCGCGACCGCAACCCGCTGCTGCTCGCCGCCGGAAAGCTGCCTCGGGTAATGATGCAGACGCTCGCCGAGCCCGACCCGGCGCAGAATGCCCTCCGCGCGGTCGCGGGCGGAATCGTGCCCGGCCAGTTCCAGGGGCAGCATGACATTCTCCAGCGCGGTCAGCGCCGGCAGAAGCTGGAACGTTTGAAACACGAACCCCACGCGATTGCGTCGCAGACGCGCACGACCATCTTCGTCGAGCGCGAACAGTTCCTCGCCGTCGATGTACACCCTGCCGGCACTGGGCACATCCAGCCCGGCCAGCAGAGCCAGCAACGTGGTCTTGCCGGAACCGGATGCCCCGACTATGGCCACCGCTTCGCCGGGTTCGATCGCCAGCGAGACATCATCGAGAATGGTGAGAGAATGCGAACCGGTCGACACCGTCTTGGTGAGGGCGGTCGCAGAGACAATTGGTGACGCGTTTTTTTCAGCCATGTTCTTCAGACTATTTTTACTCTTCTGCCTTGCCCTGGCAGCACTGCCCGCACAGGCAAAGCCCGCAATCCTGGTATTCGGCGACAGCCTGTCCGCCGGCTACGGCCTGCCGCAGCGTAACGGATGGGTAACGCTGCTGGAACGCCGGTTGGCCGCAGACGGCTATGACTACCGGGTGGTCAACGCGAGCATCAGCGGCGAAACTACCGTCGGCGGCAAAAACCGGATCAATGGCACGCTGCGCAAGCACAAGCCGCAGATCGTCATCGTGCAGCTCGGCGCCAATGACGGATTGCGCGGTGCCCGAATCACCGACATCCGTCGCAACCTTTCCGCCATCGTCGAGATCAGCAAAGGCAATGGCGCCAAAGTACTGGTCGTCGGCATGCAGATCCCGCCCAATTACGGGCCCGACTACACCATTGGGTTTCAAGCGGTGTTCTCGGAGGTAGCTAGACAGCATGGTGCGGCGCTGGTTCCGTTCATGCTGGATGGATTCGCCGGCAACACGTCGCTGTTCCAGCACGACGGCATACACCCGAATCTCGAAGCGCAACGGCTGGTGCTGGACAATATCTACCGCCACCTGCAACCGTTGTTGTCGAGGCCAGGCTGAGCGAACAGCATGGGAGCGTGGACAGGCGATACACGAAGGCACGAAGACATGAAGGCATTCTCGGCGTGGCCACACCGGCGGAGTACCGGTCGCCCGCTCCGGTGATTGAAACCAGGGTCCGATGAGATCCGCAGGAACGTCGCTCACGCTCAACCAACTCGCTCATTGCGAATTGATGTGGTTTTCTTCGTGCTTTCGTGCCTTCGTGTCTCGTTTCTGGATTCCGGCCCGTTCCGGAACCTGGCCCCGGCGTCAGCGCACGATGACGCGCGGCTCACCCGCCTCGAACACGCCGATACGCCTGGCGGATTCGAACCCGCCTGCGCGAAACACGTCCAGCACCCCGGGTTCCGACTCCGGCGAGCACGCGACCAGCAATCCACCGCTGGTCTGCGGGTCGCTCAGAAGATTCTTCTGCCAGTCTTCCAGACCGGACGGCAACTGTACCTTTTCGCCGTAACTCTCCCAGTTGCGGGTGGAGGCCCCGGTATGGATACCGTCCCTCGCAAGTGCAACCGCGGACGCCATGAGCGGAAGTTCGTCGAATGCGATTCTCGCCGACAGCTTCGATCCGCGGCAGACTTCCAGCAGATGCCCGAGCAGACCGAAACCGGTGACATCCGTCAGCGTGTGCACGCCCGGCATCGCCGACAAGGGCACCCCGGGCCGGTTCAGCCGGGTGGTGCTGTCCAGCATTTCACGGTACCCGAGCGTATCCAGCCTGCCCTTCTTGAGGGCTGCAGACAGTATGCCGACGCCCAGCGGTTTACCGAGCACGAGCACATCGCCGGCCTGCGCGCGATCATTGCGCTTGACCCGATCCGGGTGAACCAACCCGAGCGCCACCAGGCCGTATATCGGCTCCGGAGAATCGATCGAATGCCCGCCCGCGATCGGAATACCCACCTCCGTGCACACCGATTCCCCGCCGGCAAGAATCTGGCGGATGGTTTCCACCGGCAGCTTGTTGACCGGCATGCCGACCACCGCCAGGGCCATGATGGGCTGCCCGCCCATGGCATACACATCCGACAGCGCGTTGGTCGCGGCGATACGGCCGAAGTCGTGCGCGTCGTCCACCACCGGCATGAAAAAATCGGTGGTCGCAACCAGCGCCTGTTCGTCGTTCAGACGATACACCGCGGCATCGTCACCGTTCTCGATTCCCACCATCAGGTTGGGAATCACGCGGCCGACCGGGGTTTCGCCAAGTATCTGCGTCAGCAGTCCGGGGGCAATCTTGCACCCGCACCCGCCTCCGTGCGCATATTCAGTCAGTTTGATCTGCATGGATTGACTGCAACCCGGCGACACGGCCGGTCAGGTACTTCGTTGTAGACTAGGAACTTGTCTGACCGCAGTCTGGAGAAACAGGTTGCGGCACCGAGAATGACTCAAGACGTCGCCAACGTAGCACAACTGTCCGAGTTTGACGAGATCGTGGATGTGCGCTCGCCATCCGAGTACGCGCACGACCACGT
The DNA here is from genome assembly GCA_040880425.1 of Burkholderiales bacterium. Classification (GTDB taxonomy): domain Bacteria; phylum Pseudomonadota; class Gammaproteobacteria; order Burkholderiales; family Eutrophovitaceae; genus DATKEK01. The sequence goes on along the minus strand of JBBDIL010000002.1, from coordinate 38,928 downwards.
ACCGGGCGCGATCAACTGTCCGGTGCTGGACGATCACGAGCGTGCGCACATCGGCACCTTGTACACACAGGACTCGCCGTTCAGGGCAAAGAAAGCGGGCGCGGCGCTGGTAGCCCGCAATATCGCGAAACACCTGGAACAGCGCTTCGCCGACCGCCCGAAACGCTGGCGCCCGCTGATCTACTGCTGGCGCGGCGGCCAGCGCAGTGCCGCGATGGCGATCGTCATGCGCCAGATCGGCTGGGATGCGAAGCGCCTCGCCGGCGGCTACAAGGCTTACCGGCGCCACGTCGTGGCCGAGATCGATGCGCTCGCGCCGGGTTTCGATTTCCGTGTGGTGTGCGGCCTGACCGGCTCCGGCAAAAGTCTGTTGCTGCACGCGGTCGGCGAGGCCGGCGCGCAGGTGCTCGATCTCGAGATGCTGGCCGCGCACCGCGGTTCGGTGCTGGGGGACATACCGGACGAAAGCCAACCCTCGCAGAAAATGTTCGAGAGCCGGCTGTGGTCGATGCTTCGCGAATTCGATCCTTCGCAACCGGTATTCGTCGAAGCCGAAAGCAAGAAAATCGGCAACCTGCGTGTTCCGGAAGCGCTGATCGCGTCGATGTGGCAGTCGCGCTGCATCCTGGTGCGCACCACAATGCCGGCACGCGTGGCACTGCTGCTGCGCGAGTACGCGCATTTCGTCCGCGACAGCGCAGCGCTCGAGGCCAGGCTCGATCACCTGGTCGCGCTGCACGGACGTGAACGCATCTCCCGCTGGAAAGCCCTGATCGCGCAGCGCGACTGGCCCGAGTTCGTCGAGGAGATTCTGCAGGATCACTACGACCCGGCGTATCGCAAATCCACGCTTGCGCACTATCCCCGCTTGCAGGAAGCGCCGACCCTGGAGTTCTCTGCTGCCGACACGGGCGAATTCGAACTGGCCGCGCGCAGACTGCTGGAGACGACGCGCGCCGCCCGCCACGCCCTTGCCCCGATCGCCATCTGACCGCTGAACTTCAACCATGAAACTCGCCCTCCGGATCGAAGTGTCCACGGCCCGCGCGCTCGGGCGCGGCGTGCCGCGACTGCTCGACCTGCTCAAGGCAGCGGACGCCGGCGGCACGTTCCTGTTCGCGCTCGGACCGGACCGCACCGGCCGCATCGCGGGTCGGCTGATTGGCCAGCCGATCGAGGGCCGCATGCGCCCGATCCGCGCAATCCGGCGCTACGGACTCGGCGCCCTCCTGTCCGGCACGCTGTTCCGCGCCCCCGACCTGTCGTCGAAGGCCTTCATACCGCTGCTGCGCGGCATCCGCGACGACGGTTTCGAAGTCGGCGTCCTCGCGTACGATCACGTCCAGTGGCGTACGCAAGCCGCAAGCGAAGATGCGCAATGGACGCACGCGCAGATGCAGGCGGCAAACGCGCGCTTCGAGTCTGTATTCGGCGAACCGCCCCGTGTACACGGCGCCGCAGGCTGGCAGGTGAACCGCGAATCGCTGCGCCTCACGCAACGCCTGGGCTACGACTACGCGTCGGACACGCGCGGCGACCAACCCTACATCCCCATCTATCGCGCCGAGATCGTCGCCTGCCCGCAGCTGCCGACGACGTTGCCGACCCTGGCGGAACTGAACGCCGAGGTGCCATTGAACGTTGCCGTGGAACGCCTGCTGGATATCACCGCGGTTCCACGCGCAACCGGGCATGTCTATGCCGCGCGTGCCGATCTCGAAGGCATCGCCTTCGCCGATGCGTTCGAGGACCTGCTCGCGCGCTGGCGCGGACAGGGCTATGAAATCGTTTCGCTGCTGGACTACGTCGAAGCGCTGCCGGCCGGCGAATTGCCGCGACACGAGCTCGCAGTGCAGGATATGCCGCACAAGGGCGGACCCGTTGCGGCGCAGGGCCGCCCGTTTCTCGCCTGACACCGCCGCCGCGACTTGCAAGTCGCGCGGATTTCCGATCAAATTGACCGTGAAACATGCAACCGTCGCTAGTCAATCTGAAAGTTCCCGATTTCGAGCTGCCCTCGACGGGAGACAAGTCGTTCAGGCTCGCCGCTGCGCAGAGCCGTCCTCTGGTCCTCTACTTCTACCCGAAGGACAATACCCCCGGCTGCACGGACGAAGGCCGACAGTTCGCCGATCTGCACTCGGAATTCAGAAAGCTCGGGTGCATCGTTCTGGGCGTATCCCGCGACAGCGTCCGTTCGCATGAGGGCTTCAAGGCGAAGATGGGTTTCCCCTTCGACCTGCTGTCCGATACCGATGAAACCCTGTGCCGCATGTTCGGGGTCATCAAGATGAAAAACATGTATGGCAAACAGGTGCGCGGCATCGAGCGCAGCACGTTTGTCATCGATTCCGCAGGCGTGGTGCGCAGGGAATGGCGCGGTGTGAAAGTGCCCGGCCACGCCAGGGAGGTGCTCGAGTTCGTGAAACAACTCTGAAATTCCCGACAACCCCCATTTAGGAGCGCGAATGTGCACCTGGACCAGGCGCCGGCTTATGGAAGTTCCCCTTCCCCCTGCATTCCTTCCCGCCTCTGCCGGAGCGCGATAGCAAATGACCCAGCGTAAACCGGTATCCGTCGTTACCAAGCTTTCCCCCCGCACCAAGCTGTTCGTGCTCGACACCAATGTGCTGATGCACGATCCAACCAGCCTGTTCCGCTTCGAAGAGCACGACATCTATATTCCGATGGCGACCCTCGAGGAACTCGACTCGAACAAGAAGGGCATGTCCGAGGTCTCGCGCAATGCCCGCCAGGCAAGCCGTTTCCTCGATGCGATCGTCAGCAGCGCACCGGGGGCGATCGAGACCGGTATCCCGCTGTCGAGCGCCGGTCCGAAAGATGCTGCCGGCCGCCTGTTCCTGCAGACCGAAGCGATCAATGGCGAACTGCCGGCGCGGCTCGCCGCCGGCAAGTCCGACAACCAGATCATCGGCGTGGTCAAGCACCTGCAGGAAAGCCTCGACAAGCGCGAAGTGATCCTGGTCAGCAAGGACATCAACATGCGCATCAAGGCGCGTGCGCTGGGCCTGGCAACCGAGGATTACTACAGCGACAAGGTTCTGGAAGACACCGACCTGCTCTACACCGGCATGCGCGAACTGCCGGCGGATTTCTGGGAGACGCACGCGAAGGAGATGGAATCCTGGCAACAGGCGGGCCAGACCTTCTATCGGGTGCATGGCCCGGTATGCAGCAGTCTGCTGGTGAACGAATTCGTCTATCACGACGCCGACAAGCCGTTCCACGCGCAGGTCAGGGAAGTTTCCGGGAAGACAGCGATCCTGGAAACCATCAGGGATTACACCAGCCAGCGCAAGAACACCTGGGGAATCGTGGCGCGTAACCGCGAACAGAACTTCGCACTGAATCTGCTGATGAACCCGGATATCGACTTCATCACCCTGCTCGGCCAGGCCGGCACCGGCAAGACCCTGCTGACACTGGCGGCAGGCCTGACGCAGACACTCGAGGAAAAGACCTATACCGAGATCATCATGACCCGCGTCACCGTTCCGGTGGGCGAAGACATCGGCTTTCTCCCCGGCACCGAGGAAGAAAAGATGACGCCGTGGATGGGCGCGCTGGAAGACAATCTCGATGTGCTGAACAAGACCGACGACGACGCCGGCGAATGGGGCCGTGCGGCAACGCGCGACCTGATCCGCTCGCGCATCAAGGTGAAATCACTCAACTTCATGCGCGGCCGTACGTTCATCAACAAATTCCTCATCATCGACGAGGCGCAGAATCTGACGCCCAAGCAGATGAAAACACTGATCACGCGCGCAGGCCCCGGCACGAAGGTCGTATGTCTGGGCAATATCTCGCAGATCGACACGCCGTATCTTACCGAGGGCAGTTCCGGCCTGACCTACGTCGTCGACAGATTCAAGGGCTGGCTGCACTCCGGGCACGTCACCCTCATGCGTGGCGAACGCTCCCGCCTCGCCGACCACGCGGCAGACGTCCTTTAGCCCCCTCTTACGAGAGCCGCCCGACGGGGTTGCCATAGCCCCGCCGAGGGTCTACACTCGACCACAATTTGTTGTTAGTTTTCTTCCCAGGGAACACCAGATCTAGTAGAAAAGGTGCCCGAACTCGGATCACCCTTCAACCGCCGCCTGGCAGTGCCAGCGTTCGGGGCCTTATTCCTCTTCGTCGCGACCTGTTCCTTCGCGGTCGACATCTGGAAAATTACCGTGCAATCGCATCGCGGCGAACCGTTGCGCGCGCTCGCCTCTGTACAGACACAACCCGGCGAGGAAATCCGTTCGGAATGCCTGGCCCTCGGCGATGAACACGATGCGCCAGACCCGGACTTTCCCATGCTGCGCGAAGCGCGCCTGAGCCTGTCCGACACCGGTGACACGATCGAACTGTCCACTCAAACGCCGGTAACCTCGCCCACGGTGTCGGTAGTATTGCGTGTGCAATGCCCGGGGCAGCCGTACATCGCGCGGCAGTTCAACATCCAGTTGCCGCCGCGAGTGGCCGCGATACGTATCGGCGACACACCGCGAGGCCCGGGGACCAATCTGAAGACCGCCGCCGGAGAAACCCCTGAAAGCATCGCGCGGGTGATGATTCCGCGCGACCGCAAAGCGCAACGCGACCTGGCGCAGGCGATCATTCACACCAATCCCGCGCTGTTTCCCGACCGGCGCAGCCGCCGGTTGCCGCCTAGCGCCACGCTATTCATTCCCGACCTGCGTACCGTACGGAAGATTCTCGCGGCAGCCCCGCCACTGCCCATCGCGGCGGCGCCCACCACGCGACCCCAACCTCCGGCTGCGCCGGCGACTGCGCCGGAGAGCGCGGCACCGCGTGCCGCCGACGCACCGGAGCCTCCCGCCCCCGCCAAACGCGTCACGCCCCCCAGGCTCGTGCTCAGGCTTTCCAGCCATGAGCTCGATCTGCGCTTCAGTGAAGGCATGACCGAATCGAAACGCGCTGAATTGCGCCGGTCGTTTCGGGGCGAACCGGCACGGGTCGCGCGGCCCGCCGCGACCACGCAGGCACCGGACGCGGCGGTACTGGAACTGCGGCTCGCGGAACTGCGTGCAACCCAGTCGACAATGGACGCGCAGTTGAAGACGCTCGAGGAAGCAGTCGATGGCCTGCGCAAGGCGATCGTCGCCTTCAACCCGCGGCCGGGGCCCGCAGCTGCACCGCGGCCCGCACCTCGACCGGAGCCCAGACCGGCGCCGCAGCCAGCCATCGCCAGGGAGGAGATGCCCTGGTTGCTGTGGGGGATTCTTGCGGTGGTCGCGGTAATGGTGATCGCCGGCGCTTTCCGCCTGGGACGTCGCATCCAGGCCCGGAACCTGATGCGCGAACATGAGCAAAGGATCGATACCCTGCTCGATGAGGCCCGGGCCGCGGCCGGTCCACTGTTTACGGGAGATTCCCCGGAGCCGACAGTTCCCGAGCGCGAGCGCCTCCCGAAACCCGCTGCCCGCGCCAAAGAACGCCCGCCGGCTGCTCCCCCCGGGCCCGCGGACAAACCCGATGTCCTGTCGCAGCCTGCGCCCCCTGCGGTCGCCGCGCCCGATACTCAACCGCAGACGGCTGCAGGCGTTGATCTCGAACTCGACAGCGGCGCCGACGCCCAGGCGGCGGAAAGACTGGCTGTCTCCACGAACCTGCGCCAGGAAATGGACGAGGCGCTCGACAATTCGCGTTCGATGTTCACGGACGTGGATCGTTTCATCGCGCTCGGTCGTACGCAGAACGCGATCAGCCTGCTGGAATTTCAGGTCCACAAGGATCCGGATGACCGCGACTCATGGATAAAACTGATGGCGATCTACCGCCAGGAAGCCATGGACGAAGAATTCGAACGCGCCCACCGCGAGTTCAAGCAGCGGTTCTCGGACGACGGTCCGGCATAAGCGGACTCAGGAGCGAAACACGAAGGCACGAAGACACGAAGAAAGAATGAAAACAAAAACTCAACGCAAAGCACGCAAAGAAGCGCAAAGGGCGCAAAGGAAACCAGATAAGAATCTTGCTTTTCTTGGTGTCTTCGTGCCTTCGTGTTTTGCTTTTCTTTCTGAGCCGGGCTCTGCCGGGTATCAGAACCGCGACGGATCCGCGAAGTTGGCGAAGCGCGTGAACTCGCCCTGGAAAGTCAGCGACACGGTGCCGATCGGGCCGTTGCGCTGCTTGCCGACGATGACTTCGGCGCGCCCCTTGTCTGGCGTGTCGGGGTTATAGACTTCGTCCCGGTAGATAAACAGGATGACGTCCGCGTCCTGTTCGATAGCGCCGGATTCACGCAGGTCCGACATCACCGGCCGCTTGTTCGGCCGCTGCTCGAGCGAGCGGTTCAACTGTGAAAGCGCCATGACCGGCACGTTGAGTTCCTTGGCCAGCGCCTTCAGCGAGCGGGAAATCTCCGATATCTCGGTGGCCCGGTTCTCCCCGCTGGATGCGGCGGACATGAGCTGCAGGTAATCGACCACGATCAGCCCGAGCTTGCCGTAGTGGCGATGCAGGCGACGCGCACGTGCCCGCAGTTCGAGTGCGTTCAGCGCCGGGGTCTCGTCGATCTGCATCGGTGCGTCATTCAGCTTCCCGACCGCATCGGTCAGCCGGCGCCAGTCCTCGTCCGCGAGACGGCCGGTACGCACCTTGTGCTGATCAAGCTTGCCGACGGCGCCCAGCATGCGCATCACCAGCTGCGTCGCCGACATTTCCATCGAGAACACGCCCACCGGCAAGCCTGCCTCCAGCGCGACGTGCTCCGCGACATTCAGTGCGAACGCGGTTTTGCCCATCGACGGCCGGCCGGCGACGATTACCAAGTCGCCCGGCTGAAGGCCCGAGGTCATGCGGTCCAGATCGGTGAATCCGCTGGGCACGCCGGTGACATCGCTGGGGTTGTCGAGGTTGTAGAGATGGTCGATCCGCTCAACCACTTGGGTGAGCAGCGGCGGCATGTCGAGAAAACCCTGCCTGCCTCGCGCGCCTTCCTCTGAAATCGAGAAAATCCGCGACTCCGCTTCATCCAGCAGCTGCGGCGCTTCACGGCCCATCGGGTTGTAGGCCGAGTCGGCGATTTCCGTCGCGGTCTCGGCCAGCCTGCGCATGACTGCGCGCTCTCGGACGATCTCCGCATAGCGGCGGATGTTGGCACTCGAGGGCGTGTTCTGGGCCAGCGCACCGATATAGGCGAGGCCGCCCACGTTCTCCAGCTCGCGCGTGCTATCCAGGCTTTCCGAAACAGTGATTACGTCCGCCGGACGTGAGGCTTCCACCAGCTTGGAGATGTGGCGGTAAATCAGCCGGTGATCGGCGCGGTAGAAATCCGCCTCCGAAAGCAGATCCACGATCTTTTCCCAGGCCGTATTCTCCAGAAGAAGGCCGCCCAGCACGGATTGCTCCGCTTCGACCGAGTGCGGCGGCAGCTTGATCAGCTCTACCTGGGGATCCTGCAGCCGATGCGTTGCCGCTTGCGCCATACCTCTCCCTGAATAATTCCGCTGCTTGTTATCTTGCACTTGCGCGGTGATGTGCGCGTAAGTTTAGTGGAAACGATCTGGCGCACCACAGAAAAAAAAGTGCGCACTCAACTTCTCGACAGAACCGCTTGAGTGAAAAACAAAAAGGCCGCACGGAGAATCGTGCGGCCTTGTGCATGTCGCCGGATGGCGACGAATGCCGCGTTGCTGCCGTCCCGGTCAGCCCGCGCCGAGCACCGACACCGTGATCCTGACTTCCAGCTCGCTGTGCAGATCGATGGCGATCTGATAATCGCCGACCTGCTTCAGCGGCCCGCCAGGCAGACGGATGATCGATTTTGGCACGTCATGGCCCTGTGCTTTCAGCGCCTCGGCGATATCGAAATTGGTAACCGATCCGAACAGGCGTCCATCGATACCAGCCTTCTGCGTGATCTGGATCATCAGGCCATCCAGTTTGCCCGCGCGCTCCTGCGCCTCGGACAGCGCCTTTGCCTGCTGGGCCTCCAGTTCGGCGCGGCGTTGTTCGAACGCCGCAAGGTTCTCCGGCGTGGCGCGCTTGGCTTTGCCCTGCGGGATCAGATAGTTCCGCGCGAACCCGTGCTTCACCGTCACCACATCGCCAAGATGCCCAACGTTGTGCACTGGCTCCAACAAAATGATCTGCATGACTTTGCTCCTCAGTGCACGTCGGTGTAAGGCATCAGCGCCAGAAACCGCGCGCGCTTGACGGCCACCGACAACTGGCGCTGGTAGCGCGCCTTTGTCCCGGTGATCCGTGCCGGAATGATCTTGCCGTTCTCATTTACGAAATCCTTGAGGATCTCGATATCCTTGTAATCGACTTCAGCGATCTTCTCCGCGGTGAAACGGCAGAACTTGCGGCGACGGAAAAGCGGACGGTTGCTGCGCTCGCGCTTGTCTTTGCCCTTGCCTTTGCTGCCTGCGTAACGTGCCATTTGTCTCTACCTTCAATTCAATTCGAAATTTGTGACATGCAGCACATTGTGCCGCGACAATCTGCTTTTCTGCGCCAGGAAACCCGCGAACCTGCATTCCACGCCGGGAGCCAGCCTGCCCAGCCTTTCGGCCACTTCGCCGAGCGCGACGCCATCGATCTCGAGTGCCACATTTCTGGACATTCCGGCCTCCAGCTGTTCGGATGCATGACCGATGCGGAAATTCAATGCCGGCAGGCCCGAAGGCGTGAGTCTGGGTTCGTCGCGTTCGACCAGTGTTCCGGTCAGAACGACCTGGTTGCGGGCCACGCCATCACTTGGCGGTTTCGGCCACGGCCGCGGTGGCGGCTTCCTGCTTTGCCGGCTCCTTCTCTGCTTCCGGCTTTGCGGCTTCACCGACCAGTGCGCGCGACTTGTCTTCCTTCATCATCGGCGAAGGCTCGACCACGGCGCGCGTCTTCTTGACGGTCAGGTGGCGCAGAACGGCGTCATTGAACTTGAAGCCGTGCTCCAGTTCGTCGAGCAGCTCCTGGTTGCACTCGATGTTCATCAGAACATAGTGCGCCTTGTGTACCTTCTGGATCGGAAAGGCGAGCTGCCGGCGGCCCCAGTCTTCGAGGCGGTGAATTTTTCCGCCGCTCTGGGTAAGAATCGTGCGGTAGCGCTCGATCATCGCGGACACTTGCTCGCTCTGGTCCGGATGCACGATGAATACGATTTCATAATGCCGCATAGATTCTCCTTTTGGGTTAAGCGCCCGTCGATGCGGGCGAGAAGCCTCCCGGAATGCGGGTCCGGTGAGGCAAGGGGTCGGAAAGGCGCGGATTATACACCCTCCCCTTCCGCATCAAACGCTTGGTCTCGGAAACGCTTCAGCCGATGCAGAGGATTCCGCGCCGGATCTGATCCCCCAGTTCGAAGGCATGCGCAAGGCCGACGACGCCGAATGCGAGCACCAGGGTTCCGGAGACGAGACGCACCAGCCGCGCGCGCAGGAACCGGCCGGCCCGTGCGACCAGCAGGCCCGCCGCCAGCAGATTCGGCAGCGTGCCCAGGCCGAACGCTGCCATCAACGCCGCACCTTCCAGCGCGCTGCCGGCGAACAACGCGGTGGCGAGTACCGCATACACCAGTCCGCATGGCAGCCAGCCCCACAGCACGCCGACGCCGAGCGCACGCGGCAGGGTATTGGCGGGCAGCATGCGCCCGGCAAGCGGTTGCAGCCGTGACCATAGCCAGCGCCCGGCCGCTTCGAATCGAGTCACGATGGCGCTGATGCCGGCGAGGTAGAGCCCGAGCAAAACCAGCATCAGGTTTGCCAGCACGTAGAGCGCGAGCTGCACCGGCAGCACGTCCGACAAAAGCAGACCCAGTCCGCCGATCGAACCAGCGATTGCCCCCGCTGCAGCGTAACTGGCGATCCGGCCCGTGCTGTACGCAAGATGCAGTCTCACCCGGCCGCCCCCGGGCTGCGCGGAAAGCGCGCCGACGATACCGCCGCACATGCCCGCGCAATGACCGCCGCCCAGCAGACCGACCACGAAGACCGCCAGCAGACTGGCTTCCGGTATCACATTAGCCTCGAGTAGGAGGCGCGCTGCCGCCCTTCGCGCAAGTAACGGTCGAACACCATGCAGATCGCGCGCACCACGAAACGCCCGCGCTGAGTGATGCTGATCCAGTCGCCGTCGATCTCCAGCAGTCCCGCCGCAACAAAAGGTTTGAGTGCCTCCAGTTCCACGGCAAAGTACCGGTCGAATTCGATCAGATGCGCGATCTCGATGGATTCCTTCGCGAGCGCAAAGTGGCACATCAGCGCCTGAATGACGGAACGCCTCACCAGGTCGTCCGGGGTCAGCTCTATCCCGCGCAGGATCGGCAGGATGCCTGCATCGAGCCGGTCGTAGTATTCGTCGAGCGTGCGCACGTTCTGGCTGTAGGTCGGGCCAATACTGCCGATCGCAGTGATACCGAGAGCCAGCATATCGCAGTCGGCGTGCGTCGAGTACCCCTGGAAATTACGGTGCAGACGTCCCTGGCGCTGGGCGATCGCAAGATCGTCTTCCGCTTTGGCGAAATGGTCCATGCCGATGTGCACGTAACTCGCCTCGCCAAGCCTGCGGACTGCCAGGCTAAAGATCTGCAGGCGCGCGTCGAGATCGGGAAGCTCCGCCTCGTTGATGCGGCGCTGCGGTTTGAACACATGCGGCAGGTGGGCGTAGTTGTAAAGCGCGATGCGGTCGGGTGCGGCCTCGATGACCTTTTCCAGGGTGCGATTGAAACCGACGACATTCTGCCGAGGCAGCCCGTAGATCAGGTCCACGTTCACCGACCGGAATCCCGCGGCGCGCGCCGCGTCGATGGTCTCGTTCGTCTGCTCTTCGGACTGAATGCGGTTTATCGCCTTTTGCACCTCGGGATCGAAGTCCTGCACGCCAATGGAGATACGGTTGAACCCCAGTTCCGCGAGCAGGTGGATGGTGTCCGCGTTTACCGAACGCGGATCGACTTCGATCGAGCACTCGGCATCGTTCGTGCGCTCGAAGCCACCGCAAAGGATTTCCGTCAGCTGCCGCAGTTCCGCGTCGCTCAGGAAGGTCGGCGTACCGCCCCCGAGATGCACCTGCGTAAGCTGCCGGTCATCCAGTAGGGCAGCCTGCAGCGCGACCTCTTTTTCTACGTATTTCAGATACTTGGCAGATCGCCCATGATCCTTGGTGACGATCTTGTTGCAGCCGCAGTAATAGCAGATGGTGCTGCAGAACGGCAGATGCACATATAATGAAAGCGGCCGGGTAAAACCTCCGATGCTTCGCTTGCGCAACCAGGTTTCGTAGGTCTGCGGGCCGAATGCCTCGACAAAGCGGTCGGCGGTCGGGTAAGAGGTGTATCGTGGCCCGCTGCCCTCGAAACGCCGCAGGATCTCCGTGTCGACGACAGGGACGGCCGTTGGAGTGCGCATGGGAGTTAGTCTCGACATCTGCCGGTTCAGGGATTTCACCCGAGAACTCTAGGCCGGCAACCGGTTTCCGTCGTTGATTGAGATCAAAGGCCCGCCTTCGTAGAGCAACAAGAACGTGGCACCAACCAAGATCGTTCCGATGTTCAATCCCGAGACGTTTCGAACCGCCTGTTCGAACTGCAGCCTGCGTGAGCTGTGCCTGCCGCTCGGCCTGACCGGCGATGAGATCGAGCAGCTCGATATGCTGGTTCGGGTCCGAAAGCAGCTCAGAAAGGGCGAGCATGTCTACCGGGCCGGCAACAGGTTCGAGGCGCTCTACGCGGTACGCTCCGGATTTCTTAAAACCAGCCTGCTGAACGAGGATGGTCGTGACCAAGTCACCGGTTTTCACATGACCGGCGAGATCATGGGGCTGGACGGCATCAGCACCGAGCATCATCCCTGCGACGCAGTCGCGCTAGAGGACAGCGAAATCTGCGTGATCCCGTTTTCCAGACTCGAGGAACTGTCGCGCGACATTCCTTCGTTGCAGCATCACTTCCACAAGGTCATGAGCCGCGAGATCGTCCGCGACCAGGGCGTGATGATGCTCCTGGGCAGCATGCGCGCCGAAGAGCGGGTCGCCGCCTTCCTGCTCAACCTGTCGCAGCGCTGGACCGCGCGCGGCTACTCGGCTTCGGAATTCCACCTGCGCATGACGCGCGAGGAGATCGGCAGCTATCTGGGCCTGAAGCTGGAAACCGTCAGCCGCGTGTTTTCACGCTTCCAGGAAGACGGCCTGGTTGCGGTCCAGCAGAAACATATCCGCATTCTCGACCTTGCGCGGTTACGCGAACTGATCGGCCAGCGCTGCTGAACTGCGCGAAGGCGCGAAGTAAACGAAAGGGGCAGCCGCAAGGCCGCCCTTTTTCAATTGGGGTCCGCGTGCGCGGTGCCGAAAGGCTGCAGCGACGCAGGCACGCGGCGCGGCGGGCCCTACCCTTCCCTGACCCCGGCCTTCTTGAGAAAGATGTCCATCGGGCAGAACCTGGTGACGCCGCTCTGGAACAGGTTGGCGCCGACGAAGGCGGTGAACCACAGCCAGTAGCTGGAAACGTACAAGGGGCTCGCAGGCGCGCCGAGCGCAAGCGACACCAGAATGAACATTCCGGCGATGATCCGGACCATGCGATTGATCGTCATTGCAACTCCTCGATAGCAGGGATGAAATCCAACGATTCAATCATCCCGCAATGACGATTCAGCGTCTGCGACCTGGGTCCCACAACCGGCTGTCACGCATGGCGCCGATACAGGCTCGCGTAATACAGGACCGGGATCACCACCAGTGTGAGCAGCGTTGAAACCAGAATGCCGAAGATCAGCGCCACCGCCAGGCCATTGAAGATCGGGTCGTCCAGGATGAACATCGCGCCCGCCATCGCCGCTAACCCGGTCAGCACGATCGGCTTGGCACGCGCACTGGCCGCGCCGATCACGGCTTCGTCCAGCGGTGTACCCTGCTTCAGCTGCAGATTGACGAAGTCCACCAGCAGGATCGAGTTGCGCACGATGATGCCGGCGAGTGCGATCATGCCGATCATCGAAGTGGCGGTGAACTGTGCGCCGAGCAGTGCGTGCCCCGGCATGACACCGATGATGGTCAGCGGAATCGGCGCCATGATGATCAGCGGCGTCAGGTAGGAGGCGAACTGCCCCACCACCAGCAGATAGATCAGGATCAACCCCACCGCATAGGCGATGCCCATGTCGCGGAAAGTCTCATAAGTCACCTTCCATTCGCCGTCCCACTTGAGAGTGTAACCGCGGTACGGGTCCGCGGGCGGATCGATGAAAGCATCGCGCAGCCGGCCGCCCTCCTCCAGTTCCATGCCGGCCACTTTTGAGCGGATCGAGAACATCCCGTACAGCGGGCTGTCCAGCTCGCCTGCCATGTCGCCGAAGACATAGGCAACCGGCAGCAGGTCTTTCCGGTGCACCGTCTTGTCGCGCTCGCCGAGAATGGTCCGCGTGAGTTCCGACAGCGGCACCAGCCGGCCATCCCGTGCCCGCACAGAGAGCTTGAGCAATTCATCCAGCGACGACTGCCGCTCCGGCGGCAATGCCACCCGCAACGGAATCTCGTACTTGGATTCGCTGCCGTGGAAAGGCGTAACGTAGTCCCCCGCCAGTCCCATGCGCAGCGTTTCGACGATGTCGCGCGGCGCGACGCCCGCAAGCGCGGCCTTGTTCTGATCGACCCGGATCACATACTTCGGCGCGTCGTCGTCCACCGAATCATCGATCGCGACGATGTCCGGCGTGGCCTCGAACTGCGCGCGCACTTTCTTCGCCACGCTCATTTGGCCCGCATAATCAGGCCCGTAGATCTCTGCCACGATCGGCGACATCACCGGCGGTCCGGGCGGGACCTCGACTACCTTGACTTCGGCCTGGTGCTCGGCGGCGATCCGCTCGAGTTCCGGGCGCACCGACTGTGCAATGCGATGGCTCGAGCGCTTGCGATGCTTTTTGTCCACCAGGTTTACCTGGATGTCACCGAGTTCCGGGCTCTCGCGCAGGTAGTATTGACGCACCAGTCCATTGAAGTTGATCGGGCTGGCACTGCCTGCGTACGCCTGGTAATCGGTCACCTCGGGCACGGTCTGCAGGTACGTTCCCATCTCGCGCAGCACCCGCGCGGTCTGTTCCGCCGGCGTGCCCGGCGCCAGGTCGACCACCACCTGGAACTCCGACTTGTTGTCGAATGGCAGCATCTTCAGCACCACCAGCTTGAAGCCCACGAGCGACACCGCCAGCAGAATCGCGACGATGATGCCAGCGAGCAGCCACAGCCGGCTTTTCCGTCCGCTATCGCGATTGAGAAACCGCGCCAGCACACCAGTGAAGAATCGCGACAGCCAGGCGTCCAGCCGCGAGGAGCCAGAACTCTCATGTTCATGTGCGCCGGCCAGGCGCATCGCCAGCCACGGCGTCACCACGAAGGCGATCGCGAGCGAGATGAGCATGCCGATCGACGCGTTGATCGGAATGGGGCTCATGTAAGGCCCCATCAACCCGGTTACGAACGCCATCGGCAGCAGCGCCGCAATCACGGTCAACGTCGCAAGGATCGTCGGGCTGCCGACTTCGTCCACCGCTTCGGGGATCACCTCGAGCAGCGGCGCATTGGAAAGCTGCCTGCGCCGGTGAATGTTCTCCACTACCACGATCGCGTCATCCACCAGGATACCGATCGAGAAAATGAGCGCGAACAGCGACACGCGGTTGAGTGTGAAACCCCATGCCCAGGATGCAAATAGCGTCGCCGCCAGGGTGAGCAGCACCGCAACGCCGACGATCAGCGCCTCGCGGCGGCCGAGCGCGGCGAATACCAGCGCAACCACCGACAGCGTGGCGAAGATCAGCTTCTGGATCAGCTTCATCGCCTTGTCGTTCGCGGTCTCGCCGTAGTCGCGCGTGACGGTCACCGATACGCCGTCCGGAATCACCGTTCCTTCGAGCAGCGCGACCCGGTCTATGACGCGCCTGGCGACTTCGACCGCGTTCTCGCCCGGCTTCTTCGATACCGCCAGCGTCACCGCAGGATTCTCGCCGCTCGTGTCAACGCCCTTCCTGCCCGCTTCCGGCCCGAAGCCGATCCAGGCGTAACTGTCCGGCAGATCGGCACCGTCCTCCACGCGGGCCACGTCGCTGATAAACACCGGGCTGCCGTTATGCACACCAACGACCAGCTGCCTCACGTCGCTGGCGGAGGACAGGAAGGTGCCCGCCTGCACCAGGATCTCGCGGTTATCGCGGGTCAGGGTTCCCGCCGGATGTGAGATGTTCGCCAGTTGCAGCGCGGCCGCCACATCCTGCGCCGGGATGCCGTGCGCCGCCATGCGTTCCGGGTCGATCAGCACGCGTACCACGTGCCCGGGTCCGCCGATCGTGTAAACGTCGCGTGTTCCCGGCACACGCTTGATCTCCGCTTCCATCGCATGCGCAACGCGCTCCAGGTCGAAGGCACCGCGTTCCGGGTCTTCGGTCCAAAGCGTGAACGTCACGATCGGCACATCGTCGATGCCCATCGGCTTGATGATCGGATCGCCCACGCCGAGGTTCGGCGACACCCAGTCGCGCCGCGAATTGATGGTGTCGTAAAGCCTGACCACCGCGGTTTCGTGGGGAATGCCCACCTTGAACTGCGCCGTGAGCACGGCCATGCCCGGCTTCGATACCGAATACACATGATCGATGCCGGAGATCCGCGACAGCACCTGTTCCGCCGGGATGGCGATCAGGTTCTCCACCTCCCGGATGGATGCGCCCGGAAACGGGATGAACACGTTCGCCATGGTGACGTTGATCTGCGGCTCTTCCTCACGTGGCGTCACCAGTACGGCGAAGGCGCCAAGCAGCAGTGCCACCAGCGCCACCAGCGGCGTGAGCTGCGAGGTCAGGAAGAAGCGCGCAATGCGGCCGGAGATACCCATGGGTCAGACCGGAAGTCCGAGGCCGGAAGCACGGGAGAAACATCCGGGCAGGCGGGCGCAGAATACGAGATGCACGGACAACATCGATTCAGTCGTCAGGGTTTCTTCAGTTTGTTGATGCCGAGCGCCGACAGCACGACTTTCTCATACAGCGGCTCCGTCGAGCCTTTCTTCATCTTGCGCAGGAAGTACTTCTCGAACGCAATCTTTGCCAGATGCACCCACTTGCCCTCGGTGAACCAGTTGACATTGCGCGGCGGGATCTGCGGCAGCGCCACGAATGCGACGCCCGTGTCTCCGAAGTCCGCGAGGCAGACCGCGTTCCAGGTCGCCTTGTGCGACGGTGCCTTTCCGTCCAGAACTTCACGGATATTGTGCGCCGTGGCGGTGACCATCGATTCGATCATGTAACCCGTCTTGGGCGCGCCGGTCGGCACCGGCGTCTGCTCCACCGGCGGGATCGCCACGCACACGCCGACCGAATAGATGTTCTGGAACTGCGGATTGCGCTGGTGCTCGTCGATCAGGATGAATCCGCGCGGATTGGTCAGGCCCTCGATACCGAACACCGCGTCGATGCCCTTGAACGCCGGCAGCATCATCGAATACTTGAACGGCAGTTCGTGCGTGCGTTTTTCCTTGCCCATGTCGTCGTGCTCGGTAACGAACGCCTTGCCCGGTTCGACCTTCGTGGTCTTCGCGTTGCAGACCCACTTGATGTTGCGGTCGCGCATCGCCGATTCCAGCAGCGTTTTCGAGTCGCCGACACCGCCCAGTCCCAGATGGCCGATATACGGCTCCGCAGTCACGAACGTCATCGGCACTTTGTCGCGAATCTTGCGTCTGCGCAGATCAGTATCCATGATGAATGCGAATTCGTACGCCGGGCCGTAGCAGGATGCACCCTGCACCGCGCCCACCACGATCGGCCCCGGGCTTCTGACGAATTCTTCCCAGGCTTTGCCGGCTGCCAGCGCATGGTCGACGTGGCACACTGACTGAGTATGCCCGTCGGGGCCCAGGCCTTCGATCTCGTCGAACGCCAGCTTCGGGCCGGTGGCAATCACGAGAAAGTCATAGCCGATGCGCCGGCCGTCCTCCAATTCCACCTCGTTCGCATCCGGGTGCACGCGTTTCGCACCGGAAGCAATGAATTCGATGCCCTTTTTTTCCAGGTAAGGGCCAACCGCGAACTCGATGTCGTCGCGCTCGCGCCAGTTCACCGCCACCCACGGGTTCGAAGGCACGAAGTGGAACGTCGGCGTATTGGACACGACCGTCACCTTGTCTTCGCCGCGCGCCAGCGCCTTCATTTCGTAGGCCATCGGCATGCCGCCGAGTCCCGCGCCCAGTATCACGATATGCGCCATGATCGCCTCCTGCGATTCGATGTGTTCGGAAAAGCGGCGGTCAATTGCCGCGTGGGCGGGTGAGCATGCCCGCCTTGATCGGATCGAGGGCCACGTTCTCGCCGGCCGACACGCCCGCGAGGATCTCGATCTCGCCCTGCCCGGCCGGTTCGCCCAGCCGCACCTGCCGGAAACGCACCGTGCCCTGCTGGTCGATCACGTAGACGCCGGCTACCTCGCTGCGGCGGATCACTGCCGACACCGGCGCGACCAGCTTGCGCGTCCGGCCGACTGAGAAATACACCCGGGCGAACAAGCCTGGATAAACACCTTCCACATTTGGCGGAAGGTCCACGCGCACCTGGGTCGAGTGCGAGCGCGCTTCGGAAGATGGCAGCACAGTGATCGAACGCGCCTGCACCCACTTCTGCTGCGCGGGAAACTCCACCATGGCGCGCCCGCCGGCGCGCACCTCGGCCACCTTGTACTGCGGCACGTTCGCGATCACGCGCATGTCCGCAGGGTCGAAGCCGGTCATCAATGGCTTGCCCGGCGTCGCCATTTCTCCGAGCTCGACGTGCCGCGCCGAAACCACACCGCTGTAAGGCGCCCGGACCACCGTGTAGTCCTTGGTCGTGGCAGCCTGCCCCGCGCCCGCGCGCGCTGCCCGGAGCTGCGCCTGGGCCACCCTGAACTCAGCTTCCGCCTTGTCCAGTGCCGCCTGGCTGACGAACTTCTGCTCGGCAAGCTGGCGGGTGCGTTCCAGCTCGATACGCGCGTTCTCGAAAGCCGCTTCGGCTTGCGCCACCTGCGCCTCGCTGCTGGCCACCACCTGGCGGGCCTCGCTCTGGTCGATGCGTACGATCACCTGCCCTTTCTTCACGGCATCGCCGACGTCGTAGTTGAGCTCGACGATACGGCCCGTCACCTGCGCGGAAACAGTGGATTGCCGCACTGCCTCCACCACCGCTTCGGCGGCGTAGGTCAGGTCGACGTCACGATAGTGGACTTCGGCCGTCTCCAGCGCGGACTGGGCGTTCGCGAGAAGCGGCAACAATGCCGCGCCGGCAAATATGCTCCGGCGTACGCGTTCGATCAGGGAGGTTGGTGTGCGTTTCTGGTTCATGACGGCAATCGTCCTTGTGACGTCCGCGGAAGTCTGCGACCAAAGTCGCAAAGGAACTTTGATCTGGGACAGACGACAGCGCGCGGATTCGCCATCGACGATTTCCTGGTGCTGCTGCGTAGCGGCCGGCACACCGCAAAGCCGGGTCTTTCCGCGGCGGGCGTACAGAGGCAATACAGAAAGCGTCGTAAGCCCGCTATTTCAGGCTTCGCCAGGCGACATATCCCGACGGAGCGCTAGCGGTTGACCTCGTCCGCGGACCGCTGCAGGAAGCAGGTAAAGGCGCTGGAGGCCGCCGCCACCGCCCAGAACGCGAAGAAACCGATCGAATACACCGCGGTACGGCTCCAGGTAAACGGTGCACCGAACAGCGCCAGATCCATGGGATCGAAAGCGGTAAAGAACAACGCCTCCGCCAAGCCCCCCACGATGAACGACGGCCACAGGATGTAGATGAGTCTTCTGCCAGTGCGCACGGCGTCTCTCCGTTCAGATCTCGTCGGCCACCAGCTGCAGCCCGCTTTCCGAGGCGTCCAGCCGGCCCGCGAGCCGCCAGGTACCCCCGGCATCCTCGAGTTGAACCTGCCAGCGCATGGCGGCGGGCCGGGACAGCACGCCTTCGTACCAGCCCCTGGCCATCGGGGTCAGGGTCACGCTGACATCCTTCTCCGCCAGCGTCGGATGCACCAGGTGCATTCGCAGTACCGGGGTATCGACGCCTTCGCCCTGCAGAAACACCCGCACGCGGCTGTCTCCGAACAGCACCTGCGCATTCATGTCCAGCTCCGCGGCACGACGCTCACGTTCGAGCACCCTGTTCACTGCCAGCCCGCGCTTGTAATAGTCCTCGGCAACCAGCCCGTCCTGGTTCGTCGCGGCTATCGCCACCAGCAATATTCCCAGCACCACGGAGGTACCCGGTATCGCCATCACGATCCACGGCCAGGGCTCGCGGTACCAGGGGTTGGCGGATTTCCCGCTTGCATCCATTCCTTGCTCCTTCACGGCACCACGAAGGTGGCATTCTCGGTGATTATCAGTTCCTGACCCGCATCGTCGACTGCACGGATGGTGAACTCGATTGCATTCGCGCCAGTGACCGTGTGTTCGCGCGCAGCGCGCAACCGCACCGGCACCGGGCGCGCGCTGGCGGGACCCATCTCGATCGGCTGGCGTTCCGAGTCGATCTCGATGCCCTCGATGCCGCTGACCGAGATCAGAAAGCTGCGCGCCTTTTCGGACGTGTTCATGATCTGCAGCCGGTACACATTCTCGATCACCGGGTCGTCGGCATAGGCAGTGGCGATACGGTCGCGAATCACATCGACCTTCACCGGCATCCGGTTGTAGAGCGTAATGCCCGCTGCAATGATGATTGCCCAGAGGATGGCCGTGTACAGCAGCACGCGCGGGCGCAGCACACGCTTCACCATCTGCGTGGACGACAGGTGCTTCTCGAGCGCGTTTTCGCTCGAATAGCGGATCAGCCCGCGCGGGTAACCCATCTTGTCCATCACCTGGTCGCAGCCGTCGATGCACGCAGCGCAGCCGATGCATTCGTACTGCAGGCCGTCGCGGATATCGATGCCCGTCGGGCACACCTGCACGCAGATGTTGCAGTCGACGCAGTCGCCGAGTCCCTTCGCCTTGTAGTCGGCGGACTTCGAACGCGCGCCGCGCGGCTCGCCGCGCTCCTTGTCATAGGAAATGATGAGCGTGTCGCGGTCGAACATCACGCCCTGGAAGCGCGCGTACGGGCACATGTACTTGCACACCTGTTCGCGCATCCAGCCCGCGTTGCCGTAGGTCGCAAAGCCGTAGAACAGAATCCAGAACGTCTCCCAGGGGCCGAGCGCAAACGCGGGCACCGATGCGGCCAGCGTCTTGATCGGCGAGAAGTAACCGACGAAGGTAAACCCGGTCCACAACGCGAGCGCGATCCAGACGCCGTGCTTCGCCGCCTTGCGCCCGACCTTGCGCCAGGACAGCGGCGACTGGTCGAGTTTCATGCGCTTCAGACGGTCGCCCTCGATCTTGCGCTCGATCCACATGAATATCTCGGTGTAGACCGTCTGCGGACAGGCAAAGCCGCACCACAGGCGTCCCGCCACTGCGGTGAACAGGAACAGCGAATAGGCCGAGATGATCAGCAGCACCGTGAGATACACGATGTCCTGCGGCCAGAACACCAGCCCGAAGATGTAGAACTTGCGGTTGACCAGGTCGAACAGCACGGCCTGCCGGTCGTTCCAGTTCAGCCAGGGCAGCCCGTAGAAGACGATCTGCGTGCCCCACACGAAGATCCAGCGCCAGATCGCGAACGTGCCCGTCACCGCGCGCGGATAGATCTTGCGCCGTATCTCGTACAGCGCCTGCTCGGCGGGCTCGGTAGGTGTGGGGTTGGCGGTTGACACTCAGTTAAGGCTCAGAAGCGAAACACGAAGACACGAAGACACGAAGACATCAAGAAAAACAGTTCGGCGCGAAGAACTCAAGACCTCGTACCACACGTGACGATGGACGAACGGATACCCCGCTTCTTTTTTCTTCGTGCCTTCGTGTCTTCGTGTTTCGCTCTTGATATCGCCTTGCAGTCAATAAGCAGCTTACCGCGCGTTGGACAATCCCCACACGTACGCGGTCAGCATGTGTACTTTCTCGTCGCCTAGGAACTCGCCCCAGGGCGGCATGACGCCGTGGCGGCCGCGGCGGATGGTTTCCATGATGGTGGTCTCGCCGCGTCCGTAGATCCATACGTCGTCGGTCAGGTCGGGTGCGCCGAGTTGCTGGTTGCCGGTACCGTCGGCGCCGTGGCACACGGCGCACTGGGTCTGGAAGTGCTCCGCGCCGCGCGCCGCGCGCAGATTGTCGTGCGTCATGCCGGCGATGCTGAGCACGTATTGCGCGGTGTCCTTCACGCCCTCCTCGCTCAGCACGGCACCGAGCGCGGGCATGACGCCCTGCCGGCCGTCGACGATGGTGGTGCGGATCGCCTCGGGATCGCCGCCCCAGTTCCAGTTGTCGTCGGCCAGGTTCGGAAATCCGCGGCTGCCGCGCGCATCCGAGGCGTGGCACTGCGAGCAGTAATTCAGGAACAGGCGCTGGCCGATCTCGCGCGCCTGCGGGTCGGCGGCGACTTCCTTCACATCCATCGCCGCGTACTTCTCGAAAATCGGGCCGAAGCGCTCGTCGGCGCGCGCCATCTCGGCGTCGTAGCGGCCGGCGGAAGTCCAGTTGAGCGTACCGGACCAGGTGCCCAGTCCCGGGTATAGCACCAGGTAAATCGCCCCGAAAACGATGGTGATATAGAACAGCCACATCCACCACCGCGGCATCGGGTTGTTGTATTCGGCGAGATCGCCATCCCAGACGTGCCCGGTGATCTCCGCTTTCTGTCCAGGCGAACGCTTGACGCTCAAAGTCCAGAGCAGCACCGCGCAGGCAAGAATGCTGACGATGGAGATAACGGCGACGTACCAGCTCCAGAAGTCGTGTACGAAATCGCTCACTTGCCGCTCCTGTTTTTATTCATCGGTTCGTCGTCTTCCAGCGGCATGCGCGCCGCCTTGTCGAAGTCTTCCTTGCGCCGCCCGCTGAAGGCCCAGAATACGATGCCGAGGAACACCACGAACATGATCACGGTAAAGATGACGCGAAGATCGGTTATCCAGTCCATGGCCTCACCGTGAACGGATTGCGGTGCCGAGCACCTGCAGATAGGCAATCAGGGCATCCATCTCGGTCTTTCCGCGCACTTCTTCCGCCGCCTCTTCGATCTGCTCGTCGGTGTAAGGCGTGCCGAGGCGCTGCAGCGCGCGCATTTTTCTCTCGGTCACGGCCTCGTCGATCTGCCGGGTCGCGAGCCACGGATACGCAGGCATGTTCGATTCCGGCACCACGTCGCGCGGCTGCATCAGGTGAATACGGTGCCACTCGTCGCTGTAGCGTCCGCCGACCCGCGCCAGGTCCGGCCCGGTACGCTTGCTGCCCCACTGGAACGGGCGGTCGTAGACGAACTCGCCCGCCACGGAATAGTGGCCGTAGCGTTCGGTCTCGGCCCGGAACGGCCGGATCATCTGCGAGTGGCAGTTGTAGCAGCCCTCTTTCACGTACACGTCGCGCCCTTCGAGTTGCAGTGCGGTGTAAGGCTGCACGCCTTCAACCGGTTCGGTGGTCGAGCGCTGGAAGAACAACGGCACGATCTGCACCAGCCCGCCGACCGAGACCACCAGGATGGTCAGCACGATCAGCAGAGTGACGTTCTTTTCGATCCGGCTCTGGAGATTTTCCTGTTCCATGTCGGCTCCCTCAGGCGTGCGCGCCGGCGGGGGCCGGGATGCGCGCTTCGGCGGGCTTCGCACCTGCCACCGTCTTCCACACGTTCCACGTCATGATCAGCATGCCGGCGAAGAACAGGATGCCCCCCAGCAAGCGAATCGCGTAGAACGGATAGGTCGCCTTCACGCTTTCGACGAAGGTATAAGTGAGCGTGCCATCCGGGTTCACCGCGCGCCACATCAGCCCCTGCATCACGCCGGCGATCCACATCGCCGCGATGTAGAGCACCACGCCGATGGTCGCCACCCAGAAATGCACGGTGATCAGCCGCACGCTGTACATCTCTTCCCGGCCGAACAGCCGCGGGATGAGGTAGTAAAGGCTGCCCATCGAGATCATTGCCACCCACCCGAGCGCGCCGGCATGCACATGGCCGACCGTCCAGTCGGTGTAATGCGACAGGGAATTGACGGTCTTGATCGACATCATCGGCCCTTCGAAGGTCGACATGCCGTAGAACGAGACCGCCACGATCAGGAACTTGAGGATCGGGTCGGTGCGCAGTTTGTGCCACGCGCCCGACAGGGTCATGATGCCGTTGATCATTCCGCCCCAGCTCGGCGCCAGCAGAATCAGCGAAAACACCATGCCCAGCGACTGCGTCCAGTCCGGCAACGCCGTGTAGTGCAGGTGGTGCGGCCCGGCCCACATGTAGGTAAAGATCAGCGCCCAGAAGTGCACCACCGACAGGCGGTAGCTGTACACGGGGCGGTTCGCCTGCTTCGGGATGAAGTAGTACATCATGCCGAGGAATCCGGCGGTCAGGAAAAAGCCGACCGCGTTATGCCCGTACCACCACTGCACCATCGCGTCCTGCACGCCTGCGTAGGCTGAGTACGACTTCCACAACGTCACCGGCATCGCCGCACTGTTGACCAGATGCAGCAGCGCAACGGTCAGGATGAAGGCGCCGAAGAACCAGTTGGCGACGTAGATATGCGAGACCTTGCGCTTGGCGATGGTGCCGAAGAACACCACCGCGTACGAGACCCACACCAGCGTGATCAGCACGTCGATCGGCCACTCCAGTTCCGCGTATTCCTTGCTGGAGGTGATACCGAGGGGCAGCGTGATCGCCGCCAGCACGATCACCGCCTGCCAGCCCCAGAAGGTGAAGGCCGCGAGTTTGTCCGCGAACAGCCGCGCGTGGCAGGTACGCTGGACGACGTAATAAGAGGTGGCGAAGAGCGCCGAACCGCCGAAGGCGAAGATCACCGCGTTGGTGTGCAGCGGGCGCAGGCGGCCGTAGGACAGCCAGGAAACGCCGTGGGTGAGATCCGGGAACATGAGCTGTGCGGCAATGATCACACCGACCAGCATCCCCACCACGCCCCAGACCACGGTCATGATGGCGAACTGCCGCACGACCTTATAGTTGTAAGTCGATTGATCTTGCATGCCTGCTCCCTCGAAGAGTGCCTGCCCTCGCGCGGGGCCCGGCTTCTCTGATTCTTGTTAGCCCTTCAACTGCTCGCTGGCGCGATGCTAGCTGCGGCGCACAATTTCCGGCTTGACGTAGATCAAACCCGCGGAACCCGATGAATTCAGGCGCCCGGTCTCAGCTCCAGGGCGTCACCGAACGCGTCGCCGCAACCGCCACGATATACCCGAATGTGCCGAGCGCCGCAACGAAGGCGATCGCGCGTACCCGCAGCGTGCGTCCGCGCTTGAGCGCCACGCTGCCGAGCACGACGTAGGCGACGAGCGCAACGATCTTGGCTGCCAGCCACGGCTGCTGCCAGGGATACTGCGCGGTCAGCCACGCCAGGCCGATGGCCGATGCCAGCAGCACGGTGTCGACCAGGTGCGGCACGACCCTGACCCAGCGTCTTTGCAGCTTTTCGGGCAAAGCCATCATCCACAGACCGCGCAAAAAAAACAGCGCGAGGCTGGCCACCACCGCCCCGAGATGCAGGGTTCTCAGCGTCCACCAGGTTTCGGTCATTACGGGAACACGCCCCAGCCATGGCTGCCCGCCGCCGCAGCAGCCACTGTGACCAGGCTCAGGATCAGCAGTACCCAGTGCAGGCGCTGGATCAGTTGCAGCGTGCCGCGCGGGTCGGATCGCGCGCGCCGACGGAACCACGCGTGCAGCCACAGCGGCTCAAGCACAAACAGCATCAGCGTGAACAGCAGCCACACCAGCACCATCGCATGCATCCACCACCATGCTGGATCGAGGAACCGGTCCCAGACGTCCAGTCGCCAGGTGAGCCAGAAACCGCTCAGGCCCGTCAGCAGGGTCGTCCAGCGCGCCTGACGCGCGAAGCCGCTTTCCAGCCGCTCGAAGAACGCAACCGGGTCCTGCACATCCTGCATGCGGCGCACCGCAGGCAGCAACACGGTGGTCACCATTGCCACGCCGCCGATCCACAGCACGACGCCGAGCACATGCAGCGCGCGGGCAAGAAAGTAATCCGGCATCGGTCTGTGTCAGAAAGCTGTTGAAGTACCCGGACTTTGCGTCGAAATTCCGGCAAATACAAACACACACCGCGGAGAGCGCAGAGGGCGCGGAGGAAAACCAGGGACCGCATTAACCACCAAGGACACCAAGCGCACCAAGAGAAGCAATACGAACGGGGCATTTCTTGGTGTTCCTGGTGCTCTTGGTGCCCTTGATGGTTTGTTCTGGTTTTCGCGCCTTTCCTTTGCGCGCTCTGCGGCCTCCGCGTTGAAAGGCTTCTCAGACGGTATGCGAATCAATCGAGCAGCATCGGCTGCCCTTGCCGGTCGAACGGAACGAACGAGCCGATTGCACCGGCCTTGACGGACTCGACCATGCGTTGCAGAGAACGATCGGCTTCTGCGCTCGAGGGTGCGCGTCCGTCGCGTCCCGACAGGCCGGCGACGAACACGACTGCCCAGTCCTGCCCGAACTGACGCGCTTCCTCGACCAGCGCATCGAAGGTGTCCAGTTCTTCCGGGTTCTTGTCCACCGACATCAACGGCACCAGCGCGCCGCCCTGCCCGGCCTCGAAGCGCGCACGCTGTTCCGGCGTGCTGTCGTCCGGCAGCTCCGCGCCGGCGAACACGAACAACAGACGCTGCGGTTCGGGTTGCGCACGCGCGGCGCGCAGCAGATCGTCGAAGCTCGAGATCTCCACGCTATTGCACCAGCGGCGTGTCGGCCGCATCCAGTTCGACGCCCTCCAGCACGGCCTCGCCGGCCAGCAACTGCAGGTACTGGCGCAATGCCGTCACCCAGGTCTGCTGGCGCAGCGCCATTGCCACCGCGCCACGCACCGACTCGAACGGCTGCGCCACACCCGGTTCGCGTTCCAGCACCTCGACGATGTGCAGCCCGAAGCGGCTGTGCACCAGGCGCGGCAGCACACCCACCTCGATGCGGCCGAACAGTTCGCGCGCGAATTCCGGCGCGCAGTCGCCGGCTTCCAGCCAGCCGAGGTCGCCGCCATGTTCGCCGCTCGGGCAGTTGGACCACTTGCGCGCCGCCTCGGCAAAGGCGTCCGACTCGCCGGCGTCGCGGCAACGCACGTCGAGATACACCGGCTCAGCCTGCTTGCGCAGGGCGACGACGTCGACGCCCGGTGTCACCGCAAACAGGATATGGCGCACGCGCACGCGCTCTCCCGTGCGCCAGGCGCCCGCATGCGCGGCATAGTGTCGGCGGCAGGCTTCCTCCGAAGGTTCTGGAATTTCCAGCTCCCGGTCGAGCAGCGCTTCGATCGCGGCCGCCGCCGCTTCGCTGATCACGCCGTCGGCGGTCGATGTGTCGGCGGCGTCCAGCAGCCCGGCACGTTGCGCGGCCTGCCGAAGCAGCTCGGTGCACGCGCGCTGGCGCAGTTCCTCCGCTGCAGGCATTTCTTCCACCGTATTCAGTGCCGCGCCGTTGACGCGTGCGACGGCGGCGACGGCATTCATATCGTTCGGCATCCTTCTCTCCTCACCCGCGCAGGCTGCGCTGCGGCTGGTTATGTCCGGCCGGCAGGTTCAGGCGCCGGCTGCGCACCACCTGCGGCGAGCGGAACAGGTAGAAGATGGTGGCGAACCCGCTCCACACGTGCACCAGCCGGCTGAACGGGAACAGCAGGAAAATGGTCATGCCCAGCACCAGGTGCACCTTGTAAGGCCACGCGAGAGGAATCAGTCCTTCGGCGCCACCGACGCGGAAGGTGAACACCCTTTGCGCCCAGTCGGACAACACCAGCATCACGCTGCCGTCGGCATGCGAGAGCGAGAACGGCAGCGTGATCAGCCCGAGGGTGAGCTGCACCCACAGGATGATCAGGATCGCGAGGTCGGTGCGGTGGCTGGTGAGCCGGATGCGCGGATCGAACATGCGGCGATGGATCAACAGCGTGAGGCCAACGAAGCAGATGACGCCGGCGACGCCGCCTGCATAGATCGCGACCAGCTGCTTGTTCGCGGGCGAAATGAACGGCTCGTAAACCCAGTGCGGCGTGAGCAGGCCGATCAGGTGCCCGAAGAACAGGAAGATGATGCCGACGTGGAACAGGTTGCTGCCCCAGCGCAGCGTCCCGGTGCGCAGCATCTGCGACGAGTCGCTCTTCCAGGTGTACTGGTCGCGGTCGAAGCGCGCCAGGCTGCCGACCAGGAACACCACCATGCAGATGTACGGATAGGCACTGAAGAAAAACAGATGCACATAGGTTTCAAAGGTGCTCATAGGGCTGCTCCTGTCTTGTCGTGCCTGCGGACGATCTGGATCGGCTGCGGTCGGCCGGGGCTGGCCTGCCCTTTGGTCGAGCAGCCGTCGAACACCGGCGGTTCCGCCCAGCTTTCATCCAGCGGCGGCTCGGCAGCCAGCTTGACTGCCTGCGCCTGTTCGCCGGCCAGTTCCAGCAGCGCCCCGATCACGCTCGCATATGCGCTTTCGCGCGTCTGCAGTGCGCTGAACAGGGTGTTTAGGATGTGCGCGATCTCTCCGAGAAAATCACGCGCCTCACGTGGCGGCTGGGTGGAAACGAATTCCAGCACCACCGGCAGGTAGTCCGGCAATTCGCCCGGCGCGAGATACAGCCCGGCCTGTTCGTAGGTCTGCGCCAGGTCGATCATCGCCGGGCCGCGGTCGCGCGAATCGCCGTGTACATGCTCGAACAGGTGCAGCGAAGTATTGCGGCTGCGGTCGAACAAATCCACGTAGCGGGCTTCGGTGTCCAGAGGTTCGTCGTTCACCAGCGCATCGATCAGCGCATCGATCTCCGCCTGGCGCCCGGCCGTCAGCGCGCGTTCGCCTTGCAGGATTTCGCGCATCTCCGGCAGGTGCGTGCGCATCGCCGCGTCCGGGTAGCCCAGCAATGCCGCGAACACGCGCAGGCTGCCGGAGGCCGATACAGGTTTGGAAAGTCCCAGCATGATCAGACCTCCAGCTTGATGGGAATGGTGCGTTTCTTCTCGCTGCCGAACAGGCTGGTCTGGCCGGTGCCTTCCGAGCAGCCGTTGCCGAACGAGAAACCGCAGCCGCCGCGCACGTTGAAGGTGTTCTCGGCGTATTCGCGGTGCGTGCTGGGAATCACGAAGCGGTCTTCGTAATTCGCGATCGCCATCACCCGGTACATGTCTTCCACCACCAGTTCGGTCAGTCCGACCTGCTCCAGCACCGCCTTGTTGGCGCGTCCTTCAACATGCTTCTCGCGCTGGTAGGCGCGCATGGCCAGCATGCGTTCGAGCGCGCGCACCACCGGCGCGGTATCGCCTGCGGTGAGCATGTTGGCCAGATACTTCACCGGGATGCGCAGCTGCTTCACGTCCGGGATCGCGCCGTTGGCGCCGATGTCGCCGGCATTGGCGGCAGCGCTGATCGGCGACAGCGGCGGCACGTACCAGACCATCGGCAGCGTGCGATATTCGGGGTGCAACGGCAGCGCCACCTTCCACTCCACCGCCATCTTGTAGGTCGGGCTGTTGCGCGCGGCTTCCATCCACTTGTCCGGGATGCCGTCTTTCGCCGCCTGCGCGACCACCTTCGGATCGTTCGGATCGAGGAAGATGCCGAGCTGCGCTTCGTACAGATCGCGGTCGTGTTCGACGCTGGCCGCCTCCTGGATGCGGTCGGCGTCGTACAGCAGAACACCGAGGTAGCGGATGCGCCCGACGCAGGTCTCGGAACACACGGTCGGCTCGCCGGCCTCGATGCGCGGGTAGCAGAAGATGCACTTCTCCGCCTTGCCGCTCTTCCAGTTGTAATAGATCTTCTTGTACGGACAGCCGGATACGCACATGCGCCAGCCGCGGCACTTGTCCTGGTCGATCAGCACGATGCCGTCTTCCTCGCGCTTGTAGATCGAACCGGACGGGCAGCTCGCCACGCACGCCGGATTGAGACAGTGCTCGCACAGGCGCGGCAGGTACATCATGAAGGTGTTCTCGAACTGGCCGTAGATGTCCTTCTGGATATCGTCGAAGTTGCGGTCTTTGCCGCGCTTCGCGAACTCACCGCCGAGGATCTCCTCCCAGTTCGGCCCCCACACGATCTTGTCCATCTGCTTGCCGGTGATCAGGCTGCGCGGCCTCGCGGTCGGTGCGGCCTTCATTTCCGGCGCGCTGTGCAGGTGGCCGTAGTCGAAGGTGAACGGCTCGTAGTAGTCGTCGATCTCCGGCAGGTTCGGGTTGGCGAAGATCTTCATCAGCAGCTTCCACTTCGCGCCCTGTCTCGGCTCGATGCGGCCGTTGGCCTTGCGCACCCAGCCGCCGTTCCACTTGTCCTGGTTCTCCCATTCTTTCGGGTAGCCGATGCCGGGCTTGGTCTCGACGTTGTTGAACCAGGCGTATTCCATCCCCGGCCGGCTGGTCCAGACGTTCTTGCAGGTGACCGAACAGGTGTGGCAGCCGATGCACTTGTCCAGGTTCAGCACCATTGCGATCTGCGCACGTATCTTCATACCGATTCTCCATGTGCCTGCACCGGGCGGATCAGTTCCCTGGCGACCGGCGTATCCAGCCAGTCGACCTTGGCCATCTTGCGCACCACCACGAACTCGTCGCGGTTGGTGCCGATGGTGCCGTAGTAGTTGAAGCCGTAACTGAACTGCGCGTAGCCGCCGATCATGTGGGTGGGTTTCAGCACCGCGCGCGTCACCGAGTTGTGAATGCCGCCGCGCGCGCCGGTGATCTCCGAGCCCGGGGTGTTCACGATCTTCTCCTGCGCGTGGTACATCATCACCATCCCGGCCTTGACGCGCTGGCTCACCACCGCGCGCGCCGCGATCGCGCCGTTGATGTTGAACAGCTCGATCCAGTCGTTGTCCACGATGCCGGCTTTCTTCGCGTCCTCCTCGCTCATCCACACGCACGGCCCGCCGCGGCTCAGCGTGAGCATGATCAGGTTGTCGGTGTAGGTGGAGTGGATGCCCCATTTCTGGTGCGGCGTAATGAAGTTCAGCACCACCTCGGGGTTGCCGTTCGGCTTCACGCCCTTGATGCCGGCAGTGGTCTTCAGGTCCACCGGCGGGCGGTAGCTGACCAGCCCTTCGCCGAACGCCCGCATCCACGCATGATCGAGGTAGAACTGCTGGCGCCCGGTCAGCGTGCGCCACGGGATCAGCTCGTGCACGTTGGTGTAGCCAGCGTTGTACGACACGGTCTCGGATTCGATCCCGCTCCAGGTGGGACTGGAAATGATCTTGCGCGGCTGCGCCTGGATGTCGCGGAAGCGGATCTTCTCGTCTTCGCGGTGCAATGCCAGGTGGACATGGTCGCGCCCGGTCTGCTTGCCCAGCGCCTGCCATGCCTTGACCGCGACATGGCCGTTGGTTTCCGGCGCGAGCTGCATCACCACTTCGCAGGCGTCGATATCGGTTTCGATCTTCGGCATGCCCTGGGTCACGCCCTCGGCCGTGACCCGGCCGTTGAGATCGCCGAGCTGTTTGACTTCGGTCTGCGTGTTCCAGCCGATGCCCTTGCCGGCGTTGCCGAGCTTGTCCATCAGCGGCCCGAGCGCGGTGAAGCGCTTATAGACGTTCGGGTAGTCGCGTTCCACCACCGCCATCTGCGGCGCGGTCTTGCCCGGGATCAGGTCCACCTCGCCGCGCTTCCACTCCTTCACGTCCAGCGCCTGGGCGAGCTCCGCCGGCGAGTCGTGCATCAGCGGCGTCAGCACCAGTTCCTTCTCCACGCCGAGATGCCCGACGCACACTTCGCTGAACGTCTTCGCGAAGCCCTTGTAGATCTCCCAGTCGCTGCGCGACTGCCATGCCGGATCGACCGCGGTGGACAGCGGATGGATGAACGGGTGCATGTCGCTGGTGTTGAGGTCGTTCTTCTCGTACCAGGTCGCAGTCGGCAGCACGATGTCCGAATACAGGCAGGTGGTGCTCATGCGGAAGTCGAGCGTGACCAGCAGGTCGAGCTTGCCTTCCGGCGCCTTGTCGTGCCACACGACTTCCGCCGGTTTGGCGTCGTCCGGGCCGAGGTCCTTGCCCTGCACGCCGTGGCTGGTGCCGAGCAGATGCTTGAGGAAATACTCATGCCCCTTGCCACTCGAGCCCAGCAGGTTGGAACGCCACACGAACAGGTTGCGCGGCCAGTTGGCGGGATCGTCCGGATCCTCGCAGCTCATCTTCAGCGAGCCGTCCTTCAGCGCCTTGACCGCGTAGTCCTTCGGCTCCACACCGGCGGCCTGCGCGTCGCGCACCACCTGCATCGGGTTGGTCTGCAGCTGCGGAGCCGATGGCAGCCAGCCCATGCGTTCGGCGCGCACGTTGTAGTCGATCATGCTGCCGCCGTACTGCTTCTTGTCGGCGAGCGGCGAAAGCACCTCTTCCATCGTCAGCTTCTCGTAGCGCCACTGGTCGGTGTGGGCGTAGAAGAAGCTGGTGCTGTTCTGCTGGCGCGGCGGCCGCACCCAGTCGAGCGCGAACGCCAGCGGCAGCCAGCCGGTCTGCGGTCGCAGTTTCTCCTGGCCGACGTAATGCGCCCAGCCGCCGCCGCTCTTGCCGATGCAACCGCACATCATCAGCATGCTGATGATGCCGCGGTAGTTCATGTCGCTGTGGTACCAGTGGTTCATCGCCGCGCCGATGATCACCATCGATCGCCCGCGGGTCTTTTCCGCGTTGTCGGCAAACTGGCGCGCCACGGCGATCACCTGATCGCGCGGCGTGCCGGTGATGCGCTCCTGCCACGCCGGGGTGTAAGGCGTGTCGTCGTCGTAGTCTTTGGCGGCCAGCTCGCCCGACAGTCCGCGCGCCACGCCATAGTTGGCAGCCTGCAGGTCGAACACCGTGGCCACCATCGCCTCGCCGTCCTTCAACGCAACGCGCTGCACCGGCACCGTGCGCACCAGCACATCCGGGCTGTCGCCTTTCAGCGCGCTGTTCTGGAAATGCTCGCTGGCGATGCCGCCGAAGTAGGGGAACGCGACCTTCGCGGTGTTTTTGCCCGCCGCGCCCTCGAGCAGCGAGAGCTTCAGCTTCACTTCGCTGCCCTGCTGCGCTTCCTTCGCTTCCAGATTCCACTGACCCTGGTCAGGACGCCCGTCCGGTCCCCAGCGGAAACCGATCGCGCCGTTCGGCACCACCACCTTGCCGCTTGCGTCGAGCGCTACGGTCTTCCAGTCGGGATTGTTCGCCTGGCCGAGCTGGCCGTCGAAGTCCGACGCGCGCAGGTAGCGGTCCGGCACCATCACCTTCTCACCGTTCGGCAGCGTCTGCTCCTTAAGCGTCACCAGCATCGGCAGGTCGGTGAAGCGGCGCGCATAGTCGTCGAAGTATTCGCTGCGGCGATCGAAGTAGAACTCCTTGAGGATGACATGGCCCATGGCCATCGCCACCGCGGCGTCGGTGCCCTGCTTCGGGTGCAGCCAGATGTCGGAGAGCTTGGCGACCTCGGAGTAGTCCGGCGTCACCGCGACGGTCTTGGTGCCCTTGTATCGGACTTCGGTAAAGAAATGCGCGTCCGGGGTGCGCGTCTGCGGCACGTTCGAGCCCCAGGCGATGATGAAGCCGGCGTTGTACCAGTCGGCGGATTCCGGCACGTCGGTCTGCTCGCCCCAGGTCTGCGGGCTGGACGGCGGCAGGTCGCAGTACCAGTCGTAGAAGCTCATGCACACGCCGCCGATGAGCGACAGGTAGCGGCTGCCGGCAGCGTAGGAGACCATCGACATCGCGGGAATCGGCGAGAAGCCGATCACCCGGTCCGGACCGTGTTTCTTGATGGTGTACACATTCGCCGCGGCGACGATCTCGTTGACCTCGTCCCAGCTCGAGCGCACGAAACCGCCCATGCCGCGCACCCGCTGGTACTCGCGACGCTTCTCGTCCGACTCGACGATCGACGCCCAGGCGTCCACCGGGTCCTTCGACTTGCGCGCTTCACGCCAGCTCTTCAGCAGGCGACCGCGCACCAGCGGGTACTTCACCCGGTTGGCGCTGTACAAATACCAGCTGTAACTCGCCCCGCGCGCGCATCCGCGCGGCTCATGATTCGGCATGTCCCAGCGCGTGCGCGGGTAATCGGTCTGCTGGGTTTCCCACGTCACGATGCCGCCTTTGACGTAGATCTTCCATGAACACGATCCCGTACAGTTCACCCCATGCGTCGAGCGCACGATCTTGTCGTGCGCCCAGCGGTTGCGGTAGGCGTCCTCCCAGGTGCGGTCCTCGCCGTTGGCCACACCGAAGCCGTCGGAGAATTTCTCCCGCGGTTGGGCGAAGAAAGTCAGCCGGTCCAGAAAATGGGACATGTATTACTCCTTAGAAACAGTACCGAGGACTGAGGGCTGAGGGCCGAGTAAACGCGCTTCCATACACCTGATTGCTCGCGTCTCGCCATCCCTCTGATCTCGAAAACCTGCAAGCGCCCATAACCGGATTCCCCCTTCTCAGTTCTTACTCATCACTCGTCACTCAGTACTCAGCACTCGTCACTCCGCTTCAACACGGCATCGGCGCATTCCGGCGCGAGTAGTACCACCACGTGATCGCAATGCAGCTCACGTAGAAGGCGATGAACAGATAGAGCGCGCCGTCAGGGCTGCCCAGCAGAGAGATCGAGGTGCCGTAACTCTTGGGAATGAAGAAGCCGCCGTAGGCGCCGATCGCCGCCGAAAAGCCGAGCACGGCGGCGCCTTCCTTGTTGCCGTCCTTGATGGCGCGCTCTTCCGCCTCCTTGCCCTTGCCGGCGACCTCGCGCAGGCGCTCGGTCTGGAAGATCACCGGGATCATGCGGAAGGTCGAACCGTTGCCGATACCGGTGGTGAAGAACAGGATCAGGAACATGATCAGGAAGCCGGTAAAGTTGCCGCCGGTGCCGTTCACCGGCAGGAAATACAGCACGCCCACCACCGCCAGCGCCATCACGATGAAGTTCCAGAACGTCACCCGCGCGCCGCCGAGCTGGTCGGCGAGCCAGCCGCCGAACGGCCGCACGACCGCGCCGACCAGCGGGCCGACCCAGGCGAACTGCAAGGCGTTCACGTCCGGGAACTGCGAGCGGATCAGCAGCGGAAAGCCGGCCGCGTAGCCGATGAACGAACCGAAGGTGCCGAGGTAGAGCCAGCACATGATCCAATTGTGCTTGCGCTTGAAGATCACCGCCTGCTCGCTGAACGAGGCCTTGGCGTCGGCGATATCGTTCATGCCGATCCACGCCGCGATCGCGGCGATGGCGATGAACGGCACCCAGATGAAGGCCGCGTTCTGCATCCACACTTCGACCTCGCGCCCCTGGCGGTCGACGATGATCTGCGAGTCGCCGCCAAACACCAGCCAGATCGGCATGATGATCACCAGCGGCGTGAGGAACTGCACCGAGGAGACGCCGAGGTTGCCGAGGCCCGCGTTCACGCCGAGCGCCGAGCCCTTGCGCTCCTTCGGGAAGAAGAAACTGATGTTCGCCATGCTCGACGAGAAGTTGCCGCCGCCCAGCCCGCACAGCAGCGCGAGGATCAGCATGGTCGGATAGCTCGTCTCCGGGTTCTGCACTGCGATGCCGATGCCGATGGTCGGAATCAGCAGCGAGGCGGTCGAGATCGCCGTCCAGCGCCGCCCGCCGAAGATCGGCACCATGAACGAATAGAAGATGCGCAGCGTCGCACCCGACAGCGCCGGCGCCGCCGCCAGCCAGAACAGCTGGTTGGTGGTGTAGTTGAAGCCGAGCGACGGCAGGTTCACCGCCATCACGCTCCAGAGCTGCCACACCGCAAAGGCGAGGAACAGCGCCGGCACCGAGATCCACAGGTTGATGTTGGCGATCGCCTGGCCCTGTTGCGCCCAGAACGCCTTGTCCTCCGGCGTCCAGATTTTCAGTATCCGGCCCGGTTTCGCGCGGGCAGTGTCAGTAGACATCTTGACCTCCTGTTCTCGCCCGCTTCACGCGGAACGTCCGAGCACGTATTCGCCGCTCGTTCTGCGCGGCACGATCTCGGTCCAGTACATCCAGATCAGCGATACCAGCGTGATGCCCCACAGCAGCATGAAGATCGTGCTGTTCACGCCGGTGAGGTCCACCAGCGCGCCGAACATGATCGGCAGCAGGAAGCCGCCCAGCCCGCCGACCAGTCCGACGATGCCGGACACCACACCGATGTTGTGCGAGTAATCATCCGAGATGTACTTGAACACCGACGCCTTGCCGACGGCCCACGCGATGCCCATGGTGAACATCAGCAGCGTGAATCCCCAGGGGCCGAGGCCGATGTTGAAAGTGCGCACACCGCCATCGATCGTGGCGACACTGAACGTGGTCTGCGGATACGACAGGAAGAACAGGCATACCCACGACACCAGCATCACCCACCACGTCACCGGGTGCGCGCCCCACTTGTCCGAAAACCACCCGCCCATCGCGCGCAGCACGCCACCCGGCAGCGAGAACGCCGCCGCGAGCAACGCCGCGATGCGGATGTCGAAGCCGTACTCGGAGATGTAGTACTTGGTCATCCACAGCGACAGCGCGACGTAGCCGCCGAACACGATCGAGTAGTACTGGCAGTACTTCCAGACCTTCGGGTCTTTCAGCGCCGCGAGCTGCTCGCGCACCGTGATGCTCGAACTGACAGTGTGATTGCGGTCCGAATAGCTGAAGAACCAGAACAGCAGCGCGGTCGCCAGCATCGCCGCGGCGTACACCTTCGGCACCATGGTCCAGCCGAAGCCGACTACCAGCACGGGCGCCACGAACTTGGTCAGCGCCGCGCCGGAATTGCCGGCGCCGAAGATGCCCATCGCCATGCCCTGCCGATTCTTCGGGAACCAGCGCGCCACGTACGCGATGCCGACCGAGAACGATCCGCCCGCCACGCCGACGAACAGCCCGAGCACCAGGAAATGCCAGTATTGGGTCGCTTCGCTGATCAGCCAGATCGGCACCACACAGGCGAGCATCAGCAGAAAAAACACGATGCGGCCGCCGTAACGATCGGTCCACATCCCGAACGGAAGTCGTGTCAGCGCACCTGTCAGTACCGGCGTCGCAGCCAGCAGACCGAACTGCGTTTCGTTCAGCCCGAGCTCCTGTTTGATCGGGATCCCGATCACCGCGAACATCATCCAGATCGCGAAGCACACGGTAAACGCCACCGTGCTCGAAACGAGTACCGAGATCCCCTTGCCGTTCTCGCTGATCACCGCGCGTCTCCTTGTTCAGGGCTTTGCGGCAAGGATAGGCAGTAGCGCCCCGCTCCGGTATTCGCCCGTAGCAGGGGTACGCAGAGGGAATGGGGCTAGCCCGGACTAGCCCGGGTGGCGGGAGGAACTAGGTCGAAAGACGTAGCGGAGTGGCCGGAATTGTTCGGAAGGTCCGAGGAATGCGCACCGCGGACAGAGCCTTCCGCGCGGCTGCGTGCTCGGCATGCCAACACCTTGATTCGCTGGAGATGTCGGCGTACTTTGCAGCCTATCTCCTTTAGATGCAGCAAATAGCCCGACGTGTCGTCGAGAAATACGGCTTGGTGAATAAGGGCTTTTATTAGGAATCAATGCGTAAAGATGCGATAAACAAGCCTATCGGCGTGTTTCGCGCCGCTTCGAACGCCGAATTCATATTGAGGGAGCATTGTGGAGCACGTACGTATATCCAAACAGCGTCAGCTCATTACGTATTCTGATTTCTGGAATGCCTCACGGTTCCTGTTCGAACAAGGACAGACGGCCCAGCGCGGCTCGTACTACCAGTTTCTTGCCAGTTTAATTTTCAGCGCCTTCACCTATGAAGCATTCCTGAACCACGTCGGCGAACATCTATTGGAATGTTGGCCTGAGGTGGAGCGCAAACTGTCACCAAGAGCGAAGTTGAGCCTT
Organism: Burkholderiales bacterium; assembly: GCA_040880425.1. GTDB lineage: Bacteria > Pseudomonadota > Gammaproteobacteria > Burkholderiales > Eutrophovitaceae > DATKEK01. The sequence goes on along the minus strand of JBBDIL010000002.1, from coordinate 2,028 downwards.
ATCGCGGAGCGCCTAAACATCAAAGTGGACTATGGCCGCTTACCGTGGCAGATAATTCCGGGGCTACTTGGATTCCGAGACAAGATCGCACACGGAAAGAACGAAATGATCCGGCTTGAAAAGACTATCCCAATGGATAGCAAGTATGAAGAAGTCATGCACGAATTCTTGTTCGCCGATTGGCAGAATTTCGCGATCGAGAAAAATGTGGTGCGCATTCGTCAACACTTGGAAGACGTGCTGACCACTGTGCACCGAGCGGCAAATATCAAGGACGATTTCCTTTTCAGACATGGAGACCAAGTTCGTTCTGCATCGCTCGTCCGACGCGAATAGGTGGCTCTCAAATGTGTGGTGCCGGGGAACACCTAGAAATACTACGCGCTTCGCGGCTCCCTCCGTGGCCATCTACAATGCCGCGTACCTGAACCGCGGTGTTAGCTCACACGTTCCATTCGCGCTACGCACTTCGGAGGACATTTGAACTTTCTAAGAGATCACAAGGGAGAGATCATTGCCGCAGTTGTCGGAGCGCTTGTGGCCGGGCTTCTATCCCTCGCAACTGGTCTATACAGCCTGAACAAGGCCTTCCAGATCACTCAGACAAAGGAGATCGTGACTGGTCTGCGCACCGATATCGCTCTCTTAAAGAATGTCGAACGAGAGCTTGATCAGAATCTCAACATTCTTCTCAAGGGCAACTCATTGATCACGCTTCAAGTGGAACCAAAGGTGCTCGATAGCTCATCGTTTGGGAACGCTCAGAGCGACAAGGAGTTTCAGAAATGGTACTCGGAATTCCTAGAGTGGATGCCTGGGCGATTGTACGTTGTCACATCAATCGAAAAGCCGCAGGACAGATTTTTGTTTGGCGCTTGGCCCCAAGCGATAGTGAGTTCAACAGACATCGACTTTGAACTCTCCCAGGAAATTTCCGCCCTAAATCGCAAGCTACAGCGCATCAACAAGTTCCTTGAGAGAATCGATCGACTCGCCGTGGGCGTCGTGTTGGACGAGGGGTCGAAGAACGCTTTACTCGAGAACATCCCCCAGTTCAATGCTGCCGTCTCGGATCTCTCCCAGCAGGGTGTCCTTGATCTCAAGAACAAAGTGATTGCAGAAATCGCGCGCCTTCAGAAAATGCGAGAGAAAATCGAATTCTAAGAGGGCAAAGCGGATCTACGAGATCAAGCGAGATCAAGCGAGATCAAGCGAGATCAAGCGGGTCAGGCTTGGCATACTGCATAACAGAGAACATGCCAAGCCTGATCCCGGCACATGCCGCGATCGACACGCAATCAATGACTATCGAGCGTCAACCATCATGCTCGGCACATGCCCGGGCGTAAACTGCAGGCCTCATGAACCAACCGTCGCGCAATGGTCAGCGCAGTAGCGTCGTTCTGCGCGCCACAGCGGTTTACTTCGGCATTGTGTTTGCTGTCGGCTTCCTGCTCGGCGCTCGCGTCCACCGTCGGGTCGGACCACGCCAACACTTTGATCCACCTATGTTTAGCAGCTCAAAAACGACCGTTCGGAAGCTTAGACAGCTCATTTCACGGGCAAAATGGCACATCTAAGCTGCCCGGAATCTTCCCTCCGCTTTGTTAACAACGAGTTTTCATTCCGGCGATTACTCGTACGTTGCTGACGACCGATCCGGCTCGGGGTCGGACCGACGCCCCAGCGATTAAAGGGATCTGAGTTCTTGGGGCGGATCGCCAATGCCCGCTTCCCCATTTGGCGCCGCCGAGTTGCACATTTTGTGCCTTACTTGCCGCATCGGCCATCTGTGCGTCGTGGGTTCGCTCCCGTCTTCGGCACCTTATCGGGCGCGACCACCATGAGCCCGGCATCGGTAGGCTACACAGCCCGCAGAAACGGGGTCAGGCCTTGCCTTTTGCCTTCCCGTGGCGTAGCGTGCCTGCATGGCCCGCCCGCTGAGTATCGAATTCCCCGGCGCCGTCTACCACGTCACCGCGCGCGGTGACCGGCGCGAAGACATCTTCGTCGACGATACCGACCGCA
>JBBDIL010000001.1:0-52396 GCA_040880425.1 Burkholderiales bacterium | reverse complement strand
GCCGCGTTCCAGCAGCCTCACGGCTTCAAGTTTGAACTCCTTGGTAAACCGCTGGCGCTCGCGCTGCGCAGGGGTCTTCTGTAATCGCTTTCCCACTCGACACCTCCTTCGGTATTGTCTACCTTCAAAAGTGTCCGTTAAACCCGGGTTAGCTCAGTCTGACCCCATTTCCCGGACCCCATTTCCCGCGTTGCCAGCCCCGTTTGAATCTAACGTCGTGGTGAACGGCGGGCCGCAGCGATGGTCTTCGCGCTGGCACGGCGGCTCGCGGCCCGTCCGTTCCACCTTAGAGTTGGGCATCAGGCTCAGCCAACCTTGTCCATGTAGTGCTTGGTCTCGTGTGCCTTTACCTGCGTCCATTCCTCGGCTGCCGTGAACTTGGTCTGGTTGATATTTCGTAGGCCCATCGCTCTTATGAGCAGGGCCTCTACGTCTGTGATGACCGCGCTTGGATTGCCAACGACGTTCACCGCCATGTTCTTGAGCTTACAAAGGCCAACGTGATCTTGGCTAGTGAGCACAGAACAAAAGCCGAACCACGAGAAGCGGTCCCAGTGGCCCGCATGTCCATCTGTGAGATGGTCCTTGAGACGCTTTCCTAGGCCTTGCTTCTTTGTGAGGCCGACGTAGTGCGGACCGTGATTACCATAGAGAATGTAGATGCCGTGCTGGTAGCGAAAATTAGCAAGGCGAATTCCCGGTTGATTAGCACCTATTCGCCCCAGTAAAGAGAAAGCACCCCTTGCGCCCTTGCCAGGGTTCCAATCCACCTCGTCAGCTCGCCAGAACAGCCCGAAATTTTTTATGAACACTGCTTTGTCTTCCCTGGCGCCCAACGCCGGCGTTCAGCGGCGCGCGAAGCGCGTCCGTCTGGAACGCCTTGTTGGGCGGCGCTCTTAAAAGAACCGCTTGTAGATTGCATACCCGGCCCCTATGACGAATGCAATGGCGGCCAACGCAAGTGTGTCGGTCCACCACTTCCCAACTGGCGACAGAGCGGGCAGTTTTGCCCCGCAGCCCGGGCACGAATCAGCCTCGGTAGAGACGTCCTTTCCACATTCACGACACTTCGTCAGAGCCATTGGGGCGCCTATGGGCGGAAGCTGAAACGCCATTTAACTGTTGAGCCTTGCCTTGGCCCTGAGCGACTACTCAGCTCAACGCGATACTCCCTAGCGAATTTCTGCGCGTCCAGCGCAGAGCAAACGGCAGGAAACCGGTTTACTAGCTTCAAGTCGGCATGGATGTCGCTCGCCACAATCACAACGCTGCTGTCGCCAGCACGCCTCGCAGATTCAACGAACGCGCGATTGGCATAGGCACGAATCTGGTCAGCCGTAGTAGTTCTCACGTCACGTCCTCGTGTCTAGCCGCCCAACATGAAGTCGACCCCTTAATTGAAGCGTATTAAAGCACGTGAGCGTTGACGGTGCCAGCACCTCCTTGATTTCCATGGGCATATGGCATGCTGTACAAAATACCAGGTATCGCCAAGTCGGGTCATTTGCCGCCATCAATGGAAATAGGCTGCGTGGAGAACGAGAATGTTCGAACAATCAATCAATTCGCCGGATGAGCCTATGTCCCGTCGCCTCCTGGATAGGCTGCGTGACGCGATACGCCGGCGGCATTACAGTCGCAGGACGGAAGAAGGCTATATCCATTGGGCCAAGCGGTTCATCTACTTTCACGGCAAACGCCACTCATCCGAGCTCGGGAAGGCCGAGACAACGGCCTTTCTCCGGCGAGATCGGGGTTCCTTCATGCAGGTGTTACAACTGCTGGTTGGGCGTGGCACGAATGACGACGTGCATTCTTGTCTTCCTCCGCGTCCTCCGTGTCCTCCGCGGTGAAAGGCTTTACTCAGTTGCGATCGCCTCGATCTCGAACAATATCTCCGGTTTTACCAGCGCGGTAACCACCGACAGCATCGAAGCCGGCCGGTGATCGCCAAGGTATTTGATGCGGATCGCCGGGTAGGCGGCGATGTGTTCGGCGCGCACCATGTACTGCGTGATTTTGACGAGATTGCGCGGCCCCATGCCGGAGGCTTCGAGGATCTCGAGCAGGTTGCGCCAGGCGAGGTCGGCCTGTTCTTCGAAGGTATCGGGAACGCTGCCATCCTTACGGATGCCAGGCGTGCCGGAGACGTGGAGTTGCCGCTTGCCGGCTTCGGTAAGAACGGCGTCGCTGTACTTCCCGATCTTCGCTGCTACGCCGACATTGATTGTCTTGGCCATGCGTTACCTCCTCAAAGGATATTCACCGCAAAGTCGCAAAGAACGCAGAGACGAGATTACCAGACAAGAAAAGGCAATTCCGTGTCAGATGTCGCTGCGAAGAACCACGCCCGACATGACTTGTACGCAGGTTACTTTCGAGCTTTCCTCTGCGCCCTCTGTGTCTTTGCGGTAAAGAAACTCACTTTACGGGAAACCGCGGCGACTCGATCGGCCAGCCGCCGCGGCCGGCGGTCAGGCCATCTTCGAAAGTGACCCATGCGTAGCGGGCAAGGTGCGGCAGTCGTCTGGCGAGCGATTCGAGCATGGCGTTCGCTGCTTCGACATCGTCGGGCAGCGAGACCAGCACCAGTTTGCGTTCCGTACCCGGCGCGATCCAGACCTGGACGTCGCTGCTGCCGGCTTCTGCGGGACGCGGCGCGAGCGTGTTGTTGCGCAGGAACCGGTCGATCGCCGATGCGCTTCCGGCGACGAGCACGGGTTCGGCCGTTCGCAGGGCATCGCGCGCGCCGGCGGTTTTCGCTTCACCTTCGCTCAACGCGCCGGCCAGGGCCAGGGCGCCGTCGCGGAGTTCCGTGGCGAGGGCGACCACATGCAGACGCGGGGAGGCAACGACGTCGCGCAGGATCGGCGGCGCCTCGGTCGGTGCGAGCTTGCGCCAGACGGTGAATTCCGGATCGACCTGCACCGCAAGCGGACGCTGTGAAACCGTCAGCTCGACGTCGGTGGTCCTGCCTTCGACGGCCGCGAGAAAATCGTCATGTCCATTCTCGTGCAGTACGCGCAGCGGCACATCGGCGCTGCGATCGGCAGGATCCTGTTCGATCGTAAGGGCAAGCCGGTACGAAGCGTCGGCCTGTGTTAGTCCAGCGCCGGTGACCCGGATCGCCGGCGCGCCGGTGCGTTCCAGCCACTGCGCGAAGAACGCGGACAGGTCTCCTCCGGATTGCGCTTCGAACGCCTTTGCGAGGTCGTAGAAGCTCGCGCGCGTGTGGCGGTGCGACTTCCAGAATTGCCTGAGTGCGGCGTCGAAAGATTCGGTGCCGAGGCGTTCGCGCAGCGCGAAGAACAGCATCGCCGACTTGCCGTAGCCGACAGCAGAGGATGCCGAGTGATGGCGTGCGCGGAAGGCTGACAGCGGCTGTTCCGCATTTTCGGGCAGGGCGGCGAGGTCGCGCAGCCAGCCGTGGCGCATCTCGCGCGCGGCATCCGCGCCGGCGTCTTCCCTGTATGCGTAGTCGGCCATGAAGGTGGTGAGCCCTTCCGACCAGTTGCCGCGCGCAGGATCGACCGACACGCCGTTGCCCCACCAGTTGTGCAGCACTTCGTGGCCGAGCGACGTGCCGCGAATGAACGGCAGCTTCAGCACTTCGCGCCCGAGGTAGGTGAGCGTCGGCATGCCGAAGCCGGTGGGCAGCGGGCTGGAGACGATGCTGAAGTCGGAATACGGATACATCCCGATCTGCGTGGAATAGCGCTCGAGATAGCTGCCCGCGGAATCGAGATAGCCGTCGGCGAGGTCGCCGAGTTCTGCATGGAAATAGGTGCGCAGCCGCACGTCCCTGCCCGACAGGCGGTGACGGCGTTCCTTGACGGTGTAGGGGCCGACCATCAGATCGATGCCTTCGGCCGGGTACGGAAACTCGAAAGTTGCCGTGCGCACCATGCCGTCGTCGTGTTCCTCGATCGGCGCGCCCGGCGCCACTGCCACCTGGTGTGACGGGGTGCGTACGGTCAGGCGATAGGAGAACGGTACGCCCGGTCGCGGGTACCAGCCGGAACCCGCAGGCAGGAAGCTGCCGTCCGGCGAACCCATCGGCAGGATGGCGCCGAGCACTTCCCGGTGCGAAAGCGCGGGATCGAGCGCGGGCAGTGTGCCGCGATAGCGAATGCGCAGGGTGCGTGGGCGGCTTTCCTCCGGCAGCCGGATCTCGAAGTGGCGCAGCGCATCGTCCGTGTCATAGCGTCGCACGCGCAGCGGCGCACCGTCGAGCTGGGCGGATTCGACATACAGTCGTTGCGCCAGGTCGAAGGTGAAGGGTCCGCCGGTGTTCAAGGTCAACTGCGCTTCCGCGGAAACCTTGCGCGTGCCCGGATCGAAATCGAACAGCAGTTCGAGATAAGGCTGTTCCTGTTGCGCGCAGGACAGGTTGGTGGCGAGCGCGAACGCCGCGACTGCAAGAAACCGTTTCTTCATCGTGCTGCAGCAGGGAACTTGGCGACGAGTTCCAGCGATTGGCCCTTTCGGTCTACCAGCAGCGGCAACCAGGTGCCGGGCGGCTGGCGCTTGATCGTCGTCACCAGCTCGGCAGCGCTGGCAATGCGCACGCCGGCGGCGGATATCACGCGGTCGCCGGAAAGCACGCCGGCCCGTTCGGCGACGCTGCCGGCCGCGACTTCACGCACGCGCGGACCGCCTTCGCTTTCATCCAGCACCACGCCCAGACGTTGCGGCACCGATTCGCTGGACGAGCCGACCGCGAATACCGCGTCGGCCAATCCGGCGGTGAGCCGATCGCACGGTGTCTCGGCGGAAAGCGGCAGCCAGACGGTTACGCGCTTCGCGCCGAGTGCACGCAACTGGTGCGGCACGCCGTAGCCGTGGCGCAGGTGGCCAGAACCGATGATGCCGACCACCAACGTTGTCGGGTCATGCTTCGCGGCCGAAAACAGCGCTTCCGCCATGGCCCGGTCCCAGGTGAGCTGGGCTTCGACAAAATGCCTGAAGTCGATTGCGTTCGCGGCTTCGGCCTCGTCGCGGTGATAGCCGAACCACTGCTGCAGCATCGAGCGGTAGGCCTCCGACGCGGGCGCCGGATCGCCGACGCCTTCCCTGCGCTCCGCCGGGATCGCAGCCCAGCCGTTGCGGCCGACTTCGCGTGTCAGTTCGCGCTCGACGTTCAGCGCGATCAGCGGAATGCGATGCAGGCGGGCGAAATGCAGGATGGGCAGGTACAGGCTGGCGTCGTAACCCCAGGCGTTGCTCCAGTCGGATTCCCTGACGAACTCCGCTTCGGTCAGTTCGCCGGCGACCCAGCGGTCGAGTACCGGCTGCGCGCGACGCGGGAGCATCTCCAGGCCGATCGCCATCTGCGGGCGCGCGGCATGCAGCATTGCCAGCGCGTGCAACTGCCAGCGATGGTGGTCGGCTTCGTCGTGCTGTTCTCCGAGCAGGACGAACTGCCCGTTCCTCGCCGCGGAAATTACTGCGGCTGCATCGGTGACAACCGGTCGGGCAGCAGGTACGCGCCATTGCCCCGGGGCGAGACAGGCGGAGTCCTCTGCAAGTGCCTGCAATGCGCTGCCCAGGAAGATGGCAGAAATCAGTAGCCGCGAGGCGCATCTTGTCATTGCATGCATTGCGATCCTTGTCGGGTATTGTCTGCCGCGGCCAGCATGACCGCGCGGTCATTATGCCGCGGGTTTGAGTGACGGCTCCCGGGTTTTGTTCCGCAACGCGACGTGTGAGGTGCGGTATGAACTGCACATTTCGGAACGATCGCGGTACACGATGCGCAAGGTGCCGCTCGATCGGCATGCACGGTGCTCCGGGCTTTGTTTCGAAAATGTGGAGCCCGGCGCCGCCGGTACTTCAGTCGCCCTCGGCTTTCCGCAGCCGACCGAGTTCGCGGATATAAGAAACCAGATGCCAGATCTGGTCGTCGTCGAGATCGTCCTTGAACGGCGACATCATCGTGCCGCGACGACCGAACTTGATGACGTTGAAGATCATTTCATCCGAAGGCTGACGCATCCAGACGTCATCGGTGAGGTCCGGACCGGTTCCGCCGCGCGCGTTTCCGCTATGGCAGCCATGGCAGGACACGCGCCTGAAAAGCGCAGCGCCCGACTCGATCGCGTCGGCATCGCCTTCGTAGGGATTGACGGCGTTTGCCGATCCCGAGGGACTGGTCGGGACTTCGCCTGCTCCGCCGGTCAGAATGAGCATGGCGCCCAGGGCGAGTAAAAATCGTTTCATTGGTTTCCTGGTCTGCAATGGTATCGCGGCGGCCGAATCGGGCCGCCGCGATGCAGTTTATCGATAGATTTCGATCAGTCCGTCAGCGCGAATACCGTGAGGTAGCCGCCCTTGCGGTTGTCCTTCAGGTGAGGTGCTCCACCTTTGCCGCCCCAGGTGGCCCAGCCGGTCCAGCCACCCCAGCCGGATGGAACGGCAATGTACTGCTTGCCGTCCACTGAAAAGGCGATCGGGCTGCCGACGATGCCCGAGCCGGTCTGATACGACCACAGCGTCTTGCCGCCCCTGGCGTCGAATGCCATGAACTCGCCTTCCGGCGTGCCCGCGAACGCCAGACCGCCTGCGGTGGTCAGAACGCCGCTGGTGAACGGGGACGGCGCAGTCACCGTCCATTTCTTCTCGCCGGACTTGGCGTCAAATGCCACGAACTGGCCGTGACCTTTGTGCCACTCGGCTTCCGCAATGCCGAGATTGTATTTGCCTTCCTCGCGCTCCGAAGGCCCGGCCAGCAGATCGACACAGATCTCGCGGCTGGGCACGAACACCATCTGCAACTGCGGATGGTAGCTCATCGGATTCCACCACTTGCCGCCCTCCGACGCGGGACAGACATTGGTTACCTTGCGGTCGTAGTTGGTGACTTTTTCCGGGTTGACGATCGGGCGGCCTTCGGGCGTAAATCCCGTCGACCAGTTCACCTTGGATATTTCCTTGCCCCAGATGAAATTACCGTTGGTGCGGTCGATCTTGTACAGATACCCGTTGCGATCACCGTGCAGCCAGACCTTCTTGCCGTCGATGTCGGCAAGGATGGTCTCGTTGTTGCCGTCATAGTCCCACACGTCCCATGGCGTGTACTGGTAGTGGAACTTGATCTTGCCGGTGTCGGGATTCAGCGCGAGCGTCGAGTTGGTATAGAGGTTATCGCCCTTGCGGTTCGTGCCGTCCCAGTCAGGATTGGGGTTGCCTACGCTCCAGTAGAGGGTGTCAAGCTCCGCGTCGTAGGAGCCGGTAATCCAGGCCGAGCCGCCGCCGAACTTCCAGGCGTCGGGATCGGTGTTGCCCCAGGTGTCGTGACCGAATTCACCGGGGCCGGGGATCGTGTAAGTGCGCCAGGCCTGCTTTCCGGTTTCGGTATCCAGCGCTTCGATCCACAGGCGAGTGGGATATTCCGCGCCGGACATGCCGACCACGACCTTGCCCTTAACGATCAATGGGGCGACCGTCATCGTGTAGGCCTTGGTCCAGTCGGCAATGGTCACGTCCCAGACGACCTTGCCTGTGGCGCGGTCGAGCGCGATTACGTGTGAATCGGGCGTGGCATAGAACACCTTGTCCTTGTAGACGGCAGCACCGCGATTGCCGACGTCGCAGCACATGAACTTGCCGACTTCCTCGGGCAGCGGATGGTGGTATTGCCACAGCATGCTGCCGTTTCTGGCATCTACCGCAAAGATGCGGCCATGCGACGAGGTAACGTACATGACACCATCCACCACCAGTGGCGTAGTGTTCTGCGCATCGAGTACTCCGAAGGAAAAGCTCCAAACCGGAACAAGTTTTTTCACGTTTCCGGTATTGATCTGTTTCAACGGGCTGAATCGTGTTCCCGAGTAGTCGCGGCCGGCCATCAACCAGTTGTTCGACTCTTTCTGGGCATTCAACAGCATTGCGTCGGTTACGGGCGTGTGCCTGACTTGCGCCTGCGCCGCTCCGGCGCCCATGAGGCAGGCGCAAAGTACGGCGATCAGCCGTGAGATTCCTGTAGAAGTTTGCTTTCGGACATGCATTGCAGCTACCTCCTGAACGGGACGATTGGAAGATTGCATCGGATTGTTGGCCGCGGCGTTCAAGTTTCGCAAGAAGTCTGCCAAAGCAATGCAATTGCGCGGAGCGAAACTATTGCACCCATTGGAACTTCTCCCGGCAAGAACTTGTTGTTATTCGCGCGATTGCGTTTGTCCGCGGCAAAACCAGTATAGGCCAACTGCGAACGCGCATGGCGTGTATCTGAACGGGCGCGCACTCTTCGTGGGCGGCACAAGAAACGGGGCGACCCACGATGGTGCGGGCGGTTCAGCGTGGGTGGTTCTTCGCGCGGTGCTTGGTGGCGATGAACTGGGAGTGTGGAACGTAAAGCAGCTCCGCGATCTTGCGCACGAGGTGATCTTCATACTTGTGGACGTCGTCGTCGGCGTGCGCCACGCGCCACATGTGCTCGACCAGACGCTGTTTCTGTTCGGGCGAGAAACTTCTGTTCAGGACTTTCACGAATGGATGGTAGGAAGTCGGACGGCGGTCGAAGTGCGATACGTGATCGATCAGGTCTTCCGCTTTCTGCTCGGAAATGGGGAACAGGTCGCGCAGGGCATCGATGGCGGCACGCCGGTCGACTTCCTTCGCATCCAAATCGGCGCGGACCATCTCGGCCAGCAGGGTCGCGGCGGCAACCTCGGCCTGTTCGAGTTCCCGGGACTGCGCAGCCGAAGTCTCCGGGTCGCCGAACAGCTTCTGCAGGGCACTTGCAATGGACTGAAACAGACCGGTGCTCATAGGGCGCAATACGATTCGAAATGGCTCGGGAAAAACGATCGGCGGACGGACATGCATCCGTCTGATCGCGAAAATGATAACCCGGCAGCGCCGGGTGCGGACCGGGACGAAGGTTTCCTGCCGTGCAATGCCAGTCCAGGGACGTTCCGTTCAGACCATGCGCCGGGTGTCGGCGTTCTCGGCATCGGCATACACATGGCGATCCTCGCCGCTGGTTCTCGCCGATTGTACGGCGAGCTCCGCGCGGTAAACGATGTCATCCGCCGTGCAGTCCGGGTAGGGGAACAAACAGATGCCGAGGATCGCGTTCAGCCGCACCGTCTCGCCGCGAAACAGCGGAATCGGTTGCGCGACGCAGGCGAGCAGGCGTTCGGCGATCGCGTCGGCGCCGCTTCCGGGATCGACATCGCGCGTGATGACGAAGTAATCGTCGTTGTCGAGCCGGGCGACCGTATCCGATTCGCGCATGGTCTCGCGCAGTCGCTGGGCGAGGATCTGCAGCATCTCGTCGCCGGCATCCCGCCCGTGCAGAGTGTTCGCCGTGCCGAAGTCGTCGATGTCCAGATACATGCCGGCGCACTTCCGCGAGTCTCGCCGGGCCGCGACGATGGCCTGGTCCAGACGGTCGGCGAGGAGTACGCGGCTGGGCAGACCGGTCAGGCGGTCGTGCAGGAGGCGCGTACCGGGGGCGGGCGTCTCGGCCGGGGCCTGGTTCGAACGTTCGTAGTACATCCGCCGCCTGCGCTCGCGCGCATAAGCTTCGGTGCCGGCGAGCACGCTGGACGCAAGCAGGAAAATCGCGCTGGCCGACAGCAGCTGCTCGTCTATGTAGCCGATCGACGCCACCGACAGGTAAAAAACCAGGACGATGCCGGCATTCGACCACAGTCCATGCACGAACCGCATGCCTGGAAACAGGTAGGTCCAGAATACGACGATGATGACTGACGCGAAGTACTGTGACATCGCATGCACCGGCATCAGGTTCATTACACCGGCCAGTCCGGCCGCCGCGGCAATACCGGTCAGGGCAATCGCCACCTGGTCCAGGCTGCGGAACAGCGAGTGGAAGGTGAACAGCAGGACCACCATGCCAAACAAGAGTACAGCGACGCGAATCAGCCAGGCGACCGAGCGGTCGGCATCGGGAACGAAGTAGGGGTCGAGAACGCCGATCAACGCATACCCTGCAAGACCGAGCCCAAGTACCAGACGGGCGTCGCGGAGCGGGCGTGCGCTTAGATAATGCCTGTATGCCGTTTCGAGCTGACGGTCGATGAACTTCAGACTGAGCCGATGCACGCCCTTCAGGACGGGACGGCGTTGCGCTGGCATGTCAGACCTGTTGGCAGGGTTCCATTCGTTGCGCATCATACCTGCTGCCGGGAGCAGATTGTTATTCAACAGGATGAATCCGGCCGTTCGCAATCAGCCGGATCGAAGCTCTGAACGCGGAGGGCGCGGAGGACGCAGAGGAACATCGAAAACGATGGGACTTCGGTCAATTCGATCTCACACGGACGATACAGCGCTGTCTCATTCGATCTGAGCCGATTTCGTCCGCGCCCCCTGCGGCCTCTGCGTCATGCGTATCCTTCAGCGTGGACTCAGGCGACAGTCAAAATTCAACAGGCCGGCTATGACAACAGCCACCTTTCGATTCTACGAAGAGCTGAACGACTTTCTCTCGCCGGAGCGGCGCAAGGTCGAATTCGCCTACGCGTGTGCTCGAGCCGCGACTGTCAAGAACGCAATCGAGGCATTGGGCGTCCCCCACACGGAAGTCGAGCTGATCCTGGTGAACGGCGATCCGGTGGATTTTTCATATCGGGTCCGTGAAGGCGACCGCGTGGCGGTCTACCCGGTGTTCGAGTCGCTGGACGTGCGGCCGATCGTGAAGCTGCGGCCGGAGCCGCTGCGCAGATTGCGTTTCGTCGCAGACGCACATCTGGGCGGGCTTGCGCGTTTCCTGCGCATGCTGGGTTTCGACACGCTGTATTCCAACGCTTACCACGACCGTGACATCCGCGAGATTGCCGCGCGCGAGTCCCGCATCATCCTGACGCGGGACCGGGACCTGCTGATCTGCCGTGATGTCACCCATGGCTGCTTCGTGCACGAACGCAAACCGGAGCAGCAGCTCGCGGAGGTCGTGCGCCGGCTGCAGCTCGAGCGCGATGCCCGGCCGTTTACGCTCTGCCTCGAATGCAACGTGCCGCTGGAAGCGGTCGAGAAAAGCGCCGTGGCCGATCGGGTGCCGCCCAATGCGGCGCGCTTTTACGATCGTTTCAGTCGCTGCCCGAACTGTAACGGTCTCTTCTGGGAAGGCTCTCACTGGAAGAGAATGCGTGCAGTGCTGGATGGGCTGCTGGTCAACATTGCTGAATCTGCCGGAACTGGTAACGGAAAAGGCTCATGACACAAGAGAAACGCGTGCGAACGCTGATCCTGGGCGCGGCGGGGCGCGACTTTCATAATTTCAACGTGGCGTACCGTCAGAACCGCAGTGCCGAAGTGGTTGCATTTACCGCGGCCCAAATCACGGGCATCGCCGGCCGGCGCTATCCGCCGTCGCTTGCCGGAGATCTGTATCCGGACGGAATCCCGATCGTGGACGAGGCCGAACTCGAACGCATGTGCCGGGAGCACCTTGTCGGGCAGGTGGTGCTTGCCTACAGCGACATCAGCCGGGAGCAGGTGATGCACCTTGCCTCGCGTGCGCTCGCTTCCGGTGCGGACTTCGTCTTCCTCGGACCGGAGCGGACCATGCTCAAGGCGTCGGTGCCGGTCATCGCGGTTTCTGCGGTGCGCACGGGCTGCGGCAAGTCGCAAGTCGCGCGCTGGCTTTCGGCGCAGCTCAAGTCCCGCGGCCTGCGGGTCGGCGTGATCCGTCATCCGATGCCGTACGGCGATCTCGAGCGCCAGGCGGTACAGCAATTCGCCGCGCTTGGCGATCTGGATGCGGCCGATTGCACCATCGAGGAACGCGAGGAGTACGAGCCGCATCTCGCGCTGGGCAACACCGTGTATGCCGGAGTCGACTATGCGCGCATCCTGCCGCTCGCGGAATCCGAATCGGACGTGCTGGTGTGGGACGGCGGCAACAACGATTTTCCGTTCGTGCGGCCGGACCTGCATATCGTGCTGGTCGACGCGCTGCGGCCGGGTCAGGAAACCACTCATCATCCGGGCGAGACCGTGCTGCGCATGGCGGACGTGGTGGTGATCGCCAAGGCCGACGCCGCGTGCGCAGATAGCGTCTCCCAGGTGGAAGCCAACGTGCGCGCGGTGCAGGGCCGCGTGCCGGTCGTGCGCGGCGGGTCGCCGATCCGACTGGACGACGAAACGCAGGTCCGCGGAAAAACCGTGCTCGTCATCGAGGATGGACCGAGCATGACGCACGGCGACATGCCCTGGGGCGCGGGCTATGTCGCCGCCACCCGCGCGGGCGCAGCGCAGATCATCGATCCTCGTTCATACGCGGAAGCGGAGATCGCAGACGTGTTTGCGCGCTACCCGCATCTCGGCCCGGTGCTGCCGGCGATTGGTTATTCCAAACGGCAGATCGCTGCGCTTGCGCGCACGATCGAACGCGTGCCTGCCGACATGGTGGTGGCGGCCACGCCGATCGACCTGAAATCCCTGGCCGGGATTGATAAACCGGTGATGCGCGCGCGCTATGAATACGCCGAACTGGAGTCGCCCGGTCTCACCGGCGTGGTCGAGGCATTCCTTAAGCGTGCGGGGCTCGCCGCGTAAAGGGCGAGTCCCGCCAACTCTTCACCTGCAGACGGTTTGTGATCTGGTGTCTCTGACGGCTGCCGCGCAGGTCAGGCAGTCGCCAGCGCCTGTTCGATGTCGGCGATGATGTCGTCGATATGCTCGATGCCGAGCGACAGCCGCACCATGTCTTCGCTGACCCCGGCAGTCTCCAGTTCCGTCGGTGAAAGCTGGCGGTGCGTGGTGCTCGCCGGATGGCAGGAAAGCGTCTTGCAATCACCGATGTTCACCAGCCGCGTGATCAGCTGCAGCGCGTCCTGGAATTTGGTGCCGGCCGTCATGCCGCCCTTGACGCCGAAGGTGAGAATCCCCGAGGCGCGGCCGTTCATGTATTTCTTCACCAGCTTGTGATCCGGGTGCTCGGGCAGGCCGGCGTACTTCACCCACGAGACTTTCTTGTGGCCTTTTAGGAACTGCGCGACTTTCTCGGCGTTGTCGCAGATGCGCTCCATGCGCAGCGCGATAGTCTCGATCCCCTGCAGGATCAGGAAGGCGTTGAACGGCGAGATCGCCGCGCCGGTATTGCGCAGCGGCACCACGCGTGCACGGCCGATGAAGGCGGCCGGTCCGAGCGCTTCGGTGTAAACCACGCCATGGTAGGAGGGATCGGGTTCGTTCAGGCGGCGGTACTTCTGCTTGTGCTCGGTCCAGGGGAATTTGCCTGAGTCTACGATCACGCCGCCGATCGAGTTGCCGTGACCGCCGAGATACTTTGTGAGCGAATGCACGACGATGTCGGCGCCGTGTTCGAACGGGCGGCACAGGTAGGGCGTCGGCACGGTGTTGTCGACGATCAGCGGCACGCCGTGGCGGTGCGCGATCTCCGCGAGTTTCTCGAAATCGGTGACGTTGCCGAGCGGGTTGCCGACCGACTCGCAGTAAATGGCCTTGGTTTTGCCGTCGATCAGGCCTTCGAACGCGTCCGGATTGCGGTAGTCGGCGAAACGCACTTCCAGCCCGGATTGCGGGAAGGTGTGCGCGAACAGGTTATAGGTACCACCGTAGAGCGTGCTGGCGGAGACGATGTTGTCGCCGGCTTCGGCGATGGTCTGGATCGCATAGGTGATCGCCGCCTGCCCGGAAGCGAGTGCCAGGCTTGCGATGCCGGCTTCCATCGCCGCCACACGCTGCTCAAGCACGTCCTGCGTGGGGTTCATGATGCGCGTGTAGATATTCCCCTGCACCTTCAGGTCGAACAGGTCGGCGCCGTGCTGCGTGTCGTCGAACGCGTAGGAGGTGGTCTGGTAGATCGGCACGGCCACCGCTCGGGTGGTCGGTTCGGGCTTGTAGCCGCCGTGAACGGCGATGGTCTCGAGTTTCATGTGTCCGGGTCTCCCTTGCGTAAAGCGCGCCAAGATAGCGTGGCCGCGCGCCGGTGTGAAATGTGTTGGAAGCATAAGGATATTCCCCTTCCCGTCGGCGTTTGGGCGAATGCGCAGGCCGGTCCGGGAATCCTTCCCGGCGCCGTGCTGTGGCAATGCATCGAAGTCATGCAGGGGTGCGGTCCGTCGGCACGTCATGCTGCACGCTACCTTGAGACCGCCGGAATCAAGTGGTAGGGTCGGCCTTTCAATTTCCCCTAGCCGGTCGGATTCCGGCCCCGAACAGGAACGATGCGCAAGGCCTCGAGCACTCCGGTAAAACTGATCCGACTGGCATGCTTCGCGGCGATGCTGGGCATTGCAACACCTGCGGCCGCCGAGCCGGACCTGGCGCAAGCCAAGGCGACATTCGACCAGATGTGTGCCGGCTGCCACGGATTCCGCGGCGATGGACAGGAAGGCCAGAAGGGCGGATTCGTTCCGCGGGTTCCGACGCTGGCGATGAAGGACTACATGAGCGAGGTCCCGGACGAATACATCTATCTCATGATCGCGAAGGGCGGCAAGTTCATGGGCAAGATGGCATCCATGCCGGCCTGGGAAAAACGCCTGAGTGAAAAGGAAATGCGCGACCTCGTCGTCTACATACGCACCTTCACCGGGACCTGACAGCGCGCGTTTCCTCGCGACAGAACCGATTCCAAAGAGCTGGGCGAGTTGGCCGTTCGGCAGTTGCAGTGACACATCAACAGCAAGCAGCAAAACGGAGGAGGAGGGGAAAGTGAAAATACTGAGATATGCAGCGGTGGCCGCAATGGCTGCAGGCTTGTGCGCGGGGACTGCGTTTGCCCAGGACAGGGGCAAGGCGGAACCGGGCGGTCCAGCCGGCAAGTGGTCCGTCCGTACGCCGGTAAAACCGGATCCGAGCAAGATCAAGGTTCCGCCCGGCTACAAGGTCGGTGTGTTCGCATCCGGTATCGATACCGTTACTTCGATCACGGTGGACGGCCAGGACAATGTCTGGGTTGCCATCTCCGGCAACACCTTCGGGTTCCCGCCGGAAGGCATCGACAAGCCGCACGTGAAGATTTACAACAAGCGCGGCAAGCTGATCCGCGACAACGTCGGGCTTGGCACCTTCAAGTCCTTCGCCCTGAACGAGATCGCGTATTGCCCGGAGAATGGCCGCACGTACATCGGCGATTACAGCTACGGCATCTGGGAAATCGATGGCGTGAACGGAACGCCGAAGCTGATCATGGACGAAGTTCCGGTCGGCGACCATGCGCTGGGCGGCATCACTTGCCGCGACGGCTGGCTGTACTACGCGGTCGGCTCGCCGACCAACTCGGGATTCTCCGATCCTGACATCCACGGCTGGACTGACGTGGTCGACCCGTACTGGGAAAAGCGCACGCCCGCGGGCGTTCCGCCGCTGCCGCGCGACGCGCCCTGCCGTGACATCGTGCTGACGGGATTGAACATCCGCGACAGCCAGGGCAACATGACCGGCTCGTTCCTGCCAAAAGGCACGCCGTCCAAGCCGGGCCAGGTCATCAAGGCGCAGAAGCCCTGCGGCGGCGCCGTCCATCGCACCCGCCTGAAGGCTAACAGCAATTACACCACCGACGACTGGGAAGTGTACGCAATGGGCCTGCGCAACTCGTCCGGTGTCGCTTTCGGCCCGAAGGGTTCGCGCTTCGAGAAAGCGCTGGCGGTGAGCGACAACGGGCATAACGACAAGGGCAACCGGCGCGTGGCCAACTCGGCCGAGCGGCTGTTCATCTTTACCGAGAAGGGGCAGGACGCGGGCTTCCCGGACAAGGATGGCATCCACTTTGTGAACATCAAGCGCCACGGCCCGGACGTCTATCGCGGCAACCGGTTCGACCCGACGCGGCCCAACCCGCAACTCAACATCGGCGACAAACCGTTCATTCCGCAATTGCCGCCGTACCGCTTCATCGATCATTCGATTGGGGTGCGCGGCACGCCGCTGATCGTGGCCAACAAGAATCCGAACGGCTACGTCAACCCGGTGATGGAGTGGGACACCAACAACCCGATGGACGGTCTGGCGTGGTCGCCGAAGGCTTTCGGTTCGACCGACACGATCTATACCGCCGTGTTCGGCATCATCGACAACGGGCCTGAAAGCCTGCGGCCGATGTGGCCGGCGATCGTCAAGGTCGAGTTCATGGAGCCGGCCGGCGTCAAGTGGTCGATCTTCGCCGAGAACATCGAGCCGGGCCCGAACGCCTACCAGAAGCCTGAAAACCGGGGCGGATTCGAACGTACCAACGACGTCGAGTTCAGCAACGACGGCCGCACGATGTACGTTGCCGATTACGGCGAGCTGTACGTCAACTACCAGATGGAGTCGCCGTTCTACACGACGCCGAAATCCGCGGTGGTGTGGACGATCACCAAGGAGTAACTGGCAGAACCCGTTCCAATCCCGGCGGCGCAGGCCGCCGGGATTTTTTTGTCTGTTTTTGCCGGTGCGGCTGTAGCGGAAAGGCGCGCGGTGGTCTTACTGGCCGGTTCCGGCTACGCGTTGGCCAAGTTCGAGCAGAACCGGATCGCGGGCCACGTCCGCTTCGTTTACCGTTATGCGCGCAGCGAGGCTGCCGTCGCCGAGAGCGCGCAGGTCGTGCAACACGATGCGCTTGTGCTGGTGGATCATGCTCGACATCAGCGCGTTCAGGCGGTCGCGCACCGCGATTGCGACGATGTCGTCGGGTGCGCCGTGCGGCACGCCGTCAGGGCGCACCCGGTGCGGCGGCACGGCCGGCAGTACGGACGTCTCGAACACGAAGTGGCAGCTGCCCGCCGCGTCGCAGCCGCGAAATTCCGCGGGCAGCGGTCCGGGATGGAGGTTCCGCGTGGGTTGTGCGTGCGCGCACGCAAGCGGCAGCGCACAGGCGATGCACAGTGCGTGTGCAAGCATTCGGATTTTCGAACCCATGCCGGAACTTATACCAGATTCGCAGACGCAGACGCGGGCTGGCGAGGGCGCCGGTCGATTCAGCGCGCGACGCTCGCAGAGCGGACGGATAGAATGTCGGCGCACGGTATCACCGCCGCACGGGCGGCGCCCGCCTTCCGGAACTAACGTCCTGATATGCCTGATTCTTCCTCACTGCCGCCACGCGACGCAATCGTCATCCGCGGCGCCCGCCAGAACAATCTCAAGAACCTCGACCTGGAACTGCCGCTGAACGAACTGATCGTCGTCACCGGCGTGTCCGGTTCCGGCAAGAGTTCGCTGGTGTTCGACACGGTCTACGCGGAAGGCCAGCGCCGTTATGTCGAGACCTTCTCGCCGTACGCGCGGCAGTTTCTCGACCGCATGGACAAGCCGCAGGTGGACCGCATCGAGGGCATTCCGCCGGCGATCGCGATCGACCAGACCAATCCGGTGCGCACCTCGCGCTCCACCGTCGGCACCATGACCGAACTCGCCGACCATCTGAAGCTGCTGTTTGCGCGCGCGTCGCGGGTGTACTGCCGCGGCTGCGCGCAGCCGGTGCACCGGGACACGCCGGAGACGATCTTTGCGCAGATGCAGTCCCACGCCATCGCAGCCGGCGATCCACGACTCATCATCGCGTTCCCGGTCGAGATCCCGAAGAATTTCTCCGAGGACGAGATCCTGAAACTGCTGGAAGGCCAGGGCTATACGCGCATCCATGCGCGCGGCAAGGACCGTCTGCAAGTGGTACAGGACCGGCTGCGCATGGGCAATGCCGAACGCGCGCGCGTAATCGAGGCGCTGGAAGCGGCGCTGCGCGTGGGGCAGGGGCGGGTGAATGTGCATGTCGTCGACGACTCCGGCGACACGCAGGCGACCTGGAAGTTCAGCGGCGACCTGCACTGCGCCGAGTGCGACATCCACTACCGCGAACCGAACCAGAGCACGTTCTCGTTCAATTCGCCGCTCGGCGCCTGCGACACCTGCCGTGGGTTCGGGCGCGTGATCGGCATCGATTTCGGGCTGATCGTGCCGGACGGGAACAAGACGCTGCGCGAAGGCGCGGTGAAGCCCTGGCAGACGCAGAGCTTCCGGGAATGCCAGGACGACCTCGAGAAATATGCAAAGAAACGCGGCATCCCGCTCGACACGCCGTGGAAGCGGCTCACCGGGGCGCAGCGGCAGTGGGTCCTGGAGGGCGAGCCGGAGTGGGTGAGCTGGCGCAAGTCCTGGCCGGGCGTCTGGTACGGCGTGCGGCATTTCTTCGCCTGGCTCGAAACCAAGTCCTACAAGATGCATATCCGCGTGCTGCTGTCCAGGTACCGCGCATATACCGCGTGCACCGTGTGCGAGGGCAGTCGGCTGAAGCCGGATGCGCTGCTGTGGAGGGTGGGCGACAACTCCGACGCGGACACGGTGCTGGAACCGCGCAGGCGTTACCGACCGAAGGACGTGAAATGGACCGATACGCAGCTGCAGTCGGTGCCGGGGCTGACGATCCACGACCTGATGCTGCTGCCGGTGGATCGCTGCAAACGGTTTTTCGATGCCGTGCATCTACCCGCACCGATGGACGAGGCGACCGAACTTCTTCTCGATGAAATCCGCACGCGGCTGTCCTATCTGCAGGCGGTCGGGCTGGGTTATCTCACGCTCGACCGGCAGTCGCGCACGCTCTCCGGCGGCGAGGTCCAGCGCATCAACCTCACCACCGCGCTCGGCACTTCGCTCACCAATACGCTGTTCGTGCTGGACGAGCCGTCGATCGGCCTGCATCCGCGCGACATGGGCCGGGTGATCGGCGTCATGCAGAAGCTGCGCAACGCCGGCAATTCTCTGGTGGTGGTGGAGCACGATCCGCAGATCATGTTCGCTGCCGACCGCATCCTCGACATGGGCCCGGGACCGGGAGAGCGGGGCGGCGAGGTGGTGTTCTTCGACCGTCCCGCAACACTTGCTGCGCAGACGGGTTCGCTGACCGCCGGCTATCTGCTCGGGCACAGGCGTGCCGATGCGGGCCTCGAGCGTCTGCCGGTCGCGGCGGACGTGCCGCGCCTGGAGATTCTCGGCGCCGCCGAACACAACCTCAAGCACATCGACGTGTCGATCCCGCTGAACCGGCTGGTGTGCGTGACCGGCGTGTCGGGTTCCGGCAAGTCGACGCTGATGCAGGACGTCCTGTATGCAGCGATGCTGAAGCACTTCGGCCGGCCGACCGAGACGCCGGGCGTGCATGACAGTCTGCGCGGTGTGGAGCGCGTGTCGGACGTGGTGATGGTGGACCAGACGCCGATCGGGCGCACCACGCGGTCGAACCCGGCGAGCTACGTCGGTGCTTTCGATGCGATCCGCGAACTGTTCGCGCGCGCGCCGGCATCGAAGGAGCGCGGCTACAAACCCGGCATGTTCAGCTTCAACGCCGGCGACGGGCGCTGCCCGGCCTGCGGCGGCAACGGCTTCGAACACGTGGAGATGCAGTTCCTGTCGGACGTATACCTGCGCTGCCCGGACTGCAACGGCAGGCGTTTCCGGCCGGAGGTGCTGGAAGTCACCATCGCGCCGGACGGCAGGCCCGCGCGCAGCGTTGCCGACGTGCTGGAGATGACGGTGTCTGAGGCGGTCGAATACTTCGCCGCGTATCCGGACGTGCTGCGTGGATTGCAGCCGCTTGCGGATGTGGGCCTCGAATACCTGCGTCTCGGCCAGCCGGTGCCGACGCTGTCCGGCGGCGAGGCGCAACGGCTGAAGCTCGCGGGTCATCTGGCGCAGGTCAAACCGGGTTCGCAGCAGGCGTCGAAGAAAAAGAGCGCGGGAACGCTGTTCCTGTTCGACGAACCCACCACCGGCCTGCATTTCGACGACATCGCCAAGCTGCTGCGCGCCTTCCGCCGTCTCGTCGAAGCAGGGAATTCGCTGCTGGTGATCGAGCACAACCTCGACGTGATCGCCGCCGCCGACTGGATCGTCGACCTCGGTCCGGAGGGCGGCGAGGCGGGCGGCGAGATCGTCTGCACCGGCACGCCGGACGAAGTCGCCCGCGACCCGAAGTCGCACACCGGCAAGGCGCTGACCGAATACGCCGCCGCGCTCACCTCGTTCGGCAAGGCGCGTGAACCCGCGCAGCCGTATCGCACTCAGCACTCTGCACCCGGCACGCAGCACTCGATTCAGATCCACAACGCCCGCGAGCACAACCTGAAGAACGTCGACGTGGCGCTGCCGCGCGGCAAGTTCACCGTGATTACCGGCGTCTCCGGCAGCGGCAAATCGACGCTGGCGTTCGACATCGTGTTCGGCGAGGGACAGCGGCGCTACCTCGAATCGCTGAATGCGTATGCGCGCCAGTTTGTGCAGCCTTCCGCGCGCCCGGACGTGGATGCGATCTACGGCATTCCGCCGACGGTGGCGATCGAGCAGCGCACCAGTCGCGGCGGTCGCAAGTCCACGGTGGCGACGCTGACCGAGATCTATCACTTCCTGCGCTTGCTGTACGTAAAGCTCGGCACGCAGCATTGCCCGGCGTGCGACGTGGCGATCCGGCCGCAGAGCGAGGATGCGATCGCCGCGCGCCTGCTGAAGGACTATCGCGGCCGGCACATCGGACTGCTGGCGCCGCTGGTGGTGAACCGCAAGGGTGTCTACACTGACCTCGCCAAATGGGCTTCGGGCAAGGGCTTTCCCTATCTGCGGGTGGACGGCGAGTTTCTGCCCACGCGCGGGTTTCCGCGCCTCGACCGCTTCAGGGAGCATTCGATCGAACTGCCGGTGGCGGACCTGAAAGTCGATCCCGCCGGTGAAAAGGCGCTGCGCACGGCGCTGCGGCAGACGCTGGAGTACGGCAAAGGGGTCGCGCAGGTGATCGCGCCGCTCGACGGCCTGATGCAAGGCGGGGCGATGACGCAGACCGCGTTCTCGACCAAACGCGCCTGCCCGTCCTGCGGTACCAGTTTCGCCGAGCTCGATCCGCGGCTGTTCTCCTTCAACTCCAGGCACGGCTGGTGCGGAGCCTGCTACGGCACCGGCGTGAAGCTGCAGGGCTTCGACGAGGAGCAGAGCGGCGAGGAGATCTGGTGGAATGCCTGGTGGGAAGGCGAGGTCGAGGCTTGCGACAGCTGCCACGGCAAACGACTCAATCCGACCGCGCTGGCAGTGCGCTTCCGCGACCAATCCATTTCGGACCTGACGCAGTTGCCGATTTCGGCTCTGCTGCAGTTCTTCGGGCGGGTGCTGTTCGAGGGCCGCGAGCAGGAGATTGCGCGCGACCTGCTGGCCGAGATCCGCTCGCGGCTCGGTTTCCTCGAGGAAGTCGGGCTGGCCTACCTGTCGCTCGACCGCTCGGCGCCGACGCTATCCGGCGGCGAAGCGCAGCGCATCCGGCTCGCCGCCCAGCTTGGCTCGAATCTGCGCGGCGTGTGTTACATCCTCGACGAGCCGACCATCGGCCTGCATCCGCGCGACAACCGGATTCTCCTGGACACGCTGGAGAAACTCGAAAAGAAGGGCAACACGCTGCTGGTGGTCGAGCACGACGAGGACACCATCCGCCGCGCGGACCACATCGTGGACCTCGGCCCGGGCGCCGGCAGGCTCGGCGGACGTGTCGTTGCCGAGGGCAGCGTGGAAGCACTGATGCGTGCGCCCGAGTCGCTGACCGGAAGATTCCTGAAGAATCCGCTGGTGCATCCGCTGGTGCCGCCCCGCCCGACCGATGCGCGCACGCCGGCCGTGCAAGTGCTCGGCGCGAGGCTGCACAATCTCAAGAACATCGACGTGCGTTTCCCGCTCGGCCGGCTGACCGTGGTGACGGGAGTGTCGGGCAGTGGCAAATCGACGCTGGCGCGCGACGTGTTGTACGACAACCTGAAAAGCATGGTGGGCGAGCAGCGACGGCGAAAAAAGTTCGAGCCAAAGGGCAGCCGTGCACTCAAAGGCTGGGAACCAGTCTCCCGTGTGCTGGAGGTCGACCAGACGCCGATCGGCAAGACGCCGCGCTCCTGCCCGGCAACCTACGTCGGCTTCTGGGACGCGATCCGCAAACTGTTTGCCGGCACGCAGGACGCGCGCATGCGCGGCTTCGAGCCGGGACGGTTTTCGTTCAATACCAAGGGCGGACGCTGCGAAGCCTGCGAGGGGCAGGGACTGCAGAGGATCGAGATGAGTTTCCTGCCGGACGTGAAAGTGACCTGTGACGTGTGCCGCGGCGCGCGCTTCGATGGCGAGACCCTGGCGGTGCAGTACAAGGGCAGATCGATCGGTGATGTGCTGGCGATGAACGTGGACGAGGCGGTGGATTTCTTCTCCGCGCATCCGGCGATCCATCATTCGCTGCGGCTGCTGCAGGATGTCGGCCTCGGCTACCTCACGCTCGGCCAGCAAAGTCCGACGCTGTCCGGCGGCGAGGCGCAGCGGATCAAACTCGTGACCGAACTGTCGAAAGTCAGGCCGGGGGACGAGTTGCGGCGAGGCGCGTCGTCGGCGAAGCACACGCTGTATGTGCTGGATGAACCGACGGTCGGCCTGCACATGGCCGACGTGGAGCGGCTCATCCGCGTGCTGCACCGGCTGGTGGACGCCGGCAACAGCGTGGTGGTGATCGAGCACAACCTCGATATCTGGGCCGATGCCGACTGGATCATCGATCTCGGGCCGGAAGGTGGCGACGCCGGCGGCCGCATCGTCGCGCAAGGCCCGCCGGAACTGATCGCCGCGCAGGCGACGCATACCGGCCGCGTACTGGCCGAGTTCCTGCGCGAGCGCAGCGTGCCCGCGCCGCTCGCTGCGGCGTCGTGAGCGCTGCAGACGTGCACATGGTTGTCCGGCGAGAACCTCAAGAGCGAAACACGAAGGCACGAAGACACGAAGAAAAGCTTTCTATGCGATTCGTCAGAGTCCTAGAGTCGGCGCTCGCGATTGTCTTCTGTTGCCGAAGCACCCCAAGGTACTCGTCGACAACCACTCATCCCAATGGTCCGGTTATGCATTCCTTCGTGTCTTCGTGCCTTCGTGTTTCGCTTCTGGTTTCCTGCGTGCTCCAGATGCTCCGCGAATTCTGCGTGGAGTGGATCGGAGGCGTATCATTTCAAGAACAGAATCAAGGGAAGCCATGAAAGCCAACGACACCAACCTCTCGCTCGCGCCGCAGCTGGTCAGCCTGGACGTGCTGCGCGAGAAGTACGCCAAGGGCGACGAGGTTACGATCCAGGACGTGCGCCGGCGGGTGGCGCGGGCGCTGGCGGCGGTGGAGCAGGAGCCGGCGAAATGGGAACCGGTGTTCTTCGAGGCGCTGGAGAACGGTTTCATCCCCGGCGGCCGGATCAACTCCGCCGCCGGCACTGAGCTCGCTGCAACGCTGATCAACTGCTTCGTGCAGCCGGTCGGCGATTCGGTGTCGGAGACGGTGGACAGCAGGCCCGGCATCTACGTCGCGCTGATGGAAGCGGCAGAGACCATGCGCCGCGGCGGCGGCGTCGGCTACGACTTCTCCGCGATCCGGCCGCACGGCGCGTTGGTGCGCGGCACGCAGAGCAGCGCCAGCGGCCCGGTGTCGTACATGCGGGTGTTCGACCAGAGCTGCGAGACGGTGGAATCCGCAGGCGCACGACGCGGCGCGCAGATGGGCATCCTGCGCTGCGACCACCCCGACATCGAAACCTTCATCCACGCCAAGGACCACGGCGACCTGCGCAACTTCAACGTCAGCGTGGCGGTAACCGACGCCTTCATGCGCGCGGTGGAGAGCGATGGCGACTGGGAACTGGTGCACAAGGTGCCGCCGCATACGAAGGCCGGCGAAGCGGCTGCCAGGCAGCGGGCCGACGGATCGTGGGTCTACCGCACGGTCAAGGCGCGCGATCTGTGGAAGCAGATCATGGATTCCACCTACGATCACGCCGAGCCGGGCGTGATTTTCATCGACCGCGTGAACACGGACGACAACCTGTCGTATTGCGAGACGATCGAAGCGACCAATCCTTGCGGCGAGGAGCCTCTGCCCGCCTACGGTTGCTGCTGCCTGGGCAGCGTCAGCCTGACGCCCTTCGTTGCGGATCCGTTCACGGCGAAGGCGCGCTTCGATTTCGATGCGTTCGCGAAAGTTGTGCGGGTGTCGGTGCGCATGCTGGACAACGTGCTCGATGCGACCGTGTGGCCATTGCCGCAGCAGTCGGATGAGGCGCGCAACAAGCGGCGCGTCGGCTTGGGATTCACCGGGCTGGGCGATGCGCTGATCATGCTCGGGCTGCGCTACGACACCGACGATGCGCGCGCGATGGCGGGTCGCATCGCCGCGAGCATGCGCGACGAATCCTATGCGGCTTCGGTCGACCTGGCGGTGGAGAAAGGCCGCTTCCCGCTGTTCGACGCGGAGCGGTATCTGGCGCCGCCAAGGTTCGCATCGCGCCTGCCGGAACCGCTTAAGCAGCGCATCCGCGAACACGGGTTGCGCAACTCGCATTTGCTGTCGATCGCACCGACCGGCACGATCTCGCTTGCGTTCGCCGACAATGCCGCCAACGGCATCGAACCGCCGTATTCATGGACTTACCAGCGCAAGAAGCGCGAAGCCGACGGGTCGCACAAGGTCTACGACGTCGAAGACCATGCCTGGCGCCTGTACAAGCAGCTTGGCGGCGACGTTGCCAATTTGCCGCCGCAGTTCGTGACCGCGCTGGAGATTTCCGCGCTCGATCACATGCACATGGTCGCCGCGGTGTCGCCGTTCGTCGACTCGGCGATCAGCAAGACGGTGAACGTGCCGGAGGACTATCCATACGAGGACTTCAGGGACCTGTACTTCGAGGCGTGGAAGTCCGGGTTGAAGGGCATTACCACCTACCGCCCGAACAGCGTGCTGGGTTCGGTGCTGTCGGTGACGAAGCACGAGGAAGCGCCGAACGACCTCGATACCACCGACGCCGACCGCCGCATCCATCTCGAAGCCGCGCCGACGCCGGCACTTGCCAGCCTGCGCTGGCCGGGACGCCCGAAGCTGGCGGCCGGCAATCCGGCGTGGACCTACATGGTGGAGTCGCCGTTCGGGCAGTTCGCGATCTTCGTCGGCCACGTCGAGAACGAAGGGCTGCATCCGTTCGAGGTCTGGGTGAACGGCGCCGAGCAGCCGCGCGGACTGGGTGCGGTGGCGAAGACGCTGTCGATGGATATGCGCGCACGCGACAAGGCGTGGCTGCGCACCAAGCTCGGGATCCTGTCCAGGACTTCCAGCGACGACGATTTCGACTGCCCGATGCCGCCGGACGGATCGCTGCAACGTGTGCCGAGCGTGGTGGCGGCGTTTGCACGCATCGTCAACTGGCGGGTCGAGCAGCTCGGCGGGCTCTCCGCGCCGGACGAGCGCTCGCCGGTGCTGGATGCGCTGTTTGCGAAAAAGGAACCGAAGACCGGGACCGACGGCACGATGTCGTGGTCGGTGGACGTGCTGAACCCCAGCTCCGGCGACGATTTCGTGCTGGTCCTGAAGGAACTGGTGCTGCCATCCGGGCAGCGGCGGCCGTATTCGGTCTGGATGGCGGGCGTCTATCCGCGCGCGCTGGACGGACTGTGCAAGCTGCTGTCACTCGACATGCGGGTGATCGACCCGGCGTGGATCGGCATGAAGCTGCGCAAACTGCTGACCTATGCCGAGCCGCTGGGCGACTTCATGGCACGCGTGCCGGGCGAGAACCGCCAGCAGAATTTCCCCAGCACGGTGGCCTACGTGGCGCGGCTGATCATCCACCGCTACGCGATGCTTGGCGTGCTCGACGAGCGCGGCTATCCGCTGGACGAGATGGGTGTGATGGAAACCCCGGATGCCGTGCGCGCGAAAACAGATGTGCCGCATGTGTTCTCCGGCAAGCGCTGCGCCGAATGCGGCAACGCCACGGTGATCCGCAAGGACGGCTGCGAGTTCTGCACCGCGTGCGGCGCGATCGGAGCGTGTGGGTAAGAAAGTGACGAGTACTGAGGACTGAGTGACGAGTAGGAGCGCGGCGCAGCTGGAATCCGATCAGGCACGCTTGGGGCTTTTACTTTTCACTCAGCACTCAGCACTCAGCACTGATTTAGTGCGGGACATTTCGGATTTTGGTCTGTATAGTGCGCGCTTGGCACTGATTCGCGTCATCCGGTCCGCGTGCCTGCCGTTCGTGGTTGTTTCCTTCCCCGAATTTCAATAACAAGTTTTATCTGCCTGAACCGGTTCTGAGCGCATGCGCTCCGCAGGCCGATCCAGGAGATTGTCATCAGCACTTCATTCGAAGCGCTCGGCCTGCGTGCCGAGCTTACGCGCGCCGTGGCCGACGAAGGCTACACGCAACCCACTCCCGTCCAGGCGCAGGCGATACCGCCGGTGCTGCAGGGACGCGACGTCATCGTCGGCGCCCAGACCGGCACCGGCAAGACTGCCGGTTTTGCGCTGCCGGTCATGCAATTGCTGGCAGCCAAACCCGCAACCAGGCGCGGCATCCGCGTTCTGGTGTTGACGCCGACGCGTGAACTCGCGGCGCAGGTGCAGGAGAGCTTCCGCACCTACGGCCGCCATTTGTCATTGACGTCCACCGTGGTATTCGGCGGCGTCAATATCAATCCGCAGATCCAGGCGCTGAAGCGCGGCGTCGACATTCTCGTCGCCACGCCGGGCAGGCTGCTCGATCACGTGCGCAGCCGCACGGTGGATCTGTCGGGTGTCGAGATCCTGGTGCTGGACGAAGCCGACCGCATGCTGGACATGGGTTTCATCCGCGATATCCGCAAGGTGCTCGAGGTACTGCCGAAGCAGCGTCAGAACCTGTTCTTCTCGGCAACTTTCAACAGGGAGATCCGGCAGCTTGCGGATTCCTTCCTCAATTCACCGGTGGCCGTTGCGGTTGCGCGGGAGCAGGCCACCGCCGATCTGATCGCGCAGGTGGTGCACCCGGTGGACAAGGGGCGCAAGCGCGCGCTGTTGTCGCACCTCATCGGTTCAGGCGACTGGCAGCAGGTGCTGGTGTTCACCCGCACCAAGCACGGCGCCAACCGGCTGGCCGAACAGTTGCAGAAGGACGGCATCGGTGCAGCGGCGATCCACGGCAACAAGAGCCAGGGTGCGCGTACCCGCGCGCTGGCGGGATTCAAGAATGGAGAAGTGCGCGCGCTGGTGGCAACCGATATCGCGGCGCGCGGGCTGGATATCGAGGAACTCCCGCACGTGGTCAACTACGAGTTGCCGAACGTGCCCGAGGATTACGTGCACCGAATCGGCCGCACCGGCCGCGCAGGCAGTTCCGGCGTGGCGGTGTCGCTGGTGTGCGCGGAAGAAAAAGGTTTCCTTGCCGATATCGAGCGCCTCACCGGCCTTCGCGTGGAACGGGTGACGGTCGCGGGCTTCGAGCCCGGAACGTCGGCAGGTGCAGCGGAGGAAGACGCCGGGGATCGCGAGCGACAGAGGCCGGCCGGTCGCGGTCGTTCGCGTGCACAGCCAAATGGCGGAAACCGCTCGGGCCGTGACCGTACGCAGAATACGCGTGCGCCTGCCGGTCGCGGGGAGCGTGGCGACCGCGCAGCGGGAAATGGTACGCGGGCGAACGGCAAGCCGGGACGCCGCCGGAACCGGGGCAAGGCCGCGGCCGCGCCTGTGCAGGCAGAGAAGGCAGCGCCGCGCGACGAGGGGCGATTGTCCGGCGCGATGCCGGCCGCGTTTCGTGCGGTTGCTGCACTGTTCGGCGGCGGATCGAACCGCGACCGATGAGCCTTGTTGTTTCGACGCTTAACTATCTGGAGGAGGAATAGGAATGAACATATTTGTCGGAAATCTGGCGCCTGAAGTGACCGAGACCGATCTGATGGAACTGTTCAAGCCGTTCGGGCAGGTCAAGTCCACGGAAGTAAAGCGGGACATGTTCTCCGGTGCGACCAAGGGATTCGGATTCGTGGACATGCCCGGGCGCAATCATTCGCTCGCAGCGATCGCCGGACTGAACGGAAAGGATCTGAAAGGCCAGCCGTTGCGCGTAAACGAAGCGCATGAGTTCCCGGCGCGTGGCCGTCGGCGCTGAATACACGAATGAAGTCTGCCCGCGGCCGTTGGCCGCATGGCGAGGTAGAGCGGGATTGCCGGAGTCGCTCCGGTCCCGCGTAATGACGGCAGTCGCGGGCGGAACGAGGTAACGCCGCACGCAGAACCATTTCCTGCGCGTTGTCTGGCTGGGTGGTGGTGTGACCTAGCGCATCGCGATCCATGCGGCGAGTCCTGCCGCAATGATCGCGAACAGCAGTGCGAAGCGGATTGCCCACGTCGCGCGCTGGCGCAGAACCTGAAGTGCCCTTATCAGCTGCTCGTTGCTCCTGGCGAGCGACTCCACCAGTTCGGCAATCTGCTGCTGGCGCGATTCCAGCGCTTCCACGCGCCTGGCAAGTGCAGCCGGGTCGGTGCTGACCGGATCCCCATCCGGCTGCGAAGCGGGATTCCGGCGTTCGATGATCTTGCGCGCGCTGTCCACCACCTGCGGCGCATTGGCAATGATGGTTCCCCAGGGAACGGCTTTCAGCCAGAACCAGGCCATTGTTCAGCCCTCCAAATATTCATGCATCCTCAGATGATAACGGACGCAGGCAGTCTGGCGCGCCTGCCGCTGCCATTGAAATCCGCCCTGTGTTCCCCAATCTGTACTTCTGTCGGCAGCATTTCCGCCCGGTAGCGAAACGTACACCGTATCCGGTCTGGAAATGCCGCCTTTTCAAGGTCATAGGATGAATTCCAGAAATCTTCAGGACCACATGTGGGCGCAGGCGCTGGATCTGCTGGATCGCGCCGACAAGATGCATCGCCAGTTCTTTCAGCCTGTTCGGCAGTTGAAGGGCCGGCCCGGCTGGGCGCCACCGGTCGATATCTTCGAAACCGAGCGCGAATTGCTGGTGGTGGTGGCGCTTCCCGGGGTCGCGGCCGCAGACGTGCATGTCGCATTCGACGGCACGATGCTGCGGGTCGCCGCGGAACGTCCGTTGCCATTGGCGGCGCGGGGCGCGATCCGGCGTCTCGAGATTCCGCATGGGCGTTTCGAACGCCGCATCGACCTGAGTGGAGTCGAGGTCGATTTCGTGCAACAGGAAATTGCAAACGGATGCCTGTTCTTGCTGTTCGGCAAGCGCGGCGTCCAGGGAGTGTGAAATGACGACAGAACCGTTGGGATATTCCGTGCTGGAGCATAACGGCGTGAACGCCACGGACGGGACGGCGCAAGCGGCCGACAACGCACCGAAGCTGAAGCCGATTCCGGAAGACGCGATCATCCTGGTGCCGGTGCGCAACGTCGTGCTGTTTCCCGGCGTCATTCTTCCGGTGTCGATGCGCCGCGAAGGCTCGGTGGCGGCCGCTCAGGAAGCGGCCCGCAGCGAACGCCAGATCGGCCTGCTGCTGCAGCGCGACGCTTCCGTCGATGCGCCGGGCGCAGACGATCTGTACTGGGTCGGCACGGCGGCGAGCGTCATGCGTTACCTCACCACACCGGACGGCGCGCATCATGTCGTCTGCCAGGGCGAAACGCGCTTTCGCGTACTCGAATTCCTCGATGGCTGGCCGTTCATGGTCGCGCGAATCGAGCGCATCGCGGAGGCGGAGTCGCACAGCCCGGAAATCGAGGCGCGCGCACTGCAATTGAAGGAGCGCGCCACCGAGGCGTTGCAGTACCTGCCGCAGGCGCCGGCCGAGCTGGCAAACGCAGTACGCGGCATGACTTCTGCCGCACAGTTGGCCGACCTGATCGCGGGCGTGATGGATCTGCCGATCGAGCAGAAACAGGCGTTGCTGGAGACGTTCGATCTGACTGCGCGGCTGGACAAGGTCATCGGCGATCTCGCGCGCCGGATCGAAGTGCTGAAGATTTCCCACGAAATCGACCAGAAAACCAAGGAGGCGATGGAGGAGCGCTCCCGCGAAGTCGTATTGCGCGAGCAAATGAAGGCCATCCAGAAGCAGCTCGGTGAAACCGACGAGCAGGCCGAGGAGATCGCCGAGCTGGAGAAGGCGATCGCCGAGGCGGGCATGCCGGAGGAGGTGGAGAAGCAGGCGCGCAAGGAACTGAAGCGCCTGGAGCGCATGCACGAGGGTGCAGGCGAGTACTCCATGGTGCGCACCTATCTCGACTGGCTGATCGAGCTGCCGTGGTCCAAGGCGTCGGAAGATCGTATCGATATCGCCGAGGCGCGCGGAATCCTCGACGAGGATCACTACGGTCTCGACAAGATCAAGCGCCGCATCCTCGAGTTTCTGGCGGTGCGCAAGCTCAATCCTTCCGGAAAGAGCCCGATCCTCTGCTTCGTCGGCCCGCCCGGCGTCGGCAAGACCTCGCTCGGCCAGTCAATCGCGCGCGCGATGGGCCGCAAGTTCGGTCGTGTCTCGCTCGGCGGCACCCACGACGAGGCCGAGATCCGCGGGCACCGGCGCACCTATATCGGCGCGCTGCCGGGAAACATCGTGCAGGCGATCAAGAAGGCCGGTACCAACAACCCGGTGCTGATGCTGGACGAGATCGACAAGCTGGGCGCGGGCGGATTTCACGGCGATCCGTCATCGGCTTTGCTGGAAGTGCTGGATCCCGAACAGAACGCGACCTTCCGCGACAACTATCTTGGTGTCCACTTCGACCTGTCGCGGGTGATGTTCATCGCCACCGCGAACATGCTGGAAACGATACCCGGGCCGTTGCGTGACCGCATGGAAGTAATCCAGCTTCCCGGTTATACGGAAGAAGAAAAGCTGCAGATCGCGCGGCGTTACCTGCTAAAGAGGCAGCTCGATTCCAACGGTTTGAAACCCGAACAGTGCGAACTGACTGAAGCGTCGCTGCGTTCAATCATCGCCGACTATACGCGAGAGGCGGGTGTGCGCAATCTCGAACGCGAGATCGGATCCGTGTTCCGGCATGTGGCGATGAAGATCGCAGAAGGCGCAGCGCAAAGCGTCACCGTTGCGCCTGACGACCTTCCGGCGATTCTCGGGCCGCGCAAGTTCGAGAACGAGGTTGCGATGCGGGTTGCGGTTCCCGGGGTTGCCACGGGACTGGCATGGACACCGGTGGGCGGCGATATCCTGTTCATAGAGGCGTCGAAAGTGCCGGGGTCGGGCAAGCTGATCCTGACCGGCCAGCTGGGCGACGTGATGAAGGAAAGCGCGCAGGCGGCCTTGTCGCTGGCGAAATCCCGCGCCCCGGAATTGGGAATCGCGGCGGACAGCCTCGACAAGAGCGACATCCACGTGCACGTTCCGGCGGGCGCCACGCCGAAAGACGGACCGAGCGCCGGGGTCGCCATGTATATCGCGCTGACTTCGCTGCTGGCCGGCAAGCCGGTACGCAGCGATACCGCCATGACCGGCGAGATCAGTCTGCGTGGGCTGGTACTGCCGGTGGGCGGCATCAAGGAGAAGGTGCTCGCCGCGCTGCGTGCAGGCATCACGACCGTGCTGCTGCCCGCGCGCAACCGCAAGGAACTCGATGAAGTGCCGGCGGAAGCGCGCGAGAAGCTGCAGTTCGTGTTCATCGAGAACGTGGACGACGCGGTGCGCGAAGCCATCGGCCCGGGACTGGCACGCGCCGAACCCAACGCGGCATAGTCCTGGCGGCGGGGCCCGCACCCTGGCGGGCATCGTTGTTTACCACGAAGGCACGAAGGCACAAAGAAAGGCGGGGAAGCATTTCTTCGTGCTCTTTGTGCCTTCGTGCCTTCGTGGTGAAGCTGTTGCTTCACCAGATCGACGATCGCATCCGGTAAACTGCCGCGCATGCAGCCAACCCATCCTTTTCCTTTGTTCACGATGCCGCTCGAGCGGTTTGTAGCCGGCGGTGAGGAGTGATGACGGCGCCAGCGACCGACACGTTGCGTGGGCGGCTGATCGCGACGCGCGTGATACCGGTGCTGCGGCTCCCGGATCGCGATGAAGCCGCGCGCGCAATCGATTGCCTGATCGAGGCGGGCTACGGTACGGTCGAGGTCACCCTGACCACGCCGGGCGCGATCGAACTGATCGGACGCTTGCGGGCGCGGCTGGACGCGTCGTTCCTGGTTGGCGCCGGTACCGTACTCGATCTCGAGGCGGCGCAACGCTGCCTGGATGCGGGGGCGGACTACCTGGTTTCGCCCTGCCTGGTGCCGGGCATGGCCGCAACTGCAGGTATTGCCGGCAAAGTGGCGCTTGCGGGTGGTTTCACGCCGGGCGAGGTGCTCGCCGCGTGGCGGGAGGGTTCTGCAATCGTCAAGGTGTTTCCTGCAGCAAGCGGAGGACCATCCCATCTGGCCGCGCTGCACGCAGTGTTTCCGGAGATACCGTTGTGCCCGACCGGCGGCGTGTCCGCGGACAACCTGCGCGATTACCTCGCGGCGGGCGCGTGCGTGGTCGGCATCGGCAACAACGTCATCGACCGCAAGGCGCTGGCTGCGCGGGACACGGCCGGCGTGGTGCGCCACGCCAAACGTTTTCTGGACCTCGCAGAAGAGGCCAGGTGAACGACAGCAACGCGAAGCTCGACATCGTTTCCCTGGGCGAACCGATGTACGAGTTCACCCAGATTCCCGGGCGCGAGCGTGAGTACCTGCAGGGATTCGGCGGCGATACGATGAACTGTGTGATTGCCGCGGCGCGCCAGGGTGCGCGGACCGGCTATATCACGCGGCTCGGTGACGATGAATTCGGACGACAGTTCCTGCAATTGTGGGACGCGGAAGGCGTCGACCGCACCGCAGTCACCATCGATCCGAATGCGCATACCGCCGTCTACTTCATATCCCACGGGCACGACGGGCACGTGTTCAGTTACCTGCGCAAGGGGTCCGCGGCGAGCCGCATGCAGCCGGAGCACTTGCCTGTGGAAATGATCCGGAATGCGCGTTACTTCCATGCTTCCGGAATCAGCCAGGCGATCAGCGAGAGCGCCTGCGAGACGGTGATGGCCGCGGTTCGTGTTGCCCATGAGAGCGGCGTGCGCTTTGTCTACGATGCCAACATCCGCCTGCGTCTGTGGCCGGCGGCGCATGCCCGATCGATGGTGGAACAGACGCTTGCCTATGCCGATGATTTCCTGCTTTCGGCGGAGGATGCAGAAGTGCTGTGTGGAACTTCGGAAGCGAATGCGGTAATCGACTGGTGCCACAAGCGCGGCGCGAAGCGCGTGGTCTTCAAGCGAGGCCGTGAGGGAGCGACTGCAAGCGATGGCGACGCGAAGTTCGACGTGCCGTCGTTCAAGGTGGCGGCGGTCGATGCGACCGGTGCAGGAGATTGTTTTGCCGGCGCGCTCATGGCCCGGCTCGCTGCCGGCGATGCTTTCGGACCTGCGCTTCGTTATGCGAGCGCTGCGGCGGCGTTGACCTGCACCGGCTACGGCGCGGTCATTCCCCTCCCGCGGCCGGACGCGGTACACGCCCTGCTCGAAGGCAGGGGCTGAAAAGTCGGGACAAAAATAAACCCGGTGGAAATACCGGGCTTCAGCGCTGCTTTTTGCGAATCACGATGAGTATGACCAGCAGAACCACCCCACCGATCATGAACATGTCCAGTAAGGACATTCGAACCCCTTTCAGTTAGTCTGTATTGTGTGTCCGGCCCGGTGCCGGGATTCGCATCGTCCGGGAACTGCAGCTGCCACAACCCTGTTCTGGTTGGTGAATTTCGTTTGTTTGCATGAACTTGTCAAGGATTTCCGCGTTTTTTTTGGCAGTTTCGGCGATTCCGGCACTGGTCGTTTCGGTTGCCGTCGCGCACGCTGCCGACGGCCTCGCGCGCGCGGACGGCGAGCGCCTGCTGGTCGCATGCACGGCCGCGCAGAAACTGATCGGCGGAGAAACACCGGCCGATCGGGCAGAGCATGTCGAAGCCATGCTGTGCATCGGATTCCTGGAAGGGTTCTCGTGGGGCCACGGCTGGGCCGCATGGCGTCGCAACGAGGAGATGTATTTCTGTCCACCCGAAGGCTTCGATTACCGGGACGCGGTGCCGGCGATCGTTTCCTATCTGCACGAATATCCCCATCGTCGTATTCAGCGTGCGCATCTGCTGGTGTTTTCCGCGTTGTCGCGCGCCTTTCCCTGCACGCCGTGAAGTCGGGCCGCCGCCTCTGGTAAAGTCGCGGCCGGCAAGAGAATCGGAGAAGTCGCATGAAATCACTCGGCAAGGTCTTATTCACCGGCGTACTGACGGTGCTGCCGATCCTGGCCACTGTTTACATGGTCGTCTGGCTGCTCACCGTGGTGGAGGATTTTCTCGGTACGCCGCTGCAATGGCTGATTCCGCACGATTACTATCGTGCCGGCATGGGACTGGCACTGGGGATCGGACTGATCTTCCTGGTTGGCATGCTGATGCGCGCCTACATCGTGCAGCGTATTTTCGGCTGGTTCGAGCGGCTGCTGCTGGGCGTGCCGCTGGTCAAATCAGTTTACGGTGCACTGCGTGATTTCTTCGGACTGTTCGAAAGAAGGGAAGGCGAGGAAGCCGCACTGCAGGTAGTGTCGCTGCAGATTCCCGGTACCGACATGCGCATGCTCGGGTTCATCACGCGCACGGATTTTTCCGATGTGCCGGAAGGCATCGGCAGGGAAGGCGAGGTTGCGGTGTATCTACCGATGAGTTACCAGATCGGCGGTTACACCATCTACCTGCCGCGCGAAAGGCTGACGCCGGTCGCCATGTCGCGCGAGGAGGCGATGAAGTTCGTGTTGACCGCGGGTGTCAAGATGAAATCCGGCCAGAAGAGCGGCGTGTGAGTTGCGCATTCTCGGCGTCGATTTCACCAGCCGGCCTCGGCGGGGAAAACCCATTGTCTGCGCCGAGGCAGAGCTTCTCCAGGGGCGACTTGCCGTCGCGGCATTGCGGGAGATTGCGGACTTCGGGGCCTTCGAGGCGCTGCTTGCCGAACCCGGTCCCTGGGTCGGCGGATTCGATTTCCCGTTCGGCCAGCCGCGGGCGCTGATCGAACAGTTCGGCTGGCCGCTGGAATGGCGGGCATATGTGGAACAGGCGGCACGCCTGTCGCGCGAGCAGTTCCGGGCGCTGATGGACGGGGTGCGCACTGCGCGTCCCCCCGGCGCGAAATACCTGCATCGCGCGACTGACCGTCCCGCCGGTGCCTCCAGCCCGATGAAGCTGGTCAATCCCCCCGTCGCGCTGATGTTCTATGAAGGCGCGCCGCGCCTGGCACGCAGCGGGGCGTGCGTGATTCCCTGCTGCAACGGCGATACGACGCGCATAGTTCTCGAAGCCTATCCCGGCATGCTTGCCCGCCAGATCGCGAATGCAAGTTACAAGAATGACGCGAAGTCGAAGCAGACTCCGGCCCGTCTGGCGGCACGCCGCAGGATTCGCGATGGCCTGGTAGGGGATTGCGCCCGAAGGTTCGGTTTCGCGCTGGAACTGTTTCCTGCGGTGTCGCGCGCGGCGATTGAAGACGCCGGCGGCGACGCGCTGGACGCAGTGTTGTGCGCGGTGCAGGCGGCATGGGCGTGTTCGCGGGCGCGCAGCGGCTACGGGATACCGGCCGGCGCCGACCCGCTGGAAGGCTGGATCGTCGGCCCGGCTGCGGTTGGCGTGCGCTAGACTTTGCGCGGTGATGCCATCGACAGGGAGCGGACGATGAGATGGATGCGCAACGCGCTCGGCAAGGCTGCGGCAGGATGGCTGCTGTGCTGTGCCACGATAGTGCCGGCAACGGCGGAACTGCGCTTCGCATTCGAGCCGTCGTCGCGTTTCGGGGGGGCGGACGATTCAAGCGTGCTGACAATGCGCGGAGAAATAGAACTCGGAGACCGTGAGCGCCTGCTGGCGTTCGTGCTCGAGAACCGGCAGACTTTCATCGACCACGCGGACCGTGTGGCGTTCGTGATCGATGGCGGAGACGTGCTCGAAGCGATGGAGATTGGCCGCTTCCTGGGCGATGCGCTGCTGGAGGCCTGGCTGCCCGACGTCGGGAGCACGCGCTGCGTGAGCGCGTGCTTTCTGATGTTCGCGGCGGCGGCGGCGCGTAGTGCGCAGCCGGACACGGTTGGCATTCATCGCCCTTATTTCTCCCCGCGTGCGGTGGCGCAGGCCGAACCGGGCGAAGTCCGCGAGCGCTATGGCGAAACTTTCGACGCGGTGCGCGCCTATCTGGACGAATTATTTGTGCCGAAAACCTTGTCGGAGCGGATGCTGAGCGCGGAATCGAGCGATATTTACTGGCTGTCGGAGCAGGACATCGCGCAGCTCGGGCGGCGCCAGTCGTGGTTCGCCGATTTCGTGGAGGCGCGGTGCGGCGGTGAAGACGGTGAATGCCTGAGCGGGTACCTGCGCGCGCATCGCGCGGCAATCGTACGCAAGCTGGCGGACGGCGTGTTCAGGCATCTCGACGCCGGGCAGAGTCCGCCGGTCGAAGTGCGATAACCTTGCGCCCGGGAGAGCCTGCTGCAGACCATGCGTGCCATCTGCTGTTGCGTGCTTGTGACCGGATTGTTTGTCCATCCGGTCACAGGTTTACCGGCCGAACAGGATTTGCCGGCGTTGGGCGATGCCGAATTCTCTGTCGAACTCGGCGCGCGTGAGCCTGACCCCTGCCGGGCGCAACCCGGCGACGAGCTGCTGGGTCTGGACTGGACCCGGCGCCAGCTGTTTGGTGCGGTTTGCCGCTCCGCGCGATGGTTCGATGGTTTCTTTGGCGAGGAGCGCTATGACGAAGAAGCACGCGGCCTGCGTGGACGCGTGAGCTACGGCGTCGAGACTCGTGAGCGGGTGGGGGTTACCCGGACGCCACGGTTCTCTGCGCGCGTGCCACTGCCGAATGTGAACCGGCGCATCAAACTGATCATCGAGCGTGAGGACGAGGAACGTTCCATCATTGGCCGGCGCGAGAGCGAGCAGGGGGTGCTGACACCGCCGCCATCGTTCGAGGAAGAGTCCACGCAGATCGGCCTGGGTTACCTTCGGCGCCGGCTCAACCTGCGGGCAGGCGTGCGTTTGCGTGGCGGCGAACTCGATCCCTTTACCCAGTCGCGCTATCGCAAGGAGTTCCTGCAGACCGACAATACCCAGTGGAATTTTTCCCAGACGTTGTTCTGGCGAAACCAGGAAGGGTTCGGCGAGACGACCACGCTGGACTTCGAAGCGAAGATCGGTGTGCCGGTGCTGGTCCGCTGGTTCAATTCCGCGACCTGGTCAGAGTCGACGGTCGGGCTGAGCTGGTTTTCCGGCGTCACGTATTACCGCAGTCTCGGAACCGGCAAGGCGTTTCTGATCGAACCGAGCGTGCAGGGGCAGACCGATCTTCCGGTCGATGTGAGCGCCTACGGTGGGCGTGTGGCCTATCGCCAGACGCTCGGACGCGACTGGCTGATCGGCGAGGCATACACGGGCTATTCCTGGCCGAAGTCGGCGCTGGGTGAAGTGCGACATTCGCAATTCTTTGTCGGCCTGAGGGCGGAATTGCTGTTCGGCGAAATGCCTTAAGCCGCCGACGGGTTCTCGACAACCGGCGTCGAGTTTTCAAGTCTCTCGTACAGTTCCCCGATCAGGCAGCTGGCGGCGTAGATTTCTTCCATGGCTTCCAGCCGCTGGCCCAGTTGCATCGCCTTAAGGCTCTGATCGAGCAGCATATCCGCTTCCCTGAGCGCTCGCCTCAGCCCTTCGGCATGGTTTCCTGTTGCAGTTGCATGCATGGTCGTCACCTGACGAATGAACCTGGATGAGCCGACATTTGCATTTCCCGTGCCGAAAAAAAACGGCCCCCGCAGGGGCCGTTCTTCGTTCTCCTGCCTTCGGTCAGATCACCGCGACCAGGAGCAGGGCAACGATGTTGATGATCTTGATCAGCGGATTCACCGCGGGGCCCGCAGTGTCCTTGTAGGGATCGCCGACGGTATCTCCGGTCACCGCCGCCTTGTGGGCGTCGGAGCCCTTGCCACCGAAGTTGCCGTCCTCGATGTACTTCTTGGCGTTGTCCCAGGCGCCACCGCCGGTGGTCATCGAAATCGCAACGAACAGGCCGGTGACGATGGTGCCGATCAGCAGGCCGCCGAGGGCCTTGGTGCCGGCGCCCGGACCCATCAGGATGTTCATGATGATGACCAGCGCGATCGGAACCACGATCGGCAGCAGCGAGGGAATGATCATTTCCTTGATCGCGGCCTTGGTCAGCATGTCCACCGCGCGCGAATAATCAGGCTTGGCGGTGCCTTCCATGATGCCCTTGATCTCGCGGAACTGCCGGCGCACTTCGTTTACCACCGCGCCGGCGGCACGGCCGACCGCTTCCATCGCCATGGCGGCGAACAGGTAAGGCACCAGGCCGCCGATGAACAGACCGATGATCACCGCCGGATCCGACAGGGAGAAACTGACCATCTTGCCGGCGGCCTCAAGGTTATGCGTGTAGTCCGCGAACAGCACCAGCGCAGCCAGACCGGCGGAGCCGATCGCGTAGCCCTTGGTCACCGCCTTGGTGGTGTTGCCGACCGCGTCCAGCGGATCGGTGATGTCGCGGATCTTCGACGGCAGTTCCGCCATCTCGGCGATGCCGCCGGCGTTGTCGGTGATCGGGCCGTAGGCGTCGAGTGCGACGATCATGCCGGTCATCGACAGCATCGCGGTCGCGGCGATGGCGATGCCGTACAGACCGGCGAGCTGGTAGGAGCCCCAGATCGACAGGCACACGGCAAGCACCGGCAGGGCAGTGGCTTTCATCGAGATGCCGAGACCGGCGATGATGTTGGTCGCGTGTCCGGTCTGTGAGGCGGCAGCGACGTGGCGCACGGGTGAGTACTCGGTTGAGGTGTAGTACTCGGTGATCATCACCATCGCGGCGGTCAGTGCCAGTCCGATCAGCGCGGCGCCGAACAGGCTGCCTGTACCGAGCGAGCTGTCGCCCATCATGCCGGTGGTAACAAACCAGAAGCCGATGGCGGCCAGCACGCCGGACACGATCACGCCTTTGTACAGCGCGCCCATGATCTTGCCGCCGTCCTTGATCTTCACGAAGAACGTGCCGATGATCGAGGCGATGATCGAAACGCCGCCGAGCACCAGCGGATACAGCACCGCGTTCGGCTCGCCGGAAAGGATCAGGCCGCCGAGCAGCATGGTGGCGATGATGGTGACCGCGTAGGTTTCGAACAGGTCGGCCGCCATACCGGCGCAATCGCCGACGTTGTCTCCGACGTTGTCCGCGATCACCGCCGGGTTGCGCGGATCATCTTCCGGAATGCCTGCTTCGACCTTGCCGACCAGGTCGGCGCCGACGTCTGCGCCCTTGGTGAAGATGCCGCCGCCGAGACGCGCGAAGATCGAGATCAGCGATCCGCCGAAGGCGAGACCGACCAGTGCGTGCAGTGCGTGTTCGAGGCTGCCGAACTGCGCGGCGATCCAGTAGTAGCCGGCGACCCCGAGCAGGCCAAGCCCGACCACCAGCATGCCGGTGATTGCGCCGCCACGGAACGCCACCTGCAGCGCGGCGTTCAGTCCGTTGTTCGCCGCTTCGGCGGTACGCACGTTCGCGCGCACCGAGATATACATGCCGATGTAGCCGGCCGCGCCGGAAAACACCGCGCCGACCACGAAGCCGATTGCGGTCAGCCAGTCGATCGCGAATCCGAGCACGATGAACAGCACCACGCCGACGATGCTGATGGTGGTGTACTGACGGTT
The DNA here is from genome assembly GCA_040880425.1 of Burkholderiales bacterium. GTDB lineage: Bacteria > Pseudomonadota > Gammaproteobacteria > Burkholderiales > Eutrophovitaceae > DATKEK01. The sequence goes on along the minus strand of JBBDIL010000001.1, from coordinate 12,918 downwards.
GAGATAGGCGCTTGCGCCCTGCTGAATGGCCGCGGCGATCTCCTGCATACGCGCATTGCCGGCAGGCTGTTTGAGCACCCAGCCGATCGAGATCCACCCATAGGCGATCGCGATGAGCGCGCACACCAGCGCGAAGATCAAAGCTGAAGACATTGACTCCCCCTTGGAAGTTATTTTGCGAGCCGAGTTGGGCCGGCCCCTGACCCCGAATACCGTGAGTTCCCCATAATCCTGTTCGGATTCCGCAGGCATACCCAAGGCGCCGCGGCGGGACAGCGCGCGATTGTAACCGAGAATCCGCAGATTATTGAAGCGCTTAAGTCGGGCGGCCGTTAAATCTTGAAGGTCGCGGCCAGTTTTTTCGGCACGCCGGCGTTTTTCAGCATCACGTATCGCGGCAGCCCGTTGCGGTAAGGCGGGTAGTCCTCGCCCTGGATCAGCGGCGCAAGGTACTGGCGGCATTTTGCAGTGATGCCGAAGCCGTCACTGCTGATGAAATCGCGCGGCATCATTTTCTCCACGTTAGCCACGTCCTTCAGCTCGGCAGTGCCGATCGCCCATTTGTACGGCTTGTCGGATTTGCGCACGATCGTGGGCATCACCGCGTTGCGGCCCCTGAGCGCAAGCTCCACTGCGGCCTTGCCGACCGCGTAAGCCTGGCTGACGTCGGTTTTAGAGGCGATATGCCGCGCCGAACGCTGCAGATAGTCGGCCACGCCCCAGTGGTACTTCAGGTTGAGGCCGTCCTTCACGATGCCCGCGATCACCGGCGCCGCGCCGCCGAGCTGCGCATGGCCGAAAGCGTCGCGCACGCCCTGGTCGGAGAGAAACTTGCCGTCCGCGCCCTTCACGCCTTCCGATACCACCACCGAACAATAGCCGTGCTTTTTTACCATGCCTTCGACCTTGGCCAGGAATTTCGCCTTGTCGAAACTTATTTCCGGGAACAGGATCACAATCGGCAGGTCGACGGTGTCGTCTGCGGCAAGCCCGCCCGCGGCGGCGATCCAGCCGGCATGCCGGCCCATCACCTCGAGCACGAACACCTTGGTCGAGGTCTTCGCCATGCTGGCAACATCGAAACTCGCCTCGCGCATCGATACCGCGACATACTTCGCCACCGAACCGAATCCGGGACAGCAATCGGTGACCGGCAGATCATTGTCCACCGTTTTCGGCACATGAATCGCCTTGATCGGGTAGTCCATCGACTCCGAGAGTTGCGATACCTTGAGGCAGGTGTCCGCCGAGTCGCCGCCGCCGTTATAAAAGAAGTAGCCGATGTCGTGCGCCCTGAACACCTCGATCAGCCGCTCGTACTGCGCGCGGTTTTCTTCCAGGCTTTTCAGCTTGTAGCGGCACGAACCGAACGCGCCGGAAGGCGTGTGCCTGAGCGCGCGGATTGCCGCCGCGGATTCGCGCGTGGTGTCGATCAGGTCCTCGGTCAGCGCGCCGATGATGCCGTGGCGCCCCGCATAGACTTTGCCGATCCTGTCTTTGTGCTTGCGCGCGGTCTCGATGACGCCGGCAGCGGACGCATTGATCACCGCCGTCACCCCGCCCGACTGGGCGTATAACGCGTTTCTCTTCGCCATGACGAACCTCCGCAAGGATCCACCACGGAGGACACGGAGGACACGGAGTAAAACCAGAAAGAGAATCTCAACGCAAAGGTCGCAAAGGAGCGCAAAGGACGCAAAGAACATCCAACAGAAAAACTCTTGTTCTTACTTCGTGCCTTCGTGTTTCGCTCTGTCCTGGGTTTTCCTCCGTGTCCTCCGTGTCCTCCGTGGTTCAATTGTTTATTTCAAAGCCGCGAAGATGCGATCGCGGATCGACTCCATCGAACCGACACCTTGCACGCGCACATACTTCGGTGCACCGGGCTGGCCGCTCTTTGCCCAGTCTGAGTAGTAGTCGATGAGCTGCTTTGTCTGTGCGTGATACACCTCCAGCCGCTTTCTGACGGTTTCTTCCTTGTCGTCGTCGCGTTGTACCAGTGGTTCACCGGTCGCGTCATCCTTGCCTTCAGACTTCGGCGGGTTGAATGTCACGTGATAGGTGCGCCCGGAGGCGGGATGCACCCGGCGCCCTGACAGGCGCCTGATGATCTCTGCGTCGTCAACGTCGATCTCGACCACGTAGTCGAGATCGACGCCGGCGCTCTTCATGGCGTCGGCCTGTGGAATGGTGCGCGGAAAACCGTCGAACAGGAATCCGTTGGCGCAGTCCGGCTGCTTGATGCGCTCCTTGACCAGTCCGATGATGACGTCGTCCGGCACGAGGCCGCCGGCGTCCATGTATTTCTTCGCTTCCAGACCCAGCTGTGTCCCTGCTTTCACCGCTGCGCGCAGCATGTCGCCGGTGGAGATCTGCGGGATACCGAATTTCTCTACGATGTATGCGGCCTGGGTGCCTTTTCCCGCTCCGGGCGCACCGAGCAATATAAGTCTCATTGGCTTCCTGCTTTTTATGTGGTGGGTCGGGTCCCTTGTCGGGGCACAGGCTGCATTGCGCGGCCGGCGAAGCGCAAATTATAACGGCAGCGTTACCCGTGGCGGGCAGAACCGAATGCGAGGCGCGTCTTCTCCAGGTCCTCGGGCGTATCCACGCCCGGCTCCGGCACCACCTCGTTGACGGCAACCGCGATGCGGAAGCCATGGGCGAGCGCGCGCAGCTGTTCCAGCGCCTCGAAACGCTCGATCGCGACCGGCGCAAGCGAGGTGTACTTGTAAAGAAAGCTGCTGCGGTAGGCGTACAGGCCGAGGTGACGGAATACGGGCAGATCCTCAGGGAGGCGGGTTCGGTCGGCGGAGAAGCCGTCGCGCGCCCAGGGGATCGGCGCGCGGGAAAAGTACAGTGCGTACCCGTGTTCGTCGATCACTACCTTTACTGCATTCGGGTCGAACATCTCTGCGGCATCCCGGATCGGATGGCAGGCGGTGGCGATCGCCGCATCGGGATGATCTTCAAGCTGCTCCGCCACCGCACGGATGAGTTGGGGCGGCAGCCGCGGTTCGTCGCCCTGCACGTTCACCACGATGTCGTCGTCCTTCCAGCTGCGCTGGCGCGCAACCTCGGCAATGCGGTCGGTGCCGGAGGCATGGTCCGCGCGGGTCATCGCAAATGGATAACCATGCGTGGCCACTGCGGCTGCAATGCGCTCGTCGTCGGTGGCGACGATGACGTCGCTCGCACCGGACTCGCGGGCGCGGTCGCAAACGTGCACGACCATCGGTTTGCCAGCAATGTCAGCGAGTGCCTTGCCCGGCAGGCGGGTCGAGGCATAACGGGCGGGAATGACAACTGTAAATTTCATCGCGCAGCAATCAAGTGACGAGGGCTTAGGACTAATGCCGGGCGAAAAGAGGGCCGCGCCAGGTTCTGCTCAGTCCTCGACCCTCGGTCCTGTGTTAGACCTCTTCTTCCGGCGGAAGCTTGCGCGCCTCGTCTTCCAGCATGATCGGGATGTCGTCGCGGACCGGATAGCCGAGCCGGCAGGGTTTGCAGATGAACTCGGCTTCTGCCTTGCGATAGACGAGCGGCCCCTTGCACAGGGGGCAGACCAGGATGTCGAGCAGCTTAGCGTCCATGCAGGGCGTAGAGTTTTGCGGTGATCAGGTCGGCGAGCGCGGGATCGATCGAAGCATCCACCGGCAGCACCCACCAGCTGCGCTTGGCGAACCCGACGCATTTTATCGCATCCTTCTCGGTCATGATGACGGCGTGGTCCGCGAACGGCTTCAGGTCGACCGGAGTGAAGCGGTGATGGTCTGGAAAGACATGTTCGGTGAAGTGCAGCCCCAGTTCGCGGAGCTGTGCAAAGAATCGGGAGGGATTGCCGATTCCCGCAATCGCGTGCACGCTCGTGCCGCGGAAGCTGGCGGCGTCCGCCAGCCTGTCTGCGTCCAGCAGGTTGCGAAGCTGCGTGCCGCACAGTGCCATGCGGAACTGCGGCACGTCCGGCAGCGCCGGCTCGCCGTCGCCATTGATCACGATCGCGTCGACCTGCGCCAGGCGGGAAACGGGTTCCCGCATCGGGCCGGCAGGCAGGGGCAGCCGGTTGCCGAAGCCGCGGCTGCCATCGATCACCGCAATCTCGATGTCGCGTGCAAGGCGGTAATGCTGCAGGCCGTCATCGCTCAGGATGACGTCGCAGTCCGGGTGATTTTTGAGCAGCGCCTGCGCGGCGGCGACACGATCCGCACCCACCCAGACTGGGCAACGCGCTCGTGCCGCCAGCAGGACCGGCTCATCGCCGGTCTCGGCAGGATCCGACTCCGCGGTGACGACAGACAGAGTTTCCTGTCCGCGATACCCGCGGCTGACAATGCCGGGGCGAAATCCGGGTGTGCGCAGCGCTTCCACCAAGGCAATCGCGAGAGGAGTCTTCCCGGTGCCGCCGGCCGTGATGTTGCCGATTACGATTACGGGCACCCCGATCCGCCTGGCGCGCAACAGGCCGCTGCGGTACGCGGCGCGGCGCAGCCACGCGATCGCTGCAAACACGATTGAGAGCGGAACGAGCAGGGCCGACAGCCAGGTCAGGCGCGCCCAGTGTTTTTCCAGGGGGTGCATTCGTTTGCGGGGACGAGGATGGCCCGCTTAGCTTAGCAGGCGTGCCGCTTTTATTGCCGGGACTGCGTGGTGAAGGTGATGCGGCCGAATCCCGCGAGCCGCGCGGCTTCCATGACTTGGATCACGGACTGATGCGTTGCGCCGGCATCGGCAATGATCACCACTACCGGATCGGGATTGCCACCCGCCGCGCGTTGCAGTGCGGAGGCAAACTCGGAGGGCGTGGTGAACGCCACCTTGCCGCGGTTGATCTGGTAGTCGCCGGAGGCCGAGACCGCGACGTTGATCTGGTTCGGGGCTTCGAGCGGCTTGCTCGCGTCGGCCGTGGGCAGCTGGATCTGCAGTTCGGCATACCTGGAATAGGTGGTGGTGACGGCGAGGAAGATCACGATCACGATGAGGATGTCGATGAAGGGCACGAGATTGATCTCGGGCTCTTCGTGGATGCGGCCGCGCCTGAAATTCATGGGATTGGCATTCAGCTCGTGCGCTCGCCGTGGATGACTTCCACCAGTTTCAGCGTCTGCAGCTCCATTTCCACCACCAGGGACTCCACCGTGGCGCGGAAATGGCGATAGAAGACGAGGCTGGGAACCGCCACGATGATGCCGAATGCGGCGTTGTACAGCGCGATAGAAATGCCGTGCGCGAGCTGCGCCGGGTCCGTCAGCCCGGTCGGGCCGGTGGCGCCGAAGATCTCGATCATGCCGATGATGGTGCCGAGCAGACCGAGCAGCGGTGCCATGGTGGCGATGGTTCCGAGTGTAGTCAGAAACCGGTCCAGCTCATGCGCCGCGGCGCGGCCGGCCTCCTCGATCGATTCCTTCATCACCTCGCGCGAGCTGCGTACATTGCGCAGCCCCGCTGCGAACAGCTTGCCGAGCGGCGATCCCTGCGCAAGGCGTTCCAGGAGTTCCGGCGTGACTCCGGTCTGACGGTATTCCTGCACGACCCTGGGCAGCAGATCGCGCGGCGCGACCACGGCCGGGCGCAGCGTGTAGAAGCGTTCGCCGATGATGCCAATGGCGATGACCGAACACAGGATGATCGGCCAGATCGGCCAGCCGGCAGCCTGAATGATTTCGATCACGCGGTTTCTCCAATGCGATGAGAGTGCGCGCACTTTAAACTGCATGCCAACCGCCAGCAAGTTGGCATCAGGACACACGCGAACGAAGAAATGGCGCGAAATTTCGCGTGAAATGTTTTCCACAATTGCTGTGGATAACACTGTGCACAGTTTGTAAAAAACCGCGATAAGTAAAGCCGGGACAAGTCTTTTTGGTTCTCTGCCGAATTTTTGTGCGACGTGTTTTATTTTATGTATTCATATAGTTACAGAGCACTAGCCCTTGCGAAATAGCGCGCGGCAGCGCCCGTATTGCAGGAATGTGACCGCTGTGGACGATGTGGAATGGCAAAGCGTGTTTTTGTCAAGACCTGCCAAGTGGCGGAAGTTGGGCATTTTTTTCTTTTGCCCCGCGGCCGGATGCAAAACGCGACGTAAAATTCGCGCGTGAATCTCAACGAACCGCGCGCGCCAGTCATTTCCGTCAGCGAATTCAATCGTCGCGTGCGTCAGCTCGTCGAGCGCGAACTGCCATTGATGTGGGTCGCGGGTGAGGTCTCCAGTTTCACGCGCGCGGCTTCAGGCCATTGTTATTTCTCGTTGAAAGACGCGCAGGCGCAAGTGCGTTGCGTGTTCTTCCGGCACAAGGCGGCCTTGCTCGACTTTGCGCTCGAGAACGGCATGCAGGTGGAAGTTCGTGCGCTGCCAACGCTTTACGAAACCCGTGGCGATTTCCAGCTGAATGTCGAGACGCTGCGGCGCGCCGGCCTGGGATTACTGTACGAGGCGTTCGAACGCCTGAAGAAGAAGCTGGAAGCCGAGGGCTTGTTTGCCGCGGAACGCAAGCGCCCGCTGCCGGTCTTCCCGCGCGCGATCGGAGTGGTCACTTCGCAGGCGGCAGCGGCGCTGCGCGATGTGCTGACCACGCTTGGGCGCCGTATGCCGGCGATTCCCGTCATTCTCTATCCCGCGCCGGTACAGGGCGAGGGCTCGGCGGACAAGATCGCACAGGCGATTCGCACCGCATCCGCGCGGGCCGAGGTCGACGTGTTGCTGGTGTGTCGTGGTGGCGGCAGCATGGAGGATCTCTGGGCCTATAACGAGGAGGTGGTGGCGCGAGCGATCGCGGATTGCGCGGTGCCGGTGGTGAGTGGCGTCGGCCATGAAACCGACTTCACCATTGCCGACTTCGTTGCCGACCTGCGTGCGCCCACGCCAACTGCGGCGGCCGCTGCGGTCACGCCCGACCGGGTCGACCTGCAGGAGCGGCTCGCGGCGCAGCGCCACCGGCTTGCGCGCGCGCTGGGGCGCACGCTGGAACGGCGCATGCAGCATCTCGACTATCTGGGCAAGCGGCTGGTGCATCCCGGCGAGCGCGTTGCGCGCCGCCTCGATCAACTCGGCCATCTCAAGGTTCGCCTGCGGCAGGGCTGGCTGCGTCATTTCGACTCCGCGCGGCACCGGGCGCAGGGCCTGGGTGTTGCACTGGTGGCGGCGCGCCCGGATGTCGGGGGCCTGGAAGCGCGCAGAGTCGAACTGGAGTCACGCCTGCGTGCGTCGGCTGCGCTCGGGTTCGAGCGGCGTAGCCAGCGGCTCGCCGCGCTGGGCGCACATCTGGGGCACCTGAACCCGGGCAATGTGCTGGCGCGCGGCTACGGTATCGTCACGCGCGCAGACGGTTCGATCGCACGCGACGCGCATGCACTGTCGATCGGCGAGAAAGTCGATATCACGCTCGCACGCGGCCGTGCCGGCGCACGCATCGAGAGTAAGGACTGACGCGTTTGCGCCCGCGCCCGGCGCACGCTATCTTAGACGTGCAGCCGCAGCAGCACACCATTCCGACCGACCGGCGCGGGCTGCCCTTGCCGGGACAACCCAAGAATCGGGACCACTTACTTGAGGAGGCCTTATGTCCACCGCGAAAAGACTTTTCGCTTCGTTGTTCTTTGCAGCATTTGCACTGGTTTCTGTCACCGCGCAGGCCCAGCTTGCCGATCGCAAGGCGCTCACGCTTGAGGCCGCCAAAAATATTGCCGCAGCGGCGGAGACTGAGGCGCGGCGCAACAACTGGAACGTGGTCATCGCGATTGTCGACGAAGGCGGGCATCTGATCTACCTGCAACGCATGGACGGCACGCAGACCGGAAGCATCGACGTTGCCATCGGCAAGGCGCGCACGTCTGCCGCGTTCAAGCGCCCAACCAAGGTTTTCGACGATCTCGCCGGCAAGCGTCCATCGATCCTCACGATTAATGCGGCGGCGGTGTTGCTTGAAGGTGGCATCGAGATCAGGGCTGGCAACGACGTGATCGGCGCAATCGGGGTTTCCGGTGTGACCTCGCGACAGGACGCGCAGATCGCTGAGGTTGGCATAGCCGCACTCAAGCGGTAAATGCGGCATCGACCGGGGCACTCAGCCCCGGTCGTGTTGTGCCTGATCCTGTTCCAGCGCCCTTTCCAGCCAGTCGCCCACCTGCTCCTGCAAATCGTCTGCCAGGCAGTCGAAACGCATCAGGCTCGGCGTGGCGCGCATCCAGGTCAGTTGCCGTTTCGCCAGTTGACGGGTAGCGGCAATTCCCTTCTCCCGTAGAGTCGGCAGGCCGAACTCTCCTTCCAGGTATTGCCACGCCTGCCGGTAGCCGACGCAACGCATCGACGGCATGGACGGTTTCAGGTCGTAATCCCTGCGTAGCTCGCGCAGTTCGCCAATCAACCCGAGTTCCAGCATTTCTTCGAATCGTTGCGCGATGCGCGCGTGCAGTTCGGTGCGGTCCGACGGCTCGAGCGCGATCTGGATCAGCCGGTACGGCAGGGTGGCGGCCGGCACGCCGTTCAGCATGTCGGACAGCGGCCTGCCGGTGACATAGAAGACCTCGAGCGCGCGCTGGATGCGTTGCGCGTCGTTCGGATCGAGGCGACGCGCGGTGCGCGGGTCCACCCGCTCCAGTTCCGCGTGCAATGCCGGCCAGCCGACGCTGGTCGCCATCTCATCGATCACCGCGCGCGCGGCGGCATCGGCCTGCGGCAGCTCGCTCAGGCCTTCGCGCAGCGCCTTGAAGTAGAGCATGGTCCCGCCGACAAGCAGTGGAATACGGCTACGGCCGGTAATGTCGTCCATGATTGACAGTGCGTCCTCGCGAAACCGCGCGGCCGAATAGCTTTCGGTCGGGTCGATGATGTCGATCAGATGATGCGGGTGCCTGAGCCGCGTAGTGACGTCCGGCTTTGCGGTGCCGATATTCATGCGGCGGTAGACCAGCGCCGAGTCCACGCTGACAATCTCCAGCGGGAAGCGCTGTGCCAGCTCGATCGCAAGCCCGGTCTTGCCGCTGGCGGTTGGGCCGAGCAACAGAACTGCCGGAGGCAATTCTGTGGAGGAATGCGAACTGGACGCCGTGGTCTGAGTGGCCATCAGTTTTCTTGACTCAGTCCTCAGTCCTCGTGCCTCAGTCCTGCTTTTCCACGCTCAACGACCGCGAAGGAACATCCTGTCCAGCTCGGCCATCGTGACCTGGAACCAGGTCGGGCGGCCGTGGTTGCACTGCCCGGAGCGTTCGGTCGCTTCCATCTCTCGCAGCAGCGCGTTCATTTCCGGAAGCGTCAGGATGCGGTTTGCCCGCACCGCAGCGTGGCAGGCCATGGTGGACAGCATTTCATTGCGCCGTTCGGTGAGCACGCGGCTTGCGCCGAACTCGGAGATCTCGCGCAGCACGTCGCGCGCGAGCTGGGTCGCGTCCGCCTGCGCCAGCATCGCCGGTACCGCGCGTACTGCGATCGCATTCGGCGCCAGCACCGCCAGATCGAATCCAAGCTGCCCGAGCAGTTCGCGATTCTCTTCGACCACGCTGACCTCGATCGGACTGGCTGCCATGCTGGCGGCGATCAATAGGTTCTGGGTCGGAATGCGATCGGCGTCCAACGCATGCTTGAGCTGCTCGTAGACGATGCGTTCATGTGCTGCGTGCATGTCCACCACCACCAGCCCGCTGCGGTTCTGCGCCAGGATGTAGACGCCCGCGAGCTGCGCAAGCGCGTAGCCGAGCGGCTGATCCTCATCCGCCATGACGGGTTCGGGTGCCGGGCGAACCGGATTTGCAGCCTGCGTACTGGAGCCGCCGAACAATACCGAATAGAACGGCGCCGGCTCGCCGGCGTGCAGCGCCATGCCGATCTGCGTGTCACGCGATGGCGTGAACGCCGGCGGCGAAGCAGCGCCGCTCCCCGACCCCGCCTGTGAACCGGCCCGGGTGGCGGACAGTGTCCTGTCCAGCGCATGGAATACGAACTGGTGCACGGCACGCGAATCCCGAAAGCGCACCTCGGTCTTGGCCGGGTGGACATTTACGTCCACCAGCCGGGGATCGATCTGCAGGAACAGCACGTAGGCCGCGTGGCGGTCATGGTGCAGGACGTCGTGATACGCCTCGCGCACCGCGTGCGCGATCAGCTTGTCACGCACGAAGCGGCCGTTGACGAACACATACTGGGCATCGCGCGCCGCGCGCGAGTAGGCCGGCTGCGCGATCGCGCCGGCGAGCCGAAGGCTGCCGCTTGGCGCATCCACGGCAAGCGCGGTTTCGCGAAAGGCATCGCCGAGCACCTCGTACACGCGCTCGATCGCGCTGGCGGGCGCAAGCCGCCACTGGATGCGTCCATTGTGCGCGAATGTCAGCCGCAGGTCCGGCCGCGACAGTGCAGTGCGCTTGAAGGCTTCTTCGCAGTGCGCGTACTCGGTCGCTGGCGTACGCAGGAATTTCCTGCGCGCCGGGGTATTAAAGAAGAGGTCGCGCACTTCCACCGTGGTGCCGGACGACAGCGCGTCGGGTGCCGGCTGGGAAAGCGCGCCACCGCTGGCTTCGATCTTCCAGGCGTGTTTGTCGCCGGCGGCGCGGCTGGCGAGCGATAGCTGCGATACCGAGGCGATGCTGGCGAGGGCCTCGCCGCGAAAGCCGAGCGAGGCGACCGATTCCAGATCGTCGAGTGTGGCGATCTTGCTCGTGGCGTGGCGTGCCAGCGCCAGCGCAAGCTGCTCCCTGGCGATGCCGCCGCCGTCATCTGCCACCCGGATCAACCGGATCCCGCCGTCGGCGAGCTGCACGGAAATTTCGCCGGCACCCGAGTCGACGGCGTTCTCCAGGAGTTCCTTGAGTGCGGACGCCGGTCGTTCGACGACCTCACCCGCGGCAATCTGGCTGACGAGCAGGTCTGGAAGAAGGCGGATCGCGGGCATCTGTGCTCACGATTATAGACGCAGCGCAAAGATCGCCGGTGGTTGGTGCGCCGCGACACCATCGCCTATAATCCGTTGACTTTCGAACACACTGCCAGACTTCGGATGACGCGATCATTGCGTGCCCGGAGCATATCGACAGGGAGGATCATCAATCCATGCGCATCGGCATACCGGCGGAAATCCGCGCGGGGGAAACGCGGGTGGCTGCGACCCCGGAAACGGTAAAGAAGCTGACGTCGGGCGAAAAGCACGAGGTGCTGGTGCAGGCCGGTGCAGGCGCCGGATGTTCGCTGCCCGACGACGAATACAAGGCGGCAGGCGCGAAGCTGGTGCAGTCCGCCGACGAGGTCTACGAACAGGCCGAGATCCTGCTGAAGGTGCGCGGCCCGGAGTCGGACGAGTTGGGCAAGCTGCGCAAAAGTCAAATCCTGATCGGCCTGCTCCAGCCACACAAGACGAATGAGCTCGAGGCACTGGCGAAACGGGGCGTAACGGCGTTTGCGATGGAACGTCTGCCGCGCATCTCGCGTGCGCAATCGATGGACGTACTGTCCTCGCAGGCCAACGTCGGCGGCTACAAGGCGGTCATTCTCGCCGCCAACACCTACCAGCGCATGATGCCGATGCTGATGACGGCGGCCGGCACCATCAAGGCGGCGCGGGCAGTGGTGATGGGCGTGGGTGTTGCGGGTCTGCAGGCGATTGCAACTGCCAAGCGGCTCGGTGCCGTGGTCGAGGCGACCGACGTGCGTCCCGAAACCAAGGAGCAGGTCGAGTCGCTCGGCGCCAAGTTCATCGAAGTGCCGCTTACGGACGAAGAAAAGGAACTGGCGAAAGGCCAGGGCGGCTACGCCCGCGACATGGGCGAGGACTACAAAAAGCGCCAGGGCGAGCTGATCGCCGAGCGCATCAAGCAGGCCGACATCGTGATCACCACCGCGCTGATTCCCGGCCGTCCCGCCCCGGTGCTGGTGACCGAGGAAATGGTGAAGAGCATGAAGCCAGGCTCGGTGATCGTCGACATGGCGGTCGAGCAGGGCGGAAACTGTCCGCTGACCGAGCTGGACAAGACCGTGACGAAGCACGGCGTGCATCTGATCGGTATTGCCAACTTGCCGGCACTGGTGCCGGCGGACGCGAGCGCGCTGTATGCGCGAAACCTTCTGAACTTCCTCGGGCTGATGCTCGACGCCAAGACCGGCGAATTCAATCTCAACCGCGAGGACGAGGTCGTCGCCGGCACCCTGGCGTGCATCGACGGGGAAGTGGTTGCAAAGCGCTGAAACACCGGACGGCGGCGGCAGACGGAGCGGGCGCAGCCCTGCCGCCTGCCGATGAGCCTCCACCAATCATTCGACTGGAGCAAGCAATGACTGGAGCAATCGATCCGATCGTGGTTCACCTGACCATATTCGTGCTGGCGATCTTCGTCGGCTATCACGTCGTCTGGAACGTGACCCCGGCGCTGCATACGCCGCTGATGTCGGTGACCAACGCCATATCCAGCATCATCATCGTCGGTGCGATGCTGGCTGCCGGCCCGCAGCCGATCGACTGGGGCACGGCGCTCGGCTTTGCCGGCGTGGTGCTGGTAAGCGTCAACGTGTTCGGCGGATTCCTGGTCACGCAGCGCATGCTCGAGATGTTCAAGAAGAAGCAGCCGAAGGCAGCGAAGAAGGACTGACGGCCAGTCGCGCCGCTGCCCCGTCTGACGCTCAACAGTCCGAAGGAACCCTATGTCTCCCAATCACGTAGCGCTGGCCTACCTGGTCGCATCGGTGTTTTTCATACTCGCGCTGAAAGGCCTGAGCTCGCCGGTCACCGCGCGCCGCGGCAACCTGTTCGGTATGGTCGGCATGGCGATCGCCATATTGACCACGCTGACAGTGACCGACAACTGGATGTTGATCGTGCTCGGCATCGCGATCGGCGGCTCGGTCGGCACGTTGATCGCGCGCCGCATCCAGATGACGCAGATGCCGGAACTGGTCGCGGCGATGCATTCGCTGGTGGGCCTTGCCGCCGTGTTGATCGC